>NZ_JAKWBE010000059.1 GCF_022513565.1 Streptomyces gilvus | reverse complement strand
GGCTCGACCAAGTGATCTTCGACAAGTTCCCCGTCGTCGGCGGTTTCAGGGAGCTGGAGTACGGCAGTCCGGACGAACCGTCGATCCGAACTGCTGCGCGCATGGCTGCGCCGGGGTATGAAGGCGATCTGGTTCGGTACCTGCGTGCCGGCGCGACCTTGGTCGGCACGCCTTCAGCTGTGCCTGACGTGCTGAGCGAGACTGGGGCGTTCATCGGAGGGCTCCACCTGCTCACAGACGGACATTGGCTGTGGTACTCCGACCTGGCCCACTACGTGGGGCGCTACCACGTGGAGCTCGACCCGCCGTTCATCGAGCACGCGCGCAGCAACAACTGGACTGTTCCGCAGGTCAACGACGAGCGCCTCGAAGCGATGGTGACGTTGCTCATCGGAGACGAAGGCGAGCGGGGCTGATGTTGGTGCCCGCGCCTGGCCATCAGGCCGAAGTTCGGGTCAACGGCGCCGACGTGCTTCTCCATCTACCGTCTCCCGCTGAGCCGACCGTCTGACGGTCGCGACGGGGCACCCCCAACGGAGGCGTCCAGGAGAAGGTCGGTGAGCGCCCAGACGCAGGAGTCGAGCAAGTCCGGCGACTTGTCCTCGGCCTCCGACGCACCGACATACGTCGTCATCTGCTCCTCCAGCATGGCGAACATGCGGGGCGGACCTGCGTGGCTGACGCGGGACTGCTCGTACAGCATCGCGACCGGCGCGGCGCGGGCGCGTTTGCCGCGGGTGGCGTGGACGACGCGAGACGGCACGGTCGGGTCGAGCTCGGCAAGGAGGGCGGGGAGGTAGTCGCCGCCGTTGTTGGCCACGATGACCACGCAGTCCGTCTGGTGCTCGTGGTACAGGGCGGCGGCGCGGCGCATGGCGGCCGTCGGGGTGTAGCGGTCCTGTTCGGCGTGCAGGACGTAGCCGCGGGGGCGGCGGTCACCGTACATTTGCTCCAGCGGGAAGGAACGGCCGGCCACTGTGAAGGCGGTGAGGTCGGCGTCGTCCGTCGTCGTGACCGCCGCGATGTCATCGCGTTATGCACCGTCGTACCGCTGTGGACCTGGTGCCTGTTCCGCATCGGATACCTCCGAGGCAGTCGCGGCCAACGCGAGTTGTGGACCGTGCTCGTACTGCTGGCCTGTGGCGCGACGCTGAGGCTCAGTTACGTCGAGCGCGGCGTCACGAAGTGGACCGGCGTCGACGACCTCGCGGTGCTGGTCAAACACCTGGCGGTCATCCTCAGCTCCGTCCTGCTGTGGCGCTGGGTGGACTCCGTGGCGGCGGCCGCGGGCGCCCGCAGGTGGTGGCAGAGGCTGACGACGGCGCTGCCGCGCACCATCACAGCGGTGACCGCCGTCGTCGCCGTCGGAGTGCTGTTCCGGTTCACGGCTCCCTCCCTCGTGGAAGCCGACGGTGACCGCAACTTCATCGGCGCTCAGTCCGGCGATCCGGAGGGGACCGCGTATCTGAGCGCCTACCTCGGCACCATGGCCTTGGCGCTGACCTTCTCGGGCGCCCTGTGCGCGGTCGCCGCACGCGCGGCGTGGCGTTCCGGGCAGCGGATGTTCAGCGTGTGCATGCACCTGATGTCCCTGGGGTGCTGGATGGGAGTCGGCTACGCCTTCTTCCGCGGCAGCTACCTGGCCTACGGCCTGGTCGGCGCCGCTTACCCCATGTCCGCCGCCGACGCCGACCAACTCGCCAGCCTCATCGAGGTCGTCGCCATCGGACTCATCCTGGCCGGCGTCTCGTTCCGCGGGTGGGAGACCGCCACCCGCATGGTCCAGCGCCAACGCCTGCTGACCGCTCTGCGTCCGCTGTGGCAGGAGCTGGTATCCGTCCTCCCGGCCGAGGCGATCGTCCGTGTCCTCGCCGAGGCGCCGTCCCTGCTCCGCGACCGGTACGACCCCCGCGGCCTGTGGCAGGGCTGGACCAACGCGTGCTCGACATCAGCGACTCCGCTCTCGAGATCCTTCCCTGGCTCGATGCCGATCTGCCACGGCGCGCACGGATCGCGGCCCGCGCCTGCGGTCTCGACGGTGACGACGCCGATGCGGCAGCGCAGGCGCTGTGCCTGCGAACCGGCCGTCGCGGGTTGATCGACCAGGATCCGCCCGCGAGCAGCTCCATGACCTCCCCGCTGCTCACCATGGGCAACGACCTGGACGCCAACGCGGCCTGGCTACCCGGGTCGCCCGGTACTACCACTCCCCGCTCATGGACCTCCTCGAAGCCCGCCTCACCACCAGGAATCCGGCATGACCACGATCTCTTCGCCCGAGAACCGCACCGCCCGAGCCGTCACCGACGGCCTGGAACCGAAGAACGTCATCCTCGCCGTCTGCCTCGCGCTCGGCGCCGCCCAGGACGACGCGCTCGTCGGGCTGGCCTGGGCCGTTCACGCCATCGTGTTCGCCGCGGTGATCCCCATGGCGTACATCAAGTACGGGATCCGGTCCGGGCGTTGGCAGGACCGCCACGTCGGCCAGCGCGAGAGGCGCCTGCACCTGATACCCGTGATCATGACGTCTGTCGGCGTGGCGTTCGCGGCGATGCTGATCCTTGACGCGCCCTCTCAGATGACGGCTCTGGTGGTGGCGATGATGGCCACGCTCGCTGCGATCCTGCCGGTGACGGCGTTCTGGAAGATCAGCGTGCACACGTCGGTCTCGGCCGGGGCCATCGCGATCCTGGCCGTCGGGGTCAGCCCATGGTGGGCGGCGGCCGCCCCATTGGTCGCGCTCATCGGGTGGTCGAGGGTGGCGTTGCGCGACCACACGCCGGGGCAGGTCGCGGCGGGGACGGCACTCGGCGCCCTCGTTGCCGGTGGAGTTTTCGGCTGGCTGACGTGACCTACGGTGGCGCAACGCCTACGTCCGCCACCCCACCGTGCTGGCCGCCCAACGCCGCGATCGCGCCCCCATCCGCGGCGAGAAAGGCATCCGCTGGGGCGGACGTCCGCTGGACAAGGCAGCTTGAACAGCCAGGATCCTCGCTCGTGCGGCAGACGAAGCAGTTACCGCCGACGGCAGAGGAACTCACCGTGCGTCGGCGTGCGGGACGTACGCGAGACGATGTCGAAGCCAGCCCGCTCCAGCATGCCCTCCAGGACCCAGGCGTATGTGGAGAACTCCTCCCGGACGTGCGCCTCGAAGTCCGTCCGGGTGAAGCCTTGGCCTTCGGGCCGTCCGGCGGTGTCGATCCATTGCTGCAGTTGCTCTGCGGCGTCGGCGGGCTCGAAGCTGAAGATGACGTCCCACAGGTAGAAGGTGCCGCCCGGCCGCAGCATGCCGGCCGCGTTGAGGAGCGCCTGTTGCTTCCAGAAGTCCGGCAGCTGGTGCAGGGCCGACTTGGTGGTCACCACGTCCACGGGTTCCGCGCGGTGGGCGTAGTCCAGGAAGCCGGCCCGGTGCCAGTGTGCGCCGACATCGGCGCGTTTCGCCCTGGCCTGGGCGAAGGCGAGCATCTCCGTCGAGACGTCGACGCCGTGCGCCTCGGCCCCGCGTCGTGCCGCCTGGACCACCAGCGAGCCGGTGCCGCATGCCAGATCGACCAGGCGGATGCCCGTGTCGACACCTAGACGGTCGAGGAGCGCGTCGTCGGCGTCCGGGTCGGTGCCCTGGTTGCGGTCGTAGGCGGCCACGGCAGCCTGGCTGCCCAGGTCGATGCCGACGGGCTCGTACTCGCGGAAGAACCATGCGGGGCGTGGGCGAGCAATGCTCAGGACTTGTGGATCGGTCTTCGGGACGGGACGCGAAGGGCGTACCTTCCCGGACGCGAAGGGCGTACCTTCCCGAGTGATCTACAAGTCACCGAGTAGAGGCCCGCGTTCGCAGCGCGGGTCGGGAAGGCACGCCCGTGCTCAGCGTAGTGAATGCCGACGGCTCGACCGAGTCTGGCTCCCTGATCGACGAGATCGTCCGCGAGGGCGCCCGGCGGATGCTCGCCGCCGCGCTGGAGGCCGAGGTCAACCAGTACATAGCCGAGTTGGCCGCCGAGACCGACGGGGCCGGACGGCGCCTGGTGGTCCGCAACGGCCACCACCGGCCCCGCACCGTGACCACCGCGGCCGGTCCGGTCGAGGTCACGGCCCCGCGCGTGAACGACAAACGGGTGGACGCGGCCACCGGAGAGCGGATGCGGTTCTCCTCGAAGATCTTGCCGCCGTGGTGCCGCAAGTCGCCCAAGGTCAGCGAGGTGCTGCCGCTGCTCTACCTGCACGGATTGTCCTCGGGGGACTTCGTGCCCGCGCTGGAGCAGTTCCTCGGCAGCTCGGCCGGACTGTCGCCGGCCACCGTGACCCGGCTGACGAAGCAGTGGCAGGACGACCACGCCGCCTTCCAGCAGCGCGACCTCGCCGAGTCCGACTACGTGTACGTGTGGGCGGACGGGGTGCATCCCAAGGTCCGGCTCGGGCAGGCGCACTCCTGCGTTCTGGTGCTGATGGGCGTGCGCCTGGACGGCACCAAGGAACTGATCGCACTGGCCGAGGGGCTGCGCGAGTCCACCGAGTCGTGGGCCGACCTGCTACGTGACTGCCGCAGGCGTGGCATGCGCGATCCCGAGCTGGTCGTCGGCGACGGCGCGATGGGCCTGTGGAAGGCGCTGGCGGAGGTGTTCCCGGCCGCCCGCCATCAGCGGTGCTGGGTTCACAAAGCCCGGAATGTAACGAACGCACTGCCGAAGTCCGCACAACCGGGCGCGACGAAAGCGATGCAGGAGATCTACAACGCCGAGGACCGCGCGCACGCCGAGAAGGCGATCGAGGCGTTCGCCAAGACCTACAGCGCCAAGTTCCCCAAGGCTGTCGCGAAGATCACCGACGACCGTGACGAGCTGCTGGCGTTCTACGACTTCCCGGCTGAGCACTGGATCCACCTGCGGACCACGAATCCCATCGAGTCGACCTTCTCCACAGTCAAGCTCCGCACCAAAGTCACCCGCGGCGCCGGCAGCCCCGCCGCCGCCCTCGCCATGGTGTTCAAGCTCGTCGAGTCCGCCCAGACCCGCTGGCGCGCAGTCCGAGGTGCCCACCTCGTCGCCCTGGTCCGCACGGGCGCCACGTTCGAGAACGGCGTCCTCGTTGAGCGGGCAGAGACCGTCGCCGCCTGATCACGCGCCACCCGAACCACAACTCTTGACAATTGCTCGGCGTGGGCGGGTGCTGTCGCTTCGTGGCATGACCCGTTTGTAGGGTCCGGGCAGGTCCACCGGCAACAGCAACATCCGCAGCATGGCGTTCCGGAAGGTGAAAGATGCAGGACCACGACCAGTACCGGCTTTTCCTCCATCTCGCCTCCACGCTGAGCTTCACCCGAACCGCGGCAGACTGCCATGTCAGCCCTGCTACGTTGTCCCGGACCGTGCAGCGGCTGGAGGCTGCTACCGGGCACCGGCTCCTGGACCGCGGCCCGCACGGCGTCGCGCTGACCGAGCACGGCCACCGCTTCCGCCGCTACGCGGCCGATGCCCTGGAGTTGTGGGCCCGTTACAGCGACAACGGTTTCGCAGGGGACCAACTCAGCGGCCAGTTAAGGGTGTTCGCCTCGGTCACGGCCTGCCAGAGTCTGCTGCCTGACCTGCTTGCACCTCTGCGAGACGCACATCCTCGGGTGCAGATCTCGGTGCGGACCGGTGACGCCGCAGCCGCCCTCGCGCTCCTCGACGACGGCGAGGCCGACCTCGCCGTCGCGGCCTTACCCTCCCGGGTTCCGGCCACCCTCCTCGCCCGCACCGTCGCCCGCACCCCCCTCGTCCTCGTCCGAGCCGCCCCGCCACGGTCGAACGCGCAGCTTCCTGCCTCCGACGAGCCGTCGTACTCCCCAGACAGGGCCTGGTTCGAGACATCGCCAACCGCTGGTTCCGCCACCTCGGCATCACACCCCGCACAGTCGCAGAGGCCGACGGACACGAAGCCCTGCTCACCCTGGTCGCACTCGGCTACGGTACCGGCATCATTCCTGACCTCGTCCTGCAGAACTGCAGCATCCAGCACCGGCTCCATGCCACTCCGGCCCCATCCATCGCCGGCGACCTCACCATCGGCGCGTTTATCCGGCGCACCGATCTCCACCGGCCCTTGGTCGCCGCCGCCTGGGCAGCCACAGGACCCGGCCAACCTATGTCAGAGCACTAGGAGGAAGTGCCGTCCCCAGCCGGAAGGTGAACAGCCACGTCATAGTTGACAATCCGCCCCGCCAGCGCCCTCGGGCTCACTCCATGAGCGTTGTCCCGGTCAGGGTCAGCACCGGCTTCCAACAGGAGCCGAATCGTCCCGCCTTCGCCCCGAGAACAGAACACAGCCCTCGACAACGGCGTATTGCCATGACGGTCCACGGCATCGACCACTACACCCGCGGCCAGCAAGACTTCGACGGCGGCGGGCACCTGCGCCTGAGCGGCAAAATGCAGCGGGGTCCAACCCCCGGCATCGACAGCCCCAGGGTCGGCGCCATCAGCCAACAGCGCCCTCAGGCCGTCCACGTCCCCGGCAGCAGCGGCGTAGTGCACTGGGGCCCGCCCCAACCGATCCCGATCTGTCATGCCGACCATCCTCACCCAGCACCTTGACCAAACGCGCAGGGGCACCTCTTCGGGCGCAGTCACTACCGCCAGAAGATCTCGAACCGGCCTTCGTCGAACCTCCTCGAGCCGCGCACCGTCGCCGGCCCCACCCGGACCTCCCTCACCGTGAGCTGGACCAGATTGCGGCGCTGTTCACGGCCGGCGGTCTCGTGCCACCACGTCTCGACGCCCTGGGGAGTCAGCTCGGGAAGCTCATCGAGGGCCTTGCCCCGGCGTACGGCCGCCATCGCCTCGCCGCGCCGTTTCTCCAGCGCGGCCTTCGCCGCCCTGAACTCGCCCAGGTTCAGCTCCCGCGCGCCGAACGCCTTGGCCAGCTCCTCCTTGTGACCCCGCAGTTCCTTCAGGAACCGCTCCGCCTCCTGCGCTTCCGCGGCGAACCGGTCCCGGATGGCGGCGAGGCGCTTGAGCTGGGCCGAGCCGGCCAGGCGGGCGACGACGCGGTCGCCCACGTACTCGTCCAACGGCTCAGCGGAGATCCGTACCTTGCCGCAGCCCTCGCTCTCGCAGACGTACCCGCGCCCACCGTTCGCCGTGGACCGCGGGGTCAGCGGCTGCTTGCAGAGGGCGCAGGTCGAGAGGCCGCCGGACAGGTAGTGCACGTGCCTGGGCTTGTCCCCCTGGCTCTTCTGGTTGCCTTCGAACAGCTCCTGCAAGGCGTCGAAGGTCCCGCGGTCGACCAGCGGCTCGGCGGGACCGGGGACCAGCTCGCCCTCGGCGTTCTCTCTGAGGCCCGCGATCGCCGGATTGCGGAGCCGGCGGCGCAGCGTCGTCGGCGCCCACGGTCGTCCCGACACCGTGGGCCCGGCGTTCTCCGTCATCCAGGCCGCAGTCTCCCTGAGCGTCCTCTTCTCCTCGAGAAGGAGCTTGGCCGCCGCCACGAGATAGGCGGCCTCCTCGGGAACCGCTGTCACACCGTCCGTGTCATGGCCGTATGCCCTCATACCTACTCCAGCCCATGTCCCCCGTATCCCCCGACACAGGATATGCCAAAGCCGACCACTGTCGTCCTGACATGTGGAGATCCAAGCGGCAGGCTTCGGTGGTCACCGGGACACTACAGGCTCACGGCCGGGCACACCCCGACATCGTCGGTTCATCTACCTCACCAGCGTCACTCAGGTGAAAACCCCAACGTCCGCCACAACTCGGCCGCGCTGACCCGGTACTTGTTCCCCACCCTCAGCACGGGCACGGGGAACTGGCCGTCGCGCACCATCCGGTACGCGACGGTCCGACCCACGCCGAAGGCCCGGCCCGCCGTCTCGACATCCACCGTCACGGGCAGTGACAGAAGCTCGTCCCGGGTCATGGCCGTACCACCGTCCGGCATTCAACTGCCATGGCCTGAACACGCATCAAAGCGCTCCTCGTCTCCCCCACGCGCTCCGGCCGGAGCCTAAAGTCCCTGGCACCGCGCGGACAAGGCCGTTAGGCTCCGGCACTTTTTGGCACGAGAAGGGGGTTCGACGCACCCATGAGCGTCACGACGTACAAGCGCTGCCACTGCGTGGGTCCACGCGTCGATCGCAAGGGAGATCCGGTCCTCAACACGGACGGCAACCCCAAAACGGGGGAACTCGGCGACCGGTGCCCCAAGCTCAAGCAGTCCACACACGGCTCCTGGTACTTCTACTTCTCCATCCCGCGCCCCGGGAGAGATCCCGACAGGGTGCGTCGCGGCGGCTTCACCACCAAGGGCGAGGCGAAGAGCGAGGGCGAGCGTCTGTTCAACGAGGCGACCCGCGAAGGGATCGACGTCAACTCCAAGGAGACCGTCGAGGAGTACCTGCGTCGCTGGCTGGAAGCCCAGGCCGGCCTCAAGCGCTCCACCGCCAACAACTACCGCGGGCACATCGACAACCACCTCATCCCGCACATCGGTGCCATCAGGCTCACCGACCTGCGTGCCCAGCACATCGACGCCATGTTCCGTGCGGTCCGCGAGGCCAACGAGAAGCGTCAGGCCGACCGGCTGCGCGCCCTCCAACTCCGGGCCCTGCGGGACGAGGCCCACACCGGGTGGAAGGCCGCGCCCAAGCCGCACGGCGGCTACAACAAGCGCGCCGAGATCCGTGCCTTCCGCGCCCGGCTCAAGGCCGAGTGGCACTACGCCGCCGCCCAACTCCGCGAAGCCCGCAAGGGCACGTCGCACCGCAAGGACACCAACGTCCCCACCCAGCACCGCATCCGCGCCACCCTCTCCATCGCGCTCACCGACGCCGTACGCCAACGTCGGATCACGACGAACTGGGCCCAGCTCGTCTCGCTGCCCTCCACCAAGCGCCCCAAGGCCCTGATGTGGACCGACGCCCGGATCGCCGAATGGCGGCGCACCGGCACCGTCCCCTCCCCCGTCATGGTCTGGACTCCCGAGCAGGTCGGCCAGTTCCTCGACCACGTCGCCGACGACCGCCTCTTCCCGCTGTGGCACCTCATCACCTTCCGCGGCCTGCGCCGCGGCGAAGCCACCGCGATCCCCTGGACCGAGGTCGACCTCGAGCAGGGCCTCATCAACATCACCCAGCAGATCGTCGCCGTCTCCTACGAGCCCTACACCGACACGCCCAAAGCCGACAGCGAGCGCACCATCGTGCTCGACGAGACGACGCGCCGTCTGCTCGTGGGGTGGAAGGCCAGACAGGACCAGGAGCGTGAGGAGCTGACCTCCCAGGGCAAGTGGGTCGAGACCGGTCGCGTCTTCACCACCGAAGAGAACGGTTCCACCTACCACCCGGAGTGGATCAGTCGCCGCTTCCGCCGCCTCGCCAAGAACGCCGGTCTGCCGCCCATCCGCCTCCACGACCTCCGCCACGAGGCCGCCACCCTTGCCCTGACGGCCGGCACCGACATCAAGGTCGTTCAGGAGATGCTCGGCCACTCGACGATCACGCTGACCGCCGACACGTATACGAGCGTAGTCCCCGCCCTCTCCCGAGCCGCAGCCGAGGCGGCCGTCGCGATCGTCCCGCGCAGCGGGCGGAAGTGCGGGCTCCGCGTGGTGGAGGACGACGACCAGAGCGCGGCGTAGCCGCTGCCGCCCCCTCGGTTCCCCGGGAACGTCACCGGACTTCCCCAACGTTCCCCCGAGCGGGCACAAAACAGAACAAACAAAACAGAACAAACAAACGCCTGCGGCCCCTGGATCTGGTCCAGGGGCCGCAGGCTTGAGCGTCACGGGCCAGCCAACACGCTGGTCACATCGTTTCTGCACCCAAGAGGTGAAAGTGGGGCGGGTGGGACTCGAACCCACGGCCGACGGATTATGAGTCCTTTGAGGATCTTGGCGATCCTTGCCGATCGACGCTCATCTTTGACGTTTTCGCAGGTCGGATGCGGTTATCCATGTTGGGGCTGGTCAGCCCTTGTCGGTCTGTTCCTGTCCTTGTGGCCTCAACTCGGCCTCAATGAGGCCTGCCAAGGTCGGACTGGAGGCAAAGGGGGTGATGGCGCCAGCTCGCGAACACAATCCGAACCTGCCCGCAGCGGATTCTCCTTCCGATGCACACGGGTAGGACGCTGGTCACCTCGAACTCGGCACCCGACGCGGTCGGGCCATACCGAACAGTCGCGTCCGGCTGTTCGCCAGCATACCGGGGTCAACGTCTACCCACCCGACCAGGGGCATGCGACCGGCGGGCACTGGGAGGCGGCAAGCCCCTCCCGGCGTGGGACCGCAAGGCCGTAAAGAACCGTTTAGCCGAGAGAGCCCCGGAGGAGTGGTCCGCGGCTCGTCGTGTGCGGTGGCGGTGCAGCGCGTGAGGCCTCACATCTCGGGTTCTCCCGCGGGGTCCAAGGCGTAGGTGACTCTTTCCCCGACCCGCACTGCGGCCTCGATCATTCTCTGGCGTTCGTCCCCCGTGTAGAGGTCGGCGCACGCGCTGATCGCCGGGTACAGCTCCGAAAGGAGGAGAGCGACCGATTTCGGGATGACCTCGGATGTCCGCCACTGATGCCCGAACTGGTCGATCTGCCTGCACAGCTCGTCCAGCGCGAGCCGATCGAACCCGTCGTTCAGGCGCAGGGGAACGATGAATCCGTCAGCCGCTTCGCTCAGTTGCGACACGAGTTCCTCATCCACTGGATCATTCCTCATCTTCGACCATTCCGATGATGGCGCTCGGGTTTATGTATCTCTCGACCAGAGCCTCTTGCGATGATTGCGCGTTTGTGTTCGCAGACCATCCCCGCAGGTATCTTGCCCTGTTTTCCGCCGAGGTGAGATCGACCAGCCGCGCCTCGACTTTGTCGCCGTCGATGATAGCGACCCGCTGACCGGGCTGGCGCCATTTCTTGATCACATCCCAGCTCTTCGTCACCGAAATCCACTGGGTCCGCACCCGACTCCCCTGACCTATCTGCACGTTGATGGTGTAGTCACCGTCAACGTTCTTGGCGAACAATCCCTCTGCCGGATCCTCGTCGGGGCGCAGATTTCTATACCAGATTCCGGCAGCTGCCGCCGAGGGTCCTCCACGCAGAACGTCTTTGAGTGACTCTCCCGACGAGTCCGACGAAGTCATCGGGAAATACCCGAAGTCGGTGGAGTTGTGAGCATCGGGCCGGCTCTTGGGGCAGGCCCCGGGGGCCTCGTCGCAGAAGACCTCCCAGAACGTCTCACTCGCCAGGTGGATTCCGTTGCGGGCGTCCCACATGTCGTTGGCGTCCGTCATCCGGTTCTGCTTGTCGACCATGTGGAGTGCGTCGAGCCATGCGCGTTTCGCCTCCTCGCCGAACTGGCGCGGCGGGATCGGCGCGATCGTGACCGGATCGCTCGCCGGGGCCCTGCCGGTGCCACCGCCGCCGCCGCATTTGTGCGTGTCGCAGTAGTAGCTGGAGCCCTTGTACTTCTTCGACCCAGGGTCTTGTTCAGGGTGATAGGTTCCGTATGTGCCGTTATTTCCGGAGCAGAAGTGAACGGGTCCACAGCTCTCCAGGCCCG
>NZ_JAKWBE010000058.1 GCF_022513565.1 Streptomyces gilvus | reverse complement strand
TTGATCACGCTGCCGCGCCGGGAACTCCAAGATCCCTGACAGAGCCAAGCTCAGCGCTCGTGTTCGAAGTGGAGGCTGAGCCGGTCTCCGTGGAAGACGATGGTGGAATACTCGAATGGACGATCGGCAGCGTCCGAGACGAGGTCATGCAGCAAGAGGACCGGGTCCCCCTTCTTCATGTCGAGGAGCTTCGCGTCCTCCGCGCCGACACCAACGGCTTCGAGGTCCTCCCGGACCTTGCGCATCGTGAGTCCGTAGTGCGTGTCCAACACGACGCACAACTGCTCACCGACGATGTCCCGCTCGTCGAGAGCGGGCGCGAGCTCGGCGGGAACATAGGACCGGTGGATGCTGATCGGAGTGTCATCGACCAGCCGTCGACGCACGATGGCGTAGACCGAGCTGCCGCGCGGCAGCCGGAGCCGCTCGCGCACGTCACTCGACGGTGACTCAAGCGAGGCGGTGATGAGCTGCGTCGTGGTCGCGAAGCCCATCTCCTCGAGTTGCTCCCGCACGCCCATGTATGCCGGGGAGACCGCGGAGATCTTGTTCTGGGACACGAACGTGCCCTTTCCCTGCACCCGGACCAGAAGACCTTCGTTGACGAGGCGCGTGATCACGCCACGAGCGGTCATTCGGCTCAGCCCATAGATCCTGTTGAGCTCGTTTTCGGAGGGGATGCGCTGACTCGGCCTCCATTCGCCGCTGTCGATCTTGTTGCGCAGGATCGCCTCGAGCTGCGCATACAGCGGCACCTGAGATTCGCGATCGAGCACTTCAGACACGAGGACCTCCATAGACAGGGCTAGATAGGACAGGCAAGGCTCATGCCTGTACGACCAGCATGACACGTATACACATCAAAACTGAGATGTACATACCAGCGCAGCCGGGTAGCGGAATGTTGTACCTACTGGTATATACTGGGTTGTACATGGTGACGGCATGTGGCGTGCGTCGATGCATGCCACAGGTGGCGCGAAGGAGCACCCCAGATGTCTGAGCAGTATCTTCTCGGGATCGACACCGGCGGGTCCGGCGTGCGAGCAGTATTGTTCGAGGCCCACGGCAAGTGCGTCGCCAGCGCCTCCCGCGCGTTCTCCCCTCACTTCGAGGCGGACGGGACCGCCTTCTACTCGGTGGCCGAGGTCCAGAACGCGGAAATCGAGGCGATCCGCGACACGGTGTCCGAGTCGGGCGTAGACCCCCGGCAGATCGTCGGCATCAGCGCGGCAGTCCTGGGCGTTCTGCTGACGGGGTTCTCTGCGGACGGTGAGGCGCTGACGGAGTGCCTGTTCTTCAGTGACCCTCGGTTCACTTCCCACACCGACGACGTGTGGACCGCCCTGCGAGCAACGGGAATGAGCGAGGAGGAGTACCACGCGATCACGCACTCGCATCCCCGTACGCTGTCGGCCATCCTCGCGATCCGCGAGCAGCAGCCGGAGTTGGCGACTCGCGTGGCCCGGTGGAGCAACACGATGCAGCCGTTCCTGTACAGCGCCCTCGGCGGTCGGTGGGATATCGATCCGGAGGACTACGGCGGGTACAAGAACGCGTACAACCCGGTCGCGCGGCGCTTCGATCCGTCGGTCGCGGCTGCCCTCGATCTTCCGGAAACGCACTGGGTGGAGCATCGGTACCTCGCCGAGCCGTGCGGTGCCGTGTCGCGGGAGGGTGCTGCGCTGACCGGCCTGACGGAAGGGACTCCGCTGTTCGCCGGCGCGAACGATCAATTGGCGCAGATGATCGCGCAGGGCGCCTTGGGCGAAGACGACCTCTGCTTGAACCTGGGCAGTTCCGCGGTGCTCAGTCGGCTTACGTCCGGTAGCCCTGGCGCCTTCGACCCGCTGGTGCAGGTTGTCGGAGGTGGCTCTCCCGATCGGTTGCGGCTGACCTCAAACATGGCGACGTTCGGGTCCTCACTGACGTGGTTGAAGGATCAGATCGCCTTCGGGTTTCTCGGCGCGGACGCAGAAGAGCGTCTGAACGAGGACCCTTTCCGTTTCATGACCCAGATGGCGAGAACAAGCCCGGTCGGTGCGCACGGCGTCTCGTTCGCCCCGCTGTTCATCGGCCGGCCAGACGCGCCGTACGCAAGGGCGTCGTTCTTCGGCATCGACCTGGCCACCACGACGGCCGACCTGGTGCGAGCCGTGGTCGAGAGCACAGCGTTTGAGATTCGCACCTGCATGGAGGCACTCGAGCGTGCGACCCAGAGGTCCGCGCAGGTCGCGTATGCCACCGGCGGTCCCAGTGAGTCGACGCTGTGGATGCAGATCGTGGCCGACGTGACCGGTCTGACGTTGAAGTGTTCCTCGACGCCACGGCTGACCGGCGCCAAGGGCGCCGCGATCATAGCCGGGATCGGCGCAGGGATCTACGCGGACCCAGCTGACGGGCTCGCCCGCCAGGGCGAGGACACGGTGACGGTTGTCCCGGACCCGGAGACGTCCGCCCGGTATGAACCGCTTTATCGCGCATACACGCGGATGGTGGACGCCGCCTGCCAGCACATCTACCAGCCGCCAGAGGCCGCCGTCGCCCGCGCGGTCGCCGCATGACCATCCACCCGGTGAGGGTGCGCTACGAGGAAGGCCGACTGTGACCTTTGCGAGTACCAAAGAACTCGCCCGAGACGCTCGGCGGGGCGGGTATGCCGTGCCCGCCGTGAACATCGTCGACAACGTGTCCATCTGCGCGGCGGTGAGTGCTGCTGACGCGACAGGATCGCCGATCATTCTACAGACCTCGGTGAAGACGGTTCGCTATTTCGGCGCGGCCGTGCTTGCGGCGGCGGCGCGCGCAGCCGCCGCAAGCACGCGCGTACCCGTCGCCCTGCACCTGGATCACTGCCCGGACCGGGACGTCATCACCGAGGCCATCAGGAACGGGTGGTCGTCGGTATTGTTCGACGCGTCGGACCTTCCCTTCGAGGTGGCCCGCGCCGAGACCAAGGCGGTGTGCGCCGAGGCGCACGCGGCCGGCGTCGATGTGGAAAGCGAGATCGAGAACATCGTCGGCGTAGAGGACGGTGTCGGCTCGGATGACCCGGACGTCCACTTCTACCCGGACGACCAGCTCGTGATGGTGGCGGAAGAGACCGGGACCGACCTCATGGCCCCCGCCCTGGGCACCGCGCACGGCCTGTACTCCGCCGCGCCGGATCTGCTCGTCGATCGTGTCCAGCGCCTCGTGACGCTGACGGACATCCCGATCGTGCTGCACGGCGGCACCGGTTTGTCCGCGAGCGAGTTCCGCGAGTTCATCGGCGCCGGCGTATCGAAGATCAACATCTCCACCGCGCTGAAACTGGCCTACATGAAGACCGCCCGTGACCATCTGGAGCAGTCGGAGCGGACCGGGAAGTGGGAGCCGGTGAAACTTTTCGACGCCATCGGCGCGGCGGTTGAACGTACCGTCACGGATCACATCTGGCTGTTCGAGTCTGCGCAACGCGTCGGAGTCTCGGCGTGAACGCTCGAGGCCTCTTGCTCGACTGCGATGGCGTCCTCGCGGACACGGAGCGCGACGGGCATCTCGTCGCCTTCAATCTCGCATTTACCGAGTTCGACCTGCCCTTCCGCTGGTCGGCCGAGCAATACGGTCCACTGCTGCGGATCGGGGGTGGGAAGGAGCGCCTGCGGTCCTTCCTCGCCGAGCATCCCGAATGGGATCTCGGAGATGAGCATCAGGTGGACGCACTGATCCGCGACCTGCACGTGCGCAAGTCTGCCCTCTACGTGGATCTGGTCGAATCGGTAGCACTTCCCGCGCGCCCCGGGGTCGCTCGGTTGATCAGCGAGGCCCTGGACGACGGATGGCAGGTAGCGTGCGCGTCGACCTCCGCCGTCGCCAGCGTCGAAGCCGTCCTGGCATCCGTCGTCGGCGGCGACCAGCGGCGACGGATGGCAGGCGTGTTCGCTGGTGATGTCGTCCCCGCCAAGAAACCGGCACCGGACATCTACCTCCTCGCGGCCTCCTCGATCGGCATCGATCGAGAAGACATCGTGGTCGTGGAGGACTCTGCGTCCGGCGCCGCTGCGGCTGCGGCCGCAGAAATGGCCCACCTAGTCACCGTCAGCCACTTCACCACCGAAGACGAGTTCCCCGCCGCCGCGACCGTCGTCGACACACTCGGCGAACCCGGCAGTCCCGCACGTGTGCTGGCCGGCGCCGACGTGCGCACACCCCCCGAGCAGATCATCACCGTCGCCAGCTTGCAGCAGATCCTGGATAGGGCTGCCACGGGCTCTCCAACTCGCAGGCCGGAGTGACCGACACAGGGGCGCCGACCGCCATCGGTCGCCCGGAGACCCTGCCAGAAGGAACGTACAACTTCCGCGGCATCTGACCAACCATGTCGGCGATTGTCCTGACGGCAGCCGCTGAACCGCCTGCTTCACCTGGAAACGCACCACGCCCTGGCGCCACGGTGCACAACATGACACGGAGTTATCACATGAGGAATGGGTACTTCGCCCAAGGAATCAACTGCCGCAGTCTCGACGAGTCGCTGCAGTTCTACGTCGACGTGCTGGGCTTCGTCAAAGCCGGTCCCGGCTCCGACACCCTGCGTCAGCACCCCGAGCACGGCGCGCACATCGCCGATCTGGAGAAGCGAGTGCTGCCAGCACTGTTCGGCGTGGAGGAGGACGTCCGATTCCGGTCGCAACTGGTCAGCGTGATCGGCAGCACCGACACCTGCTACGAACTGTTCGAGTGGGTGAACCCGACATGGGTCGACGACGAGCCGTACACCGTGTCCAACCACGTCGGCGCGTTCCGATCGGCAGTCGCGACCGACGACTTCGCCCTTGTCCAGCAGAGGCTGCGGGACTACGGCGCGAACTTCCTCTCCGAGGAGACGGACTGGTGGGACTCGGACAAGCCGAACGCCACGAAGGACAACGTCACCTACACCAAGTACATCAGTGTCCGTGACCCGAACGGCCTGCTGCTGCAGATCAAGGAGGTTCCGAACCTTGGGGAGAAGCAGCCCGGACACCTGATCCGCATGGTACGGCACCGTGAGATCAACGTGATCGACATCGACGAGACGGTGAAGTTCTACACCGACCTGATCGGCTTCGACCTTGTCGCTCCCACCAAGGACGGCACGATCCCGCTGTTCTCCGAGTTGCCGAAGCTGCAGCCGGAAAACTTCACTCAGGACTACATCGACGAACTGTCGACGAGGTGCCTGCAGGACTTCTTCGGGTACACCGATGTCGAGCGGTGCGACTTCAAGGCCACTTATGTACGCCCGCCGGGCAGCTCCCAGAACCTCGACCTCTTCCAGTGGGTCGCACCGAAAGCGGTCGGCCGAGCCTACGCCTCGCCGCGCCATGTCGGGTTCCAGCGCATCCTCATCACCCACGACGACTTCGCGGGCGCCCAGCGCCGTCTGCTCGCCAGCGACGCGACGATCGTGTGCGAGGGTGTCGACCTTCCGCCGATCCCGCTGCCGGGCCACGACACGGTCGCTCGCGTGGCGATGTCGGTCCTCGACCCGAACGGCGTCATGATCGTCCTGCTCGGCGAGTGAGCGCGATGGGCTGGGGCTCAGCGTCATGGGCCCCAGCCCATCGCGACCGAGAGTCTGGTGACGTGCCGCCGGATGCCGTCATGTTCCTCACCCAGGACAAGGTCCTCACCGGCAGCTCCGCCTACTCCGCGGAGGATCTTGTCGACGTGCGCGCACGGTGTCCGGCATCCGCACCGGACCGGCCGCGCCACCGAGGTCAAAGGTCCTCGTCACGCTCAGGAGCGGAGCAGCTCACCGGCAGCGTCCGGCTGCACCGCGCTCGGCGACACGAGGGGTTGTGTCCGCTGTCCTGTCACGGCCAGAGCGGCAAACGAGGCGGATAGAGCGCCCCTTCCCTCTGGGTTCCTCCATGCGATGCGCGCCGCCCGTACCAGGTCGACAGGCCGGGATCCGGCTACGGCCACCTCCACCCTCGGCGGCCCGCGTCGAACGGCCGCGTCTCCGACGGGCCATGCCGCCGCTGCGACGGGCGCCGCGATCATCGCCGGTGCCGCGCTGGGCGCCGTCGACGGTCTCATCACCGTTCGATCGGCCAACCGGATGGCCCGTCAGGACACCGTGCGCGAGGAGATCCCTCTCGGTACATGACAAACCCGCTCGGCGACGAGAAAGCAAGGCAGCAATTCAAATATATATACGTGCCTATACGTGTATAGGACGATTGAGGAGGAGGTCAGGATGATCATCGGATTCGGCTGTGACCCCAATGCCGCGGACTTGAAAGCCGCGCTGATCGCGCACGCGGTTGCTCTCGGACACGAGGTGCGCGACTTCGGCTCCGACGACCCGCTGTACCCGCGGACCGCCATCGACGTGGCGGAGCGCGTCGTCGCCGGCGAGGTCGACCGCGGTGTGGTGCTGTGCGGGACGGGAATCGGAGTCTCCATCTCGGCGAACAAGGTGCAGGGGGCGTATTGCGCGCTGGTGACCGATGCCTATCAGGCCGAGCGCGCCCAACTGAGCAACAACGCCAACCTGATCGCCATCGGCGCGCAGATCACCGGGACCGAGTCCGCAAAGCTCCTGCTCGACGCATACCTCGCCCACACCTACATGCCGTCCGAGCGCAGCGGCCCCAAGCTCGACGAACTTCGCCTCTACGAGACGGGCAGGGCATGACTACGGTCGCCGAGCTGGAGGCCGAGGCCACGCACGCCCGGCTTCTGGTGTTGCGTATGCTCCGCGCCGGCGGTTCCGGTCACCTCGGTGGTGCGTTGAGCTGCATCGACGTCATCACCGCGCTCTACTTCCGAGTGCTCCGAACGAACCCCGCGGATCCCAGGTGGCCGGGCCGGGACCGATTTCTGTTGTCGGCCGGACACAAGGCGATGGCCCAGTACGCCGTGCTCGCCCGTCGCGGGTTCTTCGACGCCTCCGACCTCGACAGCTACGGCGGCCTGGGCAGCGCATTCACCGGCCATCCCGACATGCACAAAATTCCGGGCGTGGAGGCCAACACCGGCGCTCTCGGCCACGGCCTCCCCATCGCATGCGGAATGGCACTGGGGCTGCGGATGGACGGGCGCGGAGGCCGCGTGTTCACCATCCTCGGAGACGGGGAGCTGCCGGAGGGCTCCAACTGGGAGGGCGCATCCATCGCCGCCCACCACCGCCTGGACAATCTCGTCGCGATCGTCGACATCAACGACCTGCAGATCTCCGGCCGCACCGCCGACGTGATGAAGATGGAACCCATCGCAGACAAATTCGCCGCCTTCGGGTGGTCCACGATCAGTATCGACGGAAACAACATGTCCCAGATCGTCGCCGCGCTCGAACAGCAGCCGGCGCCGGGACAGCCCACCGCAATCCTTGCGCGGACCGTGAAGGCGAAGGGGCTCACCGAGCTGGAGGACACCGCGGCATCGCACTACTGGAAGCCGACTGCGGCGCAGCTCCTCGACGCCGAAGCAGAACTGCACGCCCGCCTCGACAGTCTCGGCGACCTGACGGGAGCGCACCCGTGAGCGCCGTCCGCGAGTTCGTCGATCCCCGCAAGACCCTCGGGCAGGCCATCACCGCGATCGCCGAGCACGACGAGCGCATCGTCGTGCTCTCCGCCGACAGCGGCAACTCGTCCGGTTTCGGGCCGTTCAAAGAACGCTATCCCGACCGCTACTTCGAGTTCGGCATCCAGGAGCACGGCACCACAGGCGTGGCGTCGGGCCTGGCCACAACCGGCCGCATCCCCGTGTTCGCGGCGATTGCCGCGTTCGTGACCTGCCGGAACTTCGAGGCGTTCCGCAACGACATCGCGTATATGGGACAGAACGTCAAGGTCGTCGGCCGCAACGGCGGCATGACCTATTCCGATCTCGGCCCGACGCACTACTCGCTCGAGGACTACGCCATCATGCGCATGCTCCCCGGCGTGGTCGTACTCTCCCCGCAGGACGCCGGCGAGATCAGAGCCGCGTCCCGAGCGATGCTCGCTCACGACGGTCCCGTCTACATGCGCATCGGAGGGCCGCTGATCCCGGACCTGTTCCCCGAGGAACCCTTCACGATCGGCCGGGGCCAGCTCATCCGGCACGGAGACCGGGCGACCGTGATCTCCACCGGCCCCGTCACCGCCGCCACCATCGACGCGGTCGACAGCCTCCGCGCCTCCGGAGTCGCAGCCGAGCTGATCGGCATGCCCACCGTCGAACCCGTGGACCGCGACCTCATCCGCGACTCTGCGCTCCGAACCCGCCGGGTCATCACCGTCGAAGAGCACTACGTACGTGGCGGGCTCTCGGCCGCCACCGCCGAGGCGATCGCGGACCTGGGCATACCCCTGAACGCCATCGGTCTCCCGCATCAGCACATCACGACCGGGACATATCCCGGCCTGACCGAGCGGTACGGGCTCGACGCCGACGCGCTCACCCGACGCCTCGGCGAGCTCCTGAGCTGAGGTTGATCGACTCCCGTCCCCGTGAATGCTTGACTGTCATGCATATACCTGTACAGTCATGTAAATGCCTATCCGCGTCAATGAAGATGAGGAGATCATGGCTAAACCCCCGACCGGGCTCTCCCCGTTCACCATCCGGATTCCGGACGCCGACGTAGCAGACCTGGGTACACGGCTCTCCGCATCCCGGTATCCGTCGGAGCCACTGGACGAGGGCTGGAAGAAAGGAGTCCCCCAGCCCTACCTGCAGCACATCGCAGAGCACTGGCGGGATCGGTTCGACTGGCGGGTGCAGGAGCGTGGGCTCAACGAACACCCACAGTTTCTCACCGAGATCGACGGGCAGACCTTCCACCTCATTCATGCCCGCTCCGCGCACCCTGGCGCCATCCCGTTGCTCCTCTTGCACGGCTGGCCCGGCTCAGTAGCGGAGTTCGCCCGAATCATCGGGCCGCTCACCGATCCTTCCGGGCACGGGCATCCGGACACTCCCAGCTTCCATGTCGTCGCGCCCAGTCATCCCGGGTTCGCGTTCTCCATGCCGCTGACAAAGAACTGGACCAACACCGCGATGGCAACCGCCTACGCGGAGTTGATGAGCCGCCTGGGCTACGAGAACTATCTGGTGCAGGGCGGTGACATCGGAGCGATGATCGCCCCGCAGGTCGCCGCCGTCGACGCCTCCCGCGTTCTCGGGGTGCATCTGAACGCCGCCAGTCTCGGCTTCATCCCCGCCGGCCCCGTCGACGACGCCGTGCTCGCCGAACTCGACCCGCTGTCCCTGCAGCGACTCGAGTCGATCGCCACGAACAACGCCGTCGGCATGGGCTACTACGTGATCCAGGCCACAAAGCCCCAGACACTCTCCTACGGGCTCACCGACTCGCCCGTCGGACAGCTCGCGTGGATCCTCGAGAAGTTCCACGACTGGACCGACCGGGCCCACCCGCTGCCCGAGGACGCGGTCGACCTGGACCAGATGCTCACGAACGTGTCCCTGTACTGGTTCACCCGTACAGCAGGCACCTCCGCGAACTGGTACCACACGTTCTACAGCAGCCTGCTCGCCGGTGCCGACGCCAACGCGCCGTACACGCAGGATGTCCCCGTCGGAGTCGTGGCCTTCCGTGAGGACTGGTCGATCCGGTACTTCGGGGAGCAGAGCCATCGGATCACCCACTGGAGCGACATCGACAGCGGCGGCCACTTCGCGGCCATGGAGACACCGGAGCTCCTGGTCGCTGACCTGCGCACCTTCGCGGCAGCCGCCGTACAGCAACGTTCGCAGGTCCCCTCGGCATCATGCCGGGCCGCTGCCGCGCTCCCGACGATCGAGTCATCAGGAGCAAGCCATGACTGAAAGTTTCCGAGGCGTTGAGTTCGATCGCGAAGCGATCGTCGCGAAGAACGCGCAGGAGCGCGAGAAACGTTTCCGCGCCGACGGCAACACACAGTACGTGCACCTGGACGAGCACTCCGAGTGGATGACCGACCCGCACACACCACGCGCCGACCGCGAAGCGGTGACTCGGGATGTCGACGTGGTCATCCTCGGTGCGGGATTCGGCGCAATGCTCTCCGCCGCGCGCCTGCGCGAAGCCGGTGTCGGCGACATCCTCCTCATCGACAAGGGCGGGGACTTCGGCGGCACCTGGTACTGGAACCGCTACCCGGGCGTGGCGTGCGATGTCGAGTCGTACACGTACCTCCCCCTGCTGGAAGAGACCGGCTACATGCCGTCGGAGAAGTACGCACACGGCGACGAGATCTACGCGTACTCCCGCCTCATCGCGCGCCGCTTCGGGCTTTACCAGAGAGCCCTCCTGCAGACACTCGTAGAAGCGTTCCGCTGGGACGACGCGATCTCGCGGTGGCGGGTCGAAACCGACCGCGAGGACGCCATCACGGCGAAGTTCATCGTCGTCTGCCCAGGTCACTACCGCAGCCCGAAGCTTCCCGGCATCCCGGGGGTGGACGATTACGCCGGCCGCGCCTTCCACACCAGCCGCTGGGACTACGCCTACACCGGCGGCGACTCAAACGGCAACCTGGACAAGCTGGCCGACAAGGTCGTCGGGATCATCGGAACCGGCGCCACAGCGGTCCAGGTCGTCCCGCACCTCGGCAAGGCTGCCAAAGAGGTGTTCGTGTTCCAGCGGACCCCGTCCACTGTTGACGTGCGCAACGACCACCCCACGGACGAAGTGTGGTTCAACACCCTCGAGCCGGGCTGGCAGAAACGCCGCATGGAGAACTTCAACCGCATCGCGTGGGGCCAGCCGCAGGACGAGGACCTCGTCAACGACAGTTGGACCCGCACCAACTTCGAACACGTCTGCCGTGCGCGTGGTTTGTCGGCCGAGGAGATGGCCGAACTGCGCAGCCGCAACGACTTCGCGGTTATGGAACAGATACGCCGCCGCGTGGACGAAGAGATCCACGACCCAGCCGTCGCCGACACCATGAAGCCCTGGTACGAGCGCGTCTGCAAGCGCCCTTGCTTCCACGACGAGTTCCTCAGCACGTTCAACCGGCCCAACGTGCACCTCGTCGACACCGATGGCCGTGGCGTCGACCGGATCACCGAGAAGGGCGTCCTGGTCGGCGACACCGAGTACCCGGTCGATCTCCTCGTGTACGCCACCGGGTTCGACCCCACTCCGTACCTCGGATTCCCGGTGCCCGTCTACGGTCGCGACGGACTGTCCCTCGGCACGCATTGGAAGGAGGGCGCGCGGACCATGCACGGGATCCACGTACACCACTTCCCGAACATGTTCATCGCCAGCACCACGCAGAGTGCGTGGGCGTCGAACTTCCCCCACATGCTGACCGAGCAGGCAGAGCACATCGCCTACACCGTAAAAGAGCTCATCGACCGGAACGTGAACGTCGCCGAGGTGACCGAGCAGGCCGAGGCGGAGTGGGTCGCCCACCACGAGGAGCTTGCCGCATTCCTCGTCGAGTTCTGGGGGCAATGCACACCCAGTCACCTGAACAACGAGGGCCACATCACCGTGAAGATGATGCGCGACGGTTCCTACGGGGGGGGAGTGGACGGAATCACGGAGGTCTTCCGCAACTGGCGCGAAGAAGGGAGCCTCTCCGGCCTGCAGCTGCAGAAGGCAGCCGAGTCCATCTCCACCTGACGATCAGTGCGATGCGGGCGTGCCCGGTGATCGTCGGCAATGCTAGGACAACCTTCCCTTATGTGTCCGCATTTCACAAGATCGCAGCATCTCGGGAACGAACCGCGGAGCTTCGTGAGAGCCGTACGAGTCCGCGCGAAAGGTGAACTGCGTCTGGACTCGATCGAGACACCTGCGGTCGCGTCAGGTCAGGCCGCCCCTGAGTGGAGGGATGAACGGGAATCTGCGGCGACCTCCACCTCCACTTCGACCCGGAGGTGTTTACGGGGGATGTCGCCGTCCCCATCCGGTGACGGGCGTGGACGGTCGCAGATTGTGGGACACGAGTATTCGGGAATCGTGTCGTCAGTCGGCCCGGACCTACGAACCTTCAAGACGGTGATTCGGTCGCGGTCTTTCCCTATAGCGTCTGCGACCCGACCTCCTGCCTCGTCTTTGCATTCTTTGGAATCCCGGCGCCGGCGGAGGACGAAGTAGTCGATGCCGCCCGCTGTTACCGGCTTCCAGAAGTGTGATCGTCGCCGGAGCAGGGCAGGGGGTCGGCCAGGCAGTCGCCCAACTCGCCGTGTGGGAAGAGGGGCGTGTCGTGTCCTCGCTCTCGACATCAACGCTGCCGGGCTGGAGGGCACTCGCCCCAGACGTATCTACCTGTATATTCTTGTATTGATCGCCCTTCGAGTCGACGCCCATGTCGAGCTCTTACCCAGGGCGGACACTGAAATGAGGAGGTTCACAGTGGGCCAGCTAGACGGCAGGGTCGCCATCGTGGTCGGCAGCAACAAGGGCATCGGCAAGCAGGTCGCGATCCGCTACGCCGAAGAGGGCGCGAAGGTCGTGTGCGCCGGGATCGACTTCGGGCCGTTCCCCCTGCAGGACGTCGTCGACTCCATCACTGGCCGCGGACTCGAAGCGGCCGCCGTGAAGTGCGACATCCTGAACAAGCAAGAGATCGACGACGCCGTGCGCTTCACCGTAGAGACCTACGGACGCATCGACATCGTCTGCAATGTCGCCCAGGCGTTCCTGCACACGATGGAGTCGATCGAGGAACTCTCCGAAGACAGCATGGTCAACCTCTATCGGGGTGGACCGATCGCATACGCGCACTTCATGCAGGCCGCCGCCCCCCACATGAAGAAGCAGAAGTACGGACGCATCATCAACTTCAGCTCCGAGATGGCGTACGGATACTTCAACTGTGCTTCCTACGCCGCCGCAAAAGCTGCCGTCCAGGGGCTGACGCGAGCGGCCGCCTACGATCTCGGCCAGTACGGCATCACCGTGAACTGCGTCATGCCCAACGCCGACACGGGTGAATCCGTCTCCCCTCACCACGAGGAGCACGCCAAGCTTCGCCTCGAGTCAGTGCAGAAGACCCCGTCGAAGTACGTCGGACGCGCCTATGAGGACATCACCCCAGCATGCGTGTTCCTCGCGTCCGAAGGCGCGGGATTCGTCCAGGGGCAGACCTACATGCTGAGCGGGGGGGCAACGATCGTCTAGGTGTGCTGCCTGGACAGGTTAGTGACGCGGTTGGCACCATCGCTTCCATGATCGCCAGAACGCTGTTGGCGGCTCGGGCGTGGCTCTGGCCGTGTGCGCTGATTGCGGAGGCGTCACGGGGCCGGGCGACGAAACCGCGGCTCAGGGGCGTCCGAGGGCGCGGACGGTTCATCCGGCGTCGCGCCAGGTTGCCGCGTCCGTCGATGACGCGCGGGGTGGCGGTGCGGGCGACGAGCTGCGGAGCTTGGGGATGGCCAGTTCGACGGTGCCGACGCGGGTGTCCCACTCGCGCGGGCGATAGTCGTTGCGGTGGTTGACGCGTTCGTCGCTGACCTGCCCGTATTCGGCAT
>NZ_JAKWBE010000057.1 GCF_022513565.1 Streptomyces gilvus | reverse complement strand
GTTCCCATGCGCCCCATCCCCAGTCCGTCTCGTGCAGTTCTGCCGGGAGGCTACCGATCGGCTCTGACATGCAGAGGAGAACTGAGTTCCCCGGAGCCGACCCCCACGAGTTCACATGCAGTGACCTCACAGCCGGTAGCGCACCGCCGCCTACGCCGAGGACCTTGAAGGCAACTGATCCGGCAGTGGTGCCCGTCGAGCTGGCGATGAGGCATTGCACCGCTGCTCCAGCACCTTCGTGCTGGAGCAGGGCGAAATGGGTTCACCAGGGGAGTGCTGAGAGCTGGAAAGTGCGATGGCCGGCCCGGGATCCGAGGATCCCGGTGGGAGGTTGACAGCCTCCCCCGGCCACCGGCCGACACACCCGGCCCGCCGGGGTCACACGAAGGAAACCCACAGCCGGGTGCCGTACCTCGTCAGGATAGCGGCCGGGCGGTGCCACCTGCGTCGTTGTGTGTCAGTCTGCCTGCAGGGTGGCGCGGGCCTCATCGATCGCCTTCTTCCATGCGACGGCGCTGCCGTGGCCGGGATGGGACTCGGCCAGGACCTCGATGGTGACGGCACCCGGGTCTGCGGCCGCGCGCAGGGCATGCAGGGCGGCCTCCATACGCTGCTGGGCCAGTTCGGAACTGGCGGGGGCCTGCTGGCGGGCACGTGCGAGAGCGACGATGCGCCGGCGCTTGTAGCGGTTGCTGGTCAGACCCCTGTCGCTGCGCAGGACATCGTCCGGCCTGGCGAGCTCGGGCAGGACACCGCGGGCGATGGCCCGGTTGAGTTCCAGGTGGCTGCTGTAGCCGAGCAGGGGCGCGGCCTGCTTGGTGTCGAGCAGCTCCTCCGGGTCTCCGTCCTGCGCCGGAGCGGCCATCTGCGCGCGGGACTTGCTCTGGGTGTTGCCCGGGCCGGGACGCCGGTCGATCCAGTCGGCGATGGTGCCCAGGTACCAGGAGCGGCGAAGACGGCCACCGTCGGTGGTCTCCTCGACATCGGGATCGGGGAAATATCCGGGCCGGTCCTGCAGCCAGGCGAGCAGGGTCACCGTCCGCTTGTGGCCGAGGACCTTGGCCACCTCCGACGTCGACAGCAACCGGTCACGGGGGCCGGTGAGCAGGCTGTGGCGGACGGAGGACTGTGACGCCTTCGCAGCGCGGTAGGCCGACAGGAAGGCGCCGATCGTGCCGCGCTTCCACCGGCGCCGCCGGCCTTCGATCGCGTCCGGCTCCGGGCAACCGGTCGTGGCGCGGTCCCGGTACAGCTCGCTCAGGCGCGAAGGGCTGAGCCCGAACTCGTCGTGGATCTGCTTGGCGTCCAGGAGCTCGTTCTCGTCGGTGCCGGTCATCGTCTTCCTCCTGGAAGGCGTGGTGAGGGGCGAAGGGCCGCGTGAGGTGCACTGCGCGCAGGGCGGGCAGGAGGCCACCGCCGGCAGTGGTGGGTGCGCGTCTGGCGGGTGCCGTCAGCCCGCACGGTGGTGGCCTCCTTTCGCTGCGCGATCTAGGTGGGCCGCTGCGGTTGCACCGACGACCCTAAAGTTTCGATACTAGATATATAATGCTGCGGTTGGCAAGCTGCGGATCTGGATTTCCCCCTCCGGGAGGGCGGAAGTGGGGTGTAGATGCTGCCCTGCGCTGCCGGACAGCTGCGATCCAAACAGATCGTACGAGGTCAGGACGGTGCCGGGCGATGGCGGGGAAGGTGAGCCATAGCGGCTTCTCCAGGGGGAAAGCGTACGGGGGCGGTGAGATTGGATGCCGTGACGGCGGGCAGGGCGTCAGCGTGGTCACCCATGCCTCCCGCAGGCGGTTTCGGGTTGACCAGCCAGGACGTCGTCAACGGCACGTCCGCGCAGCTGTCGAAGACGCTGGCGTTCTCCAACCAGCTGCAGACGCTGAAGAAGCGCGGTCTGTCCGCCGACCTCCTCGAGCAGTTGGCCTCAGCCGGGGTGGATCAGGGCGTGACACGGTTGCCGCGTTGGCCGGGGCGGCCAGCTGAAGCAGCTCAACCAGATGCAGTCTCAGCTGAAGAAGTCTGCGAACGCGGCCGGCTCGGCGGTCGCCGACACCATGTACGGGGCCGGGATCAGGGCCGCCGACGGGCTAGTCAAGGGGCTGGAGAGCCTTGGGGGTACAAGGAACGGGCGGGCGTCTGGGTGGCGGCCGGGGGACGCACCTACGCACGGCCGCCGCACCCCTGAGGCTAGGTCACCGGGCGCCAGCTCCCGGGGTTCGTGAGATCCGTTGGTGGTCCACCAGCACCGCATCGTCTGGATCCTCGATCGGCTCGTCGCACGCCCTGCAGACGCGTACCTGGGCCCTCACGCCGCACCGCTGTGTCGATGGCAGGTGCAGCCGCAGTGGCGCTGCAGCAGCAGGCCCCGGGCGTGCGGGAGGGGAATGTCTCTGGTTTGGCGGCAGTCGCCGTGCAGTCCGCGGTAGGCGGGGCGTTGTGCCAGCGCGCATTCCGCGGATAGTGACGCGGCCTCGGTCTCCGGGGTCGTCGTTGTCATGGGCGGTGGCCGCCGAGTTCGTCGTGGTGGGCGCACAGGGCGAGTAGGACGCGGGCCAGGCGGCGGGCGTGGGCGACGCGGGAGGCGAGCTCGGGGTTCGGGGTGATGGCCAGCTTTCTGCGGGCCTCGCCGACGCAGGCGAGCGCGCAGTACGCCTTGACCGTCGCAGGGTCCGGGCCGGCCGCCTGCTCGACGTCCGGGAGGATCAGCTCGAGATGGCCGCGGAGAGCGAGGGTGAGGGTGTCGATGTCCGCGGCCGGCGGGAGGGCGTCGGGTCCGTCGTCCGGTCCGAGGAGACGGCGCGCCGTGGCGCGCATCGTGGCGACGTCGGGCGGGCGTTCGTCGACCCCTGCCGTGGCGGGCGGTTGGGCTGTAGCGTGCCCCATGTCGTCGCTCCCTGGAAGCGTCGGCGACACCCCGGGAGGTGACCGCCTCGCCGGGGCTTTGCGTATCTGCCGAAACTAGGAGCGTGTGGTGCAGCACGACCAGCGATGTGCAGATCTTTGCAGGCGTGGCAAATGAGCCGCGGAGGTGTCGTAATCGCGCTCTTGACCAACCGCTCCGGACGGACGACGGTGGCGCAAAGAACTGCACATCACGTGGACGGAGCAGGACGTGACACTACGGTTCATCGGAATCGACCCCGACACGAAGACGGCAGACTCGCCCACCGTGTGGGTCGACCAGGAGAAGCAAGAGTTCGTCTTCCAGGGCTGGAAGCCGACTCCCGAACTGGAAGCAGAGTGCGCGGCGTTCGAAGTTCCAGGGCACGCCGTCGGCATCCCGGCCGACGAAGCAGTGATCCGGATCCCCGCCAGGATGGTGCAGATGATCAGGGAGGCGTGTGATGTCGTCGAGCGAACCGACGATCGCTGAACTGATGATCCAGTGCACGCGTTCTGCCGTGCATTTGGAGATGCGGGACCACTACGGCGTAGCCCACGAAGCCGACGACTTCAGAGCGTGGCTGGAGGCCGGCCAGCTCGACACGGACCCGGCCTCGCCGGACTGGGCTGCTTGGGTCAACCTCGTCTCCCAGGCCGTTGCCCGCGGTGTCGTCGTCCGCCGCGCGCGCATCGTGTCCGAGCCGGTCTCCGACTACATCCGGTACGAGCACGCCGCAACCATCGTCAACCTCCAGGCCGGCGAGGACGTGCGCTGGTTGCCCCGCCGCCGAGCGTCCGATATCGCCCTGCCGGGCAACGACTTCTGGCTGTTCGACGACCTCGTGATCCGGTGGGGCTACTTCTCCGGCAACGGCGCCATGGTCGGGCACGAGATCTCCGGGGAGCACGCGGCCGTCAAGCTGTGCTCGGAAGCCTTCGAAGCCGTCTGGTCTCGAGCTACGCCCCATGCCCAGTACGAGATTCACTGACCAGGAAGCACCAGCAGCCAGCTCATGCCCGCCTCACCGTCCTCCTCGGCCCAGGCCGCCCGTGAAGCCGTCGCCCACCGGCTGCGCGACCTCCGCAAGGAAGCCGGCCTGACGGTCGTGCAGTTGGCTGCTGCGTGCGGCTGGCACTACTCCAAGACCTCCCGCATCGAGAACGCCCTCACCGGGCCGTCGGTCAACGACATCCGCAGATGGTGTGCCGCCACCCACACCGACGACCAAGCGCAGGACCTCGTCGTCCAGTCCATCAACGCCGAGTCGATGTACCGGCAGTGGCGCGACCAGGTCCGCGCCGGGCTACGGCACATCCAGGAAAGCCGAGCGAAGGCCTTCCGGGAGACCGAGTGCCACCGCCTGTACTCCGCAGGCCTCGTGCCCGGCCTGCTCCAGACGGAGGGCTATGCGCTCGCCGTCCTCGGGATCGCCGCAGACGTCCATGGCCTGCCGGTCGACGACAGTGCCGAGGCTGCCCGCGCACGCATCGAGCGTTCCCGGATCGTTCACGAGCAGGGGCACCGGTTCGTCGTGGTCATCGAGGAGCCGGTGTTGCACTACCGGATCGCCGAGGCGGACGCGATGGCCGCGCAGCTTGGCTATCTCCTCACCGCCGGCGCACTGCCCGCGGTGTCCCTCGGCATCGTCCCGATGGCGTCCCGGCGCACGCACTGGCCTGAGGAGACCTTCCACGTCTACGACGACCGGCTCGTGTCGGTCGAGTTGGTGTCGGCAGAGGTGAGCGTGACGCAGCCCGGTGAGATCGCCCAGTATCTGGAGATGTTTGAGCGGCTGCGTTCCATGGCCGTGTACGGGGCTGACGCACGCGCCCTGGTCCTCAAGGCCATCGACGCCCTGGGCTGACCCGCCGTGCAAAGCCCCAGACAGTCGTCCCAGAACGTGCTGGCGCTGTCAGTCTGCGCGGGCCTACTGGCCGGCGGCGCAGGGCCTCGGCCTCCCTGTTGGGGTCGGGGAGGCGGGGCCCTGCTTCGGCATCTCACATCACCTCCCTCCAGGCAGAGTCGGGAGGGCGGATGACAGGTGGGTCGGACAACGGCCCCCGGCCCGCGGTAAGTCGGCACGCTCTACGGCCCCGGAGTGCCTAACGTCGAAGGCATGCAGAACACATGGTCAGACCGGGACCTTCCGGTTCTGGACGCGATCGTGAAGTACCTCGACGATGCTGCAGGCAGCGCGTGGCCGTATCTCAGTGATATCGCCGAGGCGACGGACTTGGAGCTCAAGGAAGTGACCAAGGCGGCGTACGCCCTTGAGAGTGATGGCCTGATCGACGTGCGCCGGAGTATGGGCGGTCCTGATTCGTGGACCGTGAACTCGGTTTCGGGCGAAGCGCGCCGTCTGGTGGGCCAGTGGCCGACGGCCGAGCAGTTCGTCGACGAGCTGGTACGACGTTTGCAGGCTGCTGCCGATGAGGAGCCGGACGAGGAACGCCGCGGTCGGCTCCGCGAGCTTGCGAGCGCGGCGGGTGGGGTGGCGCGGAACGTGTTCGCAGACGTGACGGCGGCGGTGATCACCCGGCAGATGGGCGGCTGAACAGGGCCACCGGGCGGGGCGGCGGAGTTCTCGTCGTCTGGCTGGAGTGTCCCGGCTCCAGCCAGACGACGGGTGAGAGCGCCGCTTCCTGACGCCCTCGCCCGTGATTCGGAGTCGTCGCCCGGACGGATGGGTCCGGATGCGGGCCGGTTCCGCCCCGGTGAGGCTGGCGGTATGGCTTCCGTGACGCCCGTGGTCGTGTACCCGCCCGCTGAGGACGACGGCCGACGCGTCCGTATCGGCGACCACTTCGTCGGGATCGCGTACGGCGTCATGGACATCGCGGCGTTCGTGCAGGAGGCCGGACTGCAAGACTGGGACGAGATGGACGTGGTCCGGTCCGCGCTCATCGAATGGCGCGGCGGCGGACCGGAGACGTGGGAGCACTGACGTTGCCGCGGGGCTCATCCGCCCGAAAACCACTACCGTCCGGGGGTGGGCTGGCGAGCCGGTTGGAGCCGGATGGGATATCGACGGCGAGGCGGACCGGCTGCTCCCTGACCGCGGGCCGGGTTTCGGCGCCGGGGTCAGCGCGGCTGCTGGATGCAGCGATTTGCAGGGGCGTCAGCGGATGCGGGCCCAACCACGGTGTCGCTGCGGTCGGGCTCGTCGCTCGTGTTCCGGTGCGCCCTTGGCTGCGGCAGGTGCTGCTCGGTGTGATGTGGGTGTGGGCGGTTGGGCTGGCCTGGGCGGGAGGGTGCTGTCGGTGTAGGCGATGTGGTGACGCAGGCTCAGCCCGACCTCGTCAGCGTCGAGATCGAACACGATGCGCTTTATGCCTTCATGGTCGGTGTAGGTGCGCTGGCGCAGGCGGCCTTGGACGATGACGTGCATGCCGCGCTGCAGGCACTCGCAGACGTGCTCGGCCACGTGCCGCCACACCGTGCAGGTGATGAACAGTGAGTCGCCGTCGGTCCACTGGCCGGTGCTGCGGTCGTAGACCCGTGGTGTTGATGCGAGTCGGAAGCGGGCGACGGGCGTGGCCCGTTCGGTGAACCGGATTTCGGGGTCGGCGACCAGGGTTCCGGTGATGGTGATGATGGTCTCGCCGGTCATGACGGCCTCCAGTCCTGGGAGCGGCGGCCGGCGCCGTCCAGCGTGGACCCGATGGTGGAGAGGGTGGGCACGGGTCACTCCTGTCTCGTGTGGTTCGGCGCAGGGAGGGCGTGGCTGTGTTCAGGGAGCGGGCGCTGTCTCGCGGATCGTGTTGCGGTGGTCGTCCTTGCGTCAGCGCGCTTGCGCTGGGCGTCGTCCAGGCGGGCTCGTCGGTGGCGTCAACAGATGTGTAGGCAAGCGGCGCGGCAGGTGATCGGCGAGCCCCAGCGTCTTCGTCGCGCGGCGGGTGACGCGATAGCGGACGTCGGGCCAGCCGGTGGGAAAGAAGTGGAGTCTTCGGCACACGACATGGCGGTGCCTTCCTCATGTTCCTCCGGGGGTCAGGGCGATGATGTCGGGTCGGTCGCATCGCGGGGCCACGCACAATTTGCGCGCGGAGCGGGGCGGAGGGGGTTCGGGGGAGGGGTCCTTCTCGTGCTCGCTGTAAAGGAGACGGTCGGCCCGGCACGCGGGAGGGCGGGTGCGGTTCGCGGGGCGACCGCACGAGGCTCAGCCGCGGGCCGGGCCGTGGTCGGCCGGGCCCCAAACGAAGGGAACGGGCCAGGCCGGTCTGTGGCCCGCGCCGAGGGGCGCGTCAGGTCACGGGAGGCCCGTAGGTGCGGAACCCTCCGTGGTCGGCGGCGTGCTTGAGATAGTCGATCCATCCGGGCCACCAGTCGGCGTCTTCGATGACCTCGGAAAGAAGCGCTGGGTCCGCGGCTCTGCTGGTTGCGTATGCCGCGAGAGCGGCATGGATCTCACCGGGAGTGACGGTCCAGCCCTCGTCGCCGCCGAGCTTGTGGGCCGCGATGCCCTCGGGCTGCGGAGGGGCCCAGGACAGCCGCTCCTCAAGGGCCTGGTGGTACTGCTCGAGCTGTACCGCAGCCGTGTTTCCTGCTGGGGTGAGGACGGTCTGCCCGCAGGCGGTCTTGTGGGCCTCGGGCGCGGGGCGGCAAGGTGGCTGGGCGGTAACCAGCATGCCGAAGTGGTCCATGAGCGCCCGGCACTCACTCATCGCCCAGGTCGTCAGGTGGAAGTGCGTCGTGCGGACCGCCTCCATGGCGTCGTAGGCCCTGGTGACCGACTCCTGGGCGGCCCGGTGCTCCGGGTGGTCATACGAAAGACTGAGGCCGTCGCGGTGCTTCACAGCCGCGTCGAACGCCCTGCTGGCCGCCTCGTACGCTGCGTCCTCTCCTTCCGGGGAGCGTACGAGGTACATGTCGTAGCCCATGGGACTTCCCTTCGTGCGGATTCGGCGCCTGCCCGAACGCCACTTCGATAGATTCGATACTAGATTAACAAGAATGGTGGGTCGGGTATTCCCTGGAGGCCGCGGGTGGTTCAGCGGATGGGGCGCCGAGGGCGGTCACTGATTGCTCCGCACGTCCCTGGCCTCGGCCTCGCGACGTGCGTCGGCCGCGGTGTAGCCGCTCGTGCACCATGGATGGCAGAAGCTGCCGGGCGGTGTGCCGCGGGTCGCGCACGTGGCGTCGAAGTCCTCGAGACTCCACGGACGCAGAGTGCTGCTCATGCCGGATGGTTCCTGTTGGGCGGGGCCAACGGGGTATCGACAGCGGGGTGCTGCCGGGCGGGGCGGTGGGTTCGTCGGCGCGGCCGCTGCTGGGCGCGCAGGGACGCGATCTCGGTGCGGAGTCGACCGACGCGATCACGTTCCTCGTGGGCCGCGCGCTCGGCGTACTCGGCGTATCCGGGCAGGTAGTCGGCGCGGTGCGCGAGCGATCCAGGGTAGTTCATCAACACCAGGGCCAGGATCGGGTGCGGCCGGGCGGTGAGCCACCGGGCCGCTGTCCACCAGCCGGAGACGGCGGTGCGGGCGTCACGGCGGAGGGTCTGAGCCTTGCGCTCGAAGCATGCTGCCTCAGCCTCGCCTCGACGCATGGACCAGGTGAGGAAGCGCAGCAGGCCGGGGGTCTCACGCTCGCGGGAGGCGTCCAGCAGGCGGTGAAGCTGGGGGCGGTGAGCGACGTCCTCGGCGCAGGCACGCATGACCAGGGTGAGGGCCTCGCCCGTTGCGGGGGAAGGGTCTCTACCGGCCGTCGACTCCACAGGAGTCGTCGTGGTGTGCTGGTACGGGTAATGGGCGTCTGTCCACCGCACCAGACCACCGGTGTAGCCCGTCGCGCTGCCGCGCCTGCGCGGCAGCGACTCCGCCGGCGCGGTTGCTTCCATGGCGTTGACGGACCCGAGACTCACACGCAGGGCGGTGAACTGGTCCCAGTGGCGCGGATGATGGGTGCCAGTCACGTGCACGCAGCCGCGCAGCGTGCCCGCCAGGGCGTACACGACGCTGTCCTTGCCTCGGGACTGGGCGGTGGCGCGCACGGTCCCGCACAGTGTGTCGATGGTGAGGATGTCGGCGGTCACAAATCAGGGCTCCCGTCGGTCGAGGGGGACATGGGGGCGGTGGGCGGATCCGCCGCCGCGCCGGTTGTGGGCGTCCCGGCGGCGGAGCGTCGGCCAGTGACGAGCTGGCCGGATTGGCCGCGCCCGCAGCCGAAGCGGGAACGGCGTCGGGGCCGGTGGTGTCGGCGGACGCGGACGGTGATGCCCGATGAGGCCCGGCGGCCGGAAGCGAGTCGGTGCGCTGTGGCGCGGGTCGCATGTCCGGCCACCGGGGGCTTGGGAAGTTTGCATCCGGCGGTGTCACGGAGGCTGGGGGCTGCGTAGTGCTGGTGGGACTCGAACCCACGACCTCGACGGCTTATAAGACCGGCGCTCTACCAACTGAGCTACAGCACCTCGGCGGTGAGTTGTGCGGGCCGGGGCGGCGCGGGATGGAAAGCCCCGGCCACTGGTCAGGTGAACAGGATTCGCCTCATCGTCTCGTCGATCAGCGCTGCGGCCTCGTCGTCGGACATGTCGTCGAGCCCGGCGAGGGCCTCGAAGTCGATGTCGACGTCCAGGTCCGCGAGCTGCTTCTCAGCGATGACGAACTGGATCACTTCCTGTGCGCGGGCGCGTCCGCTGCCCTTCGGCGCGGTGTTGGGGGCGGTCGGCTGGTCGTGGTCGGCGGTCATGTTTCCTCCGTCGTGGGGCGGCTGGGGGGCGGTGTGTGGGTGGACCCGGCCGGATTCGAACCGGCGACACGCTGCGCTTTTAAGGCGCTGGCTCTGCCACTGAGCTACGGGCCCTTGAGGGTCGGCCGCCGTCCGGTGCCGGGTTCGGGGCGCCCCCCTGGGAGCGGATAGACGCGGGGGAGACGCTTGGCCGGCTGGTCTGGTCAGTCCCGGCGTGACGCTGGGCAGGGTTGGCCAGTCATCGGGTGGCGGTCAGAGGTGGTGCTGGATGCGGTAGTGCCTGACGAGTTCGATTGCGGCGTCGCGGACGGCTTCGCGATCGCTCTTGCCGGTGCTGCGGGCCTCGTTGTAGGCGACCGAGGCGCGAACGACCGGGGCGGGCCGGGTCAGCCGCTGGTTGACGACCTCGTGGCCGTGGCCCGGCAAGCCCTGGTTGGTGATGTCGTGGATGGCGGCGGCGATGGCATGCGCGACGGCGTTCTCGCCGGTGATCGGTATCGGGTCAGTGTCGGCTATGGGGGACGTTCCGTTCAGCCCCTGACGGGGCTTTGGGGGGCCGCCGCCCAGGACGGGCAGCGGGGCGGCGGCCCCGGGGAGCGGCCGGGTGTGGGGGAGGACACCGGGCCGCTGGACTGGGCGCTACGCCGGTGCGGCTGACGGAACTGGAAAGGCCGTCTGATAGGTGATGGAAGGCGTGTTCGGCCCCAGCGTCTCGTGGAAGGCGTGGCGGACCTGTTCGGCCGTGAGGGGCCGGAGCGTATGGCCGTCGACCACCCAGCCGCGTACGGAGTGCTCACCTGTCGGGGATGTTGTGCCGAGCACCACGCTGCCCTTGTCGACGACGAAGGCGAGGGCCACGACTTCTGCCACTGCGGCCGCATCGGCATAGACACCGCTCCACAGAGCGTCGGCGCCTTCCCCGATGACGTCGAACCAGGCGAAGGCAGTGACGGGCTCCGCGTTGCTCGGACGGACAACTGTGGTGATCAGGTGCCTTCCGGGGCCTGCCGTCTGCATCAGATCGGTGACGGTGTCCACGGCGTGTGCGGTGACCGGCGCCAGGCGGTCCCGAGCCTGGCTGGATGAAAGGTTCTTGGCGCCCATCAGGCGTTTCCCCTCGTGTGGCTTCGGCGATGGTCAAGGGCGTCACCCCTCAACTCTTAATTTCGATACTAGATAATAAATGCTTGGGAGTCAAGCCCTGCGGGTTCCGGTCCGGGCGCCTGTGGCCGGCACCTGAGTGCCGGCCACAGGCTGCCGTTCCGGCGGCAGCGGGAGGCCGCCGCGCTCCCGCCGGGGCTTGCTGACGGCTATGCGGCTGCGGCGATCGCCATGGCGGAAAGGGCCTGCGTCTCCAACTCGTAAGCGGCATCCCCGTCTTCGAGGGTCTGCGCGGTCGCGGTGACGGCCTGCATGATCCCGCCTGCCGTGGTCTGACCACCCCTGATGAAGTGGCTGAACACGGAGTCGCGCACACTGTCGGAGAATCGCAGCTGTTTTGCCACCAGTTCCATGGTCTCGGCCGGGCTGGTGATCTCGCGGCCTGCCTCGCGCTGGATGTCGGCCAGCTTCCGCTCGACGTAGTCGCGGTTCATGAACGTGGCGACGGCGTCACGCGTCTGAGCGGTGATCAGCGCTAGATTCTTCTCCTGGGTGTCCTGCGAGAACTCGACGATCCCCTCGGTCATCCGCGCACCGAGGTGCACCTTGCCGAACGCATCCTTTGTGATCGTCATACCGTTGCCGCACACCTGCACGACGATGCGGGGTGTGATCGCGTATCTGCTGCTGCCCACCTCGCTGTTGGTGAGCACGAATCCGGCCGAGACAAGGGGCAGCTGATCGCCCGTCTGCCCGGTGAACGGCGACCGGTACCCGCGCAGCAGCTCGGGAGCAAGAGCCGCCACGTGTTCGGACTCCACACGAACGATCATGCGCCGCTCCGTGAGGTCCGCACCCGTGATCTTGACAGGGTGCCCCGACTCCCGGATGCCCGACAGTACGGCGGTGAGCATGTCCAGATGGTCAATGATCTTGTAGCCGTCGGAAAGCCACGCACGCAGGACGCCTGGCTCGCCTTTGAAGGCGCGCAGCAGGAAGCGGCGAGTAGGGTCCTTCTGCAGCCACCCATTGACGTTGAGGTCGTACAGGTCGACTGCTTCGGTGCGCATCCGGCGCAGGTAGGCGGTAGGGATCTTCAGCTTCTCGGCGATCCCTTCATCGGCTACGGCGGTGGGACGGTAGGCGCCATCGGCGCGTGTCACGCCGCAGGGCGTCAGCACCGGATCCACACCAGTCACGGTGAGGCTGCCCCCAACTGCGGTGACTGCAGAGGCAGGTGCCACCAAGTCGACCTTGGCGTCCTGGTCCCGCTCCAGGATCTGGGTCAGGTCCTCAAAGGATGCGTTGCGCGTGCCCTTCACCGCGGCGGGCATAGTGATCGGGTTGGTTTCGTGAGCCACAAGGGCTCCCTTCGTGTTGTTCGGCGTTCCATCGGCGTCACCCGATGTATTTCGATACTAGATATAAAATCGGGAGAAAGCAAGCCCCGCACATCATTCGCAACTGACGGCGGTGGGGCGGTGGGGCGGTGGGCGTTCCGAGCGCGCTGCGCCGGTCGGCCATCGGATCGACAGACGTGGGCATGCCCGGGGGAGAAGGGAGGCGGCCCGTGTTCCCCCATGGCCTCGTCCCGGCCGGATGGGGCCGGCGCCGGCGCCCGACGACCTTGCCGGCCCCAAAGCGGCCTGGTGCCGGGTGGCCACGCGTGGCCACCCGGCACCCCTGGGCGAACGTGTACGTTCACCCAGGGCGCGGCTACTTCTTCTCGAAGAACCGAGCAACCGCCCTCGCGATGTTCTCGCTCTGGCCTCGGGCACGGCCCTTGCCGTACGCGTAGCAAGCCACTACGGCGACAAGCAGAATGATGACGTTCAGGCTCATGACTTCCTCACTGACCGGGTGCCGTCTCCCACGGGAGGACTGGGTGGGGCCTTATGACCTGGCCTCCCGAACGGGGGCGCAGATGAAATGCGGCCCCCGTCCGGAAGTGTCTGCTACGAGATCCCGTAAAGCAGATCTCCAGCCGTGTCCCCCCACCGCTGCATGCCGTCAACGCGGTGCGGATGGAAAGGGGCCCAATACGTCGGACGCACTCGAAGGAATTCACGAGCCTCGTGCAGCTCAATCTCCATGACCTTGCCGAGAATTCGGCGGTACAGCTCCACATCGTCGCAGTCCGCAACCACGATGGGGAATTCGGCGTACGTGGTGATTTCCTCCGGGTAGCCTTCCGGCGCCAGATGCCGTTCTGACCTGTGCGCGGGGAATGTGAACCTGACCTTCACCGTGCCCTCGAACCGGTGGGTGTGGTCGTCGGCGTCGATCGTCCAACCCGGCTTGTAGACCAGCTGATTGATCAGCTGCACTGCGGATGCTGCCTCCATTACGGGGCTTCCCTTCGTGTTCGGCGTGGCTGCTCCGGCGTCACCCGGAGCAACTTGCTAATTCGATACTAGATAGTCCTACTCATGATCACAACCCCTGCGAACAGGGAAAACGCAACCTGACCGAGCATCACCCTGCACCAACCCACGTATCAAACAACACGCCCTCTACTGCGCCGTCCCCTGCGCCAACTACTACGGAACGCATCCCACATCCCAGCCATCACCCCTGCTCAGGCTATGCGCCTGCCCCTGGTCGGCCGTTGACATCCCCTCTACTGCCACCTATCCCGCACCGATTGAAAGAGAGTCGGAATGGGGGCGGGGCGGTCAAGAGGCAGCCTCGGGGATCGGGGCGCGGCTTGGGCTCCTATCGCGCGTCGGCTCCGCCGCCGCGCCTGTGCAGCGGAGGAGCGGCGGCGGAGCCTTTGGCGGGGGCGTAGTTGGGCTCGGTGTGCACTGTAGGAATTGGTTGTTGGAAATAGATGTGAGCGGCGCATTCTCAAATCCATTTAGAAATATGGAAACTGAGGGGAAGTTAGCGATAGTCAGAACTAAATGTTACAGGCATTTAATCCCTCAAGCCCGTTTAGGATAGGATTCCTGAGTCTAAGTCAGTTTCCCGATTGAGTCGGAACGCACCTCGCACACCTAGCTGCGCTTTTGGGAATTCGCGGAGCGAATTCTGTGCGAATTGCGGAGCAATTCGCATGCACCGGCACGGAGTGCCGGTGCATCAACTCCCTTGC
>NZ_JAKWBE010000056.1 GCF_022513565.1 Streptomyces gilvus | reverse complement strand
TTAGGGGGTCGGTCTCGCCCTCGATGGTGATGATCGCGGAGTCGGTGACCACCGTGTTCCAGCCCGGCTGATACGCGGCGATGGGCACTACCAGGTCGGGGCCCTGGAACCAGGTACCGATCGACCCATCCGCCTTGATCCGCGCGACCCAGACGCTGCCGGAGACGGTCTGTGTGCTGTCGATGCCTCCGCCGACGATGAGCCAGCCGTTGACGACCCCGATCACCAGGCGGGCGAGGGGAACGGGCAGCGGTGGCCCAGCCACCCAGGCGTCGAGCTGGCCGTTGTTGACGTTGGCGTAGTAGATGTTGTTGACGGTCGTCGTGCCGTCCGACTTGATGCCACCGGCGCAGTAGACGACGTCGTTGTACGTCGTGGCGCTGACCGCGTAGACCGAGAGCGGGTAGGCGTTCTGAGAGGTCCAGGAGGCCATGACGCCGGTGGTGGGGTCCCAGCCAGCCGCCCACACCGCGGTGGTGATGGCAGAGGGAGAGGACGTGGTCAGCCCCGCGACGTAGACGACGGCGTTTGAGGTGGCGGCGCAGGCGCCCTGCCAGGTGGCCACCGGCAAGGGCGGCTGCGGGATGGGGGAGCTCACCACGCCGGTGCCCTGGTACTGAAGACTGGCGACGTTGTTGACGGGAACGTTCGACGTCTTGTCGTAGCCGCCGACGTAGGTGACGTAGTCGCCAGAGGTGAACGGGGACGAGAAGTCGGCGGCGCCGTTCGTGTTGACGGCGGGCGAGGCCCAGAACACCTGCGTACCCGCCCCGGCGTTCGAGAGCGTGTTCTGCCCGGCGGTGATGAGCTGGCCGTCGTCGTCGTTGACGCCGAGCTGCGCCCCCTGTGAGCTGATCCACGTGGAGGGCACGTAGGTGGAGGTAAGCACGTTGCTCAGGTTCGGGTTGCCGCTGCCGTCGTCCGGGCACAGGCTGACGATCATGTCGTTCCCGTTCCCGTTGGTCCGCACGGCGAGCTGCACGCGGCCGAGCGCCGTCTGAGCGGCCGTCATGACGAACGGCTGGCTCAGGTCGTTGTCACTCGCGTTGACCCACTGGAAGTTGGTGCCGGAGCTGAAGGCGGTGCCGCCGTACCGCAGGATGCGAAGGCCGTGGTAGATGACCTGCGTCTCGGAGGTGCCGAGGAACTGGTTCAACTGGTTGGCATAGTTCGTGGCGTTGAAGTTGCCGGGGAGGCCGTTCTCAGCCGCGGACGCCGTGGGGTTGAAGTCAGCCATCAGTCCTCCAGCAGCGCTTCGAGCTCGTCCACGATGGACGGCAACTCGTCTGCCTGCAACGCCAGTTCGATGCGCAGCCTGAGTGCCTTCGCCTGGTGCAGGGCGGTCTTGCTGTTTGCCTGCTTCGCCTTGAGCGTGTCGAGGGTCTGCTGAGCGGCGAGCCAGTTGACCTTGGCGGCACGCGCCTGGGTCACGGCGTGATACGCGGCAACCTCACGGTCGACGTCACTGCGGAAGGAGACAGCGTCCGGGCCGTCACCGGTGACGGTGCGGGCGTTCGCGTCGGCCATCGAGAACACGCGGGCGACCTGGGCGAGGTCCTGCTCTGCCTCCGCGATCTGCTTCTCAAACTCACGGCCGTCGAACTCAGCGCCCAGGACCCAGTTCTCAGCCTGGGCGAGGTGGCCGGCCAACTGGTCTCGGCGGGTGGGGGTGGTGGTCATCGTGGTCTCCCGAGGGGGTGGCGCCGTTCCCGTCCCGCTGCCGAAACGGGACGGGAACGGCTTCTCGTGGCCGTCTGTCGGGGGGCCACGTATCCGCGGGACGGAGTGAATGGGGCTCCGTCCCGCGGACGTCTCATCAGGTGGGTGGCCTCACCGCGAAGACGGCAGAGGTGGGGTTGGCCGGCCGCAACGGGTGGCCGGGGGCGGGCATGCGGCGGTCGAAGGAACGCGCGAGAAGCTCCTTGTCGTGCTCCTCGATCGCGGTGGCCTGGACGTGACGGGTAAGCCCGGTCTTCTGGGCCGCGTCCTGAACGAGGCCAGCGGTAACCGCCATGCCCTGCTTGTCCATCTCCTGGCCCCAGAGAAGGCGCCGGACGCCGTCGAGCAGGGCGGTGTAGGCGGACGTGGGAGCCTTCGGCGGGTTCTTCACCAGGCTGTAGGCCGCTGCCTCCGCGACCTCTCGCGACCGGACCAGGTCACGCGCGGCAACGAGCTGCCGCTCCAGGGACTCGTGGTGAGCCTTGGCGCCCTCCGCAGCGGCCTGGAAGCGACTGGCGACGTCGGCGGCGGCGCGAGCCCGCACCAGGCGGTCGGTCTGCTCGCTCGCGCTGAGGCCCTGGTGCTGACCGTCCCGCTCCGCCTCGGCGGCCAGGCGGTGGTTCTCCGCGGCGTCGCGGGCCTCGTCCTCAGCCTGGCGCTCGGCCTGAATCGCGGCTTCTACAGCCTCAACGAGGTGGGCCTCCGACAGGCGGGCCTCGTCGCCGAGCCCGTCGACGGCCTTGGCTGCCTTCCGCAGCTCGGCCTTGTACTCCATGCGGTCCGCCTCATCCAGGAGGTTGGCGGCCAAAAGGTGAAGCTGAATCACCTGGCGACGGAGGACGGAGGGCGCCACGACGTCGGTGACCTGCTGGGTGCTGAGAAGCTGCGCGACGGTGGCCTTGGCCGCGTCGTCGCTGATCCCGTTCGCCACCTCGTCGGCGAACGCGTCCAGCAGCTGCTTGACGATCGTTTCGTCGCTCATCGGTGACCCCCGGTGTTGATCGGCGCGGTGTGGAACGGGACCTGCCCGGGGGCGTGAGCCTGCGGGAAGGCGTGGGTCGGCGCCCGGTGGTTCTGCGCCTGGACACTGGCGGTGCCGGGCTCGAACGTCGGCCCGGCGGGGGCAGGCGCCTCGGTGGTCGAGAGGCTCGCCAGGTGATGCGGCATGACCGCGTGGTGCTGCGCGGCGTACATGTGGCCGGCCAGCGCCTGGGTGATCGGGCCGCTTCCCTGAACGGTCAGGCTGGCGCGCGGGGCGAACGCGCCCTTGAAGGCGCCGTTCTCGCCCTTGTCGTCCGTCTCGTCGTCGGTGTCGTCGGCGGCGAGCAGAGGCGCGGTGCCGAGCCGGGCGGGCACGTGACGCGTGCTGCCGTCGTCGTTCTCGACCTCGCGGACGAGACGGCCCTTCAGGGCGTCTGCCTCCGCGACGGCGTCCCGGGCCTGCTGGGTGACGAGTCCGATCATCACGATCACCGACCCTTCGTGGTGTGGTTGTTGAGCGCGTTCCACGTCGCCTCGCGGATGGCCGGGTCGCTGTGGTAGCGGGCGTCTGAGAGGTCGTGAATGGCGGAGAGAACCAGCGTGGGGTCCGAGGTGCTCGGATCACCGAAGGGCTGTTCGTCGGGAACCGAGGCCGCCTTGGCGACGGGTGTGCCGAACCGACGGCTGAACTCGGCCTGCCACGCGCGCTCGCGGGCGGCCGGATCGGGGTCGTCCAGGCTGGCGAAGTTCAACGGGTCCGGCAGCCTCTCGGACGGTGTCTCACTCACGCTCTTGGCGAGGAACGCCGGGGCGGGAACGCTTGGTGCGGCCTCGTTCTTCGCGACGGCGCCACCAGCGATGGGAAGCGCGGTGCCGCAGTCGGTGCAGAACCGGTCACCCGGCTTGCCCTTGCCGCAGCCGTTCACGCAGCGAAGGAGCGCGTTCTTGATCGCCTTCGTGATGAGGCGCTGGCGCTTGGCCACGACGCCTGTCTTGTTGCTGCTCACTGAGTCCCCTCTCACCGTCTAGCGGCGGGGTCGTGCTGGGGTTGGGGTTGGCTCCTGCGCTCGTCGCGTCTCGCTCACCGGCACCGCCAGCGATCCCGGCACCACCGGGAGACGGGACTCGTTGGAACCGTTTCGGCGGCTCTTCACCACCGGTTGCTTCTTGGCGCCACAGGCGCAGTAGCGGGCGCGGCTCGTGCTACGCCGGGTGCCGCAGCCCTTGGGGCACTTGAGACGGCTCATGTCGCGGGCACCGCCCTCGACTCATCGCCCTGGCCAGCCAGCTTGGTGACGACGGGCGTCAACGCCTTCTGGACGCTTTCGGCGGTGATGAACAGCGGCCGGCCGCGCCCCGCACCGCGAGGGCGAACGACCTCTAGCTCACCGTCCTTGCACATCCGAGCGACGGTCGACAGCGACAGGTGCAGCGCACCCGCTGCCTGTTCCCTCGTCATCAGCTTTGTCATGTTCTGATCATATTTTGGGATGATCGAGAAGCCCAGTGAACCTACTTGACACACGACTGGTGACGCGGCCGACAGCCGCCACTCGCTCGCACGCGAGTCACACCCTGGCCACGCTTGTGACCTCAAGCGCGAACCGGAAAAACCGCGTAAAACGTCGCCACGGCGACGATGACCCAGCGCCAAGCGTCCGTCGCAAGACAGCTCGGCTCTTGTATCGGTCAATATCGGGGCGTACAGTGACACGGCTGCCCAGAAGAGGCAGTGACGCCGCCCGTCGGGGGATGGCGTCTTCAACGTCCTATCGGAGGACAAGATGGCCTTGAGTAAGATCGCGCGCGATTTCGCGCGCGAGATCAGCAATCACGACTGGTCCGACGCGCCCTATCGGCGCGACCGCGCGGGCCACAGCCGCACCGGCGACACCAACCGCGGCGACGACGTTCTCACCGACAAAGAGACGGACGCCGTTCGCACCAACGTGATGTGGGTGACGGCGCAAGTGCTCGGGTACCAGGACCCGAACTTCGACGTCTACGAGTTCGCTGAGGCGTGCGGCGTGAACACGCGGACGCGCAGCGGACGGCAGGACGGGAGCATCCGAGCCGGCGTACGGGAGCAGTACGGTCGCTACGCCCGCCCCGGCTCCTGGGAGTTTGACCCCGAGCTCGTCACCACGGAGACGAGCGACTTCTACCACCGCAGCGTCGACTGCGAGTGGTTCCGTCGGGGTTACCGCGGTGGCGAGCTGCTGACCTTCCCGCTGGACGGTGAGGTCCCGCCCAGGTGGAATCCGTGCGTCAACTGCATTCCGGTGGCTCAGGCCTGAGCACTCGTACGCATGCTGACCCCGTCCCGCTTCGAGAGCGGGGCGGGGTCTGACCTCGTCACTGCTCGCGAACTCAACCGGCACTGATGGTCAAGACGGGCACGGTGTCAGTGCTGGTCGTTACGCTTATCGCGTGGCAGATGACGCATACATGCCGTACGACGACATGACGGACACCGCCTTCGAGGAGTTCTGCTTCGAGCTGATGCAGGAGCTCGGGTTCGTGAACGTCGACTGGCGCAAGGGCACCGGCCTGAACGCGAGCCCGTCTGACAGCGGCCGGGACATCGTCGCCGAGCGGCACATCACGGACGTCGACGGCTCGGTTCACGTGGAGCGGTGGTTCGTGGACTGCAAGAAGTACACGAAGGGCGTCCCGCCGGACAAGATCACCGGTTTGCTCGCCTGGGCCACGGCGGAGCGGGCGAACGTCGCCCTCGTCATCGCCAGCAGCTACCTGTCCAACCCCTGCAAGGACTTCATCAAGACCTACGAGGAGAACAACCGCCCGCCCTTCCGCGTGAAGCACTGGGAACGCCCGCAGCTCGCAAAGTTGCTTGAGGGACGAGAGGCGTTTATCGCCCGCTACGTCGACGCCCGGCCCCGCACGGAGGCGGAGATCATCGCGGCGGAGGAGATGCGGAACGACAAGCTCTGGTACTACCGCAAGGAGGTCCTCATCAACCGGATCGAGACCGGCCAGCGGGAGCCGTTGGAACCTCAACTCGATCAAATGATGAGAGACGCGATGCGACAGACGGAGAAGCAGTACGCCGACGACCCCGACTTCATCATCGCCGCCGACGACCACGAGATGTGGAACCTGGCGTACCTCCAGGGGGAGCTGTCGGCGCTGCGCTGGGTTCTCGGGGACGACTGGAACAACGGGGACAGCTGATGATCAGACCGGCGACACACGTACCCCTCTGCGGGCTCAGCCGGGTCTCGTCTCGCCCAGACGAAGGTTCTCAGCCTCCGATACAACGGACTTACCAGAAAGCATCCTGACGATCTCAGACACGACGTCGTTGTTAACGTGTCCTAGATTCAGTCCGGCCGCGCTGAATTCCTCAGCCCCTGTAAGGGTCAGATGGCACATCGGGCAAAGCAACCCGTTGACTGTGTATCCCCCCGAGTTGTTTGCGCTATGCCTCCCATTCATAAGCACCTTCGCTTGCCCATCACATGCCGGACACGTGGTGATGGCTTCAACGAGAAGATGTTTCTCCTCCGTCATCAGTGCCATGGCGAACGTGTTGCGCTGGGTCTCCTGGAACCTCTTAAGTGCGTCGTCAGGTAGTCCCTCGAAGCGATCCTGAAAGACGTTTCGTGCTTTCTGAACACGCAGCTGCACGTCGCGTTCCAGGTCGGTACGTGCCTCATCGAGGGCAAGGCGGATCGTCTCCGCCCACCGTTCCCAGAACGCGTTTTCGTCCTTTCCGAGGTCGATGAGCAGCGCCTCCGCCGTCCGAACCAAGGCGGGCAACAGCTCCCGGCCCTCGTCGCCCTGTGTGGAGTGAGCGACACCGTTTCGCAGCTCAATGAGGTCATCAAGTCCCTCGTCGCTCAGCAGGACGTCCAGCTTGCGAAGGCGCGCGATGGCCTCGCCGGCCCCAACCGTATGCACTCGGCTCTCGCTCGGTTTCACGCCAGTGAGATGGAAGAGGGCATCGACCTTGCCCCTCATCTCCAGTAGGAGCGCAGGGTTCTTAGCCGCCAATGCCGCCTTGGCGAGCCGCTCGACCGCCACACCACCGTGCAGCGCGAACAGTTCATGATCGGAGCGATCGTGAGCGGCCATAGCCAGGTGAGCGAACCTCCGTGCACCGGCGAGGAGGTTCTCCACGGAGAGCGTGTCGTCCATGCCCCTGACGGTAATGCAACTGCCATGGGCGTACGACTGGTTATGGTTCATCCTGAGACGGCCGTCAGCCGATCGCCACCCACGGACCGCCGAACGCCGTTGCCGCGTTGCTCGACGGGGTGATGGACGCGGGCAGCGACGTCTGACTGGTCCCGTTCGTGGCGTAGCGGAGCGTGGCGGCGGTCAAGCCGATGTTGGTCACCGTGCCGACACCGGTGGTGCCAGCGCCACGCGCCACGCTCGGCGGGGTTGTCGCGTTGTAGACCTGCGCGACCCAGTACATGCCGCCAGCAGTGACAGCGGTGGAGGAGACGGTGGCGGTGATCAGCCCGGTGGACGTAATCAGCGAGTCCACGTTGACGGTCGCCAGGCGCGTGCCGTCGGAGCCATACAGGCCCATGAAGTTCTGGCCGGCGGTGATGCTGGACGCAGCCGCGTTGAAGTGGGCGTAAAGCTTGGTCACGTTCGCCGACGCGGCGACGTAGACGGCGGTGAGGTAGATGACCCCCGACGAGAGAACCGTGGAGTTCACGTTGTGCGTGGGGTCGTAGGCCCAGGCGACGAGCCCGTGGTTGGCCGGGGTGTCCTCACCGAGGGCGTGACCAGCGACGGACCAGCTCCCGCCGACGGTGCCGTTACCGGCGATCACCGCGCCGCTGAACTGAGCGGGATACAGAGGCATCTTTCGTTCTCCCTTACCAGCTCGTCAGACGAGCGAAGCCGTTCGCGCTGTCCCAGATCCCGTCGACCTGGCCGACGTAGAGGGGCTGCGGGAACTCGTAGTAGGCGCCGGGGGTGAGCTTCACGGTGAAGCTCGTCGTCGACGCCGTGGCGCCGAACTTGACGTAGAGCGTCTGGGCGGAGTCGTTGAGGATGGCGCGTCCGCTGCCACCGCCAGCAGCCGGGAACAGGTTCACGTTCGTGGCGCTCGACGGGACGGGGATGAGGTTGGCCACCGTGATGGCCGAGTTGGGCTGAGGGATGGGCACGAGCTTGTCTCCTGGTCAGGATGTCCGCTGGCGACGGACGAGTGTGCGGTGGGAGGAGGGGGCCCCACCCGTGGCGGTCAGGCCGGCGACGGCTGGTCTGGCGACGCGGTTGGAGAGGTCGACGACGCGTCGCCACCGTGGGAGTGGGAATGCGAGTGACCGTGAGCGAGCTGGTCCTCCAGCTCCTGGATCCGCGCCTGTTGCTTGCGGATCATCAGCTCCGCCACGGCTCGGTCGCACGGCGCCGGGAACAGCTCCTTGACGACGGCGAGGATCTCTTCCGGGGTGGCACGTATGGGTTGCTGCATGGCTGACTCCTGATCAGGTGATCGTGGCGTAGACGGGGACGAAGCCGAGGCTGGCGCCAGCGGCGTCAAAGACCTCGATCTTCTTGGTGAGAGTGCCGACGGCCGTGGCTGACGCGGAGTTGCCGACTCCGAGCCCGAGAGCCGCGATGACCATGTCGTCGCTCTTCAGCTTGTTGGCGGCCGAGCGGTAGAGGTTCACGTCCCGGCCCCCGGCCCCGCCGTCGCCCAGCTCGATCTTGCCGTCGCCGAAGATGACGATGCGGCCCGAGGAGTCCCCAGAGACGCGGCCGTCGAAGTAGCGGTTGGCGGTGGCCCCGATGGTCGACGCGTAGGCGGCGAAGCTGATCGTGCTCGTCGTGGTCTGCAACGCCTCAACGGTGTGACGAGAACCGGCCTCGGTGACGTCCAGGCGCGCGGCGGGGGCCGTGATGTTGCCGATCCCTACGGCGCCGGTGGAGCGCTTCACGAAGACGGGGCTGTCGACGAACACGCCGCTGTCGCTGTAGCGGTTGACGCGGAAGTCGGTGCCGACGTTGGAGCCGGACTCGGCGGTGCCGTCCGCCTGCAGGCCCCAGCGCTTGCCCGTGGCGCTCGCCCCGCTCACGACCAACACGTCATCGGTGAAGTACAGGTTCTTGGTGATGCCCGCGGCGGCGGCCATGTACATCGCGCCGTTGTCCTGGGCCACGACGACGTCAGCGGCGTTGAACTTGGCGATGGTGCGGTCCATGCCGAAGACGCCGGTCGTGGGGTCCCAGATGCGGAACTCAAACCGGGTCTGAAGGTTCTTGGCGGTGTCCGGGACCTCCACCGACCAGTGGCCGTGCACCGACGCGTGGTCGTTCGCCTCGTAGTGCGCGCCCATCCAGAACCAGGCGGTGTCCGCCGTGGCCGGGTTGCCGCTGCCGTCGTACGACGTGGGCCCGTACCAGGCGATCATCTGCTTGGAGTCCCAGCGCCGCGAGAAGATGCGCAGCACCTCGCCGTAGCTGGCGTATGAGCCGGTGGGGTTGGTCTGCTGCGCCCGCTGGTACGACTGGAGGTTCAGCCGGCCCGTGGAGTCGAAGGTGTTCTCCCCGCCGGTGTAGTCCGACTCCAGGAACAGCGAGTAGTCGGTGAGGGAGCTGTCGGTGGGGGCACCCGGGGTGACGTCGATGATGAGGTTCCCCGTCAGCGTGCCCCCGGCGACCGGCAGGGCGTGGCCGTCCACGTACGCCTTCGTCGTGGGGTCGGTCGCGTTGACCGGGGTCGGAACGGTCACCTCGCCCTGGAAGACGTTCGTGCCGGTCCAGGTGTTGGCGCCGGTAAGAGCGCCATACGTCAGGACCGTGGGCGCAACCGTCTGGCGCGGCAGGCTCGCGAGGTTGACGGTGCCCGTGCCGGTGGGCTGGATGTAGTAGGTGCTGCTTGCTCGGCCGGTGCGGGTGTCGACGCGGTACGGGAAGTCCTCCGTCACCTGGTACGCCCAGCCGGTCGGGGTGACCCCCGCCGCGTCACAGGGCAGGAGGTTGACGCTGAAGGCGCCGTTGCTCACCGTGACGACCACGGGAACCTGCGGCAGAACCATCTGGGTGGCGGTGTCGACGAGCTCCGCGTCTGGCTGAAGCGTGAGCTGGCCGTTGGCGGGCTCGCCGGTGGCGTCGGTGAAGGTACCGACCAGGGTGAGGGAGGGCAGGATCATGGGCCGTTCTCCGTGCTGACGAGCGGTATCGGGGTGGCGGTGGCCGGCCAGGGCGAGGGGGCGCTCACGCGGTCACCCCCGCAAGCGGCAGGCCCTCGCAGGTCCGAGAGGGGCAGCGACTGACCGCGAGCGGCTGCGGGACGGCAGGGTCAGGGGTTTCACCCAGGCTGAGGCGGCGGGCCAGCGAGAGGGGCACTCGGGCCCGCAGCTCCCGCCAGGCGCACGGCAGTTGGTTGAGCGTGGCTAGGGTTGTCCGCGCGGCCTCGTCGCCGTGGCCGGCCGCCGCCAGAAGCAGGTTCACCGCCGCGGCCTCGGCGGCGCGCGACTCCACGGGGAGACCGGTGGAGCCCGCGAGGACCTGGCGGCGGACGCGGTCGAGACCCTCCACGCGGTCGACGGTGGCGGGCGGGGGCGGCGTGGTGGTGCGGTCAGTCTTCATCGGGGTCGAGCCCTTCGAGGTCGGGCGGAAGGGAGCGGCCACCGAAGCGGTGACCGCCGAAGCGCAGGGGCGGCACGTACGGCACCGAGAGGTCGTCAGGGGGTGGCTTCCGCTGGGGCTTGGGGTGCCTGAACTGGCGGTGGACCGAGACGGCGAGATCGTCGGCGCCGTGCTCCTCGCCGCAGCGGCGGCAGACCCTCGTCTGGTCGGCCTCGCCGTGGCGCTCGGAACCCTCAGGGAAGACGCCGTGACGGAGGTACTCATGCATGGCGAGAGCCGCGTCGTCCCAGCACGGCTCGCCGCACCGCGAGCACGCCTGAGGCCGGCCGCCGTGGTCACGCACCCTCCCGGTCCCCGTGAAAGACGTGGGTGACGGAGCTGGGCCTCAAGCCGGGCGGGGCGTGACGAGTGATCCCCGACGGGGTGGGCAGCTGCCGCGGCGCGGGAGCGTCATGGTGAAGGCGGTACCGCTCGCCGTCGGGGTACGCGGCCACGTCCGTGGTGGCGTGGCCGTTCTCGTCGAGGGTGACCGTCCCGCCTGGGTCCGGGATGGCGTCGAGGAGCGTGAAGCGCCAGCGGGAGCCGTCGTAGCGGCGGGTCACCTTGATGATCGGGTCACCGCAGCGACGGCAGCGCATGACGTGGGCCGGGCACTGGTGCGTCTGGTAGATGCCCGTCCCGGTGTTCCCGACGACCGCCTCGTCGTCCTCGGTCAGGTCCACGTCGCCGACCGGCTCCGGAAGCGCCACCGCGTCCAGGTTGACGGTCCGCCAGGTGACCGTGGAGCGCGCCACGTTCACGGGGAAGCGGTAGATCTTGAGGCCGCACTTGAAGTGGGTCCGGATGACGTCGTCGCTCACGGCGTGACCTCCCCGGCATGGTGAAGATCTCGCTGCCGCTGACGCTTGGCGGCGAGGGCGCGACGGCCGGCCGCAGTTGCCTTCGCGGCGTGCTCCGGGCTGATCTGCGCGCCGACGCTGAGGTTGAGAAGCTTCTCGCCGCGCTGGCGAAGCAGAAGGGTCCAGAAGGCCTCCGCCTCGTACCGCTCCTCAAACGCCACGCCCGCCTCAAGCACGACGTACGGCGGCGGGCCGCTCAGCGACCCGAGCCACGTGGACACCGGGCGGCAGCCTCGGCCGCGCGTGGACCAGTGACTCCCGACGCGGTCGACCAGGCGCGTGGTGTGGCCGACGTAGCGAGGCCGGCCCGTGTCGGGGTCGGTAAGGGCGTAGATCGTGACGGGGCGCGGCACCGGCTTTCCCCTAGGCACGGCGGGCCTCCTCGACGGTCTTGAGCGGGAGGGAGCGCCACGCGTCGAGCAGGGCCGCCGCCTCCTGAACGTCCAGGGCGGTGACGCCCGTGGCGACCGCGTCTCCGGGCCAGGTGGTGAAGGTGGCCGCCTCGCCGTGCACGAGCGGGCTGCCGTGGGGCCGCAGCCGCACGGTGAGCGTCAGCTCGGCGGGAGCGTCGGCCCGTTCGGGGGCGTAGGCCGCTTCCGCGGCGACGACCTGGCCGGGGTTGACGGTGACGGTCTCGCCGGTCGCGGGAAGGTGGAAGACCACGGCAGCGTGGGTGACGGGGTGCGGGGCGTCGGGGTTCACTGGTTCATCTCCTCGTCGTAGCCGGTGGGACCGAGCGCGACGGCGAAGTTGAGCGGGCGCGGCAGGGAGCTGGCGGTGACGGGGTGCGCGCGGAGCCAGGACTCCAGCAGGTGACGAGCAGTGTTGGCGCGGGTGCGGCCGTCACGCTCGGCCAGGGCGTTGACCTGCGCGAGAACCTCAACCGGCACGTACGTCGTCAGGCGGACGAGGGCGCTGCCCGTGGAGCCCTTGGAGCTGGCCACCGTCGCCTCCGGGATCGTCGCGTTCATGACAAGTTGATCTTACCCAGGGTGGGCCAGTCTGTACCACATGAGAGTGATGCCTGATATGAGGTGGTCACGATGGCGACGGAGGCGAGAACGGTGGAGACGCGAGGTGGAGCGATCACGCGTGCCGCTCAACTACCGTCACACGTCTCGTCGTTCGCGGGGACGGAGTGGAGAGCATCCGGACGGAGTAGGGCAGGGCAACTACTACTACTGCTGCACCGGTCGCATCAGCTCACACGGCACCACCCACGGCTCGAAGCCGTCACGGCGGCAGGTAAGGACCAGGCGCACCGGCTTGCCAATCCACCTGGCCCGCCAGCGCGCCTCGCGGTCGTTGCCATCCCACCAAAGCGGCGACCGCGTGTGCTCCAGCGCGAGCGGCCGACCCTTGCCCACGGCGAGGGCGAACGGGGCCACCGCCTGCCCGTTCCGGTCCGCGCCGTCCGAGCCGGGCACGAACCGCAGCGGCCCCCACACCTGCGCGGACACCTGCTCCGGGGTGGGGCCGCCCGCGAGCCTGGAGGTGTAGTCCATGTCGTCGCTCTGCACGACCGCCACGCGGACCTCGTCCAGGTGGTGAAGCGTGACCGGGCCGGCCAGGTGTACGCGCAACGTGGCGCGGTTGCCCTGCTGTTGCTCGATCGTCACGCGGAACTGGGGCAGGTTCTCAGCATGCCAGCGTTCGCGCTCGATGCGGGCAACCGCGTCCGCCGTCGAGTTGGCGCGGTGCGCGGCGCGCCACGAGCCCACGGCGGCAACGGCGCTGAAGACGGCCGTCGTCCCGCCGACGATTGCGGCCCAAGGTGTTCCCATGAGGCGGGAGCGTAGCGGCAGTTGAGGCCCCAGCGGCGGGGACCTGTGGGATCATCCTCGCCATGGCAGCTGGGGGAACGAGCATCGCACCATACCTGATCACAGCGTCCTCGACGCTTGCCGGTGTGGTGATCACCTTGATTGTCTCGGAGATCCGCGAACGACGCCGGGCCCGTGAGGAACGACAGCGCGAGCGAGACCGAGTCATCGAAGACCGGTGGAAGTGGCTTCGCCAGGAGCGCCGCCAGGCCTACGCGGCGCTGGTCAGCCTCGGCTTCCAGGCTGCCGCCACGCTCCTGGAGGCGGCGTCACGCCTCCACGATCGAAAGGACCCCGACGGGGCGCTTGAGCTCTGGTCCCGACTCGATGAGCTGGAAGACGCTATCTACGCGAAGGTGGCGGACGTGCAGCTGGTCGGCAGCGAGGCCGTTCTCACGAAGGCATACGCGCTGCGCCGTTCCGCGCGGCGGACCGCGAGCCTGCTGAGCCAGAGCGTCGACGCCGCCAGGGAACACCAGTCGGACGACGACGCGGCAGACGACGGTCTGTCACCCCGAATCCGCCGCCTGTACGGCGCCACACACGACCTAGTGGAGGCGGCCACCGCGGACCTGCGCGTGTCGCTCGACGCCAGTGAGGAGGCTGGACCTGTCACGAGTGCTCGCGGCGCAGACGCGAGCGGGGACGAGGAGGCGGCTGCTCAAGCACCGCCCAACTCGCCCTCAGCCGCGGCTGATCGGTAACAAAACGGTCACTCGCGACCACTTGAAGCGCCTACGCCGCGGCAGTTGGATCGTGGGCTCGGCATACTCCTGTCATGGCCGCCCCACCCGTGATCGAACGCACCGCCACCTACCACCACACCCGCGTCGGGCGGACCGAGCTCGACAAGCTGCTCAGGGTGGCCGGCGAGGGCGCGCCCGCCGGAACGGTGTCGGTGAAGTGCACGGTCGGCAGCGTCCAGCTCCAGGAGGACACGCTCGACGACCTCATAGCCGTCCGTGCGGCGCTGCCCCACGTGTCCGACCGCACACCGTGGAACAACCTCACCCTCGAACGAGACGACGCTTCCGGGCACATCGACGTAGCGTTCAAGGACGGCGTCGTGACGGTGACCGTGCGCTCCACCGATCCCATCTGGACACACGGCCAGATGCACCGGCTCGGGGAGATCCTGGACGAGGCGCATGGCTGGCTGGCGCCGATCCAATGGCGCATGGAGGCGCTCCAGGCAAGCCTCTTGCTGGGAGTGGGCATCTACCTGTTCATCTTGGACCTGCCGGCCGACGTGATGCGAGACGGGTGGTACTACTTCAACCATGCGGCCTACAGCGTGGCGATCGTGACGGGCGTCTACAAGCTGCTGAAGATCTGGCTGCAGGTCCGGAGCATGAAGCCCGTCCTCAAGGTGACGGGCGAGGTTGAATGGGGGTCGACGTGGTCGCGGCTGACCAACGGCGATCGCATAAGCGTGGTCGGCGCGGTGATCGCGGCCCTCACGCTGCTTGCCACGGCGGCGGCGCTCTTCTGACGGAGCGCCGAGCGCGAAGGAGAGGCGAGAGCGGATGAGAGGAGGGCCGTGAGGGGCGAGACCACCTGAGAGCCCGTGAGAGCGGTGAAGCCTTGCACGCGTAGTGGCTTGGTATACCAAAACCATCAAGTCGCCTCGTGCCCCTCTCGGCCCCTCTCGATGACCCTGTGTCTGTAACCCCAGGGCGAGCAGGCGACGCGGCGAGCGGGTCACCAGGCCTGCGAGGGCAGGCAGCAACGGCCAGGGCGCAGCGTCCCGTTCGGGCGAGGCCGGCGGTGAGCGCGGCGGTCGAGAGCTGACCGTCAGAGCGACGGTTTCTTGCACGGCTGAGGCCAGGGCGCAGCACGGGCGTTGCGGTACCGCCGTGACCTACGGCCGCGGGGCCGCGCGCACCGTCTCCCGGGAGGCCGTCAGAAAGCCACGGCGTGCCATGTCCGCCGTCTCTGTGGCCTCGCGGTACGCCTCCCAGTCGGGCCACTCCTCGCTACCCGCCTTTGAGCGGACGGCGTCTCTCAGCGCACCCAGCGCGTCTGCGAGGTGAGCGGAGGCGTCATCCACGCTCTTCGGGCCCAGCAGCTCCACGCGCTCGATCGCTCGCTGCACCGTCTCGGCGATCTCGTGGGTCTCGATGTAGATCGACTTCTCGCTCTCCTCCCACCCGTCGCCCTCGAAGGTCTCCGCGTGGTAGTGCTCGCCCTCCCAGTTCTGGACCCTCTCGTTGAACCGCTTCACGCCGGTGTCCCACGCCTCCAGGAGCGCCACGTACGCCTCCTGGCGCTGCCCGCGAAGCCACTGCCCGTGCTCCACCGCCGCCTGGTCGGTGACCCCGCGTCGCCCCACGACCACGCCAGCCAGTACCCCGACCAACGCGGCAACCGCCGCGATGATGGCGGCCACGACTGTCCCCCACTGCTCTCCCATGCGGGTCATCCTGCACGGTCGGACGGTCGCCTCGCGAGGCCGATGCCTCACCAGGGCAGGGCGCAGGGCGGGAGTTGAGCGAGTGCCGTCGTGACGCCCGTGCTAGGTGGCTTCCGCCAGGGGTGATGGCTGTGCGGCCGGCCAAGGGCAACGACGTCCGTGCCCTACCCTGACCTATCCTGACCTACCTTCTCCCTATTACGGCTCCAACTAGCTCTATAGGAGGTTTGGGAGGTTCTCTCTAACCTTTTGAGTGATTCATTAGAAAAGGTAGGTCAGGTAAGTCAGGTAGGTCTATCACCAGGTCAACAGGCGTGTGGACACTGCCACGAGGTGAGTCACAAGGTAGGCCACGAGGTAGGTCACGACTGGCCGCGTCGGTGGAAACGGACAACAGCCCCACCACCTGGCGGTGGCGGGGCTGCGGGATGACTTACCTCGGCTGAAGGTGGGTCACACCGAGTGACCCACCTTCGGCGGTGACCTACCTCGGCTGGACCCTGGCGAAGGCGGGAACGGGGTTCCGGAGACCGACCCCGACGTAGAAGTAGTCGCGCTCCCCGTCGACGGTCCGACGAACCCGCTTGAGCTCCACACCCCTGGCTGCGAGCGCGATCTTCAGGTCACTGCCGAACATCGTCTCCGCCGACCGGGTGTCCTCGCCCTTGCGGCTCCACACTCGCCACCCGTCGAAGACGTCCCGGGTGCGGGTCAGCAGACTCTCATCGAGAACAACCTCTTCGTCGATGAAGACGCCCAACGGGTTCGCCTTGTCCTCCATCTCCTGCCTGGTGACCCTGGCAGCCTCGGGCTCCGTGAAGTGCCCCTGGGCTTCAAGGCGACGCATGCCCTCCATCGCCCAGTTGAGAATCCCCGCCAGCTCCAACTCCTGGGCGAGGTCGACCTTCAGGTCGGTGTCCTCCTTGCCCAGGAACGAGACCTTGGTCTCCAGGAGCAGCTGACGGCTGGTGATGGCACC
>NZ_JAKWBE010000055.1 GCF_022513565.1 Streptomyces gilvus | reverse complement strand
CGAGTCTGCGGTTACGACGACGAGTCTGCGGTTACGACGACGAGGGGCGCCCCACGCGCGTGGGGCGCCCCTCGTCGTCGTAACCGAAACCGCTAGCCCGCCGTGTCCTCCCGGCGCACCGACAGCAGGTCCTCCAGCTGCTCCTCCCTGGCCTGCGCGGCGACGAACAGCAGCTCGTCGCCCGGTTCCAGGGAGTCGTCCCGGGACGGGGTGAGGACCCGGGTGCCGCGGATGATCGTGACCAGGGAGGTGTCCTCCGGCCATTCCACGTCGCCCACCTGGGTGCCGGCCAGGGCCGACTCCTCCGGGAGGGTCAGCTCCACCAGGTTCGCGTCGCCGTGGCTGAAGCGCAGCAGACGCACCAGGTCACCGACCGAGACCGCCTCCTCGACCAGGGCCGACATCAGACGCGGGGTGGAGACCGCCACGTCGACGCCCCAGGACTCGTTGAAGAGCCACTCGTTCTTCGGGTTGTTCACCCGGGCCACGACGCGCGGGACGCCGTACTCCGTCTTCGCCAGCAGGGAGACGACCAGGTTGACCTTGTCGTCGCCGGTCGCGGCGATCACGACGTTGCAGCGCTGCAGCGCCGCCTCGTCCAGGGAGGTGATCTCGCAGGCGTCGGCCAGCAGCCACTCCGCCTGGGGGACCCGCTCGACCGAGATGGCGGTCGGCGTCTTGTCCACGAGCAGGACCTCGTGGCCGTTCTCCAGCAGTTCGCCCGCGATCGAGCGGCCGACCGCGCCGGCGCCGGCAATGGCGACCCTCATCAGTGACCGCCCTCCTCTTCGGGACCCTTGGCGAAGGACGCCTCGACCTTGTCGACCTCGTCGGTGCGCATCATCACGTGCACCAGGTCGCCCTCCTGCAACACCGTCTGCGACGTGGGCAGGATCGCCTCGCCGAGCCGCGTGAGGAACGCCACGCGGACGCCCGTCTCCTCCTGGAGCTTGCTGATCTTGTGGCCGACCCAGGCGGGGGAGGTGTGCACCTCGGCGAGCTGGACACCGCCGGTGGGGTCGCGCCACAGGGGCTCGGCGCCCGAGGGGAGCAGCCGGCGCAGCATCTGGTCGGCGGTCCAGCGGACCGTGGCCACGGTGGGGATGCCGAGGCGCTGGTAGACCTCCGCGCGGCGGGGGTCGTAGATCCGGGCCGCCACGTTCTCCACGCCGAACATCTCGCGGGCGACGCGCGCCGAGATGATGTTGGAGTTGTCGCCGCTGGAGACGGCCGCGAAGGCACCGGCCTCCTCGATGCCGGCCTCGCGCAGGGTGTCCTGGTCGAAGCCGACCCCGGTGACGCGGCGGCCGCCGAACCCGGGGCCGAGACGGCGGAAGGCGGTGGGGTCCTGGTCGATCACGGCGACCGTGTGCCCCTGTTGCTCCAATGTCTGGGCCAGAGCGGAACCCACTCGTCCGCAGCCCATGATGACGATGTGCACGACCGTCCTTCCGGTGTCCAAAAACTACTGCTCAGCATCAGGGTCTCAGACCGACGCCCAAGCTACACACGCGCGGTAGGACGTCGGCACCCCTGTGCACGGTTGCCGTCACTCGGTGTCCCGGCGACGGCCGATGCTCCGCACACTCGCGGGTGTCAGGATTGTCATAGAGGCATGGCGGCCGGGCCGCCCGCGGAATCCGCGGTGGAAGCGCTTGCGGATTTCACCCGGTGAGCAGATGGAAGGCGGGCCTCCCCCGCTCGAGCGTGTCGACAGTGGGGGAGGGTGGTTGAGCACCCGTTCGAACGCCTACGATGCTCTGTTGTGTCCAAACTGACCGACGTGCCCAAACGGATCTTGATCGGGCGCGCACTGCGCAGTGACCGGCTGGGCGAAACGCTCCTGCCGAAGCGCATCGCCCTCCCCGTCTTCGCCTCCGACCCGCTGTCCTCCGTGGCCTACGCCCCCGGAGAGGTGCTGCTGGTCCTGTCCATCGCGGGCGTGTCGGCGTACCACTTCAGCCCCTGGATCGCCCTCGCGGTCGTCGTGCTGATGTTCACGGTCGTCGCCTCCTACCGGCAGAACGTGCACGCCTACCCCAGCGGCGGCGGGGACTACGAGGTGGCCACGACCAACCTCGGCTCCAAGGCGGGTCTCACCGTCGCCAGCGCCCTGCTCGTCGACTACGTCCTGACCGTCGCCGTGTCGATCGCCTCCGGCATCGAGAACCTCGGCTCGGCGGTCCCCTTCGTGGTCCAGCACAAGGTGCTGTGCGCGGTCGCCGTGATCGTGCTGCTCACGCTGATGAACCTGCGCGGCGTGAAGGAGTCCGGCAAGCTCTTCGCGATCCCGACGTACGTGTTCGTCGGCGGCGTCTTCATCATGATCGCGTGGGGCGCCTTCCGCGGACTGGTGCTGAACGACACCATGCGCGCGCCGACCGCCCAGTACACGATCAAGGCAGAGCACCAGGGTCTGGCCGGCTTCGCCCTGGTCTTCCTGATGCTGCGCGCCTTCTCCTCCGGCTGTGCCGCGCTCACCGGTGTCGAGGCGATCTCCAACGGCGTGCCGGCCTTCCGCAAGCCGAAGTCGAAGAACGCGGCGACCACGCTCGCCGCGATGGGCCTGCTGGCCGTCACCATGTTCTGCGGCATCATCGTCCTCGCCCTGACGACCAAGGTCCGCATGGCCGAGAACCCGGCCACCGACCTGCTCAAGCACGGCGTCGGCGTCGGCGCCGACTACGTCCAGAACCCGGTGATCACCCAGGTCGCCGAGGCCGTCTTCGGCAAGGGCAGCTTCTTCTTCGTGGTGCTCGCCGCGGCCACCGCGCTCGTGCTGTTCCTGGCCGCCAACACGGCCTACAACGGCTTCCCGGTGCTCGGCTCGATCCTCGCCCAGGACCGCTACCTGCCCCGCCAGCTGCACACCCGCGGCGACCGCCTCGCCTTCTCCAACGGCATCGTGCTGCTGGCCGGCGCGGCGACCCTGCTGACCGTGATCTACGGCGCCGACTCCACGCGGCTGATCCAGCTCTACATCGTCGGCGTGTTCGTGTCCTTCACGCTCAGCCAGACCGGCATGGTCCGGCACTGGAACCGCCACCTCGCGGTCGAGAAGGACCAGGCCAAGCGCCGGCACATGATGCGCTCGCGGGCCATCAACACCTTCGGCGCCTTCTTCACCGGGCTGGTGCTGGTCGTCGTCCTGGTCACCAAGTTCACGCACGGCGCCTGGGTGGCGCTGCTGGGCATGTGCATCTTCTACGCGACGATGACCGCCATCCGTAAGCACTACGACGGCGTCGCCGCGGAGATCGCGGCCCCCGAGGGCCCGAGCGACGACAGCGTACGGCCCTCCCGCATCCACTCCGTCGTCCTGATCTCAAAGATCCACCGTCCGACGCTGCGCGCGCTGGCCTACGCCAAGCTGATGCGCTCGGACTCGCTGGAGGCGCTCACCGTCAACGTCGACCCGGCGGAGACCAAGGCGCTGCGCGAGGAGTGGGAACGGCGCGGGATCGACGTACCGCTGAAGGTGCTGGACTCGCCCTACCGCGAGATCACGCGGCCGATCATCGAGTACGTCAAGAGCCTGCGCAAGGAGTCCCCGCGGGACGCGGTGTCCGTGATCATCCCGGAGTACGTGGTCGGCCACTGGTACGAGCACCTGCTGCACAACCAGAGCGCGCTGCGGCTGAAGGGCCGGCTGCTGTTCACGCCGGGGATCATGGTGACGTCCGTGCCCTACCAGCTGCAGTCCTCGGAGCTGGCGCGGGCCCGGGCCCGCAAGCGGCAGGAGTGGAACGCGCCGGGTTCGGTGCGGCGCGGCCCCGCCCAGGCGGGCCGGGCGAAGGAGCCCTCGGGCACCTCCGGCACCTCGGGCCCGCAGGGCTGACGCTCGCCGGTCAACGGCCGGACGGCACCCACGTAGACTGGTGGGCTGTTGTCCGGCCGCCGTTCTTTCGCACTTCTCTTTCTCACCTCTCTTTCTCACCTCTGGAGTCACCCCGCCATGCAGGCAGAACCGAAGAAGTCGCTGGTCGGGGCGGAGTACGAGGTCGAGGTCGGCCCCGTCGCCCACGGCGGGCACTGCATCGCCCGCACGGAAGAGGGCCAGGTGCTGTTCGTCCGGCACGCGCTGCCCGGTGAGCGGGTCGTGGCGCGGGTGACCGAGGGCGTGGAGGGGGCCCGCTTCCTGCGCGCGGACGCCGTGTCCGTGCTGGAGGAGTCCAAGGACCGCATCGAGGCGCCCTGCCCCTACGCCGGTCCGGGCCGCTGCGGCGGCTGCGACTGGCAGCACGCCAAGCCGGGGGCGCAGCGCCGGCTGAAGGGCGAGGTCGTCGCCGAGCAGCTGCGGCGGCTCGCGGGGCTGACGCCCGAGGAGGCCGGCTGGGACGGCACGGTGATGCCGGCCGAGGGCGACAAGCTGCCGGCGGGCGAGGTGCCGCAGTGGCGCACGCGCGTGCAGTACGCCGTCGACGCCTCGACCGGGCGCGCGGGCCTGCGCCGGCACCGCTCGCACGAGGTCGAGCCGATCGACCACTGCATGATCGCGGCCGCCGGAGTGAGCGAGCTCGGCATCGAGAAGCGGGACTGGACCGGCATGGCGTCCATCGACGCGATCGCGGCGACCGGTTCGCAGGACCGCCAGGTCATCCTGGAGCCGACGCCGGGCGCCCGGCTGCCCATCGTCGAACTGGACAAGCCGGTCTCCGTGATGCGGGTCGGCGAGAAGGACGGCGGCATCCACCGGGTCCACGGCCGCCCCTTCGTGCGCGAGCGCGCCGACGGCCGGACCTACCGCGTGGGCAGCGGCGGTTTCTGGCAGGTGCACCCGAAGGCCGCCGACACCCTGGTCACCGCGGTCATGCAGGGCCTGCTGCCGCGCAAGGGCGAGACGGCGCTCGACCTGTACTGCGGAGTGGGCCTCTTCGCGGGCGCCCTCGCCGACCGGCTCGGCGAGAAGGGAGCGGTCCTCGGCATCGAGTCCGGCAAGCGCGCCGTAGAGGACGCCCGGCACAACCTCGCCGACTTCGACCGGGTCCGCATCGAGCAGGGCAAGGTCGAGTCCGTCCTGCCCCGCACCGGTATCACCGAGGTCGACCTCATCGTCCTCGACCCCCCGCGCGCGGGCGCGGGCCGCAAGACGGTCGAACACCTCGCGTCCCTGGGCGCCCGCCGCATCGCCTACGTCGCCTGCGACCCCGCTGCGCTCGCCCGTGACCTGGGGTACTTCCGGGACGGGAGGTACCGGGTGCGGACGCTGCGGGCGTTCGATCTGTTTCCGATGACGCATCATGTGGAGTGCGTGGCGATTTTGGAGCCCCTCGTAAGAGCCTCTGACCTGCGACTTTCATAGATGCATTACGTTCGGCCGGGTGGGCTCGACTTGTTTGCCGGAGCGCATCATGTGGAGTACGTGGCGATCCTCGAACCGGCCGCGAAGGGACAGGTGGGCGCGGTGGGTCCGGCGGTCACGCTGGGCGAGAGCGCGGGTGTTGGCCGCGGCGATCAGCGCGTAGCCCGAGACGACGGCGACGATCAGGTGGGCGGCCAGGTCGTCCTGCGGACTGCGCGGGCTGAAGTCGGCCAGGTAGGCCGCTCGTGAGGACATCGTCTGCCCTGCTTCCTTCGGCCAGGACTGGATGTTCCCGGAGAGGAGGATCAGCTCGGCGTACGGTGAGCCGGTATGGCCGAGAGCCGTGGAACGGGGCAGCGGAAACTCGGTAAAGGCGAGATCGCGGGCGTAGACGGCGACGAGTCGCAGCTTCACGGTCCGGCCCGTCGGCGAGCCGCAGCCCGACCCGCTGACCGATCCGCCAGTCATGACTCTCGGCCTGGGTGGTCCCCGCCGCGAAGGTCCCCTCCCGCAGGTCACCCAGTCGGCCTTGCCGTTCGCCCAGGTCCAGGACCTCCCGTAGGGGCGCTCCGTCGACGCCCCAGGCACGGGCCGGCGCGTGACTGTCGTCGAAGCTCGTCGCCGGGGGTGTGAGTTCCGACGCGACGAACGCGACTGCCGTGCCGCCGGAGAACCGGGGCACGTTCGCCGGCAGCCGGGATCCCGGCTGCCGGCGGTGACCACACCGTCCGCGCGCTGGCGGCTGCCAGCGCGAGCAACGCACCGGCGGAGCCGGTCGCCAGGTCGACGGACAGCCGGACGAACTGGTCGCCGTGCGGGACTTGGCCGTCCTCATGGGGAGCCAGATGCAGGGTGAGCAGCGGCAGTTGTTCGTCGGCCTCGGCAAGCCATTGTGTCTGGCGGGCCGCGGCATGGGAGAGAAAGTAGGCCGGTCCGGCACGACCGCTGAACCGGCCGCCCTGGACGACTACCTGGAGGCATACTGACGGGCGGTGCCGGCCGGGCGGCCCGCCGTGGCGATCTTCTCCAACTCCGTGAGGGCGGCGGCCGAAGCCCCGGGGTGTCGAGGGCGGTTCGGGTTCGCGCAGGTGGGCGGCGTGCCGGCTGACGCAGCGCTCGACCTCCTCGGCGAGGTTGTGCCAGACATGCCGGCGATCGGCCACATGAGTGGCGTCCGGGGCGCCCGTGCGGGCGCCTTCCGCGTAGGCGGTGGCCCGGTCGCGGCAGATGATCTCGACGCCGGGGGTGTTCGGCGAGTCGGCGAGCGAGGGTCGAGACCTCGCGGTCGGGCGGCAGGTCGATCGGCCCGCGGGTCTCGCTGTCGATCAGGACGGTGCCGTAGACGTGGCCCCGCCGTAGGGCGAAGTCGACAACACCCAGATAAGACGGCGTAGTTGTCGGCGGGCCGGGCATGGTCCGGATCAGCCGCAGGAGCGTGGAGCGGCTGGCGGCGGCGTGCAGAAGACTCGCCGGCCGGGTGTCGGCCCGGCCGGCATCAGTGCGACCGCCTGCGGGACCGCATGCAATCGTGTGCTGCGTCGGCCGTGCCGGAAGGTGAGCCCGGTGACCTGCTCGGCGAAGCGCGTCCTCCTGGCCGCGTGTCTTCGGGCCGGTCCCGGCACCGGCAATGACCCTCCGTCAGTCCAGCACCAGAAGTGATCCAGAACCCGGAGAGATACCCCACAAGCTGATCGAGAACGGGCCTCGGGCCTCGTCGGACAGCCGCAACGCCGCCGCGACCTTTTTTCCGCGCGGATCGGTGAGCGACTCGAACTCTGCCACCGTGCCGCGGAGTTGATCCCGGGGGCACCCTCACGCAGGTCTTGCAGAAGGGGTGCGGGACAGACAGGAGAAGGGATGGGGGATGATGTGGGACGAACACGGCACCTTCGTGGATCTTGAAGCGTAGAGAACTCCGTGATCCACAGGAGCCGTGTTCGCCTGCTCCCGGGGTCCACCGCCGGCGCTTGACCAACCCAAGGTCGGGCGAGCCGGCAAACGCCGGGACCTGCGAACGACCCTGTCGAGACTTGATCAGTTCAGTAGCTGTTCACCCGTACACCACCTCCATGTTCCGAGGTGCGCTCACCATCGCACCAGCACAACTCCAAGAAAGAGATCCATGAAAAAGCGTCACCTGTTCATATCTGCCGTGGCCGCCGCCGGAATCGCCCTGGGGGCCGCGGGTAGCGCGTCGGCAGCAGCCTTCCCCACCGACGGCGGTTCCAAGAACGTCATGGTCAAGAGGGCCTCATACATCCACTCCGTCTACTACAACGGCGAAGATTTCAATGGCCACCCTGTGACGAAATGCATCACACTGCCCGCGGCCAATACCGACCCTGTCTGGAATAGCACGGGAGTGCCCGCACCAGATGGTTCGACGCTGAATTTGATCACCTTCACGAGCTCGGACTGCTCTGCCGGATACACCCTGTCCAAGTGGTTCACTGTGCCGGTCCACGACACTAGCCTCACGAACTTTTGGGCCGATATGACCTCATGAGGCGCTCCATGTGCGGCTGCCCCCAGGGGGCACTGCGGTCGGCGGATGCCCTGGCGGCCACATGAGACTGTCGCCACTGTCGGCCGGCCTCGATGCGTCCTTGAAGTTCCGCCGGTTCTTCGCCGGGTCGGCTGGCCCCTCCGGGGTGACGGCCCACGCATCCTGCCTCAGGGCTGCACGGCCCCCGTACCGACAGAAGAAACACGGCAGTCAGGGAATTCAATCAACACCTCTACCGGAGAAGAAATGAAGAAACGCCTTTGGGGAGCGGCTGCTGCGGTCGCAGGAACCGCTGCCCTCCTTGTCAGCACAGCACCCACCGCATCAGCGGCCCTCCCGCTCCATCACCTGATGGTGTACAAGCCGAGCGCGATCCACTCTGTGTACATCAACACCACCAATCCTACGGGCGGCTCCTTCGCAGTCTGCCGAACGCTCTCCGACGGCACCGGCTGGGTGGATGGTCATTTCGACTTGCTGGATGGCGCCCCGCTGAATCTGATCACCTTCACCAGTACCGACTGCACCAGCGGAATCTCGATCTCCCGGAACTTCACTGTGCCGGGAAGTGACGGCCTGGCGAATTTCTGGGCCAATATGTCCTGACGCGCTGAGGCGTACCCGCCCGCGTCACCCTTCATCCGGCTGACAGGACCCGCTTGTGGCCAGGCTCCGGCGTTTGCCTGGCTCGCCCGATCTTGGGTTGGTCGACGTCGGCGGCGGGCTCCGGGAGCAGGCGAACACGGCGGCTTCTGTGGATCACGGAGTTCTCTACGCTTCAAGGTCCACGAAGGTGCCGTGTTCGTACCGCTTCATCCCCCCATCCCTGCTCCTGTCTGTCCCGCCCCCCTCTGCAAGACCTGCGTGAGGGTGACACCGGGGATCAAGTCCGCGAGGACGCCCGCGGGCCACGACTCGTCTGTTCCGCCCTGAGTGGCACGGACTGCCCGCAGTGACGCCCGATGTGAGTGCTGGCGTCCGGAGTGAGCCGAGGCGGGTCCTGCCGGTGAGCTGGTTGTCGTAGCCTCTTCCGCTCTGAGCGGCAGGGACGGGCTGTCGGCCGTTTACGCTCGTTTGACGCTCTGGACGCCCGCACGCAGAGCAATGTGGCGAGAAAGGGGCTGTGACCTGGTCTTTTCCTTGATTCGCTCATGCCGACATCTTTCCGATGACCTCACACGTGGAGTGTGCCGCCATTCTGGAGCCCATCCGATAGGGCGTCTGACCTGCTATTTCTTGGGACGGTCGGCTGTTTCCCCTGTTTGCCAGGGTTGCCGTGCCGCGGCGATTCCTGACGCACGAATGACGCACGTTCTGAACGGCCGTCAGTTGCGTGGGGCCCTGTGCGCGTCGGCCCGGGGTGGGCCAGGGCGCTGTCGGGATCCGCGTTCCCACGGATCCCGACGACAGCATCGATCCGCAGGCCCGTCGGGCGGGCCTGCGGCCGGGGATCACTTCGCCAGGAAGGCGAGGAGCGCGGTGTTGACCTCCTCGGCGTGGGTCCACAGCAGTCCGTGCGGGGCGCCCTCGATCTCGACGTAGTCGGCGGACGGGAGTGCCTTGTGGAAGGGGCGTGCGGTTCCCTCGACGGGCAGGATGCGGTCGCCCGTGCCGTGCAGGATCAGGGCGGGCACGTCAACGGCCGGAATGTCGGCGCGGAAGTCGGTGTACCAGGTCGACGGCGCCGCAGCGGCCGCGAAGAAGCCGCCACCCGCGGCGGTGTCCCAGCTGTGCCGGACGGCCTCCTCGCTGATCCGGGTGCCCAGGTTCTCGTCCAGGTTGTAGAAGTCCTGGTAGAAGGCCGTGTAGTAGGCGTAGCGGTCCGCTTTGACCGCCGCGACGACGCCGTCGAAGAACTCCTTCGGGGCGACTCCGTCCGGGTTGTCGTCGGTCTTGAGCAGGCAGGGTTCCAGCGAGGCGAGAAAGGCGACCTTGGCGACCCGGGCGGTGCCGTAGGCGGACACGTACCGGGCGACCTCTCCGGTGCCCATCGAGAAACCGACCAGGACGGCGTCGGTGACGTCGAGGGTCTCGATCACGGTGTTGAGGTCGGCGGCGAAGGTGTCGTAGTCGTAGCCGGTCGTCGGCTGACTGGACTGGCCGAAGCCGCGGCGGTCGTAGGTGATCACGCGGTAGCCCGCGTCGAGCAGCGCGGCGCTCTGCCGCTCCCAGGAGTGGCCGTCGAGCGGGAAGCCGTGGATGAGGACGACCGGCTGACCGGTTCCGTGGTCCTCGTAGTAGAGGTCGATGGTGGTGGAGTTCTCCTGGCCCACTGTTATGTACGGCAAGGTCTCGTTTCCTTCGTTCGGAGTGACTGGCCGCGCAGGACCACGCTCCGTCTCGATGAGAGGGGCGGTCGCGGCAGGGATGCCGTCACGCTAGGGCGAGCATCTCGACGCCTGTTGTCCTCGAGCGCACCGCTGCTGGCCTGGAAGTGCCATGCAGGGACGTGTCCCGGCCTACTGCTGCGCGAGGCTCTCGGAGACGTCCATCACCCCCTCGTCGGCGCGGACGGGCCACAGTTGGTGCACCGACAGGGCAGGTGCCTTCGCCGGCCCCGCCTGATCTGCCGCTCAGTCCCCTTCTCTGGCGGCACTCGCTGCCGGCACAGGCAGCGGATCGACCCCGACCTCCCGCGTTGACGGGCGGCGCCTTCCACCACCCACCGCGCGGCCACATCAGTGGCGGACGACCGGTCGGCCGACTCGCTCCCGCCCCATTGTCCTGATTCACGGCCCGCTCGCCGACAACCCCAGCGGGAGCACTGTCGGCGGGCGGCTCCAGCGGCAGGGACGCCATGTACTGGCACCATCACTGCCGTTGCGCGAGCCGGCGAGCGACGCCGCCTGCATCCGAAGCGTCCTGGACGGTGTCCCGGGACCGATCGTGCTCTTGGGCCGCTCTTACGGCGCTGCGGTCATCAGCCAGGCAGCGGCCGAGTTGCCACGGGTCCAGGCGCGGCCCACATACAACCGCCTTGCCCCCGGCATCGGAAAAGCCCGCGGTTTGCTCATCGCCAGGCCGCCTTCACCAGTCTGGTGCCGAACGCCTCGTAGGCCGGCCGATCGTCACTTGCGCCATCGCGGCGCTGTGAACTGGAGGACGGCACGGACCGTACGTCACATGACGGATGGCACCGGCGGCCGCGGACCGGAGAGTGGATGCAGGAGACAGTCGACACCGTTGTCCTGCCAGGGCCTCCCAACCTGTCCGCTCCGGGCGCCTCAGCCCGGTCGGCGCGTTCCTTCTTCTGCTCCGACGCTCGAGAAGGAACGCCCGCAATGACCCTGACGAGGAGTCATGATGTCCGTCGTACTCTCCACGGTGCCGTTCTCGCCTGCCGAACGGGCGGACTACTGGCACAGCCTCGTCTCCAGCACATTCATCCCGTTGGACGTGACGCTTCATGAGCGTGAACCGTCGGTGGGGACGATCAGCAGCGACCGGCTCGGGCCCTTGCAGATCTCCGTGGTCGAGGCCGGCCCCCAGACGGTTTCGCGGCACAGACGCCTGATCGCCAAGGGCGGAGAGGAGTACATGACCGTCACCCTGCAGCAGCGAGGTACGGCGCGGCTCACTCAGGGCGGACGCGACGTTCTGGTCAAGCCCGGGGCCTTCAGCTGCTGTGACACGGGCCGGCCCTTCAGGAGAGAGCATCCCGACGACTTCCGCTTCACCTGGTTCGGTGTGCCGAAGAAGGAGCTGGGTATGTCGGACGCCGATCTGCAGACGATTACCGGGACTCTGTTCAGCAGCCATTCCGGTACGTCCGGACTCATTGCCGGGTATCTGGCACGTCTGGCCGACCAGGCGGCCGGATTCGACCCCTACACGGGCCGGCAACTCGCCATGACGGCCGTGGATCTGCTGGCGGTGCTGTTGCGTGAACGCCAGGGCCGGCTGGACCCCCAGGCTTCGGAGATCGCCCGGGGCATGCTGGCGCGAGTCAAGGAGTACGTTCTTCGGCACCTGGCCGACCCCGATCTCTCGCCCGAGAGGATTGCGGTCGCGCACCACATATCGGTTCGGTACCTCCACAAACTCTTCAGCTCGGAAGGGATCACGGTAGGCCGTTGGATCCACCGCGAGCGCCTGGAGAGGTGCCGACGTGATCTGTCACGGCCTTCGGGGGCGACACAGGCTGTGTCGGCAGTGGCGCAACGCTGGGGTTTTGTGAGCGCTTCCCACTTCTCCCGGGTTTTTCGCGCCGCGTACGGCATGTCACCGCGGGAATGGCAGGCGAGCGCTCGACACACCTGAGCAGCGGACGGCACTCCCGCTCGCCGTCACTGATGTCCCCGACAACACCCCTTCAGGGGCTGCGGGGTCCCGAGATGTCCGCCGGACGCGGGCTCCGCGCTCTTGGGACAGGGCTACCCCGCACCAGAAGGATGGCAAAATGTCTGCCATCTGCCTCGCGCGTGTTGTGACCGGCAGGGGTGGGCGCACACGGGGACAGGGGAGAACATCATGGCCGAACCGCTCAAGGATGCTCCCCGGATACCCTGCGCGGACGTGGCGACCGTGGCCCGGCACGGGGGCTAGGCACCAGCACCATGCACTCGTTCGAAACGCATGTGGCCCCCTTGGGCCGACAAGCCGAGATCGCCTGCCTTCTTCAGATCGTCGAGGGTAGTGGCGAGCCGCGGATGCTGATCCTGCTCGGCGAGGCCGGCACGGGCAAGTCGCGGCTGCTGGCCGTCGCCGTCGACCACGCACGGGATGGCGGGGCGCTCGTGCTGGCGTGCCAGGGCACGGAGGCCGAGTCGCGACAGTCCTTCGCGTCCCTGCACCAGTTGCTTCTCCCCGTTCTGCACGAGGCCGCCACGCTGGCCGACCATCTGCGCAAGGCACTCGAGACGGCGTTCGGCATCGCTCCCGCGCAGGGACCGTCCGACCCCACGCTGCTGCGTGTCGCGGTCCTGACGCTCCTGACCGAAGTCTCCCGCCGGCAGCGTGTCCTGCTGGCGATCGACGACGTCCAGCACTTCGACCGGGACTCCCTCGAAGTGCTCAGTTTCGTGATACGACGCCTCACCGCCGCCGACGTGCCAGTGCTGCTGGCAGCACGCGGGCAGACACCTCCCGAGGGGGTTCCGGAGGCCGTGTCCGCAGTGCTGTTGGGCCCGTTGTCCGAACGGGCCGCGGCCGAACTCGTGGACGCACAGCCGCACGTTCCCACCGGCCGCACGCGGATCGAACTGCTGCGGCAGGCCGACGGAAATCCGCTGGCCATCATCGAACTGTGCCGCGCGGCCGGTACGGGGGGCGCGGGCGTACTGCCCGGCGGCGGACTGCCGCAGACCGAGCGTATCCATCAGCTGTACGCCGCCCGTCTGCGCGGGCTGCCGGAAACGACCCGGCGACTGGTCCTTTACGCGGCGGCGTCGCAGTACGAAGACCTCGCGACGATCATGTCGGCCGCGGGTGCCGGGCCGGATCTCTCGGCGTGGGCCCCGGCCGAGGAGGCCGGCCTCGTGACCGTGGCGGACGGGCAGGTGGTCTTCCGCCACCCGCTGGCCCGCGCGGGTTCCTATCACACGGCGCCCGCCTATCTCCGGCAGCAGGTGCACCGGGACCTGGCCGCGGCCCTCACGGCCGACCCGGCGCGCCGCGCCTGGCACCTGGCCGCAGCATGCATCGGCCAGGACGAGTCCGTGGCCGCGGCCCTGGAGGACACCGCCGAACTCGCCGAGCGGCGCGGCGGGTTCTTCGCGGCGGCCGAGGCCCTGCAACGGTCCGCCGAGTGCAGTCCCACGACCGCCGACCGGGCGCGCCGCTACGCTAAGGCGCTGAGGGCCGCCCAGAACGCCGGCGACCCCTCCTGGGTCGGCGACCTCTACGGCAAGATCACCGCGCTGACCGAGGACCGGGACCTGTTGGGCATGGCGGCCAATGCCGCGGGCATGGCCCTGTCGCTGTTCGGTCAACAGCGCGAGGGGTTCCAGGTGCTGATGAGCGCACTGGAGCCGAATCCGCCCAGGGACGCCATGACGAGGTTTGCTCTGACCAGCGTGCTCGGTGCAGTCGCGTTCCAGTCCGGCCTGCCCGAGGTCAGGCACCCGCTGGCCGCGCTGCTGAAGGAGGTGGAGGTCGGCAAACACGGCAGCGACTACGCCCAGCTGAAGACGACCGACGCCACCGATGCGGTGCTGGCCGTGACCGGGGCCGCAGCCGAACCGACCGGTGCCCCCGAGTTGTTGCGGGGCATCCGGAGGCGGCAGGGCTCGCCGGAGCCGTCGCTCGATGTCGCGGAGATGACCCGGCTGCTCGCCGTCGGCGGGGTGGCCTTCTACGCCGACGAGTCCGATCTGTGCCTCGAGTCCTTCCGGCGGGTCCACCCCGTGCTCAACGCGTACGGTGCCATGGGCTCCGCCGCGCCCACGCTCATGCCGATGGCCGCGACGCTGATCGACGCCGGACGGTGGGTGGAGGCCGACCAGTACCTGGAGCAGGCCGCGGCGCTGGCGGCGGTTCACAAATGGAGGCACCTGCAGATCGACATCGAGGCGCTGCGGGCGACCCTGCGGGCCCTGCGCGGCGAGCCCGGGTCCATGCCGGCGGACCAGGCATGGACGGCAGTCGCACTGGAGGAGAACCGCGCCACCCACGCGCGACTCCTGCGGGCCGCCGGTACCTCTGCCATGGCGGCCGGCGACTTCGACGCCGCGTTCCGGCACTTCCGGTCCCTGTTCGGCGAGGACGGGACAGCGCTGCACTACTTCCTGTCCCTCCGCTCGGTCGCCGATCTCGCCGCGGCCGCCCAGCGGACGGGCCGCCAGGAGGAGGCGGCACACGTCCTCGACGCGGTGCGCGCCGCGACGGGTGAGCGCCCGACGATCCGGATGACGCTGCTGATGCACCATGCCGCCGCGCTGACCGGCGACCCGAAGGACACCGAACACCACTTCCGGCTCGCCACGGTGAACCCGGTGGGCGATCAGTGGCCACTCGCCCGGGGGCAGGCGCGGCTCCACTACGCGCAGTGGCTGCGCAGACGGCGGCGCCCCCTGGACGCCCGTCCCCTCCTGGCCACGGCGCTGGAGACGTTCACCCGGCTCGGCGCCTCCGGTCTGGCCGAGGAGGCGCGCGCCGAGTTGCGGGCGAGCGGCGTGGCCGCCGCCCCAGCCCAGGCCGACCCGCTGGCAGAACTGACCGCCCAGCAGCGCCAGATCGTGAGGATGGCGGCACGGGGGCTGCGCAACCGGGAGATAGCGGAGCAACTGATGCTCTCCCCGCGCACGGTGAGCACCCACCTCTACAACGTCTATCCGAAGCTGGGTGTCAGCAGCCGCAACCAGCTCCGCGATCTGTTCGACGATCTGTGATCCCACGGCGGGGCAGACCGCAAGGGACGCTGCTGCGGAATTGCCGCAGTCCCTTCGGGTAGGGGAGGGGCGGTGACCGTCCGGCGGACGGCCGGTCGTGACGAGGGAAGGACATGTGAGCCGTTGAACTCCGAACCCGCAGGGAGCCGGGGCGGGTCAGAACGCCCTGCTGTCGTCCTCGATCCCCTCGTGCAGCGGCTCGTCGACGCCTGCGCCGCCCCGCCCTACCTGCACCAGCTCGGACCGGCCGACGGACGGCAGGCACTGCTGGAGATCCAGGGACACGCCTTCGACGACTTCGGTCTGGACGCCGAGTTCCGGGTGGCGCCGGTGGGTCCCTGCGGGCTCGTCGGCTTCTGGTTGTTCCGGCCGACGCGGCCGACCGGCCCGCTTCCCGTCGTCCTGTACCTGCACGGCGGACGGTGGATGCTGGGCGATACCCGGACCCACGCGCACCTGATAGGCAAGCTGACGGCCGAGACCGGCGCCGCCTTCGTGGTGCCCGAGTACAGCCGGACCCCGGAGGCCCGTTACCCGGTCGCGCTGGAGGAGTCGTACGCCGTCCTGACCTCGGTGCTGGAGCAGGCCGAGGCCCTGGATCTGGACGGCCGCAGGCTCGCGCTGGCCGGGGACTGCGCCGGCGCGACCATGGCCACGGCTCTCACCATGATGGCCAAGCAGCGGGGCGGCCCCCGCATCCGCGCCCAGCTGCTGTACTACCCGATGACCGACCCGCACTCCGACACCCCGTCGCGGGACGAGTTCGATTCCGGTTACCTGCTCACGCGTGAGGCTCTGGACTGGTACTGGGACCAGTACAGCGACGACGCGAGCGAACTCGCCGAGCCCACGGCCTCGCCGATGCGAGCAACCACGGCGGACCTGGCGGGGCTGCCTCCCGCCCTGATCGTGACAGCGGAGGCGGACGTCGTACGGGACGAGGGCGAACAGTACGCCCGCCTGCTGCGGAGGGCCGGCGTACCGGTGACCGCCGCTCGCTACCTGGGGACCGTGCACGACTTCGCGTCACTGACTCCCCTGCAGGACAGCCCGCCGACAGTGGCGGCGATCAGGCAGGGCGGCCACTTCCTCAGAGGCGCTCTCGCCGACCGGCGCTGAACGGCCGACGTTCCTCAGGTGAGATGCTCCGACCGGTCCATGCAGTCGTGCCGGACGGCGACGGGTCGATGCCGTCGCGGCACGAGGGCTGCCCAACCATGGCGGGCCAACGCAGGATCCGGCCCGGCGAACGGGTGCTGTCAGAGTCTGCCCGCCTTGGAAAACCAGGAGACAGAGGCGAGCCCCGGGCCCTGACCCAGCCGGGCCGCCGCGCCTGGAGGGCCGCGCTGAGGGGGCAGAGCACGCCGATCCAGGCCAGACCGGAGCGGCCAAGGGCTCCTGAGCCGCGGTTGTTGAGGGCGGGCCGCGCCCGGAGGTGCGGTCCGCCCCAGGGGGCGGTCAGCGTACGGAGTCGGCGGCGGCGACGATGGCTCGGTCGACCGCTGTCGGGCTGATCGACGGGACGTCGTGGCCCGAGCGGGTGTAGGTGATGTGGGCTCCCACGCGCTTGGCCTGGAACTTCTGG
>NZ_JAKWBE010000054.1 GCF_022513565.1 Streptomyces gilvus | reverse complement strand
CGCCGGACATAGGCGCTGCTGTCGGCGGGGTTGTCGGTGCCGGAGTCGCGATCTTTACGAGCAGCTATGTCAACAATGGCATAGTAAAAGCCTTTGGGTAACTCTAGCGGAAGAGGCTGACGGCCTTGGGATTCGTTATTCTGGTCTTCTGGCTGGGTTCGGCGGTGTTTGCGCTGTGGCGAGCATGGAAACTTTGGCGAGATCCGCAGTACTTTAATCAGATAGTTCAGCAGGTTTCGGTCTCCGGCTTCAAGCCGGAGACACGTCGAGGCCTGGTCAGAGGCTGGATTCCCTTCGCAGGCGGCTTGGCTGCCATGGCTCTGGGGTTCCCTTTCGTCATGACTGGCACCGCAGCACAAGGGGTGGCCGTGCTGCTGGTCGGACTAAGCCTCATGGCAATATTTGTTGTTGGCGTGGTGCTTCAACTCTCCGTCGCTTGGTTCAATCGGCCGCGATGGTGTGTTCCTCCTTATCTCCGCAATGAGACAGGCTCCTGGTCAGGGACTCGTCGATAAAACAGCCTCAACCTCGATTCTTCAGCGGTGTGACGGCGTCGCCGTGTGCGGCTGGTTGCCCGTTATGTCCCTTGCTGTGCGCCAATTCGCATTGATGTCTACGGTGGAGAGTAGCGCTCCGATGCCCATGATTTATTCAACCGACCCTGACTTCCGGGTATGCCGACTGGACTTCGGTACGCTACTCGAGATCCAGTTGGCGGCGGAGGCGCGCGGCTGGGCGACGCGATGGAGCTCAATCGAAGCACTCCGCAGTCAAGTAAAGGAAGAGCCCGTATTCCTGCAGTCGCTGATGCGCGAGGAAAGAGCAGGGGTCGTGCAGGCATATCGATGCCTTTTGCTATTCTCGACCATGGATAGCACTAGTGCAGGAGGAATGACTACCATCGATCTCGAACCCGCGAGATTCGAATCGCTAGAGCGCCTTGATCGAGACTCCGATGTTCGGAAAGCTTTTGTTCGGCTATTCTCCCTCGCGACAGGGGGTATTTCGACAGTATCGAAAAAGTGAGGGTGCCCCGCGAACTATTAAAATGTCGGCTCTGAACTTAGAAAAAAGAGAAATGCATTACGCCGCGGGTCCAGCTGAGCTTTTTATCGGTTCAGGTGACAGATGTTGGTGACCTTGCTGGACTCAAGGGTGACCTAGGTTCGAATCATGGGACCTTTATGGGGATCGGATTATGATTAATTCAAAGCTGGCTGTTTTTGTGGCCGCCCTCTCGTTCATCGGGACTCTTTCTGCTTGTGGTTCATCAACGTCCCTCAGTAGCGAATCTAGTGGATCGAAAGTCATTTCAGCGCCGTCCGCTTCAGCTTCGACATCCACGGCGGCGACGCGGTCGCTTTCCTTGGCCACGCTCAAAGCGGGACTCCTCCACGCAGGTGACCTGCCGCACGGTCCGTTCATGGTGGATGACCAAGGGGGCACCAATCCCGGCGGTGTGTTCAGTGCCCGGCACAGCGTGGTCAGCGACGAGCCTCCCATCAGTGGTCCGTTTGGAATCATCACGAATGCGGACTCACAGCCGTGCGCACGGTTGCTCAGTGCGATCGGCTACGGGGTAAAGGCGCCAACAGCCGACGCTTGGGCTGAGATCGGCATGGTCGGACCGGGCGGTGCGTCCTTGCTGGAGGAGACCGTGGCCGCCTATCCGAGGGGTGTGGCAGCCGAGGTCGTGTCTGACGTCGCGGCCGCCGGTTCGACATGCCGGGCCGTCTCCAGCAGGCGCGCGAACGGCGCCGCAATATCCGAACCGAAATCTCTCATAGTTCCCAGGGTGGGCGATTCAAGTGCCGGAATCGAATGGCCTGCGAGCAGTGGCGGAGACGCATCCAGCAATGTGCTGGCAGTTGTACAGGTCGGAAACAGTGTCATCCAGATACAAGGGACGTTGCTCTCGTCGTCAAAGGCGAGCGAGTTCGATCGGACCCTGCTGGACCGGGCGATGGTGAAAGCCGTGGCAAGGCTCCGAGCTGCAAGCTAGCGCTCATTGCGTCGCGATGCTCTGTCAGAGCGTCGATTTACACTGCGGTCGTGACCGAAGACGAACTGGTGGAGGCGATCCGCAACGACGTCTTCCATCGCGACGTTCCTCGCCCTGCGACGCGTGAAGCTGTCGCCGAGACCGAGGCCGCCTGCGGGTACCCCCTGCCCCCACTGCTCGTACGTCTGCTGACGGAAGTCGCCAACGGCGGTTTCGGGCCACGCGGAGCCGCAGGGTCTTTGCGTGTAGTCGATTCGTCTGATTGGTCAGGTGATTCCGAGGGTTGTCGGGCGCCGTTGCGGGTCGCGGGCGGTGCCCTTCTTGATCACCTGTCCGGTGGCGGTCACATGAAGTGATCGGCCGTCGGGGATTGTGGCTTACTGCTCCACCGACGGCGCCGAACCAGGCAGGGGCCGGCCCGCTGACTCCGTCATGAACCAGGCCGCGATTCCGCCGATCACCGCCGCCGCCATCATGTAGTAAGCCGGCATCATCATGTTGCCCGTCGTGCTGATCAGGGCCGTGACCGCCAGGGGGGTCGTGCCGCCGAAGAGGGAGACCGAGATGTTGAAGCCGATGGAGAGGGAGCCGTAGCGGACGCGGGTGGGGAAGAGGGCCGGGAGGGCGGACGGCATCGCGGCGGTGAAGCAGACCAGGAGGAGGCCGAGGGCGCCCATGCCGAGGCCGACCGCGGCGAGGCTGCCCTGGCGGATCAGGAGCAGGGCCGGGATGGAGAGGGCCAGGAAGCCCGCGCAGCCGGCGGCGATGACCGGGCGGCGGCCCACGCGGTCGGTGAGGGCGCCCGCGAAGGGCTGGACGATCATCATCAGGGCCATCACCGCGAGGACGACGAGCAGGCCGTGCGTCTCGTCGTAGTGGAGCTCACTGGTGAGGTAGCTCGGCATGTACGACAGCAGCATGTAGTCGGTGACGTTGAAGACCAGCACCAGGCCGACGCAGAGGAGGAGGGCCCTCCACTGGGTCGTGATCATCTCGCGGAGGGGGACCTTGGGGCGGTTGGACTCGGTCTTGGCGACCTCGGCGGCGAAGGCCGGGGTCTCCTCCAGGCGCATGCGCAGGTAGAGGCCGATGATGCCCATCGGGCCCGCGATCAGGAACGGGACGCGCCAGCCCCAGGCCACCAGGTCGTGCGTGGAGAGCAGGGCCGTCATCAGCGTGACCAGGCCCGCGCCGCCGATGTAGCCGGCCAGCGTGCCGAACTCCAGCCAGCTGCCCAGGAACCCGCGCCGCTTGTCCGGCGCGTACTCGGCGATGAAGGTCGACGCGCCCGCGTACTCGCCGCCGGTGGAGAAGCCCTGCACCAGCCGGGCCAGCAGGAGCAGCAGCGGCGCCCCCACGCCGATCGTCGCGTACGACGGGATCAGGCCGATCGCGAACGTGCCCGCCGCCATCATGATCATCGTCACGGCGAGGACCTTCTGCCGCCCGATCCGGTCGCCGAGCGGCCCGAAGACCATGCCGCCCAGCGGCCGTACCAGGAAGGCCGCGGCGAAGGCGCCGAAGGTCGACAGCAGCTGGGCGGTCGGGTTGCCGGACGGGAAGAACACCTTGCCCAGCGTCACCGCGATGTAGCTGTAGACGCCGAAGTCGAACCACTCCATCGCGTTGCCCAGCGCGGCGGCCTTCACGGCACGGCGGACCAGGGCGGGCTCGGTGGCGGTGACCTCACGGGATCGGGTGGGTGCGGACGGGACGGCGGCTGTGGCGGTGGCCAAGACTTCGCTCGCCTGCCTTTCGTAGGGGACAGCGGCAGGGCCCACGCGGCGGCGTCGGCGGCGGGCCGAAGAGCGACCATAGGCGCACGTGTCGCCCTCACGGGTCGTACGCAAGTCGTTGCACGGTGCATCTAAATAGCGGCTACGCAGGTGTGTCCGCCCGCCGTCCCGACCTTTTCGCGGGCTTTACCTGTGATCCATCTCGCTCCCCCCTGAGCAACCCCACCCCCCGCGGTCTATCGTCATCCAGACAAGAGGAGGTCGGACGACAGGTGAAGCCGGGGTAGCCTGCGTCTTCCTCAGGGGGCTGAAAGAAACAATGGGGCGGGAGGCCGACGAGGCGTGGCGAACGTGGAGCATGGCGGGCGACCGGCAGAAGCCCTCAAGGCGACGGCTGCCGACGTGGTCAGGGGACGCCTGCGCGCGGCCCGCCTGGGCCTGTGGCTGGTCGCGGCGGTCCTCGCCGTCCGCCAGGTGGCCGTCGTCCTCAGCACGCCCAGGGGCGAGCGGCTGACGGATCTGGAGACCTGGGTCGGCCCGAACGGCGTCCTGCACGTCAAGGGGTCGCTGTACGACTCCACCCAGTTCACCGGCACCCCCTTCGGCGGCCTCGTCCTCAAGCCGCTCACCCGCGCGGCCGAACAGGCCCTCGGCTGGGGCTGGACCTTCGGCACCCTGCTGCTGGTGGTCGCCCTCGGCCTGGTCGCCGCCCGCGCCCTGCCCCAGCCCGTCAGCCGCCGCACCTCCCAGCTCGCCGCGCCGGTCGCGATCAGCCTGCTGATGCTCTCCCTGCCGGTGCGCAACGCCCTCTGGCTCGGGCAGATCAGCATCCTGCCGGTGCTGCTCGTGCTGGTCGGCTGCTTCGTCGTCCGGGGTCAGCGCACCAGCGGCCTGCTGATCGGCCTCGCCGCCGCCCTCCAGCCGACCGTGCTGCTCTTCGCCCCGCTGCTGTGGTTCACCGGCCGCCGCCGGGCCGCCGTGTCCGCCGGACTCACCTTCGCCGCGGCGACCGCGCTGGCCTGGGCGGCGCTGCCGCACGACTCGTACACCTACTGGGTGCACCACATGGCCGGCACCGGCCTGGGCGGCAAGGCGGACGACCTCGCCAACCAGTCCCTGCACGGCGCCCTGCTCCGCCTGGACCTCACAGGCCCCCTGGAGATCGCCCTCTTCTTCGCGCTCGGCACCGCCGTCGCCGTCCTCGGCGTCCGCCGGGCCGTCCGCTACGCCCGCGACGGCCAGCTGCTGCTCGCCGTCGCCGTCACCGGCTGCGCGGCGATCGCCGTGTCCCCGACCACCTGGCAGCACCAGCTGCTCTGGGTGCTGCTCGCGGTCGTCGGCCGGGTCGGCAAACGGGCCTCGGACCGGTACGTCTGGCCGGTCGCCGTCGTCCTGGTGATGACGCTGCCCGCGAAGATGATGCTGCCGAACATGTCGGCGATGGACCCCCTGCGCGACAACGTCGTCCTGCTCGCGGCCCTCGCCGCGGCGACCGTGGTCCCGTTCCTGTCGCGCACCTCGCCCTACTACCAGTCGCCGATCCCGACCGAGTACGCGGAGCCGGCCCCGGCGCGGCTCCGGCGCGTGCCGCTGGTGCCCCAGCTGCGCCGGGTCCTGAGCCGCCCGAACCTCCTGCTGGAACTGCTCCTGATCCGCGTCACCTACGCCGCCTACCAGAAGGTCAGACTCGCGGCGACCGGCGGCACCAACGCGGGCGGGCGACCGCGCGCCGAGGCGCACGGACACCAGATCCTCGACATCGAGCGGTTCCTGCACATCGACATCGAGTACACCGTCAACCACGCGGTCGCGAAGATCGACTGGCTGCGCGCCTTCTTCGGCTTCTACTACGAGTCGTTCCACTTCGTGGTGCCGCTGACCGTCCTCGCCGTCCTGTACTGGCGCCGCCCGGTGGACTACCGCTGGGCCCGCTCGGCCCTCGGCTTCGCCACCCTCCTCGCCCTGGTCGGCTTCTGGCTCTACCCCCTGGCCCCGCCGCGCCTGCTGCCCGGCCTCGGCATCATCGACACCGTCCACGGCGTCCAGGACTTCTCCAAGCCGGACTACGGCACCCTGACCGCCCTCACCAACCAGTACGCGGCGATGCCCTCGCTGCACTTCGGGTGGTCGCTGTGGTGCGGCGTGGTGATCGCGGTCATGGCGCCGAAGTGGTGGATGAAGGCGCTCGGCCTGCTGCACCCGTTCTTCACGGTCTCCGCGATCGTCGCGACCGGCAACCACTGGGTGCTGGACGCGGTGGGCGGCGCGGCTGTCGTCGGCGCCGGTTTCGGGCTGACGTACCTGCTGCAGGGACCGCGGGCGCGTACGGCCGTGGCGCTCAGCGCCGATCCGCCTCACGAGGCCGTTGCCGCCGGTCTCGGGGGAGGCAGGAACGGGGCGTAGGGGGGATGTTCCTGCCTCCCTCGAGACCCGCGGGACGGGCCGGCGGCTCCGGGAGGCCGCCGGCCCGAGATCGTCAGCCCGCCCGCACCTGAAGGTGCTTGACGCCGTTGATCCACGAGGAACGCAGCCGGTCCGGGTCCTCGACCAGAGTCAGGTCCGGCAGGGCGTCGGCGATGGCGTTGAAGATCAGGTCGATCTCCAGGACCGCCAGGGACTTGCCGAGGCAGTAGTGCGGGCCTCCGCCGCCGAAGCCGAGGTGGGGGTTGGGGTCGCGCAGGATGTCGAAGGTGTCGGGGTCGGTGAAGACCTCGGGGTCGTGGTTGGCGGCCGCGTAGAAGATGCCGACCCGGTCGCCCTTCCTGATCTGCTTGCCGCCCAGTTCCACGTCCTGGGTGGCGGTGCGCTGGAAGGCGTTGACCGGGGTCGCCCAGCGCACGATCTCCTCGGCCGCCGTCTCCGGCCGCTCCCTCTTGTACAGCTCCCACGCCTCGGGGTGGGTGAGGAAGGCGTGCATGCCGTGGGTGATGGCGTTGCGGGTCGTCTCGTTGCCCGCGACGGACAGCATCAGCACGAAGAAGCCGAACTCGTCGGAGTTCAGGTTCCCCTCGTCCTCCGCCGCCACCAGCGTGGTCACGATGTCCCTCGCCGGGCACTGCTTGCGCTCCGCGGCCATGTTCATCGCGTACGCGATCAGCTCGGCGGCCGACTGCGCGCCGATCTCCTCGGTGATCGCGTACTCCGGGTCGTCGTACGCGATCATCTTGTTGGACCAGTCGAAGATCTTCGCCCGGTCGTCCTGCGGGATGCCGATGAGCTCGGCGATGGCCTGGAGGGGCAGTTCGCAGGCGACGTCGGTGACGAAGTCGAAGGGACCGGAGCGGGCGCGGGCCTGCGCGGCGATGGCCTGCGCCCGCTCGCGCAGCCGTTCCTCCAGCGCCCGGATGGCCCGGGGCGTGAAGACGCGCTGCACGATCTGGCGCACCCGGGTGTGCTCCGGCGGGTCCATGTTGAGCAGGATCAGCCGCTGGGCGTCGATCGCGTCGCGCTGCATGGTCTCGTGGAAGCGGATGATCGCCGTGTTGAGGTACGAGGAGAACAACTCGGGGTGCGTGGAGACGTACTTGACGTCCGCGTGCCGGGTGACGGCCCAGTACCCCTCGTCCTGGAAACCGGCGACGTTGCCCGGCTGGGCGATCCAGCGGACCGGTTCGGCGCGGCGCAGCTCGGCGAACTCCGGCAGGGGCACACGGGCGTGCAGCAGATCGGGGTCGGTGAAGTCGAACCCGTCGGGGAGAGCTGGACAGGGCATGGGGACTCACTCCAGCCGGTTTTCTGACGGACCATCAGGTTTGCCGTGAAGGTAGTAACGGGTTCTACAAGAGGCAAGGGGTACGACACCTCGAATTGTGTGCACGACCCTTGCGGTTGAGGACGCCCTGTCAGCAGACTGCACTCAGAACTAGAACACGTACTAGTTCAGCGTGGCGGGGCCGGCCGGGACGCCCCCGCGCCGCGCGGGTACCGGAGGAGAGGATCCCCCATGGCCGCGGAACCCGTGATCGTCGAAGCCGTACGCACCCCGATCGGCAGGCGCGGCGGAGCGCTCGCCAACCTGCACCCCGCCTATCTCCTGGGCGAGACCTACCGTGAACTCCTGGGCCGCACCGGCATCCCCGCCGACGCGGTCGAGCAGATCGTCGGCGGCACGGTGACCCACGCCGGCGAGCAGTCCATGAACCCCGCGCGCACGGCCTGGCTGACCGTGGGCCTGCCGTACGAGACCGCCGCGACGACCGTCGACTGCCAGTGCGGCTCCTCGCAGCAGGCCTCGCACATGGTGGCCAACATGGTCGCGGCCGGCGTCATCGACGTCGGCATCAGCTGCGGCGTCGAGGCCATGTCGCGCGTCCCGCTCGGCTCGGGTTCCAAGCACGGCCCCGGCAAGCCGTTCCCCGACGAGTGGAACGTGGACCTCCCCAACCAGTTCGAGGCCGCCGAACGCATCGCGCGCCACCGCGGTCTGACCCGCGAGAACGTCGACTCGCTCGGCCTCATCTCGCAGGAGCGGGCGGCCGTCGCCTGGGCCGAGGAACGCTTCAAGAAGGAGACCTTCGCCGTCCAGGTGCCCACCACCGAGGACGAACAGCGCGCCGGACAGGGCATGTGGCGGCTCGTCGACCGCGACGAGGGCCTGCGCGACACGTCGATGGAAGCCCTGGCCGGCCTGAAACCGGTCATGCCCACCGCCGTCCACACGGCGGGCAACTCCTCGCAGATCAGCGACGGAGCGGCGGCCATCATGTGGGCCTCCAAGCGCATGGCCCGGGCCCTCAAGCTGCGGCCCCGGGCGCGGATCGTAGCCCAGGCACTGGTCGGCGCCGACCCGCACTTCCACCTCGACGGCCCCATCGACGCGACCCGCGCGGTGCTGGGCAAGGCCGGCATGACGCTGAAGGACATCGACATCGTCGAGATCAACGAGGCGTTCGCGTCGGTGGTGTTGAGCTGGGCGCAGGTCTTCGAACAGGACCTGGAGAAGGTCAACGTCAACGGCGGAGCGATCGCGCTCGGGCACCCGGTGGGCGCCACCGGGGCCCGCCTCATCACGACGGCCCTCCATGAACTGGAGCGCACCGACAAGGAGTTCGCGCTCATCACGATGTGCGCGGGCGGCGGGCTCGCCACCGGCACGATCCTTCAGAGGCTGTAGACGGGCGGGGGCGGGGCTGGTCTTCTTGCTCAGCTCCGACCGTCACGCAAGAACGAGGCTGGCGGCGCGCCCCTACGGGCGCGCCTTCCCGCACGCACAGAATGCCGAAAGCTCACCGGCCCCGCGCTTCCGCCATGGAATGGGGAAAGCGCGCGGCCGAGAAGGCCATTGCGCCTGCCGGCACCATCCACGGCAGCACCTTGACGGCGAACCGTCCCGCTTCGACAGCCGGGTCGGCCTGCATGAGCTGCAGGGCCCGCTCGGGACCGGTGTTGAGGATGGTGAGCCCTCTGAAGGTCTCGTCGTCTTCGCCGAGCAGCGGGCCCGCTGCCAGCAGGTGACCGGACTCGTGGAGATCGGCGATGTGGGCCATGTGCGCGTCCTGCAGCGCAGCGGCGGCCTCCTCGTCGAGCTTCGGCGCGTCCGGGCGAAGAACGAGAAGGGCGACAGTGACGGTGTCGAAGTCCATGCAAGGGAGGGTAGGACTCAGCACCGACACCGCACGTGTCCGAAGACGGCCGCACGTGCACCCGCAACTGGCCTTCGGCCTTCGCGTGAACGGGGAGTACACAGGTACGTTTCTGGGCACCGCGCCGCGGAGGTGGGCTCCGGCCCGTGATGGTCGCGAGGACGCGGGCCGGGGCTGCCGGCGGCTCCGCCGCAGGGCGCGGCTCCGGCCCGCCCGATGGGCCATTCCCGCGCTGCCCGATCAAGCAATTGAAGAAGCGCGGCGCGCGTCTGGCGGGGCGGGAGGTGCCGCGCCGGCTCTACCGGCCGATCAGTCCGACGAGGTTGGTCGGGGCGGCCTCGTCGGACTGATACCGCTGGTGGGGACGGCCTGTGCCGGGCGGGGCCAGGGCCGGGAAGATCAGCCACCCTCCGTCGGGCCGGCCCGGATCGCGGACCGGCCTTGGGAGCGCAACCGAGCGGGGCTCACATGATCGAAGGATCAGAAGCGGTTGATGTGGATGAAGTTGTCGGGCCACCGCACTGTCCACGGCCCGTGCCCGTTCGAGGTGTCGACGGCGCTGGAGCCCCTCGCGAAGTGCAGCGTCGAGTACCGGCCGTCCTCGCGCAGGTTGTACTGCTCGATGTCGATCGACCCGTCGCCGTGCACGGCCCGCACGATGGCGACGTGGCCCGCGGCCATCCCCCCGCCGACGTTCCACTGGGCGACCGACCCCGGTGTGGGTGTGTGGTCCATGCGGACACCGGTTTGTGCCGCATAGCTGGACCAGTTCGCGGCGTCACCCCAGTCACGGTCGACGTTGATCGAGTACCGGGCGTAGTCGGACGGCACCGCGTTCGTGGTGGGGACCTGTCGGCCCCCACTGTTCTCATAGATCTTCCAGGCGACGAAGGTGACGCATTCGCGGTTGAGGCCGAACAGGTTGGCGAACGCGTCCTTCCCCTGGTTCTTCCAGGCGGCGGGGTAGTCATCGCCAAGGTGGATCGAGGGATTGGTGTTGCAGTGGGGTATGCCCGGGGAGTAGCCGTCTGCTCCCTGCGCGGGGGTGGTGAGGAAGTGGTCGTACACCCAGTTGCCGTCGCTGAGTTGGTCCCAGGTCCGGCTGTTCTGCCAGGGAAAGGTTCCGCCGTCGCCGAGGTCGGTGCCTCCGTCGTTCACCTGGCACACGACGTCGACGGCGTCACCCTCGTGCAGCCAGCGTACGAAGTGATTCGTGGCGGGCTGGCTCTGCACGGCCAGGGTGCCGTCCGTGCCCTGCACCTGCACCCTGGAGACTGTGGCCGCATGGGCCGATGCGGTGGTGGTCAGTACCAGGGTTCCGGCAGCGATGGCCCCGGCGGTGAACAGCCGGAAGGCGGCGTCGAACTGTCTCACGACATCTCCTTTGACGGGGCGGCGGTAGCCGCCCCGGTCGAGTGGGGTGGTTGGTCGGTTCGTGTGAGGTGGGGCTTCGCACAGCGCGCGGAGGCGGTGATTCCGGCAGCCTCGGCAGCTGTGCGAGTCGGAGCAGGCCGGGTCAGCAGGAGCCCTGCTGCCAGAACCGCATCCCGTCGGCGGCGATGTACAGACCGACGGCTCCACGATTGTCCAGCTGGACGGTCAGGGAGCCGTCGCCGCCGGTTCGGTAGGTCCCCAGCGGGGCCCAGTCGTTGGTGACGGGGTTCTCGTCGACCTGTGCGCGGCTGGTGTGTCCGCCCGCGCTGACTGTGTAACCGGCGTTCGGATTGTTCGAGTGGTTGTCCGGGACGAACGCGTCGACTCTGTAACAGGCGTCCGGCGTCAGCCCGACGGCGTTCCAGGTGGCGATGGCCGGCGGGGGCGAGGTCTTCGGGCCCGCGAAGGTGGGCGCCCACAGCATCGTGCCGAGTTCCCCGTGGCCGGCTTGGCTGATCCAGGCCCCGGTCGCCGAGAACCGGCCGCTGGGGGAACCAGGTCCGGCGACCTGAAGGCCCGGTGCGCCGGCGTAGTGGTACTCGGTGGAAGCCGGCGGGGCCTCGGGCGGCAGGGGCTTTCCGTCGGCTCCGGTGGCGGCCCCGTCGCCGATGTGGGCGAAGCCGTCCGGCCATGGGATGTGATAGGTGGCTCCGAAGCTGGTCTCGGTTCCGCCTCCGGCCGGGAGATGGAAGCGCGAGTACTCACCGTTCACGTGGAGGTTGTAGTTCTCCACGGTGATCGATCCGTCCGGGTAGACGTCGTCCACGTAGCCGACATGGCCCACGGGCCCGAGATGGCCGTTGGCCCAGATGACGATCGCGCCGGGCACAGGGGTGCTGTCCACGCGCCAGCCGTGGGCGGGCGCGGTGACCGGCCAGTCCCCCGCATTTCCCCAGGTGTCCTGGTTGACGCTGCTGATCGCGGAGTCAGGGGGACTCCAGCCTGGCGCAGGAACCACCGTGGGCGTCGGTGCGGCACCGGCTCCGTGCAGGTTCTCGTACGCCTTCCACGCGACGAAGGAGTCGCACTGCCCGTAGAACTCGCGCCACGGGTCGGTGCCCTGGTCCTGGTGCTCGAACTGGCCGAGGGTCTCCCAGGGATAGTCGTTGCCTATGTGCCGGGCGCGCCCCGGCACCGGCGTGCCGATGGCGCCACGGGTGTGCGCCTGCGACGCGTGTGCCGGGGCCGGGGAGGCGTCGGCCCGGGCGGCCGGTACGAGGAGGAGGGAGACCGTGCAGGCCGCCGCCGCGGTCAGTGCGGGGACGCGGCGGCGCGCCCGGAGTAAGCGGGAAATGAGGTGGGCGAACAATGAGTGCCCTTCATCTGGGGAAAAGACGGGGGTTCGGTCGTCTCGCTCGCCGGGCCCTGGCCGGCACAGGCGGCTCCGAGGTGCCGAACAATCTGGCACGGTCCACGCGCCGGTGTCATGAGAGGAAAACGCACGACACGCTGTCTGTGAGCGTTCTGCCACGGTTCAGAACGGTGGGAGGATGCGGGCCCCGCACCGTGTGGGGTGAACACACCACACGATGTCGCGAGTTGTTCGGGTACGAGCCGCCTGAATCCCTGACGGGTCGCTACTGGTCCGAGGTGCGTGGAGGTTTCGTGCACGGGGTTTCCGCGTGGCCGGTGACGTCCCCGGGTGGTAGGGCGACGGCGGGCCCCCGAGTCGGGTGCGGCGCGGAGACCGTCGCCTCCGCCTTCAGACAGCCGCGATCGGTCCGGAGCATGTTGCCGTACACGGACAGCCCCAGATACGGCGCCTCGTACCGTAGGGTTCGTCCGTCGGACGGCCGCACGAGTCGAACGGTGACCCTGGCCCCGGAGAGCTGGGTCATGCCGGCGCCGGGCTCGAAGCGGGTCCACATGGCCCCGCACGCGGGTGCATGCCGCAGCCAGACGGATCCGAGGAAGAGCCGGTCGGGTCCGTACAGGTTGACGCTGGCCACCGTACTGACGCCGGTCCGGTCACAGCCGGTGTCCTGGGGGTCGGTGTCCTCCGTGATCACCTGTGGCGACGGCGAGGCGGTGGCCCGGACGTCACGTGCCCGCTCTGACGCGGGCGCCCGCGTCAGAGCGGGCACCGTGAAAGCGCCGGCGACGAGAAGCAGCGCTGCACCACCGACGAGCATCAACTGGCGCCGCCGCCCGACCGGCCCTGCGTCAGTGGGCCCGGGTGCCGATGGCTCGGCCTGGTCCGCCTCGGACGACGGGGCGTCCGGGAGGGCGGCCGCCGGGCGTTGCTCGTGGGCGTGGACCGCCGCGCCGACTTGGCGCCATCGTTCCTCCCAGCCCGCCGGGTCGGCCTCGCACGCCGTGACATACGCGAGGAGCACCGGAAGCGTGGGCAGCCGTCGCCCCGACTGCGCTTCGGACAGAGTGCTGGCGGAGTAGCGGGCCTTCATCGCCATCGTCCGAAGCGGCGGGTTTCCCGCGGCGCGCCGCACCGCCCGCAAGTCGGCGGCGAGCTCCGACAGTTCCTCCACCTCTGCCACCACCGGCCTTGTTCGCCGTCCCATGAGCGCTCCCCTGTACGGACTTTGTCGTTCGTCCTCGGGCGCCGGTTCCCCGCACAGAAACAACGAGGAGATACTCCTCCCCACGCGCAGCGCCGTTGTAGGAGCGGCAAACCCTAGTGCAGCGGCCGCGGGCCGTCATGGGCCTGTACCGGGACACCGAGGGCTGAGGCCCATGGACGGTGGAGCGGACCAGTGAGGAAGGAAGATCGCGTGGGGGCAGGAACCAGAACGTCCTTACGGCGGTGGCCGGTCAGTCCGTACCGTTCCGCGCCGGACGCGGTCGGGACGGAGCCGCCGAAGACGACCGCTGCCCTGCGCGCCGAGCGCACGCTCACCCTCACGGCCGCGTTGTTCCGCGCGACGGGCGTCCTGCAGGTACTGATCACAGTCGTGTCCCACGGGGGACAATCCGCTCACCGGAATGGGGAGCTGGCCCTCGCCCTGGCCGTCTGCGCCGAGAGCCTGCCGCTGGCTCTGTACTGGCTGCGGCGGCGGAGGATCGCGCCGGCCGCCGTCAGTGCCGACATCGCCTTCTGCGTCGCGGCGCTCGCCGTGAACGCGGCGCTCATCTCCCCGGAGGACGCCCTCACGTGGGCGTTCTTCATGTACGGGTTCACGATCCTGTCGTCCATCGGCATCGGTGTCGCCTACCGGCGCTACCGAACGGTGCTGGCCGCCACCACGGCCCTCGCCGCCGGATACGTCGTCTCGTCCTTGTTCTTCGGACTGGAGCCTCCCTGGAACGCGGTGCCCGACACCCTGAGCTACTACGCCGACACCTCGGTCACCTGGCTCGTCGCGCGCGAATTGCGCCGCTCCGTCCGGGAGCAGGACGCCATGCGCGCCCGGGCCGTCGCCGACGCGGCAGCGCTGGCCACCGAACGCGAGCGTCTGCGGCACGCCCGTGTTTTGCACGACCGCGTACTGCAGACCATGGAGACCCTCGCCCGCGGCCCCTGGATCGACGACGAGCAGCTGCGCGTCCACGTCGCCACCGAGGCGGCGTGGCTGCGGGCACTGGTGCGCGGTGACCCGGTCGACCGGGACGACGATCTGCTCACCGCGCTCCAGACGGTCGTGGCCCGCTCGGCGGGAAAGGGCTTGGACGTCCAGTTCATCGACAGCTCACTGCGCCGGCAGGAGAGCCTCCGCGGCGCCCTGGACGCGGCCGTCGTCGGTGCGCTGTGCGGCGCGGTGGAGGAAGCACTGACCAACGTGGTCAAACACGCCGGTGTCCGCCGGGCCGTGGTACGTGCCGCAGTCAGCCCGACTCTGCTGATCGTCAGTGTCGTTGACGACGGCCGGGGCTTCGTTCTCGCGTCGCAGCCGGTCGGATGGGGACTGCCCCAGTCCATTCGCCGTCGGCTGGAGGAGATCGGGGGCAGCGTACGGATCGAGACGGCGCCCGGAATGGGCACGATCGTTGAACTCGCTCTGCGTCTGCCCCGTCAGGTGCCCGGTACCGAGGCCGGAGCCTCCTGTCCGGCATGAGGGGTGGCACAGGCGTGTCTCACGCGGGGCGCCGTCAGGTCAGACGTCCCCGAAGTGCCGCAGCGCGGCCCGCGTCAGCTCCGCCTTGTTGTGCACCTGGAGCTTCGCCCGGATCCGCTCGACGTAGGTGTTCACCGTGGCCACGCTCACTCCCATCCTCGTCGCTGCCTGAGCGTGCGTGAAACCCTCGGCGATCAGGGCGAGGGCCTCCTCTTCCCGCGGCGACAGCGGTGCCACGGGCACGCCGCGCCGGGTCACCGGTGCAGGGGAGGTCTTGGCGCCGCTCAGCTCGGACTGGAGCATGTCCGCCAGGTGCGCGGAGAGCGCGAACCCGCCCGCCGCGACGGTCCGTACGGCCGACACCAGCATCACCGGGTCGGCCAGTTTGGTGACATACCCGCTCGCCCCCGCTTGGACGGCCCCGAGCACATCCGACGGGCGCGCGGACGCGGACACGACCAGAACCTTCATGAGGGTCGTCAACTCACGGATGGCTGCCAGACACGGCTCGTCATCGGCGTGGTAGAGGTCGAGCAGCAGGACATCGGCGTCCAGCCCCTCTTCCAGCGCCTTGAGGACGTCCGCGGGCGAGCCCGAGGCCAGAACGACCTCGATGTCGCCGACTTCGTCAAGAATGGCGGCGATGCCCCGGCGTGCCAACGGGTGGTCGTCGACGATGACTACCTGGATCATCCTGCCCTCTGTCCCTGTGTAGCCCATACCACATCCTCGCATCCTGGCAACCGGCCCGGGGAATCCGGGTGCCGCTCGTCGCGCTGTCCTCCCTCAGCCGCCCGGGCAGGGCGCGATGCCGGGCGAGTAGCCGTTGGCGCCGACGGCGGGAGTGTTCAGGTACCAGTCGTAGACCCAATTCCCGTCCGAGAGCCGGTCCCAGGTGGTGAACGCCCTGCCGTTCATGGTTCGGCCGTCCACCTGGTCACCGTGATTGGTCTGGCATGACACGTGCAACGTCGCCCCGGCGGGGGCGAAGGTCATGACGTGGTTGGCGTGGGGCTGGGACTGCACGGCCAGGCCGGCCGAGTCCACACCGGTCACCTTGAAGGGTGTGCCGGACTCCGAGCCGGGCGCCAGTGCCTGCAACTGGTTCACGGCCCCGTTGAAGAGGTCCAGATCCACCGAGCCACGCACCCCCGGCACTGAACCGTTGTCGCTGTGCTGCCAGAAGGTGTACGACGTCCAGCCCCCGAACAGGGAGGGGGCGGCGGTGTTCCACTCCGCGACCCACAGCGAGTTGGTGGCGGCGAAGTCGCGGCTGTTGCCCAGGCAGCTCACCCAAGTGTCCGGGTTGGTGTAGATCAGCGCGGCCTGCCCGGTACGCCTCTTCACCTCCTGGACGAACCCGTGGACGTAGCTGATCCACACGCTCGGCGAAACGCCGTTGCAGCGGCCCAGGTTGGTGTTCTGCTCCACGTCGATCATGGGCGGCAGAGAGGTGCCGTCGGCGGTGTAGTGGATCTGGTCCAGGAACCAGTCCGCGTGTGTGGCGCCCGGCTCGAAGGACGGTTCGGCGAAGAAGTAGGCCCCGCGCAGCAGTCCGGCGTACTTCGCACCGCTGTACTGGCCGGCGAAGGACGGGTTCTGAGCCGTACCGTCAGCAGCACCGACCATGGCGAATCGGTATCCGGCAGTGCGGACAGCCTGCCAGTCGACGGCGCCGTTGGCCTGGGAGATGTCGATGCCGGGTACGGTCGGCGCGGCCGGTTTGGAGAGGGTGACGGCTCTGGCGGGCTGGGCCTCGGCGACGATCGCGGCCGACGAAACAGCCAGGACTGCCGGAACAGCGAGCGCGGCGGTAACTCTGAGAAGGCGGCGGATCGACTGTCCGGGAGATCTGCCAATCATGGGGCGCAGTGGGAACATGCGATTCTCCAGCAAGGACGAATTGTCAGGCGGCAGACGGTGCCGCGGCAGCGATTATGGCGTGGGTCCAGCCCGAAGACGATGTCGGTAAACACGCCCCACAGCGGCAGTTGACGACACGTATCCGTGGGTCGTATCACCCACGAACCGGTGTGGGACGAAAAGCGATCCTGACGATTTATCCGAGTCGCGGAAAACTGTGCGGACCGGCCAGAACCGGCCTTCTCATCCGTCGAGTTCGCGCCCCGTACGGGCCACGGCTCACCGCCCCATCGCCCGAAAGCCCCACCACTTCCACCCTGCGGAGAACCCGTGCGTCTTACGCGACTGCTCGCCAGCACCGCCGCCGTCGCGGCAACCGGTCTCCTGGGCGCCACCGACGCCCATGCGGCCGCGCCTACGGTCAACTATGTCGCCCTCGGCGACTCATACTCCTCCGGCGTCGGCACCACCGACAGCTACCTGGACGGCTGTGACCGGTCAACCGCCGCGTACCCGTACCTATACGCCCAGGCGACCTCGCCCGCGTCCTTCGCGTTCGCGGCATGCGCCGGCGCCACCACCGCCGACGTGGAGAGCAGCCAGCTCTCCACGCTCAGCCCCGCCACCACCCTGGTGAGCATCACCATCGGCGGCAACGACGTCGGCTTCTCCGCCGTCATGCAGGACTGCGTCTTCAAGGACGACTCCGGGTGCGTCAGCGCTGTCGACGGTGCGAAGGAGCGGGTCCAGAACGAGCTGCCCCACCGCCTCGACACGCTCTACACCCAGATCAGGTCCCACGCCCCCAACGCCCATGTCGTGGTCCTGGGTTACCCCCAGTTCTACGACCTGGCCAGGTCCGGCTCGTGCCCTGGCCTGGACACCGCCAAACGCGTCGCCATCAACGACGGCGCCGCCCTGCTCGACAAGCAGATCGCGGCAGAGGTCGTCAAGCACACGAGCTTCACCTTCGTGAACACCGCTCCGTACTTTTCCGGCCACGAGATCTGCGACGCCGCTCCATGGCTGCATTCGCTGACCCTGCCGACCAGCAGCTCCTACCACCCCACGGCCGACGGTCACAAGAACGGCTACCTGTCCGCCCTGGAGTCCGGCGTCTGATCGACCCGTCACATACCCCCTGCCCGGGGCTCCCCCACCCCGGGCAGGGCCGACGTGTCCCGCCGACCGGGCGAATCCAGCCGACACACCATGGCGCCTGAAAAGGTCTGGGGAAAACGAGGAACCGGCATGCTTTCTTCCCAACCGCGCAGCGCGACCACGCCGGAAGATTTGACAGCGCCCACTGGAGACTCGGCCCGCCGCGCGCACCTCACATTGCCGTCAAGCGGAGTCGCTGTACGATCCTTCCGGCGCTTCACGGACCAAGTGCTCCACCGCTGGGGCATTTCAGATGATCCACGAGATTCAGCGGTTTTGATTGTCAGCGAACTCACCGCCAACACCGCTCAGTACGGTCGCGCACTCACAACGCTGTTTCTCGACTGTCCACAAGGCACACTGCACATAGCGGTCAGGGACCACGGTGGCCTCGTGCAGCATCCGCCGCGGGGAGTCGACGCCGATCCTGACGAGCACGGCCGCGGCCTGGGCATCGTCGCGTCTCTTGCGAAGTGGAGCGATGTCCACCACGACGCAGACGGCTGTTCGGTGCGCGTGGGCCTCGTGGTCGGCGCCGGCGATCGTACTCCTTGATGCACGCGGCAGAACAGGCACCGAATCCGAGCGAACGAGAAGGGTCCGTCAGTAAGCTGACGGACCCTTCTCGTAGGACCGGGACCAGCTAG
>NZ_JAKWBE010000053.1 GCF_022513565.1 Streptomyces gilvus | reverse complement strand
GTTGGCCACCTTCTCCCCGGTGGACAGCGTCACGACTACTGGGCCACCCGCATCGGCGCGCGGTACATGGGCGAGGACCGGGCCGAGGAGTTCGGGGCCCGCAACGGCGTGCCGGGCGAACTCCTCGTGCGCGTCAGGATCGACAAGGTGCTGGCGGAGAGGGCCGTCGCGAGCTGACGTCCCCTCAGCCGACCGAGTCCAGCAGCCGGGCGGTGTGCATCCGCCCGGCGTACTCGACGAGCCGGATCAGCACCTCCTTCCCGGAGTCGCGATCCCGGGCGTCGCAGAGCACCACCGGTGTCCCGTGATCGAGGTCGAGGGCGCGTAAGACGTCCTGGGCGTTGTAACGGCGGGCGCCGGAGAAGCAGTTGACGGCCACCACGAACGGGATGTGCCGGTGCTCGAAGTAGTCCACGGCGGGGAAGCAGTCCTCGAGGCGCCGGGTGTCGGCGAGGACCACGGCACCGAGGGCGCCCTGGGACAGCTCGTCCCACAGGAACCAGAAGCGGTCCTGGCCCGGGGTGCCGAAGAGGTAGAGCGACAGGCCGGAACGGATGGTGATGCGGCCGAAGTCCATGGCGACGGTGGTCGTGACCTTCTGGTCCACGCCGTCGGTGTCGTCCACCCACTGGCCGGCCTCGCTGAGCAGTTCCTCCGTGCGCAGCGGCCGGATCTCGCTGACCGCGCCCACCAGGGTGGTCTTGCCCACGCCGAATCCGCCGGCGACCAGTATCTTCAGTGCCAGCGCGGCCGTCTCGCCGCCGTCGGCGTCGGGGTGCTCGGAGACCATGGATCACTTCTCTCGGGAGTGCCGGCAACGGTCGGCATCGGTCGAAATCAGCATCATGACAACTGCGTCCCTTCTCCGTGGGATTGGACCGCTTTTTGCCCGATGCGACCGACCGGTACCTGTTCGGTGTCCGGGTGGGTGCACAAGTCGGGACCGTCCGTGCCCGGGTGGTTGTGAACTGTCGTCTACAGCGCCCGCAGCCCCTCGATCACCTCGCGCAGAATCCGTTCGTCGGGGAGCTGGGCGGGCGGTACCGGGCGGCTGACGGTGACGCAGCCGAGTTCGAGCAGGTCGCCCAGAAGCACCCGGACCACGCCGACGGGCAGATCGGCTCCCGCGGCGAGTTCGGCGACCGACTGGGTCTCGGTGCGGCACAGGTCGATCAGGGCCCGGTGCTCCGGACCGAGCCCGCCCGCCTCGTCCGGGCCGGGCCCGCCGGCGTCCAGGGTGACCAGGGCGATCAGGTCGAAGCGGACCCCCGTGGGACCCGGCCTGGTGCGTCCGCCGGTCATGGCGTACGGCCGTACGAGAGGCCCGGCCTCGCCGTCGTACCACTGGCTGCCCGGCTGCTGCCCGGCGCCGGTCCTGTCGTCGCTCATGTCGCGGGGACCGCCTCTCGCGTCAACCGGCGGCGGGGGGCCGCGCGGCGACGCGCGGCGCCGTGTACAGGTGCTCGCCGACCCGCTTGACCAGCCGCGCCATCTCATAGGCGACCAGGCCGATGTCGGCGGTCACGGCGGTGAGCACGGCGAGGCAGGAGCCATCGCCCGCCGCGGCCACGAACAGGAAGCCGTCGTCCATCTCCACCATGGTCTGGCGCACCCCGCCCGCACCGAAGTGCCGTCCCGCCCCCTTGGCCAGGCTGTGGAAGCCGGAGGCGACCGCGGCGAGGTGTTCGGCGTCCTCGCGGCGCAGATCGGTGGACGCGCCCACGGCGAGTCCGTCGTTGGACAGGACCACCGCGTGCCGCACCTCGGTCACGCGCAGCACCAGGTCGTCCAGCAGCCAGTCGAGTTCGCCGGACCTTCCCCACTCGCGGCTTCGCTCGAGCGGGGGGACGCCCATGTCTGCCCTCGTGTTCGGGTCCTGGATCATGCGTGGTCTCCTTCGCTGCTGTCGCTGCGCGCAGTGTGGTCGGGTGTGGCACCGCGGCCGGGCTGCCTGCCGCCGCCGCGCGCCCAGCCGTCGCGGTAGGCCGCCATCCGGTCGCGCACGATCTCGGGGGTGCGCTGGTCGTCGTGTTGGGAGCCGGAGTTCTGGGTGGCCGGTTTCTCGGTGCGTCGCTCGCGCAGTTGGGGGGCGAGGCTGGCCTGGCGTACCCGGCGGGGCAGGTCGTCGGTGTCCTCGGCGTCGTCCTCGGGTCGGTGCAGGCGCAAGGTGGTGACTCCGGGGGGTGGGGGTTCGTCCGCCCTGTCCGCCACGGCCGCGGCGGGGGCCGCGAGGGCGGGCCGCTCGGCCAGGGCCGGTACGGACTCCTGCCGTTCGGCGCCGGGTACGCGTGCGTACTCGCGTTCCTCGGGGCGCTCCGCCTCGGCGGCGGCCCTGCGGGGAGAACGCTCCGCCGCGCCGCCGTGCAGGAGGGCGGTGGGCAGCAGGACGACCGCGGTGGTGCCGCCGTAGGGGGAGGTGCGCAGGTGCACCTTGATGCCGTGGCGGGCGGCGAGCCGACTGACCACGAACAGGCCGAGCCGGTCGCTGTCGAAGAGGTCGAGCGCCTCGGACTGTTCGATGCGGCGGTTGGCCTCGCCGAGGGTCTCGCCGCCCATGCCCAGGCCCCGGTCCTCGACCTCGACGACGTAGCCGTTGCCGACGGGTTCACCGGTTATGCGCACGCGCGTGTGGGGCGGAGAGAACTGGGCTGCGTTCTCGACGAGTTCGGCGAGCAGATGGGTGAGGTCGGCGACGGCCGCGCCGATGACGGACGCCTCGGGGAGCTGGCGTACCTCCACGCGCGCGTAGTCCTCGACCTCGGACACGGCCGCGCGCACCACGTTGGTCAGGGAGACCGGCATGCGCCAGGCCCGGCCGGGTGCGGCGCCGGAGAGGATGATCAGGCTCTCGGCGTGGCGCCGCATACGGGTGGTGAGGTGGTCGAGGCGGAACAGGTCGCTGAGTTCGTTGGGGTCGTCGGAGCGGCGCTCCATGCTGTCCAGGAGGCTGAGCTGGCGGTGGACGAGGATCTGGCTGCGGCGGGCGAGGTTGACGAACACCCCGGAGATGCCGCTGGCGAGCTCGGCGCGTTCGATCGCGGCCCGCAGGGCGGCGCGGTGCACGGTGCCGAGCGCTTCGGCGACCTGTCCGGTCTCGTCCTCGGCAGGTGGTCCCGGCGGGGCCTCGGCCTCGACGTCGATCTCCTCGCCGGCGCGCAGCTTGCGCATCGCCTCGGGCAGGTTGCGGCGGGCGATCTCCAGGGCGCTGTTGCGCAGGCTGACCAGTTCGACGACGAGACCGCGGCCGATGCGTACGGAGATGACGAGCGAGGCGGCCACGGCCGCGAGGCCGAAGAGGACGGCGGCACCGGCCGGGGTGAGCAGTCCGCGCGTGAACGGGTCGGCGCGCTCGGCGACTCCGTGTGCCGCGTTGGCCTCGATGGTGCGCATGCCGTCCTGCACGCGCGCGTGTGCTGTGTCCCAGGTGTTCTCCGGTGCCGTCGCCCGCAGCGGACCCAGGGTGCCGTCGACGATCCGGTCCTCCGCGTCGCCGAGGGCGGTGTAGGAGCTGCCGGCGGCGAGAGTGTGCCAGGCGTCGCGCTCGGAGCCGCTCAGGTCGGCGACGGCGGCCTCGGTGAGGGTGCGCCGGGTCTGGGCGGCACCGGTGAACAGGCGCAGCCGTTGCCCGTTCAGGTGCTCGGCAGGGCGCGCACCGGCGAGGATCGCGTCCTCCTGGGCCAGTGACTCGCCCGCGCGGGAGAACTCGAGCAGTACGCGCGCGTCGGAGCCGAGGTCGGAGTCCTGGATGCCGGTGAGCGCGCCGTCCACCGCGAGGGCGTCGGCGACGGTCCTGGTGTACTGCCGGTACGTTTCAGCCCAGTCGGCGCGGTGGTCGAGAACCTGGCTGCGCAGGGCACGCAGCTGCTCGGCGCCGGTGACGAAGGCCCGCAGCCGCCGGGCCACTCCGGTGGGCAGCTCGGTGCTGTCGGCGACGGTGTCGTCGTCGCCGAGGCGCAGCCTGGCCACGGCTTCGTCGGTACGCCCGGTGAGTCTCCTGTAGTCGCCGCGCTGCCCCACGGACGGGGCGGAGGCGTATCCCAAGGCGGCCGTTCGTTCGGCCTGCAGCGCGGCGACGGCCGTGCCGACGGGTGAGCGGATCTCGGCGTCGACGCGTTGCAACTGACGCAGCCGGGAGACGTCCTGGGCGGTGGTGACGGTGGCGTAGGCCCACAGGGCGAGCAGCGAGACGACCGGCACCATGAGCAGGCAGACGATCTTGGCGCGGACGGTGCGGGGGCGTATTCGCCAGTGCCCCGCGCGCGCAGGCGGATCCTGCGGCACCGCGCCGGCGGGTTCCTCCGTGCTCTCGTCGGCCGGCGGTCCCGCGTGGGCGCGACGGCCGCGCACGAGAGGCGAGGGTGGCGCCTCGGCGCCGGTGGTGGGGCTCCTACGGGGTGTACGCATGGACTCCTCGCTCAGGAGTGGTTCGTGGGCGTGCCGTCGGCGCCGGATCCGGCGCTAGCCGGGGACGCTCCCGACCGGCCGTTGCGCCGAGGCGGAGGCCTCGCGCTCCCCCGTCGTCGGTGACAGGGCGACGAAGGCGGAGGTCAGGAACAGGTAGGACCCGAGGCCGACGGCGAGGGGGAAGATGAACTGCATCGCCGTGGCCCCGGGCAGCACCTGGCTCGAGGGGGTGACGCGGACGCTCACCGCGAACATCCCGGTGTAGTGCATGCTGCTCACGGCGGCGCCCATGATCAGGGAGGCGACGGTGACGGCGACGGGCGACTTGATGTTGAGTCCCGCCCACAGGGCCGCGGTCGCCGCGACGACGGCGATCAGCACGGAGAGGCCGACGAGGGCCGGGTCGTAGCTGACGTGTCCGTGCAGCCGTACCGCCGCCATGCCCAGGTAGTGCATGCTCGCGACGCCGAGTCCGGTGGTGAGTCCGCCGAGGAACAGCGCCCGGTTGCGGTCCCGGCTGTAGCCGACGGCGAAGACACCGGCACACACGACCAGGACGGCGACGAGCAGGCTCGCGATGGTGAGCGGCACGTCGTAGCGGATGTCGGTGCCGCTCACGCCGAAACCGAGCATGGCCACGAAGTGCATGGTCCAGATGCCGGTGCCGATCGCGGAGGCGGCGGTGATCAGCCAGTTGCGGCGCGAGCGGCCGGTGGCGCCGAGGGCGCGGACGGTGCAGCGCAGTCCGAGCGCGGCGCCTATGCAGGCCATCACGTACGACAGCACGGGGGTCAGCCAGCCGAAGGTGGCGTGGTCCAGGTGTCCCATGGCCCCGGGACGGTAGCCCGGTCACGGGTGCGCAAAGGGGGCACATTTCGAAAGGTGTTGGAATATGACGCAGAGAGGTAGCAGAACGACCGCGTCGCGCTCGAACGTGTGCGCAGCGGCGTCATCCCTGTCGGTGAGGGATCATGCGGAACATGAGCGAGGACCACACACATGTCCAGGAGTTCTTCGGTACCCGTGCCGCCGACTGGGACAGCAGGTTCCCCGACGACGGTCCCGCCTACGCGGCGGCGGTGGCCGAGCTCGGGCTGCGCGTGGGCGACCGGGTGCTCGACGCGGGCTGCGGCACCGGGAGGGCACTGACGCCGCTGCGTGCCGCCGTGGGGGCCTCTGGGGTGGTCGTGGGAGCCGATCTGACACCAGAGATGCTCCAGGCCGCCGTGCGGGCCGGCAGGGACCGTGACGGGCGGCTGCTGCTCGCCGACGTGGCCGCGCTGCCGCTGCGGCCGGCCTCGCTGGACGCGGTGTTCGCCGCGGGGCTGATCGCGCACCTTCCTCAGCCGGGCGCGAATCTGCGGGAGTTGTGGCGCGTGACGCGTCCCTGCGGCACGCTCGCGCTGTTCCACCCCATCGGCCGCGCCGCGCTCGCGGCCCGCCAGGGCCGGCAGATCACCCCGGACGACCTCCGCGCCGAGCCCAACCTCCGCCCCCTGCTGGCCGCTTCGGGCTGGCGAATGACCTCGTACGTCGACGAGGACAGCCGCTTCCTCGCCCTGGCCGTGCGCGTGGACTGACCGTCACGTAGGCCGGCCCGCTGACCATCGCCCGGGCTGCCTCTCGGGCTGAGGTCAGCCGCCTGCGGGACACCATCGCCTCACTCGGCGGATGACCCCTGGCGTCGCACCGGGCATCCGCCGAGGCCGGGAACGGGGTGCGTGCCCAACTGCGCCAGCTCGTAGCCGTTCGGGTAGCCCTTGACCTCCCGGTTCTGGCGCGCGTAGTGGGGTGCCTTGCGCGGCGGCAGCAGCCGGACGAGGCGGCCACGCGCGCGTACCGCACGACGTACGCACGCGCGCGTGACGGCGCCCGGAGGCGGGTAGCGGAAGGCCCGCAGGAGGTGGTCGTCGAGCAGGGAGAGCGTGATGGTGCGCAGGAGAGGTGCGAGGGGACGCGGGTACCAGGAAGCCATCAGGGCCAGGGTTGCGTCCGAGACACGACGAGCGTTCTCGTCCCAGGCGAAGTGGGCTTCCTCGTAGGCGTCGAGACAGGCCTCGAACTCCTCGTAGGACCGCGGGATGTCCTTGATGCCCATGTGCCGCCCCAGGGTGCGGTAGTGCTCGGCGGCGGCCACGGTCTCGTGCCGCGACAGCCGGCGCCAGCCGTAGGCGTCGATCCACCGCTTCGGCATGACGACGAAGGTGCACAGGACGTAGCGCATGTCGTCGTCGCCGATGTCGTAGCCGCGGTGCATCTGGTTGATCCGGCGGATCGCGGTGCGGCCCTGTTCGCCGGCGAAGCCGTGCTCGACGACCGCGTCCAGGAGCAACGTGGTGTCGTCGTACCGCTTCTGTGAGCGCTCCGTCAGCTCCGCAGTCTCCGCCAGGAGGCGCCCGATGCTGGGTACCGCATAGGTGCGGTAGAGGGCCAGTTCGAGGGAGCGGGTGAAGTCCCACGGGAACTCGTAGGCCGCACTGAGCCGGTAGATCTCGGAGGCGTCCCGGTACGGATCAAGGCGCCGGATCCGTTCGAGGCGTTCGAAGCGGTTCACCGGGCCGTCCCCCTTCTGCCGACGGAACTCCAACTCTACGTTGAATGGGAGGAGATGGACGATCAGCGAGGGCAACCACACAGGGGGAAGGTGGTCACTATGTTGGGCAGGGTGCGCAAGTCCTGTGCCAGATTCCTCACCGCCGTGCGGGCGGAGATGAACCAGGGCCGGGACAAACATACACACAATCTTTTCGAAGCGGCCGCCGCGTACGTCTCGGCCTGCGCGGAGGACGACCAGGACCGCATCGACGAGGCGGCCGGCTGGGTGTCGCCGGAGGCGCTGTCCTTCGGGGTCAACGAGCTGGCGTGCAGGGCCGTCATCGCGCTGGCGCGGGAGCGCGACGAGTCGCCGCGGACCGTGGCACGCACGCTGCTGGGGCTTCCGGCGGCCTGACGCGCCCCACGACGGATGGTCGATTCGCCCCGTCCAGCCGGAAAACTGCAGCTCCGGGTGGGCTTGCCAGTCGTGACAAGGAGCTTCCGCGCACATTAGGGTGCGCGCCGTTGGACGAACCGATGGGGAGGCTGGGATGGCCGGGACGGACGAGGACGCCGTCGCCGCCGCGGACGAGGCGCTCTATGTGCTCACGGCGGTACTGCTGACGCCGGCGAAGTTTCCGAGCGTGCTGGGCGACGACTATCCGGAGGCCTGCGCGGCGCTCGGCCTCGCGCCGCTCGCCGACGGATACGGCCTGGTGCTGGGCCAGGACGGCGACGGCGCCCGGTGGACGGTCGTCGTCGACGACGTCTCCCTGGTCGCCGTCGCCATCGCGTCCTGGGACTGCGGCATGGAGTACGACCTCTCGCCCGACGAACGCTCGGTCGTCGCCGCCCTGCCGGGCTGGCCCCTGGCGGTCGCCGTAGCGGCTCCCGGCGTGCCCGCCCCGCATGATCCGGATCCCGAGACCGCGGACGGTCCGCCGCTGTCGCCGCCGGACACGGCCACCTGGGGCCCCGCTCAGCGGCGTCTGGGCGCGGACGAGATCGCGCTGCAATGGGCGCTGTGGCGGGAACAGATCGCCGACGCCGACTTCGTCCCGCGCCCGGATACGGCCGCCGCCGAGACGCCTGAGGAGACGGGGAGCGCGGCCGGCTCCGCGGGCGGCGAGAAGGCGGCGGAGAGCGGGACGGCCGCTCGGACCGAGGACGACGAGAAGGGCAAGGGCCACAGCGGCATCCGCCGTGTGCTCGCCGAGGCACGCGCGTACGTGGACTCGCCGCCGCCCCTCGGGCGGGTCCGGTCGTCCTTCGCCTCGGGCGACGCACGCACCTTGCGGGCCGACGGTCCCGGCTGGTCGCTGGTGGCAAGGACCGACGACATCGCGTTCGTGCTGCTGGACGCGGAGCCCGGAGAGGTGCTGCCGGTGGGGCGCGGGCCGGAACTGCCCGGTCTCCTCGAAGCGCTCGACAAGATGGCCGTCCGCCCGAGTTGAGCCCACCCGCACCACGCTTCACCGCACGGTCTGTTTCCAGCACCCATGTCGCGGCTCCGTTCCGTGTGCCCCCACCCCATGGATGCCGCCGGGCACGGATCGCAGCATGAGGCAGCCACGGGCGCCCCGCCCTGCCGGGACGCCCTTCCTCCCGTGCTGCCCTGGAGGCCGTCATGCGTCCGTCCCGTGCTGTTCCGCTCGCCGCCGCCACGCTGGTGGCGGCGGCCCTGACCTGGCCGGCTCCCGCCGCGACCGCGGCCGTCGGTGAGGGGCACTGCGCCCGGCAGGAGCGCGTCCAGGTGCCCGGTGCGGCCTTCCAGCGCAGTGCCTGTCTGCCGGACCTCACGACGACCGGGCTCGCCGGCACTCAGTACACCGACATGGCCGACCAGACGGGACTGACGGCCAAGGGCACCAGAACTCCCTCCGGGGTGCCCGGACAGATCGACGGTTATTTCCCGGACTCCTCGCACTTCAACACCACCCACGGCTGGCAGCACGACGCGCAGTTCCGAGCGACGCCCGGTACGACTACGCGTCTCGCCCCACCGGCGTCCGTCGCGCCGTGGCCAGGGTGGCGCTGACCGGGCGCATCGGCAGGCCGTTGATCACGCTGCACGGTGACCTGGACGCGCTGTTGCCCAAGGCCGCCGACTCGGACGTGTACGCGCGCATGGTCGAAGCACGTGGGCGGGGTGCGCTGCACCGCTACTACACGATCGAGGGCGGCACGCATGTCGACGGGCTGTACGACACCTATCCGGACCGGCTGCGGCAGATCCTGCCGTGTTACCGGTCGGCGTTCGACACGTTGGTCTCCTGGGTGGAGAAGGGCGTGCGGCCGCCCGCGAACCACACCGTCGCGCGGCCCGCGAGCGGCGATGTGGTCAACGCGTGCGCACTGGACGACCGGGACGCTCTCGTGCGGTAGCGCCTCAGCGACCGAGCTCCTTGCGGGTGACGCGGCGCAGCCTGCGCCGCTGGGAGGGGTCCAGGGTGAGGTAGGCGGCGGTCGGGACTCCCAGGACTATCAGGAGCGACACCCACCAGGGCAGCCAGAACAGCAGGATGATTCCGACCGCCACACCCCCCACGGCGATCTTCGCGTTCTTCGACATGTACGTCGCCTCCTTCGCGGCCACTGCCGCTCTCTGTCCTGAAAACGGGCCCGCGCTTCCCGCGGTTCCGAGTCGCGACCCTGAAACGTCCCTGAGCCGGAACCCCGAGTCGTCCCTGAGAGCCCCCACGGACATCACGTCCTGAGGGGCTCCCCGACCTCGTGCAGGTGACGCAGGGCCTGCCGATAGGAGTCGACGAGCCCGGTCTCCGCATAGGGAATACCCAACTCCTGGCAGCGTGCCCGCACCAGAGGCCGGGCGAGGTGCAAATGAGGCCGGGGCATGCTGGGGAAGAGATGGTGCTCGATCTGGTAGTTCAGGCCACCGAGGAACCAGTCGGTCAGGAGGCCGCCGCGGACGTTGCGCGAGGTGAGCACCTGCCGACGCAGATGGCCCCAGCGATCGCCGTCCGGGTCGGGCATCTCCATGCCCTTGTGGTTGGGGGCGAAGGCCATCCCGAGGTGCAGGCCGAACAGCGCCTGGTGAAGGGCGGCGAACGCGAGTGCCCTGCCCGGCGACAGCGAGGTCAGCAGCAGTGCCGCGTACCCGGCGACGTGCAGCGCGAGGAGGGCGCCTTCCACAGCGGCCCGGCCGGCGGGCTGCCGGCGCAGATACCGGAAGCCGTGCGCCTTCAGGGCGACGCCTTCGAGAAGCGTGAGCGGGAAGAAGAGCCAGGCCTGGTTGCGGGTCAGCCAGCGCCGGAAGCCGGATCGGTCCCTGGCCTGTGTTCCGGTGAAGACGAGGACGTCGGCGACGACGTCCGGATCCTTGTCTATGTGGTTGGGGTTGGCGTGGTGGCGGTTGTGTTTGTCGTTCCACCAGGCGTAGCTCATGCCCAGCAGCAGGTTGCCGTGGATCAGTCCGATCGCACGAGCCGCCCTTCTGTCGCCGGTGATCTGGTAGTGGCCGGCGTCGTGGCCTATGAAGGCCGTGCGGGCGGAGAACACGGCGAGCAGCGGGGCCAGCAACAGCGACCACGAGGTGTCGCCGACGAGGACGACGCCCGTGACGACACCGGTCAGCGCGAGTGCGTTGACGGCGATGCCGAGCGCGTACCAGCCGAGGCGCCGTTCGAGAAGTCCCTGCTCCTTGACCGTGCGCAGAAGGGGTGCGAACTCGCTTCCGGCCGGCGCGTCCCGCGCCTTGCGCAGTGGTTCGGCGACGGCTGTGGTGGGCTCGGGCATGTCGGGTCTCCGGCTCTCTCGGCAACGGGCTGACCTGAGGAAACGTACGTAGAGGGCCGCTATCGCGACCATGAGGCGGCCCCCCGGGTACGGGCGGGGGGCAGCCCCTGTGACGCAGGGGGGTTGACGACACCTCGGCGTGCCGGGAGCGCGGCGGGCCGCTCCGGCGGATCGTGTCGGAGGCCGGCCGAATGCTGTACTCTCGGCGGCTCCGATGAGGCAGTCAAATTTGATGAGTACGGTCAGCTGGGCAGAGGACCCTCACGGCGAAACCGGCAGAGACTTCCGAACTGGCCCGCACCTGTGCCGTCTTCGTGCCGGGCGATCCGGCCCGAAGCGGCACGGTGGCCTTCGGAGGGCCCGCCGGCGGTGTCCCTCCGCTCATGGCCGCCGGCTCCCCGGGAACCTGACCGTCGTCCGGCCCTGCGGCGAGCGCGCCAGGATCCCTGCGAACATTCTCGGCGGCCCTACGACGCCGAGGACGACCTCGCCCTCCCTGGAGCCGCTCGACGATCCGGCGGCCGCGGGTGTCCCGGTGCTCGGCAAGCGGCTGGTCGTCGACCTGGGGAAGGTCACCGGAGTGCCGGGGAAGATCGAGGGCGTCGCGCGCGTGGATCACGACACGCTCGCCCTGATCAACGACAACGACTTCGGGATGACCGACGGCGCGGGCGCGTTCGACTCGCAGGGCCGGCTGGTCGACAGCGGTGTCGAGACGACGGTGCTGTACGTGCGGCTGCCGCACGGCGTCTGAGCGTCAGGGCAGGTCCACGTCCCCCAGCGAGGGGATCAGCGACTCCAGGCCGCTCGGGATGCCGCTCGGCAGTTCGCTGGGCAGCTTCGACGGCAGCCGGCTGGGCAGCTCGCTCGGCAACGCGGTCGGGATGCCCAGCGGCCGGGACGGGGAGGGACGGGAACTGCCGCTGCCGGCCGGTGACTTCTTCTCCGGCGAGTCGTGACGGCCGGTGGCCATCAGCACGATGACGACCACGGCCGCCACCGCCGCGACACCGGCCAGCAGGACCACCAGTGGATTCCGCCGCCTTCCGGGCGGCTGGGGCGGAGGCTGCCAGTCCGCATAGGTGGGCGGCTCGTTGCCGTCCGAGGGTGGTCCGAAGCCGCCACCCGGCGGCCCGGGTGGCTGAGGCGGTACGGGCGGCATGGCCATACCGTCCAGAGTCGCCGCGAACCGGGCGCGCGGCGACCCCCGTACGGCACTTGATACGGATCCATGCCGTGGACCGCATGATTCCGAAGCATTCCGCACGGAGATCGCTCAGCAACGACACGTACGCGTGCGTGGGTGCTCAGCCGCGGGCGCCCAGCAGGTGGTCCATCGCCAGCTGGTCGAGCCGCTCGAAGGCCATCCCGCGCGCGGCGGCCGCCTCGACGTCGAACTCCTCGAAGGCGCTCCGGTCGGCGATCAGGGCCTGCAGCCCCTCGGCCGCGGTCGGCTCGGCGAGCTGGTCCAGGCGCGAGGCCCGCAGCGCCTCCTGGACCTCCGGGTCGGCGCGGAAGGCGGCCGCGCGCTCCTTGAGGATGAGGTAGTTGCGCATGCAGCCGGCGGCCGAGGCCCACACGCCGTCGAGGTCCTCGGTCCGCGGCGGCTTGAAGTCGAAGTGGCGCGGGCCGTCGTAGCCGGCGCTCTCCAGGAGGTCGACCAGCCAGAACGCGGCGCGCAGGTCACCGGCGCCGAAACGCAGGTCCTGGTCGTACTTGATGCCGGACTGGCCGTTGAGGTCGATGTGGAAGAGCTTGCCCGCCCACAGGGCCTGGGCGATGCCGTGCGGGAAGTTCAGCCCGGCCATCTGCTCGTGGCCGACCTCGGGGTTGACGCCGTACAGCTCCGGGCGCTCCAGGCGCTCGATGAAGGCCAGGGCGTGGCCGACGGTGGGCAGCAGGATGTCGCCGCGCGGCTCGTTCGGCTTGGGCTCGATCGCGAAGCGCAGGTCGTAGCCCTGGGAGGTGACGTATTCGCCGAGGAGGTCGAAGGCCTCCTTCATGCGGTCCAGGGCGGCGCGGACGTCCTTGGCGGCGCCGGACTCGGCGCCCTCGCGGCCGCCCCAGGCGACGTAGGTCTTCGCGCCGAGCTCGACCGCGAGGTCGATGTTGCGGATCGTCTTGCGCAGGGCGTAACGGCGCACGTCACGGTCGTTGGCGGTGAACGCGCCGTCCTTGAAGACGGGGTGCGTGAAGAGGTTGGTGGTGGCCATCGGCACGGTCATGCCGGTCGCGTCGAGGGCCTGGCGGAAGCGCTTGATGTGCGACTCGCGCTCGGTGTCGGAGGATCCGAACGGGATCAGGTCGTCGTCGTGGAAGGTGACTCCGTGGGCGCCGAGCTCGCTCAGGCGCTGCACGGTCTCGACCGGGTCGAGGGCACGCCGCGTGGCGTCGCCGAACGGGTCCCTTCCCTGCCAGCCGACGGTCCACAGGCCGAAGGTGAACCTGTCCTCGGGGGTGGGCTGGTAGCTCATGCCGCGGCTCCTTGCTTGATTGCGACGCTTGCTCACGCCTATTTCGTCATGGCCGTTTACAAATTAGTATGCGGAGGCAGCCCTGGGAAGAGGTGCAGGGTGTGTGTGCCGGAACATCCCCGCTGAGCCGCGGAAAAAGGGAGAGCCCGATGTCAGCAGCCGAGGGTCCGCTCGTCGTCGGCGTGGACACGTCCACCCAGTCCACGAAGGTGCTCGTCGTCGACGCGGCCACGGGACAGGTCGTCGCGAGCGGCCAGGCACCGCACACCGTCTCCTCCGGGACGGGCCGGGAGAGCGACCCGCGCCAGTGGTGGGACGCCCTGTCCGAGGCGCTGCGACAGTGCGGCGACGCGGCGCACGAGGCGGCCGCGGTGTCGGTCGGCGGACAGCAGCACGGCCTGGTCACCCTGGACGAGCGGGGCGAGCCGGTGCGTCCGGCGCTGCTGTGGAACGACGTCCGTTCGGCGCCGCAGGCCCGCCGTCTGATCGAGGAGCTGGGCGGCCCGAAGGCGTGGGCGGAACGTACCGGAAGCGTGCCCGGCCCGTCGTTCACGGTCACGAAGTGGGCCTGGCTGGCGGAGAACGAGCCGGAGGCCGTGCGTGCGACCAAGGCCGTGCGCCTGCCCCACGACTACCTCACCGAGCGTCTGACCGGCCAGGGCACGACCGACCGGGGGGACGCCTCCGGCACCGGCTGGTGGGCCTCGGGAACGGAGGCGTACGACGAGGAGACCCTGACGCACGTGGGACTCGACCCGGCGCTGCTGCCCCGGGTGGTGCGGCCCGGCGAGGTCGCCGGCACCGTGCGCGACAGTCACGACCTGCCGTTCTCCAAAGGGACCCTGGTCGCCCCCGGCACCGGGGACAATGCGGCCGCCGCGCTGGGCCTGGGTCTGCGCCCGGGCGCGCCGGTGCTCAGTCTCGGCACGTCGGGCACGGTGTACGCCGTCTCCAAGCGCCGTCCGGCCGACCCGACCGGCACGGTGGCGGGCTTCGCGGACGCTCACGGCGACTGGCTGCCGCTGGCCTGCACCCTGAACTGCACGCTCGCCGTCGACCGGGTCGCGACCCTGCTGGGCCTTGACCGCGAGGCCGTGGAACCCGCCGCCGGCGTCACCCTCCTGCCCTACCTGGACGGTGAGCGCACCCCGAACCTGCCGTCCGCCTCGGGCCTGCTGCACGGCCTGCGCCACGACACGACCGCCGGCCAGTTGTTGCAGGCCGCCTACGACGGTGCCGTGCACTCGCTGCTCGGCGCGCTCGACCTGGTCCTGGACGCGGACGCGGACCGCTCGGCTCCGCTCCTGCTGATCGGCGGCGGAGCCCGGGGGGCGGCCTGGCAGCAGACAGTACGGCGGCTGTCGGGCCGCGCGGTGCAGGTGCCCGAGGCCAGGGAACTGGTCGCGCTCGGCGCCGCGGCGCAGGCGGCGGGCCTGCTGACCGGCGAGGATCCGGCCGCCGTCGCCCGGCGCTGGAACACCGCCGCGGGCCCGGTGCTGGAGCCCGTGGAACGGGACGAGGAGACGCTGGCCAGGATCGCCGGGGTACTCTCCGACGCGGCCCCGCTGCTGGAGCGGAGCACGGACAGCCGTTGAGGACGGGGGCATGACCGCACCGCTGCACGAGGCGCACCCGTCCGGACCCGGCCGGGTGCTGCCGGACACCCAGCAGGGCATGCGCCGGCGCAATCTCGCCCGGGTCATGCACGCCGTCAGCGCCGAGGGACAGCTCTCCCGGGCCGCCGTCGCCTCCCGCATCGGGCTGACCCGGGCAGCGGTGTCGACCCTCGTCGACGAGCTCATACGCTCGCGCCTGTTGGAGGAGCTGGGCCCCGAGCGGCCCGGCCGGGTGGGGCGGCCCGGCTCCGCGCTCGCCGTCAGCGGGCACGGCCCCGCCGGCATCGGCGCCGAGATCGGCGTGGACCATCTCGCGGTGTGCGCGGTCGACCTGCGCGGACAGGTGCGGGCCCGGGCGATACGCCACGGCGCGAACCGCGGCCGCTCCCCCGAACCCGTGATCGACGAGCTCACCGAGTTGCTGCGCCAGGTCGTCGCCGAGGCCAAGGGCGAGGGACTGTGGCCCGCGGGACTCGCGGTGGCCGTCCCCGGCCTGGTCGCCCGCGACGCCCGCACCGTCGTCCGCGCCCCGAACCTGGACTGGCACGACACCGACCTCGGCGCCCTGCTCCCGACGGACTTCCCGCTGACCGTCGACAACGAGGCCAACTTCGGCGCGCTCGCCGAACTCTGGCTCGGCGAGGGCACTCCACCGGACTTCCTGCACGTGTCGGCGGAGATCGGCATCGGCGCGGCGGTGGTCGTGGCCGGCGGGTTGCTGCGCGGGACGCGGGGTTTCGCCGGCGAGCTGGGTCATGTGCCGGTGCGTCCGGAAGGGCCCAGGTGTGCCTGTGGCGGGCGGGGGTGTCTGGAGCAGTACGCCGGTGAGGAGGCGGTGCTGCGGGCCGCGGGACTGGAGCCGGGCGAGGACCGGGTGGGGCTCCTGGCGGGCCGGGCCGCCGAGGGGGACGCGGCGGTACGGCGGGCGCTGCGCGACGCGGGCAAGGCGCTCGGCATCGCGCTGACCGGCGCGGTCAATCTGCTGGACCCCGAGAGCGTGGTGCTGGGCGGTGCGCTGTCGGGCCTGGCGCCGTGGCTCCTGCCCTCGCTGGAGGCCGAGCTGGACCGGCGCACCGCGGGGCCGGCCTGCCCCGTGTCGGTGTCACGGCTGGGCCCGGAGGGGCCGTTGCTGGGGGCGGCGTACTCGGTGGTACGAGCGGTCCTCGACGATCCCGCCGCCGTGGCCGAGCGGAACTGACACCGGGCCGGGGCCTCGATCAGGACGCTGATCACCCGACCGGGTGACGGAGTTATCCACATACGGACCCCTGTCCACCGAAGCACACGGCACCCTTCTGCCCAACCCGCAAGCGTCGTACCGTGATTCACGCGAGGCGCATCTGCCGGATCGGCGGACGGCCCGCGTGTCGGCGTGAATTGAGGGGGATTCACATGGCGGGGGATGTCACGGCAGGACTCAGGCGGGACGCGATCGGGCTGCGCGAGGTGCTGTTCCAGAGCATCACGGCCATGGCACCGGCCGCCGCGGTCGCCGCGTCCATCCCGTCCGGTGCGGCCTTCGCGGGCGGAAGTCTGCCGTTGGCGGTGCTGATCGCCCTGGTGGCCTGTCTGTTCACCGCGTCCTGCGTGGCCGAGCTGGCGCGGGAACTGCCGGCCGCGGGCTCGGTGGCCACGTACGCTGCCCAGGGTCTGCATCCCGCCGTCGGCTTCCTCGTCGGCTGGGGCTATGTGTTCGTGGAAGCCCTGGTGCCACCGCTGCTGCTCCTGCAGCTCGGGTTCACCACGGCGGGCACCCTGCACGACGAGTGGTCCTCGTATCCGGCAAACCTCTGGTGGCCGTGGGCGCTCGCCGGGGCCGCGATCATCGCCGCGGCCGGATACTTCGGCGTGCGTGCCTCGGCCCGCTTCGGCACGGTCCTCGGCGTCTTCGAGATCCTGGTCTTCCTGGTGTTCGCCCTCTGGCTGATCGGCAAGGCGGGCGGGAACAACACCCTGTCGGTGTTCGGTACTTCCCATACGGCCGCCGGATACGAAGGGGTCAGCGGGGTCTTCGCGGGCTCTGTGTACACGGTGCTGGCCTTCGCCGGGTTCGAGGCGGCGGCGCCGCTGGCGGAGGAGACCCGCGATCCGCGCCGGACGATGCATCGCGCCGTCCTCGGCGCGGCGCTCGCGATCGGACTGTTCTACGTCGTCACGACCTACGCCATGACGGTGTACTTCGGGCCGGACCGGTTCGCCAGGTTCGGGGCGTCCGGCGAGGCGTCCTGGGAGGGGGTGGCCCGGGCGTCCTTCGGCCTGTTCTGGGTGCTGGTCTTCCTCGCCGTGGTCAACTCCACGATCGCCAACGCCAACGCGTGCTCCAACGTCTCCACCCGCACGGCCTTCGCCCTGGCCCGGATCCGGGTGCTGCCCCGGCTGTTCAGGACGCTTCATCCCCGCCACCGCTCCCCCGTCGCCGGGATAGCCGTTCAGAGCGTGGTGGCGGTCGGCGCGGTGCTGGGACTGGGGCTCGGCTACGACCCGGTGACGGCCTTCCTCCTGCTGGCCACGGTGATCGTGACGGTCGTGATCGGCGTGTACATCGTCGTGAACCTCGCCTGTGCCGGATACTTCCTGCGCCGCAGGCGTCAGGCGCTGAAGCCGATACGGCATCTGCTGCTGCCTCTGCTCGGCATCGTCGCCTTCGTGCCGGCGCTGCTGACGGCGGCAGGGCTGCCCGTGTTCGACTTCGTCACCGAGCTGACGGCCCCGGTGTCGTACGCAGGTCCGATCGTCGGCGTGTGGATGGCCGCGGGGCTCGTGGTGCTGGCCGTGCTGTTGCGGCGGCATCCCGAGCGCATAGCCGAGACCGCCCGTGTCCACCTGGACGAACCCGCCCTCACCGGCACCTCGCAGAACGGAGCAGCACAGCGATGAGCGACCCGCGGATCCTGACCGTCCGGCCCGAACCGGGCGAGTACGCCTGGACGTTCGGCGGCGCACCGCCCGTGGCGCGGATCGCGCCCGGCACGGTCCTGGACCTGTACACGGAGGACTGCTTCGCCGGGCGGGTGCGGTCCGAGAAGGACCTGGTGTCCGAGGTGTGCGAGTTCCCCTTCCTCAACCCGCAGACCGGCCCCTTCCACGTGGAGGGCGCCGAGCCGGGCGACACGGTCGCCGTGCACTTCGTGTCGATCGAACCGGCCCGCGACTGGGCCGCGTCGACCACGGTCCCCCTGTTCGGCGCGCTCACCTCCACGCACACCACGGCCACGCTGCAACCGCCGCTGCCGGAGACCGTGTGGATCTGGCAGCTCGACCGCTCCCGGCGCACGGCGCTGTTCCGGGCCCACGACAGCGACATCGAGGCGGAACTGCCCATCGACCCGATGCACGGCACGGTCGGCGTGGCACCGGCAAACCTGGAGGTCCGCTCGGCCCTGGTGCCCGACGCCCACGGCGGGAACATGGACACGCCCGAGATGCGGGCCGGGGTGACGGCCTACTTCGGGGTGAACGTCGAGGGCGCGCTGCTCAGTCTGGGCGACGGACACGCCCGGCAGGGCGAGGGAGAGACCTGTGGGGTCGCCGTCGAGTGCGCGATGAACACCGTGGTGATCGTCGAACTGCTCAAGGGGCTGGCCACGCCGTGGCCGCGCATCGAGTCGGACACGCACATCATCTCGACGGGCTCGGCACGCCCGTTGGAGGACGCGTTCCGGATATCCCAGCTCGACCTGGTGCAGTGGCTGGTGCGCGACTACGGGTTCAGTGAGCTGGACGCGTACCAGTTCGCGACCCAGGCCGTCGAGTCGCCGTTGGCCAACGTGTGCGACACCAACTACACGTGCGTGGCCAAGATCCGCAAGGAGTGGCTGCCCGCGCGCGAGACCCATCGCGGGATGCACGACCGGCTGCGCGAGACCGCGGCGGCCCTGCGGGGCTGAGCGGCCGGCTCCTTGTAGGGGCGCGCCCCTTCCTGTCACTCCCCCACGTCTCTTCGTCATCCCCGCACGTCTCCTCGTCACCCCCCACGTCCGAAAGGCACGGCTCCATGGAGCGAGCAAGACCCAGCACCACCCGGCGACGGTTCCTGAAGGGCGCCGCCCTCGCCGCCGTCCCCTACGCACTGCTCCCCGACCCGCAGGCCGACGCACAGGTCCAGGCCCCCGACTACCCGACCGCCGAGTGGCAGCCGGCCAACACCGCCAACTACACGGTCTCCGACCGCCCTTTGGTCTATCCGCTGGACTACGTGGTCATCCACGTCACGCAGGAGACCTACTCCGACACACTGGCCATTTTCGAGAACGCGCAGAAGACCGTGTCCGCGCACTACCTGGTGCGCTCGGCCGACGGCCATGTGGCGCAGTGCGTGCGCGAGGCCGACGTCGCCTGGCACGCGGGCAACTGGGACTACAACACCCGCAGCATCGGCATCGAACACGAAGGGTGGGTGGACAGACCGGCGTACTTCACCGACGCCCTCTACGAGCAGTCGGCCCGGCTGACGGCGCGGGTATGCGACAAGTACGGCATCCCCAAGGACCGTGCGCACATCATCGGTCACTACGAGGTGCCGGGGACGGACCACACGGATCCCGGACCGAACTGGGACTGGTCGCGCTACATCAGACTGGTCAACTTCGCCTGACGTGCGACGGGGACACCGTTCGAGGTGCGCGCGGTCGAAACGGTTGTCCGAGGGCGCACCGGGAGTGACGATGTCCCCAGCCACATCACCAGCCGGGGAGGCCCCGTTGACCGATCCGTGGGTGGCCCTGGAGCCGGGGGCCGACCCTGCCGAGCACGCGCGGATGCTGCGCCGTGCGCACGAGACGTTCACCGAGGCGGGCATGGTGACCCGCCCGGTGCGTTCGGTGGTGGCCGAGTCGTGGCGGCGTTCCGCGCGGGCCGGGGTGGGGCCCGACGGTACGGCGAGCGTGGAGCTGGTCGACGGCGATCTCGGCGCCTACCGTGCCGAGCATCCGCTGGCGCGGGTGATGCCCCTGTTCCGGGAGCTGCTGGGGACCTTCGCCGCCGACGGTGAGCATCTGCTGGCGGTGTGCGACGCGCACGGCAGGCTGCTGTGGGTGGAGGGGCATTCGACGACCCGGCTGCGGGCGGGGCGGATGAACTTCGTGCCGGGTGCCCGGTGGGCGGAGTCCGCGATGGGCACCAACGCGCCGGGCACGGCGGTCGCCGTCGACCGGCCGGTGCAGGTGTTCGCGGCCGAGCACTTCAGCCGGCGCGTGCAGCCGTGGACGTGCGCGGCGGCGCCGGTGCACGATCCGCGCACCGGGCGGGTGCTGGGCGCCGTGGACATCACCGGCGGGGACGGGCTCGCGCATCCGCACAGCCTGGGGTTCGTACAGGCGGTCGCGCGGGCCGCGGAGTCCCAGCTGGCGCTGCTCGTCCCCGAGCGGTCCGCCGACGGCACGCCGGAGCTGACGGCGCTCGGCCGCGACGAGGCCCACCTCATCGTCGAGGGGCGGCGGATCAGGCTCAGCCGGCGGCACAGCGAGATCCTCGTGCTGCTGTCCCGGCATCCCGAGGGGCTGACCGGGGACGAGCTGCTGTGCGCGCTGTACGAGGACGAGTCGGTGACGCCGGTGACGCTGCGTGCCGAGATGGCCCGGCTGCGCCGGGTACTGGGCCCGGCGCTGCTCGGTTCACGACCGTACCGGCTGACCGTGCCGGTGGAGTCCGATGTCGCCGTCGTCGAGCGGCGTCTGGAGACGGGCGCGATCACGGCGGCCGCCAAGGGGTACGGCGGTCCGCTGCTGCCGGGTTCACAGGCGCCGGCGGTGGTGCGGCTCAGGCACCGCCTCGCCGACGGTCTGCGCTCGGCGCTGATCGCGCGCCGCGATCCCGACCTGCTCGCGGACTGGGCGCACGCGCCCTGGGGCGAGGACGACCTGGAGGTGTGGCGGGCGCTGGCGGCGGTGCGGCCCACGCCGGCGGTCCGTTCGCGCCTCGCGGCACTGGAGTCCGAGCTGGGGGCACCGGGCGACTGGCCCGCGGTCACGATCCGCCGCCCGGGCCGGCCGGCCTGACCGCCGGCTCGCGGACGCGACCGCAGACTCGCACAGCAACGTGGTTGCAACGTAGGCGTTCCTAGCCTCCTGGTGAAAGCTGCCCAACGGCGGGCAGCGCTTCTGAAGGAGGCCCACCGCATGACCCGTTACGCTGCGCCCGGCACCGAGGGCGCGATCGTCTCCTACCAGGCGCGCTACGACCACTTCATCGGGGGCGAGTACGTACCGCCGGCCCGCGGGCAGTACTTCGAGAACCCGTCGCCGGTGAACGGGCAGCCGTTCACCGAGATCGCGCGGGGCACGGCGGAGGACGTGGAGCGGGCGCTCGACGCGGCGCACGCGGCCGCGCCGGCCTGGGGCCGCACCTCGGTGACCGAGCGCTCCGACATCCTGCTGAAGATCGCCGACCGGATGCAGGCCAACCTCGAACGGCTCGCGGTCGCCGAGAGCTGGGAGAACGGCAAGCCGGTGCGCGAGACGCTGGCCGCCGACATCCCGCTGGCCATCGACCACTTCCGCTACTTCGCGGGGGCTATCCGGGCGCAGGAGGGCTCGCTCGGCGAGGTCGACGACGACACGGTGGCCTACCACTTCCACGAGCCGCTCGGTGTGGTCGCGCAGATCATCCCGTGGAACTTCCCGATCCTGATGGCGACCTGGAAGCTGGCGCCGGCGCTGGCCGCGGGCAACGCGGTCGTGCTCAAGCCGGCCGAGCAGACCCCGGCGTCCATCCACTACTGGATGAGCCTGGTCGCCGACCTGCTGCCACCGGGTGTCCTCAACATCGTCAACGGCTTCGGCGTGGAGGCGGGCAAGCCGCTCGCGTCCAGCCCGCGGGTGGCGAAGGTGGCGTTCACCGGCGAGACCACGACCGGCCGGCTGATCATGCAGTACGCCTCCGAGAACATCACCCCCGTCACGCTGGAACTCGGCGGCAAGTCCCCGAACATCTTCTTCCAGGACGTCTGGAACGCGGACGACGACTTCCGGGACAAGGCGCTCGAGGGCTTCACGATGTTCGCCCTCAACCAGGGCGAGGTCTGCACCTGCCCGTCGCGGGCGCTGGTCCAGCGGGGCCACTACGCCGAGTTCATGGAGGCGGCGGTCGCCCGCACCGAACTCATCAAGACCGGCCACCCACTCGACACGGACACCATGATCGGCGCCCAGGCCTCCAACGACCAGCTGGAGAAGATCCTCTCCTATCTCGACATCGGCCGGCAGGAGGGCGCCAAGGTGCTCACCGGCGGTGAACGCATCGAGCACGACGGCGAGTTGAAGGGCGGCTACTACGTGCAGCCGACCATCTTCGAGGGCCACAACCGTATGCGGATCTTCCAGGAGGAGATCTTCGGACCGGTCGTCTCGGTGACGTCCTTCGACGACTTCGACGACGCCATCAAGATCGCCAACGACACCCTCTACGGCCTCGGGGCGGGCGTGTGGACACGGGACGTCAACACCGCCTACCGCGCCGGCCGCGCGATCCAGGCGGGCCGCGTCTGGACGAACTGCTACCACGCCTACCCGGCACACGCGGCGTTCGGCGGCTACAAGGGATCGGGCATCGGCCGCGAGACCCACAAGATGATGCTGGAGCACTACCAGCAGACGAAGAACCTCCTCGTTTCCTACAGCCCGCGGAAACTCGGGTTCTTCTAGACCCTGAAGTCGGTTACCTGGAGGCATCGTTGCACTCCAGGCGACCCGATACCACGACGAAGGGCTCCATCAAGCCGGATGGGTGCGGGAGCCCTTCTGTCGTCGGCGCTGTTGCCTCCCGGGGCGGCGTCCCGTCGGAGTCTGCGTGGAGCGCAGACGGCGGCACCTGCAGGTCGTGACCTGCTTGCCGTTGCCCGGCGGGAAACGGTACGTGGTGCCGAGGGCGGGCCGCACCCGGAGATGCGGTCCGCCGTACGGGGCGGTCAGTGTACGGAGTTGGCGGCGGCGAGGATGGCTCGGTCGACCGCTGTCGGGCTGATCGACGGGACGTCGTGGCCCGAGCGGGTGTAGGTGATGTGGGCGCCCACGCGCTTGGCCTGGTACTTCTGA
>NZ_JAKWBE010000052.1 GCF_022513565.1 Streptomyces gilvus | reverse complement strand
ACCCGGAGCACGACCCCTCAGTAACCCACACCTCCGCAAAGGAGTGGTTCACCGTGACCACATCATCCCAGAACCCGCCTGAGGCACTGCCTCATGGCCTGGCGCCCGTGCCGCCCGCGATGTCTGACCGTGTGCGCGCCGCGTACGCCTCGTACGGCGTCTCCATCCCCGCCCCTGCAGGGGCGCCCGCCACCGAGGCCGAGCAGACGCCGTCGCCCGCGCCAGCCAAGGTGACCCCTCTTCAGGCCGCAGCCGCCGTCATGGACGCCACGATGGAAGAGAACGGCACCGCAACCAGCGAGCAGCTCGCCGAGGCCGAGCGCCAGGCGGGCATCCTCTTCGACGCCGAGCACGTCGAGGCCGTACGGACGGCCGTACTCGAGCAGGCCCGCACCGAGTACGCGGCCGAGCTCGAGGAGACGCGCCGGCAGCTGGCGGCGGTCGCCGGTTCGCGCCGCCAGGTCGAGGCCGTGCTGCGCCTGTGTGAGGGGCGCCCCGGTGACGACATGCTGCTCGTCGCTGCCGTCGCCGCGGCGGCCGAGTGCGGCAGCACCGCGCTCGACAGCTTCCCGATGACCCTGATCTGGAACGCGGACCGGTGCGTCGAGTTCCCCGCCGGCGGCACACGGGCCGTGGTCCGCTGCACCAGCGCGTACGGCGGCCGCGCCGACCTCGTCCTGAGCGGCGAGGAGCGCCAGGCGCTCGCCTCCCTCCTCAGTAGCCAGGCCCACGACATCCACGCGAAGTGTCCGACCGAGGGCTGCGGCACCGTCGACGACTACGACGCCTCCGACCCGTCCCTGTTCGGCTGGTTCCGGCTGCAGATCGCATCCCTCGGCGACGAGGCCCGCTGGTACTGCTCGGACATGTGCGTGTTCGACGCACTCGCCCGCGCCGCCCACGAGCAGCGCGTGGCCGACCGTCAGGCCGAGCTGGACGGTGGGCTGTGAGCGAGACCACCAAGCGCAGTCCGCTGCAGACGATTGAGGCCTTCGAGTCGGCCGCGTTCCGCACCGCCCAGGTCGCTCGCCAACTGCTGGCCGAGCATCCCGATCTGTCGGTGCTGGAGATCAGGCCTCGTACCGCGTTGTCGTCGTTCATACAGGACTCCGACATGGCGACGCTTGAGATCTCCACGGAAACGGTCGACGACGTCCGCGGTTGGGCCGAGGCTTTCGGCGCCGAGGTAGAGATCACCGTCCACGACGGGTTCTCGGGCAATCCGCGGCCCTTCGCGATCCACAAGTGCACGACTCGGATCTCCGGGGTCGAGGTGAAGGCCATCGACTCGCGGGAGCTGAGCGACGAGGAGGCCGCGGCCTGGCGCGCCGAGCAGGAGCCGACCGCCGCCAAGGGCGGTGAGGGCTGATGCCGACGCGTGCTCAGCGTCCTCGCCTGCCGGAGACCAGCGAGGCACAGCTCAAGGCCCGGCACGTCTTCAACGGCGGCATGAACCACAAGCCCCGCACGACACCGGAGTTGGCGGTCGTCGAGGCCTGCACTGTCGAGGCCTGCGGCACACCGGCCGTCCACAGTGGCTGGCCGCCGGCCGAGGGCATGGTCCGGGTGAAGGGCAGTGCGGACGGTGCGGCCGCGCACTGGTACTGCCCTGGTCGCTGTGAGGCGATCGCCCGCGCCCGGGCCGAGCTCCGTGCCGTCCCGACGGGCGGTGAGGAGCGGTGAGCGCCCCGAAGGGCGTGGGCGGGCAGATCGGGAAGAGCACCTTCGGCAGCGGCCAGCTGCCCGTGGGCGAGGCCACCCGAACCCTGTCCCTGCCGCAGCTGCCGTACGGCGACGCCGTCCACGCCGAGCTCACCGCCCACGGGCTCATGCCCGGCGCGACGGAGGCTGGCGTACGGGGGAAGTCGGAGCTGTTCCTGCGCCTGTCCTGGCCGCCCGGCCACCAGGCGCTCGGTGAGGACGTCGACGAGCACGGCCTGAACCTGGTCTGGTCGCACGTCACCGGCTGGTCGGCGCACGACCGGCACGGAGAGTACCTGCTGCTCGACGTCGACGTGCTGGCCGCCCCGAAGGTCATCCACGAAGCGGCCCTCGAGTTCACCCAGCGCCACCTCGACGCGACCTGGCAGGCCACGGACCGCACAGCGCGCTGGGAACACGCCCTCTACCTCGACATCGCCCTGGTCAACTTCGACGAGCGGGAGCAGACCCTATGAGCGCCGAAGCATGGTTGATCATCCTCGCCGTGGCGGCCCTGGCGCTGTTCGTTGTCGCCGGCGTCATCGATGAGCTCGCCAACCGTCAGCCGCCTTCACCGATCGGCCAGCCCGTCAGGCACACGCTGCCGCCGCTGCCCCGGCCGACTCGGCTGCACATCAACCTCGACCGCGTCCGCGCCGCCCGCCCCGCTGTCGGCGACGCCGCCGGCAGCGGCCGCCACCGCAGCCACCCGGGGGAGCCCACGTGATCACCCGCAGCGACGTCATCGCCCAGACCCTGAACCACCCCGTGCTGACTCGTCCCACCGTCGGACACGAGCTGCTCGAGCGCGTGGTGCAGGGGCTCGGCCCGCGCTCGACGCTGGCGGACTGGACGGCGACCGTGCCGCAGCTGGCGGACGCCATCGACACGGCGCTCGCCCGCGTCGACGCCGCCACTCTCGGCGCCCTGGCGGGCAGCGCGGCCGCCGGTCACGCCCTGATCGTCGAGTACTCCGGCTGTGACCTGGTCGGCGCCTGCCAGTGCGGCCGCCGCCTGGGCCGCATCCGCCCCGGCACAGCGCTCGATGCGCTCGCCGTGCCGTGGACCACGCATACCAGCACCGAGCTCGCGGCCGCCGCGGGCGCCTGACCGACACCCACCTGATCTCCGGGCGGGGCGGGACGTGCCCTGACAACCGTCTCTCTCCGCCCGGGCACCACATCGAAGGACACCAGCATGCGCCGTCCCGAGGCGTTGAAGATCATCGTCCGCGTCCTGAAGCAGCCCGCCGACGGCGTCCCTGCCGCCGATCTGATCTACGGCCGCGCACTGCCCGACATCGAGAACCCGACTCCCCAGGCTCCGCGTCCGTGGGCGATGCAGGTCGATGCCCTCGCCATGCGGATCGTCGCCCAGCTCCCCCTCGACGACGACAGCGAGCAGACGAGCCCGCTGGCCATGGCCGAGGACGCCAAGCGTCGCCGTGACCTCGCCGGCGAGGTGGGTGCACTGCAGGACGGCTACGCCCGGCTCACCTCGGCGCCCTGGTACCCGGCGCGCCCGGGCGACCTGGTCCACGTCCACTACGAGGCCATCGGCCAGATGGGCGCCTTCGGCGAGACCTACCGGATCGTTGCCGGCAGCAACGACGAGTTCCTGAACATGCAGCTGCTCTGCCACACCCTGCCCGAGGACACCGAGTTCCTCGACGGCATGGTCGGCTGCTTCGCCGTCGACGACGACCCCGATCCGCTGACCGAGGTATGGATGGAAGCCGGTCCGCATCGGCTGACCATCGTCCGCGACGGCCGCCCGGTCCACATTGGGGGCCAGACGTGACGCGTGCCGACCGGCTCACGCTGGTGCGCCAGCTCGCCGACGATGGCCTGAGCCAGCGCGCCATCGCGAAGCGGCTCAAGGTCTCGAAGGACACTGTGCGCCGCGATCTGGAACGGCTTGCTACCGCGACCGCGCCGGACGGTGCGCCGCCCGCGGAGACGGACTCGACGGCTGCGCCGCAGGTCAGCGATGACGACTCGGAGATGGCCGCCCCGGACGATGCGCCGCAGGGAGCGCCGGACGGTGCGCCGCTCGCGGCAGATCCTGCGCCGGTGGCGCAGGTGGCGCGCGACGGCGGCCGGCTGGTGGTCGACCTCGACGATTTCCCCGGCCTGGCCGAGGACCTGGCGCTCCTGCAGCGCGCCGGAGCGACGGCGGCCGAGGTCGTCAACTTCGCCGTCGACCGGCTGGCGACCGCCTACCGGGCGGCCCGCGACCGCGGCCTGCTGCATGACGGCCAGGCCTTCGACGTGACCGGCATGCACCTCAAACCCAAGGCCGTGCGTCCGGCTGTCTGAGACCGGGCCGTCCGCCCCGAACTCCCCTGCGGGGCGGGCGGCCCACCGATCCGAACGTGTGACCTAAGGAGGCTCACGTGTACCGGACCTGGCTGCTGCTGTCGGCCGTCCTGCTGGCTGTCGTCCTGGCGCTCGCCGGCAGTTGCGGCCATCCGGCCGCGGGCGCCGTGCCGACGCCGAGCCCCAACCCGTCACCCCTCGCTCCGGCCAGGTAGACGCGGTGGCCGAGACGTGGGCGCCGAGCGAGATGCACGGGCTGTGGGTGGTGGCCGACTACCGGCCGCCCTACGGCTGGGTGCGCCCGCCCTACGCCCGCCTGACGTGCCCGCACGGCTGCCTGTTCGAGCAGCGCGGCGAGGCCGCCGACGTTGCCCGCTTCGTCGCCTCCATCCGCTTCATCCACGCCCGGCGCTGCCCGGGCCCCGCCATCCCGTAAGTCCGCTCCGATTCCTAGGAGTTCGCGATGACCGAACCGCTGACCAGACCGACCGTGACTCCGGCCGTCCTCGCCCAGCGCAAGCCGACGCCGCCCGCTCCGGCGTCCCGGCTGGCCGCCTACGACCGGCACGCGTGGGAGGAGGCGCTCATGGCCCCCCCGCTGCAGCACCACGCCGCGCGGCTGCTGGGCTGGGGCCTGGCCCACATGGCCGGAGAGCGCGGCTACCTGCCGCCCGGCACGACGGACACCGGGGAGCTGGCCCGCCCGTTGCGGCTGACCGGAAAGCAGGTGCGGCTCTCGCTGCGGCAGCTGGAGCAGGCCGGCCTCGTCAGCCGTCCGGACATCCGCACCTGGGAGCCGAAGAACCTGCTGCGGCCGATCTCACTCACCCTGCCGACCGCCGAGCAGCTGCGCCGTCAGGAGCCACCGAGTACCAGCGAGGACCGGTGAGCGGCCAGGAGCAGCAGTTAGAGCTGCTGCCCGACGATCCGCCCGCCTACGGGGGCCCCGCGGCCGCCGTGTTCGAGCCGATCCGCACCCAGGGCCGCACCGAGTACGCCGTCCACTGCGACGGGCCGGACGGATGCGGCTCTGTCCACCGCCACATCTTCCCCGGCATCCGTACCGGCCCGTGCGGCGCCACCTACACCGTTCCCGGCGGCGAGGAACTCGCCGACGACACCAGCTAGGACCCTGTGAACCGTCTGCCCGCGCTCGCCTGCGAGCCCCACCACACCCGTGGTGGGGCCGCTGGTGCTGCCCGCGCGCAGACCGACGCCCCGGCCTGGTACCGGCAGAAGGTCAAGGTGCCGAAGCGCGTGTGGGGCAGCGGCATCTACACACCCGGCGCCGTCGCCTATCACGCACAGATCACCGCGCTCGCCCAGCGCTCCGACGGATGCCGCGCCGGCGTGGCCACCCTCGCCGGGTACCTGGGCAACTCCAAGCGCACGGCCGAGCGCTACATCGCCGAGCTCGCCGCGCCCGGGCCGGACGGCCGCGCCGAGCTGACGACGGTGCGCCGTACGGGCTCGGACGGTGACGGCGAGACCGCCGTACGCCACACCCGCGGCGTGGCCCGGGGCGAGCACTTCGCGTACGTGGCCGTCCTCGCCGTCAAGAGCCTGCGACATCCGCTGTTCGTGCTGTACTGCGCCCTCGCCTACGCCGTCGCCACCCGCACGCCGGTCACCGCGGCCGAGCTCGCCGGCCTCCTGGGCGTCACCGAGCGCTCCGCCCGCCGTATGACCGATGAGCTCGAGGCCCTCGGCTGGATCGCCGTCCACCGCCGCGCCGGGGACCACGGCCGCCACCTCTACACCGTCCACGACCACCCGCTGCACCCCGTGCCCGAGGAGCCGCTGCCACCGGACACAGATGGCGGATCGGCTGCGGACACGAATGGCGGATCCCTCGCGATCAAGGAAGACGCTGGACTGACTGACGAGAGCAGTACGCAGGAGCGTGGTGCTTTCCGCCGTAGGCGAGATGACCGTAAGTGGGTCGGCGAGCCTGTGGAAAACCCCACGCCCGCCTCGTCGGCACCAGCAACCTTCCGAAGCCATGTGCGCCCCGCTGCGCCCCCGGCGTACGCCGGACCCCAGCTGACCCTCAGCCCACGCGTCTGGGCCGTCCTGGCGCCCGTGGCTGATCTCCTGCCCCACACCACGGCGTTCGCCGTCCGCCGCGTCGCCCGCGAGATCGGCCGCCAACTCGACGCCGGGATCTGGGCCGACGACATCCGCGACCAGCTCACCCGGCTCCGCGCCTGGACACCCGCCGAAGAGATCCGCGACCCCGGCCGCTGGCTGCTGGGCGCCGTCCTGCCCGTCCGCTCCCGCTGCGGCAGAACCGACTGCCACTGGGGATTCCTCGCCCACACCGGCACGCCATGCAAAGCCTGCGCCGAGATCGACACCGCTCACCCGCCGCATACCAGCGACTGGAACGAGTGCCGCCACTGCGGCAAACCGTCCCGCCAACCCCTGCCCGGCGGCCTGTGCCGCACCTGCGCCTGACCGACAAGGACCCGATGCGATGCCCTACCCGCCACCACGCCCGCCCGCCCCCAACGGCCCGAGCTACTGCCCCAGATGCCACGAGCCCGTCATCTGGTGCGTCACCGTCAACCAGCGCGCGCAGATGGTCGACCACGAGCCCAACCCCGACGGCAACCAGGCCGTACGCGTCGACCACACCGGCCGCTGGCTCGTCCGCCAGCTCACCCACGAACGCCCCACCCCCGAAGGCGCCGAGAAACTCCACATGCCCCACGTCGCCACCTGCCCCGTACCCGCACCACGCCCGCGGCCGCGCCTCGCCATCCCCCGCGGCCGCCAAGGCGTACGACCCCACCGGTGGCAGCGATGACTGCCCCTCAGATCGCCATAGCGGCCGCCCTCGACGACTGGTGGATCACCACCGACCCCGTACAGCCCTTCCACGCCCCCGACGTCGCCGACCACGTCCTCGCCTACCTGGCCCACCTCGGCTACCAGATCCACCCCACCACCCAGACAGGAAAGCCATGTTCCACATCCCCAGCCGCGGCGACGTCGCCTTCGGCATCGTCATCACCCTGCTCTGCATCGCCGCAGCTACCGAAGCGACCGTGCTCGGCGACTACTGGTGGGCCCTCGCCGGCTACGTCCTGACCTGGATCCTCGCCCGCGACACCGCCGGCGACATCCAAGACCGCCGCTACGCCCGCCGCGCCTACGCCGACGACGAGCAGCCGTAGCCCGCCTCGCGCGCACGCGCCTGCGATCGCGCGCGCGAAACGCAGGCACGCGTGCGCGCGCGAGACCCCGCGTTACTATCCGGTAACCATGGCCGGTCCCCACCGGCAGGAAAGAACGATCATGACGAACCCGAACACCACGTATCGCGTCCTGCGCGAGGTCCTCGCCGAGCGCGGCCGCCAGGACGAACGATGGAACGAGCAGAACCACCCCGACGGCACGGGCAACAAGACGCAACAGGAGCAGGCCGACATGGCCCGCAAGTGGTGCCAGGACGCGTTCGGATCGGGCTACGGCACATGGGCGGACATCCTGGCCGAAGAAGTCGCCGAGGCCAGCGCCGAACGCGACCCAGCCAAGCTGCGCGCCGAGCTCGTCCAGGTCGCCGCCGTCGCCGTGGCCTGGATCGAGGCCATCGACCGCCGCACCCCTCAGAAGGGCAAGCAGCCGTGATCAAGGCCGTTCTGCGTACCTCCCTGGGCCAGACCGTGGTCCTGCTGGGCCTGTCCGGCGAGAACGTCACCCGCCTCATGGCCGATGAGCCCATCAAGGTCAACCTCGCCGAGCTCGGCATGCCCCCGCTGCAGATCGCCATCGTCGGCGGCCGCACCGAGGCCGACATCACCGCCCAGCTCGAACAGCACTTCGGCCCCCTGCCCTTCACCTGCCCCCGCTGCCGACGCATCTCCCACCACCCCGACGACAAGCGCTACGGCTACTGCGGCCACTGCCACGACTACACCGGAACGCCCGGAGGCACGCGATGAGCGAGCTGCTGATCCTGCCTTTCAAGTGCCCGTTCTGCGTCGGCGGCATCGAGCCCAGCGAGGACGGCGAGGGCCGCGAGCGCTGCTTCCACTGCTCGGGTATCGGCCTCACTGACGAGCCGTGCGGCGATGCTGAGCGCGCGCCGCGGCCGCCCGGCGTGATGCGGGCACCATGCGCCGACTGCGCCTACCGTCAGGGCTCGCCCGAGCTCGAGAACGCCGGCGCCCAACTGCCCAATGACGAACCGTTCTTCTGCCACCAGAACATGCCCATCAGCGCATTCGGCGCCTACACACCCGTGGCCACCTTCCGCGGCCTCCCGCTCGGCGCCATGGTCTGCGCCGGCTGGTGGGCGCTGAAGACCGGCGAAGCCCTACCCGCCAAGCCCTACCGCGAACTCCCCGTCACCGACGACGACGTCGACAAGCGCTGGGGACGCAAGCCCTACGCCCACCATGAGGCCGACCGTGAGTAGCTGCCCCATCTGCCCCCGCACCGCGCCGGACGGACAGCACCTGTGCCTCGTCCACTCCGGCGAGCTGCGCGGCTGGCTCACCGAGATCCCCGCCCAGGCCCGCCTCCTGCAGGAGTTCATCGCACCCGCCGGACGGCCCACCCAGGGCCGCCTCGGCGGTACGGGCCGCGCCGACGCCCCCGTGCCCGTCGACCTTCGCGTCCTGGTCCTCCTCGGCCCCGGCCGCCACGACGCCGTGCCAGGCAGCGACGACGACGGCACCGCGCCCATCGCCGCCATCCTCGGCGCCTGGGCGGGCCACATCGCCTACCACTACCCGGCCGCAGGCCGCGACCCCTACGGCACCGCACGCACCCAGCCCTGCGAGCAGGCGCTGCCCGCCCGCGGCGAGACCATCACCGGCTGGTGCACATGGCTGCTCGCGTACCTGCCCTTCGCCCTGACCCTGCCGGCCGCCGCCGACCTCTACTACGCACTCGACAGCCTCACCCGGCGCCTGCGCAACCTCACCCACACCCAGCCCCGCCAGCAGCCCCGCGCCGCACCCTGCCCCGCCTGCGACCTGTGCACCCTCGTACGCACCGACGGCCGCTGGCACATCCACTGCCTCGACTGCGGCCACCAGATGAGCCCCGACCAGTACGACCAGCACGCCGCCCAGTACCTCGCCGCACGGCAGACCGCCGACGACTCACCGCAATCACCGCTGGACAAGATCGGCACGTAGCGTGAACATGGTGCCAGTAGCACACCTGTGCCCATAGACGCGGGAAACCGCAGCGCAGCCGGCTTGCGCGCCCGGCACCGCAGCCCCGGACCAAACCAGGCCCGGGGCTGCGGCATGTCCAGAAGGAGGCGGCACGTGACCACCCAGCTCTACACCGGCGCACAGGCCGCCGAGCTCGCCACCCAGTGGCGCCGCACCATCAGCGCCACCGCGGCCGCCGTCACCCGCTCCGCCATCTGCAACTGGGTCACCCGCGGCCACCTCGACGTGGCCGGCCTCGACGACCACGGCCGACCGCTGTACTCCCTCGCCGGCCTCGCCCGCGCCGAGAAGGCCACCCGCGACCGCGCCCTGCGCCTCGTCGGTATCAGCACGGTCTGAGAACCGCTACAGCCCGGCCACAATGCCTCCATATCCGCCCCGCAAGCCACACGATGACCCCTCACCCGTACACACCCAGGGGGGCACCATGGGATTCGCGAACAGAGCCAAGGCGGACAAGGCCACCGACGAGGCGCAGAAGGCGCTCAGCGATGGACGCAGCGTCCTGGTCTACAAGATCATTGAGGCGAACAAGACCAGCATGACCACCGCGCCCATGACCGGCGTCGGCGAGCAGATCGAAGCCATCGAGGCCCAGGGCTGGCAGCTGTACAACATGGCCGCCGCAGAGAGCAAAACCCTCGGCGGCGAACGCATCGGCGTCATCTGCCTCTTCCGCCGGCGCATGTAACCCCGTACTCGCACCCACCCACACAAGCGGCCCCGGACCAGCCAGGTACGGGGCCGCACCCATACCCGCTCGAGGCGTGCGGGCGGTGGGGAGCAGCGGCCCGGGTGACCTGAACACCCGGGCCGCTGCCACGCCGATGGGAGGCCGGCCCGTGGCAGACCGGTCAGAACTCACCGAGTACGAGTTCCGCAAGATCCGCGCCCGCGTCCTCACCGAGTCCGACGTGTGCATCGTCTGCGGCCACGGCCACGCCGATGCCGTCGACCACATACAGCCCGTCGCCCGAGGTGGCGCACGCCGCAGCCCCGACAACCTCGCGCCCATTCACGGCGTCAAGGGCTGTCCCGTCTGCTTGCGTAAGTGCAACAACGAGAAAGGCGACCGGCCCCTCGCTGCCGTCGTACAGCTCGTCACGTCCGTCGACTGGTTCGCCGGACCATAGAGAGGACGCCATGGCCGACGCCAGATTGACCATCAGGTTCAGGTTCGACTTCACCGACGCGATCCGCCAGCTACGCCAAGCCGCTGACGAACTGGAAGCACTGCAGGGCGAAGGCGATGACCAAGGCGTGGCCGATCAGCTCGCCGATCCGAACATCGTTCGCGACACGAGGGGAGGCTGAGCCCCATGCCCAAGCTCACCACCGAGCAGGTCACGACCCACACCATCACGCTGACCGAGGCAGAGCTGGCCGAGTGGCGTGAGGCCGCGCAGTGTGCGCTCGACCTCGGCCGCGGTGACGAGCACGCACCCACGTGGCGCACCATCGCCAGGCTCGGCCTGGACGCCACGCGCGGCGACTTCGTCGACCAGTACACGGACCCGAACATCATCGGATCGACCCGATAAACATGCAGGTCAGAGGCTTGATCTGATCCAAATTGGAATGATCAAAGTCAAAATGATCTGAGATCTTCCAAGATTTTTTAGAAAAGATCGGCTTCTCAACCCCGCGCCCAGCTTTTATTTTTCTCTCCCCGCGCCGGCCAAGGGCCCGCCATGATCGCGGCCGGTCACCCGGCGTATAGGGGAGGCGATCATGGCGGCTCGCACGATCCAGATTGGCGAGGCCGGCGGACACGTCGCCGCGACGATCGCCAAGCACCGCCAGCGCCGTAGCTGGGACCAGCCCCACCTCGCCGAGCTCGTCACCGCCGCCGGCCGCCCCATGAGCGCCTCCGTCCTCGGCAAGATCGAGTCCGGCGCCCGCCGCGTCGACGTCGACGACCTCATGGCGCTCGCCGAGGCCCTCGGCGTCAAGGTCTCCCGCCTCCTGCCCGGCGCGGCCGCCGAGGAGCCCGACCATCCGAGCGAGGACGTACCCGGCCCCGGCACCGTGCTGGCCCGCGTCCTGGACGACATCGAGGCACTCGGTGACCTCGAGGACCTCGACGCCACCGCGCCGACGCTCGCCGCGGTTGCCGTACGGCTCGCCAGGGAGATCGACGCGCCGGTCTCCCTCGGCAACTCCCTGCACTCGATGTCAAAGGAGTTGAGGCAGGTCCTCGCGGAACTGCGCTCCCTCGCGCCGGAGGAGCCGGACGATGACGACGACCTCGACGATCTGGCGTCCCCCGACTGAGTTCGCCGACCAGTGCCGCGAGCTGTACGGCCTGGAATGCCCGCCGCTGTGGGGCACGCCCCGCCGGCCGGAGTTCCCCACGCTGGGCGGCAAGGTCGCCAAGGTCATGGAACGGCTCGGCTACACGCCGATGCCGTGGCAGCGCTACGTGTGGGACGTCGCCCTCGAGCTCGACCCCGCCACGATGCTGCCCTGGTACCGGCACGTCGGCCTGTCCGTGCCCCGCCAGCAGGGAAAGACCCAGGGCCTGCTCGCGGTCAAGGTCCACCGGGCGCAGGCCTGGAAACGCCAGCGGATCATCTACGCCGCGCAGACCCGCAGCATGGCGCGGGAGCGCTGGGAAGACGAGTTCTGGGCGACCATCGAACTCTCGCGGCTCGCCCGTCGGTTCGTGATCCGCAAGGCCAACGGACACGAAGCGATCATCGCCCGACAGACCCGGTCGAAGATCGGCATCACCGCGAACACCGAGAAGGCCGGCCACGGCCCGCCCCTCGACCTGGGCGTCATGGACGAGCTGTTCGCGCACGAGGACGACCGCCTCGAGCAGGCCTTCAGCCCGGCCATGCTCACCCGGCCCGCCGCACAACTGTGGTGGGCCTCGGCCGGCGGCACCGAGAAGTCCGTGCCGCTGAACAAGAAGCGCCAGGCCGGACGCGCGCTCATCGAGGAGCTGTGGAAGCGCGGCCTGGTCGACGCTGACTTCCCGCACACCGCGTACTTCGAGTGGTTCGCGCCGGAGGACATGGACCGCGCCGACCCGGCGACCTGGCGGGCGACGCTGCCGGCGCTTGGCCACACGGTGACCGAGGCCGTGATCCAGCACGAGCTCGACACGATGGACCCGGCCGAGTTCGACCGGGCCTATCTCAACCGCACCCGCAAGTCGTCGCCACCGCCGGACCCGAACATCCCCCGGGAGCGCTGGGCCGGCCTCGTCGACAAGACCAGCAAGCCCGTACCGGCCCGTGTGGCGCTCGCCGTCGACGTCTCGCAGGACCGCGGCTACTCGTCCATCGCCGCCGCATCCCTACGCAAGGACGGCAAGGTGCACCTGGAGATCATCGCCCGCCGCCCGGGCACGGACTGGGTGGTGCCCGCCGTGGCCAGACTGCGAAAGCTGTGGAAGCCCGTTGCGGTGGCCATCGCCTCGTCGGGCGCGCCGGCCGGATCACTCATCGACGACCTGATCGCCGCGGGCATCGACGTCCCCAAGGACAAAGAGCATCCGCAGCGCGGCGACCTAGCGGTCATGCGTACCGGCGACGTCACCGAGGCCTGCGGGCAGATGGCCGACGCTATGCGCCAGGGCACGGCCGTCCACATCGAGCAAGTGCCGCTCACCGCGGCCGTCAACGGCGCCAGAACGCGCCGCAACGGCGACGCCTGGCAGCTGGACCGCACCAGCTCGCTGGTCGACGTCAGTCCCCTGTGCGCCGTCACCTTCGCCCGCTGGGCGCTGCTCATCCGGGGCCCGCAGGTCGAAGAGGACTACGACATCAGCGACTCGTTCGCGTAAGGAGGCACGCATGGGCGCCTGGTCGAAGGTGCGGCGCATGTTCACCCGCGACGCGAACATCGTCACCGCCGAGGACCTGCTGAACCTGGCCCGCGAGGGACGCCTCGGCGGCAAGAACGTGCACGTCACCAACGCCACCGCACTGCGGCACTCCGGCGTGTGGGCGGCCCTCAGGCTGCGCGCCGACCTGGTGTCGATGATGCCGATCGACGTCTACCGCAAGGTGCAGGGCCTGCAGGTGGAAGTGCCCAAGCCTCCCGTCCTCGTCAGCCCGGGCGGATCCGAGGTCGGCATCAAAGAATGGATGTACTCCACCGAGTTCGACCTCGACCGGGCGGGCAACTGCTTCGGGATCATTACCGAACGCTCCGGGGTGATCGGACCGGACGGGCGAGGCCTGCCCGGCCGCATCGACCTGGTGGAGCTCGGCGAGGTCACCGTCCGCGCGAACGGCTCGCAGATCAAGAAGTTCCGCATCGGGCAGACCGAGTACGACCCGTGGGACATCTGGCACGAGAAGCAGTACACCGTCGCAGGCCTCCCGCTGGGCCTGTCGCCCGTGGCCTACGCGGCGTGGACGATCGGGGAGTCCCTCAGCGCGCAGGAGTTCGCGCGGGAGTGGTTCGGCGCCGGCATCGTGCCGTCCGGCACGCTGAAGAACGTCAACAAGACCATCGACAAGAAAGCCGCCAGGGAGGCCAAGGAGGCGTTCCGGGCGTCCGTGTCGAACGGTGACGTGTTCGTGCACGGCGCCGACTGGGAGTACAAGCCGCTTCAGGCCGTGGCGCAGCAGGCGCAGTTCATCGAGGCCCGCCAGTACGGGCTCGGCGACATCGCCCGTTTCTTCGGCGTGCCGAGCGACCTGATCGACGCCGCCGTCTCGGGCAGCAGCGTCACCTACGCCAACATCAGTCAGCGCAACCTGCAGTTCCTCATCATGAACCTGGGGCCGGCCATCGGGCGCCGCGAAGACGCCTTCAGCCGCAGGCTCGTCTCCAACCCGCGGTACGTGAAGCTCAACACGGACTCGCTGCTGCGGATGGACCCCGCCGCCCGGGCGCAGACCATCAAGACGCGCATCGACTCCCGGACTCTCGCCCCGTCCGAGGCCCGTGCCTTCGATGATCTGCCGCCCTTCACCGAGGACCAGCTCGCCGAGTTCGACCGGCTCTTCGGCTCGCGGTCCGTACCCGCCCAGCCCACGACCGCCGTACCGGGAGCTACGCCATGACCACACCCGCGCTCGCCGCCGCCGCGGCCGAACGAGCCCAGCACATCCGCCAGCGCGCCGACCGGCCCTCACAGCGCCGCTGCGCCGAGCCGACCAGCGCCCGGGCCACCGTGCGCGCCGCCCTGTCCGGCGTACAGGTCCGCGACACCGGCGACGGCGGCATGCTCGAGTTCACCGGGCACGCCTCGGTGTACGAGCAGGCCTACGAGATGTGGGACATGTTCGGCCCCTACACCGAGATCGTCACCGAAGGAGCGGGCACCGACTCCCTCGCCCGCGCCGACCTCGACGTGCCCCTGGTCCTCGGGCACGACCAGCTGCGCCGCATGGCCCGCACCACCACCGGCACGCTCACGCTCACCGAGGACGCAACCGGCCTGCTCGTCCAGGCCCCGCAGCTGGACCCGGCCGACTACGACGTCGCGTACATCGCGCCGAAGCTGCGCTCGGGCCTCGTCGACGAGATGTCCTTCGCATTCCGCATCGAGTCGGGCCAGTGGTCCCCGGACTACACCGAGTACCGGATCAACCGGTACGACATCCACCGCGGCGACGTCGCCATCGTCGGCTACGGCGCCAACCCCTACACCGGCGCCGGCCTGCGCCAGCCCGCGGCCGCGCCGACATCGAGCAGGGCCCGCGCGCTCCTCGAGCTCGCCATCGCCCGCTGACCCCCTGATCTTCCCGCCGTCCGGCGGGAGCTCTGCCCTGCGCTTCTGCGCGCACGAGACCACCCGGCGCCAAGGCCTCGGGTGGCCGTCTGACCTGGACACGGGGCGCCTGCAACTACGAACAGAAAGGCCGAGCCATGACGCTCGCCGAGCTGATCGCCCAGGCGCGCACCGCGCTGGACACGGCGATCGCCACCCGCCAGAGGGAGCAGGACGCGCTGATGGCGCTCCGCTCCGACGAGAACCTGACCGAGGAGGCCGTCCAGGCGCAGATCGCCGCGCGCGACGCCGCCGACGTCGAAGTCACCCGACGCCAGAGCGCCCTCGAGGGCCTGGAGGCCGAGCAGCGCCGCGAGGACGAACTCGCCGCGCTGCAGGCACGCAACACCCCAGCAGCCAACCGGGCCCCGGCGTACGACCAGGTCGCCCGCGTCGGGCAGGAGGAGCGCACCTACCGGCCCGACCAGGACCGGCGCGGCCGCCAGTTCGAACGGGACGTCGCCCGCGCGTTCCTCGGGAACTACGACGCTCAGCAGCGGCTCGCCCGGCACATGGCCGAGGAACTCGTCGAGCGTGGCCCGCAGATCGAGGAGCGGGCGGCCGGTACGGGCGCGTTCTCCGGTCTGGTGGTGCCGCAGTACCTCACCGACCTCTACGCCCCGGCCGCGGCCGCCCGGCGGCCGTTCGCGGACGCCTGCCGCCCGCACGACCTGCCGCCCGAGGGCATGACGGTCAACCTGTCCCGCATCACCACGCCGTCGAGCGTGGACGTGCAGGCCTCGGAGAACACCGCGGTGGCCGAGCAGGACATGGACGACACGCTGATGACGATCAACGTGCAGACCGCGGCCGGCCAGCAGACGCTGTCCCGGCAGGCCATCGAGCGCGGCTCCGGCGTGGAACCCGTCGTCCTGGACGACCTGTTCCGCCGCTATGCCACGAACCTCGACGGCAAGCTGCTCAACCAGGCCACCAACGGCCTGACCAACGTGGCCACCGCCGTCGCCTACACCGACAGCACGCCGACCGTGGCGGAGATGTACCCCAAGGTCCTGGAATCCCTGTCCGGCGTCGAGGCCGCCCTGCTGGACATGGCGTCCGGCGAGAACATCGCCGTCATGCACTCCCGCCGCTGGTACTGGATGCAGAACGCGCTGAGCTCGACCTGGCCGCTCATCAGCCAGCCGGGCATCGCCGCGCAGATGGCCGGCACCAACGCGGCCACGACCTACGGCAGCGGCGTGCGCGGCACGCTGCCCAACGGCACGCCCGTCATCGTCGACAACAACATCGCGACGAACTACGGCGCGGGCACCAACGAGGACGAGGTCTACCTCGTCGACCGCAACGAGTGCCACCTGTGGGAAGACCCCAACGCCCCGATGTACATCCGGGCGGAGCAGCCCAAGCTCGCCAGCCTCGGCGTGCTGATGGTCGTGTACGGCTACTTCGCCTACACCCACGCCCGCTACGCGCAGGCCCGCAAGATCGGCGGCACCGGTCTCGTGACGCCGACCTTCACCGGCGTCTGATCCGTCCCGCGAGGGCCCGCCACGACTTCGGCGGGCCCTCGCGGTCCACCCCACCACTTCAGGAGTGAGGCAGTGAGCGAAGCGCAGGAACCCGAGACCCAGGACACGATGACCGCGGCTCTGCTGCGGGAGCGAGAAGGCTATGTCCAGCGCGGCATGAAGGACCGCGTCGCGCAGGTCGACGAGCAGCTGAAGCTGCGCGGATACAAGCCGCAGCGCGGCCGCCAGCAGAAGCCGCCCGCCGAGCAGAAGGCGGCCGAGACGGAGCAGCAGAAGGCCGAGCAGGAGCAGCGGTCCGAACCGCCGAAGGGCCGCCAGCAGCCCGCAAGCGACAAGGCGTGACGTGGCCAACGAGTACGGCACGCTGGCCTCGCTGAAGGAGAAGCTGAGCATCGAGGCGGACGACACCTCCCGCGACGCGTTGCTCACCAGTGCGCTGGCGGCCGCGTCGCGGGCCATCGACGGGTCGACCGGGCGCCGGTTTTGGCTGGACGCCTCGGTGACGGCGCGCGTCTACCGGCTGCACGAGCGGGTGGTGTGCGAGGAGGACGGGCAGCTGCTCAAGGTCGACGACATCGGCGACACCACCGGCATGACCGTCGAGTCGGCCTCGTCCACTGGCGGCACGTACACGTCCATCACCGGCACCTACGACACGACCCCCGACAATGCGCTGGCCGACGGCTACCCGATCACTGGGCTGCTGCGGCCCAACAGCATCTGGGGCACGTCGTTCACCCGCATCCGCGTCACCGCACTGTTCGGCTGGCCCGCCGTCCCCGACGAGATCACCGAGGCCGCGCTGATCCAGGCCACCCGCCTCTACAAGCGCAAGGACTCCCCCGAGGGCATCATCGGCTCGGCCGAGTGGGGCGTGCGCAACCTCTCCCGCCGGGATCCGGACGTGTGGGCGCTGATCGAGCCGTACATCCTGCCCGGCTTCGCGTAAGGGGGCGTGCGGTGCAGATCTCATCCATCAGGGACGCGATCGCCGACGCGGTCCGCGCCGGCATCACCCTGCCCGACGGAATCGGGAAGCTGACGTGCACCGGCTTCGTCCCGGACTCGGTGGTCACGCCGTGTTTCTTCGTCGGCGAGGTCGACGTCAACTTCGACCAGACCATGGGCCGCGGCACCGACGAACTGCTCATCACCTGCCGTGTGCTGGCCAGCCGCGCCGATGACCGTTCCGGGCAGCGGATCCTCGACCTGATGCTCTCCGGCGCCGGGCCAGCTTCGCTGAAGGCCGCGTTCACGGCCGCCCGCGGTGCCCCGGGCGAGCTCGCCCTGGGCGGCCTGGCCGACGACATCCACCTGCAGCGCGTGCAGGGCTACCGCTGGTACGAGCACGCCGGCTCGAGCTTCGTGGGCGCCGAGCTCGCCGTGCGCGTCATCGGAGACGGGAGGACATGATGCGGATCCGCATCACGCAGGGCATGCCCGAGGGCGCCCAGCTCAACGGCGAACCGTGGCCCGCCGAGGGCGACGAGGTCGACGTGCCGACGGCCCAGGGCGCGCACCTGGTCGCCTCCGGCGTCGCCGAGGAAGCGCCCGCCAAGCGGCGCGGCCGCAAGTCAGGAAGGGGAGGCGACGATGGGTAAGACCGTGCTGACCAACGTGCGGTGCTTCGCCGTCGGTGTCGACCTCACCGGCAACTCCAACAAGATCGAGCTGTCGAGCGAGGTGGAGGTCAAGGACTCCACCAACTACGGCAGCCAGGGCTACAAGGAAGTCGTGGGCGGACTGGGCTCGGCGGAGATCTCCGGCGAGGGCCAGTGGGAAGCGCTCGACGTGACGAAGGTCGACGACTCGTCCTGGGCAGGCCTCGGCGGAGTCGGGCCCTGGTCCATCAGCGCCAACAGCGGCGCCGCGGTGGGCGACCTCGCGTACTTCACCCAAGCCCTGCGCTCGGACTACAAGCTGTTCGGATCGGTCGGCGACCTCGCCCCCTGGACGTCGACCGCCAAGAGCGCATGGCCGCTCATCCGCGGCCAGTTCGCCCACCCGCCCGGCACCGCCCGCACCGCAACCGGCACGGGCACCGGCCTGAACCTGGGGGCCGTCGCTGCGGGCAAGCGCATGCACGCCGCGCTGCACGTGCTGTCGGTGGCCGGCACCTCGACGCCGACCATCACCGCGCGCGTGGAGTCGTCCGTCGACAACACCTTCGCCAGCCCCACCACCCGGCTGACGTTCGCCGCCGCGACCGCCGTGGGCGGGCAGACGCTGCGCACCGACGGCACGGCCATCACCGACGCCTGGTGGCGGATGGCGTGGACCATCAGCGGCACCACGCCCTCGTTCCTGTTCGCCGCTGCTCTCGGCATCGGCTGATCAACCCGTCCCCGGCCCGGCCCACCCGAGGGTTCCGGGCGTCTCGTCATGCCTGAAAGGGAGGCCGGCCGTGCCCAAGATGGTTCTGCTCGCCCAGTACCTGTCCATCAACGCCAACGTCCTGAACACCTTCACCAAGAAGGCGGAGCTCACCGTCGAGGTGGAGGACAAGGACGTCACCAACTACGCAAGCCTCGGCTGGAAGGAAGTCATCGGCGGCCTCAAGTCCGGTGAGATCGGGTGCGAGTTCCTGCAGGACTTCGCCGCCACCCAGCTCGACGCCATCATGTGGCCACTGCTGGGCACGGTGGTGCCGTTCGAAGTGCGCGCCGACCAGGGCGCCGTGTCGACGTCCAACCCGAAGTACACCGGCAGCATCCTGATCAAGGGATGGAACCCGCTCACCGGATCGGTCGGCGACGAGGCCACCGTCTCGGTGTCTTTCCCGACCTCGGGAGCCGTGGCCCGGGCGACCGTCTGATGGCCGGCGGCCCGCCGTTCAGCCTCGGCGTGGAGACCCACGACGGCCTGGCCGCCCTCGTGCGGGCCATCCGCGCCGAGGAGGACGGCAAGCAGCTCCGTAAGGAGTTGGCGGCCAACATGCGCGAGGCCCTCAAGCCCGGCGCGCAGCAGGCCAAAGACTCGATCATGGGCATGGTCTCCCTGCACGGCGCCTCCCCGGCGCTGCGAACGTCGATCGCCCGGAAGATCCGGCCCGAGGTCAAGCTCGGCGGCCGGTGGAGCGGCGCCAGGGTGAAGGCCTTCAAGACGAAGAACATCCGCGGCTTCGCCAACGCCCCCAAGCGCACCAACAGGGCGAGCGGCTGGCGCCACCCCGTCTACGGCAGCCGGGACGTATGGGTGCACCAGCGCGGCAAGTTGGAATGGTTCGACCGCGCGTTCCGCGGCCGCGAGGCCCTCTACAAGCAGGCCGTCGAGCAGGCGATGGAAGACATGGCCCGGCGCATCGCAAACCGGGCCCGATAGGAGCAACGCGTGTACCTGGTCTACAAGCCCGAGGGCAGCGAAGAGCCGAAGCGCTGGAGGTACCAGCCCAAGAAGCTCATGAGCCCCGAGCGGGAGCTGATCGAGAAGCTCACCAGCCGGAACTTCTCAGACTTCACGGTCGACGTGCAGAAGGGCAACAGCCGCTGCCGGCGCGCCCTGCTGTTCGTGTACCTCAAGCGAGAGCACCCCACGCTGAAGTTCGACGACGTCGACTTCGCGTGGGACGAGCTCACGCTGGAGCACTCCAAGGGCGAGCTGATCCTGATGCGGGAGCAGCTGGCCGAGTCGGTGGCGACGGATCAACTCGACGCGGTGCGGGCCAAGCTCGACGAGGAGATCGCCGCCGCGTTCGAGGACCCGGAGGAAGAGGGAAAAGCGGAGCTGCCGATCGCCGGCTAAGGCTGCTCGGCACCGCTGCCCGCCTGCTCGGGATCCGCGGCAGGGACTGGGACACCCTCACCGTCGAAGAAGAGGACGCCTACCTCGACTGGATCGACGCCTACATCGAGGCGCAGGAGAAGGCCAACGAGAAGCTGAAGTCGGGGCGCTGAGCCCGCACCCAGAAGGGAGGCGGGCCGGTGAGCGACACCTCCCTTGTGTTCAACCTGGTCGCGCGTGAGGAGGTCTCCGAGACCCTCGGCAAGGTCAAGGAGAAGTTCAGCGAGGTCGCCACCGGCATCTCCGCGGGCGTGGCCGGCGCCCTCGGGGTCGGCGTGGCCGCCTCGATGGACATGTCGGCGGCCAATGCCAAGCTGGCCGCCCAGTTGGGCATCGGCCCGGCCGAGGCGGCGAAGCTGTCGAAGGTCTCCGCCGACGTCTACGCCAACAACTGGGGCGAGTCCACCGAGCAGGTCAACGAGGCCATCAAGGGCGTCTACCAGAACATCGGCGACACCTCGCAGGCCAAGGGCGGTCTGGAGGGCGTCACCACCCAGGCCCTGGCCCTGGCGAGCACGTTCGACCAGGAGGTCGGACCCACCACCGCGGCCGTGGGGCAGATGCTCAAGACCGGGCTGGCGAAGAACGCCAGCGAGGCCTTCGACATCCTGACCCGCGGTTTCCAGACCGGCGCGAACAAGGCCGACGACCTGCTGGACACGGTCAACGAGTACGGCGTGCAGTGGAAGAAGTTCGGGCTGGACGGGCAGACCGCCATGGGCCTGCTCTCCCAGGGCCTCAAGGGTGGTGCCCGGGACGCCGACCTGGTCGCGGACGCCATCAAGGAGTTCAGCATCCGGGCCGTGGACGGCTCGACGACCACCGCCCAGGGCTTCAAGGCCATCGGCCTGGACGCGCAGACCATGGCCGAGCGCATCGGCAAGGGCGGCAAGGGCGCCACCCAGGCTCTCGACGAGACCCTCGACCGGCTGCGCGGCATCAAAGACCCGGTCCAGCAGGCCCAGGTCGCCACCCAGCTGTTCGGTACCCAGGCCGAAGACCTCGGACAGGCCCTCTACAGCCTGGATCCGTCCAGCGCCGTGTCCGCCCTGGGCAAGGTCGGTGGGGCCGCGGACCGGATGGCCAAGACCGTCAGCGACAGCCCGGCGGCCGCGCTGGAGACCTTCAAGCGGCAGGCCACGGTCAAGCTCGCCGAAGTCGGCGGCACCTTCGTGTCGTTCGCCATGGACAACCGCGGCGTGTTCGAGCCGCTGGCGGGTGTCCTCGGCATCGTCGCGGGCGCCATCCTCGCCGTCTCGGTCGCCCAGCGGATCTACGCCACGTACACGGCGATCGCCTCGGCCGCGCAGACCATCTGGAACGCGGAGATCTGGGCGTCGACGGCCGCGCTGCTGGCCAACCCCATGACGTGGATCATCCTCGCGATCATCGCCCTGATCGCCGTCATTGTGATCATCGCGACGAAGACGACGTGGTTCCAGACCATCTGGTCCACCGTCTGGGGCGCCATCCAGACCGCTTTCTCCGCCACGGTGAGCTGGCTGTCGGGCGCCTTCGCCTGGTTCGGCACGCTGCCGGGCAAGTTCGCGGGCTGGTTCGGTGCGGCCAAGGACTGGGCGATCAAGAAGCTGATGGAACTGGTCACCTGGCAGCTCAGCCTGCCCGGGAGGATCTGGAACGCCCTGGCTGGGCTTGGGTCCATGCTGTGGAATCTGGCCTCCAGCGCGTTCCAGTCGATGCGTAACGCTGCGGTCACCAAGGCGGCCGGTCTGATCGTCTGGACGCAGGGCATCCCGGGACGCGTCACCCGCGCCATCGGCTCCGTGAGCGGCCTGCTCTACAGCAAGGGCCAGGACTTCATCCGCGGCCTGTGGAACGGCATCGTCGGCATGGGCGGCTGGCTGTGGTCGAAGGTGGCCGGCTTCGTGAAGAGCAACGTGGTGGATGCGGCGAAGAGCTTCCTGCACATCGGCTCGCCCTCGAAGCTCGCCGCGGACGAGATCGGCCACTGGATCCCGGCCGGTGTGGCCATGGGTGTCGAGAACAATGCCGACGTCGTCGACAAGGCCATGCGCGGCCTGGTCCAGCCCGCCGCCTACCGGCCCGAGCCCGCGGCCCTGGCCGGTATGGCGCCCTTGGCCGCAGCCCCGGCCTCCGGCGGCGCCCCGGCCGTGCGGGTCGTCTTCGAGGGGCGAGGTGAGCCGTTCATGGACTGGCTGAAGGAACGCATCCGCGTCGAGTACGGCGGCGACGTGAACAACCTGAACGGGAACCGCTGATGTCTGCTCTGCCGCCGCCCGTGTGGGCGGATCTGTTCTACGACGGCGTCTGGAACTCGATCACCGGCGACGTCTCCGCCACCACCCAGACGACCGCCACCCGGGGCCGGTCCAGCGAACGCGACAGTTCCGGCCCTGCCCAGGGCTCGCTGTCCCTGATCAACACGACGGGCAGGTACTCCCGCCGCAACCCGCTCTCCTCCCTGTACGGGAAGATCGGGCTGAACACGCCGATCCGGTACGGGGTGCAGTCGGGCAAGCCGTGGATGGACACCACTGCGGGCGGCTACGCCTCCACCCCCAGCCTGACCACCTACAACATCAGCACCGACCTCGAAGTGCGCTGCGAGTTCGCCGCCGACGCGATCTCCGACAGCGCCTCCGACATCGTCGCGCTGGCGGGACGGTGGGGGGCCTCCGGTTCGTTCTCGTGGATCCTCTCCCTGATCGCGGGAGTGCCGCGGCTGTACTGGTCGACCGATGGCACCGCGACCGGCCAGCACACCGCGACCGGCTTCGCGGCGCTGCCCGCGCATGCCGGGCAGCGTCTGGCGCTGAAGGTCACCTTCGACGTCAACGACGGCGCCGGCGGCATCGTCATCCGCTACTACTGGGCCAAGACGGTCGACGACCCGGACGACAACTGGCAGCTGCTGGGTGCGCCGATCGCGTCCACGGCGATCGGCACACAGTCCGTGTTCAACCCGGCCTCCCAGCAGCTGACCGTCGGCAACGTGCCCGCCTTCTCCTCGACCGTGGACCCGTTCGCCGGCCGCGTCTACCGCATGCAGCTGCGCAACGGCATCGGCGGGAGCATCCTGGCCGACTTCGACACCTCGTATGGCGTCGCGGGGAACAGCTCCTTCACCGACGGCGGCTCGAAGGTGTGGACGCTGCAGTCCGGGGCGGTGCTGTCCAACCGGCACACCATGCTCTCCGGCGAGATCCCGTCCTGGACGCCGACCCGCGACAAGTCCGGCAACGAGCGGCGCATGCCCATCGGCCCGGCGGGCATCCTGCAGCGCCTCGGCTCCGGCAGCAAGCCGCTGCGCTCGCCCCTGTTCCGTGACCTGACCTCGGCCGCCCGGTCGAACATCGTGGGGTACTGGCCGCTGGAGGACGGCCAGAACGCCACCCTGATCGCCGCGGGCCTGCCCGGTCTGCCGGCGGGCACCTTCTCCGGCGCGCTGTCGTTCGCCGCGGACTCCTCCTGGCTCGGCTCCGACCCCATCCCGACCTTCACCACCGGCCAGGCCGCCTTCACCGTGCCCGCCTACGCGGCCACCAGCGAGGCCTCGGTGCGCTTCCTGCTCACGATCCCGACCGCCGGTGTGAGCGGCGACGTGCGCCTGCTGCGGATGATCACCACCGGCACCGCCGCGGTGTGGGAGCTGTACCTGCAGGCGCTGGGCGGGGATCTGCGCATCAAGGCCTGGGCCAGCGACGGCACGTCGCTGCTCGATCAGTCGGTCAGCTTCGACCTCAACGGCACCACCTCGGTGATCGTCGTCGAGCAGTCCGTCAGCGGCTCCACCATCACCTGGACCATGCGTGCCGCCCAGTACTCGCCCGGGCTGACGATCACCGACACCATCCCCGGCGGATCGTTCAGCGGCACCTTCTCCGGCACATCGATCGGCCGTGTCTCACAGATGGTCCTCGGCGGGAACGGTGACCTGGCCAGCTGCGGGATGGGCCATCTCGCCCTGGCCACCAGCCTCGCCGCCTACAGCGCGACCGGCAACGCCACCATGGGCTGGAACGGCGAGGGCGCCCGGGCCCGCTTCCTGCGCCTGTGCGACGAGGAGGGCGTCCCGGGCACGTGCGCCATCAGCACCGACTTCCAGCCCCTGATGGGCGTGCAGACCTCCAAGGAGTTCCTCGACCTGCTGCGGGAGATCGAGACCGCCGACATGGGCCTGCTCGGCGAACGCCCCGACGGCCTGGAGCTCATCTACCGGGGCCAGTCCACCCTGTGGAACCAAGCCCCGGTCCTGGTCATCGACTACAACGGCGGCGTGATCAGCGAGATCACCCCGAAGGACGACGACCGCGCCCCCTTCAACGAGATGACCGCCAAGCGCAACGGCGGCTCCGAGTACACCTACACCCTGGCCACGGGCGTCAACTCGGTCGCCGACATCGGCCGCTACGGCACCTCGGTCGACCTGTCGCTGTCCTCGGACGGCCCGCTGGCCTCCCAGGCCTACCGGCGGGTGGCCATCGCCACCGTGGACCAGATGCGCTACCCGGTCATCAAGTTCAACCTGGCCAACCCACGCACCTACCTGCTGTTCGACCAGCTCATGAAGATCGACCACGGCGACCTCATCCGCCTGATCAACGTGCCCGGCGACTTCGGGCCCAGCCAGGTCGACCTGCTCGTCTACGGCAACGCGAGCACGGCCGGCAGCGACGAATGGTCCCTCTCCCTCAACTGCGTACCCGCAGCGCCCTGGGCGGCCGCCGTCGCCGACGCGACCGCCTCCCGCGCCGACACCGACGGCTGCGTCCTGGCCGAGGCCCTCGACGCCACCGAAACCGGCATCGACGTGACCACCCAGCAGTACAGCGCCCTGTGGGTCACCTCGGCCGCCTACCCGGCCGACTTCCCCTTCGACGTGGCCACCGGCGGCGAGGTCATGACGGTGACCGCCTGCACGGGCGCGGTACGCGACACCTTCACCCGCACCACCAGCAACGGATGGGGGACGGCCGAAGCGGGCGGGACGTGGACGAGCTCAGGCGGCGCCACGTCCGACTACTTCACCCAGGGCGCCGAGGGCGTGCACGCCCTGAACAGCATCAACACCTCCCGCTACAGCGTCATCCCGGCGCCCTCGGCCGACGTGGACCTGCAGTCCAGCATCTGCACCAGCGCGCTGGCGACGGGCGGCCCGCACTATGTGGGCCTGATCGCCCGCTACGCCGACAGCAGCAACAGCTACTACGCCCGGCTCGCCTTCAACACCAACCAGACGATCACGCTCGTCATCCAGAAGCGGGTCGCCGGAGGACAGACCGACCTCAAAGCGGTGACGCTCCCCTACACCCACGCCGCGTTCGCGTTCTTCACCATCCGCTTCCAGGTCATCGGCTCCACCCTGCAGGCCAAGGCCTGGCCGACCGGAACGGCGGAGCCCAGCGGCTGGCCGGCCGTCGTCACCGACACCGCCCTGACCGCGGCCGGCTCGGTCGGGGTGCGCTCCATCCTCGACTCGGCGAACACCAACACGCTGCCGGTGAACGTGTCGCACGCCGACTACTACGTGCTCAACCCCCAGACGTTCACCGTCACCCGCGGCGTCAACGGCATCAGCAAGTCCCACCCGGCCGGACAGGCCATCAGCCTCAACAGCCCCGTCTACGCGGCGATGTAGGAGAAGCCCATGACCACCTGGCTGGCAGGGATGCGGATCACCGCAGACCGGCTCAACCGCGGCTCACCGTTCGTCGTCGCGCACGCCGCCCTGACCGCGAACTCGGCCAACATCACCAGCACCACCGAGGTCACGATCGTCACCACCGGCACCGCCCGCTTCGAGCAGGGCCGCGCCTACAAGTTCGAGTACCACGGCCTGGCCCAGCACGCCACGGCCAGCCTCACCGACATCCTGTATCTCCGCTTCCGGCGAGGCTCCGGCGGCCTGATCCGCAACATCCAAAACGCACTCGTCGCCAACCGCGCCACCACCGGCCGCAACGCGGCCATCGACGTCGCGACGCTCTGCACACCGACCTCGACGATCAACGACACGGTGACCCTCACCGCCGCCTGGGACACCGGCAGCTCCGCCACGTTCATGATGGCCGGCACCTCCGGCACGCCCGGCCTGCTCACCGTGTGGGACGTCGGAGACGCCGCCGACTACCCCGGCATCTCCACCTTCTGACCCGCCCGCTGTCCGTCTACAACCGCCCCGTGCCCTCGGCCCGGGGCCTGTTCGTGCCAGGAGGAACCCATGGCCACGCAGAAGCCGTCCGTTGGACGGATCGTCCACGTCCCTGTGGACCCGGCGACCAACAACGGCGCCGCCATCGCACCCGGGATCATCACCCGGGTGTGGTCGGAGAGCATCGTCAACGTCCGTGTGCTCCACGACAGTGACGCGATCAGCTGGCGCACGTCCGCCATCTACCGCGACAGCTTCGACGACATCGAGGGCGCGCCCGCGGTGTGGTCCTGGCCGGAGCGGGTGTGATGGCCACCAGCCGCGGCATGGACGTCAGCGCCTACCAGAGCGCCCAGGACTGGGCCGATCACCGGCGCAACGGTGTCGTGTTCGCCTTCGCCAAAGCGAGCGAGGGCCAGCGCTCGAGGGACGAGCGGTTCGACACCCACATCGCCGGCATCATCAAGGCTGGCCTGGTCCCCGGGGCCTATCACTTCGCATGGCCCACCCAGCCCGTGGCCACCGAGGCCGACAACTACATCAGCGCCGTACGCCCGTACGCGCGCCGGGGGTTCTGCCACTGGCTCGACCTCGAGCGCTACAGCGACGGCCGCAACTACGGCAACCGCACGGCCACCCAGATACGCACCTGGGTGAGCCGGTGGCTAGCCACCGTGGCGGACGCGTTCCCCGGCCAGCGCGTTGGCGTCTACACCGGCGCCTCCGACGTCGCCGCCGGACACCTGCCCGCCGGCGTGCCGCTGTGGTTCCCCCGCTACCCGTGGGGCCCGGCGGACTGGTCCCGCGCCGAGGACCAGGCGCAGCCCGTCGTCGACGGGCGACGCCCGCTGATCTGGCAGTTCACATCCCAGCCCTACGACCGGTCCATCGCGTACCTGTCCGAGGCCGGCCTGCGGGCCTGGGCCCAGGGCGAGACCCCCGAGGAGGACGACATGCCCACAGCCGCCGAGATCGCCGCCGAGGTCATCAAGCAGCTCCCCGACGCCGTATGGGCCAAGGACGGCGCGGTACCCGCCGCCCGGCCGCCGGTCCACAACGGCGACTACTACAAGGCCGACGGCAAGACCCTCGACAACACCGAGTGGACGGCCGGATACGCCCTCCAGACGGCCGTGGAGGGCGTACGCAAGACGCAGAAGCAGCTCGGCGCGGTCGCCGCCCAGATCGGCGCGCTCGCCGCCGCGGTCGCCGCCCTCGCCCAGGACGGCGGACTTCCCCTGGCCCAGGTCCAGGCCGCGGCCGAGGCCGGCGCCAAGGCTGCGCTCGCCGAGCTCGGCGACAAGCTGCAGGAGGACTGACCCATGGCCGTGAAGGACTCCACCAAGCGCACCGTGCGCACCGTCCTGCAGACCACAGTCGGTGTCGCCGTCGCACTGCCCGGCATCGTTGACGCCTCCGGCATCCCCGCCTCCCTGCCCTGGGCCGCGGGAGCGCTCGCCGTCGCCGGCGGACTCGCCCGCGTCATGGCCCTGCCCAGCGTCCAAGGGCTGCTGCCCAGCTGGCTGCGCACCGATGCGGCGAGCAGACAATGACGGTCCCCGAGGCCTCCGTGGCCGTCGAGCTGGAGCGGCTCCGCGGTACGGTCTCCACCGGAGTTGCCGAGATCAAAGGCTCGCTGTCCGTCCTCGTCGAACGCTCGGACCGCAACGAACGCGACCTGGTCCAACTACGCGAGGACACCCAGAAGGAACTCGACGAGCTGCGCGCCGACGTCGAGGCCTTGAAGAGGAACCGCTGGCCGCTCCCCGCGATCGCCGCAGTAACCGGCGTCGCGGGCGCCGTAGCCGGCCTCCTCGCCCTGTTTCTTCACTGACACCACCAGTCCCCCTGCACCGCCGCCGCGGTGCAGGGGGATTTCGTCATGCCCTGACCGCGGCCGCGCCCGGCCGCTATGCTCGCGGTACCGCCCCCGTGGCCCGACACCCGGGGGCGTTCTGCTGTCGGGAGTAGAGGAACACCATGTCAACCGCCTACCGCGTCAAGTACGCCATTCTTCCGCCGGGTACCGGGCCGGACGACTACGAGAGCGCCGACCTGGTCCACCGCGAGGAGCTCTTCGAACTGTCCGACCCCGAGCTGGCCGGCGACGTCGCCGGCCAGCAGCTGCGGTACGGGCCGCACCACAGTGAGGTCGAGGCCGCAGTGCAGGCCACGCTGCAGGAGGGCGAGCGGCCCATCATCTTCCGCTACGACCTGGCCTAAGCGCGACGTTGGGCGTCCTCGAGCCGCGCCCGGTAGTACGCGTGATCACGGGGAAACCCTTCCAGCCCGGGCAGCGCCTCACGGAACGCATCCGCCGCGTCCGCCCACGCGTGGCAGGCGTACGCGGCATCGGCCAGCTGCAGGCGCGCCCGGGCCGGATCCAGCCAGTACAGCCACCCGGGCCGCTCGCCCTCGTCCGGCACCTGGAGCGCCAGCTCGTGCGCCTCGTCCGCCAGCCGCCGGGCTCGGTCCCGTTCCGCGCAGGCCGCGGCCGCCATCGCTGCCTGGTGCACGGCCACCGACTCCGCTGCCGGCGACAACGGCCGCGGCCCGGCGTAGCGGGCGGCCTCGGCGGTACGCAGCGCCCTTACGGGGTCTCCATAGTCGAGGGAGTAGTAGGCCCGCACCCGCTGCGCCCAGGACGCCATGTCCGTGTGGCCGCCGTCGACGGCCCAGCCGTGCCCGAGATCGATCCACGCCAGGGCCGCGCCCCGCTGGCCCTCGTGCCACGCCACCCACGACATCCAGTGCGCGTGCTCGGCGGCGAGCAGCATGAGCCGATCGGCCGTCTCGCCAGCGGCGTGCGGGATGAGCTGGGTGACGCTGTCGAGCTGCGAGCGAACCACCGGCCACAGATCCCGGCCGCCGACCTCGTCCTCGGCGCGCCGGTGCTCGGCCAGGACGCGGCCGATCCAGTCAGCGGCGCGCAGATCGGCGCGGCCGGTGGTGTGGGCGTGGGCCAGGCGCTCGCGCAGCTCTGCCGGGGGGTCCCAGGGGAGTTGGCGTCTGGGGGCGACGCCGCCGAGTTCTATCGGCACGTGCAATCCGTTCTTGAAGCGGGCCACGACGTCTTCACTGGTCACTCGTGCGTGCCCGCGTTCGAGGCGTGATACGTAGCCCTGGTCCATCCCGACGAGCTCGCCGAAGCGCTGCTGTGAGATGCCCGCCAGGGCCCGGTACCGGCGGATGATCGAAGGCCAGTCGCGGGCCGCCCACGCTGCACGCAGACGGCCGTCAGCCCAGAGTTCCCGACCACTCATGCCGCAACCATGCCACCACGCCATGTAGCCGTTACATGGGATCGGAAGAAATTCCTCCTCACGCTGGGCCTTTCAGCCATACCGAGTCGGGTCGGAAAGAGACACCCATGCGCGAACCACAACCCAGGCAGGGCAGAGACCTTCACCTGGTCGCTCAGGAGCCCACCCTTGTCACCACCACCGCCGACCGGCGGCTGGCGGCCGAGCACTGGCTGCTGGCGGGCAGCAGCGACCGAGACCGCACCCGCGCCGAGTGGCGCACGCAGGGCGTAGCGATGTTCCCCCTAGGGGTCCGGTTTTCCGCCGTACGGCTGCCCGGCGCCCTGGTGCTCGCCGCGGCCGGTCTGCGCTGGCCCGCCCGGGCGGACGAGTTCCTCGGCGAGGTCCTCGAGGGAGGCCCGGTCATCTGCGACCCGCGCGGAGATCTGCGGTACTACGCCCTCGTACCGGCCAGCGTCCCCGTGACCTGGCATCAGGCCGTCGAGGAGTGGCGCGCGATGGACGTCGACTGTCTCGGCCGCGAGTCCATCATGGGCATCCCCCGCCTGGGCGAGGTCGAGCCCAACCGTCGGCCGCCCGCCTCGTACTGGTCGGTGCCCATGGCCTCGCCCGGCGAGCTGTGCGCGCCCCTCGCCGTGGCCCGGCTGATCGCGGCTGGACGCCACCAGCTCGGCGAGAGGACCGAGCGATGATGTGCGACCGCTGCCTCGACCCCATCAGGCCCGGCGAGACCTGCCGCACGGTACATCCGTTCCGTCAGTCCGGTGCCGGCCTCACCCTTCGCTACCACCTCGCCTGCTACCTGCAGGCGCTGAGGGGGCGTCGATGAACCGCCGGGAACGCCGCATGGTCATCGGGTACACGGTCACGCTGCTGGCGCTGGGCGGGGTACTTGCCTGGTTCATCGCCCAGTGCCAGTGTTAACAGCCCTTTAGTAAAACGTCTCGTT
>NZ_JAKWBE010000051.1 GCF_022513565.1 Streptomyces gilvus | reverse complement strand
ATCCGTGGCCGCCCATGCAGCATCCACCCCCACGCGACACGCCCGCCTCTCCCCCGTGGCCGCCTTCCGGATCTTCTGGCCGCTGGTGAGCGTCAACCGCGCGGTGGTGCTGGTCTCGGCAGTGCTGCTGGTGGTGTCGGCCGGGTGCGACGCGGCCGCGATCGGGATCGTGGGCGTCCTGACCGACAAGGTGCTCACGCCGGGAGACCTGGCGGCCTTCTGGCAGCCCGCCGCCCTCTGGCTGGCGCTCGCCGCTGCCGGTGCGGTCGCCTCGGCCGCGGGTGGCTACCTCACCGGCTGGTGCAGCGAACACTTCCTGCTCGGTCTGCGCGACCGCATCTTCCAACACCTCCAGCGGGTACCACCCGACACCCTCGACCGCTACGGCACCGGTGACCTGGTCACCCGGCTCACGGGGGACGTCGAAGCCGTCGAGTCACTGGTGGCCTCCGCTCCCGTCGATCTGATCACCACCGTCGTGGGCGCCTTGGTGTTCGGCGCCGCGGCGTTCTGGACCAGCTGGCAACTGGCCCTGGTCACCTTCACCGTGGCGCCGCTGATCTGGTTCGGCGCCCGTGTGTTCGGCAGCCTGATGCGCTCCGCCACCCGCGATGAACGCGACAGCAACGGACGCCTCGCCTCCCTGCTCGAGGAGAGCCTGGCGAACATGCCGCTCGTGCAGGCGTACGGCCGTCAGCAGGCGGAGCGTCAGAAGGTGCACCGGGAGGGGCGGGTGTGGATGCGGGCCGGGCTGCGGCAGATCCGGCTGTCATCGGTGTACGGGTCGGCGGGCGAGTTCCTCGAGACCCTCAGCGTGCTGGCCGTGATCGGTGCCGGCGCCTGGCAGATCTCCGAGCACCACCTCAGCGTCGGCGGTCTGCTCTCCTTCGCCGCCTATCTCGGCTATCTCCAGCCCAAGCTGCAGGAACTAGGGGAACTCGCGGTCAGTGCCTCCTCCGCGACGGCCGCGTGCGAGCGCCTCGTCGAGGTACTGCGCACCGGACCGGTCGCCGACAGCACCCCGCGGCCGGACATCCCGCCGCTCGTCGATCCGGTACGCGGCGCCCTCGCCTTCCACGACGTCGGCTTCGCCTACCCCGGCGCCGCCCACCCCGTCCTGCACCGTGTCCGCCTCGACATCGCCCCCGGCACACTGCTCGCCGTCACCGGCCCCAGCGGCGCCGGGAAGTCCACCCTCGGCAAGCTCCTCCTGCGCGTGTACGAACCCTCTGAAGGGCGCATCCTGCTGGACGGCCGGGACAGCGCCCACCTGCCGGTCGACGAGGTGCGCCGGCACATCACCCTGCTGCTCCAGGACAGCATGCTCTTCGACGGCACCGTCAAGGAGAACATCGTCTACGGCCGCCCCGACGCGACGGACGAGGAGGTGGTCGCCGCCGCCATGGCCGCCGACGCCCACCACTTCGTCGACACCCTGCCCGCCGGCTACGACACCCCCGTCGGCAAACGCGGCAGCCACCTCTCCGGCGGCCAGTGCCGCAGAATCGCCCTTGCCCGGGCCATGCTGCGCACCGCACCCGTCCTGATCCTCGACGAGCCGACGGCCGGCCTCGACGACGCGTCGGCCGCCCGCATCATGGCACCGCTACGACGCCTGGCAGCAGGCCGCACGACCCTTCTCATCACCCACGACCTCCGCCTGACCGCCCAGGCCGACCTCGTCCTCCACCTGACCGACGCCACAGCCACCCTCACCACAGGCCCTCATCCGGCCAGGCCCGCCGCAGCGGAGCACGACGCGGCCTGAAGCCGGGCAGAGGGTACGGTCGCGGACGCGGACGGTGCCGCAGGCGCTTTCGGGACCGCACAACACGCGCATCCTCGGACGAAGTTGGCAGCGGTTTCGTGCGGTGGCCCTTTTGCCGTCCCACGCCGGTAAGTGCTCCGGTAAGGTCAGGGCGACGTAACCAGGGGGCAGGGATGACGGAGGGCAAATTCCTTGTTCGGTGAGGATTTTGAGCCGACGCGAGCTGCGCTGTCCCTTCACTTGCGCATCTCCCTTCCGGTCGCCGTGACGTGCGGTGTCGCCCTCCCGTCGAACCTCACGAGCTGAGATGAATCCTCTGACCGGGTTGCGCGAGTGGCGGCAGATGCGGCGCCGTGACAGGGACATGCAGCAGTTCGCCGACGTACTGATCGGTCCCATCCGCGAGCGTCTGGCCGGTGAACAGGCCGACGCGTCGGGCGGGCAGCGTCCGGCCGACCCGGAAGCCCTGTTCCAGGCCCTTGTCGAGTCCGCGAGGAAGTGGCGCGGTGATCGTCCGCTCGAGGTGCACCGAGTCCGCATTCCGCGCAAGTTCGGCGCTACCGGCATGTGGGTGGAGCGGCAGCAGCAGGACGACGTGATCATCGAGGCGGATGCCGAAGTGTGGCACCAGGCGCAGATCCTCGGCCATGAACTCTGGCATATGAGGCAGAAGGACGGGCTGACGCCCGAGCAGTTGGCGGCCGAAGCGTGCTCCCCAACCGGGTCGGGGCATCCGCACGCGGCCCAGCCGGCAGCTGCTCGGTCCCGGTTCGACGAAGATCCCGAGAAGGAAGCCGAGTTGTTCGGGATTCTCGTGGGACAGCAGATGCGGTCCCTGATGGATCGCGACGTGATCGCCGGCGACACGGCCCGCCGGATCGCCGATTCCCTCGGTTACCAGAGGAACCGCAGATGAGCGGGGCGATCAACTACATCAGTTGTGCTCTGCTGTGGATCGCGCTCCTGTTCCGCCTGCCCGATCTGGCGCGACGCCGGATCGATCCGTCCCTGCGCGCCATCATCGCCGTGCTGGGGTTCGCCTCGCTGTGCTTCCTGTTCGGGGCTCCCCCGACCGTGGCGCTCATCAACCGGCTGACCGGTGTGCCCAATATCGCCGCGCCGCTCACCTACGCGGCGATCACCGCATACAGCGCGGCCCTGCTGATCCTCATCGCTTGCTGGCGGGACGGGCCGTCCATGCGCCGTACGACCCGAAAATGGATCTACGGCTACGCGGTTGTCCTCGCGGGCATCGCCGTTCTCTTCGCCGTGGGCAGCCCGGCCGAGGAGCGGCGCACCGACTTCGACACCTATTTCGCGACGACTCCCTGGGTCGCCGAGATGATCGTGCTGTATCTGCTGGCGCATCTGACGGCCGTGACTGTCAGCGCCACATGGGCGCTGCGCTGGGCACGCGAGGAGGAGGTCCGACAGCGCCCTTGGCTTCGGGCCAGCCTGTTGACGATCGGCACCGGCACCGTGCTCAGCGCCGGCTACAGCATCTCCAAACTGGCCGCCGTCGGGGCGCGTTGGTCCGGCCAGGACTGGCCGCAACTGGGGATCTCCATTCCGCCGCTCTTTGCCGGGTTGGGTGCGCTGCTGACGGTGACGGGGGTCTTGCTGCCGCTGGCTGGGCATCACTTCTCGTCCTGGGGCGACTTCGTTCGTCTCGCCCCGCTTGATGCCGTGCTCGACCCGGTGCTGACGGAGCGCGCCCTGCGCCTGGAACGGCCTCGCTCCCCCTTTCTGTGGGCCACCTGGCGCCGCAGCACCATCCTCAACGGCCTGCACGAGATAGAAACCCTTTTCGACAAAGCGCTCTACGACCACGTCGCGGAAGCGGAGTTGAAGAGGCTGCAGGAGCGGAGCGGCCGACGCGGCCGCTCGGTGACCCCTCACGAACTGGCCGCGTCCGCCGCATGGGCGGCCACGATTGCCGCGGCGGCACAGCAGAGCATCCGGCGGCCGGCGGAACCATCCGTTGAACCGGCCCCGTTGGCACTGCCGCGCAATCCACGGATGCTGGTCCTGATCGCCGATGCCATAAGGAGATCCGAGCGTGAGTCTCACTACGCCGCTGCCGACCCCGCCCGGGCCGGATCGGCATGACGCGCGCCACCGCCTGTACCCCACAGTCGGCGCAACGGAGTTCCCGACATGAGCCTTGTCGTATATCTGGCGGCGTCGCTGTTAGTCGTGGCCGCGATGGTGATCCGCCGCTCCCGCACGACCGCTCCCACCGCGCTGACGGTTCCCACCCGGGCGACCGCGTTTCTCGGCGCCATGTGTTTCATCTGCGCGGCTCCGGCGACGCTGGCCGCCGTCAACCGCGTCACCGGGATCCCCAACGTCGGTGCGCCGCTGACCTACAGCTCCATCTCGGCCTTCAGCTGCTCGCTGATCATCCTGCTGATCCACTGGCGGGGCGGACCCACCCACCACATACGCCGGATGGTGCGCATCAGCATCGCGGTCTACGTACTGCTGATCTTCGCCATCATCGTGTTGTTCTGTCTCGCGGACGCGGACACCGAGCGCCTCACCGACCTGGACACCTACTACGCCAACACCCCGTACATGCGGGAGATGATCGTCCTCTACCTCCTGGGGCACCTGGCCAGCACCATCGTACTGAGCGTGGTGTGTCTGAAGTGGGCGCGCGATGAGGTCACCGGTCTTCTCCGCGCCGGACTCCGGCTGATCCTGGCCGGCCTGCTCCTGGACGTCATCGGATTCGAGCTGACCAAGGTCACGGCGGTCGTGGCCCGGTGGTGCGGATACGACCTCGATTTCCTGTCCACGACGGTGGCCCCGCCCGCCGCTTCCCTGGGCGCGCTGATCTACTCCGCCGGGTTCGTCCTTCCGCGTCTATCGGCTGCGGCATCGGAGAAGCAGAGCCTGGTCGACTACCGGGCGCTGCTGCCCCTGTGGACCGCGGTCAAAGACGTCACCACCACCCCCCAGGCCGCCCCTCGATGGTGGCAGTTCTGGTGGCAACTGCCCAGCCGCCGCCTTTACCTGCTCGAAGCGCGCATCCGCGACGCCCTGCTGCAGTTGGCGGCGCAGGTCGACCAGCGCGTCGGCGAGACCGCTTACTCAGCCGCGGTCGGACGTGGCGAGAGCCCCGACAGGGCCCGCATCGCCGCAGAGAAAGCGATGATCACGGATGGCATACTCCGGGCATCGGGGCGGATCGGCGGCCCTGCCGATCCGCCGGAGAAACTCCGCCTCACCATCGATCTGGTCGAGCTCGCGAACGCCGTGAGCGGAACGCAGCACGCGGCACCGGATCACGTACAGGCACAGTGAAAACGCACGACCGCAACAAGGAGTATCGGTGTCGCAAAAAGCTGTCGTGATCGGAGCGGGCATAGCCGGGCTGCTCGCCGCAGCGGCAATGTCCCGAGCGGTTCCCGAGGCGGAAATCGTGCTCCTTGACAGGGATGTGCTGCCGTCCGGTCCCGCAAACCGCCGAGGGGTTCCCCAGGGACAGCATGCCCACCTGCTCATGGCCGGCGGATCGATGGCCATGGAGAGCCTGTTCAGGGAAGACGTGCGCAAGCGCCTCTTCGAGGCAGGCGCACACGAGATCTCGCTCGCCAACGGCATGCTGGCCTACTCCCCGGACGCCGGCTGGTTCCGCCGCTACCGGCGGAACGGCTCCCGCATGATCACCTGTACGCGGGGCCTGCTGGACTGGGTGGTCCGCGAAACGCTGCTTCAGCAGACGACCAGACTCTCCATCCATCAGGCAGTGGTGGAGGGGCTGTTGGGCGACGCACAGCGCGTTCGCGGTGTCCGCATCAGCGGGGCCGACGCGACGCTGGGCAGCGAGGTGGAGGCGGACCTCGTCATCGACGCGAGCGGACGCGGCTCCCGGAACATCGAGTGGCTCACAGCCATCGGCGTCAGCGCGGTGCAGCAGAGGAAGATCGACTCCGGCCTCACCAATGCCACCCGCATCTACCGCACACCACCGGGTGCCGAGTCCTTCCCCCTGACCATGATCCAGGCAAACCCCTACAGCGGCCGGCCGGGCAGAAGCGCCATGGTCCTGCCGATCGAGGGCAACCGGTGGATGGTCAGCGCCGGCGGCACCCGAGGAGGAGAGCCGCCGAACGACACGCAGGGCTTCCTCGACTACATCGCCGGCCTTCCGCACCCGCTCGTCAGCCAACTGATCTCCGGCGCGGAGCCCCTCACCGACGTGGCGGTCAGCCGCAGCACCAGCAACGTCCGGCGCTACTTCGAGAAATCCCCGGTGTGGCCGGAGCGATTCCTTGTTCTCGGCGACGCGCTGGCCACCTTCAACCCGGCGTACGGACAGGGAATGTCCGTCGCCGCTCTGGGCGCGCACGACCTGTTCCGGGAACTGGTCCGGAGCGATGTCTCCACCCCCGGACTGTCCCGCCGCGTCCTGCTGAGCGCCGCCCGGCACGTCGACACCGCATGGTCCACCGCCGTGGCCATGGACGTCCTGTACCCGGACGTCAGAGGCGAGAAGGCGACCATCGCCGACCGTCTCGCCGCCGGTTACGCACGCCGGCTGACCCGCGCCGCGACCGGATCCTTCAACGCGGCGACGGCCCTGTGGGATGTGACCAGCTTGAAAGCCCCCGCATCGCGACTTCTGAGCCCGGCAGCCCTGTTCGCCACCCTCAATGGACCACTGCTCCCCCGGACGAACGAACCCCCGCTACAGCCCTCGGAACGACAGATCCTGCAGCGCATCATGCGCGGCAGTGAGGAACCACACGGATCCCGTTGAAACGTCGAGCAGACACTGTGGCCACGATGCCGATGTGACCGCGCCGGATTTCTCAGCCGAGGCCGTCGAGGAAACCCGAGAGGGCGGTGTGCAGGGCTTCAGGCCGTTCCAGGTGCAGGTCGTGGCCGGTGCCGGGGATGCTCATGGCCATCGTGGTGGGCCGCCGGCGGAGCATTTCGTCGACTTCGTACGCGGGGATGAAGCTGGACTGAGCCAGCACGAGCAGGGTGGGGCACGTGACCCGGCCCCACTCGTGCCAGAAGGACCGCCGGGCGTTCTCCGCCAGCGAGCGGACCATCACGTCACGGTCGAAGCGAGGGCACCATCCGCCGTCGCGTTCTTCCAGGCCCGCCGCCCAGCCTTCGCCGACGGGCCCGCCGCCGAAGAACACGGCTGCCGCTTCGCGTGAGGGGAACGGTGTCGGCCACGAGTCGAGCCATGCGCCGATGTCCGAGGGCACCTTCGGGTTCGGACCGCCGGAGCCGGCCTCGACGAGTACGAGCGCTCGGACGAGCCCGGGGTGCGCGGCTGCGGTGAGCATGGCCGTGTGCCCGCCCAAGGACTGGCCGACCAGGACGGGCCGCTCCAGTGCCAACCGGTCGACAACGGCGGTGGCGTCGGCGACGTAGGCGGCGCGGGAGACGTCCTGCGGGTGGCGCTCACTGGCGCCGTGCCCGCGCTGGTCGACCGCAACGACCCGATACCGGGAGCTCAAGCTCCGTGCCGGCACGTCCCATTCGCCCGCGTGACCGGCCAGGCCGTGCAGCAGCACGATGGGCTGTCCCGACCCGCCCCAGTCCCGGCAGGCCAGCCGGACACCGTCGCGCACCAGCACGTGCTCGGACCATGCCATGTCGGCCCCCCGGGGAATCGGCTGGCCTTGATCATGCCGCACCCCGCTCGGCGAAGGTTTGGCAGTTTGCTGGTCTGCCTCTCTCAATCTGCTGGGCTGCTGCTCGACAGCGGGTTTCTAGGGTCGTTGTCGTCCCCCGGAGATCCGCTCCCGCGGTTCTCCGAACTACCCAGCTGTTCCCAGTGTTTGGAGACATCCTGATGCGTGTTCTGCCCCGTCGTGCCCTGTTCGCCGCTCCGGTCGCCGTGCTGGCGTTCGCCCTGGTCGCCTGTGGCGGATCCGACTCCGGCTCCGACAGTTCCAAGGGCGCGGACACCCAGCAGCAGGCCCAGAGCGCGGGTGGCACCGAGGCGGCGGACCAGGCCGGCGGCGACACCGACGACAAGAAGGAGCCGCCGCTGACCGGTGACGTCAAGTCGAAGGCGGAGGCCGCCGCGCTGGCCGCCTACCCGGGCACGGTCGTGAAGTCCGAGGAGGACGCGGAGAAGCCCGGCATGTACGCGGTAGAGGTCAAGCAGGCCGACGGAACCTCGATCGAGGTCTACCTCGACAAGTCCTTCAAGGTAACCGACACCAAGAAGGAAGGCACGGAGGAGGCCGAGGGCGCCAACTGACGGCCGGGGCTGACCCGCCAGAAGGGAGAAAACCAGATGCCGCCGGGGCCCGAGCAGACCTCCCCGTCACCTACGGATGCCGAACATACGGCGATCCTGGACGCGGTTCAAGGCGCGCCGACGCCGGGCGGCTATGGCGACCGCTTCGCGGAGGACGCCTTCGACTACCCCTCCTCGAGTGCGCACTCCTGGTCCGCCGGCCCGGCCCCGACGGGCGCCGAGGAAGCGGGTGCTGAGCCGCAGGGGCCCGCCGCCGTGCCTCCTGGGCCCACGGCTCGGGCCGTGCGGAGGTCGGACGGCTGGCGGCAAGCGGCCGTCCGGCACCGGTCCGTCCTGACGGCCACTGCCGCGCTCGTCGTCGTGGGCGGTTTCACACTCGCGCTGTCCACGGTCGACGACACGGTCACCTCCCCGCCCGGCCCGGGTGGCACCGTCCAGGTGCCGGTGCCGAAGTCGCCTACCGTCCAGCCGTTTTCGCCGCCCGCGCCGGCCACCACCGAGCCGCCCGGCGACGCCGCGAGCCCGGCTGCCACACCCACGCAGAAGGGGGTGCCGGCGGGAACAGGCGAGCAGCGGGACCGCGGGGAGGGCAAAGGACGCGAGGATGGCGACGACGCCGACGGCTGACTCCCCGGCCGGCCCGCCGCCGTCCCGCCACCGCCGTCCGGCTGACGCCGTCCTCCCGTCCCCGTCAGCCGGACGGCACCTGCTTGTCCACGCTTGTCCCGAACGTCTTCTCCGATCCCCGGCGGCTTCCCGTGAACTCTCCGACTCACCTGGCACAGCTGTGCGAGCCTGGCGCCATGCGGCTGCTGCTCATCGAAGACGACGACCGAATCGCCGGCCCCCTCACCGAGGGCCTGGGACGCTACGGCTTCACGGTGGACCACGTCCGCACCGGCGCCGCCGGACTCGCCGGCACCACGGCCGCACCGGACCTCGTCCTGCTCGATCTCGGCCTGCCCGACATGGACGGCCTGGACGTCTGCCGCAGCCTGCGTGCCCGCTCCGCCGTGCCCATCATCATGATCACCGCGCGGGGTGAGGAGGCGGACCGCATCGTCGGGCTCGAACTCGGGGCCGACGACTACCTCGCCAAGCCCTTCGGAGTACGGGAGCTGATCGCCCGCATCCGCGCCGTCACCCGTCGTTCGGGAGCCCCCGCCTACACCCCGACCGAGCCCGCGGAAGCACCCGAACCCCACCAACCTGCCACCGGCGCCCAGACGTTGGGCCCGCTGACGCTCAGCCGCCGCACCCGTGAAGTCCATCTCGACGGCCGGCCCGTCGCCCTCACCCCGCGGGAGTTCGACCTGCTCGCCTTCCTTGCTGACGATCCCGGGACGGTGTACTCGCGGCAGCAGATCATGGACTCGGTATGGGACCCGCACTTCTTCGGCCCCACCAAGACCCTCGACGCCCACGTGGCCGCCCTGCGCCGCAAGCTGGGCGACCCGGGATGGATCACCACGGCCCGCGGGGTCGGCTTCCGCCTCACCGTCCCCGGCGACCACACCGCCGCTGCCGCAGAGGCGGCCGGATGACCCGTCGCCTGCTGCTGAGCTACCTCGCCCTGACCGTGCTGGTGCTGGCCGGCCTGGAGATTCCCCTCGGCTACATCTATGCCCGCGGCGAGACCTCCCGCGCCTCCCAGAGCGTGGAACGTGACGCGTCCACGCTCGCCGAGGTCACCGAGGAGAACATCGAACGGGGCCGGCTCGACGCGTTGCCGGACGTGGTCGGCGACTACGCCACCCGCACCGGCGGTCACGTCGTCGTCACCGACAAGCGGGGCATCGTGCTGGCCGACTCCGATCCGGCCGGCCACACCGGCATCAGCCTCGCCGCCCAGCCGGACATCGCCCGCGCGCTGGACAACCGGCCCACACTCACCACCACGACCGACAGCGCCGGCCGCGATGTGCTGTCCGCGACCATGCCCGGCTCCTCCGGCACCCTCGTCCGCGGCACCCTGCGCCTGACCTATCCCCTGGACCAGGTCAGCACCCGGGTGCACCGCATCTGGGGCGCCCTGGCCCTGGCCGGAGCCTGCGTCCTCGCCGCGGTCGCCCTGGTCGCCTTCAGCCTGGCCCGTTGGATCACCCGTCCCCTGCGCACCCTGGAGGCCGCGACCACCCAACTCGCCGACGGACAGCTCACCCACCCGCCCGACGCCTCCGCCGGGCCGCCCGAACTGCGGCGGCTGGCCGCCGCGTTCACCCGCACCGCCACCCGGCTCCAGCACCTGCTCAAGGCCCAGCAGGCGTTCGCCTCGGAAGCCTCCCACCAGCTGAAGACGCCGCTGACCGCGTTGCGGCTGCGGCTGGAGAACTTCGAGCCGCACCTCGACCCACGGGCCCACGGCAGCCTGGAGGAGGCCGTCGGCGAGGTCGAACGCCTCGGCCGGATGGTGCAGGGCCTGCTCGCCCTGGCCCGCCTCGAGAACACCGCGACAACCCCGGAACCGGTCGACCTCGACGCCGTCATCGCCGAACGGGCGGCGATGTGGGAGCCGCTGGCGGCCGAGCAGTACGTCGCCGTCGACATCAGCGGCCCGCCCGCCGGCCGGGTGTGGGCGATCCCCGGCGCCCTGGAGCAGATCATCGACAACCTCCTCGCCAACGCCCTGCGTGTCTCCCCGCCCGGCACCACCATCACCCTCCACCGAACCCCGGGCACCGAACTCCACGTCGTCGACCAGGGCCCCGGTATGAACTCCGCCGACCGCGAGCGCGCCTTCGACCGCTTCTGGCGCTCCTCCGACGCCCACCACGACGGCACCGGCCTCGGTCTGCCCATCGTCCGCCACCTCGTCGACGCCTCCGGCGGCACCATCACCCTCGACCCCGCCCCCGGCACCGGCCTCGACGCCCGCATCCGCCTGCGCCCCGTCACCCCGCCGATCCCCGGGCCGCGCTCGGGCGGCGAGGACTTCGGCTCCCGCCGCCCCCGAGGCCACAGAACACCGGCAGGCCGGCGGGGGTGAGCCGGAGCTCATCTCCCGCCTCGCCGCCATCCGCCTGACCGACGAGGTCCGCGCGTACGCTCCAACTTCGTCAACGGCGTCAGGCGACTGCCGGTGGAGGTGACCCTGGCCTGAGTCCGGCACACGGTCACCGGTCGCCCGGAACGCAGTCCGGGTCATCCGGGTGGCGGCCATTCACGCCGGTCGAACGAGTCCGGTGTCGTAGGCGAAGATCACCGCTTGGACGCGGTCACGAGCGCCGATCTTGGCGAGGACGTCGTGCGCCGCTTTGCCGACGTCGGCCTGCACGACGTGTGGGCGGAGGAGCGGTCAAGCCGACAACACCGATCACCGCGCGGCGGCGTGGAGACTCACGCCTGGTTTGCCGGCGTCGTCCGTGGAGTCTGCCGGGTGATGGCGCGGACGTGCGGAAATTGGGGTGCTGAATCGGGGCTCGCGCCCCTACGCTCGATCCCGTGCTCCACAAAGCCACCCTCCTGAACGTCATTGATGTGGAAGCCACCTGTTGGGATGGACAGCCGCCTCCCGGTTCTGTGCACGAGATCATCGAGATCGGTCTCACCGTCGTGGACGTGCCGGCACGGCGCCGTGTATCCCGGCACCGTGTTCTGGTACGACCCACCCGCTCGACGGTGAGCGACTTCTGCACCGAGCTGACCGGACTGACTCAAGCCGACGTGGAACGGGGCGTCACCTTCTCCGAAGCATGCCGGATCCTCGTCGAGGAGTACGGGGCCGGGACGCGCCCCTGGACGAGCTGGGGCGAGTACGACCGCCGGCAGTTCGCCCGGCAGAGCCAGGCCGACGGAGTGGCCTACCCCTTCGGCTATCCGACGGAGCGCACCCACACCAACGCCAAGGCCGTGTTCACCACGGCCTACGGGCTGGGCAAGAAGCCCGGCATGGACCGCGCCCTGCAGATCGCCGGACTGCCGCTCGAGGGACGCCATCACCGCGGCGAGGACGACGCGTGGAACATCGCCGCACTCGTCCTCGATCTGCTGGATCGGGGGGCGTGGCCAGTCACAGCCACGGTTGTCTAAAGAGTGCCGCGTGCAGAACTCACCGTAGAGGGCCCTGATCACGACGTGCTACGACCTGGCGGTGGAACGGGATTTCGGGGCTGTGAGTCGAGCAGGATGAAGGAGCGAGGTCGACAGGACGGAGTCGGTTCCCGGGGCAGCGGCGGCGACGCCGACTGATGTGGCGCGCGCTCGGGCCGAGATTGCGTTCAGCCTTCCCACCCCGCTGGCGGCCTTGTGGGAGATGACGGACGGCTTGATGACTGATGCCGGCGTGACCGTCTACTCAGCCGACTGTATCGGCGAACGCAACACCACCTACGAAGTCGCCCGGTATGCACCGGGGTTCCTTCTCATCGGCGATGACAGTGGAGGCCGCGGGTTCCTCCTGGGTGCCGACGATCCGGACTCGGCCGTGTATTCCTCAGATCTGGGCGACCTGGATCCTGAAGACTTCGAAGTCGAGTCCGCGGACTTCGCATCCTGGATCGAATCGCTCTGACCCGCCCGCTTGCGCTTCACGGTGTGTAGTAGGCGGCGTACTGGGCGGATTGTCCCTCGACCGAGAAGTCTTCGAAGTCGCCAGCCTTCTCGCAGTCAAGCAATCGCTGAAGCGCCGCTTCGGCTTCGGGGAGACGCTGCTGCAACAGGTACGCCTTCGTTCTGGCCAGTCCGCTACCGCACAACAACTGGATGTCGATCGAGCAGGCGGCGTCCATGCTGGCGGACTTGGCCTCCCAGACGAGCAGGACGTCGTCGAGACTGCCGACGTTGAACAACTGCACGCAGCACAACTTCATCAGCTCGGTGTCGCCGCGTCCTTGAGCCTGCCGCTCCAGCCGGATCTGCTCTCCGAGCAGCCCGCGAACCTCGTCGAGGCCCACGCCGACAGGGTGCAGACCGTAACGATCAAGGCACTCGTCTTCGTCCATCGCCATGCCCTTTCTCCCAGCGACATCTGATCACATCGGAATGACACCTCGGGTCCAGCAGGCGCTGCGGGAGATCCGTCCGGTGAGGAATTCAAGCTCGAAGCCGAACACCCGGGCACCGCGGGCCCCTGCCCAACTGGCAGAGGCCCGCGGCATGATCGGCACAAGAGCGCCGGAACCTGCCCTCGATGGACAGCATCCCGGTCAGCGCGGCCTACCGTGTGCTGGTTGCCTGACGGCCCGGCCTCACTTCAGGTGCCGGGTGAAGAAACGGGCCGCGTCTTCCCCTGCGAACTGCGGGACGCCGGTGTGGCCGCCCATATTGGCGTTCAGGGACTTCTCCTTGGAGCCGAAGGCGTCGAACAGATCCAGGGCGGCCTGCCGGTCGTTGCCTTCGTCGTCCCACTGGAGCAGGACGTGCAGCGGAATGGTGACCCGGCGGGCCTCCTCGAACATGGCGCGAGGGATGAAACTCCCGGCGAACAGACCGGCGGCCGCGATGCGCGGTTCGACCACCGCCAGCCTGACACCGATGGAGATCACTCCCCCCGAGTAGCCGACCGGGCCGCCGATCTCCGGTAGCGCAAGGAGCGCGTCCAGGGCGGCCTGCCATTCCGGAACCGCCTTCTCGACCAGGGGAAGGATCAGGGCGTCGATGATCTCGTCGCTGACTGGCTCGCCGGCCTCCAGCGCCCGGCGTAGGTCGGCGCGGGCCTGCTCGGCGACGGGCAAACGGGGCCGGTCACCGCTCCCAGGGAGTTCGATGGTGGCCGTGGCGAAACCCTCCGCCGCGGAGTGCTGGGCCCGCCCCGCCAGCCGGGGGTACATCTTCTTCAGTCCGCCGGGATGGCCGAGCAGGATCAACGGCACCGGTGCGGAAGCGGATCCGGGCGTCCACAGGATGCCGGGGATCTCACCGAGGGTGAATGCGCGCTCGAGGACGCCGTCGTCGAGGCGCCGTTCAGAAGTGAAATGCATGGTCGTGCCTTTCGGGAGTGCACACAACGGCGCTCCCGGACGACCTATCGCCCGACCGTGACCCCGGAGGGGAGCACCCATGTCGATACTGCGTTCACGGGTACCACCTCCTCAATCACTCGCACGGCCTTCGGAAACGTAGCAGCGGTCGCGGTGGTCCACCAAGCGGTTTTTGCGCGCTCGTGGCGGGCCAGGCGGGTCATGGCCCCTGTGTCCCTCCTGTCTCTGCACAGCGACGCCGCCCGAAGGCCCCGGCCGAAGCGGACCATTCGGCCGCCGGCCCACGCCGAGCATGGAAGACGAGAAGGAGCATCGGGGGTGGTGCTGTCACCACCCCCGATCCGGCACCTGGGCCAACTGCTCGACGGGCGACGAAGCAGGAGGCTTGCCGCGTCGGCCCACCACGCGGCCGTAGGCATCGGCATCGGAACGGGGAAGCATCATGGTCAGTCACACGCGGCGGACACTTCTCAAAGGGGCCGCGGCTGCGGCAGCGGGCGGAGTGGTTGGGAGCGGCCTCGTGCCCAGTCTCTACACAGCTGCGGCGCAGGCGGGCCCCGTGACCGGCGAGACGGGCACGCGCGGGGGGAGGCCGTTTCTGGAAGGGGCCTTCGCGCCGGTCACCGAGGAGTTGACCGCCTTTGACCTCACGGTCACCGGCCGCATCCCGCGTGACCTGGACGGTCGCTACCTGCGTAACGGCCCCAACGCGCTGGGCCTGGAGGATGTCCGGGCCCACCACTGGATGCTCGGCGACGGAATGGTGCACGGCGTCCGGCTGCGCGGCGGACGCGCGGAGTGGTACCGCAATCGCTGGGTCCGCTCGTCACAGGTGACGGCGAAGCTGAGGGAGACCTATCCGGGGCAGGTGCCGCCGGACGACTTCGCGTGCAACACCCATGTGATCCCGTACAAGGGGCGCATCCTGGCGCTGCAGGAGGGCGGTCCGCTGCCGTACGAGCTGGATGGCGAGCTCGGCACCCTGCGCCCCTATGACTTCCGCTCCACTCTTCAGGGCGCGTTCACCGCGCACACCAAGTACGACGCGGCGGCCGACGAGTTGCACGCCATCGCGTACTACCCCACCTGGGACCACGTGCGGCACATCATGATCGACCGGACCGGCCGGGTGGCCCGGACCACGCGGATTCCCGTCGCGGACGCGCCGATGATGCACGACTTCGCGCTCACCGGGAAGTACGTGGTGATCGTGGACGTGCCGGTCACCTTCGACGCAGCCGCCGCGGAGGCGGGCACGGCCGTGCCGTACGTGTGGAACGACGGACATCCCATGCGCATCGGCCTGTTGCCCCGCACCGGCGGCACCACGCGCTGGTTCGAGATCGACCCGGTGTACTACTCGCACACGCTCAACGCATACGACGAGGGCGACACGGTCGTGGTGGAGTACACCGGGTTTCCCGCGCCGTTCTACGCCGCCGGCCGCGGCATGGGCGGCCCCTGCGCGACCGGCGCCCCGGCGCTGGACCGCTGGACGATCCACCCGCGCGCGGACCGCGTGCGCAGCAGCCGACTGGACGACCGTCCGCAGGAATTCCCCCGCATCAACGAATCCCTCGTCGCACGCCGGCACCGCTACGCCTACACCGCGAGCGCGGCTGAGATGTGGCGCGCCTACGAGACCGTCGACGGCGTGCCGCCGGACCAGAAGTTCACCAACCACCTCGTCAAGCACGACATGCTGCGAGGCAGCAAGCAGCTGCACCGCTTTCCCGAGGGAGCTGCGGCCAGCGAGCCGGTGTTCGTCCCCCGGCACGGCTCGCGCGCCGAGGACGACGGTTACATCCTGTCGTACGTCAACGACCCCCACCGCGGCGCCACCGACCTGGTGATCCTCTCCGCCCAGGAGTTCGACTGCCGTCCCCTGGCCCGGATCCATCTCCCCGGCCGCGTACCACTGGGATTCCACGGCAGCTGGATCCCAGACGCCTGAGATCGTGGCCTGCGTGGTGAAGAGTGCGGTGTCCGCGTATGGGGCGGGGACGTGGGGTGGATCGTGGGATGACGTATCACACCCCTCCGCCTCAAAGCCGCGTCGCTCCAGGTCATCCCAGATCGAACAACTCAGGCGCTTACCTCGTAGCGGCCGTGCTCGAGGAAGTACCGCAGCGCTTCTGGGGAGCCGTCGTCGAGGGCCGCCTGGGCTGCTACGCGGACGGCGTCGCTGGTGGCCGGGTCGGCGAGGATGCGGGCGATGGCGACGCGGTCGTCCTCCGCCTGGGCGAGGCGGTAGCCGGTCTCCAGGAAGGCGCGCAGGGCCTCGGGGGTGCCGGCGTCCAGGGCGGCACTGGCCTGGCGGACGACCGCCTTGCTGCCGTTCTGCTGCGCGAGGTACAGGATGCGGGCGACGGCGACCCGGTCGTCCTCGGCCTGGGCCTGCCGGCGCCCCGTCTCCAGGAAGTACCGCTGGTCGGCGATGGTTCCGTCCATGGCCGCCTGCGCGGCGGCGCGGACGGCGCGTCCGGTGGCGGGGTCGGCGATGATACGCAGGATCGCCACCCGAACGTCGTCGTCGGACATCTCGGATACCGGCGTGGTCGGGTCGATGGAGTCCGACGCCGTCACCGCGCCGGTGGACGAGGTGCCGATCGTGTCGGAGGCGAAGGCGGGCGTGGTGAGCAGCAGCGTCGGTGTCAGAGCGACGGCGGCGACGGACAGTGCGGCGCGGGCCAATCTCACAGGTAAGCCTTTCTGGTCGGTGGAACGAGTCAGGGGCAAGGACATTCGGCGATTGTCATCCACGTCGGGCAGAAGATCATTGCCAGGTCCCGGCAGTGTTCGTGCATAGTTCATTGCCGTGTGCGGGGAGCGCGGGGTGGCGTACGCCGACCGGTGTTTTCGCTACGGCGAGTAGCGCACGTCGGGGAAGGCCCGCGAGGGGCCGTCGGGCAGGCGGTCGCGGAGGTGGCGCAGGTAACGGTCGAAGATGGCGAGGGGGCAGGCCCGTTGGATTCTGACGGCTCTGGCCGGGGCGAGGGTGCCGATCCAGGCCTTGAGCTGTTCCTCGCTCATGTCGACCAGTTGTGCCACCTGCGGTACCAGCACCTGGTGTCGCCATAGGACTGGTGCGTCGCACCGTCCGCCTGGACGTTGAGGCGCCGGCCCTTCAAGTTCGATCCACCGACGTTGCCCAGGTCAGCGCCGCCAGGCCGACCTGGGGAATGGCCACGTTCGCCTCCCTGGCGAACTGCCCGGTGGTGTTCACCGGTCACCGGTCTGTCGGCGGGAGCACGACGGTTTGCGAGAGGGCCACGGCAGCTTGCGGACGCGTGGGCAGTGACTGCACCACCGCGAGGGAGGTGTCGAGTGGCGCGACCTCCGGGAGAGTGAGACCTGCCGCGCCCGCCCCGATACTGTGGCTGCACATGACCACCTCCGAGATCGAGATCACCGCAGACCTGGTCCGTGACCTGCTGCAGGAACAGCATCCAGACCTTGCAGGGCTGGCCATCCATGAGGTGGCGGGCGGCTGGGGCAACCAAATGTGGCGCCTCGGGGACGAGTTGGCCGTGCGCATGCAGCGCATGGACCCCACCCCGGAACTCCAGCTCAAGGAGCGCCGGTGGCTACCGGTACTTGCCCCACGCCTGCCGCTCCCGGTTCCGACACCGGTGCGGTTCGGTGAACCGTCCGAGCGCTTCCCCAAGCACTGGACCGTGATGACGTGGGTTCCCGGTGAGCCGCTGGACCACCACTCGATCAGCCGCGGCGGCCACGCGGCCGACACACTGGCGGGCTTTCTCAGGGCGCTCCATGTGGAGGCGCCCGCCGAAGCGCCGATCAGCTCGGACTTCGGCGCACACCCCAAGAAGTGCACGGAGCGCTTCGACCACTTCTTCCGCGCCGTCGTTCCCGACGACCTCGCCGACGACGTCCGGGCCGTCTGGGACGACGCTGTCGCGGCGCCCGAGTGGGAGGGCCCGCCGCTCTGGGTGCACGGCGACCTTCATCCCGCGAACGTCGTCGTCTCGCACGGAACACTCTCGGGCATCGTCGACTTCGGCGCCTTGTTCGCGGGTGATCCGGCGTGGGATCTCGCCGCCGCATGGGTGCTGCTGCCGACGGGCACGGCCTCACGGTTCTTCGACACGTACGCGCGTGCGGATGAAGCGGCGATCCGGCGTGCCCGCGGGCTGGCCGCCATGAAGAGCCTCTTCCTGATGCTCATGGGCCAGAACGGAGATCGGGGCCTTCCCGGCGGCAAGCCGCACTGGGGACCTGCCGGCCGCGCCGCACTCGACCGCGTCCTTCAGCACCGGCCCTCACCCCCGTCCCGGCCGTGATCCTGCTCGCCGTCACACCCAAGCCGACCCGTCCGCGCCTACCGAACCACTCCACGCCATCGGCAGCCGCCGCGACGTGTGAAGAAGGGGAAACCAGGCGCCGCCGCAGCGGTGCACCGCGGTCCCGGGGCCAGCCGAGGAGGAGTTCGTGCGCGTGCGGTCGGGTGAGGCTGGTGCAGGTCACGATGCGGCCGCCGGAGGGAGCGGAGTTGGTGCGGGCCAGTTCGTCCCGGACGCGGTCTCCGATCGCGGCTGCCGACGGTAACGGTCAGCACCCGTCATCGCCCCATGTGCCAGGTGAACAGCAGCGGGCAGCCGCACACATCCCGTGGTCGTAAAACACTTTGACGATGCCCCGCCCATTCTCGACGATCGGGCGCATGTCTGCCGCCCTGGCGCCCCTGCGTCACCGCCCGTTCCGTCATCTCTTCATCGGTACGACGGCCAACCTGCTCGGCAACGGAGTGGCGCCGATCGCCCTGGCCTTCGCCGTGCTCGACGCCACCGGCTCGGTCGGCTCGCTCGGACTGGTGGTCGGCGCCCACTCCCTCACCGGCATCCTCTTCCTGCTGTACGGCGGCGTGTTGGCGGACCGGCTGCCGCGCGGCCCGCTACTGGTCGGCAGCAGTCTGGTCAGCGCCGCGAGCCAGGCCGCGACCGCCGCCCTGGTCCTCACGCACAGTGCGGCCATCCCCCTGCTCATGGTGCTCGCCGCGGTCAACGGGGCGTCCAGTTCCTGCTACCAGCCCGCCGCCCAGGCCCTGCTGCCCCAGACCGTCCCGACCCAGTCCCGCCGCGCCGCCCTCGCGCTCTCCCGGATCGCGGGCAACACCGCCACGATCGCGGGAGCCTCTCTGGGCGGCCTACTGGTCGCCGCGGTCGGCCCCGGCTGGGGCCTGGCCCTCGACGCACTCAGCTTCGCGCTCGCCGCCACGTCCTTCACGCTGGTCCGCGTCCAGGTCGCCCCGCCCGCGCCCAGCCCTGGTGTGGTGCATGAACTACGCATCGGCTGGCGGGAGTTCACCTCCCGCACTTGGGTGTGGGTGATCGTGGTGGCCTTCTGCTTCCTCAACGCCGGCCTGACCGCCTCGTTCACCGTCCTCGGCCCTGCCGTCGCCGACGCCACCCCGATCGGCCGCACCGGCTGGGGCCTGGCCCTCGCCGCGTCCTCCCTCGGCGCGGTCGCAGGCGGCGTGCTGTCTCTCAGATGGCGGCCCCGGCGCGCGATCCTGGTCGGCTGCGCGCTGATGGGCCTGACGGCGCTCACCCCGCTGCTACTCGCGCTCGCCCCGCACACCTGGCTGCTGGTCGTGGCCAACTTCGTGGCGGGCGTGGGCGTCGAGCAGGCCGGGGTCGCCTGGTACTCGACCCTCAACGAGCAGATCCCCGAGGACCGCCTTGCCCGCGTCTACGCCTACGACGATCTCGGCTCCTACTTCGCGCTCCCGCTCGCCCAGTTCGCCGCCGGACCCGCCGTGCTCCTCCTCGGCCTCCACGCCACGCTGTACGCGGCGGCCGCGCTCATCCTGCTGGCCACCCTCACCATGGTCGCCACCCCTTCCGTCCGCGCACTGGCCCCGAAGACGGCACAACCGCTGCCCGTCTCCGAAGATCCGGTGCCTGGCTGAGCTCGACTGACAGGCGGACGGCGGGACGCCTGGGATGGAGAATCCCCGTGAGCAGCCCTGCCGGCGAGTTCGGTTACGGGAGTCCGCGTCCCGACCGCGCCGGTCAGGCCGAGGCCTTCGACGCCATCGGAGACCGCTACGACGAGCCCCCGCCCGCCGCTGACGGACCCTGACCAAGGCTGGTACCCGGCAGACCGAGCTTCCCTCGGCGGAGTCCAAAGCGCCTGCTGTCGTTGCCGGTCCGGCATTCTCTTGCTCTTTGATACGCCGCCCCGGCTTGATCTGCTCCGCGGGTACCGATCCCCCGCCACGTTGCAATTCGCCCATACCACTGCGCCCCCGTGCTCGTGATCTCTATGCTGGCACCGAAACTTGGCACGATCTGGTGGGGTATGTTCGATGAAGGCAGCAGAAGAACAAAAGTCCGCATTGAAGTCGAGCGTCAAGCGGCTCCTGGGACGCACGGGATTCGACATCGTGCGCAGCACCAACAACCTGGGCGGCGTTGACGACTTCATCCCGTTCGAGGCGACGATGAAGGCCGCACGGGCGGCCGGTCTGTCGGTCGGCGACTACATCGACGAGGTCATGAACGGGACGCCCGGTGCCACCCAGTCCACCATCGACGAACTACGCGCTATCGGCGTCTACGCCGCCGATCCGAGCAGCGTGTTGGAGATCGGCCCCGGATCGGGGCGGTACTTGGAGAAGACCCTCAAGGAGTGTTCACCACGGCGCTATGAGATATACGAAACGGCTGCGCCCTGGGCGACCTACCTGGTGGACACGTTCGGCGTGACCGCACAACCGACTTCAGGCAGCAGCCTCTCCCCGACACCCGACGCCAGCATCGACCTCGTTCAGGCTCACAAGGTCTTCAACACCGTGACCTTCCTCGGAGCTTCCCGGTACTTCTTCGAGATGGCGCGTGTCACCCGGCCCGGCGGCCGGATCGTCTTCGACGTCATGACAGAGACCTGCCTGGACCCGGCCGCGGTACGCGCCTGGGCGACGGAGGGCGGCTCGGGCCACGACTCCTACCCGGCCGCCATGCCACGCCGGACATGCGTCGACCTCTTCGCCACCCTCGGCTGCAGCCTCGAAGCCAGCTTCCTGGCCCCCATGGGCATCGCCTCGACCGAGGTACTCGTCTTCGCAAAGGCGGCCTGACGCCCGGAAGGTTCCTGGCAACTCATCATGGCCACCATCCCGCATCGAGTCGTGATCATTCACTGGTCCGGCTGACGTCGTCCAGCGCGCAGCCGGAAGGGGGGCCGGCTGCTGCTTGGTGCCGACCGTGCGCAGTGTGGCGAGCACCAGCGCCCGGGTAACAGTGACGATGTCGCTCACCCGGAACCGTCTCCCCCTCCGCCGACGCAGTCGTCCACATGCTCGCCAGAGACATCCCCCACCTGGAACAGCCCATCCAACGCGTACGCGCCACCGCTCCGATCGAACGGACCGAGAGCGCCATTGTGCTCTCCCGGCTGTAGAACCGGCCTCGCGTGTGATCGACACGCGGTGCTCATCGCCGCTGTGACGCGTTCGTCCCGGGCCAGATGGTGGACACTCCGCGGATCAGAAACAGCTATTGCTCACGACGTCCATCGAAGAGGTCCGCCAGGCTGGAAGCCAGCGCCTCGGGAGCCTCTTCGGCCACGTGGTGACCGGCGTCGATGCCGTGGCCGCGTACGTCCTCGGCCCACTGCTGCCAGATCTTCACCGGGTCCCCGTACAAGTCCTCCAGGTCGTCCCGGAGCGACCAGAGGATCAGCGCCGGGCACTGGATCCGGTTTCCGGCCGCACGGTCGTCCTCCTCGTGCCGCCGGTCGATGGTCAGGCCGGCCCGGTAGTCCTCCAGCATCGCCCGCACCACGTCGGGGTTTCTCGTGGCGGAGTGCCACTCGTCGTACTTCTCCTGCCCCATGCTCCGAGGATCGCCGCGGTACCAGCTGTCCGGATCGGCGTTGATCACCGGCTCCGGGACGTCCGGCTGGGCAAAGAAGAACCAGTGCCACCACTGGGTGGCGAACTCGGCTGTGATACGCGACAGATGCTCTGCGGCATCCGATGCGACGCGCGACACCTCCGCCTTCTCGCCGGAGACCTCGGGCGCTCGCTCTGCCGGGCGGGCGCCATCGGCACCGACCCTGACATGGCATGCCCCTGTGACTGAGCGCTGCGTTCGGCGGTGAGCAGTCGGATCGGCGGGCCGGGCCCTCACAGACGGTTCACCAGATCCCGGATCACGGCGGGCGGCAAGGACGGGTTGGCGGCTGCCGCTTCCACTACTCGCCAGTCCGCGTCAGCGAGTAGATCTTCGATGACCGGTGGCGGGAGTGCTGGGTGGCCGGCGGCTACGGGTCTCGCGCGTTTGTCCGCAAGGCAGAGGAGCAGCGCCGAGTGCGTAGCCTGGGGATGCCGGGCGATCTCGCGGAACACCTTCGGCACCGCTGGTTCGTACCGGGCAAGGTCCTCCAGCAGCGCCGGGGGCGCGTCCGGGTTGGTCGCCACCTTGGCCAGGACACGGACGCCGTGTCGGTCGACCATGGCACGCAACTGCGCTTCGGTGAGGCCGGGGTGGGGAGCGAGGGCCTTGACCACCCTCGCGTCGGGGTCGTCGGCCAGCCGCTTACGTGTCTGGGGCGGCACATCGCGTCGTTGGGCCACGAGCATTCGGGCACCCGGGTCCGCTGAGGTGGCCAGCTCTTCGATCTCGGCGGGAGAGCCGGCGGCAATACGGGGCAGAAGGGTGGCGCCGATCTTGGCAGTTCGGGCCAGGCGAGTGAGCACGTCGAGCGGCGCGTGGGGGTGGTGGGCGAGCCTACGGCGCACGTCGGGATCACGGTCGTCGGCCAGCGTACGGATCAGGGATTCGTCGATCGCGGGATTTTCGGCGAGGTCGGCGCGGATGCCGGGAGTGGGGTCCGAGGCGAGCCGTGCGTAGGCTGGTTGGGGCAAGTCCTGGCGGGCGGCCAGCGCCCAGCGCAGCAGCCTCGACGGATGGTCCACGAAGCCGACGACGGCTTCGACGGGGGTGGCCGGATTGCGGAGTGCCGCCTCCAGCATGGCGTGGCCAGTGGACTCGTGGGTGCCGTCGCAGGAGGCGCCCGGCAGCAGGTCGCAGTCGGGCCGTGGGCACTGCGGATCATGAACGAAGGGAGTCTCCTCGCGGTCACAGACCAGGCAGCGTCCTGCCGACGACAGCCCCTTTCCGGTCACCAGCGCTGCCAGGGTGGCCGGGGGCGTCGCCTCATTGCCCGCGACCGCGCGGCGGACCTCGGCATGCGGGTGTGCCGCGAGCCTCGCGGCCACGTCTGGGGTGGTCCACAAGGCGAGTTCGGCGACGACACGGACGTCCGGGTCCGCCGCGAGCGTGTCCGTCACGTCGGACGGGAGGCCGGGGCAGGCCGCCAGCTTCTCCCGGCGCTCAAAGGCTGGGTCCGTCGCGAGAAGATGCGCCCACTGTGGGCGTCCGAGCCCCTGGTCGAGCAGGGCGAGGGCGGCATCCGGCCAGACGGAGGGATCGATGTCGGCGGCGGTCGGCCGACCCTTGTACGCGAGCTGCACCGCGCTCGTGTCGACGCGCTTGGCCAACGCAACCGCCTGTGCGCGGGTGAGATCCGCGCGCGAGGCGAGTTCTGTGGCGATGTCGTCGTCCGCGACGGATATCAGCTGGTCGACCAGCTCGGACGGCAGGGCCGGATTGGCGGCGAGCCCGCACAGGATGTGACGCACCCAGGCATCCTGCCTGGAGCGGGATGAACTTGTTCGGAATTTCAGCGGGAGGCCGACTCCGGTGCAGGTTGAAACGACCGCTGCACACATGCACACGGGCCATCTGCTGCTGCTCCCCGGGCGGGTGTCACAGGATCCCGACGTACCCTGCGCGCCATGGGTTTCATGCGTTCCGGGGGGTCCCGTTCCGGGGGATCGATGTCGTCAGGCTCATCGTCGGGATCGAGGGCCGCGCAGACGGTGAGGTTTCTCGGCATCAGCGCACTGGCAGGCCTGCTGCTGGCCGGCATCGCGCTGCCTGCCACCGGTGCGCTCGGTCTGTCCGCCAAGGAGGCGGCAACCGATTTCAACGATCTTCCCGGCGATCTCAAGAGCCCGCCGCTGAGCCAGGCCTCGCACATCCTGGACGCCGACGGGCACCTCATCGCGACTGTCTACTCCCGCGACCGGACCGTCGTTCCCCTCAGCCGGATCAGCCCCGTCATGCAGAAGGCCATCGTCGCCATCGAGGACGCCCGTTTCTGGCAGCACGGTCCCATCGACCCCAAGGGCGTGCTGCGGGCAGTCGTCAGGGACACCCAGGCGGGCGGCGCCGCACAGGGCGCGTCCACGCTGACCCAGCAGTACATCAAGAACGTTTTCATCGAGGAGGCGGGCGACGACCCGACCGCCGTGGCCCAGGCCACCTCGCCGACCCTGGGCCGCAAGGTCCGCGAACTGAAGTACGCGATCCAGGCCGAGAAGGAACTCGGTAAGAAAAAGATCCTGGAAAACTATCTCAACATCGTGCCGTTCGGGGAGCAGTCCTTCGGCATCGAGGCGGCCTCCGAGCGTTACTTCAGCACCCACGCCGAAGACCTCACGCTCCCGCAGGCCGCCCTCCTGGCCGGCGTCGTGAACGGCACCACGCTGTACGACCCCGTCGAACACCCCCAGGCCGCCCGCGACCGCCGCGACACCGTCCTGCAGCGTATGGCCGACGTCCATGACATCACCCAGGCACAGGCCGACGCCGCCAAGAAGCAACCGCTCGGGTTGAAGGTCACCGCGCCCAAGAACGGTTGCATCACCGCCGTCCAGGGCGCCGGCTTCTTCTGCGACTACGTCCGTGAGGCGTTCCTGCAGAGCCCCGTCTTCGGCAAGACCGAACAAGAGCGGGCCAAGCGCTGGGACACCGGCGGTCTGACCATCACGACCACCCTGGAACCCAAGGCGCAGGCTGCCGTCCAGGCGTCCATCACCCAGCATGTCTACGCCACCGACTCCGTCGCCACGGCGGTCACACTCGTCCAGCCCGGCACCGGCAAGATCCTGGCCATGGGCCAGTCCCGCCCGTACGGCTTCGGCAAGAACGAGACACAGATCAACCTCAGCGTCGACCACGGCATGGGCGGCGGAACCGGTTTCCAGTCCGGCTCCACCTTCAAGCCCATCGTCGCCGCGGCGGCGATCGACGGCGGCACCGACCCCAACACCGTGCTGCCGGCGCCGTACTCGATGGCCTACCCGAGTCCGGTCAGCACCTGCGGCAAGCCGTGGGTGGGCGATCCCGGCTCCCCGCCGCTGTCGAACGAGGACAAGTCCGAGGTCGGCCCGATGAACCTGAAGAAGGCGATGGCTCTTTCGGTCAACACCTACTTCGTCCAGCTCATCAGCAACATCGGGATCTGTCCGGTGGTCCACATGGAGCAGCAGCTCGGCGTTCGTCAGGCGAACGGTGCTCCGCTCGAACAGGTCCCCTCCATCACGCTGGGGACGCAGGTCGTGAGCCCGCTCACCATGGCGTCCGCCTACGCGGCCTTCGCCAACAACGGTGTCTACTGCACCCCGGTGGCCATCGAGTCGATCACCGACGCGAGCGGCAAGTCCCTGCCGGTGCCGCAGACCTCGTGCGACCAGGCGATGTCCCCGAAGACCGCCGCCACGATCAACACGCTGCTCAAGGGCGTGGTCGAGGACGGCACCGGCCAGCAGGCAGGCCTGAAGGACCGCGACAGCGCGGGCAAGACCGGTACCACCGACAATCGTTGGGCCGCGTGGTTCGTCGGCTACACCTCGAACCTGGCGGGCGCGGTCTGGGTCGGGGGCCCGTCCCACAACGTCTCCATGACGGACATCACCATCGGTGGTGTCTTCCACCAGGAGGTCTTCGGCGCCGACACCCCGGGCCCCATCTGGCGCGACGCCATGGCGGGCGCACTCGCCGGCACCTCCTCGCCCGCACTGCCCACTGTCCACCTCTCCGCCGACAAGCCGTAGCCCACCACCTCGCGGCCGAGCGCGGCGGTAACACGAAGGCGTGCTTATTTCCGGCATACGCGGCTTTGTCGCGCCTGTCAGCGAGGGCTCAGCCTGCTCTTACGATCGCGGAGCACCCTGTGTTCCATGACCGAACGATTCCGCGACGGCCTTGCGACGACCGCCGTGTCGTCGCGATGCCGCGGCTGGTGACAGGCGCCATGGACGGCACCCGGGTCCGTGTGGTTCACGGCCGTACTCCCCTTCCGCCTTCACGGAAGACGGGAGACCCTCGGTGGCTGCGGCGTTGCCTCGCGTTCTGCGCCGGTGCGGGAACGGCGGCGTTGCTCATCGCCGTTGATCGTTGGTTCGGTTACCGGCTCGGCGCAGCCGAAGTTCTTGGCTTCTCCACCGCTGTGGCGACGGCCGCCGTGGTGGGGGCCGAGGTGGCCAGCCGTCGGGTCGTGCCCGGGTGGCTGCGGCGCTGTCTGCGGGCCGGGCTCGTCCTGACGCTGGCGTCGGCTGTGCTGTGCGCCCTGTGCGGAGGCGCCTTGCTGGCACTCACCCCCAAGGTGAGCGACGCGGAACAGCGCGTGCGCGCACTGGACGCCGAACGAGGGATCAGCGCCCTGGCCGTACCGACGCCGCCCAAGGTGGCCGAGGCCCTGGTCGCCACCGAGGACTCCCGCTTCTGGCACAACCCGGGCATCGATCCGCTCGGGGTCGCGCGGGCGGTCGTGGTGTGGCTGGAGGGCCGGGGAGGGGACGGAGGCGGCGCGACCCTCGAACAGCAGCTCGCGAAGATGCTGTACACCAACGGCGGACGGACCCGCACCGACCAGGTCGAACAGGTGGCGCTCAGCCTCAAGCTCGCCCACGACTACCCGAAATCCGAGATCCTCCAGATGTACCTCTCGGTCGCCTACTTCGGACACGGCTTCTACGGACTGGACGCCGCCGCCCGCGGCTACTTCGGCACCACCCCGAACCGGCTCACCTGGCCACAAGCCGCCCTCCTGGCCGGACTGGTCCAGGCGCCGTCGCTGTACGACCCGCTCCACGATCCGCATCTCGCGCGCGAACGCCGCGCCGAGGTGCTCGGACGCCTGGTGGCCGTGGGTGACCTGCCCTCCGCCCAGGCCCGTGCCTACGCCGCCGGCCCGCTCGGCGTCGCCCCGTGAGGGCGTACGCGTGAAGGGCTGGGACGGAGGCCCGGAGCGGTATCTCCGAGCCTCACTGCAGCCACGCCTGTTCCATGGCCTTGGCGACCGGGCCCGCGAGGAGGGAACCGCTTACCTCGGCGCGGACCGTGTTCGACTGCTCCACGACCACTGCGACGGCGATCTGCTTGTGGGTGGCCGGATCGTTCGCCCATGAGGTGAACCAGGCGTACGGAACGGCCGAGTTGTTCTCTCCGTGCTGGGCCGTGCCCGTCTTGCCGCCGACCGTGACACCGGGGATCTTCGCATTCGCGCCCGTGCCGTGCTGCACCACCGTGACCATCACGGACTGCAGTTGGGAGGCCACCCACGCGGGAATCACCTGTGTGGTCTTGGTCTGACCGTCCGGATCCTGCAGGACGTTGCCACCCGCGTCGGTGACCTTCGAGACCATGTGCGGCGTCACGAGTTTCCCACCGTTTTCTATGGCCGCCGACACCATGGCCATCTGCAGGGGCGTCGCTGTGTCGTCGTACTGGCCGATGCCTGCGAGGGCCGTCTCCGGCGCGTTCATGTTCGACGGGACGACACTCGCATCGGCCCGCACGGGTGTGTCCGGCTGCTGGTCGAAGCCGAACTTCTCCGCCATCGCCCGCACCTTGTTCTGGCCCAACTGGTAAGCGATGTGCGCGAAAACGGTGTTGCAGGAGTACTGCAGGGCGACGCGGATCGTGGCGTTCTTGCACGGCAGGTCCGATTCCTCGTTCGTGAGGACCGTCTGCGTGTCGGGCAGGGTGTAGGGGTTCGGACTGTCCGTGGGCGTGTCGACGTTCGGATACAGGCCGTCCATCAGCGCCGCGGATGCCACGACGAGCTTGAAGGTGGAGCCCGGCGGCAGCGGCTGACGTAGCGCCCGGTTCAGCATCGGCTGACTCTTGTCCGTGGTCAGCGCCTTCCAGGCGGCGGCATCGTTCGTGCCCGTGATCTGCGACGGGTCGTACGACGGGGTCGAGACCATCCCCAGTATCCGGCCCGTGGAAGGGTCGATGGCGACAGCCGCGCCCTCCTTGTCGCCCAGTGCCTCGTACCCCGCCTTCTGCACTTCTGGATCAATGCTGGTGATCACATCGCCGCCTGGTGCGGACCGGCGCTCGAGGGTGTCGAGCGGGGTCTGCAGGGAGGGATCCGACCCGTCGAGCACGCTCTGGTAGATGCCCTCCAACTGGGTCGCGCCGTACACCTGCGAGGTGTAGCCGGTGACCGGCGCGTACAAGGGGCCGTCGCTGTACGTACGTCGGTACTTGAGGGAGTCGTCGTCAGAGCCTTTGGACCCGGTGACGGCCTGCCCGCCCACGATGATGTTCCCCAGCGGCTGGGCGTACTCGTTGATCTCCAGTCGCGGGTTGTCCGCGTTGTCCGCCAAGGCCTGGGCTTGGTAGACCTGCAACCACGTCGCCCTCGCCAAGAGCGCCAGGACGAGTATCAGCGTGAAGACGCCCGCGCGCCTGATCGTCTTGTTCATCTCAGTTCCCGCCGGACATGGCTTCCGCGTACAGGCTCTGGACACCCTGGCCGAACACGACGCTGTAGGAGAGGTCGGGGGTGTCGCCGCCCTGCTGGTAGCCGCCGATCACCCCCATGACCGTGCCCGCGCCGCCGCCGGTGACCCATGGGCTGCCACTCGTGCCGCCGGTCATGCCGGTGCAGTAGATCTCGTTCTGGGTGCTGCTGAACGAGGAGATCTGGTTGGTGCAGGTCACCGGGTCCTGAGCAGTCTCCGGGTAACCGGTGAGGGTGACCTGTCCACTCGCGCTCTGGTCGCTTTCGAGGTCGTAGCCGCCGACCACCGACTGGACGGTGTGCCCGTCGAGGGGTGCGACCACGGCGAACGCCACGTCGTCGTCCGGATTGGAATCGGCCCTCCACTGAGAGTCGGTGACGACGCGTTGCAGGTGCCACACACCGTACGGGGCGACACCGTCGTGATAAGCGGGAACGAAGACGTCCGACGCCGAACCGAGGCAGTGCGCGGCGGTGACGATCAGGTCTCCGCCGGGGCTGTTCACCACGCTCGCCGTGCAGTGATGCGACCCGCCCAGACCACTGCTGTCGAACACCGCCCCGACCTGCGGCGGCAGTTGAGAAACGGCAACCGTCCGCGAGAGGCCCAGGGGCGTGGTCGGCGCAGGGGAGGGAGCGCTTGCTCGGGGGGACGGGCCGGCATCGGGGGACGGGGCGGCCGTGGGCGACGGGACGGCCGTGGGGGCCGGGACGGCCGTGCGGGACGGACTGGCGTTGGCCGGCGGACCGGCTTTCGAGGACGGCGCGGAGCGCTTGGTGGACGCGGTGGGGGGAGCGGTGGGGGGAGCGGTCGCCTTGGCGCGCGCCGTGCCAGTGCCGAAGATCTGGCCGGCGGCAGCGGCGCCGCCAGGTGCTGTCACCACAAGGCACGCCACCACGCACGCCACGATCAGTGCGGGTCTGCGATGCCGGGCGCGTGCGGTGCGACGGCTGCCGTGATGAGCCCTCTCCTGCGTCGTCATGGTCGCTCCCGCTTCCCCAACTGGTCCAACACCGGGATCACTTGTCTCGCCCGCGTCAGCATCGCGTGCCCCGGTGATTCTCAGATGGGAGGGGCATGGGAATCTGATGAGTGGCCGTCGTGGCGGTCGGTACCGTCCATTCCACGGAGCAGGCCCCCGTTGAAGAATGTGCGCATGCTGGACGACCTGGACCGTGCCCTGATCCACGCGCTGCACATCGACGGGCGTGCGCCTTTCAGCCGGATCGCCGCCGTCCTGGGCGTGTCGCCGCAGACCGTGGCGCGGCGCTACCGCCGGCTGCGCACCGAGGCGTCCTTACGGGTCGTCGGGCTGCCGGATCCCCATCAGGCGGGTCAGACGCAATGGCTCGTCCGGCTCACCGCGGCGGCGAGTTCCGCGCAGGATCTGGCCCACGCACTGGTGCGCCGACGGGACACGTCGTGGGTGAAACTCACCTCCGGCGGCACCGAGATCGTCGCGATCATCCACACGCCGACCGAGGGCGGCGGCAGCAACTCCCTGTTGTTGCGGGACATTCCGCGCACCCACACCATGACGGCCGTGTCGGCGCACTGCATTCTGCACACCTACCTCGGCGGATCGACGAACTGGCGCCGCAGCGTGGACACACTGGACGAGGAGCAGCAGCGCGTGCTGCGCGAGCAGGAGGCGGCCGGCACCTCGTACGCACCCGTCCCGCGTCAACTCACTGACGGTGACGCGGACTTACTGGTGGCCCTGAAGAAGGACGGACGGGCCACCCACGCTGAGCTTGCCGGGGTGACCGGTTGGTCTCCGGTCACGGTGGCGCGGCGGCTGGCGGATCTGCAGGCGGGCGGCGCCGTCTTCTTCGACGTCGAGGTCGATGCCGGGCACTTCGGCGCCAACACAAGGGCGCTGCTGTGGATGTCGGTGAGCCCGGCGCACCTCGAGAACGTGGCGGCGGCGCTGGCCGGGCACGACGAACTGGCCTACGTCGCCGCGACCACGGGCCCCACCAACCTGGTGGCGCAGGCCCTGTGCCGCGACCCAGCCGACCTGCACCGCTATCTGGCCCGCCGGCTGGGTTCCCTGGACGCGATCCACACCCTGGAGACCAGCCCGGTCCTGCAGAACCTCAAGGCGGCCAGCCCCATCATGACCGACATGGCCCGTATCAGAAGGCCCTCCGCCGCCCCGGCTCGCTCCCGGACGTGAGGAGCGGTGGCCACCCTCGGCACGCCGAAGCGGCGGCCCGGAGGCCGCCGCGCGCAGCGCTCGGGGAGGCCCGGTCAGTGTCCCGCACCGGTATCGGCCGAGGCGCTGTCGTCGCTCATCATCCGGCTGGTGACGAAACTGACCAGGACGAGCGCCAGGGCGACCCAGATCGACACCTGCACGGCATACACGGCGGCAGCGGCACCACCGCCACCCGCGCTCCCCAGGTACACACTGCCGAGGAGTGCCACGCCGAGCGTCGCGCCCAACTGCTGGACCGCGTTCAGCAGACCCGCGGCCGAGCCGATCTCCTGCGGCTGGAGCGGCTTGAGCGCGATGGTGAAGAACGCCGGGCTGAACAGGCCGGCCCCGAGTCCGACGACCCCGAGCGCGAACAGCAGCGGCGTCGGGTACGTGTGCGGGTCCGCCGCGTGATAGACGGCGATGGCGCCCAGCCCGCCGACCAGCAGGACGGCGAGTCCGAGGGACATCAGGCGCTGCCCGTAGCGCTTGACCAGATGCGCGCCGGCCACCCATGAAGCGACGGCCAGTCCCACCGACCACGGAGCCAGGGTCAGGCCGGTCTTCAACGCGTCGGTCCCCAGGCCGAGTTGGAGCTGCAGCACGATGACCGTCAGCAGACCGTTGGTGACGGCGAAGAAGGACGTCGACGTCACCAGCGCGGCAGGGAAACCGCGGTGGGCGAACAGGCTCGGCTCCACCAGCGGGCTGCGCCCGGCCGCGGCCACCCCGCGCTGGTGCACCGCGAACCCGACCATCAGGCACAGCCCTGCCGCGATGGCCGCCCAACTCCATCCCGGCAGAGCGGTCAGGTCCGCGCCGATCAGCGGATGGACGACGAGCCCGGTCCCGGCCATGGCCAGCAGCGTGCCGGTCAGGTCGAGGGAGGGCCGCTGGGGAGCACGGTTGTCCATCAGCCTGGGCGAGATCGTGAGGACGACCAGCGACACCGGGACGTTCACCAGGAACGCCGCCCGCCACGAGGAGCCGAACAGGTCGGCATGGGTGAGCACACCGCCCAGCACCGGCCCGCACACGGCGGCCAGACCCATCACCGGGCCGATGCTGCCCAGCGCCTTGGACATCTCCGGACCGGAGAACATCGTCTTGATCAGACCGATGGTCTGAGGAATGATCATCGCCGCGGCCGCTCCCTGCACCACGCGGAAGGCGATCAGGAGCCCCACTGTGGGCGCCGCGGCACAGGCGGCGGACGCGACCATGAACGCGGTGACACCGATCACGAAGAGCCTCTTGCGGCCGGCGATGTCACCCAGCCGCCCGCCGGTGATCAGCAGCACCGCGAACGGCAGCGTGTAGGCGGTGGTGAACCACTGGATGTCGGACACCGACCCGCCCAGGTCGGCGTGGATCTTCGGCGCGGCGACCTGCACGATGGTCGCGTCCAGCAGGTTCATCGCCTCACCGAGCAGCAGGGCGGCGAGCGCCGGCCACCGCCATCGGTACGCCGTGGGAGTCGGCGTCAGCACACGCTCAGCAGTCATCGGGATTCCTTCGTGGATACCCCGGCTTTCAGGCCGGGGAGGAAACGAAGCCCCTGCGGAGCAGGGCAGGGAAAGGTGAATTGCCTCCAGGGCGATTCGGCGTCTGCGGCCACCGGCCGACGCTCGTAGCTCACATGGAAGCTGATAGAATGTGAGGCATGCTGCAGCAGGTGAAGCGGGCTTCTAAGTACCGCTTCTATCCGACGGACGAGCAGGCAGCGGAGCTGTCCCGCACGCTCGGCTGCGTTCGCCTCGTGTACAACAAGGCGCTGGAGGAGCGCACGCGAGCCTGGTACGGCGAGCAGCGCCGCCTCTCCTACGTGCAGTCGTCCGCCGCGCTGACGGAGTGGAAGAAGACCGAGGAACTCGCCTTCCTGGCCGAGGTATCCTGCGTGCCGCTCCAGCAGACGCTCCGCCATTTGCAGACGGCGTTCGGGAACTTCTTCGCCAAGCGCGCCAAGTACCCCCGGTACAAGAGCCGGAAGAAGTCCCGCGCGTCGGCCGAGTACACGCGCTCCGGTTTCACGTGGCGTGACGGGCAGTTGACGCTTGCGAAGATGTCCGAGCCGCTGGACATCCGCTGGTCGCGTCCGCTGCCCGAGGGTGCGGTACCGACGACGGTGACCGTGTCCCGTGACAGTGCGGGACGCTGGTTCGTCTCCATGCTGTGCGACGACCGTATTACCCCGGCTCCGGCCACGGCGAACGCCGTCGGTATCGACGCGGGCATGACGTCCCTCGTGACGCTGTCCACCGGGGAGAAGGTGGCCAAT
>NZ_JAKWBE010000050.1 GCF_022513565.1 Streptomyces gilvus | reverse complement strand
GGCGGCGGGCGCGGGCGCGGCCGGAGCCGGAGCGGCGGCCGGGGCGGCACCGGGAGCGCCGATGACGGCGAGCTTGGCGCCGACCTCGGCGGTCTCGTCCTCGCCGACCGTGATCTCAAGGAGCACACCGGAGGTGGGCGCCGGGATCTCGGTGTCGACCTTGTCCGTGGAGACCTCGAGCAGCGGCTCGTCGGCCTCGACGGAGTCGCCGACCGACTTCAGCCAGCGGGTGACGGTGCCCTCGGTGACGGACTCGCCGAGCGCGGGCAGGACGACGTCCGTGCCCTCGGCGGAGCCGCCGCCGGACGCGGCCTCGGCGGTGGGAGCGGGCGCCGGGGCGGCCTGCTCGGTGGAGGGGGCGGCGGCCTGCGGGGCCGGCTCCGGCTCGGCGGCCGGGGCGGGCTCGGCGGCGGGGGCCGGGGCGGCCGCGGGCGCGCCGCTGCCGTCGTCGATGACGGCCAGCTCGGCGCCGACCTCAACGGTCTCGTCCTCGGCGACCTTGATGGAGGCGAGGACACCGGCGGCGGGGGAGGGGATCTCGGTGTCGACCTTGTCGGTCGAGACCTCGAGCAGCGGCTCGTCGGCCTCGACGCGCTCCCCCTCGGCCTTCAGCCAGCGGGTGACAGTGCCCTCGGTGACGCTCTCGCCGAGCGCCGGAAGGGTTACGGAAACCGCCATGGTTTCGGTTGCTCCTTACGAATTGCGGAAGTCTGAGTCGTCGCGTTCGTCGACCGAGGGTCAGTCGTGCGCGTGCAGCGGCTTGCCGGCCAGGGCCAGGTGGGCCTCGCCGAGCGCCTCGTTCTGCGTCGGGTGGGCGTGGATGAGCTGGGCCACCTCGGCGGGCAGCGCCTCCCAGTTGTAGATCAGCTGGGCCTCGCCGACCTGCTCGCCCATGCGGTCGCCGACCATGTGGACGCCGACCACGGCACCGTCCTTGACCTGGACGAGCTTGATCTCGCCCGAGGTGTTCAGGATCTTGCTCCTGCCGTTGCCCGCGAGGTTGTACTTCAGAGCGACGACCTTGTCCGCGCCGTAGATCTCCTTGGCCTTGGCCTCGGTGATGCCCACGGAGGCGACCTCCGGGTGGCAGTACGTGACCCGGGGGACACCGTCGTAGTCGATCGGGACGGCCTTGAGGCCGGCCAGACGCTCCGCCACCAGGATGCCCTCGGCGAAGCCGACGTGCGCGAGCTGGAGCGTCGGGACGAGGTCGCCGACGGCGGAGATGGTGGGGACGTTGGTGCGCATGTACTCGTCGACCAGGACGTAGCCGCGGTCCATCGCGACGCCCTGCTCCTCGTAGCCGAGGCCCTGCGAGACCGGGCCGCGGCCGACGGCGACCAGCAGGATCTCGGCCTCGAACTCCTTGCCGTCGGCGAGGGTGACCTTGACACCGTCGGCGGTGTACTCGGCCTTCGAGAAGAAGGTGCCGAGGTTGAACTTGATGCCGCGCTTGCGGAACGCGCGCTCGAGAAGCTTCGAGGAGTTCTCGTCCTCGACCGGGACGAGGTGCTTGAGGCCCTCGATGACGGTGACGTCCGCACCGAAGGACTTCCAGGCGGAGGCGAACTCGACGCCGATGACACCGCCGCCCAGGATGATCGCGGACTTCGGCACGCGGTCCAGGACGAGGGCGTGGTCGGAGGAGATGATCCGGTTGCCGTCGATCTCCAGGCCCGGCAGCGACTTCGGCACGGAGCCGGTCGCCAGCAGGACGTGACGGCCCTGGACGCGCTGTCCGTTGACGTCGACGGAGGTGGGGGAGGACAGCCGCCCCTCGCCCTCGATGTACGTCACCTTCCGGGAGGCGACGAGACCCTGCAGGCCCTTGTACAGGCCCGAGATCACGCCGTCCTTGTACTTGTGGACTCCCGCGATGTCGATGCCCTCGAAGGAGGCCTTCACGCCGAACTGCTCGCTCTCGCGGGCCTGGTCGGCGATCTCGCCCGCGTGCAGCAGGGCCTTGGTGGGGATGCATCCCCGGTGCAGGCAGGTACCGCCGACCTTGTCCTTCTCGATCAGGGCGACGTCCAGGCCCAGCTGCGCCCCGCGCAGGGCCGCGGCGTAACCGCCACTACCACCGCCGAGGATCACTAGGTCGAAAACGGTGCTGGCGTCGTTCGCCACGTCACGTCCTCCATGCATGTGCGCCACGCCGGTCTGCGGTGACCGGTCGGCGGCTGGTGTCCGGCCGCTCTTGTCTTCGGCCCTGTGGTGGGGGCCCTGTCCTGCCGTGGCCCATCTTCGCACTTGTCAGGGGTGAACGAGACGCCGGGCCGGTGTGTGAGACGTCCCACGTTCAGTTGAGCGCTCATCGAAAAGGGGGCTCCGCGCTACCCGCGTGCGGAGCCCCCTCGACCGGGTCGTTGTCAGCCCAGGTCACCGGCGGCGGTCAGCTCCGCGAGCCGCACCAGCGTCCGTACCGCCGTACCCGTGCCGCCCTTGGGGGTGTACCCGAAGGGGCCGCCCTCGTTGAAGGCCGGGCCCGCGATGTCCAGGTGGGCCCAGGTGATGCCCTCGCCCACGAACTCGCGCAGGAAGAGACCGGCGACCAGGCCGCCGCCCATCCGCTCGCCCATGTTGGCGATGTCGGCGGTGGGCGAGTCCATGCCCTTGCGCAGGTGCTCCGGCAGCGGCATCGGCCAGGCCGGCTCGCCGACCTCCTCGGCCGCCTCGTGCACGGCGGAGCGGAACGCGTCGTCGTTCGCCATGATCCCGAAGGTCCGGCTGCCCAGCGCCAGCATCATCGCGCCGGTCAGGGTCGCGACGTCGACGACGGCGTCCGGCTTCTCCTGCGAGGCGGCCCACAGCGCGTCGGCCAGCACCAGCCGGCCCTCGGCGTCGGTGTTGAGCACCTCGACGGTCTTGCCGCTGTACATGCGCAGCACGTCACCGGGGCGCGTGGCGGACCCGGACGGCATGTTCTCGGCGAGCGCCAGCCATCCGGTGACGTTCACCTCGAGGCCGAGACGCGCGGCGGCGACCACGGCCGCGAAGACCGCCGCGGCACCGCTCATGTCGCACTTCATCGTCTCGTTGTGACCGGCCGGCTTCAGCGAGATGCCGCCCGAGTCGTAGGTGATGCCCTTGCCGACGAACGCGAGGTGCTTGTCCGCCTTGGAGGAGGTGTACGACAGCTTGACCAGCCGCGGCCCCGACGCCGATCCCGCGCCGACACCGAGGATGCCGCCGTAGCCGCCCTTCTCCAGGGCCTTCACGTCGAGCACCTGCACCTTGATGCCGTGCTCCTTGGCCGCGGCCGCGGCGATCGCCGCGAAGGCCTCCGGGTTCAGGTCGTTCGGCGGGGTGTTGACGAGGTCGCGCGCGCGGTTGAGCTCCTCGGCGACGGCGACGGCCCGCTCGACGGCGGCCTTGTGCTCCTTGTCCCGGGGCTTGGCGCCGAGCAGCGTGGCCTCGGCGAGGGGCGCCTTGCCGTTCCGCGCCTTCGGGTCCTTGCCGTTCTCCTTGTAGACGTCGAAGGAGTACGCGCCCAGCAGCACGCCCTCGCCGATCGCGCCGACATCGGTGGCGTCGGCGACGGGGAGGGCGAAGGCGGCCTTCTTGGTGCCGGTGAGGGCGCGGGCGGCGGCGCCGGCGGCCTTGCGCAGCGCCTCGGCGGCGTAGCCGGCGTCCTTCTCGGGCTCGGTGCCCAGGCCGACCGCCAGCACGAGCGGGGCCTTGAAGCCGGAGGGTGCGGGCAGCTTCGTCACCTCGCCCTCGGCGCCGGAGGCACCGAGGGTTTCCAGGACACCGGCGAGGCTGCCGCCGTAGGCCTTGTCGACGGCCTCGGCGCCCGGCGCGACGACCGGGTTCTTCGCGCCCTTGGCGACACCGATCACGATCGCGTCGGCCCGCAGGCCGGGCGCCGCGGCGGTGCTGAGAGTGAGAGCAGTCACGGTGGTGAAATCTCGCTTCCGAATGTGAAGTTCCTGTGGTCGATCGGTGTGGGTCGACCGGGCCCGACAGCCGACCCCAGATGCGACCTGAGGGTGCGGTTTCCGCGGGGCCTTCCCCGGTGCGGCGAACACTGCCGCTGAGCCTACGCGCGTGCGTGCGTTCACTCATTCCTGCGGGCGTGTTCACCTGGGATCGGGGATCATCCTCGGGCGAACCTCCCCACACCTGGAGCCCACCGTGAAACGCCCGATACTCCTGCTCGCCGCCCTTCTCCTGCTGGCGGGCTGCGGCACCGCGACCGACTCCGGATCCGACTCCGACTCCAACTCCGGTTCTTCCGGCGGGCGTTGGCGGCCGCGCCCCGGGGTGGCCTGGCAGTGGCAGCTCAACGGCCGGCTCGACACCTCCGTCGACGTGCCCGTCTACGACATCGACGGCTTCGACCAGTCCGGGGCCACGGTGAGCGCGCTGCACGACGACGGCCGCAAGGTCATCTGCTACGTCTCGACCGGCGCATGGGAGGACTGGCGGCCCGACGCGAAGAAGTTCCCGAGCTCGGTGATCGGCAAATCCAACGGCTGGAAGGGGGAACGCTGGCTCGACATCCGCCGGACGGACGTCCTCGAACCGCTGATGGCGGCCCGCCTCGACATGTGCCGCGAGAAGGGCTTCGACGCGGTGGAGCCGGACAACATGGACGGCTACAAGAACAGCACCGGCTTCCCCCTCAAGGCCGCCGACCAGCTCCGCTACAACCGGCTGATCGCCCGGCTCGCCCACGACCGGGGCATGGCCGTCGGCCTGAAGAACGACCTCGACCAGATCCCGGCCCTCGTCGAGGACTTCGACTTCGCGGTCAACGAACAGTGCGCGCAGTACGGCGAGTGCGCCGCCATGAAACCCTTCATCGCCGCGGACAAGGCCGTCTTCCACGTGGAGTACGAACTTCCCACGAGCCGCTTCTGCCCCGAGACCCGGCGCCTGAGGTTCAGCTCGATGCTCAAGAAGTACGACCTGGACGCCTGGCGCCGCCCCTGCTGACCGCCGGGCATCGGACCCTAACGCCCCAACGACAGCACCAGCAGCGACACGGTCGCCGCCGTCTCCGCGAGCCCTCCGAACACATCGCCGGTCACCCCGCCGAAGCGGCGGGTGCAGTGGCGCAGGAGGAGTCCGGCGACGGCGACGGCGACGAGCACCGCCACCGGCGCCCGGACCATGTCGTACGTCCCCAGCAGCGCCCCCGCCCCGGCCGCGAGCCCGGTCACCACGACCGCCGCGGCCACCGCGCCCCGCCGCGGAACCACTCCCGCGACCGCCGCGCCCAGCCCCTCCGGCCGCGCGGCGGGCACGCCCTCCCGCGCGGCGAGGGTGAGGGCCAGCCGGGCCGCGGTCGCCGAGACGACGGCGGCCAGCGCGCCCCGCCCCCACGAGCCGCCGTACGCCTGCGCCAGCGCGGCCACCTGGGCCAGCAGGACGAAGACCAGGGTGACGACCCCGAACGGGCCGATGTCCGACTGCTTCATGATCCGCAGCGCGTCCTCGGCGGGCTTCCCGCTCCCCAGCCCGTCCGCGGTGTCCGCCAGGCCGTCCAGGTGCAGACCCCGGGTGAGTACGGCGGGTACGGCGGCGGAGGCGACGGCGGCGAGCAGCGCGCCCGCGCCCAGCGCCAGCAGCAGCACGCCGGCCAGGGCCGCGCAGCCGCCGACGACCAGCCCGGCGGCCGGGGCGCACAGCATGCCGCCGCGGGCCGCGTCCCGGTCCCAGCGGGTCACCTTCACGGGCAGCACGGTGAGCGTGCCGAAGGCGAAGCGGAGGCCGTCCGGCCAGGGCGTCTTGGAGGGTTCGGGCACCGGCGCAGGTTACCCGGCGGTCGGGAGGAGGTCCGCGGCGGCCGTCGCTAAAGTGCGCATATGGGACATTGGCTGCAGCGCAACATCGTCGAGCCGGGCAAGCTGCCGCTGCTGCTCGCCCTCACCGCGTTCGTGCTGACGTTCTTCGTCACCCGGCTCATCACCCGGCTCATCCGGGCCGGCAAGGGGCCCTTCGGGAACGTCAAGGCGGGCGGGCTGCACATCCATCACGTGGTGCCCGGGGTCGTGCTCACCGTGGTGGGCGGGTTCGGGGCGGTGGCCAGCGACCGGCACGGGTTCGGCTCCGCCGTCTGCGCCGTGCTGTTCGGGATGGGAGCGGGGCTGGTCCTGGACGAGTTCGCGCTGATCGTCCATCTCGACGACGTCTACTGGTCCGAGCAGGGCCGCCGCAGCGTCGAGGTCGTCGTCCTGACGGCTGCCCTGGTCGGGCTGCTCCTCGCCGGGTTCGCGCCGTTCGGCGTCAACGACATGAGCCAGGCCGAACTCCAGGACCGGGGCAGCGTCATCTCGACGGTCGTGGTCAACTTCGCCTTCGCCCTGCTCGTCCTCACCAAGGGCAAGCCACGAATGGCGATCTTCAGCGTGATCGTCCCGCTGGTCGGCCTGATCGGCCTGGTCCGGCTCGCCCGCCCCGGCTCGCCCTGGGCCCGCCGCTTCTATCGGCGCCGCCCCCGCGCCCGCGCCAAGGCCACCCTGCGCGCCTACCACCGCGACCGCCGCTGGTTCGGCCCCCGCCGCAGACTCCAGGACTGGATCGGCGGCAAACCCGACCCCCTCCCGACCCGCGCCCTGGACCACCACTGACGCTGCGGGAGCGTCGAGAGGGGCACCGTGGTGCGCGCGCACGGGGCTCCGCCGGCGACCCGGACGCCGTGCCCGGTGGTGAGGCGACGGTGGCGCTGACGGCCGTCGGGTTGGGCGCGCGGCGGGGACTGCGGCGACCCGAGGCAGCCGACCCGCTCACGGCTCGGGCATCGACCGCCGGGTTCCGACCGGCCGGGGGCTCGGGGGGGGCGTGGTCGAGGGACCGTCGCTGGTCCGGTCTTCGCCGTACGCCGAAGGGAGGGACAGGGGTAACCCCGTGCCGTGAGTGGCTGGGTCTAGCCGGGGGAGCGGCGGGGGTGTGGTTCGGGGGGTGGGGTGCCGACGGGGGGCGGGGGTGGACCCGGTGCCGCGTTCGCGCGCGATTGCCGGTGGTGTCGGTGGAGGGACGAGAGGGCGATCAGTGCCGCCACGGCCGCGATCGCCGCGAGGTGCTCCTTGCCGGCCAGGTTGCCCTTCAACCCCACCTCGACCGCCATCGCCGCGGCCACCGCGCCCGCCGTCACATACGCGCCGTAACGCCAGCCGAGGAAGACGGCCAGGCCCACCACGGCCGCCGACGGACCGGTGTCGACCACCCGGGCGTCCGACGACGGCAGGCCGAAGAGGCTGTCGAAGCCCAGCCGGATGCCCAGACGCGCGTACAGCGTGCCGGCCAGCGTCGCGGTGTACGCGATGACCAGCGTGCGCAGCCGGCCGAGGCAGATCTCCGCGATCCCGAAGACGAACAGGACCTGCAGCAGCGCGCCCCACACCGGCAGGTCCAGCGCCGGCACGAACAGGGACAGCGGGGTGCGCAGCAGGGCCAGCCGCAGCGGGTCCTCGGCCCGTACCCCGCCGACGTCCTGCACGAACCCGTACCCCCACGACTGGTTCTGCACGATCTGCACGGCCGCCGTCAGCGCCACCGCCGAAAGCGTCATCGGGACCGCCCGCAGCCGACGCTCGACCAGCGGCCCGCGCACCGTGACGTACACCAGCCCCCATTCGGCACGGGCCCAGCGGGCGAGCCTGTTCATCCGGGCGATCCTCACCTGTCGTGCCGCGACGTGCTGTCGCTGCCGTTCCTATCGGTGGGTTTCCAAGTGCCGCCGATGCACCCACTTCGGCAGTCCAGGAGCCTCCAGGAACCCCTCCGCGTGCGCCGACGCCAGGCCGATGCGCGGGAGGTCCGCGCTCTTCTCGAAGAGCAGGAAGCGCGGCTCCCAGATGGGCCGGTACTTGGCGTTGGCGCGGTACAGCGACTCGATCTGCCACCAGCGGGAGAAGAAGCTGAGCAGCGAGCGCCACAGCCTCAGCACCGGCCCGGCACCGAGACGCGCCCCACGTTCGAAGACCGAGCGGAACATCGCGAAGTTGAGCGAAACCTGGGTGATCCCGATTTCCCGGGCGCGGCGCAGGAGGTCCAGCACCATGAACTCCATCAGCCCGTTGTCCGCGTCGCGGTCCCGGCGCATCAGGTCCAGCGAGAGCCCGTGCGGCCCCCACGGCACGAAGGACAGCAGCGCCTTGAGCTCACCCCGGGCGTCCGTGCACTCCAGCATCACGCACCGCCCGTCCTCCGGGTCCCCGAGCCGCCCCAGCGCCATGCTGAACCCGCGCTCGGTCGCCCCGTCCCGCCAGTCGTCCGCCCGCTTCAGCAGGTACGCCATCTCGTCGGCCGGGATGTCCTCGTGCCGCCGGACGCGCACCGTGTACCCGGCCCGCCCGACCCGGTTGTAGGCCTGCCGCACGGTCCGCATGGCCCGCCCCTCCAGGGTGAACTCGGCGACCTCGACGATCGCCTCGTCGCCCAGCTCCAGGGCGTCCATCCCGTGGCGTGCGTACACCGTGCCCGCCTCCTCGCTCGCCCCCATCACGGCCGGGATCCACCCGTGCGCGCGGGCCTCGGCGAGCCACGGCTCGATGGCACCCGGCCAGGCCTCCGGATCCCCGATCGGATCACCGGAGGCCAGCGAGACGCCCCCCACCACCCGGTAGGCGACGGCCGCCTTCCCGGTCGGCGACCACACCACGCTCTTCTCCCGGCGCAGCGCGAAGTAGCCGAGCGAGTCGCGCTCCCCGTGCCGCTCCAGCAGTTCCCGCAGCCGCTTCTCGTCGTCCTCGGTGATCGGGTCGACGGCCCGCCGGGAGCGGAAGGCGGCGTACAGGACGGCGAGGACGAGCAGCGTGCTGAGCACGTTGATGGCGACGTTGACCCAGTTCGGCGCGTCGACGCCGGGGAAGCGGGACTCGTCGACGGCGACCGAGACCAGCCGGAAGGTGCCGTAGCGCCAGCGCTCCAGGAACGTCGAACTCGCCGCGTCCGGCGCCTGGTTGGTGACGGTGACCAGCAGCCCGGCGAGCAGCGAGGCGGCCAGTGTGCCGCCGACCGCGACGGCGGCGGCGAGCTTCGGGTTGGACCGGTCGCCCTTGGCGTAGAACTCCCCGCGTCCGACCAGCAGCGCGGCGACGAAGGCCGCGGTGAGGACGAGGGAGATCCAGTTCTGGGCGTACTGGCGGATCTCCGGGAACGCCATCGCGAAGGCGAACAGCCCCAGGAAGGGGCCGGCCAGCGCCAGGTTCAGGATCCAGGCGGCGCGCTTGCGGCGGCGCATGGTGATGGCGAGGAAGGCGGTGAACACCCCCGACGCGAAGCCGGCGGTCAGCAGGTACGGCGTGAAGAAGTTCTCCTGGTTGTGCCGCCGCACGTCCTGCCCCAGGGAGACCCAGACGGCGCTGAGGAAGTTGACGAACGCGACGGTCCGCAGGTACCAGACAGCGAAAGCGGCGGCTCGACGCGAGGCATTTCGGGCATCTCCCATGGATGAGGATCATATGGGGGATGCCCGGCTGAACCCGTCCATCTTTCGTCTGCCGTGCGGCCGACTTTCGGCTGTCGTGCCGCCTACTCCGTCGCTTCCTTCTCGACTTCCGCGGTCTTCTCGTCGTCCCCGGGAACCTCGGGCTTCTCCGGCAACTCCGCGGACAGCGCCGCAGCGGCCTGCACCAGCGGCAGCGCGAGCAGCGCGCCCGCGCCCTCGCCGACGGTCACCCCCTGGGTCAGCAGCGGCTCCAGCGCCATCCGGTCCAGCGCCTTCGCCTGCCCCGGCTCCCCGCTGTCGTGCCCCGCCAGCCACCAGTCCGGCGCCCGGAACGCGATCCGCTGGGCCACCAGCGCGGCGGCGGACACCACGACCCCGTCCAGGATCACCGGCGTCTTGCGCACCGCGCTCTGCAGCAGGAAGCCCGTCATCGCGGCGACGTCGGCCCCGCCCACGCTCGCCAGCAGCTGCAGCTGATCCCCGAGCACCGGCCGGGCCCGCCGCAACGCGTCCCGGATCGCCGCGCACTTGCGCATCCACGCCAGGTCGTCGATCGCGAGCCCGCCCCGCCCGGTCACCACGGAGGCGTCGGTCCCGCACAGCGCGGCGATCAGCACGCCCGCCACCGTCGTCCCGCCCACGCTCACATCGCCGAGCACCACCAGATCCGTACCGGAGTCGGCCTCCTCGTCGGCGACGGCGACCCCCGCCCGGAACGCCGCCTCGGCCTCCTCCAGGGTGAGCGCGTCCTCGATGTCGATCCGTCCGCTGCCGCGCCGCACCCGGTGCCGTACGACCTCGTCCGGAAGCGAGTCCGGGTCGCAGTCCAAGGACATGTCGACGATCCGCACCGGCACCCCGAGCCGCCGGGCCAGCACCGACACCGGACGGCCGCCCTCCAGCACCTCGCGGACCAACTCGCCGGCGCCGCCCGGGCGTCGCGCGGAGACACCCAGCTCGGCGACCCCGTGGTCACCGGCGAAGAGCACCACCCGGGGCCGCTCGATCGGCCGCACCGGTACCGCGGACTGGGCCGCGGACAGCCACTCACCCAGGTCGTCGAGGCGGCCCAGCGACCCGGGCGGCACGACCTGACGCTCCCGGCGCGCCTCGGCGTCGCGGCGCACCCCGCCGTCGGGGCGCTCGATCAGATCGGTGAAGTCGTCGAGATTAAGCGAGCTCATTCGCCGAACAGTACCGGCACCGGTCGAACAGGACGGCGCCACATGGCCATCACGCGCCTCCCACGTCGTTGCCCGCCACAGCAGTACACCTTATGTTCCTTTTTGTGGGCATTTTGGTACGTCTCCTCACCGACCTCGACCGACGACGCCGCCACCGCGGAGCGGCCCGAGCGGTCCGCAACCTCCTCCCCGAACCCGAGAGCTGGCTGGACGTGGCCACGGGCGACGCGGCCTTCCCGGAAACCGCCCGACGCCTGTTCCCCTACACCTCCTTCGACGGCACGGACCCGACCCCCCGAGTCGCCCACGCCCAGGCGGAGGAAAAGGTGGAGATGGCCTACGTGGGCCCCCTGACCCACCCTCACATCGCAACGGCGGTCAGATCCCGCTACGACGTGGTGACCCTCCTGCACACCCCGGCCTCCCGAGAGGAACTCAGAACGGCGGTGACAGCCCTACGCCCGTCGGGCCTCCTGCTGGTCGAGACACCCTGCGCGAACGCCCTGCGCACCGAACTCGAGTCCCAGGGCTGCCAGATCCTCAGCTCGAAGACACGCCGCCTTGTCGCACGCCGGGTCCCTGCAACGCCCCGTTAGGGGCGCGGGGCTGTATCGATGTACGGCTCCGCCGCGCGGCCGCGACCAGCCCCCACCGGCCCGCGGCCAAAGAACCGTCACCCCCGCAAAACCACCGCCTGCCCCGCAACCACCAGCACGACAGCCTCACACTCCGCCCCGAACGCCGCGTTCAACCGCCCCAACTCATCCCGATACCGCCGCCCGGAAGCCGTAGCGGGCACGATGCCCGACCCCACCTCGTTGGACACGGCGACAACGGTCCGCCGAGCCGCCCGCACCGCCGACGTCAACTCCCGCACCCGCTCCCGGAGGGCACGCTCCCCCTCGTCCGCCCACACCGCGTCGTCCCACGCCCCGACGGAGTCCATCGCGTCCGTCAGCCACAGCGACAGACAGTCGATCAGCAACGGTGCCCCCTCCTCCTTCAACAACGGCACCAGATCGCACGTCTCGACCGTCCGCCACGACCCCGGCCGCCGCTCCCGGTGCGCGGCGACCCGCGACGCCCACTCGGTGTCCCCGCCGCGCGTCCCGCCCGTCGCCACGTACAGCACGTCGGGGAAGGCCTCCAGCCGCCGCTCGGCCTCCACCGACTTCCCCGACCGCGCCCCGCCGAGCACCAGCGTCCGGCGCGGCACGTCGGGCACGTCCTCGTACACGCCGACCGTCAGCGTCGACCCGTCCGGCACGGTCCGCGCCCCCGCCGTCGCGAGCCGCCGTCGCAACTCCGCGCCGGGCGGCACGTCGTGGTCCAGATGGACGGCGACGACGTCCGTGGTCGGCCCGAGCGCGCCGACCGCCCGCAGCTTCGCCAGCGCGTCCGGCCGCCCCACGACGTCGGCGAGCACCATGTCGTACGACTCCACGGAGCCGTTCGCCTCCAGCCCGGCCGGCGCGCCCCCGGGCGGGAGGTACAGCAGCCGCCGGCCGTTCGGCCCGGTCACGGCGTAGCCGGTGCCGGGCGCGTCCAACGCCACCGCGCGCACCCGATGCCCCGTCAGCAGCGCCAACTCCCGTCCGTCCGGCACCCGCCCCGGCTGCGGCAGACCGGCGGGGACCTCGACGGGCGGTCCGTCGTGCGGGTGGGACAGCAGCACCTGGCGTACGCCGCCCAGGGAGTGCCCGGCCCGCGCGGCCGCGAAGGCGGCGCCCGGCGTCAGGTCGAGCAGCAGCGTGCCGTCCACGAGGACGGCGGTCGCCGCCCGCGCGTCCTCGCCGAGCGCTACCGCGCAGGCGGCGCAGGGGCAGTCGGGGCGGGGCAGTCCCAGGGGGGCACCGGTACCGAGCAGAGTCACTTCCACGGAAGTGATTTTCGCGTGTCTGCGCAGGTGTTGCCCGTCCGACTAGTCTTCAGGGCAGGAGCCGGACCAAGATCCGGCTTCTCCTTTGCAGGTGCTCATACACGGGAGGCGTACATGGCGTCATGGACGTGGCGGTTCGAGAAGGCCGACGGGGCGGAGGTCCCCCCCGCGGTGCAGCCCGAGGAGTTCACCACGCAGGGGGACGCCGAGTCCTGGATCGGGGAGCACTGGAAGGCACTGCTGGAGGGCGGCGCGGACCAGGTGCGGCTGTTCGAGGACTCCACGGAGATCTACGGGCCGATGAGCCTGCGCTCCGCCGAGGCGTAAGCCGTACGGACGAGGGGGCGGCCCGCCGGCCGCCCCCGCCGTCACTGCTCGCCGAGCGTCACGTCCGTCTTCTGCTCACTTCCGCCCCGGGTGTACGTCACGGTCGTGCGCTCGCCCGGCTTGTCCTGGGCCAGCGCCTCGGTCAGGGAGGTGATCGTCGTGATGTCCGTGTCACCCAGCCGGGTGATGATGTCCCCGGCCCTGATCCCGGCCTTGTCGGCCGCCCCGCCGCTCTTGACCGACACCACGGCGACCCCGGCCGGCTGGTAGTTCTCGTCGACCACCGTGCGGCCCGTGATGCCGAGCGCGGCCCGGCCGGAGTCGGTGACCTTGCCGCTCTTGACGATCTGGTCGGCGATCGTCTTCACCGTCGAGGCGGGGATCGCGAACCCGATGCCCGGCGCCGCGCTGTCCCCGAAGGTGGGGTCGACGGCCGCCAGCGTCGGGATGCCGATGACCTGGCTGTCCAGGTTGACCAGGGCGCCGCCGCTGTTGCCGGGGTTGATGGCGGCGGACGTCTGCACCATGTTGGCGATCGTCGCGCCCGTACCGCCCCCGCCGCCGCCCTCGGTGACGGTCCGTCCGGTCGCCGAGACGATGCCCTGGGTGACGCTGGACGACAGGCCGAGCGGTGAGCCCATCGCCAGCACGATCTGGCCGACCTGGACCTTCGAGGAGTCCGCGAACGTCGCCGCCTTCAGCCCGCTCGGCACCTTGTCCAGCTTGATCACGGCCAGGTCCTGCTGCGGGTAGGAGTAGACGAGCCGGGCGGTGAGCGTGTCCTCGCTGTTGGCGGTCGTCACCTTGAAGGACTTCTCCTCGCCGACGACATGCGCGTTGGTGACGATGTGCCCCTTGTCGTCGTACACCACCCCCGAGCCCAGGTCGTTGCTTGCCTGGATCTGCACGACGGACGGCAGTACGTCCTTGATCACCCGCTGGTAGTCGCCCTGCAGATCGCTGCCGGACTTCTGCGCGAGGGCCTGCCCGGCCTGCGTGGTGGACGTCTCCGAGCGGCCGGAGGAACCGGAGCCGGAGCACCCGCTCACCAGTGCGAGGACGGCGAGGGGGGTGAGCAGACGCAGGGCACGGATACGGGTGATGTCCATGCCCCGAGTGTCTCTGCGGGACGGAGGTCCGGCCTGTGCTGCACGCCCGAACGGGCTCAGCCGCGCACTCCGCACAGGTGCAGCAGCGCGGCGACCCGGCGGTACGGGTCCGTCCGTCCCGCCCGCTCCTCGGCGGCCAGCAGCGTCTCCACGTCGGCCGGTGGCTCCGTGTCGTCGGCCGCGGTGTCCGTGAAGACCCGGACGCCGTACCAGGTGTGCAGGGGCGCGCCGATGCCGGCGAGGGTCGCTGTCAGGGTCTCCAGGCGGTCGGCGCGGACGTCGAGGCCGAGGCGGTTGGTGTACGACACGGTGTCGAAGGCGGCGAGGGCGCCGGCCCAGTCGCCGTGCAGCCCGGGCCGCATGGCCAGGGCGTCGGCGTTGCGCACCAGCAGCGACAGCAGACCCCCATGGGCGAGCATCCGGGCGAGCCCCGCGAGCAGCGCGTCCGGATCCTCGACGTACATGAGCACGCCATGACAGAGCACCACGTCGAAGCTGCCGGGCAGGAAGTGCACGCCCGTGTCCCGGCCGTCGCCCTCGATGATCCGCACCCGCTCCCGGATGCCCTCCGGTTCCGCGGCGAGGGCCTCCCGGGCCACCGCGACCATGGTGGCGTCCTGCTCCACACCGGTCACCTGGTGTCCGGCCCGGGCCAGCCGCAGCGCCTGCGTGCCCTGGCCCATCCCGACGTCCAGCACCCGCAGCCGCTGCCCGACCGGGAAGCGCCCCACTATCTGCTCGTCGAGCTGCCGGGCCACCAGCTCCTGCCGTACGGCGTTGCGCAGCCCGCCCAGCTTCTGCAGCCAGGATCCGGCCGCACCCCCGGAGAACGACGTCGTGCTCAGGGCCGCTCTCCGCGCTTGACCTGCGGCTTCGGTAGCCGGAGCCGGCGCATCTGGAGGGAGCGCATCAGGGCGTACCGGGTGGCGCCCTTGCGGCCTTGGTCCGGGAAGCGCTCGGCGAGCGCCTTGCGCAGCCGGAAGGCGCTGACGGCCGCGTCGATCACGATCGCCACGATCACGATCAGCCACAGCAGCAGCGCGATGTTCTGCAGGGCGGGCACCCGTACGACGCTCAGCACCAGGATGACCACGGCCATGGGCAGGAAGAACTCGGCCACGTTGAAGCGCGAGTCGATCCAGTCGCGGGCGAACTTGCGCACCGGGCCCTTGTCCCGGGCGGGCAGATACCGCTCGTCACCGCCCGCCAGCGCCTGGCGCTGCCGCTCCAGCGCGGAACGGCGCTCCTCGCGCTGACGCTTGGCGGCGTCCTTGCGCGTCAGCGTCGTGTTGGCGACGCTGCGGCGCTGGGACTGGGCCTCACTGCGCTTGGGCGTGGGGCGGCCCTTGGGGGCCTGCGGGTCACGGGGCTGCTTGGAGTCGGTCAGCGACGCCTTGTCGGCGCCGGCCTTCTCTTCCTTGGCACGGCTACGGAACACAAAACCCAAGGGTACGGGGTGCCCGGGGTTGGACCCCAGCCCCGCGGGGAACGATCCGGCAACACCAGTCGTCATGTAAGGGACAGAGGGGGCGGTTTCCCCAGGGGCACACCTACTCCCTACGCCGGAGCGGGTGGGGACGCAGTCGTCCTTGGGGATGAGCGCATCCGTCCCCGAACAGTGCGTCAATGGATGCAGGGCCCGTACTGTGGGTTCTGTCGCAGAGCTGGAGCTGGAAGTCCGTCAGAAGGGGGCGCGCGAAGCCCATGAGCGGTGTCATGAAGCGTATGGGGATGATCTTCCGCGCGAAGGCGAACAAGGCCCTTGACCGGGCCGAGGACCCGCGCGAAACCCTCGATTACTCGTACCAGAAGCAGCTGGAGCTGCTGCAGAAGGTGCGCCGCGGTGTCGCCGACGTGGCGACCAGCCGCAAGCGCCTGGAGCTGCAGCTCAACCAGCTCCAGTCGCAGTCCTCCAAGCTGGAGGACCAGGGCCGCAAGGCGCTCGCGCTGGGCCGCGAGGACCTGGCCCGCGAGGCGCTGTCCCGGCGCGCGGCGCTCCAGCAGCAGGTGACCGACCTCGAGACGCAGCACGCGACGCTCCAGGGCGAGGAGGAGAAGCTCACCCTGGCGGCCCAGCGGCTGCAGGCCAAGGTGGACGCCTTCCGCACCAAGAAGGAGACGATCAAGGCCACCTACACCGCCGCCCAGGCCCAGACCCGTATCGGCGAGGCCTTCTCCGGCATCTCGGAGGAGATGGGCGACGTCGGGCTGGCGATCCAGCGCGCGGAGGACAAGACCGCGCAGCTCCAGGCCCGGGCCGGCGCGATCGACGAGCTTCTCGCCTCGGGCGCGCTGGACGACCAGTCCGGCATGCACAAGGACGAGATCCAGGCCGAACTGGACCGGATCTCCGGCGGCTCGGACGTGGAGCTGGAGCTGCAGCGCATGAAGGCGGAGCTGGCCGGGGGTTCCTCCCAGCAGGCGATCGAGGGCGGCAGCGGGCAGGCTCAGTCCCAGCAGCAGCCACAGGACACCCCGCGCTTCGACAAGCAGTAGGGGGTCACCCCCAGGAGGCCGAGATGGGCGACATGGTCGTCAGGATCATGGGCGAGGGGCAGGTGAGGCTGGCCGACAGCCACCTCGCCGACCTCAACAAGCTGGACGACGAGCTCCTCAGGGAAATGCAGAACGGCGACGGCCCCGGCTTCCGCCGGACCCTGGCGGCCCTCCTCGCCAAGGTCCGGGAACTGGGCACCCCGCTCCCGGACGACTCCCTGGAACCCTCCGAACTGATCCTTCCCTCCTCCGACGCGACCCTGGAGGAGGTCCGCGACCTCCTCAGCGACGACGGGCTGATTCCGGGCTGAGAGCGCGCGGGAGGCCGGCGCGTCCGCCGGCCTCGAGTACCGCCTGCGGCAGTTCCGGCGCGGTGCGGCGCCCCGTACTGTGCAATCGTGAGCGCCACCCTCGAACGCACCCGCCACCGCCTGCGGGCCCACCCCCTCGCGCTGGACGCGGTCCTGGCGGCCGGGGTCCTCGTCTGCATGGTGGCCGCCTCCTTCGCGGACGGGCACGGCAGACACGGCGTCGCCTCGGGCATCCGCACCCCGGACCCGCTCGCCCTCGCGCTGATGACCCTCGGCGCGCTCGCCCTGGTCTTCCGCCGTCGGGCCCCGCGTACCGTCCTCGCGCTCACCGGCGCCGTCTGCCTCGTCGAGTGCGTCGTCGGAGACCCCCGCGCCCCGGTCGCCATGTCCGCCGTCGTCGCCCTGTTCACCGTGGCCGTGACCACCGACCGCGCCACCACCTGGCGCCTCGGCCTGCTCACGATGACCCTCCTGACCGGCGCCTCGATGCTCTTCGGCCCGCTGCCCTGGTACGCCCAGGAGAACCTCGCCATCTTCGCCTGGACCGGTATCGGCGCGACCGCGGGCGACGCCGTCCGCAGCCGCAAGGCCGCCGTCCAGGCCATCCGGGACCGAGCCGAGCGGGCGGAACGCACCCGCGAGGAGGAGGCCCGCCGCCGGGTCGCCGAGGAGCGGCTGCGCATCGCCCGGGACCTGCACGACGTCGTCGCCCACCACATCGCCCTGGTCAACGTGCAGGCCGGCGTCGCGGCCCATGTCATGGACAAGCGGCCCGACCAGGCCAAGGAGGCCCTCGCCCACGTCCGCGAGGCCAGCCGCTCCGCGCTCAACGAACTCCGCGCCACCGTCGGCCTGCTGCGGCAGTCCGGCGACCCCGAGGCCCCCACCGAACCCGCCCCCGGCCTCCACCGCCTCGACGAACTGGTCGGCACCTTCCGCAGCGCGGGCCTCCATGTCGAGGTCGCCCGCGCCGACCAGGACACCACCCTCCCGGCCGCCGTCGACCTCGCCGCCTACCGCGTCATCCAGGAAGCCCTCACCAACGTCCAGAAGCACGCCGGAACCGAGGCGAAGGCCGAGGTCAGCGTCGTGCGGGTCGGACCGAACATCGAGATCACGGTCCTCGACGACGGCGCCGGCCGGGACGACGACCCCGAGCACGGCGGCGGCCACGGTCTGCTCGGCATGCGGGAACGCGTCAGCGCCCTGCGCGGCACCCTCACCACCGGCCCCCGCTACGGCGGCGGCTTCCGCGTCCATGCGATCCTGCCGGTCAAGACCCGCACGGCCACCACCGGGGGAAGCGCATGACCATCCGCGTCCTGCTAGCCGACGACCAGGCGCTGCTGCGCAGTGCCTTCCGGGTGCTCGTCGACTCCGAGCCCGACATGGAGGTGGTCGGCGAGGCGTCCGACGGCGCGGAGGCGGTGCGGCTGGCGAAGCAGGAGCGGGCCGACGTCGTGCTGATGGACATCCGGATGCCCGGCACCGACGGCCTCGCCGCCACCCGCATGATCAGCACCGACCCCTCCCTCGCCCACGTCAGGATCGTCATCCTGACCACGTTCGAGGTCGACGACTACGTGGTGCAGTCCCTGCGCGCGGGCGCCTCGGGCTTCCTCGGCAAGGGCAGCGAGCCGGACGAACTGCTCAACGCCATCCGGATCGCGGCCGGCGGCGAGGCACTGCTCTCCCCGGCCGCCACCAAGGGCCTGATCGCCCGCTTCCTCGCCCAGGGCGACCCCTCCGACGGCCAGGACCCCGTCCGCTCCCAGCGCCTCGACGCGCTCACCGTCCGCGAGCGCGAGGTCTTGGTCCAGGTCGCCGGCGGCCACTCCAACGACGAGATCGCCGAACGGCTCGAGGTCAGCCCGCTCACCGTGAAGACCCACGTCAACCGGGCCATGGCCAAGCTGGGCGCGCGCGACCGCGCCCAGCTGGTGGTGATCGCGTACGAGTCCGGACTCGTCCGCCCCAGGACGGACTGAGTCCTTACGGCAGCGCCAGCATCCGCTCCAGCGCCAGCTTCGCGAACGCCTCCGTCTCCTTGTCGACCTCGATCCGGTTGACCAGGTTGCCCTCGGCCAGCGACTCCAGGGCCCAGACCAGGTGCGGCAGGTCGATGCGGTTCATGGTCGAGCAGAAGCAGACCGTCCGGTCGAGGAAGACGATCTCCTTGCCCTCCGGGGCGAAACGGTTCGCGAGCCGGCGTACGAGATTGAGCTCGGTGCCGATGGCCCACTTGGAGCCCGCCGGGGCCGCCTCCAGGGCCTTGATGATGTACTCCGTGGAACCGACGTGGTCGGCCGCCGCGACGACCTCGTGCCGGCACTCGGGGTGGACCAGGACGTTCACGCCCGGGATGCGTTCGCGCACGTCGTTCACCGAGTCCAGCGAGAACCGGCCGTGCACCGAGCAGTGGCCGCGCCACAGGATCATCTTCGCGGCGCGCAGCTCGTCGGCGCTCAGCCCGCCGTTCGGCTTGTGCGGGTTGTAGACGACGCAGTCCTCAAGGGACATGCCCATGTCCCGCACGGCCGTGTTGCGGCCCAGGTGCTGGTCGGGCAGGAACAGCACCTTCTCGCCCTGCTGGAAGGCCCACTCCAGCGCCTTCCTCGCGTTCGAGGACGTGCAGATCGTGCCGCCGTGCTTGCCGGTGAACGCCTTGATGTCGGCGGAGGAGTTCATGTACGACACCGGCACGACCTGCTCGGCCACGCCGGCCTCGGTCAGCACGTCCCAGCACTCGGCGACCTGCTCGGCCGTCGCCATGTCGGCCATCGAGCAGCCCGCGGCGAGGTCGGGCAGGACCACCTTCTGGTCGTCCGACGTCAGGATGTCCGCGGACTCCGCCATGAAGTGCACACCGCAGAACACGATGTACTCCGCCTCCGGGCGCGCGGCCGCGTCCCGGGCCAGCTTGAAGGAGTCGCCCGTGACGTCCGCGAACTGGATGACCTCGTCGCGCTGGTAGTGGTGGCCGAGGACGAACACCTTGTCGCCGAGCTTCTCCTTGGCCGCGCGGGCGCGCTCGACCAGGTCGGGGTCGGACGGCGAGGGCAGGTCACCGGGACACTCGACACCGCGCTCGCTCTTCGGGTCGGCCTCCCGGCCGAGGAGCAGCAGGGCGAGAGGAGTCGGCTGTACGTCGAGCTCCGGGGTCTGGGCGGTGGTCACGACACGCACCCTTTCTACTTTTCGTCGATCTGACGCTATCTATCATAACCCGGTTCACGTCACTTTGACGATGGTCATAGCGTCGATGTGACGTGAATCCCGATGGGTCGTTTTCCGCTCGCCATCCCGTGTGCGAGCATGAAGAGGACGCCGAAAGACAGGCGCCGGCCCGGAATGAATCCGCGGCCTTGCCGGTTGGAACAGTCGGCAAGCAGTCTCCGTACAACCCGGGAGAGATGTAGATGTCCGTATCGGACGAGACCAGCACCGTCACCGACGGCATCATCCTGTCCGACGCCGCCGCGGCGAAGGTCAAGGCCCTGCTCGACCAGGAAGGCCGTGACGACCTGGCCCTGCGCGTCGCCGTCCAGCCCGGCGGCTGCTCCGGCCTGCGCTACCAGCTCTTCTTCGACGAGCGTTCGCTCGACGGGGACGTGGTGAAGGACTTCGGCGGCGTCAAGGTCGTCACCGACCGCATGAGCGCCCCGTACCTGGGCGGCGCGTCCATCGACTTCGTGGACACGATCGAGAAGCAGGGCTTCACGATCGACAACCCGAACGCGACGGGCTCCTGCGCCTGCGGTGACTCCTTCAGCTAAGCCTTGTCGAGCTGCTGAACAACCGAACAAGCCGAAGGCGGCGGCCCCCTCCGACAGGGCCGCCGCCTTCGCGCCTTCCCGGCGGGTCAGCGCACCCCCGCCGACGTCCGCGGCAGCCGCGCTCCCGGCTTCACCTGCGGGATCTCCTTGCCGTCGGAGCCCACGACCTTGCGGTCGCCGAGCGGTTCGTCCAGGTGCACGATCCGCGTCATCTCCTTGGCGATCATGATGCAGACCTTGTCCTTCCACGGCGTCTCGGTCACCGTGACGGTCACCTTGTCGGAGCTCTCGGTCGCCTTCGCGTCGTAGTCGCCGCAGACACCGCCCGTGAAGGTCACGGTCAGCGTCGTGCCGGTGGCCAGATAACCGTCGACCTTGACGTCCCGCGTGGCCGGCGCCTCGGTGCCCGACGGGGTGGGCTGGGCGGAGGGCGAGTCGGAGGCCAGGTACTTCGGGTCGATCGCCGGGTACGTCACCGTGAACGTGTTCTGCGCGCCCGCCGCCCGCACCTGGAACAGCCAGGACGGCACCAGCGCCGGCCGGCCGGCCACGGTCTGCGAGGCCAGCCCGAACACCGCGTGCTCCACCGTGGCCGCGTTCTGCGCCGGCGAGGCCGTCGCGGCCGACGTCGACTGCCCGCACGGCGCCTCGAAGCGGTCCTTCAGCGGTACGGGGGTGGCGCAGCCGCCGATGCCCATGCGGTGGTCGGTGCGCGGCGCCGCGTTGAGCAGGTCCAGCGTCCTGCGCGCGCTCAGCACGGGGTACGTGTCCCCCTTGACCGGTGTGCTCAGCTGGCCGCTGCCGCCGACCACCTCGCCCTGCGCGCCGATGGTCAGCCCCGTGGTCCGGCCGTACGTCGGCAGCCCGCCCACCACCGGGTCGGCGTTGACCACCCGCTGGGCGCCCATGACCTGGCTCGCGTCCACCTTCGCGTCGTCCTCACCCAGCGCCTTCAGCACCGGCGCCGCGGCCTTCTTCGCGGCCGCCGCGCTGATCGTGTCGACGGACGGGTTCGCGGGGTCCTTGGGGGTGCACACGGTGACGCCCTGACAGGCGTCGGTCCCGGCCGCGTACCGGTGGAAGGTCCAGGTGCCGGGTGTCTGCCGGTTCACCACCAGGCTGGGCCCGGAGCCGTCCTTGTTCGGCCCCACCTGCCAGGCCTGCCCCTGGGCCACGGGCGTCCCGTCCAGCCCCAGCGCCTTCGCCAGCCGGGCCACCTGGTCCTTGGTGACGTCACCCGTCACGCGGTACACGGGCGCCGAGTCCGGCCCGTCGGGCAGCGAGCCGTCCGCCCGGTACGTCACGCCGTACGGATTGGGCTCCCCGGGCGCGATCCCGTTCGTACCGCCCGAGCCGTAGCCGTCGAGGGCCAGCGGCGGAGGAGTGTCGTCCCCGGACGCCCCGGCCCCCGTACGACCGCCGGAGCCGTCGGACGCGGAGGCCGCGAGGTAGGCCCCGCCACCACCGACGAGCAGAACGGCGGCGGCCACGGAGGCGATGAGAACGGGGGAGCGCCGACGGGACGGCGCCTCAGTGCGGCTCTCGTGGGGGCCGGGGACTTCGCTGGGAGGCACGGCCTCGGGACGGTCGACGCCGCCGCCCGAGCCGAAACCCTCGCCGAGCGCGGCGGTTTCGCGGGGGAGGGAGGCGCCGGGGAGGCCTGCCTGGGCTTCTTCGGCCGCGGGGGAGCCGGCGGGGGTACTCCCGTCGCCTGCGGAGGCCTGCTCCGCGCCGGGCTCAAGGGGAGCGCCGGACGCGCCGGACGCGCCGGACGCGCCTGACTCGACGGGCACGGTGGGCTTGGCGCTTCCGGCGCCGCCGGCGCCTTGGGAGCGGGAGGTGTCGACCTGTTCCCGGCCCCCCGAACCCTTGCCCGCCGGCACCTCCGCGCCCCCGAACCCCACGCCGCCCCGATTCTCCGGGCCGTCCGACTCCTCACCTGCCGTGCTGCCGACGGCGTCCGTACCCTCGCCGGCCTGGGGCTCGGGGTCGTCCGCGATCTCGTCTGCCGTGGTGCCTATGGCGTCCGTGCCCTCGTCGGCCCGGCTCTCCGGGTCGTCCGCGTTCTCGCCTGCCGTGGTGTCTACGGCGTCCGCGCCCTCGTCGGCCCTGCCTTCCAGGACGTCCGGGTTCTCACCTTCGCGGGTCCGCACGGCGTCCGGGGCCGGGGCGGCCTGGTCAGCCCCAGCGGCCGGTGTTTCCCCGGCCTCCCGCTCGGCGTCAGGAGCGGTCCCGGCGGGGTGGGCACCGGCGGGAGGGGCGGCGTGCAGGGCGCCGCGCTCCTCCTCGTCGCCCCGCTCCTCGGCGGAGCCGGCGGTGTCGTTGTCGGGTCGCTCGGTGTTCACCGCATCGCTCCTTCGGCTGTGCACTGTCCCTGTGACCCTGACCCGGCCCTGTCAAAAAGGTCGGCCGGAGGGTCGTATCGCGCATCCCCTCGACGGGGGACGGCGATGGGACGCACCGGGGGAGCGCACGGTTCCCGGAAACGCGCCTATCCGGACTACGGCCGCCGATTCGGCCGCCGTGGCACGCTCAGTCGCCGTAGTCCGACATCGCGTCCAGCAGCCGGGCGGACGTCGACGGCACGGTCACGCCGTGGATCAGGGACGGGGAGACGGGCCGGGCGGCGATCCGGTCGGGCACGGCCCAGTGGGGAGCCATCCGCGCGCAGTCGCCCCGCAGCGACGCGAGGTCGCCTTCCAGGTCGACCGGGACCGGGGAGTGGACCTTGAGGTTCGTCATAACGGAACCGTATGCACGCCCGACGCTGTGAAGAAAGATCTACTATCGGGTAGTTTTGGCGCCTTCAGTGCTCCGCTACGACCCGGTAGCGTGAACCGTCAACCCAGTTTCTCCCTACAGGAGAGTCCACCCCGTGCGCATCGCAGTCACCGGCTCCATCGCCACCGACCACCTCATGACCTTCCCCGGCCGCTTCGCCGACCAGCTCGTCGCGGACCAGTTGCACACGGTCTCGCTCTCCTTCCTGGTCGACAACCTCGACGTACGCCGGGGCGGCGTCGGCGCGAACATCGCCTTCGGCATGGGCCAGCTCGGCACGAACCCCATCCTCGTCGGCGCGGCCGGCTTCGACTTCGACGAGTACCGCGCCTGGCTCGACCGGCACGGCGTCGACACCGACTCGGTCCGGATCTCCGAGACCCTGCACACCGCCCGCTTCGTGTGCACCACGGACTCCGACCACAACCAGATCGGCTCCTTCTACACGGGCGCGATGAGCGAGGCCCGGCAGATCGAGCTGAAGACGGTCGCCGACCGGGTGGGCGGGCTCGAGCTCGTCCTGATCGGCGCCGACGACCCCGAGGCGATGCTCCGGCACACCGAGGAGTGCCGCTCCCGCTCGATCCCCTTCGCCGCCGACTTCTCCCAGCAGATCGCCCGGATGAACGGCGACGAGATCCGGATACTGCTGGAGGGCGCGACCTACCTGTTCTCCAACGAGTACGAGAAGGGGCTCATCGAGTCCAAGACCGGCTGGAGCGACGGCGAGATCCTCGCCAGGGTCGGCCACCGGGTCACCACGCTCGGCTCGCGCGGCGTCCGTATCGAGCGCGTCGGCGAGAACCCGATCGAGGTCGGCTGCCCCGAGGAGGAGCGCAAGGCGGACCCGACCGGCGTGGGCGACGCCTTCCGCGCCGGCTTCCTGTCCGGCCTCGCCTGGGGCGTCTCCCTGGAGCGCGCGGCCCAGGTCGGCTGCATGCTGGCGACCCTCGTCATCGAGACGGTCGGCACCCAGGAGTACCAGCTGCGCCGCGCCCACTTCATGGACCGCTTCACCAAGGCATACGGCGACGAGGCCGCCGCCGAGGTCCAGAAGCACCTGTTCTAGCGGCCCGTAGCAGCGGCTAGGAGACCCGGCGGACCAGATAGGCCGAGCCCCGGTCCGCCGGCTCCTCACCCACGTACTCCTGCCCCCGCATCGCACACCACGCCGGGATGTCCAGGCGGGCCGCCTCGTCGTCGGCGAGCACCCGCACCGTGCCGCCCACCGGCACGTCCCCGATGACCTTGGCCAGCTCGATGACGGGCAGCGGGCACAGCTTGCCCAGGGCGTCCACCACGAGGGCGCCCTCCTCGCGCACGGTCGTCGGCACCGGAGCGCCCAGCTTCTCCCGCACCCCGCTCACCGCCCCCGGCAGAACCTCCAGGAACCGCTCCACGTCGGCCTCGGTCGTGCCCATCGGCAACGAGATCCGCACATTCCCCTCACTCAGCACCCCCATCGCCCTCAGCACATGGCTGGGCGTCAGCGTGCTGCTGGTACAGGACGAACCGGAGGAAACGGAGAAACCGGCGCGGTCCAGCTCGTGCAGCAGAGTCTCCCCGTCGACATAGAGACACGAGAAGGTGACGATCCCGGGCAGCCGCCGCTCCGGATCGCCCACCACCTCCACGTCCGGCACCAGCTCCGGCACCCGCGCCCGGATCCGCGCCGTCAGCTCCCGCAGCCGTACCGCCTCTTGCGCCGCCTCGGCCCGGACGGCCCGCAGCGAGGCGGCCGCCGCCACGATCGCCGGGATGTTCTCGAACCCGGCCGCCCGCCCCGACTCGCGCTCGTCCGCGGGCCCTTGCACGGCGAACCGCACCCCCTTGCGCACGGCGAGCAGCCCGACGCCGGCGGGCCCGCCCCACTTGTGCGCGCCGGCCGTGAGCAGCGACCAGTCGCCGTCGACCGCCCCCCACCCCAAGGACTGCGCGGCGTCCACGAGCAACGGCACCCCCGCCGCCCGGCACGCCTCGGCCACCTCCGCCACGGGCTGCACGGTCCCCACCTCGTGGTTGGCCGACTGCAGACAGGCCAGCGCGGTGTCCGGCCGGAGTGCGGCGGCGTACTCCGACGGGTCCACGGCCCCCTGCCGCCCTACCGCCACCTGGGTGACCGTCCCACCGCCGGCTTCGTGCGCGTCAGCGGCATGCAGCACCGAGGAATGTTCGACGGCAGACACGATCAGGTGACCCCCGACCCGTCGCCGCCCGGCCAACGCCCCCGCCATCCCGCTGTGTACGGCCCCCGTACCGGAAGAGGTGAAGCTGAGTTCGTCCGCCCGGCACCCAACGGCTTCGGCGGCCGTCTCCCGCGCGGCGTCCAGCAGCATCCGGGCCCGCCGTCCTTCCCTGTACAGACGTGCGGGATCGGCCCATCCTTCGTCCAAGGAGGCCAACAGTGCTTGACGAGCCACGGGATGCAGAGGGGCGCTGGAAGCGGCGTCAAAGTAGGACACACGCCAACGCTAACCCCAGGGGCGCGGGGAACTGCGCGACCAGCCACAACGTACCCGCGGCCGCCAATTCAGCGAACCCCCTACTCAGTAGGCACCCCTCCCGCTGAACCCTCGGAGAGCGTCGGCTAGGGTTTGGTCCGCATAAACATCCAAACCCCTGCCCGACGCAGGGCGGCGACCGACCAGATGAGAAGGCAGGCCGCAGCCGATCCGCGCGGGCGAGACTCTCGGGAAGGCGCTACGTGAGTCCCAACGGCTCCGACCGCTCGCCGCGGCGCCCGATGCGGCGGAAGCTGCTGCAGGCAATGACCGCGGGCCTGGTCCTGGCGACCGCCACCGGTTGCACATACAAGGACTTCCCCCGCCTTGGTATGCCCACCCCGACCACGGAAGAGGCTCCGCGGATCCTCTCCCTGTGGCAGGGCTCCTGGGCTGCCGCGCTCGCCGTCGGCGTGCTGGTGTGGGGTCTGATCATCTGGAGTGCGATCTTCCACCGGCGCAGCCGCACCAAGGTCGAGGTTCCTCCGCAGACCCGGTACAACATGCCCATCGAGGCGCTGTACACGGTGGTCCCGCTCATCATCGTCTCCGTGCTGTTCTACTTCACGGCACGTGACGAGTCGAAGCTCCTCAGCCTCACGGACAAGAAGCCCGACGTGACCGTCAACGTCGTGGGCTACCAGTGGAGCTGGGGCTTCAACTACATCACTCCGGTTCCCGGGGTGACGGGCGACGCGAAGACCGACCCGAACCTGGCGAACATCCCGGACAGGTTCAAGAACGCGTTCCCGGCCAACGCCGGCGGCGTCTACGACGTCGGCACGCCCGCCACGCGGAACCCGCAGACCGGCAACCCGGGCCCGACCCTGTGGCTGCCCAAGGGCAAGACGGTCCGCTTCGTCCTCACCTCGCGTGACGTCATCCACTCCTTCTGGGTGGTGCCGTTCCTGATGAAGATGGACGTCATCCCGGGCCACACCAACTCCTTCCAGGTGACCCCCAACAAGGAGGGCACCTTCCTGGGCAAGTGCGCCGAGCTGTGCGGCGTCGACCACTCCCGGATGCTGTTCAACGTGAAGGTCGTCTCCCCGGAGCGCTACGAGCAGCACCTCAAGGACCTCGCCAAGAAGGGGCAGACCGGTTACGTTCCCGCCGGCATCGCGCAGACGAGCCACGAGAAGAACCGGGAGACGAACAACCTGTGAGCATCCTCAACGAACCCCAGGGTGCCGCGGCAGCTGAGGGACACTACTCAGACGAGCTGCCGGTCCGGCGCAAGCAGCCCGGCAACGTTGTGATCAAGTGGCTCACCACCACTGACCACAAGACGATCGGGACGCTCTACCTCGTCACGTCGTTCGCGTTCTTCCTGATCGGCGGTGTGATGGCGCTGCTGATGCGCGCCGAACTCGCCCGGCCTGGTCTGCAGATCATGTCGAACGAGCAGTTCAACCAGGCGTTCACGATGCACGGCACGATCATGCTGCTGATGTTCGCGACGCCGCTGTTCGCCGGCTTCACGAACTGGATCATGCCGCTGCAGATCGGCGCCCCGGACGTGGCCTTCCCCCGGCTGAACATGTTCGCCTACTGGCTGTACCTGTTCGGCTCCACCATCGCCGTGGGCGGCTTCCTCACCCCGCAGGGCGCGGCCGACTTCGGCTGGTTCGCTTACTCCCCGCTGTCAGACGCGGTCCGTTCCCCGGGCGTCGGCGCCGACATGTGGATCATGGGTCTGGCCTTCTCCGGCTTCGGCACCATCCTCGGCGCGGTCAACTTCATCACCACCATCATCTGCATGCGCGCGCCGGGCATGACCATGTTCCGCATGCCGATCTTCGTGTGGAACGTGCTGCTGACCGCGGTGCTGGTCCTGCTCGCCTTCCCCGTCCTGGCCGCCGCGCTGTTCGCGCTGGAGGCGGATCGGAAGTTCGGGGCACATGTCTTCGACTCGGCCAACGGCGGAGCGTTGCTGTGGCAACACCTCTTCTGGTTCTTCGGCCATCCCGAGGTGTACATCATCGCGCTGCCGTTCTTCGGCATCATCAGTGAGGTCATCCCGGTCTTCTCCCGCAAGCCGATGTTCGGCTACATGGGCCTGATCGGCGCGACCATCGCCATCGCCGGCCTGTCGGTGACGGTGTGGGCGCACCACATGTACGTCACCGGCGGTGTGCTGCTGCCGTTCTTCTCCTTCATGACGTTCCTCATCGCCGTACCCACCGGCGTGAAGTTCTTCAACTGGATCGGCACCATGTGGAAGGGGTCCCTGAGTTTCGAGACCCCGATGCTCTGGGCGACCGGCTTCCTCATCACCTTCACCTTCGGTGGTCTGACCGGCGTCATCCTGGCCTCGCCGCCGATGGACTTCCATGTCTCCGACTCGTACTTCGTGGTGGCGCACTTCCACTACGTCGTCTTCGGCACCGTGGTGTTCGCGATGTTCTCCGGCTTCCACTTCTGGTGGCCGAAGATGACCGGCAAGATGCTCGACGAGCGGCTCGGCAAGATCACGTTCTGGACGCTGTTCATCGGCTTCCACACCACGTTCCTGGTGCAGCACTGGCTGGGCGCCGAGGGCATGCCGCGTCGTTACGCCGACTACCTGGCGGCCGACGGCTTCACCGCGCTGAACACGGTCTCCACGATCGGCTCGTTCCTGCTCGGCATGTCGATCCTGCCGTTCCTCTACAACGTGTGGAAGACGGCCAAGTACGGCAAGCCGGTCGGCGTCGACGACCCGTGGGGCTACGGCCGCTCCCTGGAGTGGGCGACCTCCTGCCCGCCGCCGCGGCACAACTTCCTCACCCTGCCGCGGATCCGCAGCGAATCCCCGGCGTTCGACCTGCACCACCCCGAGATCGCGGCCCTCGACCAGCTGGAGAACGCGCCTCACGGTGACAAGGCCCTCGCTGGTGGCAAGGAGGCCGGCAAGTGAAGATCCAGGGCAAGATGTTCATGTGGCTGAGCGCCTTCCTGCTCGTCATGGCGGTCGTCTATGGCGTGTGGTCGAAGGAGCCGGCCGGCACCACGGCCCTCTTCCTGGCCTTCGGTCTGAGCATCATGGTCGGCTTCTACCTGGGCTTCACCGCCCGGCGGGTCGACGCGGGTGCGATGGACAACAGGGACGCGGACGTCGCGGACGACGCCGGCGAGGTCGGGTTCTTCAGCCCGCACAGCTGGCAGCCGCTCGCCCTCGGCGTCGGTGGCGCGCTGGCCTTCCTGTCGGTCGCGATCGGCTGGTGGCTGCTGTACTTCTCGGCGCCGGTGATCCTGGTCGGCCTGTACGGCTGGGTCTTCGAGTACTACCGCGGTGAGAACCGCACCCAGTAGCACGCGCTGAGCGGTTCTGGAGCCCGGACACTCCGTCAGGAGCGTCCGGGCTCCTGCTTTTGCCGCAATCTCTGTCCCTCGTACGAGTCACCCAGCGCGCCGCGATTGACGACGCTCCCTAGCGTCGCATTCATGAACCACACTGTGTCCTCTCGCGGCGCAGGCGTCGGTGTCGAGGACGCGACCGTGCTCGACCCTTCGGGCCTGCGCGCGCTCGCGCCCTCGACACCGACGCGCCTACGCACCCGCACCATCGTCAGCTGCACCCTGCTGGTGATCGCCCTCGGCGCGGGCGGCACCGCTTGCGGCAGCGGCGGCAACCCGCTGACCGACAAGCCGTACGACGCGTCGGACCAGCTCTCCTTCAACGGCCCCACCGAAGAGGGCAAGAAGGCCGACCCGGACAAGCCCCTCGAGGTCACCGCCGAGGACGGCGACGGCCGTATCACGGACGTCGTCGCCATGGACGCCACCGGCCGCTATGTGACGGGCGAACTCTCGGCCGACGGCACCCGCTGGCACAGCACCTCCCCGCTGGCCGCCGACGCCCACTACACGGTGCGGGTGAGCACCGAGGACGAGGACGGGGCGCCCGGCCGCAAGGTGCTCTCCTTCGACACCAGCAAACCGACCACCAAGAAGCGGCTGAAGGTCACCTTCGGCCCGGACTCGGGCACGTACGGCGTCGGCCAGCCCGTCACCGCCAAGCTGGACCAGCCGGTCAGCGACAAGGCGCAGCGAGCCGTCGTCGAACGCGCTCTCAGGGTCGACTCGGTCCCCGCCGTGCAGGGCGCCTGGTACTGGGTGGACGACAAGGAGCTCCACTACCGCCCCAAGGACTACTGGCCCGCGCACGCGACCGTGAGCGTGCGCAGCGACCTGGCCGGAGTGAAGATCGGCGACCGGCTGTGGGGCGAGAAGTCCAAGGCGCTGAAGCTGAGCATCGGCGACCGGATCATCGCCGTCACCGACGCCTCCTCCCACTCCCTGACGTTCTACAAGAACGACGAGGAGATCAAGGAGATCCCGGTCACCACCGGAAAGCCGGGCTTCGAGACCCGCAACGGCGTCAAGGTGGTGCTCGGCAAGGAGTACTTCGTACGGATGCGCAGCGCCACCGTCGGCATCGCCGAGGGCTCCGCGGACTCGTACGACCTGCCCGTCTACTACGCCACCCGTCTCACCTGGAGCGGCGAGTACGTGCACGCGGCCCCCTGGTCCACCGGCTCCCAGGGCTACGCCAACGTCTCCCACGGCTGCACCGGCATGAGCACCGCCAACGCCGAGTGGTTCTTCGACAACGTCCACGAGGGCGACGTCGTCAAGGTGGTGAACTCCAACGGCGACAGCATGGAGCCGTTCGGCAACGGCTTCGGCGACTGGAACCTCGACTGGAAGCAGTGGCGCAGTGGCAGCGCCCTGGTCGCGGGCGCCCTGGACGCGCCGAGCCCGGCGGAACAGGCCCGGCTGCGTCCGCAGAGCGTCTAGGCGCTCTGCTGAAGGCTCCTGCGCCGCAGCAGGCCCGCCAGCGCCGCGGCGAACTCCACCGGGTCCACAGGGAGCGTCACAGCGGCGTCCGCCCGGCTCCAGGTCGCCAGCCACGCGTCCTGGGGGCGGCCGATCAGCAGCAGCACCGGCGGGCAGTCGAAGACCTCGTCCTTGATCTGCCGGCACACGCCCATGCCGCCCATCGGCACGGCCTCGCCGTCCAGCACGCAGACGTCGATACCGCCCCTGTCCAGCTCGGTGAGGACGGCGGCCGGGGTCGCGCACTCGACGAACTCCACGACGGGGACGTCCGGGGCCGGCCTGCGCCCGGTCGCCAACCGGACCTGTTCGCGGGTGTTGGAGTCGTCGCTGTAGACCAGCACCGTGGCGGTCGGCTGCATTGTTCCTCCGAGACGTCTGCGTCGTGGGGAAAGGCCCGTTGCCGGGGATGCTACTCCGTTCAACACCACGTCAACCACGGTACGAACCGGAGCAACACTCCGAACGGCACCCCCCGGAGTGAGGGCGGGATAAGCGACCGACATAATGTCGGTCGTGGCGACAGCAACGACAGTAGATACCGGGCACGCGCACCCGTCGGTCAACCGGCCGAACCTCACCAGCGTCGGAACCATCATCTGGCTGAGTTCCGAGCTGATGTTCTTCGCGGCCCTCTTCGCGATGTACTTCACCCTGCGATCGGTGACCGGTCCGGACCACTGGAAGGAGATGGCGAGCCATCTCAACCTTCCGTTCTCCGCGACCAACACCACGATCCTGGTGCTCTCCTCCCTCACCTGCCAGCTCGGCGTCTTCGCCGCCGAACGCGGTGACGTGAAGAAGCTCCGGGGCTGGTTCATCGTCACCTTCGTCATGGGTGCGATCTTCATCGGCGGTCAGATCTACGAGTACACGGAGCTGGTGAAGAAGGACGGGCTCTCCCTGTCCTCCGACCCGTACGGCTCCGTGTTCTACCTGACCACCGGCTTCCACGGCATGCACGTGACAGGCGGCCTCATCGCCTTCCTGTTCGTCCTCGGCCGCACCTACGCGGCCAAGAGGTTCACGCACGAACAGGCGACCGCGGCCATCGTCGTGTCCTACTACTGGCACTTCGTCGATGTCGTGTGGATCGGCCTCTTCGCCACGATCTACCTGATCAAGTAGCCGGGCCAGTTCCCGCGTGCGCCCGCACGGCGCACATCCCTAAAGCATCGACGCAGAAGATCCTGACACCGGGGTAATCCGTGAAAAAGCTCTCCGCACGACGACGCCATCCGCTGGCGGCGGTCGTCGTCCTCCTCCTCGCGCTGGCGGCCACTGGGGGGCTGTACGCCACGCTCGCGCCCGCGAGCCAGGCGAAGGCCGACGACACCGCCCAGTCCCTCGCCATCGACGAGGGCAAGAAGCTCTACTCCGTGGGCTGCGCTACGTGCCACGGAACCGGTGGGCAGGGGTCCTCCGACGGTCCGAGTCTCGTCGGCGTGGGCGCCGCGGCCGTCGACTTCCAGGTCGGCACCGGCCGTATGCCGGCCCAGCAGCCGGGCGCTCAGATCCCGCGCAAGAAGGTCATCTACACGCAGGCCCAGATCGACCAGCTCGCGGCGTACATCGCCTCGCTGGGCGCCGGCCCGTCCGTCCCCACGAAGGCCCAGTACGGCCCGGACGGCGCCGACATCGCCAAGGGCGGCGAGCTGTTCCGCACCAACTGCGCGCAGTGCCACAATTTCACCGGCAAGGGTGGTGCGCTGACGCACGGCAAGTTCGCGCCGAGCCTCGAGGGCGTCGCGCCGAAGCACATCTACGAGGCCATGCAGACCGGCCCGCAGAACATGCCGTCGTTCCCCGACACCACGCTGACCGAGCAGAACAAGAAGGACATCATCGCGTACCTGAACGCGGTCAACGGAGGCAACACCGAGAGCCCCGGCGGTCTTGAGCTGGGCGGACTCGGCCCGGTCTCCGAAGGCCTGTTCGCCTGGATCTTCGGACTCGGCGCGCTGATCGCGGTCGCCGTCTGGGTCGCCGCTCGGACCGCAAAGGCCAAGAAGTCATGAGTAGCCAAGACATTCCAGAAGAGAACCTGCCCGCTGAGCAGGACGCGCACGGCGCGGTAAGCGTCGCGGACGACAAGGACCCCTTCGCGGATCCCGGTCTGCCCCCGCACGAGCACCGGATCCAGGACATCGACGAGCGGGCCGCCAAGCGGTCCGAGCGTGTGGTGGCCATGCTGTTCACGGTGTCGATGCTGGCCACGGTCGGCTTCATCGCCTCGTACGTGGCGATCCCGCACGACAAGGCGATCTACGTCTTCCCGATCGGCCACATCAACGCGCTGAACTTCGCGCTCGGTCTGACCCTGGGCGTCGCGCTGTTCTCCATCGGCGCGGGCGCGGTCCACTGGGCCCGCACCCTGATGTCGGACGTGGAGATCGCCGACGAGCGGCACCCGATCGAGGCGTCGCCCGAGGTCAAGGCCAAGGTCATGGCCGACTTCAAGCAGGGCGCCAAGGAGTCCGCGCTCGGCCGCCGGAAGCTGATCCGCAACACCATGTTCGGCGCGCTGGCCCTGTTCCCGCTCTCCGGCGTCATGCTGCTGCGCGACCTCGGCCCGCTGCCCGGGACCAAGCTCCGCCACACCCTGTGGTCCAAGGGCAAGCTGCTCGTCAACATGAACACCAACGAGCCGCTGCGTCCCTCCGACGTCGCGGTCGGCTCGCTCACCTTCGCCAAGCCCGAGGGCCTGGAGGAGAAGGACGAGGACTTCCAGACCCAGATCGCCAAGGCGGCGCTGATGATCGTCCGGCTCCAGCCGGAGAACATCAAGGACAAGCGCGAGCTCGACTGGTCCTACGAGGGCATCGTCGCCTTCTCGAAGATCTGCACCCACGTGGGCTGCCCGATCTCCCTGTACGAGCAGCAGACGCACCACGTGCTGTGCCCCTGCCACCAGTCCACCTTCGACCTCTCCGACGGTGCCCGGGTGATCTTCGGCCCCGCCGGTCACGCCCTGCCGCAGCTGCGCATCGGTGTGAACGACGAGGGCTATCTCGAGGCGCTCGGCGACTTCGAGGAGCCCGTCGGTCCTGCATTCTGGGAGCGCGGATGAGCACCAACGAGAACACCGCCACGCGGCGCGGCAAGGCGCCCGCCGGTGAGCGCGTCGCCGACTGGGCCGACGGCCGGCTGGGGATCTACTCCCTGGCCAAGACCAACATGCGCAAGATCTTCCCCGACCACTGGTCGTTCATGCTGGGCGAAGTGTGCATGTACAGCTTCCTCATCCTCATCCTCACGGGTGTGTATCTGACGCTGTTCTTCCACCCGTCGATGAACGAGGTGGAGTACCACGGCAGCTACATCCCGCTGCAGGGCCAGATGATGTCCGAGGCCTTCAACTCGACCCTGCACATCTCCTTCGACGTGCGCGGTGGTCTGCTGATCCGGCAGATCCACCACTGGGCCGCGCTGATCTTCCTCGCGGGCATGTTCGTGCACATGATGCGCGTGTTCTTCACCGGCGCGTTCCGCAAGCCGCGTGAGGTCAACTGGCTGTTCGGCTTCCTGCTGCTCGTCCTGGGCATGTTCACCGGCTTCACCGGTTACTCGCTCCCGGACGACCTGCTCTCCGGCACCGGTGTCCGCTTCATGGAGGGCGCGATCCTGTCCGTGCCGGTCGTCGGCACGTACCTGTCGATGTTCCTCTTCGGCGGCGAGTTCCCCGGCGGCGACTTCGTGGCCCGGTTCTACTCGGTCCACATCCTGCTGCTGCCGGGCATCATGCTCGGCCTGATGGTGGGCCACCTGATCCTGGTCTTCTACCACAAGCACACGCAGTTCGCGGGTCCCGGAAAGACGAACAACAACGTCGTCGGCATGCCGCTGCTGCCGGTGTACATGGCGAAGGCCGGCGGCTTCTTCTTCCTGGTCTTCGGCGTCATCACGGCCATCGCGGCGATCGCCTCGATCAACCCGATCTGGTCCATGGGCCCCTACCGTCCGGACCAGGTGTCCACCGGCGCCCAGCCCGACTGGTACATGGGCTTCTCCGAGGGCCTGATCCGTACGATGCCGGGCTGGGAGATCAACCTGTGGGGCCACACGCTCGTCCTGGGCGTGTTCATCCCGCTGGTGATCTTCCCGCTGGTCCTGGTCGCGATCGCGGTCTACCCGTTCATCGAGTCCTGGGTCACCGGCGACAAGCGCGAGCACCACATCCTGGACCGTCCGCGCAACGCCCCGACGCGCACCGCGTTCGGCGCCGCGTGGATCTCCTGGTACTTCGTGCTGATGATCGGCGGCGGCAACGACCTGTGGGCCACGCACTTCCACCTGTCGATCAACGCGATCACCTGGTTCGTGCGCGTCGGCTTCTTCGTCGTACCGGTCCTCGTCTTCATCGCCACCAAGCGGATCTGCCTCGGCCTGCAGCGCCGGGACAAGGACAAGGTGCTGCACGGGCGCGAGTCCGGCATCATCAAGCGCCTGCCGCACGGTGAGTTCATCGAGGTCCACGAGCCGCTCAGCCAGGAGGCGCTGCACACCCTCACGGCGCACGAGCAGTACAGGCCGGTCGAGATCGGCCAGACGGTCGACGCGAACGGCGTCGAGCGCAAGGTCAAGGGCTCCCAGAAGCTGCGCGCCAAGCTGAGCGAGGCGTACTACGGCGACGAGTCCCAGATCTCGAAGCCGACCGTCGAGGAGTACAAGGAGATCACGAGCGGCCACGGCCACCACTGATCACCGCTTGTCGCTGCGCTCGCCACGGCGCGGTGAAGGGCCCCGTCCGGTGTTC
>NZ_JAKWBE010000005.1 GCF_022513565.1 Streptomyces gilvus | reverse complement strand
CACGGTGGTCACCGTCCCCTCCGGGACGACGACATACGACGGCGTCTTCCGCGGCGAGGGCACACTCACCGTGCGCGGCGGCGGGACGCTGGTCCTCACCAGGGACAGCGACTTCACCCTCCCCCGGTCACGGCAACGGCAGGTCGTGCGGACCCAGGGCGGCAATCACCCGTACACGACGGTCAGCAACCCCGACCCGCCGGCGATCACCGTGGAGCGCGGGGCGACCCTGCAGTACGGCACGGGCGGTGGAACCGGTCTGATCGGTCACTTCCCGTACAACACGCCCGGCTACCAGCTGAACCAGCTCAACGTCCGGGTGGACGGCACCCTGCGGCTGTCGCTGACGCGGACCTTCAACATCGGCACGATCAGCGGCTCGGGCCTGGTCACCCAGCCCCGGAACATGTGGGGCACGCTCGACCTCGCCGGGACCAATCCCTTCTCCGGGGTCATCGACAACGGCACCGGGATGGCGGTCGGCCGCCCCGAGTACCCGGTCGCCCTGCCCAACGCGCGCGCCGTCCTCAACCAGGGGTCCTGGATCATCGACACCCCGCTGTACCAGACGATCACCCTGCGGCAGAACTTCTACCAGCGGGCGTACGGCAGTGACGTCAACGTCCACACCCGGCCGGGCAGCAAGGTCGTCCTCACCGGCCAGTACAGCTACAGCGACCGGGGCGGTGACACGAACCCCTCGCTCAGCGACCCGAGCCTCAACTGGCGTGCCATTCCGCACCAGTTGAACAAGCGAGGTACCAACATCGAGGGCGCCGACGTGCAGTGGGGTGACGGCACGACGCACGCCATCTTCATGCCGGGGACGAAAGACACCGTTTACATCAACCTGCACGAGAAGAGCGGTCGCCGGTCCACGCTGACCTTCGACTACAACGGCCCCGTCACACTGGGTGCGCCGATCGGGGGTGGCCAGTACCACGACACGCTCTCCGCGCCGGGTGCGGGCGATGTGGTGATCGCGGGGACGCACGGAAACGACGTGACGTTCGCCGCGAAGCAGTACTACGACGGCTCGACGACGGTGCGGAAGGGCGCGGTGCTGCGGCTCGGGGTCGGATCGGGCAGCGGCGGTGACGGCTCCCTGCTCACGGGAACGGCTCGGCGCCGGGTGCTGAACGACGGCACGCTCGTCGTTCAGAACGTCTCGACACCGGTTTCCCTGTCACGGATCAACGGATCGGGTGCGCTGGTGCAGTCCGGTGCCGCGACCACCACGCTCACGGGGAGTGCGGTGACGTACACCGGGGCGACGACCGTGGAGAAGGGCACGCTGGCCCTGCGCGGCGGGGCAACCCTCGTGCACAGCCGGGCGATTCGGCTCGCGGGAGCGGGGTCGCGGCTGGACGCAGGGGCGACGGGGCTGCGGGTGGTGACCTCGCTGAGCGGCAGGGGCACGGTGAAGGGGGCCGTCACCAACGATGGCGTGGTCGTCGGCGGAGTCACGGTGTCCGGTGCGTACGCGCAGAGTACGAAGGGCCGACTTGTGCTGGGTGCGCGGCCGTTGAAGGTGGGCGGGGCCGTCCGGCTCGCCGGGGACCTGGATGTGGCGGCCGCCGGATCCGCACCGGCCCGGGAGATCACGGTGCTGGAGAACACGGGGAAGTCGAAGACCCGCGGCACGTTCCAGGGCCTGAAGGAGGGGGCACGGCTCGAACTCGCCGACACGACGTACCGGATCAGCTACCGGGGCGGCGACGGCAACGACGTCGTCCTGTCCGCCGGGATCTCCGCAGGGCATTCGCCCGCGGTCCGCTCGGCCACACCGTCCGGTGCGTCGGTGGCCTCCGCTCCCCGTACCGCCAACACCGCGAGCAGCGGGCTGGGTTGGTGGCCGTACGCGCTGGCGGTCGGGTTGCTCATCGGGCTCGTGGTGCCCGCGGTGAAGCGGCGCGGTGGGCGGCGGAGGGGAGGGCGGCATGCGGCACAGGGTTAGGGGCGCGCGGACCGCGGGTCGCCGGGCTCACATCGAGCCGTTCACCGCGGCTCCTTGCGGCGTGAGACTCACCGTCCATACCTGCCGCGCCTGCGCGAGGCCGGATTCTTAGCTGTGGGCCTCGCGCCGACTGCGGTTCCAGTGCCGGCGGAGCCGGCGATCACCTTGCCGACGCCGAGCACCGCACGCGCCCCTTCCTCGGCCTCGGCCTCCGCCTCCGCCTCCGGGAGAACGGTTTCAGGCATCCGTCAAGGCTGGATCCCGGTCCGCTTCCGGGGCCGGGTCCTCTTCCTTCTGCCGGCCGCGCAGCCACACGTACACCGGGATACCGGCGAAGAGGAACAGCACGCCCTGGTAGACGGCCGCGTAACCGGCTCCCGCGATCAGCCAGAAGGAGAAGGCGAAGGAGAGCGCGGCCACGAGGAGATCACGGGCGAGGCCCGCCGGGCGGACGCGGGCCCGGGTGCCCTGGGCCAGCCAGTAGAGCTGGGCGGCGGCCGAGAGGAGGTAGGGGACGCACCCGGTGAACGTGGTGATGAGGACCAGGACCCGGAAGGTGGTGTCGGGGCCCGCCGTGTAGTTCAGGGCGATCAGGACCGTGCCGAGGACCGCCACCGCCCAGACGCCGAAACCGGGGACGCCGCCCTTGCCTACGCGGGCGAACGGTTTCGGGAACAGTCCGTCGCGCGCGGCGGCGTACGGCATCTGCGCGGCCAGCAGGATCCATCCGTTGAGGCAGCCCGTGATCGAGGCGACGGCGACCAGGGCGATCGCGGTACCGCCCCAGGAGCCGCCGGTGATCGCGTTCACGGCGTCGGCGAAGGGCGCACCGGAGTCGACCAGCTTGTCGTGCGGGACGAGGCCGAAGACGGCGATCGTGCCGAGGATGTAGACGACGGCGGAGGCCAGGGTGCCCAGGAAACTCGCGCGGCCGACGGTGCGCTCGGGGTCCGTCACCTCGCCCGCGCTGACCGCGGCCGACTCGACACCGAGGAAACTGTAGAGAAGCAGGGCTGCCGCGGCGGCGATCGCACCCGGCGCGCTGTCGTGAGAGGCGTTGAAGGGGCCGAAGTTGTCCGCGCGCACGAAGAACAGACCTATGGTGGCGACCAGGAGCAGCGGCACGAACTTCAGGACCGTCGAGACGATCTGCACCGCGCCGACCCAGCGCGTCCCGGCGAAGTTCGCGGCGGCCGGCAGCCACAGCGCGGCGAGGGCGACGACCGCCTCCAGCACGTGGTTTCCGTGCAGGGGGATCAGGACGTCGACGTATCCGACGACCGCGGTGGCGAGGGCCGCGATGCTGACCCAGCACATCGTCCAGTACGACCACGCCGACAGGAATCCGGCGAAGGGGCCGAAGGCGTCGCGCGGGTAGACGTACAGGCCTCCGGTGACCGGGCTGCGGCGGGCGAGGCTGCCGAAGAGCAGGGCGAGCAGCACCGCGGCGACCGACAGCACGACGAAGGCGACCAGGCTGACCGTGCCGTACGGGGCGACAGCGGCGGGCAGCGCGAAGATGCCGCCGCCGATGATGTTTCCCATCACCAGCGCGGTGGCCGCGCCCAGGCCGAAAGTCCGTCGGCGCGGGGCGGACGCGGAAGGCGCATCGGATGGTCCGGACGCCTTGAGGTCGTCGGATGACGCGGGCGCGTCGGACGGCTGGGACGGCTCGGGGGCCTCGGTCGGGCTGGCGGCGGTCATGGCTGTTCCAGGGGTGGAGCGGGGACGGGAGGGCCGTGATCGTAACCCGGCATTCCACATGATGGGCATTCTGTTCATTGAGTGGACACAATCGGGTGTGGGTTCCGGCTCCGCCTCGACTACCGTCAAGGGCATGACCAGCGACACCACCCTCGCCGCGGCCCTCGCCGCCGGCCCCGTCGTGCTCGACGGCGGCATGTCCAACCAGCTCGAGTCCGCCGGGCACGACCTGAGCGACGAGCTGTGGTCGGCCCGGCTGCTCGCGGAGCGGCCCGAGGCCATCACCGAAGCGCATCTCGCCTACTTCGAGGCCGGCGCGGACGTGGCCATCACCTCCAGCTACCAGGCCACCTTCGAGGGCTTCGCCAAGCGGGGCATCGATCAGGGACGAGCGGCCGAACTCATCGCGCTGAGCGTGGAGTTGGCGCGGGAGGCGGCCCGGCAGGCGCAGGCGCAGGCGAAGGGCGTGACGCGACCGCTGTGGATCGCGGCTTCCGTGGGACCGTACGGGGCGATGCTGGCCGATGGTTCCGAGTACCGGGGGCGATACGGGCTGAGCGTCGCCGAGTTGGAGGCCTTCCACCGGCCCCGGCTGGAGGTGCTCTCCGGGGCCCGTCCCGATGTACTCGCGCTGGAAACGGTTCCGGACGCTGACGAGGCGCTGGCGCTGGTACGGGCGGTGCGGGGGCTGGGGGTGCCGGCCTGGCTGTCGTACACCGTGGACGGCGACCGGACCCGCGCCGGGCAGCCGTTGGAGGAGGCGTTCGCCGTGGCGGCCGAGGCGGCGGAGATCGTCGCGGTGGGGGTGAACTGCTGCGCGCCCGGCGACGTCGACGGCGCGGTCGAGATCGCCGCCCGGGTCACCGGCAAGCCCGTCGTCGTCTATCCGAACAGCGGGGAGGCGTGGGATGCCGAGGCCCGGTCGTGGAAGGGGCGGTCGTCCTTCACGCCGGAGGAGGTGGCGGGGTGGCGGGCGTCCGGGGCGCGGTTGATCGGCGGGTGCTGCCGCGTGGGGCCGGAGGCCATCGCCGGGATCGCCGGGGTGTTGAGCGGCGCCGAGTGAGTTCGTAGGTACTTCCACCTCGATACCACGGTCCCACCGCCCCGCCCCACCGCGGCGCTGTCCAGCCTGCGACCGCGGCACTGTGCAGCATCCCCGCCGGGCGCTAGGGTCACCGATGGAAACCGGTTGCCGTCCGCGTTTCCACTGTCCCTAGGCGGGGGTGGGATGACCAGGAAGAGCGAGGACGCCGGCCGGAGCACCATCCGGGACGTCGCCGCGCGGGCCGGGGTGTCCGCGTCGACCGTGTCGCGGGTGCTCGGCGGGGTGTATCCGGTGAGCACGGCGACCCGGACCAGGGTGATGCGGGCCGTGCGGGAGATGGACTACGTCGCCGACGCGCGGGCCAAGGCGGTGGCCGGGGTCGGGACGCCCACCCTCGCGTTCGTGCTGGAGGACATCACCGGGCCGTCGTTCGCCCATATGGCTTACGGCGTGGAGCGCGAGGCGACCCGGCTCGGGCATCTGTGCCTGGTGTGCGGGACCGAGGGCGACGTCGAGCACGAACTGGAGTTCGTGGAGATGATGCGGGCCCAGCGCGCCGCCGCCGTGATCCTGGTCGGCGGCACCGCGGACACCCCCGAGTACCGGGAGCGCACCCGCCGCGTCGCCGACTCCCTGGCCTCGGTCGGCTCCCGCCTGGTGCTGTGCGGCCGCCCTCCGCTCGGCCCCGGCGCCCCGGTAACCGTTGTTGAGTACGACAACGAAGGCGGCGCCTACGCCCTGGTCGCCCACGTCCTCGCCCAGGGCCACCGGCGTGTCCTCTTCCTCGGCGGGAAGCCGGACCACACCACCGCGCAGGGCCGTGAACGCGGTTACCTCGCCGCACACCGCGCCCGTGGGCTGGACCCCGACCCCGTCCTGCTCCGGCACGGCGACTTCACCCGGGACTCCGGGCACCGGCTGATGCGCGAGGCCCTCGAGGAAGGGCTAGAGTTCACGGCCGTGGTCGCCGCCACGGACATGGTGGCGGCCGGTGCGCTGACCGCCCTGCACGAGGCGGGCATCGACGTGCCAGGCGATGTTTCGCTGGCCGGTTACGACGACATTCCCTTCGCCCGCGACCTGCACCCCGCCCTCACCACGGTCCACGTCCCCTACGAGGAACTGGGCCGCCTGGCCGTCCGCACGGCGCTGGGCCGCACACCGGAAACCCCGGACGAGCATCTGCTGCTGGGCACGCACGTCGTCGTACGGGGCTCGGTCGCACCGCCTGCCTCGTAGCGGCGCACCGCGGGGTACAAGGGGCGTCGGCACGGGCGCCGGGCCATAGCGACGTCGGCGTCGGATTCCCGTCCCTGGCGCGGTGGCGCCGTAGGGCCATAGCGCCGTAGGGCCGTAGCGCCGTAGGGCCGTAGCGCCGTCCAGGCGTTGAAAACGGTCTCACGGCGCCCCCACACCCGGCTGACGCGTCAGTGTCGCCGTGAGCCGGCCGAGCGGCGCAGGCGGCGGACCGCCGAGCGCAGTTCCACGGTGCGCAGGGGCGCGCCGTCGGACGCGCCCGTCGCCACGGGCTCCGGGGTCGCGGGCTCGGCGACCGCCCACAGGGCGAGCTCGGCGTCGCGCGGGCCGAGGGTGGTGCGCGGCTGGCCCGCGTCGAAGATCCGTACCGGATGGGTTGCGTCCCAGCGCTGCCAGCCGGGATCGCCGTCGGTGGCGAAGCGCACCCACGCGCCGTGCATCGCGTCGGCCAGCTCCTGTGGCGCGCCCTCGCCCGCCAGCTTGCGCGATTCGGGCACGTCGCCGCTGTCGAAGACGAAACCGAGTTCCAGCGCGTGGCAGGAGCCGAGGCCGGGGAGGTTGGAGGGCCAGGCGAACTCGTAGACGTACGACGCCTCGGGGCGGGCGTCGGCCAGGTGGTGCATCGGGATGCGCAGCAGGTGGTCGGTGACGATCTGGCCGACGATCTCGGCGGTGCCGGCCTCCGGGTGGAGGGCGCGGTAGCCGCGGGGCACCTCGGTGCCGCAGTGGCAGCGGGCCATGGCGCCGGCGAGGGCGACGGCGCCGAGCCGGTCGACGCGTTCCAGCAGGCCTCCGGGGACGAGCCAGAGGCGGTACTCCTCGCTGGTCCAGCCCAGCATCAGGTCGACGCCTCGTGCGGCGTCGCCGTCGACGAGCGCCTCCAGGGGGTCGCGCGGTACGAGGTCGCCGTCGACGACGACGCCGAAGGAGGGGCCGCCGAGCACCGGACTGCTCAGTTTTCCGACCTCGGCCTGGGTGCGCAGCAGCAGGTCACGGTCGACCTCGGCGAAGGCGGCCGCGGTCGCGTGGATCTTCAGCCGGGTGGCCATGCGGCGCACCATCCGCCGTACCTTGTCCCGTTCGAACGCCTCGGGCGGCCCGCTCTGCAGGACCGCCCGTCGTACCAGCCCCTGCGCCTGCGGGGCGGCGAGGAGGGCGCCGATGCTGATCGCCCCCGCGGACTGGCCGGCCAGGGTGATGTGGTCGGGGTCGCCGCCGAAGGCCGCGATCGACTCGTGCACCCAGGTGAGGGCGGCGAGCTGGTCGCGCAGACCGGGGTTGGCGGGGGTGTCCGGGAACAGGCCGTAGCCCTCGACTCCCAGTCGGTAGTTCACCGAGACGAGGACGACTCCGTCGCGTGCGAAGGTACGGCCGTCGTAGACCGGCACGGCGGAGGAGCCCCTGGTCAGAGCGCCGCCGTGCAGCCACACCAGGACAGGGAGCCGGGCGCCCGGGCCCGGCTCGGGGGTCCACACGTTGAGGTTGAGGCAGTCGTCGCCCGGCACGACGGGGTCGGACAGGTACTTCTCGAAGGCCTCGGAGTACGGCGGTTTCGGCGGCGTCGGCCCGAAGGCGCCCGCGTCGCGCACCCCGTCCCAGGGCTCGGGCGGGACGGGCGGCCGGAACCGGTGCGGTCCGAAGGGCGGCGCGGCGTAGGGGATGCCGCGGAACACCGCGATCCCGTGCTCGTACCGGCCGCGGACCGCTCCGTAGGGAGTGCTGACCACGGGATGTTCCCGGACTGCTGCCGTCATGTGCCCACCAGCCTCCTCACCGCGCAACTGCACCGGTAACAACAGAGCACCACAGAATGCGGCGATATTCCGGCGCAGAGCGCGATTCGGCGGCTACTCGCGGTGGACGACTACCTACCGCTACCTACCGCAACCGGTTACTTCGCGTACATCAGGGTGCCGAAACCGAGCTGGTCGTAGCCACCGCTGGTGGAGCCGTAGTCGCCGCCGCCTCCCTCCGGGGCGACGAGGTCGTAGTACATGGCGGAGATGTACTTGTCGTCGAGATACAGGCGACGGTTGTAGTGGAAGTGGAGCATCGCCCAGACCGGGCGGATCTGGCCGCGGGAGCCGGAGCCGATGACCGTCTGGGAGGACTGGGCGCAGTTCTGTCCGGTGCCCCAGGTGTAGGTGGTGTAGGGCACGTCCTGGCCCAGGTTGTACTTGGCGACGTACTGCGCCGCCTTCATGAAGCGGCGGCTGTCGTACGAGTACAGGTCGTCGCCCTGGTTCCACGCCATCTCGCAGATCGCGCCCATCTGGCCCATGCCCATGATGGAGTGTCCCTGATCGCGGCCGGACTCCTGCCACTGGCCGAGCGCGTAGCCGTCGGAATCGGTGTACAGGTACGGCACGGCGTGTGCGATGGAACCGTTGCCGGCGCCGGACTTGAAGTAGGTGACGGCCTGGTCGTACTTGGCGGCGTTGTCGGTGAGGATGCCGATGGCCATGATCGAGGCCATGTTGCACAGGTCCCAGTTGGCCCAGTAGTTGGTGATGCAGGCGTCGTTGTGGTTGGTCAGGAAGCTGTTGTTGAGCGGGTAGAAGACGCTCACCATCATGTCCTGGAAGGCCGCGAGGTCGAACCCGGCGTAGCCGCGCATGAGTTCGGCGGCCTGGCAGAACTGCCAGCCGTAGATTCCCGCGGCGAGGAACCGGTCGGCGTTGCCGGTGACGGTGGTCAGGGTGGACGACCAGGCATTGAGGATCTTCACCGCGGTGTCGCCGTTGGCCGCGGTGCCGCCCACCGCCCAGCGCAGGGCGTTCTGGTAGGCGGCGGCGATGTCGTTGTAGAGGATGCCGTAGTTCTCGCCCGTGCCACCGCGGATGATGGTGGACTGCGGGTTGGGCGTCCAGGTGGACTGCGCGTGGGAGTTGGCGGTCAGCTTGTTCCAGCCGGACAGCCAGGGGTCGGTCTTCGCCGCGACCTTGACCTTGGCGCGGTTGATGTCGCCGGCGTTGTGCAGCATGCCGGGGTGGGTGAAGGTCGCGGGGGCGGCGCCGGCGGGGGTGTCCGCCAGCGCGGCCGCCGCCCCTCCGAGGGCGAGTGCGGCGCCGAGACCGCCCGCGGTCTTCAGCAGACCGCGGCGGCTCAACTCGCCCGGTTCGGAGGGTCGGTGGGGGGAAGTGCGGCTCATCGGTGCGACTCCAATCCATGGGGGATCAGTCGGGGTTGATGCTCACCTCGTCGAACTCGGTGGTGCCGAGGGCCAAGGGGTCGCGCGAGCAGACCACGAGGCCCACGTGGAAGGGGGCGTCACCGAACCCCGGGATCTCGCCCGAGGCGAGGGCGGTCCAGGTGGCGCCGTCATCGGTGGAGACGGCCGCGGCGAAGACGGTCCCGGTGCGCTTCAGCCGCAGCAGCAGGGGCAGTTGGACGGTGGCGGTGCCGGAGAAGACGGAGGCCGCGGCGACCGTCTTGCGCAGCATCAGTTGCGCACCGGTCCCGCCGGTCACGATGACTCCGGCGGCCTGGTCGAAGGGCGACAGGGACTTGGCCATCAGCAGCCCCACCCGGTCGGCCCTCGCTCCGGTACGGGAGACCAGTCGGGCGGTGACCGTGCAGTCGCCGGTGACGGACTGTCGCACGAACTGCCCTGTCATTCCCTGGCCGTTGACGTTCAGGTCCACGCCCGCGCCACGCACCGTGAAGGTCCCGCCGTCGTAGGAGGTGCTGCCCGGGGTACGGATGGCGACCACGCCGAGCGTCCCGTACGCGCGGTCGTCGAGGATCACGTCGCCGAGGTCGCCGTAGGTCCAGGGGGCGGGCGGGGGTGTGCCGACGGTGAGGGTGAGGGTCGCGGTGCCGTCGCCGGTGGCGTTGCCCGCGGTGGTGGTGACGGTGAACTCGCCCGTCTCGGTGGGGGTTCCGGAGATCAGTCCGGTGCGTCGGTCGACGCGCAGGCCGTCGGGGAGACCGGTGGCGGCGAAGCGGACGGGGTCGTGGGTGGCCCGCAGGAGGTGCTGGAACGGGACGCCCTTGTTGGCGAACGCTGTTGCGGCGGAGGTTGGTTGGGGGGTGGTCGGGCTCGGCATGGGGGCGGCGGCCGGCTGGGAGAGCGGGCCGCGTCCGCCGGCGTTCGTCTTGGTGACGGCGTAGTGGTACGTCGTCCCCGGTGAGCCGGTGGCGTCGGTGTACCTGACGCGGGTGCCGAAACCGACGGCGCCGACGCCGGTCGCGATGGTGTGGTACGGCCCGTCGGCGTCCGTGGCGCGCAGCACCTTGAACCGGGCCGAGGGGTCCGGGTCGGTCCAGGCCAGCTCGACGGCGTCGGCGCCGCTGGACGCCGTGAGGCCGGCGGAGGGTGCGGCGGGGCGGGGGACGGACCACACCTCGCCGGAGGCCGAGGTCACGGTGACGTTGTCGAAGGCGCCGGTGCCGGTCTCGGCGTAGTCCTCGTCGACGCCGAGGCAGGAGGTGAGGACCAGTCCGGCGTAAGCCGTGCTCCCCAACTGCACCTCGGTGGAGCCGACTTCGGTCCAGCGGATGCCGTCCGGGGAGAGCGCGCCGGTGCAGCGGCGGCCCTTTCGGGTGACACGGACCCAGTACGGTGCGCGCAGTCGGTAACCGTCTCCCGCGCCCTCGACATAGGGGGCCTCGAGCGGGGTCGCGGACTCGGGGAGCGCGCCGAGGCTGGAGATCGGGAAGCCCGCGTTCACGGTGATCGCGTCCTGCTGCGTCGGCGGCACGGGTGTGCTGCCGGTCGCCGAGGCGTCCGCCCCGGCGGCCGGTCGTACGCTCCACACGCCGCTCCAGGTGTACAGCGGGAGCCCCTGGACCAGCATGGCGGCGTGCGCCGCGTCGGCGTCGAGGGAGGCGCGGAGGGCGACGCCGATCTTGGAGTACTGGGAACTGAGCGGAAACACGATCCGCGCGGTGACGCTGCCGTCGCCGCGCAGCGGCAGATACGCCAGGCGGTAGGTGTCCGCGGTCCCGCTCGCCTCCAGCACGAACCGTTCGCCGTCGAAGAGGGCGGAACCCGGAATCCTGACGGTGCCGACGTCCTGGGTGGCCCAGGGGGTGGGAAGTCCGGCGGTGGCGGAGACGGCACTGGAGTCGCCGCTCTCCCCTTGGGAGTTGGTGGCGGAAACGGTGTAGTAATACGTCTGTCCGGTACGGGCGCCGGAGTCCGTGTATGTCGGTTTGTCGACGGTGGTGGAGAGCTCCTCGTAGGGCCCTTCGGGCCTGGTGGCCCGGCGGACGGTGTAGGAGGTCGCCCAGGTGGACGGCAGCCAGCTCACGGTGACCGCTCCGGCGTCACCCACCGCCGCGACTCCCGCGGGAGCCGTCGGCGCGGTGGCCGCGGGCGCTGTCGCGCCGGCGTAGGCGAGGGTGCCCCAGCTGGGCAGGTCGTCGTTGCTGCCCTCGACGACACGGGCGCCGCCGGTGCCGCGGAAGACGGCGGCCTTGGTGTACGGGGCGTCGAGGCCCCGGACGTCGGTGTAGTGGGCGTAGGCCATCTCGTAGATCGGCGGGAAGGAGCCGCGGCTGATCGCGGAAACCGTCTTCTTGATGTACTTGCCGGTGCGGTCCAGGTCGGGGACGAAGGGAACGTCGTTTCCGAGGTTGTAGCGGGCGGCGTACTCGAAGTTGGCGAGGATGCGGTTGTCGTCGAACGCCCACAGGTCGACGCCCTGGTTCCAGGCGACCTGGGCGATGTCGCCGGTCAGGCCGACAGCGAGCTGTTCGTGGCCCTGATCGCGGCCGGACTCCTGGCCCTGGCCGGCATCCGTGACGATGCGATGGAGGATGCTGCCGTTGCCGGCGCCGGCCGCGGCGAAGCGCAGTGCGTCCTCGAAGAGGACCGGTTCCTCGCAGAACACGCCGATCGCGAGGATGGTCTGGATCGCCGTCAGGTCCCAGTTGCCGTTGGCGTAGAGCATGTAACCGGATACGGCCGGATACCAGACGTCCAGGAAGGATGCCTCGCAGCGGGCGATGTCCGCGTCTGCCCAGCCGTCGTAACCGGTGTGCCGCAGCAGCTCGGCCGCGTTGACGAACTTGAAGGCCTGCAGTCCGGCGCCGAGCGGACCGTCCGCGCCGGTGATCGCCGTCAGGGAGGCGGACCAGGCGTTGAGGATGTCGCGCGCCTTGTCGGCGTTGGCCTTGTTGCCGGTGACGGCCCACATGAGGGCGTTCTGGTAGGCGGCGACCGAGTCGGCGACGGCCTGGTTCTGGAAGTTGGTGGGGCCGCGGCCCCAGGTGGTGATCTGGCCCGTGTTCTGGACGGGGTACGTCGACTGGGAGCGGGCGTGCGCCGCGAGGGCCAGGTAGCCGTCGTAGACGGGGGACTGCTTCGCGGCGACGGCTGTCCTCATCCGGGCGAGGTCGTCCGCGGTGTGCAGCAGTCCGGGATGGGCGAAGGCACGGCGGGCGGCGCCGGTGTCGTTCCGGCCGGCCGCCCGGGCCGCGCCGGGCGCGAGCAGACCGCTCACGCCCGACGCCAGCAGTACGGCCGCCGTACCGCCGAGGAAGTTCCGGCGGCTCGGTGCGGGGATGGTCACGACGCCGCCCCCGCCTCTGCCTCGGCGGTGGTGATGAACCTGAGGTTCGTCACGTGCTCGTTGTAGTACCACTGGATCTCGTCGGTGGTGTAGTACCAGCTCGGCTTCTTCATCGAGTCGGCGACGACCAGGCCGTTGATCACCAGGTTCTCGAACGTGACGTCCTTGATGGCGTGATCGGCGTCGTAGCCGAGGAAGAGGGAGGGGTTGGCGTGCGTGCCCGTGTAGCTGAGGTTCTTGACGTAAACGTCTTCGATGCCGGCTCCGACCGAGGTGTTGTACTTCGGGTTGAACATCACCTTCATGTAGATGACCTGGCCCCAGCGGAAGTCCTCGATCCGGACGTCCTCGATCCGGACGTTGCGGATGAGGTTGGAGTCGCCGGGGTTCAGCGCGATGCAGCCCTGGTAGTTCATCTGGGGCTCGCGGTGGTCGAGGACGTCGATGTTCCTGATGACCAGGTTCTCGAGGACCTCGGGGGCGTCGGTGTTGCCGTGCGTGCCGACGTTGATCGGGTGGGCGACGTCAGCCCACAGGGTGCAGTTCTGGATGGTGATGTCGCGGGTGTCGCCGTAGTAGTCCCAGCGGTGGCAGTAGATGGCGAAGCAGTCGTCGGAGTTGCGCATGAAACAGCCGTCGAAGACGATCCCCGTCGAGGAGAAGACGTCGAAACCGTCTCCGTTGCCCTTCGAGCTGAACGACCGCGCCTTCTTGACGTGGACGTTCTCGCTCATGGCGAAGGTGCCCGAGTAGCCGTTCGGGTTCAGGATGATGACGTCCTCGACGCGGATGTTCTTGCTGCCCTCGCAGAGGATGCCGCCGGGGCCTGCGTTGAGGATGCCGTGGCCGGTGAGGGCGGCCTTCTCCACGTTCTTGAAGTACACCTGTGCCTGCAGGACGGCGCCGCCGGCGAGGTAAACGGTCTTGCCGCTGGGGACGGTGAGGACGTTGCCGGTGACCTTGTGCACGCCGGGGCCGAAGTAGATGACGTCCGGATCGTCGGGCGAGGGCGGGTTGGGGCAGACGCGGTTGGTGATGACGTGCAGGCAGTCGAAGATCTCGTCGTTGATCTGGACGACGACGTCCTTCGGCTCGTCGAGCGTGAACACCAGCGTGTCGCCACCGAGTTCGGGCTTGATGCCGAGTGCGTCCGGTCTCACCCGGGCCTTGGTGGTGCCGCCCTTGAGGTAGGTGACCTCGATCTCGACGGAGCCCCGGAAGTCGAAGTACACCATCGAGGAGTTGTAGACCTTGCCGGAGCCCGTGGTCGGGTTGATCTCCTCGAGCTGCGGCCGGTAGATGTCCAGGGTCTGCCAGTCCCCGTCGGGGGCGGTGCGCACCCGCACCCTGAAGCTGGTGTTGGTCGGCATGGTGGCGGGGAGCGGATAAGTGACCAGCTGGGGCACGGAGTTGTCATCTGCAGCTTGCGCCGTCGTGGCGGTCAGGCCTGACGACAGGCCGGCGGCGAGCACGGTGGCGCCGGCCGCCTGGAGGGCCGTACGGCGGGACAAGGGCGTGTTCATGCAGGACTCCTAGCGAACAAACGGATGAAACGGATGACAGCGGTTACTTGAGACCGGTCGTGGACATCCCGGCGACGAAGCCGCGCTGGGCGATCAGGAAGATCAGCAGGATCGGGACGACGTACATCACCGAGGCCGCGGCCTGGAGGTTGGTGACGGGGGTGCCGGCCGAGGTGACGTAGGTGGACATCACGGCGACCGCGAGGGTGGTGCGGTCGGTGGAGAGCAGGAGTTGCGGGGCGATGTAGTCGCCCCAGGTCCAGGTGAAGGCGATCACGAAGCTCGCGGACAGGACCGGCCAGGACTGCGGAAGGAAGATCCGCCAGAAGATCGTCCCGTAGCCGCAGCCGTCGACGATCGCCGCTTCCTCCAATTCGCGCGGGAGCCCCGCGAAGAACTGCCGGAAGAGGAAGACCAGATAGGGGGCGGACGACAGGCCCCAGAGCACCCACGGCCAGTACGTGTCGACCATGCCGAGCTTGGCGAAGATGAGGTACGTCGGCAACAGCGTGATCATCTGGGGCAGCATCATCGAGCCGAGGAGGATGCCGAAGAGCGTTTTCTTCCCCGGTGCGCTGAGCCGGGCGAAGCCGAAGCCGACCCAGGCCGAGCTGAGGGTGACCAGGGTGGCGTAGATCAACGCGATGATCAGGGAGTTGCGGGCGTAGCCGAGGAAGTCGATGAGATCGAAGGCGTCCGCGAAGTTGTGCCACTGAACGTGTGCGGGCAGCCAGTGCACCGGCGAGGCCGCCAGCTCCGCGGGAGTCTTGAGGCCGGAGAGGACCAGCCAGCCGAAGGGGCCCAGGAACAGCCCGGTGATCACGACGAGGACCGTGTAGAGAACTAGACGGTTGACCCGTGTCCGGGGCGCGGACGTGGGGGTCACGCTGGTGGCGGTCACTTCTTCGCCTCCGGGTCGACGTTGTAGAACACCACGCCGGACGTCGACTTGAAGATCAGTCCGGTCGCGACGAGGATCAGGACGAAGAGCACCCACAGCAGCGCAGAGGCGTAGCCGTAGCGGCCGAACGCGAAGTACTGCGCGAACACATGCATCATGTAGAGGTAGTTGGACTGCGGGAGAGCGGTGATACCGGCCGGGGTCGGGTCGGGGGCCAGCAGCAGCGGCATGATGGTCTGCACCGAGGCGATGACGCCGGTCACGGTCTGGAAGAGCAGCACCGGCGACAGCAGCGGCAGGGTGATGCTGCGGAAGCTCCGCCAGGCGCTCGCACCGTCGATGCGGGCCGCTTCGAGCACTTCGCGGGGGATGTCCTGGAGCCCCGCCAGCGAGATGATCATGATGTTTCCGGCCGTCCAGAGCACCGTCATGATCAGTACGTAGCGGGCGTACGGGTCGGCGAGCCAGCCGAGGGCGTCGATACCGAAGAGGTTCAACACCCCGTTGGCGGCACCGGAGTTCTGGTCGAAGAGCTGCTTGAACGCGATGCCCGCACCCACCGGCGGCACCACCGCGGGAAGATAGAGCAGGGTGCGGAACAGCCCACGCGCCCTGATCGGCCGGTTGACCAGGACGGCGAGCACGAGCCCGGCGACGATCGACAGCGGCACCGATGTGATCGCGAACAGCCCCGTGCGGCCGAGGGAGTCCCAGGTCTGAGCGTCCGAGAACAACTCGCGGTAGTTGCCCAGTCCGACGTAGTGCCAGTTGGGCGAGATGCCGTCGTACGTGGTGAAGCTCAGCCACAGCGCGTACGACATCGGCGCGACGGTCAGCAGCGCGAACCCGGCGATCCAGGGAGAGGCGAACATGTAGAACGCCCGGTGCCTGCGCGCGGCCACGGAGGAACGCCTCCGGGGCCACACCCGGCCGGCCACCTGCGCGGAGCCGGAAGGCCGTGTGACCGAGGACATCTGATCGACCGTCATCCCACCTGCTCCTTACCGCGCTTGAGCTGCTCGTTCATGGCCGAGTTCAGCTGTCCGGCGAGCCTGTCGACGGACATCCGGCCGTTCATGGCGGCCGGGGCGATCTGGTTGAAGAGGGCGTACAGCGAGTCCGCGGTGGCGTAGGGCGTGAAGGCGATCACCGAGAAGTGGTTCAGCTCGGCCTTCTGCACCTTCAAGACCTCTTTCTGGTAAGGCGCTTGGGATGGCATCAGCGAGCGCAGCGACTTCAGGGTCGGGATGCCCCAGCCGCCGGAGGCGCGTGCCTTCGCCGGCGCCTCGCCGAAGAACCACTCGAAGACCCGCCAGGCGGCGTCCTTGTTGTGGGACTTGCTCGGTATCCAGAATCCGGTTCCGGCCTGGCACGGACTGACCCTCCTGCCGCCCTCGAAGACGGGGGCGGGGGCGAGCCGGGACAGCGGGGCGAGTTTCTTGTCGGTGTTGATCAGGCCGCCGAGCCAGTAGCCCGAGTTCGACATCGCAAGCCTGTTCGCCTGGAAGGTGGGACCGTCCCAGGTGTTGGGGTCGGGCTGGATGATGCTGGGCCCGACCCTGGTCCGGCAGTAGTCGATGTACCAGCCGAGCGCCTTGCGGGCCTCGGGGCTGGTGAAGTCCACCCGGGAGTAGTCGTCGGTGAAGAGGTTTCCGCCGGCCGCGACTGTCAGGCTCGCCAGCATGTTGGGCGTGAGCACACCGTTGTAGCTGCCGCCGAAGACGGTGGTGGCGCCGTTCTTGCGCCGGGTCAGCCGCTTGGCCTTGTCGAGCCACTCCTCGTAGGTGACCGGTTCCAGCTCCGGCGGATACTCGACGCCCGCCCGGTCGAACAGAGCGGTGTTGTACCAGAACATGGAGTCCTGGGAGAAGTCCTTCGCCATACCGTAGCGGGGGCCCTTGCCCTGGGTGCGGCCGTCGTACCGCCACAGGTCGTTGACGGGATCCAGGTCGTCGGACTTCAGGACGGTGCTCTTCGCGAAGTACGGGTCCAGGTTCTCCATCACGCCGCGTGCCGCGAAGTACGGGGCGTCCACCGCGCCGACCCCGCGCACCAGGTCCGGCGGGTTGCCGTTGGTCATCATCGCGATCAGCTTGCTGATGCTGTAAAGCACCGTTTCGATCTTGACGCCGATGTCGTTCTGGGCCTGCTTGATCAGATCCGTTGAGATGTCGCCGGACTTGGCCATCACGGTGACTGTCTCTCCGGCGCCGCTCGCCGCGGAGGAGACCTGCAGTGCGCAGCCGCTGAGGGATGCCGCACCGGCGGTGGCACCGGCTGCGGAGAGGGCAAGAAAGCGGCGGCGACTCAGGGGGGCACCGGGATGACCGGGAGCACCAGGGGCACCGGAGGCACCGGGAGCACCAGCCTGGGAGTGCATGGACGACCCACTCTCTTTCGCTGGGACGGAAGGGGACTTGAGCACGCGGTGGGGTGGGCTGCGGTGGTATGTGACATAGCACTGTGACGTTCAGTGCTATGTCACATACCACCGAGCGGCGTGCGAACGGCTCAGAAACCGGTTGCTACAGCGGTGCAGGGAGCTTCCGTCGGAGAGCACAGCACGTCAAGGGGTCCGGCGAACTTTCGAAAACTGTGGTCGGCCTGAGCGTCACGGTCCAAAACAGCCGCGCCGCAGGTCAGGGCAGCAACCGGTTGCCAAATCCATCGCCGACCATCACCGTTGCTGGAGAAACCGTAGTAACCGATTTCGAAGCAATCACCGGCGGGAGCCCGTGCTCCCCCCCTCCAACCGGCTCACCTATCCAGCCCCTCACGATTGACCACGCCTTCCCCGCAGATCTACGGTAGAAGGCGCTTTCTGAAACTGTTTCCATCCAGCGTGTCAGGAGAGCCATGCCCCACCCCCAGCCGCCGAGGGCCGTGTTCGCGATGGATCCGGTGCACCTCCCCCTGCTCTTCCCGCCCCCGCTCATGAGCCGGCTGCGGCAGGCTTCCGACCTGGACCCGATGCTGATCGTGCAGGACTTCACGGACTCGGCGGCCACGAAAGCCCTTGCCGACGCTGAGGTCCTGGTCACCGGCTGGGGCTGTTCCCACCTCGACGCGAGCGTCCTGACCGCGGCCCCCCGCCTGCGCACCGTCCTGCACGCGGCCGGCTCGGTCCGTTCCCTGGTGGGCGAAGCCTTGTGGAAACACGGAGTCACCGTTTCCAGCGCTGTCACCGGCAACGCCGTACCGGTGGCGGAGTACACGCTCGCCATGATCCTGCTCGCGGGCAAGGACACCTTCACCCACCGCGAGCGCTTCCGCGCCACCCATGCCTATCCGCCCCACACCGAGACCGCGGCCACGGGCAACCTGGGCCGCCGCGTCGGGGTGATCGGCGCGTCCCGGGTGGGCCGCCGCCTGTTGGAACTCCTGCGCCCCTTCGACCTCACGGTCCTGCTGCACGACCCCTATGTGAGCGCGGCCGAGGCGGCCGCGCTCGGCGCCGAACTCCTCCCTCTGGACGACCTGTTGAGACACAGCGACATCGTCTCCCTGCACGCGCCCGACATCCCGGAGACGTATCGCATGCTCGACGCGGGGCGGCTGGCGCTGATCAGGGACGGAGGAGTGCTGATCAACACCTCGCGGGGGGCGCTGGTCGATCCCGAGGCGCTGACGGACGAGTTGGTCTCCGGGCGGCTGCACGCCGTCCTCGACGTCACCGAACCCGAGCCGCTGCCCGCCGGGTCACCGCTGTACCGCCTGCCCAATGTCTTTCTCACCCCGCACATCGCCGGTTCGCTCGGCAACGAGCTGGAACGACTGGGCCGAATCGTCGTCGAGGAGTTGGAGCGTCTGGCCTCGGGCCTGCCCCTGATCCACGAGGTGCGGCAGGCGGACCTGGCCCGTGTGGCGTGACGGAGACGAGCGCCGGCCTCATGCGAGACGGGCGCGACCCGAGGCGAGGCGGACGCGACCCGAGGCGAGGCGAGCGCGGCCGGACGTCGGGCGAGGGTGGCCCGGCGGAGGCGAGTTCGGCCTGACCCGACGGAACGAGTGTCGCCCCATGTGGGCGAGCAAGTGGACGCCGATGTGGCCGGACGCGTGGGTGCCGATCTGGCGGAGCGAGTACGGGTCGATGCACCGCGGCGACGGCATGGGCACGGCAAGGCGTTTTCCACAGATGCGCGGTCATCCACAGGCCCGTCTCCGGCTGTAACCCATGGGATACGGTTCCAGCAATCGCCACCCCCCGAAGGAGTCCCACGGTGACCCAGCGCAAACCCCCAGGTGACACCGCACGGGCGACCATCCGTGACGTGGCCGAGCAAGCCGGCGTCTCGGTAGCCAGCGTCTCCCGTGTGCTGTCCGGTAACTACCCCGTCTCGGAGAATCTGCGCCGGCGGGTGATGAAGGTCGTCAGCGACCTGGACTACGTGACCAACGCGCACGCCCGTTCCCTGGCGGGCGGCGGCACCCCGACCGTGGCGATCCTGATCAACAACATCACGGGGGCGGCCTTCGCCCACGTGGCGAAGGGCGTGGAGGGCGCGGCGACGCTGCGCGGCTGGCTGTCGCTCGTGGGCACCACCGGCGACGACCCCGAACGCGAGCTCGCTCTCGTCAACCTCATGCGCCAGCAGGGGGTGGCGGCCGTCGTGCTGCTCGGCGGCGCCTACGACTACGACGAGTACCAGCTGCGCATGGCCCGCTTCGCGCGTTCGCTGGACGCGGCCGGCTCCCATCTCGTCCTGGTGGGCAGGCCGCCCCTGGAGGGAGACGTCCCGGCCACGACGGTCGACTACGACAACGAGGGCGGCGCCTACGCCATGGCCAGCCATCTGTTGTCGGCCGGACACCGCAGGATCCTGGTGCTGCCCGGACCGGCCGAACTCACCACGGCGCAGAGCCGGTTGAGCGGCGCCTGGCGGGCCTTCGAGGCGTACGGGGTGCCGTTCGACCGGGGGTTGGTGCGGCACGGGCCGTACGACGACGAGCACGGGTACACCGCTGTCGAGGCGGCGTTGCGCGTGACTCCGGGCTTCACGGCGGTGCTCGCCGGGACCGACGTGGTGGCGGCGGGCGCGATGCAGGCGCTGCGCGCGGCGGGGCTGCGGGTGCCCGACGACGTGTCCATCGTGGGCTACGACGACATCCCCCTCGCCTCCCAGCTCACGCCTCAGCTCACCACCGTGCACGTGCCGTACGAGGAGATGGGCCGGGTGGCTCTGCGGGCGGTGGCGGACCGGCGCGAGGGCGGTGCCGGCCGCCGCAAGGGCACTGACGGCGACCATCTGGTGCTGGGCACCCATGTCGTCGTACGCCATTCGGTGGCGCCGCCGCGCCGGGGGTGACTACGTCCCGGGGAGCGCGCGGAGCAAGTCCCCGGGGAACGTGGGGTTCACGCCCCGAGCGCGCACTCACCGACTGAGCGCGCCCGGAACACGTGCTCTGAGCACCTTCTGAGCAGCGCGCACCGCCCCCAGCCCTCCTTTGGTCAGCACTTCGGACCTCCCTGAGCGCCGGGCCGCCCCCCTGCGTTCCCCTCCGGCCCCGCCCTGAGTGAGCCTCCGACACCGCACACCGCTCCGAGGGCCGATCCAAGCGGGCCCATCAACAGTGCTGAAGCAATCTTTTCGTAACCGTTTTCTCGCGCTCACCAGCGCTTTTCCCAGCTGGAACCAATAATTTCCAGCACACCTCTTGCTACTTCCCTGCCCATCGGCCTACCGTCACGGCAACCGCTTACTACAGCTTCCGCTGGGTCGGTCCCCCGCAACCGCGAGCCGACGGTTGTCCGGCCGCCGTTTCTGGCCAGCGCCCCGAGCCGCCGTCCTCTTGTTCTGAGAACGCCCAATCCCCGAAGGATCACGGTCAGATGAACTTCACCAGCACTCGGAGAAGGTTCGCCCACGCCGCCGTCGCGTCAGTCGCGCTGACGGGTCTGCTCTCCGCCTGCGGCGGTTCGGACTCCGGCGGCGACAGCAAGTCGTCCGGTCCGGTCACCCTCCCCTTCTGGGGCTGGGCCAACGGCCAGGAGGCCGTCGTCAAGGCGTTCAACGCCTCGCACAAGGACGTCAAGCTGAAGTACACCAAGGTCACCGACCAGTTGACCATGCAGAAGCAGCTGACCAACGCGGTCAAGGCGGGCAACGCGCCGTGCCTGGTGCAGAACACCGCCGAGTACGTCACGAGTTGGGTGTCGCAGGGTGCGCTCGCCGACATCAGCCAGTACGTCGACGCGAGCAAGGGCAAGTTCAATCCGGGTTCGTGGGCCAGTGCCCAGGTGCAGGGCAAGGCCTATGGCGTACCCACCAGTTCGGCGCCGAACTTCACCATCTACCGCACCGACATCTTCCAGAAGTACGGGCTCAAGCCCCCGGCGACCTGGGACGACTTCATCGCCGCCGGCAAGGTCCTGAAGAAGCACGGCATCAAGATCACCAACTTCGCGGGAGAGGACCCGAGCACCCTGGAGGTGCTGGCCATGCAGGCCGGCGCCCACTGGTACGCGATCGACGGCAACTCCTGGAAGGTGGACTTCCAGGACGCCGGCACCCTCAAGGCCGCCAAGGTGATCCAGGACATCATGGACAACGACCTGGACTCCAAGCTGTCGTTCGCCGACTACGCGGCCGTGCAGCGCAATTACGACAACGGCGGCACCGCGACCCGGCAGATCTCCACCTGGCAGATGGCCGGCATGGTGCAGAACTTCACCAAGTCCTTCGGCAAGTGGGCGCTCTCGCCGTGGCCGACGTTCCCGGGCGAGGCGGCCAAGACCCCGGCCGGCACCAACCTCACCGGCAGCGTCACGCTGGTGACCAAGCAGTGCAAGAACGTGCGGCAGGCCGCCGAGGCCGCGCTGTGGATGTCCACGGACGCCGGCGCGGTGAAGACGATGGCGAGCCCGACCACCGGCAACGGCGTGTTCCCCGCGCTCGCGGACAGCAACGCGTACGTCGCCGAGTCGATCTCCGACAAGCTGCTCGGTCAGAACTACCAGCCGGCGCAGAAGGTCGTCACCGACAGCCTGAACACGGTTACCACGGACTGGACGTTCGGCCCGGACTGGACCGCCATGTTCACCGAGATGCAGGCCGGCTGGGCCAAGGTCGTCAACAAGCAGGAGAAGGTCACCGATCTGCTCGCGCACATGCAGCAATGGACGGTCAAGGACCTGAAGTCCCGCGGCATCAGCGTCAAGGGCTAGAGGCAGAGGGCGAGTACCGATGATCCGCTCCCTGCGCTGGAAGGGCGCCGCCTTCACGGTGCCCTTCCAGCTCGGCTTCGTCTTTCTCTATCTGCTCCCGATCGGGTACGCGGTCTATGAGTCGCTGTACCGCGAGCAGCAGTCCGGACTCGGGCTCGGTGGCGCCACCGAGAGGTTCGCCGGGCTGGACAACTACCGGCACGGTTTCACCGACTCGGCGTTCATGGGATCGGTGCTGCGGGTGGTGTTGTTCGCCTGTGTGCAGATCCCGGTGATGCTGCTGGTCAGCCTGGTCCTGGCGCTGTTCCTGGACTCGCTCGCCTCAAAGGCGGCGAGCCGGTTCAGGATCATGCTGCTGGTGCCGTACATGATCCCCGGGGTGGTCGCCGCGATCGTGTGGATCAACCTCTACAGCCCCGATGTCGGTCCGCTGACGCCCCTTGGCAAGGTGTTCGGTTTCGACTGGAACTTCTTCGCGCCCTCGATGGTGTGGCCGTCCATCGGCAACCTACTCACCTGGCACGGGGTCGGCTACAACATGGTGATCATCTACTCGGCGCTGCAGGGCGTGCCGCGCGAGCTGTTCGAGGCCGCGCGGCTGGACGGGGCCTCCGAGCGGCGGATCGCGCTGAGCATCAAGATTCCGTACGTGCGCGGCGCGCTGGTCCTGACGGGCATGCTGTCGATCATCCAGATGCTGCAGATCTTCAACGAGCCGGCGCTGTTCAGAAACGTGACGCCGCAGACGGTCACCGACAGCTTCACCCCGATCATGATCATCTACAACCAGGCGTTCAACGCCGGCAACTACCACTACGCCGCGGCTCTGTCGGTGCTGCTCGCCCTCATCCTCGGCGTTGCCTCCTTCCTCTTCTACCGGCTCACCTCGAGGGAGGCGGACTGATGACGCTCACCGAAGAACGTCCGCGGACGCGCCAGGTACGGCGTTTCAGCAGGCCTGATCCCACGTCCGGTTCGCGCGGCGGTCAGCGTTTCCTACTGGTCGGTCTGGTTCTCGCAAGCGCATACAGCCTGTTTCCGGTGTGGTGGCTGCTGGTCGCCGCCACGAAGAACCGCACGGATCTGTACCAGAGCAACGGCCTGTGGTTCTCGGGCATGCACCTGTGGGACAACCTGCATGAGGTCTTCACCTACCAGGACGGCATCTTCCTGCGCTGGACCGCCAACTCGCTGCTGTACGCGGGCGTCGGCTCCCTCGCCGGCACACTCCTCGCGCTCGCGACGGGCTACGGGCTGGCCCGGTTCGACTTCCCCGGGCGTGGAATCGTCTTCGCGTGCGTGGTCGGTTCGTTTCTGATACCGATCGCCCTGCTCACCCTGCCGCTGTATCTGCTGTTCTCGAAGATCGGGCTGGTCGACACGGCCTGGGCGATGCTCATCCCCTGCCTCATCAACCCGTTCAGCGTGTATCTGGCCAAGGTGTACACCGAGGCCACGATCCCCTTCGAACTGCTGGAGGCGGCCCGGATCGACGGCGCGGGAGAACTGCGGATCTTCTTCAGCATCGTGCTGCGGATGATGACGACGGGCGGCGCGACGGTGTTCCTCCTCGCCTTCGTCAACACCTGGAACGCCTTCTTCCTCCCCCTCACCCTGTTGCGCGGCAAGGAGAACTGGACCCTGAACCTGGGCCTGTACAACTGGTCCGGCACCCGGCTGGAGTCCGGTGTCGACCTCACCGGCCTGGTGCTGACCGGGGCGCTGCTGTCCATCGTGCCGATGGCGGTCATGATGGTCGCGATGCGCCGCTACTGGCGCACCGGGGTCACGCTGGGAGCCCTCAAGTGACCATGCTGCACAACCCGGTTGTCCGGGGGTTCGCGCCGGACCCGTCACTGGTGCGGGTCGGCGAGGAGTACTACGTGGCGACGAGTTCCTTCGAGTGGTTCCCGACCATCCCCATCCACCGCTCCCGGGACCTCGCCAACTGGGCGTACGCGGGTCACGTCCGCGGTGCCGTTCCCGGCGACTCGCTGGCCGGCGTCCCCGACTCCGGCGGTGTCTGGGCGCCGTCGCTGAGCTGGGACGGCGAGCGTTTCTGGGTGGTGTACGCGATCGTACGGTCGGTGGGCACGCCGTACTTCGACACGGACACCTACGTCTGTACGGCCACCGAGGTGGACGGCGAGTGGACGGCCCCGCGGCGGGTCGCGAGTCATGGTTTCGACCCTGCGCTCTTCCATCACGAGGGCCGGTTGTGGCTGCTCAACCTGCAGAACGACCACCGACCGGGTGGACGCCGGTTCGCCGGGATCGTCCTGACCGAACTGGACCGGGGGACGCTGAGCCCGGTCGGTGGTACCCATCTGCTTCTGCAGCACGAACGGCTTATCGAGGGGCCGAAGTTGCTGTTCCGTGACGGCTGGTTCCACCTGGTGCTGGCCGAAGGCGGTACGGGGTTCGAGCACGGTGTACGGATGGCACGCAGCCGGGTGCTCACGGGGCCGTACGAGCTCGACGACCGGCCGCTGCTGACCTCGCGGGACGACCCCTCACTGCCGCTGCAGAAGGCGGGACACGGGGAGTTGGTCCAACTGCCGGATGGTGAATGGGTGTTGAGTCATCTGACGGCCCGTCCGTTGCGGACGCCGGAGGGCCTCCGTTGCACCCTGGGCCGGGAGACGGCGATCCAGAGGGTGGAGTGGGACGCGGCAGGGTGGCCCAGGATGGTGCACGGGGGTCACCATCCTGCGGTCGAGGTCGCCGTACCGACCCGCCCCGATCCCCAAGCCGGGGTCGCGGAAGGGACTTTGGGCTGGCCGTGGAGCAGTCTGCGGGCCGCGCCCGATCCGTCCTGGGCCGACACGGTCTCGCGTCCCGGCTGGATCCGGCTGCGCGGGCGGCACGGTCCCGAGTCGCGGTGGGCGCACAGTCTGCTGGCCCAGCGGATCACCGAGCACCGCGCGGAGGCCCAAGTCACCGTCGAGGCAAGGCCCGAGACCTTCACTCAGGCCGCGGGGCTGGTGCTCCGGTACAACGCCGAGGCGTATCTGAGCCTGGACCTCACCTGGGCGGAGGCCGAGGGCGAGGAGCAGCGCGGACAGCAGTGGCAGGGCGGCGGCCGTACGGTGCTGCGGCTCGTGGAACGCGAGGAGACGAGCACCCGTACGGTCGCCGTGCTGGACGTCGCCGTGGACACTCCGGTGACACTGGGAGTGACGGTAAACGGTGCCGAGGCGCGTTTCTGGTACGTCCGCGATGGGGGTCGTGTGCCGGTCGGGGAGCCGTTGGACTTCGGCAGACTCTCCGACGACCACGGCTCGAAGCTCCGTTTCACCGGGTCGATGGCCGGCATCCATGCCGTGGATCTGGTCGATGCGGCGTTCACGGCCGACTTCACCGGTTTCCGGCTCACGTGCTCGTAGCACTCGTAACGCTCGTAGCGTCACAGAAGCCGCCGTTACGTTCGAAGTTTCGAAAGTCCGGGGCCGTAGAGACCTTGCGAAGTCCTGCCTCTTCCCGTGCTCATCCGGTGAACCTAGGGTAGGAAGCGCTTACTGCTTTCGCGTTGGTCGAAACTTTTCATGGCCCTCGGGCGGGCCGGAGAGGTGGTCCCCGATGGTCCGAACCGGAAGTGCGAGCGTGGCCGCCGGTCCGACGCTGGCCGTGGTGGCCCGTGAGGCGGGGGTGTCTGTGCCGACGGCTTCCAAGGTGGTCAACGGCCGGGAGGACGTGGCGCCGGAGACACGCCGCCGGGTGACCGAGGCGCTGGACCGGCTCGGCTATGTCCGCAGACCCCGTTTCGACGCGGCGAAGGTGCCGGGCCTGGTCGACCTCGTCGTGCACTCGCTGGACAGTTCCGCGTCGGGCGCGGTGCTGCACGGTGTGGAGGCCGCCGCGCACGACGCCGGGCTGGAGGTCGTGGTCTCGGCTGGGCTCACCCGGACCCGGAGCGGGCGCCCGGAGCGGGGCTGGCTGGACAAGCTCATCGCGCGCGGCTCGTCCGGGGTGCTGTTCAACCTGACCGAACTGACGCCCTCCCAGTACGCCTGGCTGGACCAGCACCGCATTCCGTACGTGCTGATCGACCCGGTGCTCGAACCGCCCGCGGGTGTGGTGTCGGTGGGCGCGGCGAACTGGCAGGGCGGGGTGACGGCGACCGAGCATCTGCTCTCCCTCGGACACGAGCGGATCGCCGTGATCGCCGGTCAGCAGCGCAAGATGTGCAGCAGCGCGCGGGTGGCCGGCTACCGTTCGGCGCTCGCGTCGGCCGGGGTGCGCCACCGTCCCGAGTACGTCCGGCACGCCGGTTTCGACGAGTCGGTCGCGCACCGCCGCATGCTCGACCTGCTCGATCTGCGCGAGCCGCCGACGGCGGTGTTCGTCTGCTCGGACCGGATGGCGCTGGGTGTGTACGGGGCGCTCGCCGAGCGCGGTCTGCGGGTGCCGGACGACATCAGCGTCGTCGGCTTCGACGATCTTCCCGAGTCCCGTTGGGCCAGCCCCGGACTCACCACCGTCCGCCAGCCGCTGGCGGAGATGGCGGCGACGGCCCTGCATCTGCTGGTCCGCATGATGGAGGGCGACCGCCCGGAGGGCACCCGCACGGAACTGTCGACGCGGCTGGTGGAACGGGCCAGTACGGCGGGGCCGCGCGGCTGAGGGGCGGAGCGGCGCGGGGGGGGCGCGGAGGGGCGGTGGTATGTGACATGGCACCGGGATCTCGCAGCCAGTGGCATGTGACATACCACTGGCCTCGCACCCGGTGATATGTGACATACCACTGCGCGCCCCGAGCAAGAGACGCACGTCACACTCCCCCGTGTCACACCCCACCACCCCACCCCGTCAAGGAGGTGTAACCACCGAAACGGCAGAGGGAGTTCATCGTGGAAGCTCGCTTGAACCTGCAGAGCCTGTTCAACGACCCGGTCGCCGGCAAGGTCCTCAGGAATCTCAACGCGGCGGGCAAGGCGCTGTCGGAGTCGACGCTGCCGGCCGCGACCCAGGAACTGGTGAAGCTGCGCGCCAGCCAGATCAACGGCTGCGCGTTCTGCACCGACATGCACTCCAAGGACGCGGCCGCGGCGGGTGAGACGGCGCAGCGCCTCCATCTGGTCGCGGTCTGGCGGGAGGCGAAGGTCTTCACCGAGGCCGAGCGCGCCGCCCTGGAGCTCGTGGAGCAGGGCACCCGGATCGCGGACGCGGCGGGCGGGGTCACGGACGAGGCCTGGGCGAACGCCGCCAAGCACTACGACGAGGACCAGCTGGCCGCCCTGGTGTCGGTCATCGCCCTCATCAACGCCTACAACCGGCTGAACGTCATCGTCCAGCAGCCGGCCGGCGACTACGAGCCCGGCATGTTCGGCTGACGCGCGCGGGGGTCTCGCAGAGGCCGCCTTACGCGGGGAGCGCACGGCGCACAGCGGCATTCGCGCGGGTTGGGGGCCGTAGTCCCGTCCGCGCATGCCGCACCGGGTACGGCATAGTCCCGGCGCCGGGCGGGTCGTACGGGGACCTGGTGGGACGCGGTGGAGCGGGCCCGGCACGGTCAGGTCCGCCGCGCCGCCCAGTCGATGCCGCCCAGCAGATGGGCGCGGAAACCGGTGTCGTCGTACGCCTCGGCGGCATGCCCCAGTGCCGTGTAGAAAACCCTCCCGGCGCCTTGCTCACGGCACCAGACCAGAGGATGGTCCGCGCCCATGCCGCCGCCGTGGTACGACGACTCGTCGGCGCGGACGAGGACGCGTGCCGAACCGCGGGGGTTGGTGCGGAAGTCGTACCACTCGTCGGTGAACTCCCAGACGGCCGGGAGGTGTCGGGTCGCGGGATGCTCGCGGTCCTCCACCACGGCCTTTCCCGGCTGGTAGTCCGGGTGCCGGTCGAACCGGGCGCCCAACAGCTCGCTGTAGTAGGGCCATTCGTACTCCGTGCAGGCCGCCGCGTGAACCCCGACGAACCCGCCGCCCGACTCCACGTACCCGGCGAGCCGCTCCCGTCCCGCCGGGGTGAGCACCTCACCGCTGGTGGAGAGGAAGACGACGGCCGCGTACCGATCCAGGGGCTCCTCGAGGGCGGCTGGGTCCTCGCTGTGGTCGACGTCGAAGTCCCCGAGCGTGCGTACGGCGGCGACGGCTGCCGGGATGGAGTCGTGGCGGTAGGCGGTGGTGCGGGTGTACACGAGGAGTCGGGGGATCATGGCATCCGAGCCTAGCCGCCGGGGGTTGCGCGGTGGTCTGGTGCCGTGACAAGTGGGCGACGGCCAGTACTTCACGACCGGCGGCCCACGGACCGGCGCTCAGATCGACGCGCAATTCTCCTGCAGGACCGGTGAACCGGCGCAACAAAGCGACTAGGGCGTGTTGCGAAAGTGGATCAAGGGGCTCGTTCGGTGTCTGGTACGGGTCGTGTGATGCTGGCGCAATGACTGATCAACGCGAGGTTGCCATCGTCCGCTGGCCAGGTCAGGGCCCTTCCGTGGATCGGTTGGCCGAGTTGTTGGCGGCCTACCATCTGCGGACGGAGGCCGAAAAGGGCGAGGCCGCTGTCGATGTGGATGGGTTGCCGGACCGCTACCGGGCAGAAATCTTGGACCCGCGGGGCGCGTTTGCCGATGATGTTGTCCTGATGGCTCTGAGCGGCGAAACAGCCGTGGGCTGCCTGGTGGTGACCGCCCCCGTCGGTGGGCGGTCGGAGGTCAAGAGGCTCTGGACAGACCCGGCATTCCGGAGCCGGGGCATCGCGTCCGGCCTGGTCAGCGCCGCGCTTGCGCATTCCGCGGAAAGCGGCGTCAGCACGGTACGGCTGTCGGTATGGAAGTGGCGGGCAGGGGCCATCGCCCTGTACGAGCGGCTCGGCTTCACCGTCGCCGAATCGTGGGAGGAACGGGATCAACTGGTGTGCATGGAGCGTGCCGTGTGAGTGGTCACAGCCACTCGTTGATAGCTGCGACCAGCACGGTTGCCTCGTATCGGACGGCGAGCTTGTCGTATCTCGTAGCCACAGCCCGGTGGCGCTTGAGGCGATTGATCCCGCACTCCACCGCGTGGCGCTCTTTGTAGTCGGCCTTGTCGAACTTCGGCGGTCGGCCGCCGCGGGAGCCACGCTTCTTGCGGTTGCGGACCTGGTCGGCCTTCTCCGGGATCGTGCAACGGATGCCACGCCGGCGCAGGTAGGCGCGGTTCGCGCGTGACCCGTATGCCTTGTCAGCGCGGACCTTGTCCGGCCGGGTGCGCGGCCGGCCCAGGCCGAGGCGGGGTACCCGGATGGCCTCCAGAACCGGCTGGAACTGCGGGCTGTCGTGTCGCTGGCCTGCCGTGACCAACAGCGACAACGGCTTCTGCCCCTGCTCAACCGCCAAATGCAGCTTCGTGGTCAGCCCGCCTCGCGAGCGCCCCAGGCCGTGGTCGTCGGGCTCGGTGTCGACGCCGCCAGGAGGCTCCTTCTGCTCGGCCCCTTTTTGCGGGCCCCGGCAGCATGCTGGTGGGCCCGCGCGATCGTGGAGTCCACGCTGACGTCCCAGGTGATCAGCCCCTTCGCGTCGGCCTCGGCCTGCAGCTGTACGAAGATCTGCTTCCAGATGCCGTCGCGCTGCCAGCGCCGGAACAGGTCGTAGGCCCGGTCCCACGGCCCGTACCGCTCCGGCACGTCGCGCCACGGCGCACCGGCCCTGGTCCGCCACCGTATGCCGTCGATCAGCTGCCGCCGCGTCCACGTCTGCGGACGGCCCGGCTTCTTGCCCGTCGGCAACAACGGCTCCAGCCGGGCCCACTGGCCGTTCGTCAGATCTCCACGCCCCACGACGCGTGATCATCCACGACCTTGATCTACTTTCGCAACACGCCCTAGTTGGACCGTTTCGTCCACCGCCCGGGACCCGTCCCCGCGACAATGCGTGCATGAATGACGACTGGCGGCAACAGATCGACGCGCTCCACGACGAACTGGTCCGGCGTGACGACCCCGCGGCCTGGGTGCGGGAGCACGACGCGATGGAGGCCTCGCTGCGGTATCCGCACTTCGCCCTGCGTGGACCGGTGTTCGGGGTGGCGGTGCGCGATCCGGCGGCCGGACCAGAGTGGCGGGTGCTGAAGCCGGTGGTGGACGGGATGCCGCAGGTGGCGCGGGACGGGCTGCAGTCGTATCTCTTCTTCCGCGCCAAGGACGACACCGACGACCGCGTCGAGCGCCGCGAACTGCTGGCAGCCGTCGACGTGTTGACACGGGAACCGGTGAACGAGATCGAGGCGTGCGGGGTGTGCTACCGCGTGGTGCGCGGGGACGAGTTCACCCGGGCCGGCGACGACGGGCTGGAGCCGCCCCGGCCCACCGACCGCGAGCCCTTGGAGCGGGTCTGGGAACGTCAGGGGCGGGACACCTCGTCGCCGGACGTCGGGTTCGTCCTCGACCCGCAGCGCACCGAGGGCCCGGCCGCCGGTGCGCTGCGGCTGGGGCTGCGGAACTTCGTCTACGCCGGCGACCGCTTCCCCGGCGAGGTGATCACGGACTCCGAGCGGTCCGTGACCACCCACCCCGAACTGGTGCTGCTGCCCACGGGCTTCGGTGTGGTCGAGCGGGACGACGACGGCGGCTGGCAGCCGCGCGGCACGCTCCTGCCCACCCCGCACGCCGCCCGGCGGATGCTGTACGACGGCATGGCCGAGACCTGGGCGCTGCTGTTCGGGTTCGACGAGGCGAAGAAGGCCCGTTACGCGAAGGCGGCCGAGGAGTTCCGGGTCCTCGGCCGCGCCGACGAGTTCCTTGTCGACGACCGGCTGTTCAGGATCTGCCGCATCGAGCGCCTGCTGCGGATGGGACCGGACGGCCCGGAGCCGCCGCGCCCTTCGGATGTGGACGACTACGGCCCCATGAAGATGCATCCGACGATGGACGAGGACGGCAACCTCACCTACGACGGCTGATCAACAGCCCTCGCAGGGAACGTCGTTGTTGGGGGCTCCGTCGCCGTTCGGCGGCAGGTCGCCACGCCTGACCGGCGCCGGGGAGGTCGCCCCGGGTGCGGGGGCGGGCGGCAGCAGAGCGTCGAGTTCGGCGGCGGAGGGCCGGTGGACGGCGAGGGCGGCGTCGCGCAGGGTCTCGCGCGCTACGCCGGAGCCGCTGAGCAGGATGGTGTAGCCCTGCTTCGGCACCGCGTACCCGTTCCAGGTCCCGGCGGTGCGGTACCAGTCGTCCCCGTCGCGGGTGCACTTCGTGAGGCCGACGGACGCGTCACTGCCGCCTACCGGCTGCTGGGCGCAGGTGCCGGCGGTGAACGTGACCCGGTCGACGCGAAGTTCGAGCTGGGTGCCGGTCCGCTCCGACCAGTAGGCGGCGGAGAAGCCGTCGTCGCCGGACACGCCCACGGACTGCGGGGCGAGGGTGTAGCCGGGGGCCTCGGTGACGTAGACGAGTTCCGGGGCGATGCCCAACGCCTTGGCGCGGGCGGCGAGTTCGGCCGGGTCGGCGGCCGCGGTGGAAGAACCGTCGCCGGGTCCGGTGCCGGCCGACGCCTTCTCGGTGCCGCAACCGGTCAGCAGCAGCGCGGGCAACAACAGGAGCGGCGGCAGGACGCGCAGGGTGCGCCAGGCACGGATCATGCCCCCATCCTGCCGCACAGGTGTTCCACAGTGGAGCCGGTGCTGCGTAGTGTCGGCTGCGATGAACGCCATCCCCGCACATCTGGACCACCTCGTCCTCGCGACCCCCGATCTGGCGGCGACCGTCGCCGACTTCACCGAGCGCACCGGCGTGGAGCCCGCTCCCGGCGGCGCGCATGTCGGGCTGGGAACCCGCAACCACCTTGTCTCGCTGGGTTGTTCACGCTATCTGGAGATCGTCGGTCCGGACCCCGAGCAGATGCGGCCGGACGGCCCCCGCCCGTTCGCGGTGGACGATCTGGCCTCGGCCCGGACCGTGACCTGGGCCATCAGTCCGCCCGACCTGGACTCGGCGGTGGCCGCGGCCCGGGCCCGGGGCTACGACCCCGGTGACATCCGCCCGATGAGCCGTCGCCGCCCCGACGGCACCCTCTTGCGGTGGCGCCTGACCGACGGCGACACGCAGCACCCCTCAGGCCTGGTGCCGTTCCTCATCGACTGGGGGTCGTCCGTCCACCCGACCGCCACCGACCTGCCCACCACTCCCCTGCTGGAACTGACCGCCAGCGCCCCCGACCCGGACGAGATCCGCCCGCTGCTCTCCGCACTGGACACCGAACTCACCCTGATACAGGGCCCGTTGAGCATCACCTTCACGGTGGACACACCCCTCGGGCCGGTCACCTTCGCGTGAGCCGTGAGCCGTGAGCCGTGAGCGGTGAGCCAGCAGCCAACGACCCCGCCCACCGCCCACCGCCCACCGCCCACGATGTCCGATTCCTTCAAGACCATCGGCGTCCCCCCTGCCTACGGTGGCCCCATGACTCCACATTTCGCCGTGATCGGCGTGGTCGCCTCCGACATGGCGGCCTCGCTCGCCTTTTACCGCCGCCTCGGCCTCGTCTTCCCGGAGGGTGCCGAGGAGCAGCCCCACGTCGAGGCCGAGCTGCCCGGTGGTCTGACGCTCGCCCTGGACACCGAGGAGACGATCCGCTCCTTCCACTCCGTATGGCGGCCGCCGAGCGGTGGCGGCCGGATCTCGCTCGCCTTCCGGTGCGGGTCACCGGCCGAGGTGGACGCCGTGTACGAGGACCTGGTCGGTGCGGGTCACCACGGCGAGCTCAAGCCGTGGGACGCGTTCTGGGGCATGCGGTACGCGGTCGTCCACGACCCGGACGGCAACGGCGTCGACCTGTTCGCCCAGCTACCCCAGTAGCTCACCGAGTGGCAGCCCCGCCAACTCCCGTACGTCCCGTGCCAGATGGGCCTGGTCCGCGAACCCGGCGAGCGCGGCCGTCTCCGCGAACGGCACGCCTCGCCGGGCGAGCTTCAGGGCCCGCTGCAGGCGCAGCACCCGCCCGAGGGTCTTGGGTCCGTATCCGAAGGCGGTCAAGGCCCGTCGGTGCAACTGCCGCACACTGAAACCGAGTTCATCGGCGACGGCAGCTACGGGCCGTCCCGCGTCGAGGGCAATGACGAGGCGCCGTAGCAGCGGATCGGGCGGTTCCTTGTCCGCCGCCATGCGCAATGCGAGCTTTTCGAGACCGCTTTCGGGATCAGCGGCCGCATTCACAAGGGCGGTGATCCGACGAACCTCGGAAAGGGGCCGCAGATCCGCGAGTTCGACGCGCCGGTCGCGCAATTCATGGGCGGGTACGCCGAGTAGAGCGGGTGCGGTGCCGGGGTAGAAACGGATTCCCGCCCATATTCCGGCGGAACCCTCGGTGACATAGGCGTGGGTGTCCGGCCCGGCGACCAATAGCCGTCCCTCGTGCCAGAGCAGATCCATGCATCCGTCGGGCAGCACGCGTCCCACGCCGGCCTCGGACGGGGTATTCGTCCAGAGCACCGCCCCGCTGAGCGAAGAGGGCCTCTCCCGGTACACGGGGATCAGCCTACGCGCCCGCGGTCCGCGCCTCTAAGGGAAACCCTGGTCCGGTCCGCGGGCGATGGCGAGGTCGCCCGTGCGTAGCCGTACGGGAGCGCTTTCATCGGGTGTGATCCAGGCGTCGCCGCGGACCATCAGCATCACCGTGAGCGGGGCGCGGTCCGCGACGCGCACGGCCCACGGCGGGTCGAAGCAGGCGCGGATCATGAAGGCGCCACGCGCGCGTGGGCCCTCCAGCAGGCCGGCGAGAGCGTCCATGCGGTCAGCGTGGACGCGGGCACATGGGTGCCGCCGGGCTGACCGTGCGGGCGGCCTCATGCGCGCAGGGGTTCGACTGGACGGAGCGGTCGACGTGGGCGGAAACGCTGCGGGGCGCGGACGCGGCGTATCTCGTCTGTCCGACCGATGTCGGTGCGCCCGAGGCTGCGCGCAACGTCGGGCTGTTCGCGCACGAGGCGGTCGGGCTCGGCGTGCGCAGGCTGGTGCTGCTGTCGGCGCGGGGCGAGGAGCGGGCGCGGCCCACCGAGGAGGCGCTGCGGGCGGCGCGGCGTGAGCTGTCGTACCGGGCGGTGCCGGCGCGGGAGTACGGCGCGCGGCTGGCCGGGTTCGGGGTGGCGCCGGAGGAGGTCGCGTTCCTGGTCGAGCTGTTCGAGTCGCTGCTGGACGGGCGGAACGCGTATCTGTCGGACGGGGTTCGGCGGGTGCTGGGGCGCGAGCCGCGCGATTTCGCGGACTTCGCCGGAAAGGCAGCGATGGCGGGCGCATGGAAGGGGTGAGCGGTCAGGAATCTTCGGGCTTGTGCGGCGGGTGGGTGCTCTTGACGTGGGTGCGCAGGCGTGAGGTGACGTCCTCCGGCGGCAGGAAACGCGACCAGCGCTCGGGGAACTCCGAGGGCATGTCGGGGTCGTCGGGGTCGGTCTCCAGGCCCGCGGCCGTGCGGGCCACATGTTCGGCCAGCTGTGCCTCGCGCAGGCGTTCGTTGGCGGCGCGGGCCGCGGCCGTCGCGGCGGCCGGCCAGACCCGGTCGATGGCCGCGTTGACCGCGGCCCCGACGAGCACCGCGAAGGCGCCGACGCCGATCCACAGCAGCACGGCGACGGACGCGGCGAGGGAGCCGTAGATGGTGGCTCCCTCGATGGTGTGCGTGATGTAGATGCGCAGCAGGAAACTGCCCAGCACCCACATGGCCAGGGCCACGAGGGAGCCGGGCACGTCCTCGATCCAGGGGGAACGCACGGGCACGGACACGTGGTAGAGCGTGGTGAGGAAAACGATCGACAGGACGATGACGACGGGCCAGTACAGGACCTGCACCAGCGTCTCCGACCAGGGCACGATGCGTACGACGGCGTCGGGGCCCGCCACCATCAGCGGCAGCGCGATCGAGCCGATCACCAGGGCCACGATGAACAGCAGGAACGACATCACCCGGGTCTTGACGATGCCGCGCACGCCGTCGAGGCCGTACATCACGGTGATGGTGTCGATGAATACGTTTACGGCGCGGGATCCCGACCACAGGGCGAAGAGGAAACCGACCGAGATGACATCGGGGCGGCCGCCCCTGACCACGTCGTGCAGGATCGGCTGGGCGATCTCGGTGACGCCCTTGTCGGAGAGCACGGTGCGGGAGGCGTCCAGGATGTTGTTCTGGAGGCTGCTGATGGTGTCGGTGCCGGTCCAGTCGTCGACGTAGCCGAGCAGGCCGATGAGGCTGAGCAGCAGCGGCGGCACAGACAGCAGCGTGAAGAACGCGGCTTCGGCCGCGAGGCCCAGGATGCGGTACTCCATGCAGGAGTTGACGGTGTCCTTGAGCAGCAGCCAGGCGGTCCGGCGCTTGGAGACGTTCCGGTAGAGGGCACGCGCCCGGTGGAGGCGGCCGGAGGGCCGTTCGGAAGGTTCACTTGCTGGCTGCACGACCTAACGGTATCCGCCGTGCGCGGCTCCACTCATCCCCTGGTCCCGGGCTTCGCACCGGCAACACGGCGGAAACGGATCGCCGACAGATCCCCCTTTTTCTGTCATGTCCGCGTTGGCCGGATTGCTCCCCCATCATTCTGTCGTCTTTTGTAAACGGCACACGTCGTCCCGTTGATCGACGTTTCCACCAGGTCCGGAAATCGCCAATGACCCGAACCCTCTTGAAGCGTGCATGAACTTTCCGAAACAATTCGGACCGTATTCGTTGTGCATGCCGAGAACGGCTCAGGCGCACACGACACGGGGGACATCAGTGGTCACGAACAGAACTCATCCCATCCCTTTCTCCTGACCACTCATTTCACTTCCGCACCGATTCGGACCCAGTCGTGAACGGCGGACGGGACGACACCGTACTTCTCTCCGGGAAATCCCATGGGAACCGAGCGAGCCGCAAAAGGCGTAAGGCATGTAAAACCGTAAGGAGCGCTCGTGGTGGGAAAAGTCGAGACCGTCACCGAAAACGTCCTGGCCGAGGTGCTGGCGGGTGTCGTGCGCAGGGAACACATACCCGTCGACAGTCACTTCTTCGACGATCTCGGAGCCAACTCGCTGGTCATGGCGCACTTCTGTGCCCGGGTCCGTAAACGGCAGGACCTGCCGTCGGTGTCGATGAAGGACGTGTACGGCCATCCCACGATCCGCAGGCTCGCGGCGGCCCTCGACACACTGCCCGCACCCGCCCCATCCCCTGCCGAGGCCGGAGCCGAGGCCGACGCCGACGCCGACGCCGAGCCGGCCCTGCCGGGCAGCACGCCGCGCTACCTGCTGTGCGGCACCCTGCAGTTCCTGTTCTTCGCCGGGTACTGCCTGCTCGCCGGGGTGGTCCTGGGCCGGGGCTACGAGTGGATCTCCGCCGTGGACGGGGCGGTGGACGTCTATGTCCGGTCGCTGGTGTTCGGCGCGGCGGTGTTCGCGGGGGCGTGTCTGCTGCCGGTGGCCGCGAAATGGCTGCTGGTGGGGCGGTGGAAGGAGACCGTTTTCCCGGTCTGGAGCCTCGCCTATGTGCGTTTCTGGACGGTGAAGGCGCTGCTGCACGCCAGCCCGATGCTCCTGTTCACCGGCAGCCCGCTGTACGTCCTCTACCTGCGGGCCCTCGGCGCCAGGATCGGCAGGGGCGTCACAATCCTGTCCCACTCGGTGCCGGTCTGCACCGACCTGCTGACCGTCGGCGCCGGTTCGGTGATCCGTAAAGACGCTTTCTACCTCTGTTACCAGGCCCGTGCCGGACGCATCCGCACCGGCCGGGTGACGCTGGGCAGCGAGGTGTATGTCGGTGAGAAGACCGTCCTGGAGATCGGCACGACGATGGGCGACGGCGCCCAGCTCGGCCACTCCTCCGCCCTCTACGGCGGCGCGGCGGTCCCGCCGGGCGAGCGGTGGCACGGCTCGCCCGCCCAGCCCACCGACGTGGACTACGTCCGCGTCCCGCCGGCTCCCTGCTCCACCCGGCGCCGCGCGGTCTACGCGCTGGCCGGCCTGCTGCGGACGCTGCTGCTCTACGTCCCGCTGGCGGTGGGCGGGACCTATCTGCTGCTGACCGTGGTCCCCGCCCTGGGTGCCCTGCTCGACCCCACCTCCCAGGATCTGACCACGGGGCGCTTCTACGGCGAGGCACTGGGCCTGTCGCTCGTCGCCTACGCCGGCTACGTGGTCCTCGGGTTCGCCGCCGTGTCCCTGCTGCCACGTGCTTTGAGCCCGTTGCTGCGCGCGGACCGGGTCTATCCGCTCTACGGTTTCCACTACTCCGTGCAGCGTGCGATCGCCCGCGTCACCAACATCAAGTTCTTCACGTGGGTGTGCGGCGACAGCTCGTACATCGTCCCCTACCTGCGCGCCGTCGGTTACGACCTCTCGCGGGTGGAGCAGACCGGCTCCAACTTCGGCGCCGAGGTGCGGCACGAGACGCCGTACCTGGCCACCGTGGGCAGCGGCACCATGGTCGCCGACGGGCTGTCGGTCGTGAACGCCGACTTCTCCGGCACGTCGTTCCGTGTCTCCCGCGCGACGATAGGAGGGCGCAACTTCCTCGGGAACAACATCGCCTACCCCAGCGGCGGCCGCACCGGCGAGAACTGTCTGCTGGCGACGAAGGTGATGGTCCCGCTGGACGGCGAGATCCGTGAGGGCGTGGGCCTGCTGGGCTCGCCCTGTTTCGAGATCCCGCGCTCGGTGGAGCGCGACAGCCGCTTCGACCATCTGCGCGAGGGGGCCGAACTGCGCCGCAGGCTGGCCCTGAAGAACCGGTTCAACCTCCGTTCCATGGGTCTGTTCCTGTTTCTGCGCTGGCTGGACTGGTTCGTGCTCGGCGTGATCGGCTTCGCCGCCTTCGATCTGTACGGCAGCCACGGCACGGTCGGCGGCCTGCTGATCGGTGCGTCCCTGATCGTCGGACTCGCTTTCAGTACCGCTTACTACGTGCTCGTGGAGCGGCTGATCGGCCGGTTCCGGCCGCTGGCGCCGAAGCTGTGCTCGATCTACGACCCGTACTTCTGGTGGCACGAGCGGCTGTGGAAGGTGCCCGACAACCATCTGGTCGTCCTCAACGGGACACCGTTCAAGAACCTCGTCTGGCGGGCGCTGGGGGTGCGGCTCGGGCGGCGTGTCTTCGACGACGGCTGCTACATCACCGAGCGCACCCTCGCCGCGATCGGCGACGACTGCACGCTCGCCGCGCACACCAAGGTGCAGGCCCACTCCCAGGAGGACGGCACCTTCAAGTCCGACCACATCACCATCGGCGCCGGCTGCACGCTCGGCACCGGAGCGCTCGTGCACTACGGCGTGTCCATGGGCGACGGGGCCGTCCTCGCGCCCGACTCCTTCCTGATGAAGGGCGAGGAGATGCCGGCCGGCGCGCGATGGGGCGGAAACCCGGCGGTCGCGCCACGGCACGGCTGACCGGACGGCAAGGAAAGAAAACAGGGGGAAGAGATCCATGGACATCATCCCGCGCTGGACGCTCGACCCGGTACCGGGCGTCGCGGAGTACGACATCGCACTGCCGGAGAGCGTGCCGGGCGATCCGTCGGCCCTCGCGGCCGCCCACCAAAGGGTGCTCGCCGAACTCTCCGGCGAACACGCAACCCCGGCCCTCGCCGACCCCGGTCTGCAGGTCGGTCTCCAGGGCCGCACCCTGCGGCTGCGCTACCGCACCGACCTCCTCGACGCCCGGGCCGCCGCCCGTGTCGCCGGATACCACCTCACCGCCCTCACCGACCCGCACCGGCCCACCCTGCTCTCCGAGGAGGAACTCCGCTTCCAGCTGGACGAGTTGGCGGGTCCGTGCCGACCGCTGCCGGACCGGCGGGTGCACGAGCTGTTCGAGGAGCGGGTGGCGCTGCACCCGTACGAGGTGGCCGTCGTCCAGGACGGCCGGCGGTGGACGTACGGCGAGCTGAACTCCCGTGCCAACCGCATAGCGCGGGCGCTGCTCGCCCGGGGGCTGCGGCACGAGGGTGTGGTCGCCGTGGTGATGGAGCGGAACCTGGACTGGGCGGCGGCCGTGCTCGGCGTGCTGAAGGCGGGCGGTGTCTATCTGCCCGTCGAGCCGCACTTCCCGGCCGACCGGATCGCGCGGACGCTTCAGCGGGCCCAGTGCGGCCTGGTCCTCACCGAGCACGGCAGCGACACCCGGGTGGGCGGGCGCGTGCGTAAGCTGTTCGTGGACATGGCGTACGGCGAGGGGCACGCCGAGCGCGATCTCGGACTGCCCGTCACGGCCGGCCAACTCGCCTACATCTACTTCACGTCGGGCTCCACCGGTGAGCCGAAGGGCGCGATGTGCGAGCACGCCGGGTTCGTCAACCACGTCCTGGCGAAGATCGCCGACCTGGGCGTCGGCGCCGGCCGGACGGTCGCGCAGACCGCGCCGCAGTGCTTCGACATCTCCCTGTGGCAGCTGGTCTCCGCGCTGCTGACCGGCGGGCGGACGCTGATCGTCGGGCAGGAGACGATCCTCGACGTGCCGCGGTTCGTGGACACGATCGCGCGGGGCCGCGTCGACGTGCTGCAGGTGGTGCCGTCGTATCTGGAGGCGGTGCTGGCCGAGTTGGAGCAGCGGCCGCGCGAACTGCCGGACCTGCGCTGTGTGTCGGTGACCGGGGAGGCGGTGAAGCGGGAGCTGGTCGAGCGCTGGTTCGCCGTCGAGCCCGGCATCCGCCTGGTCAACGCCTATGGCCTGACGGAGACTTCCGACGACACCAACCACGAGGTGATGGACCGGGCGCCGGACGGGGCCCGGGTGCCGCTCGGGCGGCCGATCGCGAACGTCCGCGTCTACGTCGTCGACGAGGACCTGGTGCCCGTGCCGCTGGGCGCGCCCGGCGAGATCGTCTTCTCCGGGGTGTGCGTGGGCCGCGGGTACGTCAACGACCCCGAGCGGACCAAGGCGGCCTTCACCGACGACCCGTACCGGCCCGGAGAGCGGCTGTACCGCAGCGGGGATCACGGGCGCTGGCGGCCGGACGGGAAGCTGGAGTTCCTCGGGCGCCGGGACAGCCAGGTCAAGGTGCGCGGATTCCGGGTGGAGATCGGCGAGATCGAGAACGCGCTGCTGCGGGTGGCCGGTGTGCGCGACGGCGCGGTGGTCGTCGTGGGGGGTGCGCGGCTGGTGGCGTTCTGCACGGGGCCCGATCCGGTGGGCGCCGACCGGGTGCGGGCTCGGCTGGCCGAGTCGCTGCCGCAGTACATGGTGCCGGCGGTCGTGCACTGGCGGGAGCGGCTGCCCCTGACCGATAACGGCAAGACCGACCGCAAGGCCCTCACCTGCCTTGCCGACCGGCTGGATCGCGAAACCTCCGCGGACCGGCAGCCGGAATGCGACACCTCCGGTGGTCCGGACGGCCCCGGGGAGCGGCGCATGGCCGCCGCCTGGGCCGAGGTGCTCGGCATTCCCGCGGACCGGATCGGCCGCCGGGACCACTTCTTCGACCGCGGCGGCACCTCGCTGTCCGCCGTGAAGCTCGCGATCGCCCTGGACCGGGCGGTCACCGTCGACGACGTCACCCGCCACCCGGTCCTCGCCGACCTGGCGGGCCTGTTGCACCAGCGCCACGGAAAGGAACCTGTGCGATGACGCACGTCTCCCCGGCTCTTTCGCCCGACATCGACACAGCCCCCGGCCGCCCACCGCTCCTGCACGCCAAGCCGGAGGCCGGTGCGGCGAGTTGGGCCGCCGAGCACCGTGACGTGCTGCGTGCCGCGGTCGCCGGGCACGGCAGCCTGCTCGTGCGTGGGCTCGGCCTGACCGAACCGGCCGCCGTACGGGCGGTGTTCGGGCACCTCACCGACGCGCTGATGGCCGACCGCGAGCCGTTCGCGCCCCGCCGCTCCTACGGGGACGGCGTGTACTCCTCCTCCAAGTGGCCGCCCAACCAGCAGATGTGCATGCACCACGAGCTGAGTTACTCGCTCGAGTTCCCGGGTGTGCTGCTCTTCGCCTGTCTGGAGGCGCCGGAGTCGGGCGGGGCGACCGCCCTCGCCGACGCACCGTCCGTGCTGGAGGCGCTGCCCGTCGAGCTGACCGAGCGGTTCGAGCGGGAGGGCTGGCTGCTGACCCGGACGTACAACGACGAGATCGGCGCCACGGTCGAGGAGGCCTTCGGCACCGACGAGCGGGCCGCCGTGGAACGGCACTGCCGCGCCCACGCCATCGAGTTCGCCTGGCGGGACGACGGCTCCCTGTGCACCCGGCAGCACCGCCCGGCGGTGGTCCGGCACCCGGCTGACGGCCGGCGCTGCTGGTTCAACCAGATCGCCTTCCTCAACGAGTGGACCATGGACGCGGAGGTGCGCGAGTACCTGGTCGACGTGTACGGCCCCGACGGGCTGCCCTTCAACACCCGCCACGGGAACGGCGATCCGCTCGACGAGGGCGTCGTACGCGCCATCAACGAGGTGTACGAGGCGCACGCCCTGCGCGAGCCGTGGCAGTCCGGCGATCTGCTGCTCGTCGACAACATCCGCACGGCGCACAGCCGGGAGCCCTTCGAGGGCCCGCGCGAGGTGCTGGCCGCGCTCGGTGATCCCGTACGGCTGACCGACTGCGCGCCGACTTTCGAGGTGAGGGCCGTATGACCACCGACCGTATGACCACCGACCGTATGACCACCGACCGTATGACCGCCGCGGCACCGTCCTTCTCCGTCATCTCCGGAGAGCGGGTCCAACAGGTCCTGCACGGGCGGGAGTCCGAGATCGCCGAGCTCGTCGAGGCCGTGTACCTCCTGCACGGGGCGGGCGAGTCGGTGAACCCGCCGTCGTTCTTCCTGCGCTTCCCGGACCGTCCGGCCTCCCGGATCATCGCGCTGCCCGCCTCGCTCGGCGGACCGCTGCGGGTGGACGGACTGAAATGGATCTCCAGTTTCCCGGACAACACACGGTCCGGTCTGCCGCGCGCCTCGGCGGTGCTGATCCTCAACGATCCCGAAACCGGTTACCCGTTCGCCTGTCTGGAGAGCTCGGTCATCAGTGCCACCCGCACGGCCGCCTCGGCCGCGCTGGCGGCCGACCGGCTGAGCCGGAGCCGACCGCGGCCGACGCGGGTGGGGTTCGTGGGAACCGGCCTGATCGCGCGCTACATCCACACCCATCTCACGGCCACCGGCTGGGAGTTCGAGGAGACGGGCGTGTACGACGTGTCGTCGCGCAGCGCGGCGGGGTTTTGCGGCTATCTGGAGCGGACGGGCGCGAAGGGGAGGATCGGTGTGCACGAGGACGCCGAGTCCGTGGTCCGCGCCTCGGACCTGCTGGTCTTCGCGACGGTCGCCGCCGAGCCGCACATCCACGACCCGTCGTGGTTCGCGCACCGTCCGCTGGTGCTGCACGTGTCGTTGCGGGACCTCGATCCGAGGATCCTGCTGGACTCGGCCAACTACGTGGACGACGTCGAGCACTGTCTGAAGGCGCAGACCTCGCCGCATCTGGCCGAACAGCTCACCGGGGGCCGCGACTTCCTGGACGGCACGCTCCATGACGTGCTGACCGGCCGGGTGAGCGTCCCGGACGACCGGACGGTGGTGTTCTCGCCGTTCGGACTGGGGGTGCTCGACCTGGCGGTCGGCAGGTTCGTCCACGACGAGGTGGCCCGCCGGGGCGGGCTCGACGTCGTCGAGGGGTTCTTCCACGAGCTGCGCCGGTACGGCTGACCGGCCCGGCTGCGTGACGCATGAGAAGGGGGCATCATGCCCGTCATTTCCGACCCTGTTCAGTTCAACGAGGAGGAGCTCTATGTCGACCTGCGGGCCGCGCTGGGGCTGCCGCTGTACCTGAAGTGCGAGGGGTTCAACTTCGCCGGCTCCATCAAGATCAAGGCGGCCGCCGAGATGGTGGACGCGGCCGAGCGGGAGGGGCTGCTGCGGCCCGGCTCCGTGCTGGTCGAGTCGTCGTCCGGGAACCTGGGTGTCGCGCTCAGCGTGATCGCGGCCAGTCGTGGACACCGGTTCCTGTGCGTTACCGACGCGCGCTGCAACGAGCCCACGATCCGGCTGATGGAGGCGCTGGGCAGCGAGGTGCACGTGATCGAGGAGCCGGATCCGCGCGGCGGTTTCCTGGGCGCGCGGATGGCGTACGTGGGCGCGTTGTGCGCGTCCGACGACAGATACGTGTGGCTCAACCAGTACACCAACCACGGAAACTGGAAGGCGCACTACCGGACGACCGCGCCGGCCATCGGCCGCCGCTTCCCGCACCTGGACGTCCTGTTCGTCGGGGCGGGCACGACCGGGACCCTGATGGGCTGCGCCCGCTGGTTCTGGCAGTGGCGGCGCCGGGTGCGGATCGTGGCCGTCGACAGCGTGGGCTCGGTGAGTTTCGGCGGGGCGCCCGGGCGCCGGATGATCCCCGGGCTGGGTGCGAGCGTGCCGCCGCGGCTGCTCGACGAGTCGTACGTCGACGACCTGGTCCGGGTGGAGGAGAGCGACACGGTGCTGGCGTGCCGGCGGCTCGCCGCCCGGGGCTTCCTGTTCGGCGGCTCGACGGGAACGGTGATCAGCGGCGCGGGCCAGTGGCTGGCGGAACATGGCCGCAAGGGCCTCACGGCGGTGGCGATCGCCCCGGACCTCGGCGAGCGCTACCTGGACACGGTGTACCGGGAGGGGTGGCCGTCGGACGCGCTGGAGCGGGAGCCGGCGATGGCCCGGCTCGCGTGACGCACCGCCCGGCGCACCGAAGTGTGCTGACCGGCGCCGCTACGGGGTACTTTCGCGGCATGGCAGGCACCACGCACACCGTGACCAACCAGCCCCCGCCTCTGACCGGCTACGACGTCTACGGCGCCGACCGTGCCCTGACCGCGGCCGTCGCTCGCCATCTCGCCCCGGATCTGCTCGACGAGGTCCGGGCCGAGCTGTCGGCGCTCGGGCGGTCCGCCGGGTCGGCGCAACTGCAGGAGTGGGCCGCCCAGGCCGACGAGAACCCGCCCCGGCTGCGCACGCACGACCGCTACGGCCACCGTGTCGACGAGGTCGACTTCCACCCCGCCTGGCACCGGCTGCTCGGCAAGGGCGTCGCGGCCGGGCTGACCGCTGCCTGGACCCGGCCGGGCGGCCATGTGCGCAGAGCGGCGGCGTTCGTGGTGTGGACCCAGGTGGACGCCGGCAATCTCTGCCCGCTGTCGATGACGCACGCCGCCGTCCCCGCCCTGCGCACCGATCCCGCTCTCGCCGCGGAGTGGGAGCCCCGGCTGACGTCGATGATCTACGACCGCGAGCTCAGGCCGGCCCGGCTCAAGGCCGGATCCCTGTTCGGCATGGGCATGACCGAGAAGCAGGGCGGCAGCGACGTACGGGCGAACACGACGGCCGCCCGGCCGCTCACCGGGGACGGGGAGTACGAGCTCACCGGTCACAAGTGGTTCTGTTCGGCGCCCATGTCCGACGGGTTCCTGGTGCTCGCGCAGGCGCCCGGCGGACTGACCTGTTTCCTTGTGCCGCGGGTGCTGGAAGACGGTTCCCGCAACGTTTTCCTCATCCAGCGCCTCAAGGACAAGCTCGGCAACCGGTCGAACGCGTCGAGCGAGGTCGAGTTCGACGGGACCTGGGCGCGCCGGGTCGGCGAGGAGGGGCGCGGGGTGCGCACCATCATCGACATGGTGGCCGCGACCCGGCTGGACTGCGTGCTGGGCTCGGCGGGCCTGATGCGGCAGGCGGTCGCGCAGGCCGTGCACCACTGCGCCCACCGGGAGGCGTTCGGCGCGAAGCTCGCCGACCAGCCGCTGATGCGCAACGTGCTGGCCGACCTGGCGCTGGAGTCGGAGGCGGCGACCACCCTCGCGCTCAGGCTCGCGGCCGCCTGCGACGAGGGCGGCGAGCAGGAGCGGGCGCTGCTGCGGATCGCCGTGCCGGCCGCCAAGTACTGGGTGACGAAGCGGTGCGCGCCGGTCGTCGTGGAGGCCGCGGAGTGCCTCGGTGGCAACGGTTACGTCGAGGAGTCCGGCATGCCCCGGCTGGTCCGCGAGTCGCCGCTGAACTCGGTCTGGGAGGGCGCCGGAAACGTCCAGGCGCTGGACGTGCTGCGCGCGCTGCAGCGCGAACCGCACGCCCTGAACGCGTATCTCCAGGAGGTCGGCAAGGCCCGCGGCGCCGACCACCGCCTCGACGGCGCGATCAAGGACCTGCTGACCGAACTCGCCGACCTGGACGGCATCGAGACCCGAGCCCGCCGCCTGACGGAACGCCTCGCCCTGGTCCTCCAGGGCTCCCTCCTGGCCCGCTTCGCCCCACCCGAAGTGGCCGACGCCTTCTGCGCCTCCCGCCTGGGATCGGACGGAGGAGCAGCCTTCGGCACGCTGCCCCACACGCTGAACCTGGCATCAGTAGTGGACCGAGCCCGCCCTACGAACTGACGAGAGGCCCAACACCCCCAAGGGGCGCGGGGCTGTGTCCATGTGCGGCTCCGCCGCGCGGGCGCGACAAGCCACACACAGCCCGCACCCGCCACACCACACCAAGCCGCACCCCAGGAGGCGCCCCCGGCCGAATCGCCGAAGGCGGAGGTGGTGCTGCGCCGACACGGCACCACCCCCGCCGCACTGGCCCGTTCGAGGCCGTGAACGCCGCTCGGGACGGCGTCGCTCAATATTCAAACAAGCTCGGAGCGTTCACCAGGGTTGCAAGGGGTTGCAACTTGGTGCTGTCTGTGGCCGGACTGTGTCCGTCCGTCACCCGGGACCGGCACTATGAGACGGACAGTCAAGACGACCCCGGGGAGGACCAGTGGCACTCTCGCCGACGGACGTGGCGCAGCTCGCCGTGGTCGACACGGCGCGTGCGGCGCGGGTACTCAGCGAGGTCCGTTCCGCCACGCTCGCCGGCGGACGCGGGCCCGTCGCCCCGCGCCCGGTGATCGAACAGTCCTGGGAGCGCATGCTGCGCGGCGGCATCGATCCGGACCGGGACCGGCGCTCCGGCCTGCTCTCGCCCGAGGAGGTGCGCAGGCGCCGGGAGAGCACGGAGCTGCGGCACGTCCTGCCGGTGCTGCGGGAGGGTCTGCTGTCGGTGGCGGACGTCGCCCACCACATCATGGTGGTCGCCGACCAGGACGGCCGGGTGCTGTGGCGGGAGGGCAGTCCCCCGGTGCTGCGCCGGGCCGACGGGCTCGGCTTCGAACTGGGCGCGGACTGGCGGGAGAACGTCGTCGGTACCAACGGCATCGGCACCCCGGCGGTCGTACGGCGGCCGGTGCAGGTCTTCGCCTCCGAGCACTTCGTGCGTTCGCAGACCAGCTGGACCTGCAGCGGCGCCCCGATCACCGATCCGCGCGACGGCCGGCTGCTCGGTGTGGTGGACGTCAGCGGGCCGCTGGAGACGATGCACCCGGCGACGCTCGCCTGGGTCGACTCGGTGGCCAAGCTCGCCGAGTCCCGGTTGCGCGAGCTGCATCTGGGTGCGCTGGAGCGGCTGCGGGCCACGGCGGCCCCGGTGCTGGCCCGGCTGAGCGGGAAGGCGCTGGTGGTGGACCGGGACGGCTGGACGGCCGCGGTCACCGGGATGCCGTACACCGGCCGGATCGCCCTGCCCAAGTCCCTGTCGGCGGGCCGCCGGTGGCTGCCGCCGCTCGGGCTGTGCTCGGTGGAGCCGCTGGCCGGGGGCTGGTTGGTGCGCGCCTCGGCCGAGCCGGAGCCGAGGACGGCGACCCGGGTCGTGCTGGACCTCTCCCAGCCGCGCCGCTGGTCGGTGACGGTGTCCGGGAGCGCGGGCTCCTGGAGCCGCGAACTGAGTCCCCGGCACGCGGAGTTGCTGTACCTGCTGGCGCTGCGGCGGGTCGGGCACAGTGCCGCGGGGCTGGCCGAGGAGGTGTTCGGTGATCCGGCGCGCACGGTGACCGTGCGCGCCGAGATGTCGCGTGTGCGGCGCTACCTGGGCAGTGTGCTGGAGCACCGGCCGTACCGCTTCGGGGAGGGCGCGGAGGTCGGACTGGTGCTGCCGGAGGACCCGCACGATCTGCTGCCGCACTCGACGGCGCCCGCGGTCGTCAACGCGCGGATGACGGACGGGATGCCCCGAATGTGTCCTTCCGGTCTCACCGAGTGACCGTGACGCACCATCTTCCGCATATTTGCAGGGTCTTCGTGCCGAGCCGCCCTTGACTGCCGTAGCATCCCTCTACGGGCCACCCCACCTGCGCCTTTGGTCAACACACGGACCATTGGCCGCAGTTGGCTCGCCTCGGGAGGACCTATGAAGAGTCGTGGCAGGCACCGTCGGCAGAAGCGTGGCCGCGCGCTGCGCGCTTTCCTGGCCGGGACCGCTCTCGCGCTCACCGCGGCCGCCACCATGATCAGCGCCTCGCAGGCCACGGTGAGTGAGGACCCGGGCGGTCTGAAGGCGCTCGACATGGCCCGGGCCTCCGGGTTCCCGCTCCAGGAGCATCTGGTCCCGCGGGCCACCCTGGACCGGCTCGCCTCGGTGATGGGCAGACCCGTCGGGGTGCGCTCCGTCCTCGCGGACACCGACCGCTCGCTGCGCACCCCGGCCGACTGCACGACCGCCGACCGCTCGGCGCTGCCGGTCGAACCGGCGGCCACGCGCGCGTACTGCTGGGACGCCGCCGACACCCGCGGCTGGCGGGCCGGCGCGGTGACGACCTCCGGGGACGCCGACGACGACGGCCACTGGGGCGACGACCGGGTGATCCTCTCCGGCTGGAGCCACGACACCGGCCGCGCGGGCAGTCCGGGTCTGGCGCGGGTCGCCTTCGTCAACGCCGACGACCCCGACCGCCTCACCTACACCTGGGCGCTGCTGGCCGTGCCGACCGACGGCGGCCGCAACTACACGGGCCTGTCCTCCGCCGTCTCGGGACTGGTCTGGTACCAGGACAAGCTGCTGGTCACCGCCGCCGAGAGCCTGTATGTCTACGATCTGCGCCGCGTCCAGCGGGCCTCCGTGGACAGCGACCGGGTCGGCCGGGTCCGCGGCGGCTGGTCGGCGTACGGGGCCCGCTACGTGCTGCCCGCCGTGGGGTCGTACGCGCTCGGCCGGGGCACCCCGCGTCCGGCGGCGGTCTCCCTCGACCGCAGTACCGCGCCCGACAGCCTGGTGGCGAGCGAGGCGGTGCCCGCGAACAGCGACCGGCACACCCGGCTGTGGCGCTACCCCTTCAGCAGCGACCCGGCCCGCGCCGGCCTGCTGGCCACCGACGCCGAGGGGCGGGCGGTCGCCAGTGAGGCGTACGAGTCGAAGACGACCGGTGTCACCGGTGTCCTGTCGTACGGCTCCGACTGGTATCTGGACCAGCCGTCCGACAGTCGAGACGGGCGGGGCACGCTCTGGCGGCAGGACCGGCGGGAGGCGAGGGCCACCGAGTGCGGTTCGGACGACTCGCACTACTGCTGGGGCGGCCAGGCTGGCTCGTTGTCGTTCTGGGAGGAGACCGGCGAGGTCTGGTCCCAGTCGGGGCGGATGCTGTACGCGCTGCCGCTGAGCTCGATCGACAGATCCATGGCCGAATGATTTTCTGGCGGGCATGACGAACATCCCCGTGACCACCTGGTCGCTGGAGCAGACCGCCCCGACCGACCTCCTGCCGGCCGCCGCGCCCGAGGGGGACGTGCGGATCGTCCGCTCCGAGGTGCCCTCCCCCGAGTTCAGCCGTTTCCTGTACGCGTCCGTGGGCGGCGACATCCGCTGGATCGACCGGCTCGGCTGGAGTCACGCGCGGTGGCTGGAGCACCTTCGGCGGCCGGGCGTGGAGACCTGGGTCGCCCACGACCGGGGCACGCCCGCCGGTTACGTGGAGCTGGAGCCGCAGGACGACGGGGTCGTGGAGATCGTTTACTTCGGGCTCATCCCGGCCTTCCGCGGCCGGCGCGTCGGCGGGCACCTGCTGTCGTACGGCGTCGCCCGGGCCTGGGACCTCGCGGACCGCTGGCCGGGGCTGGCCGGGACCAAGCGGGTCTGGTTGCATACGTGCAGCCTGGACGGGGAGCACGCGATGGACAACTACCTCCGGCGGGGCTTCAGGCTCTTCGACACCAAGGTCGAGGAGCAGCCGGAGGTGGCCGCACCGGGCCCGTGGCCGGGCGCATACCCCGTCTGACCTGCGAGGACAAGACCGTGTGCGGAGCATGTGATCGATGACACCCATGTCTTGCCCATCGAGACAAGGGTGTCCGCATGGCGGACGAAGCTGGACTGTGTCCAGATTGCCATGACACGCTTCCGTCATGTCTGGAACTGGAATTGCCTTGGTGAGTCGGCGGCACGTCGACCTCGGCCGCATGTCCAGCGCCATCTGTCCGGCGAGCTGACCGCCACAGCGAAGCCCGACATCTCCTGACATTCCCTCTCTTTTGCGCAGCGCCGCGCACGTATGCCCATGCGCCCGAACGCGCAGGTCAGAGCCGAATTCCCGCCTGTCCCGAAGGACGTAACCACCATGGCCGCCACCCCGCAGAAGCCCGCCGCCGCGCCAGTCCGCCGCAAGGTGAGCCGTCACCGCGGTGAGGGCCAGTGGGCGATGGGGCACCACACCCCGCTCAACGGCAACGAGCAGTTCAAGAAGGACGACGACGGTCTCAATGTGCGGACACGCATTGAGACGATCTACTCCAAGCGGGGCTTCGACTCCATCGACCCCAACGACCTGCGCGGGCGGATGCGCTGGTGGGGCCTGTACACCCAGCGCAAGCCCGGGATCGACGGCGGCAAGACCGCGATCCTGGAGCCGGAGGAGCTGGACGACAAGTACTTCATGCTGCGGGTACGGATCGACGGCGGCCGTCTCACCACCCAGCAGCTGCGGGTGATCGGTGGGATCTCCGAGGAGTTCGCGCGGGGCAGCGCGGACATCACCGACCGGCAGAACATCCAGCTGCACTGGATCCGCATCGAGGACGTGCCGGAGATCTGGAACCGCCTGGAGGCGGTCGGGCTGTCCACCACCGAGGCCTGCGGCGACTGCCCGCGTGTCGTCATCGGCTCGCCGGTCGCGGGCATCGCCGAGGACGAGATCATCGACGGCAGCTGGGCGATCGACGAGATCCACAACCGTTACATCGGCAGCAAGGAGTTCTCCAACCTGCCGCGCAAGTTCAAGACGGCGATCTCCGGTTCCCCGCTCCTCGACGTGGTCCACGAGATCAACGACGTCGCCTTCGTGGGCGTCGAGCACCCCGAGCACGGCCCCGGGTTCGACCTGTGGGTCGGCGGCGGCCTGTCCACCAACCCGAAGATCGGCGTCCGGCTCGGCGCCTGGGTGCCGCTGGAGGAGGTCCCCGAGGTCTGGGCGGGTGTCGTCGGTATCTTCCGCGACTACGGTTACCGGCGCCTTCGGACCAGGGCCCGGCTGAAGTTCCTGGTCGCCGACTGGGGCGCGGAGAAGTTCCGGCAGGTGCTGGAGGAGCAGTACCTCAAGCGCGCGCTGGTCGACGGCCCGCCGCCCGCCGAGCCGCTGCAGCGCTGGCGTGACCACGTCGGTGTGCACCGGCAGAAGGACGGCCGTTACTACGTCGGTTTCGCACCGCGCGTCGGCCGCGTCGACGGCACCACCCTCACCAAGATCGCCGACCTGGCGGAGGCCCACGGCTCGGGCCGGGTGCGCACCACCGTCGAGCAGAAGATGATCGTCCTCGACGTCGCCGAGGAGCAGGTCGAGCCGCTGGTCGCGGCGCTGGAGGCGCTGGACCTCACGGCCAAGCCGTCCCCGTTCCGGCGCGGCACGATGGCCTGCACCGGCATCGAGTACTGCAAGCTCGCCATCGTCGAGACCAAGCAGCGCGGTTCCGCGCTGATCGAGGAACTCGAGCGTCGCATCCCGGACTTCGACGAGCCGATCACCATCAACCTCAACGGCTGCCCGAACGCCTGCGCCCGTATCCAGGTGGCGGACATCGGTCTCAAGGGCCAGCTGGTCCTCAACGACCGGGGCGAGCAGGTCGAGGGCTACCAGGTGCACCTGGGCGGCGCGCTCGGTCTGGACGCCGGCTTCGGCCGCAAGGTCCGTGGTCTGAAGGTGACGTCCGAGGAGCTGCCGGACTACGTCGAGCGGGTCCTGAAGCGGTTCCGGGCCGAGCGCGAAGAGGGCGAGCGGTTCGCCGCCTGGGCCGCGCGCGCCTCCGAGGAGGCCCTGTCGTGAGCGAGCGGGCCGCCCCCTTCTACTGCCCCTACTGCGGCGACGAGGATCTGCGTCCGGCCGAACAGGGCCACGGCGCCTGGGAATGCGCGGCGTGCAACCGGGCCTTCCAGTTGAAGTTCCTCGGGCTGCTCGCCCGGGGCCTTCAGCACTCCGACGCAGGGGGAGACCAGATATGAACGCCGTGACGGAAGACCGTACGACCGAGCAGCTCAAGGCGCTCGCCGAGCAGGCGGGCCGCGACCTGGAGGACGCCTCCGCGCTGGAGATCCTCCAGTGGGCCGCGGAAACCTTCGGGAAGCGTTTCTGCGTGACCTCGTCGATGGAGGACGCGGTGGTCGCCCACCTCGCCTCCCGCGCGATGCCCGGTGTCGACGTCGTGTTCCTCGACACCGGTTACCACTTCCCGGAGACCATCGGCACCCGTGACGCGGTCGAGGCGGTGATGGACGTCAACGTCATCACCCTCACCCCCCGTCAGACGGTCGCCGAGCAGGACGCGGAGTACGGCCCGAAGCTGCACGACCGCGACCCCGACCTGTGCTGCAAACTGCGCAAGGTCCAGCCGCTGGAGCAGGGCCTCGCGCACTACACGGCCTGGGCGACCGGTCTGCGCCGTGACGAGTCCCCGACCCGGGCGAACACCCCGGTCGTCGGGTGGGACGAGAAGCGGCAGAAGGTCAAGATCTCGCCGATCGCCCGCTGGAGCCAGGACGACGTGGACGCCTACGTGGCCGAACACGGCGTGCTGACCAACCCGTTGCTGATGGACGGCTACGCCTCCGTGGGCTGCGCCCCCTGCACCCGCCGGGTCCTTGAGGGCGAGGACGCGCGGGCCGGGCGCTGGGCGGGCCGGGCCAAGACCGAGTGCGGGCTGCACGAATGACGACGACCGAGGAGTTGCAGGTGACGACCGGAGCCACCGTCTGGCTCACGGGTCTGCCGAGTGCCGGCAAGACCACCATCGCGTACGAACTGGCCGGCCGGCTGCGCGCCGAGGGCCATCGCGTCGAGGTGCTCGACGGCGACGAGATCCGCGAGTTCATCTCCGCGGGCCTCGGCTTCAGCCGCGAGGACCGGCACACCAACGTGCAGCGCATCGGTTTCCTCGCCGAACTGCTCGCCCGCAACGGCGTCAAGGCGCTGGTCCCGGTCATCGCGCCGTACGCCGACAGCCGCGACGCGGTCCGCAAGCGGCACCAGGAGAGCGGGGCGCCGTACGTCGAGGTGCATGTGGCGACCCCGGTCGAGGTGTGCTCCGTACGCGATGTGAAGGGTCTGTACGCCAAGCAGGCGGCGGGCGAGCTGACCGGGCTGACGGGTGTGGACGACCCGTACGAGGAGCCCGAGTCGCCGGATCTGCGCATCGAGTCGCAGCACCAGACCGTCCAGGAGTCCGCGGCCGCGGTCCACGCGCTGCTCACCGAGAGGGGACTGGCATGACGACCGTCGCATCCGTGCACGAGGGGACGGACGCCCCGTACGCGCTGTCGCACCTGGACGCGCTGGAGTCGGAGGCGGTGCACATCTTCCGTGAGGTGGCGGGCGAGTTCGAGCGGCCGGTGATCCTGTTCTCCGGCGGCAAGGACTCCATCCTCATGCTGCACCTGGCGCTGAAGGCGTTCGCGCCGGCCGGTGTGCCCTTCTCGCTGCTGCATGTGGACACCGGACACAACTTCCCCGAGGTCCTCGAGTACCGGGACCGTGTGGTGGCCGCACATGGGCTGCGTCTCCATGTGGCTTCCGTACAGGACTACATCGACCGGGGTGTGCTCAAGGAGCGTCCGGACGGCACCCGCAACCCGCTGCAGACGCTGCCGCTGACGGAGAAGATCCAGGCGGAGCGGTTCGACGCGGTCTTCGGCGGAGGGCGCCGGGACGAGGAGAAGGCCCGCGCGAAGGAGCGGGTGTTCTCGCTGCGGGACGAGTTCTCCCAGTGGGACCCGCGCCGCCAGCGCCCCGAGCTGTGGAACCTGTACAACGGCCGGCACGCGCCCGGCGAGCACGTGCGGGTGTTCCCGCTGTCCAACTGGACCGAGCTGGACGTGTGGCAGTACATCGCCCGTGAGGGCATCGAGCTGCCGGAGATCTACTTCGCGCACGAGCGGGAGGTGTTCAGCCGTAACGGCATGTGGCTGACCGCCGGCGAGTGGGGCGGCCCGAAGGACGGCGAGAGCGTCGAGAAGCGGCTCGTGCGCTACCGGACCGTCGGTGACATGTCCTGCACGGGCGCGGTGGACTCGGACGCGGTGACGCTGGAGCAGGTCATCGCGGAGATCGCCGCGTCCCGGCTGACCGAGCGGGGCGCCACCCGCGCCGACGACAAGCTGTCCGAGGCCGCGATGGAAGACCGCAAGCGCGAGGGGTACTTCTAGCCATGACCACGACCACGGAACTCTCCGAGACCACCCTGCTGCGGTTCGCGACGGCCGGTTCGGTCGACGACGGCAAGTCCACGCTCGTGGGACGGCTGCTGCACGACTCCAAGTCGGTGCTGGCCGACCAGCTGGAGGCCGTCGAGCACGCCTCCCGCAACCGCGGCCAGGAGGCCCCCGATCTCGCGCTGCTGACGGACGGTCTGCGGGCCGAACGCGAGCAGGGCATCACCATCGACGTAGCCTACCGCTACTTCGCCACGCCGAAGCGGCGGTTCATCCTCGCCGACACGCCGGGCCATGTGCAGTACACGCGCAACATGGTCACCGGTGCCTCGACGGCCGAGCTGACGGTGATCCTCGTGGACGCCCGCAACGGCGTGGTCGAGCAGACCCGCCGGCACGCGGCGATCGCCGCGCTGCTGCGCGTGCCGCACGTGGTGCTCGCGGTCAACAAGATGGACCTGGTCGAATACCGGGAAACCGTCTTCGCCGCGATCGCCGAGGAGTTCACGGCGTACGCGACCGAACTCGGCGTCCCCGAGGTCACCGCGATCCCGATCTCCGCACTGGCCGGCGACAACGTGGTGGAGCCGTCGGCGAACATGGACTGGTACGGCGGCCCGACGGTCCTGGAACACCTGGAAAGCGTTCCCGTGAGCCATGACCTCAGCCACTGCCACGCCCGGCTGCCCGTGCAGTACGTGATCCGGCCGCAGACCGCCGAGCACCCCGACTACCGCGGTTACGCCGGTCAGATCGCCGCCGGTTCGTTCCGCGTCGGCGAGGCCGTGACCGTGCTGCCCTCGGGCCGCGCCTCCCGCATCTCCGGCATCGACCTGCTCGGCGAGCCCGTCGACGTCGCCTGGACGACGCAGTCGGTGACGATCCTGCTGGAGGACGACGTCGACATCTCGCGCGGCGACCTGATCGTGCCCAGCAAGGACGCCCCGGCGACCACGCAGGACATCGAGGCGACCGTCTGCCACGTCGCCGACCAGGCGCTGACCGTCAACCACCGGGTGCTGCTCAAGCACGGCACCCGCACGGTCAAGGCGATCGTCAAGGACATCCCGTCCCGGCTCACGCTCGACGACCTGTCCCTGCACCCGCACCCGGGACAGCTCGTCGCCAACGACATCGGCCGGGTGAAGATCCGCACCGCGGAGCCGCTGCCGGTGGACTCCTACGCCGACTCCCGCCGCACCGGTTCGTTCATCCTGATCGACCCCAGCGACGGCACCACGCTCACCGCGGGCATGGTCGGCGAGTCGTTCGCGTCCCCCGAGCCCGTCAAGGACGAGGCCGAGGACGACGGGTGGGACTTCTGACATGAACTCCCCCGATGTCTACTCCACGTTCGCGAAGGAGGGCGGCCGCGTCGGCAGCGGCGCCCTCGGCAGCGGGCAGGGCGGAGTGGCGCGATGTGCGCGCTGACGTACGCGCACTGCCTGCGCGCCCCGTCCCCCCACCCGACGTCCCGGAAGCGACGAAGACCCCTGCCGAACTCCCGGCCACGACCTGAGAGACCGTGACCGCCGGGCCAACGAGAGGAAAGCCTCCCGTGCCTGTCAACCGCTCCACCCTCCTGCGCCGCGGAGTCGCCGTGGTCGCCGCCCTTCCCCTTCTCACTCTCGCCGCCTGCGGCTACGGGTCCGACTCCAGCAAGAGCGAGGACTCCTCCAAGCAGAAGGTCGCCGCCGGGTCGTCGAAGATCGACGGTCTCGACTCCGTGAAGATCGGTTACTTCGGCAACCTGACCCACGGGACCGCGCTCGTCGCCCGCGAGCAGGGCCTGTTCCAGAAGGAGCTGGGCGCCACCAAGGCGGACTACGCGACCTTCAACGCGGGCCCGTCGGAGATCGAGGCGCTCAACTCGGGCTCCATCGACATCGGCTGGATCGGCCCCTCCCCGGCGATCAACGGCTACACCAAGTCGAACGGCAAGAGCCTGAAGATCATCGGCGGTTCGGCCTCCGGCGGTGTGAAGCTGGTCGTGAATCCGAAGAAGGTCACGTCCCTGAAGGACGTCAAGGGCAAGAAGATCGCGACGCCCCAGCTGGGCAACACGCAGGACGTGGCGTTCCTCAACTGGATCGCGGAGCAGGGCTGGAAGGTCGACGCGCAGAGCGGCAAGGGCGACGTCACGGTCGTCCGCACGGACAACAAGATCACGCCGGACGCCTTCAAGGCCGGTTCGATCGACGGCGCGTGGGTGCCGGAGCCGACGGCGTCGAAGCTGGTGGCCGAGGGCGGCAAGGTCCTGCTGGACGAGGCGTCGCTGTGGCCGGACAAGAAGTTCGTGATCACGAACATCATCGTGCGGCAGCAGTTCCTCAAGGAGCACCCGAAGGCGGTCGAGGCGGTGCTGAAGGCCTCCGTCGAGGCCAACAAGTGGATCAACGCCAACCCGGACCAGGCGAAGGCCGCGGCGAACAAGCAGCTGGAGGCGGACTCCGGCAAGGCCCTCAAGCCGAACGTCCTGGACCCGGCGTGGAAGTCGATCCAGTTCACGAACGACCCGCTGGCCTCCACCCTCAACACCGAGGCGGAGCACGCGGTGAAGGCCGGTCTGCTGGCGAAGCCCGACCTCAAGGGCATCTACGACCTGACCATCCTCAACAAGGTCCTCAAGGCCGAGGGTGAGCCCACGGTCGACGCCGCCGGTCTCGGCACCAGCTGACACACGTCCCGATCGGATCCCAGGAGGTGACGACCATGGCCACGACCACGACGCTCGCCAAGGCCGACGAGTCCGTCGAATACGCGGCGCGCCTCGAGCACGTCTCGAAGTCCTTCGCGACACCTGGTGGGCAGCAGCTCGTCCTGGACGACATCAGCATCGATGTCGCGCCGGGAGAGTTCGTCACCCTCCTGGGAGCCTCGGGCTGCGGAAAGTCCACGCTGCTGAACCTGGTGGCGGGACTGGACGCGCCCAGCGCGGGCTCCATCACCACGGACGGGCGCCCCGCCCTGATGTTCCAGGAGCACGCCCTGTTCCCGTGGCTCACCGCGGGCAAGAACATCGAACTCGCCCTCAAGCTCAGGGGAGTTCCCAAGAGCGACCGCCGTGACAAGGCGGAGCGCCTGCTCGAACTCGTCCGGCTGAAGGGCGCGTACGGCAAGCGGGTCCACGAACTCTCCGGCGGTATGCGCCAGCGCGCGGCACTGGCGCGGGCCCTCGCCCAGGAGAGCAACCTGCTGCTGATGGACGAGCCGTTCTCCGCGCTCGACGCCATCACCCGGGACGTGCTGCACGACGAACTCACCCGGATCTGGGCGGAGACGGGCGTGTCGGTGCTGTTCGTGACGCACAACGTGCGCGAGGCGGTACGGCTGGCGCAGCGGGTGATCCTGCTGTCGTCGCGTCCGGGCCGGATCGCTCGCGAGTGGGCGGTCGACATCCCGCAGCCGCGGCGCATCGAGGACGCGCCCGTGGCCGAACTGTCCCTTGAGATCACCGATGTACTGCGTGGGGAGATCCGCCGTCATGGCCAGCACTGAGACGACGCCGGCCCAGGACGCCGGGAGCGTCGAGGCCGGCCTGGACGCACTGGAGACCGCGGCCGTCGGCCGGCCGACGCTCCGGCAGACCCTGGTCAACAAGATCCTGCCGCCCCTCATCGCCCTCGGGGTGGTGGTCGTCGCCTGGTTCGTGCTGTACCCGATCGTGAACGACCCGACGAAGCTGCCCTCGCCGGGCGCCGTGGCCGCCGAGTTCAAGGACGCCTGGCTGAAGGGCGATCTGCTGGGTTACATCTGGACCAGCGTCTCGCGCGGTCTGCTGGGCTTCTTCTTCGCGTTGCTGATCGGTACCCCGCTGGGTCTGCTGGTGGCGCGGGTGAGGTTCGTGCGGGCGGCGATCGGCCCGATCCTGTCCGGGCTGCAGTCGCTGCCGTCGGTGGCGTGGGTGCCGCCGGCCGTGATCTGGCTGGGTCTGAACAACTCGATGATGTACGCCGTCATCCTGCTCGGCGCGGTCCCCTCGATCGCCAACGGCCTGGTGTCCGGCGTCGACCAGGTGCCGCCGCTGTTCCTGAGGGCGGGCCGCACGATGGGCGCGACGGGCGTCAAGGGCGTCTGGCACGTCGTCCTGCCGGCCGCGATGCCCGGCTATGTGGCGGGGTTGAAGCAGGGCTGGGCGTTCTCCTGGCGCTCCCTGATGGCGGCGGAGATCATCGCCAGCTTCCCCGATCTCGGCGTGGGCCTGGGCCAGTTGCTGGAGAACGCGCGCACCGCCAGCGACATGGCCATGGTGTTCGAGGCCATCATCCTGATCCTGTTCGTCGGCATCGCCATCGACCTGCTGATCTTCAGCCCGCTGGAGCGCTGGGTGCTGCGCAGCCGCGGTCTGCTCGTGAAGAGCTGAACGCCGGTGTACGACAAGCCCGTTCTCCTCGTCATCGCCCACGGCAGCCGCGATCCGCGGCACGCGGCGACCGTGCACGCCCTGGTGCGCCGGGTACGGTCGCTGCGGCCCGGGCTGCGCGTGGAGACGGGCTTCTTGGACTTCAACGTCCCGTCCGTGCACGGGGTGTTGGAGTCGCTGGCGGAGGAGGGTGTCCGTGACGTCGTGGCCCTCCCCCTTCTGCTGACCCGCGCCTTCCACGCGAAGGCAGACATCCCGGCGGTCCTGCGTGACGCGCCGCCGCAGCTGCGCATCCGGCAGGCGGAGGTGCTCGGCCCGTCCCCGCTGCTCCTGCGGGCCCTCGAACGGCGTTTGCATGAGGCGGGGTTGAGGCCCGCCGACAAGTCCTCGACCGGGGTCGTCCTGGCCTCGGCGGGGTCCTCCGACCCGGAGGCGATCGCAGTGATCGCTGACATCGCGCGGGAGTGGCGGCACACCGGTTGGTGCGCCGTGCGACCTGCGTTCGCCTCCGCGTCCCTCCCCCGGACCGAGGACGCGGTACGGGAGTTGCGGGCGCTGGGCTGCGAGCGCGTGGCCGTCGCTCCGTATGTCCTCGCCCCCGGTTTCCTCCCGGACCGCATCGCCCGGGGCGCGACCGAGGCGGACGTCCTGGCCGACGTGCTGGGTCCGGCGCCGGAGGTGGCGCGGGTGCTGCTGGAGCGGTACGACGGGGCGCGGTTGCCCCGACTGGCCGCGATCGGGGCTTAGTACCCCGGCAAGCAGTCGAGCAACGCCAGCAGATAGTCCTCAAGGCGTCGGGCGAGCAGGGCCGGGGTCAGGTCCGTGCGGCCGAGTTCCCGCCAGGGGACGGCGACCTTCTCGGCGTCGGGGGCGAAGCCGAGGGCGTCCAGGACGCGCCAGTAGCGGCGGGCGTCGGGATCGTCGGTGAGGGTGCCGCCTGCGGCCAGGTAGTGGTCGGCGAAGCGCAGGCCGGCGGGAACGCCGTGCAGCAGGGTGAGCGCGGACGAGCAGTGCGCCACGTCGAGGTCGGCGGGCCCCCAGGACGTCTCCACCCAGTCGACGACCCCCGTGACGGCGAGGTCCGTTCCGGAGCCCGTGAAGAGAACGTTTCCGGGGTGGAAGTCACGGTGCAGGAAACACGGTCGGTGGTCGGGCGCGGGACGCCGGATGACGTCCACGGCCCGGCGCCACAGCTGAGGCCGCGAGGTGTTCTCGGGAACCCGCACCCGGTCCGGGGCGGTCCACGCCTCGTACGTCCGCGGCCGGTCCGCCTCCGGCACCCGCAGGTGGTGGAGGGCGACCAGCTGCCGGGCGAGCAGGCGGCTTCTGCGCTCCACGTCATCGTCGTCATCGTCGTCCAGGCGCAGGCCCCCCGGCAGCAGCGACATCAGCAGCGACGGATGGTCGCAGTGCTCCCCCGCCGCGTCGACGGCGTGCAGCCGGGCGGCCGGGACGCTCGTCGGGGCGAGGAGACGGAGGATGTCGGCCTCGCGGGTGAGCAGTCCCGAAGCGGCCCTGAGATAGAAGGGTTTGACGAAGGACCGCAGCACGAGCGTGTACGGCTGCCCCGGCCGGTCATCTCCAGCCGCCGCATCCTCGACGTCCAGCCGCCCCGCAGTGCGCCGACGTCCCGGATGCGCTCCCCCGGCCGCAGACTCCGCTCCACCCACCGGCGGGTGTGGGACCAGTCATCGGTCATGGTCATGATGGGGAGCCTACCGCCAGCGCGCTCGGCCCGGGTCACGGTCGCCGCCCCGGCCGACCATGACCCGGGAGCGTGGGCTCAGGACGTCGTCGTCGCCGTCACCGTGGCCGCGGGGCCGACTCCGGCCGCCGTCACCGCGGCGACGGTGACCTTGTACGACGTGCCCGGTTGCAGTCCGCCGATGACCCGGAACATGCCCTTGGCGGAGGGCTGGGTGACCAGGACGTCCCGGCCGGTGACGTCGATCGGGTCACGTCCGTCGGAGACGGTGACCCGGTAGCCGGTCACCTTGGCGTCCCCGGTCGCGGTCGGCGGGGTCCAGGCGAGGGTGGCCGCCGTGGCCGACGTGCGCAGCTTGGGGCCGGTGGGCGCGCCCGGCAGGACGATCGCCGCGGTGGGCGCCAGCGGCAGTGAGGCGAGGGACGGCTCGCTGCTGCCGCGGGCGTTGCTCGCGGTGACCGTCACCGTGAACGGCCCGCCGGACGACGGAAGTCCACCGATCCGCACCAGCGCGGTCCGCTTGAACTCGGCGGCCGACACACCCTGTTGGGCGACGGCCTTGCCCGTCGCGTCGTAAGCCCGTGCCGTGTACGACGTCACCGGTGAACCGTTGTCCACGAAGGCCGGGTTGAAGGTGACGTACAGCGCGTCCGCGCCGGCGGTGCCGGTGCCGACGCGGGTCGGCGCCTCCGGCACGGACGGGGCTGCGACACGGCGGCCCAGCAGGCCCCGGTATGCGGGTTCGAGTCCCGCATTGGCGAGGATCGCCGACGGCACGTCGGACAGGGCGCTCATGATGTGGTTCCCGGTCGTCACGAGCCCCTTGTTGTCGCTGTCGGCCGTGCCCTCCTCCCACCAGTTGTCCTTGACGAGGGTCGGGTCGTTGTTGCCGAGGGCGTCGCGGTAGTCGGTGTGCCGGGAGGCGACATTGGCGTAGGAAGCGTTGTAGAGGACGTTTCCCTCGACGGTCTCGTAGGTGCAGCCGTTGTCGGTGTAGACGTTCTTGCCCAGGCCCCACTGGTCGTGGATGACGTTTCCGGTGACCTTCTCGCCGTCGGCCATGGAGGTGCCGGTCAGTCCCTGGGTGTAGATGCCGCCGCCGTCGTCGAGCCCCTGCATGTAGTCGAAGATCAGGTTGTCGCGCACGGCGTTGTCGTGGCTGGGGTTCGGGGTGGCCGGGTCGCCGATCTTGTCCGGCCAGCCGCCCCAGCCCATGGAGACGGCGCTGTAGCCGACGTGGTCGATCTGGTTGTGGGCGATGGTGTTGTGCTGGGTGTATCCGTTGAGGATGGCGACTCCGCCGTGGTACTCGCGGGGCAGGGCGTAGAGGTGGTTGTCCGTCACCTGGACGCCGGAGGCGGGCGTCCGGCCGTCCACCCCGCCGATCTCCAGTCCGTTGCCGGAGATGTCGGTGAAGACGCTCCCGCTGACGGAGGAGTCCTTGCTTCCGGTGCCCAGATCCAGTCCGGACGCGCCGAGATGCGCGAAGACGTCGTCGGCGAACTGGATGCGCTGCCCGTACGCGAAGGACACGTTGCCGGGCATCTTCGTCCAGGAGGCGAAGGGGCAGGTGCCGCCCTCGACGTACTGGCACAGGCCCTGCGTGGCCCAGCCTCTGTCGCCGGTGATGGTGTAGCCGGCCTGGATCTCGGAGAAGCCCTCGGGCCGCGAGGGCGTCAGCCAGGTCGCGTAGCTGAACTGGATGCCGCGGAAGGCGATGTCGTGCACGGGCGCGTCGGACGTGCCGCGTCCGTCGACGAGTTTCTCGGCCGCCGCCGCCTCCACATCGGCGCGGGCGAGGTTCTCGCCCTTGCGCGGCAGGTAGTAAACGGTTCGGGCGCTTTTGTCGAGGTACCACTCACCGGGCTGGTCGAGGAGTTCGTAAGCGTTCTCGACGTATGTCGCCCTGCCGTTGTTGGTCAGATGGCCCGGGCCGACCATGCTGACCGTGCGGCCGGGGATGTCGGGGAACTCGACCCGCTTGTTGGAGTTGTCCCAGCAGGGCTGGGCCATGGTGATGGCGGTGCCCTCGGCGGAGGCGATCCGGCAGCGCGGTTCGGTCCACTGGCCGAGTCCGTTGCGCTCGATGTTCCACAACGCCTCGCCGCTGGTGTAGACGAACTCGGCGTCGGACGGGTGCTTCCAGTGGGCGATGGTGTCCGAGGAGGCGGTGTAACCGGTTGCGGTCTGGGTGAGCGTGACCGGAACGGCCCCGCGGGCCCGCTGGGCGCGCACTCCGTCGACGTACAACTGCCGGGTGTCGGTGAGCCCTTGGGGCGCGCGGGCGGCCCACAGTCCCTTGCGGCCGGGGACCTGGTGCCAGCCGACGACCTGGCGTCCGCCGCTGACGACGGTGGCGCCGGTGCCCTGCCAGATCACCCGGTGACCGTTCGTGCCGGAGTCGCGGGCGTCGAGGACCAGGGGGCCGGACTGACGGTAGGTGCCGGAGGCGAGGTGGACGGTGAGGTCGGACTTCAGGCGGGCGGTCCGGGCGCGGACCAGGTCGCGGGCGTGCTGCAGTGTGCGCACGGGATGTCGTGCGCTGCCGTCGGCATGGTCGTCGCCGGTGGGTGAGACATAGAGGTCCAAGGACGCGGCCGCCTGGGCCGGGGCCACGAGGTCCGGGACCCCGAGGGCCAGCACGGCGGTGACCAGGGTGACCAGGGCGGCTCTTCGGTGCGTGGGCATGTACCCCTCCCGTGGGATAAGCCGGTACCCAATGCCGGGAAAGGTAGGAGCACTTGGGTGCCCCAGTCAATGAACTGGACGGAATTTGCCGCGAGATCCAGGCTCTCAAGGGAGATTCATCGGATCAGTCGAAGCGCAGGGAGCCGGTTCGGGTGCGCTTCAACTCGAAGAAGTCGGGGTGGGAGGCCAGGGCCCGGAAGCTGTCGAAGAGTTCGGCCGCCCGCTCGCCGCGGGGAACGGCCCTGAGCACGGGCCCGAACCACACGGTCGAGTCGACGTGCAGCGTCGGGGTGCCCACGTAGCCGCCGGACTCGGGCTCGACGCCGGCCGCGTGGCTGCGGCGGACGGCCTCGTCGCGGGACGGGTCGTGCGCGGCGGCGGCGAGATCGGCCGGCAGGCCCAGCTCGGCCAGCGACTCGGCGATCACCTCGTCGAAGTCCTCGGCCCCGCGCTCGTGGATACGGGTGCCGAAAGCGGTGTAGAGATCGCGCAAGACCTTCTCCCCGTGCCGTTCGGCCGCGGCCACGGCGACCCGCACCGGGCCTATCGACCGGTCGACCAGGTCCCGGTACCAGTCGGGGAGTTCGTTGCCGAGGTTGTGCAGATACAGGCTCATGACGTGGAAGCGGAGGTCGAGCGGGCGCTCACGCCCGACCTCCGTCAGCCAGCGGGAGGTGATCCAGGCGAAGGGGCAGGCGGGGTCGAACCAGAAGTCGACGCGGACGGGAGAGGTGTTCGTCATGCGGTCGACGGTAGTCGGGGATTGGTTCAGTCTCCTGGCCCAATCATGCACTGTTTCCTTGACCCAATTGGCCCCGTGGTTCTCTTGGCCCCATCGGCCCCGTGGTTTTCTTGGCCTCATCAGCCCCGTGGTTTTCTTGGCCTCATCACGCGCGGGCGAGCTGGGGGTCCCGTCCGCTGGCGGCGAGCGCGCGGTCGAAGGCGGGGGCGTCGTCGGGCGCCGGCACCGGGTCGGCGAAACCGTCGTACTGGCGGTAGAGGGCGCCGTGCTCCTCGACCACGTGCAGCACGAACCGGGCCGCGTCGTCCGAGACGTGGTACTCCTGGCCGGTGGCGGTGGCGACGTCCCAGCCGTGTACGGCCATCTCCTTGACGACCATCGAGGCGATCTGCAGGGCCGGCATCTTCGCCGTCCCCAGGTCGACCTCGCCCTCCCAGACCGCCGGATCGGCCCAGGCCGCCACGGCCCGGTCCAGCTGGGCGGCGTAGGCCGCGGGCCAGTCCGGGTCGGCGGTGAAGTCCCGGGCGGTCAGCTCCTCGGGGAGCTGCTTGCGCAGCGCCCGGTGCTCCAGGCCGTGGGAGGTGTAGAGGACCCAGTGGTTGACCAGGGCGCGGACGTCCCAGTCGGGGCAGTGGGTGGGCTCACCGAGCCGGTCCGCGGGCACACCGCGTGCCACACGGGCCGCCTCGGCGGCGCATTCGGTCATGTACGCGTGCAGCTGCTTGGGGTCGTCGTACGTCATGCCCCCACGCTAGGAAGGGCGCGTTCAGGACTCTTGAACAAACGCGACAGCCTCGCCGGCCAGCCGGGCCAGCTCCTCGATCGGCATCGAACCGGGCGCGCGGCGCTCGCGCGCGAAGGTTTTGGCGAGCTGCTGGAGCAGGTCGTTGAGCGGGGTCGGGACGCCGTGCAGACGGCCCAGCAGACCGATCTCGCCGTTGAGGTAGTCGGCCTCGATGGTGCCGGTGGCGCGGCTGAGGGACTGCCAGGAGGAGCCGCCGCCGCGCGGTGCGCCTTCGAGCGGCACCAGGTCGACCTTGTTGCCGCGCAGCGCCCGCTGTTCCTCGACGCTCGCGTACGGGATCCCGGCGGCGTCGAGCACGGCCCTGCCCTCGGCCCGCACGTCCCGGTACAACTCCCCGGCCTTGTCGCCCGCGACGGGACCGGCGACGGCCTCCAGGGCGTTGCCGAGGTTGGACAGCAGCTTGGCGTACTGCCACCGTGCCACATCGGGCACGACCGGCGACTCGAAGTGGGACTTCTCCAGGTCGGCGGCGATCAGCCGGGCCGTGTCGTCGGTGCCGTGGGGATGGCGGCCGAGGTGGAGCATGCCGGTGAGCGGGGCGCCGCCGGCGGAGACAGAGCCCGGTTCGAGATAGGTGGACGGCAGCCAGACGCAGACGCCGTAAACGTTTCGGAAAACGCGCAGTGCGAGGCGCTGGCCCTCCACGCCGTTCTGCGCGCACAGCAGCGGCAGCCGCTCGGCCGCCGTGCCGCCGCCCGCGACCGGGGCCGGGCCCCAGGTCTGCAGCGCTGCCACGGTGTCCTGCACCTTGACGGCGAGGACCAGCACGTCGTCGGTCCTCAACTCGCCCAGTTCGGCGGGCCCTTCGACCGCGGGCAGCCGGTGGGTGTACCGCCCGTCGGGCACCGTGAGCCGCAGCCCGCCCTCCCGCAGCGCGGCCAGATGCGCGCCCCGCGCGACCAGGACGACCTCGTGCCCCGAACCGGCGAGCCGCCCGCCGATCGCACCGCCGACGGCCCCTGCTCCGATGATGATGTAGCGCATGGGACGAGCCTCGCACAGCCCTTGACCCTGCCCCTGGGGCAGGGTCGAGCGTCCCGGCATGGACACCTGGCTGAAGCAGACGCCGTACAGCGGTCCCGGCGGCCTGGACACCGGCGTGCTGCCGCGCGATCCCGGTGAACTCGCCCGACTGGTCCGGGGGTTGGTCATCCACCGGGGCGAGGGTGAACCCCTCGGGTACGAGATCCCGCCGGAGCGGCTGCACCACGACGCGGAGTCGCGCTACGTCACCGAGATCCTGCGGATCCTGCGCGCACGCTCGAACCGGCCGCTCACCGAGGCCCGCCCGTACGAGGAGCGGTTCGTCGGCACGTGCCGGGACTTCGCCCTGTTGCACGTCTCGCTGCTGCGGGCCACCGGGACGCCGGCCCGGGTACGCGGGGGCTTCGCCACGTACTTCGTCGACGGATTCCACGAGGATCACTGGATCACCGAGTACCGCCTACCGGACGGGACGTGGCGGCTGGCCGACCCGCAGGTCATGCGACCGGGACACGAGGTGGACTTCGATCCGCTGGATGTGCCGCGGAACCGGTTTCTGGTGGCCGGCGAGGCGTGGCGGGCCGTCCGGGGCGGGGCCGCGGATCCGGCGACGTTCGGGCTGTCGTGGGACGAGTCCCTGCGGGGTGCCTGGTTCGTCCGGCACAGCCTCGTCCTCGACCTGGCCTGCCGGGGCGGCGTCGAGACCCTCCCGTGGGACGGCTGGCTCCCCCTGGCCGGGGTCGAGGAGCCGGGGTCGCCTTCCGCGGACGAGCTCGCCCTGCTGGACGCGGTCGCCGTCGCCACCGACGACGAGGCGGGGCGCCTGTTCGAGGACCCCCGGCTGACCCCGCCCCGCGAGATCCTCTCCCTCGCCCCCTACCTCGGCCTGCGCAAGGTCACTCTGCCGTGAGCTCGACCAGTTTCACGACGGTGTTCCAGTTGCGGGTCGTGGCGATCACGCCCTTGTTGATCCGGGGCCTGGAGAGCGCTTCGGCGAGCTTGGAGCGGCCCAGCCCCTCGGGCGCGTAGAGATACAGTTCGCGCTCGCCGAGCCGGAACTCCTCGGGCAGATAGGTCTCCCGGTCGATCTCCGCGAACCGCGCGGCGTCGACCGGCGCCGAGAGGTAGGTGACGTGCAGCTGCCTGGCCTCCAGCTCGGCGGCCGGGAAGGGGCAGGCCTCGACGACCGCCTGCAGATAGGCGTGGTCGCGGACGATCACGTCGACGGCGAAACCGAAGTGCTTCTCGATCGCGTGCCTGAGTTCGGTGGCCAGCGACTCCTCGTCGCCGTGGCCCGAGGCGAAGACGGCCTGACCGCTCTGCAGATGGGTGCGGACGCGGTCGTACCCCAGGCCCTCCATCAGCTGCCGCAGCTCGGCCATCGGCAGCTTCTTCCTGCCGCCCACATTGATCCCGCGCAGCAGCGCCGCATACGTCGTCGTCATGGCGGACACCATAGGGCGGCCGTCGTGCCCCGTGGGGGTGGGCACGACGGCCGGCGTCCACCCGGGGGTGGACTGCGCGAAACTCTGACGGACGAGCGCGGCCGTGAGCAACAGCTACACGCAGCTGTTACTTACTCAACAAGCTTTCGTAATGACAAAGACGGAGCGATGACGACGGACCGGACACCGGCCCGCCACCCCGATCACTACTCATGAGTAGCCCGGATAGATGTAAGGGGCCGCCGTCCTCCTGGGCGGTGAGGCGCCCGGGTACGAGGGGATGAGTCGGGGCCACGGCACTTCACCGGGCAGCACGACGAGTTGCTCTTACACCGCCCATACCTTCGAAATGAAAGGTGGCGGCAGGGGGCTGCCACCGCGCACAAGGGGGCAAGCCCGTCATGGGGAACGGAGAAACACGGGTACGGGGCATAGCCGCCCGGGCCGGCGGCTGGAGCGCCCGCCATCGATGGGCTGCCGTCGGCATCTGGGTGCTGTTCGTCGTCCTGGCGATGGGGATCGGTTCCGCCGCGGGCCGGGTCGATCTGAAGGACAGCGACCAACTGAAGGGCGAGACGCACACCGCCGCGCAGATCATCGATGACGCGGGGATCAAGGAACCGGCGAGCGAGACGGTCCTGATCCAGGCGAAGGACGGACGACTCAAGGCCACCGACGCCGAGTTCAGGGCGGCCGTCGGCGCCGTCGTCAAGGCCGTCGACGGGACCGGCAAGGTCTCGGACGTCAAGTCGCCGTACACAGCGGACACGATCTCCAAGGACGGGCGCAGCGCGCTGGTGCAGTTCGACATGCGCGGCGACTCCGAGACCGCGGGCGACCGGGTGGAGCCCGTGCTGAAGGCCGTCGCCGGGGTGCAGAAGGACCACGAGACGCTGCGGATCGAGGAGATCGGCGGCGCGAGCATGCAGAAGACGTTCGACGACGCGTTCGGCGACGACTTCAAGCAGGCCGAGTACTCCGCGGTCCCGGTGGCCCTCGGCATCCTGCTGATCGCCTTCGGCGCGCTGGTGGCCGCGCTGCTGCCGGTCGCGCTGGCGATCACCGCGATCATGGCGACGATGGGTCTGATCGGCATCGTCAGCCATGTCCAGCCGATGACCGACACCGCCAACTCCGTGATGCTGCTGGTGGGTCTGGCCGTGGGCGTCGACTACTGCCTGTTCTATCTGCGCCGCGAGCGCGAGGAGCGGGCCGCGGGACGCGACGCGCAGACGGCCCTGCGGGTCGCCGCCGCGACCAGTGGCCGCGCGATCATCGTCTCGGGCATCACGGTGTGCGTGGCGATGGCGGGCATGCTGCTCACCGGGCTCGCCACGTTCGAGGGCATGGGCCTGGCCTCGCTGATGGTCGTCGCCGTCGCCATGGTCGGCTCGGTGACCGTCCTGCCGGCGCTGCTGTCGCTGCTGGGCGAGCGGGTGGAGAAGGGCAGGGTGCCGTTCCTGCGCAAGGCCATGGAACGCCGCGCCGCCCGCACGGGCGGGGAGAGCCGGTTCTGGGGAGCGGTCCTCAGGGGCGTGCTCGCCCGGCCGCTGGTGTCGGTGGTGGTCGCGGCCGGCGCGCTGCTCGCCGTGGCGGCCCCCGCCCTCGGCATGAAGACCCAGAACCTCACGCTGGACCAGGAGTTCGGTGACTCGCTGCCCATCGTGCAGACGTACAACCGTGTCAACGACGCCTTCCCGGGCGGCTCCGAGCCGGCCGAGGTGGTCGTCAAGGCGAAGGACATCAACGCTCCCGAGGTGAAGTCCGCGCTCGCCGACTTCAAGGCGCGGGCGATCAGTTCGGGCGCCTCGCGCGGCCCGGTCCAGATCACCCTGCACGACGCGCAGAACATCGCCTACGTCTACGTCCCCCTGGTCGGCGGCTCCGACCTGGACAAGGCGGGCGCCAGCCTGGAGAAGCTGCGCGACGAGGTGCGGCCCGCCACGCTCGGCAAGGTGGACGGCCTCCAGGCCCCGATCACGGGGCAGGTGGCCGGTTCGAAGGACTTCAACGACCAGCTCGGCGGCGCCGTCGTCCCGGTCTTCGCGTTCGTCGTGGTCTTCGCCTTCGCGCTGATGCTGCTGTCGTTCCGCTCGCTGACTGTCGCGATCACCTCGATCGTGCTCAACCTCCTTTCCGTGGGCGCCGCTTACGGCATCCTCGTCGCCGTCTTCCAGCACGGCTGGGGCGCCTCGCTGGTGGGCGCGGAGGGCGTCGGCGCGATCATCACCTGGCTGCCGCTGTTCCTCTTCGTGATCCTGTTCGGCCTGTCGATGGACTACCACGTGTTCGTGGTCTCGCGGATCCGCGAGGCGCGGATGCGGGGCCGTACGACGAGGGACGCGATCCAGCACGGCGTGGTCACCACGGCCGGTGTCGTCACCAGCGCCGCGGTCATCATGGTCGCCGTGTTCGCGATCTTCGGCACACTGTCCATGCAGTCCATGAAGCAGATGGGCGTGGGCCTGGCGGCCGCGGTGCTCATCGACGCGACGATCATCCGGGGCGTGCTGCTCCCGGCGGTGATGGCCCTGCTCGGCGAGCGCAACTGGTACCTGCCGAAGTGGCTGAACCGTCTGCCCGACCTCACGCACGACGAGTCGCCGGAGGTCATCGCCCACTCGGCGCCGGAGCACGGTGGTGAGCGACTGACGGTCTGAGAACTACCCCTGACAGAGGGCCCGTTGGTATCCCGGGGGAACCAACGGGCCCTCGATCACGCCTGGAGCCGGAGCAGTTCCGCCTCGATCAGGTCGGCGGCCCGCCGGGTGCCGCCCTCCTCGGCCATCCCGGCCCGGACCTCCTTGAGCCGCCGGGACACTTCGGGGTCGTCGACGAGTGCGAGGGCGGTCTCCCGCAGGGTCTCGGCAGTCGCCTCCTCCGTCGCGAGACGGCGCGCGACCCCGAGGCCCCGCAGCATGTCCGCGTTGCCGAACTGGTCGACGGCCTGCGGTACGGCGATCATCGGCGTGGCGGTCGCCAGTCCCTCCTGGCTGCCGCCGGCCCCGGCGTGCGTGACGAACAGGTCGGCCTGTCGCAGGATCGCCAACTGCGGTACCCATGAGTGCACTTCGACATTGGCCGGCACGTCACCGAGGGCGGCCGGGTCCAGCTGTCCGCCGGTCTGCAGCACGAGATGCCAGCCGTCGAGGTCGCCGAAGGCCCGGAGGCACTCCCGGTAGAAGCCGGGCTGGTCGGTGAAGGTGGAGCCCAGCGACACGAGCACCACCTTCTCGGCCCCCTCGGGTCGCTGCCACTCCCCCTGCGCTGCCCGGGCGCCCTGGCAGGCGCCGACGAACGTGTAAACGCTTTCGTCGACCCGGTCGGCGTTGGGCTGCAGGGCCCTGGGGATCAGGACGATCGAGCGCTCCGGCCGGCCCACGAAGGAGTCGGGGTGCCGCTCGATGCCGTTCTCCTCCAGCCAGGCCCGGAAACGGGCGTAGTAAGCCTTTCCGCGCTCGGTACTTCTCGGCTCCGCCCACATCGGCTCGGCGACCTCCTCCTCGTATCCCTCCCAGGCGACGAGGTTGGGCGACAGCGAGATCGCGGGCACGCCCCAGCGGTGGGCGAGGACCCGGGCGGGGTACGCGGTGATGTCGTGCAGCACGAGATCGGGTACGTCCCCCTCGTACGCCTCGGTCAGCTGGGGCAAGGCCTGGATCGCGTCGGCCAGGAACAGCTCGACGTGGTCCAGCAGCTCGCTCCCCCAGGCCGCCGGGTCGGCGCCGGGCGCCGGCAGTGTGGAGTTCCACAGCCGGGGCTCGGCACCGGTCTCGGCGACCTTCTCCGCGAACACAGGCGGGATCGCGTACGTCACCCGGTGCCCCCGCGCGACGAGCTCACGGATCACCTCCAGGCTGGGGTTGACATGGCCGTGAGCGGCCACGGAGAACATCGCGATGTGGGCGGGGCGGGGGGCTGGGGTCCGGGTGGTCATGCGAGGAACGGTAGACGAGACGAGACGTCTCGTTCAAGTACATTACGGCTCGCTCAGGCCGACCCCCCGGTCCACGCCCTCTCATGCGCACAGCACCTCGTGCAGCCGCAGCCACTGCTGTGGGGACACCTCGCCCACGAGGACCCCGGCGTCCAGGCCGGCCGCCCGGAACGCCGTGTCCACCCGGCGGCGGGGATGGGCTCGCCGCAGCGAGGCCTGCAGCGAACCCCCGACGCCCGAGAACCCCAGCTCCACCAGCCGCCGCCAGCCGTCGTACGCGGCCGGTTCGAGCAGCGGGGTGCGGCGCCGCTCGATCCGTACGATCCCGGCGTCGACGCGGGGTACGGGCCGGAACCGCGTCCGCGCGACGCGCCCGGCCAACCGCCATTCGTAACGGGGCCAGCTGCGCACGGTGAGCAGGGTCCAACTCCCGTAGTCACCGGTGCGTTTGCGGGCGTACTCGAGCTGGGTGAGCAGGGTGGCGTCGGTGAGGGCCGGTGCCCGCAGGCACCAGTCGACGATGGCGGCGGTGCGGGAGAAGGGCACGTTTCCGGCGACGGAGAAGGGGGTGCGGGGTGCTCTCGCGGTGAGGAAGTCGGCGCCGATCACGCGCACGTGGGGTGTGCCGGAGAACCGGGTGTGCAGCGTGGGCAGGAGGCGTCGGTCGATCTCGTAGGCGCGCAGTTCCCGGCAGCGTGGGGCGAGGCGTTCGGTCAACGCGCCCTTTCCCGCGCCGACTTCGAGCAGCAGGGGTGCCTGTCGTCCGTGCGGGACGGCGACGTGGGCGAGGTGTTCGGCGGTGGCGCGGTCGGCGAGGAAGTTCTGCGAGAGCGCGCGGGTGGTACGGGTGGGGCGGGCCATGGCCTGCGGTCCTTGTCTTCCGTGAACGGTGAGAAGGGCAGCCGAAGGCCCTGACCGGAAGACAGAGGAGGGGAAACAGGCGCGAAGGAATCAGCGGGCGTGGCTTCCCGTACCGGTCAGGGCACCGGGGCCACGACGCATCCGAAGGGAGTGCGTGCAGTCCCGGCCGAGACCGGTGATGATGATCGCGTTGTTCGCTGCCACGAACGCAACGCTAGGTTTGCTTCCGCACGGCGGACAACTGGTTTTCCGTGTCGCGCGCACCGCTGGTGTCGCGCGCACCGCCGGTGTCGCGCTCACCGCTGGTAACGGGCGAGCACCAGGTTTCCGTCGTTTTCCAGCCGGTCGCGCAGTTCGGCGAGGCCGATCGCGCCGCTGTAGTACTCCTGGAAGGCGGGAGTTGCCACCTTGTCCTTCCACTCGGGGTAGCCGCGTACGGACTGTGCGGGCGCGGGGCGCAGGTCGGCGGCCAGGGCCGTGCCGGTGGCCCAGCCGTCCTTGGCTGTGTGCAGGGCCGGATCCCGGAGGGCCGCGGTGCCGGTGGGCAGCATCCAGTCCCCGAGCGCCAGCCGCACCATGTTCTTCGGCCGCAGCAGGAAGTCGAGGAACGCGGCGGCCTCCTTCTTGTGCGGGCTGTCCTCGGCGATGGAGAGGGTCTGCGGGCTGACGCCCTGAGCGAGGCCGTCGGCCCCGGCCGGGGCGGGCAGCACCTGCCAGCGGAAACCCTTCGGCGCCTGCTGGACGATCTGCTGGCGGTAGGAGAACCCGAGCGGGACCATCGCGTACTTGCCGCCGAAGAAGCCGGGCAGCGTGTCCGAGCCTCCGCTGCCGAGGGTCGTGGGCGAGGCGCTGCGGTCGGTGTTCGCCTGGTCGTGGATGGTGCGGGGCACCACTTCGTCGCCCGCGCCGAAGCGGATGGTGACCTTGCCGTCGGCTCCCCGGTGGAAGAGCCGGCCGCCCGTCGACAGCGACAGGTTGAGGGTCGCCGAGACCGGTTCCTTCAGCGGCCAGGCGACGCCGTACGTGCCCTTGCCGCTGAGCTGCCGGGTGACGGCCCTGAACTCCGGCCACGACCAGGGGCGTTCGGGCGTCGGGATGCGTACGCCGGACCGTTTCAGCCAGGCCGCGTTGGCGACGAGGACGCGTGGTTCCTGGAGGAAGGGCACGCCGTAGACGCCGTCGCCGAAGGTGGTGGTCTGCCAACTGCGCCGGGGGATATCGGCCTTGAGCCGGGCGGCCAGCAGGCCCCGCAGGTCGGCGAGGTAGCCGCCGTAGGCGAAGTCGGCGAGGTCGTCCGAGGCGTCGTGGATGATGTCGGGGGCCTCGCCGCCCTCGAAGGCGGTGAGGAGCTGGTCGTGGACGCTGTCCCAACTTCCCTGGACGTACTCGACCTTGACGTCTGGATGGCTCGCGTTCCACTCCTTCACCAGCTGCTTGTTGGCCTCGACCGACTCCTGCTGCCAGGCCAGCGACTGGAAGCGGAGGGTGATACGGCCGTGCGCGGTGCCGTCGCCGCCGCCGGTGCAGCCGGACAGGAGCAGGGCGAGGACGAGGCCGAGGAGGCAGACCGTCTTGCCGCGCATCAGTTCTTCACCGCCCCGGTGAGCATGCCGCCGGTGATCCGCCGCTGGATGAGGGCGAAGACGACGAGGGAGGGCACCGTCGCGAGGAACGCGGCCGCCGCCAGCGGGCCGAGGTCGGCGACGCCCTCCGCGCCGATGAAATGGGTGAGCACCACCGGCAGCGTCTGTTTCTCCGGCGTTTTCAGCAGGACGAGGGCGAAGAAGAACTCGTTCCACGCGGTGACGAACGCGAACAGGGCCGTCGCCGTGATGCCCGGTGCGAGCAGCGGGGCGACCACGGAGACGAGGGTCCGCACCCGCCCGGCCCCGTCCACCGCCGCCGCCTCCTCGATCTCCGCCGGCACCGCGCGGACGTACCCTGCGAGCATCCACAGCGCGAAGGGCAGCGCCCACACGACGTACACGAGGGTCAGCCCGGCCAGTGAGTCGATCAGCCGCAGGTTCTTGAGCACGAGGAACAGCGGGATGATCACCAGGACCAGCGGGAACGTCTGACTGACCACGACCCAGCCGGTGGCGGCCCGGGTCAGTGCGGTGCGGCGCCGGGCCATGACATAGGCGAGCGGGGTGGCGATCAGTACGGCGACGAGGGCCGCGCCGGCCGCCGCGAGCAGGGAGTTGAGGGCCGCGTGCAGCAGCGGCTGCTCGTCGAAGGCCTGGCGGAAGTTGCCGAGCGTGGGGTGGCGGGGAATCCAGGTGGGATGCGGACTGCCCAGCTCACGAGGTGACTTGAAGGCGGTGGAGAGCAACCAGAGGAAGGGGAAGGCGAGGAAGACGAGATACGCGAGCAGGGCGACGTACTGACCGGCCCGGATACGGGAGTTGACTCTCATGCGTCGCCGCCTCCCTTCAGTCGGCCCGCGAGGAACAGGGCGAGCAGCACCGAGATGACCGCGACCATCACGCAGCCCATCGCCGCCGCGTACCCGAACTGCCCGTACCGGAAGGCCTCTTCGTAGGCGAAGAGCATCGGCAGCCGGGTACGGCCGCCCGGACCGCCGTTGGTCAGCACGTAGACCAGCGCGAAGGAGTTGAAGTTCCAGATCAGGTTGAGGGCGGTGATGGCGAGGGCGACGGGTCTCAGCGCCGGCCATGTCACCGTGCGGAAGCGGCGCCAGGCGCCCGCGCCGTCCACCGCAGCCGCCTCGTGCAGTTCGCGCGGGGTGTTCTGCAGTCCGGCGAGCAGCGCGACGGTGGTCTGCGGCATGCCCGCCCACACGCCGACCACGACCACGGCGGGCAGCGCGGTCGCAAGCCCGCTGAGCCAGTCGTGGCCCTCGCCAAGGCCGAGGTGGCGCAGGGTCTCGTTGAGGACGCCCGCGTCGGGGTTGTAGACCAGCCGCCACATGATCCCGACGACGACCTCGGGCATCGCCCACGGGACGATCGCGAGGGCGCGGGCCAGCCAGCGCAGCCGCAGGTCCTCGTTGAGCAGCAGCGCGAGACCGAGGGCGAGCAGGAACTGCGGCACGGTCACCGCCACGGCCCACACCAGCCCGATCCGGAACGACTCCCAGAACAGCGTGTCGTGCAGGAGGTCCTGGAAGTTGAGGCCGCCGATCCACCGGCTCGGCTCGGTCCGGCCGGACTGGGAGTCGGTGAAGGCCAGCAGGACGCCGTAGAGAAGGGGGCCGACGCTCAGCACGAGGATGGGGATCAGGGCGGGCAGGACGAGGAACCAGACGGCACGGTCGGCGGGGCGTTCCCCCACCCTCCCCGCATCGATCTCCGCTGCCACAGGTTCCCCTCTGTGTACGGGACGCTCTTCGTGTACGGGACAGTCGAGCCCGGTCATGGTCGTGAAAGCCGTGTGTCCCGTCAAGGGCGCGGGCACACGTCCCGGACCTGTGCGGATGCGAGACTGACCCGCGGTTGGCGAGAACGCGACGCCACCACGAGGCCGGACACGGAGGCGGGCGATGGACGAGGCGACGGCGCGGGACGTACTGAGCGCGGCGGGGGTGCTGCCCGCGACGGCGGAGCTGCTCGCCCTGGGCGAGAACGCGGTGTTCGCCGCCGGTGACCTGGTGGTCAAGGTGGGCCGGGACGCTGAGCTGCTGGAGCGGGCGCGGCGGGAGGTGGACGTCGCGCTGTGGCTGGCCGAGGAGGGGGTCGCGGCCGTACGGGCGGCTGAGCCGAAGCCGTTGTCGGTCGAGGGGCATCCGGTGACCGTGTGGCACCGTCTGCCGGATCCCGTACGGCCCGCCGAACCACGGGATCTGGCCGAACTGCTGCGGGTCGTGCACGCGCTGCCCTCGCCTCCGTTCGCCCTGCCGTCACGGGAGTTGCTGGGCGGGGTGGAGCGGTGGCTGCGGCTGGCGGGGGATGCCATCGATCCGGCGGACGCGGCGTATCTGCGCGAGCGGCGGGACGGGTTCGCGGCGGCCGCGGCCGCGTTGACGCCGCGGCTGGCTCCGGGGCCGATTCACGGGGACGCGTTGCCCCGGAACGTGTACGTCGGGCCGGAGGGGCCGGTGCTGGTGGATCTGGAGACGTTCTCGGCGGATCTGCGGGAGCACGATCTGGTGGTGATGGCTCTGTCGCGGGACCGGTACGGGGTGCCGGCAGCGGCTTATGACGGGTTCGTGGCTGTTTACGGGTGGGATGTGCGGGAGTGGGAGGGGTGCTCGGTGTTGCGGGGGGCTCGGGAGACGGCGAGCTGTGCGTGGGTGGCTCAGCATGCGCCCAGCAATCCCGCGGCGTTGGTCGAGTTCGAGCGGCGGGTGGCGTCGTTGCGGGAGGGGGACGAGGCGGTGCGGTGGTATTCGTTCTGAGCGCTCAATGAGTGGGGGGCTGTTCATGGCCGGGCGACTGCCGGCTTCTTGTGGCTGCTCGCGCCCGCGCGGCGGTAGCCGCAGGTTCGATACCGCCCTGCGCCCCTTCGGGGCGCGTCGTCCCACTGTCTTCATCTCTGATCTGGATTCTTCGCGCCGCCTGCCGTAGCTCCGTCAGGACCCTTCGGACCGCCGCCCTGGCCGTGCGTTCCGGGCGGTGGAGGACGTCGATGTGGCGTCTGGCCCGAACTCCGCTCAGGGGTCTCAGGACCAGGTCCGGGTGCGGGCGGGTCGTCCAGCGGGGCATCAGGGCCAGGCCGCCGCCCGCCGCTACGGCCTCCGCCGCCACCGCGAACTCGTTGATGCGGTGGGCGAGGTGGAGGCGGCGGCCGGCTGCCGCGCCGATCGCCTCGATGGTGGCCATGACCGGGAACCCGTCGTGCACGGTGATCCAGGGCTGGTCGGCCACGTCGCGCGGAGTCACCCGGCGTCTGGCGGCGAGGGGGTGGTCGGCCGGCATCGCGACGTCGAGGGGTTCACGCAGGAGCGTCGTCGCCGTCACCGTGTCCGGCCAGGGCGGGGCGTGGTCCAGGCGGTGGGCCAGGACCAGGTCGTACTCCCGGGTGAGGCGGGGGAAGTCGCTCTGCGTCACGTCCTCGTCTGCGAGTGCCAGGACGGGGTGGTCCGGGCCGTCGAGCGCGCGCAGCAGGAGCGGGAAGAAGGCCGCGCCCGCGCTGTGGAACGCGGCCACCGACACCTGGCCGTCGGGCCGGTTCAGGAACTCCTCGACGCTGTGCCGGGCCCGCTCCAGTGCCGACTCCACCTCGATCGCCGCGCCGGCCAGGGTCTGCCCGGCGTCCGTGAGCACCAGCCGGCGTCCCTGGCGCTCGGTGAGCGGCACCGGGATCGCGCGCTGCAGCAGCCGTAGCTGCTGGGAGATCGCCGAGGGGGTGACCAGCAGCGCCTCGGCGACCGCGGTGACGCTGCCGAGTTCGCCGAGCTCCCGCAGGATCCGCAGTTGCCGTTCGTCCATGGCTGCAGTCTAGGAGCACGATGTAGGACTTCTAAAAGATCGTTTTAGAGACTGGTACTGGGCTTCATGGACGGTCGCGGTGCACGGTGGGTCCATGTCCGACGTCCGCCGTACCGATGCGGTACTTCTCCTGGTTGCCGTCGTCTGGGGTTCGAGCTATCTGTCGGCCCAGACGGCCACCTCCGCCCTGCCCGTCCTGGTGGTGCTGTTCGCGCGGTACGCCCTGTCCGCGCTCGCCTGTCTCGGGCTGGTCTCCGTGGGTCCGGGGCCGCGCCGGTGGACGCGCGACGAGCTGCGGCTCGGCGTGCCGCTGGGGGTGACGCAGGCCGCGGTGCTGGTCGTGGAGACGTATGGTGTCGCCCACACCAGCGCCGCCAACGCGGGGCTGATCATCAGCCTGACCATCGTGCTCACCCCGCTCCTCGACCGTCGGCGCGGTGGGCCGCCTCCGGTCTTCTTCGCCGCCGCCGGGGTGTGTGTGGTGGCCGTCGGGCTGCTCATGTCCGGTCACGGGTTCCACGCCCCGCGGCTGGGTGACGTGCTGATGCTGGGGGCCGCGGTGGTCCGGGCCGGGCATGTCGCGCTGGTGGGTCGGCTGACCGTCGGCCGGGCCGTGCGTCCGCTGCGTCTGACCACCGTGCAGACGCTCGTCGGCACCGCCCTGTTCCTGCCGGTCGCCGTGCCCGGTATGCCGGACCTGGCCCGGGCCGGTACGGCGACCTGGTTCCAGCTCGTGTATCTCGCGCTGTTCTGCAGTGTGTTCGCCTTTCTCGCGCAGACCTGGGCCGTGCAGCGCACCTCCGCCAGCCGGGCCAGTCTGCTGCTGGGCACGGAGCCGGTCTGGGCCGTCGCCGTGGGCATCGCCCTCGGTGGTGAGCGGCTCACCCTGCTCACCGCCCTCGGCGCGGCCCTGATGGTCGGTGGGACCTACTGGGGCCAGGCGATCGAACGCGCCCATCGCACCGCCGCCCCACGCGAAACCGAAGTCCCCGCACACGACAAGGACGTCCGATGCCGGACCACGACCACGACACCTACCAGCGTCTGATCGGCCTGCTCGACAGCGCGCGTGCCGACTACGAGCTGATCGACCATGCCCCGGAGGGCACCACCGAGGCCGTCAGCGCGCTGCGCGGGCATCCGGTGTCGGAGGCCGCGAAGTGCATCGTGCTGCGGGTCAAGGTCGACCGCCGCACGACCCGGCACGTGCTGGCGGTCGTCCCCGGTGACCGGCGCGTGGACCTGGACGCCGTACGGACGCTGTACGCGGCCCGGTACGCCGGCTTCAGCGACGCGGGGACGGCCGAGCGGCTGGCGCGGGCGGTGCCCGGGACCGTGCTGCCGTTCAGCTTCGATCCCGAACTGGAGCTGGTCGCCGACCCGGAGGTCGTCGGGCGGCCGCGGCTGTACTTCAACGCGGCCCGTCTGGACCGGTCGCTGCGCCTGTCCGGTGCGGACTACGAGCGGGTCGCGCGGCCCCGTGTCGTGCCGGTCTCGACACCCGCGCCGGCCTGAGCGGCGCTCACACCGGCTCGTCCGTCAACTCCCGCAGCGGCCATGTGCCGTCGACCACGGCGGTGGCGTCGCCCTTGCCGCGCAGGAACTTCTGGAAGTCCGCCGCCCACTCGGCATACCACTCGATCTGGCGGCGGTGCAGTTCCGCCGGGCCGAGGGCCGCGATCTTGGGGTGACGGTCGGCTATCGCGCAGGCCAGTCCGGCCGCGGCGAGGGCGTCGGCGGAGGCGTTGTGTGCGGCGTCGAGCGCGACGCCGTACTCGGTGCAGACGGCTTCGAGGTTGCGCTTGCCGGGGCGGTAGCGGTCCACCCGGCGGTCGATGGTGTACGGGTCGACGACGGGGGCGGGATCGAGGCCGCCCAGGCGGTCGCGCAGGGACGGCAGTTGGTGGCGCCGCAGTTCGGCGGAGAGCAGGCTGAGGTCGAAGGCCGCGTTGTAGGCGACGACCGGAACGCCGTTCTTCCAGTAGGTGGTGAGGACGTCCGCGATGGCGTCCGCCACGCGGTCGGCGGGCAGGCCCTCGGCGGCCGCCCGTTCGTTGCTGATCCCGTGGACCGCCACCGCGTCCGCCGGGATCTCCACGCCCGGGTCCGCCAGCCACTCCCGGCGCCCTATGGGCTGCCCGCCCCTGACCTCGATCACGGCCCCCGTGACGATGCGCGCCTCGCGCGGGTCCGTCCCGGTCGTCTCCAGGTCGAAGCCGATCAGCAGCTCCCGGTGCCAGCCCATGGGCGGCCCCCCTTCTTGGTGGTGCTTTCCCCCAGTGGTCTCCACCTTCCCATGGGCCACTGACAATCAGGGGACCGCGTTCCGCTCAGGGCCTGTTCCAGGCCCTACCGCCCCGGACAGTTCAGGACACCGGGCGCGAATCCACCCACGTCGTCTCGAACTCCTCGCGGTATGTCGGGAAGAGTCCGTTGTCGACCCCTTCGCTCTTCTCGTCCGACTTGACCACGCGGTTGCCGTTGCGCAGCACGAGCACCGGCGCCTCCATCCCCCGGGACCTGCGCAGATAGGACTGCACGACGGCGATGCCGTCCGAGCCGTCGCCGTCGACCAGGTAGGCGGAGAAGCGCGGTGTCTCGTCGTAGACCTGGATCTCGAAGGCGCCGGGATCGCGCAGCCGGGAGCGCACCCGGCGCATGTGCAGGATGTTCATCTCGACCGAGCGGCTCAACTCGCCGCGTTTCATGCCCAGTTCGCGCTCGCGGCGCTTGACGGCGCTGGAGGCCGGGTTGAGGAACAGCAGCCGCACCCGGCAGCCCGCCTCGGCCAGGCGGACCAGCCGGCGGCCGGAGAAGTTCTGCACGAGCAGGTTGAGGCCGATGCCCACGGCGTCCAGGCGGCGGGCGCCGCCGAAGATGTCCTCGGCGGGGAACTGGCGCAGCAGCCGCACCCGGTCGGGGTGCACGGCGACCACGTCCGCGTACCGGTCGCCGACCAGGTCCTCCACCGCGTCCACGGGCAGCCGGCGGGCCGAGGGCACGTCGCCGGCCGCGCCGAGCATGTCCAGCAGCCGGGCCGAGGCCCGTTCGGCCTGGTTCAGGACGGCCTCGGACAGGGCCCGGTTGCGGGAGACGACGTTGCGGGTCACCTCCAGCTCGTCCAGGGCCAGTTCGACGTCGCGGCGGTCGTCTATGTACGGCTCGAAGCACGGCCAGTGCTGCACCATCAGCTCGCGCAGCTGGGGCAGGGTGAGGAAGCTGAGGACGTTGTCGTCGGCCGGGTCGAGCAAGTAGCCCTTGCGGCGGCTGACTTCGCGTACCGCGACCGCCCGCTGCACCCACTCCTGGCCGGCCGGTCCGGCCGCGGCGATCACCCACTCGTCGCCGTGGACCGGTTCGTAGATGGGGCGCAGAACGGCGGCCACGACCGCGCGCAGCCGCTGTTCGACGAGGTTCAGCCAGATGTAGGCGCGGCCGGCTCGCTGGGCGCGTACACGCACCTCGCGCCAGGCCTCGGCGTCCCAGTCCAGCTCCGGCCCGATGGAACCGGTCTCCATGGGCCTGGCCAGGGACACCGTGCCGGGCGGGACGTCTTGGGAGTTCCCCTCGTGACCCTCGTCACCAGGGGGCAGCTCCAGCCCTCCCGAGCCCACCCAAGCACCGCCTTCCACTCCCCCGAGCACACCCCAGGTCGACGATCAAGGAGCGTACTCCGCGAGCGGGCGGCGGTGCAGCAGGATGGGCAGGTCGATTCTCAACTACCTTAGTGCCAGTGTCCGTTCTCACCGGCGAGGGCGGCCGGAGTGAGCGGATTCATAGCGGTGACGTCGCGCGGGGCGATGGAGAAGCCCTGCCAGTGGACCGGCATCGGCTGCTGGTCCTCGTCCCGGGCGATGTGGTGGAAGCCGACGTTGACCCAGACGATCGGGTGGGTCAGGGTCTGCCCGTTCACCCAGGTGTCGACCGACTTGCCGTGTCCGGCACCGCAGTTGAGCGGGTTGCCGCTGGCGTACTGCTCGCACGGGTTGTACTCGGTGAAGTACACGTCGTGCTTGGTGAGGTTGTGCCCCAGGTACTTGGCCGTCGGGCCCTGCACGATCTCGTACGAGCGCGCGTGGCCGTCCTTGTTCTTGCCGGCCGTGCTGACCACCCGCCACCAGCGCATGTCCTTGGCGTCGCCGGCCAGTTCCTTGGTGACCTTGGTCAGCGTCGTCTTGTTGGTCGGCGCCTGCTGGCCGCCCACCGGCGGGCTGACGACCGAGTCGTACTGCTCGACCTTGGCCTTGGAGGAGCCGTCGAGACCGAAGTCGAGCCGCCAGAAGATGTTGTGGCTGTGGCTGGTGGCGTACGCGCGGGCGCCCTTGCCGATGGGCCAGCCGCGGCCGTCGCCCGCGTCGTAGTCGTCGGGCGAGAGGCTGCCCGTCGCGCCGGCGTTCATGGTCATCGTGCCGTCGTCCTGGAAGCGCCACTCGGTGATGTACTCGTACCAGCCGACCTTGTTGACCGTGTAGAGCAGCAGGTCCTTGCCCTGCGCCTGGTAGGTCTTGTTGGCGTCGGAGAGCATGTGGTAGGCGTGTCCGCGCGAGCGCGTGGTGGCGCACAGGCCCTTGATGTTCGGCGAGTCCGAGTAGAAGGGCTCGGGCACCTTGACGGTCTTGATGGTGCCGCCCGGGCACTCGGCGGGCGTGAGGTTCAGCAGGCCGTTGCCGAAGCTGTAGTCCGTGACGTCGTTGTACTCGATGCTGCCGTCGTCGTAGGGCACGTCGATCTGGGCGAGCTTGGCGTTGTTCAGCACCTTGATCGGCTGGGACTCGCCCGGCGGCTGGTAGGAGATGTCGTCCAGCATGACCCCGGACCTGCTCTCGAAGCGCCAGCACATGCGCCAGGTCGTCCCGGTGGAGAGCTTCTGCTCGATCTGGTAGGCCGCGCTGCACGCCGGGGCGGCGGCCGGGGCGGCGGCCTCCTTGTGGTCGGCGAAGGCGTGGGCGGACGCCGTGCCGCCGAGGACGAGTCCGACCGCGAGCGGGCCCACCATGGCCCGCCTGCGCAGCGCCCCCTGGCGGGCACGGCTGTCTCTGTTGACGCGCATGAAGGAATGGCTCCCTTACAGGAGATGCGGGTGTGAAAGGTGGACGGAGGCCGGGTCAGCCGATCCGGACGACCTTGCGGGCGCTGAGGTCGATCACGAAGTCCCGGGTGTCGATCCAGGCGCCGTTCTTGACCTTCGGGAACAGCCGGGTGCAGCGGTGCTCGCCGCACTTGTCGAGCGCGGCCGGCCGGATGCCCGGGGTGGCCCGGAACACCATGCTGGTCAGCGTCAGCTGGTCCGGGGAGGTGAGCTCCTTGCCGGTGGCGTCCTTGTAGTCGGCCTTCAGGCCCGCGCCCAGCGGGTCGGCGATCAGCAGCCGGGCGGCCTCGGTCTGCTCGGCGATGCTCAGCGGCGGCTGGACGTCGTGCTGGGTGCTGGTCCCCTCGACCTTGCCCGTGTCCAGGTTGACGGTCCTGGTGACGACGCTGTCGTCGCGGTAGTCGTAGAACGTCACGTCCGCCCGCCGGGGCGCTGTCAGGCTGTCCGGCTGGTCGGTGTCGGGCTCGGCCAGCTCGACGGTGAGGCGCTGCGGTCCGCGGGCGCCCCGGACGTTCTCGCCGGTGTTGAGCAGCTGCGGGCTCAGCGCGATCTTCTCGACCCGCTCGGTCTCGTCGTCGGTCAGCGGGTCGAGGCCCTTGCCCTTGTCCCCCTCGGCCGGCGCCTGCTGGACGACCCCGGGCGCGGGTGTGCCGTCCGCCCGGGCCGCCTGGTTCGCGGTCCGCGCGCCGGCGGCCCCGCCGGACTCGTCGGCCCCCGCGGTCCCCGGCAGCGTGACTGCGACCATCACGGCGGTCGCGGCCACCGCCACGGCCGCACCGGCCACCATCTTGCCCAGGTGGCGGTGCACTATCGTGCGCACATTCTCCCCCTACTCCCCCTTCGGTCACGGGAGTATTCGTCTGCCCCACCGGTAAGCCTTGGAACGGGCATACCGCGTATGCACTGGTCTATCGGTAAGAGGGACGTAAGTCATAGGTGGTTCCATCAGTTTCGGGGAGACTCGACGCCAAGGCGCCACGAGGGCGCTCCGCACCTGAAAGAGTCGTATCCATGCAGGTCTGGCCTGGCGAGGCGTATCCGCTCGGTGCCACGTACGACGGCGCCGGCACCAACTTCGCGGTCTTCACGGAGGCCGCGGACCGAGTAGAGCTGTGTCTGCTGCACGACGACGGCTCGGAGACGGCGGTGGAACTGCGTGAGAGCGACGCGTTCGTACGGCACGCGTACGTGCCCGGGATCATGCCCGGGCAGCGTTACGGCTTCCGGGTGCACGGTCCGTACGACCCCGGACGCGGACTGCGCTGCAACTCGGCGAAGCTGCTGCTCGACCCGTACGCGCGTGCGATCAGTGGTTCGGTCCGCTGGGGCGAGGAGGTGTACGGCTACCACTTCGACGCGCCCGAGGAGCGCAACGACCTGGACTCGGCGCCGCACACCATGACGTCGGTGGTGGTCAACCCGTACTTCGACTGGGGCGACGACCGCCGGCCGCGGCGCGGCTACCACGAGACGGTGATCTACGAGGCCCATGTCAAGGGCCTGACCATGCGGCACCCGGGGCTGCCGAAGGAGCTGCGCGGCACCTACGCGGCGCTCGCGCACCCGGCGATCATCGAGCACCTGGTGGAGCTCGGCGTGACCACGCTGGAGCTGATGCCGGTGCACCAGTTCGTGAACGACCACCGGCTGGTCGACATGGGCCTGAACAACTACTGGGGCTACAACACGATCGGTTTCTTCGCCCCGCACAACGCGTACGCCTCCTGGGGTGACCGCGGCCAGCAGGTCCTGGAGTTCAAGTCGGCGGTCCGGGCGCTGCACGAGGCCGGCATCGAGGTCATCCTCGACGTGGTCTACAACCACACCGCCGAGGGCAACCATCTGGGCCCCACGCTGTCCTTCAAGGGCATCGACAACCCGCAGTACTACCGCCTCACCGACGATCCCCGCTACTACATGGACACCACGGGGACGGGGAACTCCCTGCTCATGCGGTCCCCGCACGTGCTGCAGCTGATCATGGACTCGCTGCGGTACTGGGTCACCGAGATGCATGTCGACGGCTTCCGCTTCGACCTCGCGGCGACCCTGGCCCGGCAGTTCCACGAGGTGGACCGGCTGTCGTCGTTCTTCGACCTGGTGCAGCAGGACCCGGTGGTCTCCCAGGTGAAGCTGATCGCCGAGCCCTGGGACGTCGGCGAGGGCGGCTACCAGGTCGGCAACTTCCCGCCGCTGTGGACCGAGTGGAACGGCAAGTACCGCGACACGGTGCGGGACCTGTGGCGGGGCGAGCAGCGCGCGCTCGCGGAGTTCGCGTCCCGGCTGACCGGCTCCTCGGACCTCTACCAGGACGACGGGCGGCGCCCGCTGGCCTCGATCAACTTCGTCACCTGCCACGACGGCTTCACCCTGCGCGACCTGGTGTCCTACAACGACAAGCGCAACCGGGCCAACGGCGAGGACAACCGGGACGGCGAGAGCCACAACCGGTCCTGGAACTGCGGGGCGGAGGGCGAGACCGACGATCCGGCGGTGCTGGAGCTGCGCGCCCGCCAGATGCGCAACTTCATCGCCACGCTGATGCTGTCCCAGGGCGTGCCGATGATCAGCCACGGGGACGAGGTGGCCCGCACCCAGCAGGGCAACAACAACGCCTACTGCCAGGACAACGAGCTGTCCTGGGTGCGGTGGCCCGATCCGGACTCCGACGGGCTCGACGCCCAGCTGCTGGCCTTCACGCGCGCGATGGTGTGGCTGCGCAAGGACCACCCCGTCCTGCGCCGACGGCGCTTCTTCCACGGGCGGCCGGTGGAGGGCACCCACGACGAGCTGTCGGACATCGCCTGGTTCACCCCCGAGGGCCGGGAGATGACCCAGCAGGACTGGGACTCGGCGCAGGCCTCGGCGCTGGCCGTGTTCCTGAACGGCAACGCGATCTCCGAGCCCGGCGCACGCGGGGAGCGGATCACCGACGACTCGTTCCTGCTGATGTTCAACGCCTCGCCCGAGACGCTGGACTTCGTGGTGCCGGTCAACCACGGCCGGCAGTGGCAGGTGGTGGTCGACACCGCCCGCCCGGACGGAGTACCGCCGGACACGGGCCCGAAGGTGCAGGCCGGCGACCGGCTGACCCTGGTGGACCGGAGCCTGGCGGTGCTGCAGCGTCCCGTGTGAGCGACCCGGGCACGCACGCGTGGCGGGCGCCATGACACGAAAGCCGGCGGGAGGGGTACGTAGCTCTGCATGACACCTGAGCGTCCCCTCCCCCCGGTGCCCACGGCCACCTACCGGCTGCAGCTGCAGCCCGAGTTCCCGTTCGCGGCCGCCGCGACGGCGGTGCCGTACCTGGCCTCGCTGGGCGTCTCCCATCTGCATCTCTCCCCCGTCCTGGAGGCGGTGCCCGGCTCCGCGCACGGGTACGACGTCGTCGACCACACGCGCGTGCGGGAGGAGCTGGGGGGTGAGGAGGGGTTGCGCGCGCTGGCGCGCACGGCGCGCGAGCACGGGCTCGGGCTGGTCGTGGACATCGTGCCGAACCACATGGCGATGGCGCCGCGGCACAACCGCGCCCTGTGGGAGGTGCTGCGGGAGGGCCCGAAGTCGCCGTACGCGCGCTGGTTCGACATCGACTGGGAGGCGCAGGGCGGGCAGGTGCTGCTGCCGGTGCTGGGCGGGCCGCTCGGCTCGGTCCTCGGCGAGCTGCGCGTCGACGGGGACGTGCTGCGCTACTACGACCATGTCCTCCCCCTCCGCGAGGGCACCGAGGAGCTGCCGCTGCCGCAGCTCCTGGACGCCCAGTGGTACCGCCCGGTGTGGTGGCGGCTGGCCCGCACGGAGCTCAACTACCGGCGTTTCTTCAGCATCTCCGAGCTCATCGGGGTGCGGGTGGAGGACCCGGAGGTCTTCGAGGCCACCCACGACAAGATCCTCCAGCTGCTGCACGAGGGGGTCGTCGACGGGCTGCGCGTGGACCACCCGGACGGGCTCGCCGACCCGGACGGCTATCTGCGGCGGCTGCACGAGGCGACCGGCGGCCGCTGGACGGTCGTGGAGAAGATCCTCTCCGCCGGCGAGCACCTCCCGGCCTCCTGGCCCGTCGCGGGCACCACCGGGTACGACGCCCTGCGGCACGTCGACGGGCTGTTCACCGACCCGGCGGGCTTCGGGGAACTCCTCGGCCAGTACCGGCGGTTCGCGGCCCCGCAGACCGACCGGGGCGGGGACTGGGCGGCGACGGTGCGGCGGGCGGCGTACAAGGTGCTCACGCACGAGCTGGCCGCCGAGGTCGACCGGCTGACCCGGGTGGCGAGCAGGCTGTGCGCGACCTCGCCCGACCCCGGACTGCGCGACCGGGCCCCCTGGGTGCTGCGCACGGCCCTGACGGAGCTGCTGGTGCGGCTGGAGGTCTACCGGCCCTACGCCTCCGGTGACGCCGCCTCCGTGGTCACCGAGGAGGCCGCGGCCGAGGCACGGCCGGCCTTCGTCGTCCCGGAGGAGGCCGGCGCCGTGGACGTGGTGCGGGGCCTGCTGCTCGGGCGGGGCGGTGACGGACCCGAGCACGTCGAGTTCCGCACCCGGTTCGCCCAGACGGCGTCCGCGCTGCGCGCCAAGTCCGTGGAGGACACCGCGTACTACCGCTATGTGCCGCTGCTGTCGGCGAACGAGGTGGGCGGGAATCCGGGCGGCCCCGCGCTGTCGCCGGAGGAGTTCCACGCGTACTGCGCGCGCGTGCAGCGCGACTGGCCGGCGACCGGGACGGTGCTGTCCACGCACGACACCAAGCGCAGCGCCGACGTACGGGCGGCGCTGGAGGTGCTCACCGAGTGCCCCGGGCGCTGGGCGGACGTCCTGGCGGAGGTGACGCGCACCGGTGAGGGCGTACCGGACGCGCAGCTGGCGTGGGCGGCCTGGCAGACGGTGTTCGGGCTCGGTCCGGCGGACGAGGAGCGGGTGCGGCGGGCGCTGCTGAAGCATGTGCGCGAGGCGGGACTGTTCACGAGCTGGACCGAGCAGGAACCGGCGTACGAGGAGGCGGTGGCGGCGTTCGTCGCGGCGGGCCCGTGCGGGGCGCCCGGCGAGCACGTCAGCGCCCTGCGGGAGGCGCTGGAGCCGCACATCCGGGCCAACGTGCTCGGCGCGGCCCTGGTCCACCTGACGATGCCCGGCGTGCCGGACCTCTACCAGGGCACGGAGAGCGAGTACCTGGCCCTCGTCGACCCGGACAACCGTCGCCCGGTGTCCTTCCCGCCCGACGCCCCCGGCGACAAGGGGGCGCTGACGGCGGCCGCCCTCGGGCTGCGCGCCCGGCGGCCCGGGGCCTTCGGGGAGGCGGCGACGTACACGCCGCTCGCCGCGGAGGGCCCCGCGGCGGAGCACTGTCTGGCCTTCACGCGCTCCGGGAAGGCCGTCACGGCGGTGACCCGCCTGTCCCTGCGGCTCGCGGAGGCCGGCGGCTGGCGGGACACCGTGCTGCCGCTGCCACCGGGACGCTGGGCGGACGTGCTGGCTCCGCAGCGGGAGTTCACGGGGCACGCACGCGTGGAGGAGCTTTTCGCACGGTTGCCGGTGGCTCTGCTGGAGCGGACGGACTCCGACTGAGGGCAGGGGGCGGAGAGCCTCTGGGGCGGGGGGTCACGGTTGTTCCGGCCGGAGGTGAAGCACCTGGGCGCCCCCTTCAGGCTCCCCCGGGGCGGCCTTGACAGGGGGCGGAGAGCGTGGGGTACTGCGGATTGCGAAGCCAGGCGGACGTGACGGGGGTGAGTCTCCTGCCGCAGCTGCGTTACCCCACCGTGCCCCAACTCGTCTCGTCCGCCAGGGCGTTGGCCATCCATCGGCCCGCCCTGTGCACCCTGAGACAGGTGGGTGTCTCCCGCGCCGGGCGCCCCCTGCACCTGCTGTCCGTGGGCCATGCCCGACGGGCCGTGCTGGTCGTCGCCGGCGCCCACGCCAACGAGCCGACCGGCGGCTCCACCCTCCTCGCACTTGCCGAACGGGTGCTGCGGGAGCGGGAGCTGCGCACCGACACCTCCTGGCACTTCCTGCTCTGCGCCGACCCCGACGGCGCCAGCCTCCACGTCACCCCGGCGCCGCGCAGTCTGCTCGACTACCACCTCGGCTTCTTCCGGCCGGCCGCCGAGGAGCAGCCGGAGTGGTCGCCGGCGGTGCTGCCGCCGCACCGCCTGCCGCCCGAGACCCGGGCGCTGACCCGGGTCATCGACGAGCTGCGGCCCTACCTCCAGGTGACGCTGCACGGGACCGACCTGGGCGGCAGCTGGGTGCAGCTGACGAAGGACATCCCGGGGCTCGCCGAACCGTTCGCCAAGTCCGCCGCCCAGCTGCACATCCCGGTGGAGACGGGCGCCTCGGACGCCGCGGGCTGGTCCGCGTCCGGGCCGGGCGTGCATGTGATGCCGTCGCCGGGCGCGGGGGCCGCGTACCCGAGCATGCCGGACGACGCGCGGCAAAGCACCTGGTACCACACCCACCGCTACGGCGGCCTGACCGCGGTCGTCGAGGTGCCGATGTGGGCGAGCGACCTGGTGGACGACCCGGCGCCGCATCCCGCGCCGGCCGCCGCGATACGCCGGCTGGCGCGGCGGCTGCTGCGGGACGGGCTGGAGGTGGAGCGGGTGCTCACCGACGCGCTGCCGCGCCTGGAGGGCGTCGACGGGCCGCTGCTGCGGTCCGCGAGGTGGGCGCTGGAGCTGGTTCCGGGGCTGGCCGCGGACTGGATGCACACCCCGCCCGCCGACGACACCATGGCGTACGTCGGGAGCGTGGACGCGTTCGGGCGGCGGTTGCCGTTGCGGGCGGCCGCGATGCTGCTGCGGGTCCTGCGGGAGACCGACGACCGTGCGGCACCCCACCTGGAGCGGCTCGTGGCGACCTGGAGCGACTCCTTCGCCGAACGCTTCCGCGCCCGCTGGGTGCCCCTGGAGCACCAGGTGGAGCACCAGTCCCGCACGGTCGTGGCGGCCGCCCTGCACGCGCGCGAGGAGACCGCCTGAGAAACAGCGCCCACGCGCGCGTGCGGGGCCCGCGGCACAAGGCCGGGGCCGCGACGAGCGGATGCGGCCCCCGCTCGCGTCACCCGTCGAGCGCGAACACCTCCCCCGTGCGTGCCCGCATGGCGCACCGGTTGGGGAAGGTGTGGGCGTACTCGACCGCCCGGCCGCTCCACCTTCCGCGCGCGTGCACGGTGACCGGCGCGTAGATCATCGGGCACATCACGTCCCTGGCCGGGAGCGCGCCGATGTCGCCGCCGACCGCCGCCAGATCGGCGCAGGCCCTGGCCGCGCGCGCGTGCCTGTGGGGCAGATCGCACAGCAGCAGGGAGCCCCGGGTGCCGTCGGCACGTGAGTCGCCCTGGGTGACGGTGAGGTAGAGCCAGTTGCCCGGCAGGTGGTGGCCGGGCGCCGCCTGGGCCAGTGGCGCGGCGGCGAGGAGCAGCGCGGCCGCGAGCAGAGCGCCGCGTACCGCTTTCGCTGTGGTGCTGATCGTCATTCCAAGTGCATCGGCACGGCGGCCCCGGAACCCCACCCCGGCTCACCCGAACGGGAGCACGCGGGCGGGTACCGTTCGGCGAGTTCGAACGCGTGCAGGACGACGCTCGACTGGTACTCGACCTGGCGCGCGACCGGGATCCAGCGGGCCCCGCAGCCGTCGAGGTAGTCGGCGCACCACTCGCCGATGAGCCGGTCCAGGTCGGGCAGCACCCCGGCCGGATCGCGTCCGGCGCCGGTGACGAGCTGGTGCAGCAGGCCCGCCGTGCGCAGGGCGAGCCGCCGGCCGGCGATGCGCAGGGCGGCCAGATGGGCGGTGCTCAGCGGCGGGAGCGGGCGCGTCCCGTCGGCGATGTCGGGGTCCCAGGTGTCGGCGAGTCCGGGGCAGACCAGTAAATAGTCGTCCACCGGGGCGAGCAGGCGGGCCGCGTCCGGCGCGCCCGTGGTGTGCGGGCGCATCCGCGCGAGGAGCCGCTCCAGCAGTTGCGCGTCGCGCCGCAGGGTGTGGCTGACCGTGCGCAGCACGGCGGCGCGGTCGGCGGGCGGGGAGCCGTCCTCGACGGCGGCCACGCCCCACATGGGGGCCTCGACGACGGCCGTGACCGTGCCGTACCGGTGCGGGTGGTACCAGGTCGACTCGACGGCGGCCTCGGTGATGGCGGCGGCCAGGTCGCCGGGGCGGGGCGGCGGGATTCGGTAGACGGCCGGACCGATGTTCGGCCAGTACAGGGTGTCGTAGGGGCCCAGTTCGCGCGGGACGCCGAGGCGGGCGGCGGTGAGCGCGACGCGCTGGGCGAGGCCGGGCAGGTCGCGGGTGAGTTCGACGAAACCGCCGCCGACGTCGACGCCGTGCAGCGAGCACTGCAGAAAGGGCCGCAGCTCGTCCTGGAGGTCGAGCAGGGTGCGGGTCTCCGGCAGGGCGGCCCCCGCCGCTCCGGCGGGCAGCCATTCGGGCTGTTCGTGGAAGCCGGGCCGGAAGAAGTTCCGGAAGTACCGGCCGAGGGTGTACGGGCCCGACAGCCAGCCCTCGTTGCGGCGCAGGCCGTCCGGGTCGAGGCAGAGCAGCAGGTTCCAGGTGGCGTCGACGCCCTCGGTGAACCGGGGGTCGGCCAGGGCCCGTTCGGCGAGCCGCAGCACGGTGGCGCCGCCGACGGGTTCGTTGGCGTGCGGACCGGCGACCACGAGGGCCTGACGGCTGCCGTGACCGACGGAAAGCAGCCACATGGGGATGCCGGCCCGGGAGGTGCCGACGCGGCGCAGACGGGCGTCACGGGGGCGGCGGGCGACCAGTGCCGCCGCCCGCGCGCCGAGCTCGTCGACGGTCGGATAGCGCAGGAGGGGCGGCAGGGCACACCTCCCCGATGCTGTGCCGTCGGCTCACCTGACGTGCATGACGTACGCACAGTCAGTCACGAGTTGGGGGGTACGTCAACACCGCGGAGAGGAAAGGGATTTGAGCCATCACAGCAGCTCAACGCCGTGTCATGCTCAGGCCAAAGCTAAGGGGTGGCTCAGTCGGCGGCGAGCCGGAACGACATCCGCCCGAAGCCGACCTGGTCGCCCTCGCGGACCACGGCGGCGCCGATGACACGCCGTCCGTTGACCGTGGTGCCGTTGGTGGAACCGAGGTCCCGCAGCACCCACATGCCGCCCTGGCGGCTCAGTTCGGCGTGCACGCGGGAGACCGTCTCGTGGGTCAGCCGCAGCCCGTTGGCCGGATCCCGACCGATGCGCAGCGGGTGGCCGCCCGCCGGGTGCGGCAGCAGCAGCTTGGGCAGACGCTCGGCCTGCCAGGCCCTGCGCAGCCGTACGGTGAACCCGGAGACGGCCTCCACGCCGCCGAAGACCAGGCGCGCAAGACGGCTCTCCTGGGGGAGGTCCGCGGTGAGCGCCACGAGCTCGTCGGAGCGGCGGGCGGCGAGGGCCAGCTCCATGCGGCGGATGAACGTGTCGTGCGAGAGCCGCCCCATGGCGACGCCGTCCCGAAGCACCTTCAGCGCCTTGTCGCGCTCCGCGTCGGACAGTCGCGCGGGGTACGTGTTGAACTCGAAGGACGACGTCACGTTGGTGATTGTCGGTCAGTGAACCCCGGGTGTCCAGAAAACGAGAAAAGGGCCGCCACGCGCGCGTATTCACGGCCGCCACGCGCGCGTGTCCGGCGACACCGGCGGGGAAAGGGAGGATTCGAAGGCGTACTGATCTCGTTTGAAGCACCATGGACGGGCTACATCACGGTGAGCAGACGAAGGGGAACCGTCCGTGCAGTTCGAGGTGTGGGCACCGCAGGCCGGCCGTGTGACGCTCCATTGCGACGGCGCCACGCGCGCGTTGGAGCGCGATCCGGAGCGGGAGGGCTGGTGGCGGGGCGAGGCCGACGCGCGGGACGGCTCGCGCTACGGGTTCGCGCTGGACGACGGTCCCGTGCTGCCCGACCCGCGCTCGCGCCGCCAGCCGGACGGCCCGGACGGGCTGAGCGCGGTCGTCGACCAGGGCGGGTACACGTGGCGCTCCGAGTGGGCGGGACGGCAGCTTCCGGGCGCCGTGCTGTACGAGCTGCACGTGGGCACGTACACCCGTGAGGGCACCCTGGACGCCGCCGCCGAGCGGCTCGGTCATCTCGTGGAACTGGGCGTCACGCACGTCGAGTTGATGCCGCTGTGCCCGTTCCCGGGGCGGCACGGCTGGGGGTACGAGGGCGTCTCGCTGTGGGCCGTGCACGAGCCGTACGGCGGGCCCGAGGGGCTGAAACGGTTCGTCGACCGGGCGCACGAGCTGGGACTGGGGGTGGTCCTGGACGTCGTGCACAACCATCTCGGGCCGTCGGGCAACTACCTGCCGGCGTTCGGGCCGTACTTCACGGACACGCACCACACGCCGTGGGGTTCCGCCGTGAACCTGGACGCGCCCGGCTCGGACGAGGTACGGACGTATCTGGTGGACAGTGCCCTGTCCTGGCTGCGGGACTACCGGATCGACGGGTTGCGGCTGGACGCGGTGCACGCGCTGGCGGACACGCGCGCGTGCCACTTCCTGGAGGAGCTGTCGACCGCCGTGGACGCCCTCTCGGGCGACCTGGGGCGCCCGCTGTTCCTGATCGCCGAGTCCGACCTGAACGACCCGCGGCTGATCGCCCCGCGCGCGGAGGGCGGCCTCGGGCTGGACGCGCAGTGGAACGACGACTTCCACCACGCCCTGCACACCGCGCTGACCGGCGAGGCGCAGGGCTACTACGCCGACTTCGGGCGCGCGCCGCTGGCCGCGGTCGCCAAGACGCTCACCGGCGGCTACTTCCACGACGGCACGTACTCGAGCTTCCGGGGCCGCCGTCACGGGCGCCCGCTGGACACCACGCGCGTGGCCGCGCACCGGCTGCTGGGCTACACCCAGACGCACGACCAGGTCGGCAACCGCGCCCAGGGCGACCGCCTGTCCGCCACCCTCTCCCCCGGCCTGCTGGCCTGCGCGGCCGCCCTCGTCCTGACGGCACCCTTCACGCCGATGCTGTTCATGGGCGAGGAGTGGGCGGCGGGGACGCCCTGGCAGTTCTTCACCGACCACACCGACCCGGAGCTCGCCGAGGCGGTACGGCGGGGCCGGCGGCGGGAGTTCGCGGCGCACGGCTGGGCCGAGGAGGACGTGCCGGACCCGCAGGACCCGGCGACCCGGGACCGCTCCTGCCTCGACTGGAGCGAGCCGGAACGCGAGCCCCACGCGCGCGTGCTCGACTGGTACCGGCGTCTCATCGCCCTGCGCCACGAACAGGCCGACCTCACCGACCCCGACCTCGGCGACATCAAGGTCGCCTACGACGAGCAGGACCGCTGGATCGCCTTCCGCCGCGGTGACGTACGGGTCGCGGTGAACCTCGCGAAGGAACCGGCGGCGATCCCGCTGGGCCCCCGCGAGGCACAGGTACTGGCCGCGTGGGAGCCGGTACGGGCCCCGGGCACCGACGGGGTCCTGCACGTACCCGGCGAATCGGCCGTGATCCTCCTCCAGAGCTGACAAAAGCCCACCGCGCCCGCGGCGAACGGGGCTGGTGCGGGTCCCGCGCGCGGGCCGGTGAACCGGGGCTCTGCAGCTCCCGCACGCGGGCCTGCGAACCGGCGCTCTGAAGGCCCCGCACGCGGGCCGGTGAACGGGGGGCGCAGGTTCCGCACGCGGGCCAACCAGGGCTCTGCTGCCGCGCGCGGGCCGCCGGACCGGGGCCCTGCAGCTCCCGCACGCGGGCCTGCGAACCGGCGCTCTGAAGGCCCCGCACGCGGGCCGGTGAACGGGGGGCGCAGGTTCCGCACGCGGGCCAACCAGGGCTCTGCTGCCGCGCGCGGGCTGCCGGATCGGGGCTCTGAAGGCCCCAGTACGCATACCGCCAACGGGGATTCGTGCAAGCCCGCGCGCGGGCGGTTAACCGAGGCTCTGCAGCTGCCGCACGCGGCTCGGTGAACCGGGGCTCTGAAGGCCCAGTGCGCGGGCCACCGAAACGGGGGTCGTGCAAGTTCCCCTCGCGTACCCAACCGGGGCTCCGCAGCTGCCGCACGCGGGTCCCCGGCCGGGGACTCCGGCAGGTCCCTCGGGCCCCCTGACCACGGCCCCGGCAGGTCCCGTGCGGGGGCGGGTGACAGGGCGGGGCCTGCGGGCAAGGCCGAGCCGGTGGGGTTACGGCTCCTCGCCGCCTTCGGTCTCCCGTAGTTCCGTCACTCGTTCCAGCAGGATCGGCTCCCAGGCGCGGTGGAGTTGGAGGCCGAGCACGGGGAGGGGGGCCGGGTCGCCCCGTTCGAGGTGGGTGGCGAGGCGGATCACCGTGTCGCAGCGGGCCAGCCACAGGCCCCGCAGGCAGGGGCGGGCGCCGTACCCGGCGAGGGTGGCGGCGCGGACGGCGGCCGGGGAGCCGACGGCGACCGCGAGGCCCGCGATGTCCTCGGCGGGGTCGCCGACGGCCGCGTCGGTCCAGTCGAGGACGCCGCGCACCCGCCCGTCGGCGCTGACGACGAGGTGCTCGCCCCAAAGGCCGTGGTGGACGAGGACCGCGGTGCCGGGCTGCGCGGCGAGCTGGACGGCGGCCGCGGAGCTGAGCTGGTGCAGCCGTACCGAATCGGACTCGTCGGTTCCGGCGAGCAGGTGGGCGGCCTTCTCGGCCGCCCGGCGCAGGCCCTCCAGGGAGCGCGGGGCGGTGCGCGGGACGCCGAGCGTCTCGGCCTGCCGTACGGGCACCTCGCGCAGCCCGGTGAGCAGCCCCGCGAGGTCCGCTTCGCCGACGGCGGAGACGTCGTGCTCCTCCGCCGTGCCGCCCGGCACCCTGGTGTCGAGCGTGTACGTCAGCCCCGGCGCCCACTCGCCGTGCGCCACGCTGGCCGGGACGGCGAGCGGGAGGTGGGGTCGGACGAGGTCGCGCAGCCGCAGTTCCCGGCGCTGGCGCAGGGCGGCCTCGCGGTCGGGGGCGAGGCGCAGCACATGGCGGGTGCCGACCCACCAGGTGGAGTGCTCTGCGCCCGCGGCGACGGGCCGCACCTCCGGACCGGCCGTCCCCCCGCCGTCCTTGAGCAGGGAACTGACCAGCCGGCGGACGGTGTCCGCGGTGGGTGTCGGTGCCTGGGTCATGGTCGCGCCGTTGTCGCTCGGGGGTGTGCGGAGGCTGCTGGGTCGCTCAGTCCACTATGACCATCTCGCGGTCGGTGGTGTTCAGCCGCCGGCCGCCGTCCTCGGTGACCGTCACGATGTCCTCGATCCGCACCCCGAACCGGCCGGGAAGGTAGACGCCGGGCTCCACCGAGAAGCACATACCGGGCACGAGCGGCTGTCGTTCGCCCTCGATCATGTACGGCGGCTCGTGCGTGGTGACGCCGATGCCGTGCCCGGTGCGGTGGATGAAGTACTCGCCGTACCCGGCGGCCTCGATGACCGCGCGGGCGGCCCGGTCGACCTCCTGGCAGGCCGCGCCCGGCTGCACCGCCCGGAACCCGGCCTCCTGGGCCTCGCGGACCAGGTCGTGCACCCGGCGCTCCTCGTCGGTGGGCTCGCCCACGTGCACGGTGCGGGAGGTGTCGGAGCCGTACCCGTCCTTGAGACCGCCGAAGTCGAGGACGACCATGTCGCCGCGCTCGATGACCCGGTCGCCGACCTCGTGGTGCGGGTTGGCGCCGTTCGGGCCGGAGGCGACGATGGTGAAGTCGACCTGGGAGTGGCCGAAGCGCCGCAGCAGACCGGCGAGGTCGGCGCCGACCTCGGACTCCGTGCGACCCGCGAAGGGAACCTTCCTGATCTCCTCGAACGTCGCGTCGGCGGCCGCGCCCGCGGCCGCCATCAGGTCCAGTTCCGCCGCGTCCTTGACCGCGCGCAGCATCGGCAGGGCCTCGGTGAGGGAGACGTGGCTGGTGCCGGGCAGCACCCGCTGCAGGCCGAGCAGGTGCATCGCCCAGGCGTTGTCGCTGATCCCGAAGCGCCCGCTGACGTCGAGGAGCGCGGCGGTGGCGGCGTAGGGGTCCTTGCCGTCGGTCCAGTCCCGCAGGCTCAGGGCGCCCGCGCCGGGTGCCCTCGCCGCGTCGGGCGCCTCCAGGGTGGGGACGACCAGGACGGGGGCGCGTCCGGGGGCGAGGACCAGCAGGGTGAGCCGTTCGGTGGCCGCGGGGGGCGTGTAGCCGGTCAGCCACACCAGGTCCGGCCCCGGGGCCACGAGAAGCCCGGCGAGACCGGCGTCGGCCGCGGCGCGCGCGGCGCGGTCCATGCGGGCCCGGTAGTCGTCGGCGGTGAAGGGCGCGGGCGCGGTGCCGGTCATCCGGGCCTCCCTGGGCGGGTTGAGGGACCACAAGGGACTACGGGCAGCATCCTGCCCGGACAGCGGGGGCGGCGCGACCGGTCTGCGGGTCCTGGGGCGCCTTCGCCGGTCATGGCGTCAGCTCTCCAGGGCGAGGCGCACGCCGAGGAGCAGCAGCACGCCCCCGGAGACCTGTTCCAGGCGCCGGCGCACCCCGGCGCGGGAGAGCACGGTCCGCAGCCGGCCGACGAACCACACGTACAGGCCGTAGTAACCGATCTCGTAGACCGCCCACAGCGCGGCGAGGCCGATCATGGCGGGCAGGTGCGGGGCTCCCCGGGGCACGAACTGCGGCAGGAAGGACATGGCGAAGATCGCCGCCTTGGGGTTGGCGAGGTTCAGCAGCAGCCCGCCCCGGTAGGCGGCCCAGCCGCTCTTCTCGCCGCCCTCCCAGCCGGCCGCGGCGTCCTCGGTGTGCCGCGCCTGCCGCAGCGCCTGGACGCCGAAGGCGATCAGGACGACCGCGCCGAGAATCCGCGTCACGTCGTACGCCACCTCGGAGGCCGCGAGCAGCGCGGTCAGGCCGAAGGCGGCGACGACTCCCCAGACGAAGACCCCCGTCTCGTTGCCGAGCACGGTCAGCAGACCGGAGCGCCTGCTGCGCAGCGACTGCTTGATGATCAGCACCGTGCTGGGGCCGGGCGAGGCGGCGATGAGGGTGCAGGCGCCGAGGAAGGCGGGGAGGGTGCTCAGCATGCGCCCCATGGTGGTCGGTGCCCGGGGAGCCGGCCAGCGGTTTTCGCCGAACCGGCGCGGGCCGGCTCCGAGGGGTCAGGTGACGACTCCGGGTACGGCCGTCAGCTGCTGGTATGCGCCGCCGCGGTGACGCACGGTCAGCGTGACCCGTGTGCCGGGGCGGGCGTGGGCTACGGCGCGGGCGAGGTCCGCGGCCGTGTCGACGCGGGTCCCGCCGAACGCGAGGAGGACGTCGCCGCGGACCAGGCCGGCCGCGCAGGCGGGGCCGGGGACGTGGACGCCGACGACCAGGGCGCCCGGCCCGCGGTCGTCGACGGCCTCCAGGCCGAGGGTCGCTGCGGCGGGCGCCGGGGACGCGGACGGCGGTGAGGGGACGGGGTGGGCCGTCACCGGGGTGTGCGCCCCGCGCTGCAGGTCGGCGAGCCTGCTCATGCCGATGACCGTCGCGCCGACGGTGCCGATGCCGACGCCGGTCAGCACCAGGACCGCCCCTACGAACAGGCCGAACAGGACGGCCCTGAGCCGCCTCGCGCGCCGGCGCGCGGCATGCGGGCGACGGGCCGGGGCGCCGGGGCGGGCACCGCCGCCGGGGTCCCGGCCGGGCATCGGCTTGGGACGCAATGCAGTCTGTTCCATGGATCGCCTCCGGCTGGAGCACTACCCGGGGCGCCGGCGCACGACGAGCCACGAACGAGTGAGACTGACCCGCGGTCAAGGGCGGGAAGGCGCGCGCCGCCCGGCGTGCGCGCGAGGTCACCCGCGGGCGCCCAGCGCCCGCGCCAGCGTCGCCGCCGCCCCGGCGAGTGACCCCACGTACACCAGTTCCATACGGTGCACCACGCGCGGGTGGGTGAGCGGGACGGCCGTCGCGCCGGGGACCGCCGTGGCCGCCGACTCGGGCAGCAGGGCCAGGCCGTGGCCCGCGGCGGCGAGGGTGGTGAGGGTGCGGACGTCGGTGCCCTCGTAGCGCAGGGCGGGGCGGAAGCCGTGGCCGCCGTTCGCGGCGCGGAGGTGGGCGAGCGGCAGCCCCGCGTCGGGGGCGTCCAGCCACCGGGCGTCGGCGAGGTCGCCGAGGCGCAGCCCGGGTCGCCGGGCGAGAGGGTGGCCGGTGGGCAGGAGGACGCGGACGGGCTCCTCCCCGGCGCCGTGCGTGGTCAGCGGGGCCACGTCGGGCAGCCGCAGGGGGTCGCTGGGGGCGGCCAGGCCGTCGACCAGGCCCAGGTCCGCGGTGCCGGTGGCGACGGCGGCCGGGATCTCCTCGCGCGGCAGTACGCGCAGGGTCACGCCGGCGGCCGGGAGCGCGGCGACGGCACGCGCGGTGAGGGCGGTGGGGGCGGCGGCGAGGGAAAGCCCGTGGGCGGGCGCGGCGGCCATCCGTACGACGTCGGCGCGGGCCGCGTCCAGTCGCAGCAGCAGCGGTCCCGCGTGGTCCAGCAGCCGCTCCCCGGCCGCGGTCGGGGCGACCGGGCGGCGGGTCAGCAGCGTGGCGCCGAGGTCCTGTTCGAGCGCGGCGATGTGCTGGGACACCGCCGACTGGGTGTAGCCGAGCTCGCGCGCGGCCTCGGAGAAGGACGCGAGGCGGGCGACGGTGACGTACGTGCGCAGGAGGTGCGGGTCCATGCGCGGCATCGTCTCATCAGGAGTGCTTATCGAGTGTGCACGAATCATCGTTGGACGCGATCGGGCGGGCGCGCCCAGGATGATCGGCATGACGACCACAGCTCGGATCGCCCTGGTCGGCGACCGCTCCCCCCATGTCGTGGCGCACACGCGCATCCCCCGCCGGCTCGACGCCCTCGCCGAAATCGACCGGCTGGTCCTCGACGCCTACTGGATCCCCTCCGAGGACGCCGGCTCCGCGGGCGCGGTGCGCGGGTTCGACGCCGTGTGGGTGGTGCCGGGCAGCCCCTACCGCGGCCAGGAGGGCGTGCTCGCCGCCATCCGCACGGCCCGCGAGGAGGGCATCCCGTTCCTCGGCACGTGCGGCGGCTTCCAGCACGCCCTGCTGGAGTTCGCGCACACCGTGTGCGGGCTGACCGGGGTGGCGCACGCGGAGAGCGACCCGGACGCCGAGGACCTGCTCATCGAACCGCTGGCCTGTTCCCTCGTCGGCCACGAGGGCGCGGTCCTGCTGGAGCCTGGTTCGCTCGCCCAGTCGGTCATCGGCTCGGAGCGGACCGTCGAACGCTACTTCTGCAGCTACGGCCCCTCCCGCCACCTCGACACCCTGCGCGCGCACGGCATGCGCTTCTCCGGGCACGACGAGGACGGCCACGTCCGCATGGCCGAACTCCCCGGCCACCCCTTCTTCCTGGCCTCCCTCTTCCAGCCCGAGCTGTCCGAGGACGGCTCGCGCCCGCACCCGATGATCCGGGCGCTGGCGCGAGCCGCGGTGGAGCACGCGGCGCGGGCGGAGTCTCAGCCCGTGTGACCCTCGCCGTGGCCGCTTGTCTGTTCCCCCTTGCCTCAGAAGACTCCTGGCATCCCGGCGAAGTTCCCTGAATGTCCCGTTCCGCACGGCAGGTTTCACTGGAGGGTGACAGCGGCTCGCGGATCGGGCAGGAAACCGTGGGTGCGCCGGGCGAGGTGGTCCGCCTTGTAACGGTCCACCAAGCGGTGCCAGTTGAGGATGCCGGCCATCCAGTTCTCCAGGTCGGCCACATAGCCGCGCATGACCTCGCGGGCCTCCTCCGACAGGTCGAAGTCGTCGTACACGACGGGCAGTTCGTGGGCGGCGACGTGCTGGAACTGGCGCATCCGCTGGGTCATGAGGTCGTGGACGACCGACAGCGCGCTCGGGTAGTCGACGCCGAAGAAGTTCTGCACGACGAGGATCGCGTTGTGGATCTCGCCCTCGTACTCGATCTCCTTCTGGTACGAGAAGACGTCGTTGAGGAGGCAGGCGTAGTCGACGGCGGCGTTCTCCAGGGAGCGGACGGGTCCGCTGCGGTAGACCTCGGGCGGTACGGCGGGGCCGTGGCCCAGGCGGCACAGGCTGAGGGTGAGGTCGGAGCCGAAGGTGGCGCGGCGCATCTCCAGGTAGTCGACCGGGTCGGGGATGCGGTTCTGCAGCTGGTTGGACAGCTCCCACACCCAGCTCTCGGTCATGACGTTGACCGCGTCCTTGAGGAAGCGCCTCTCGTCGGGGGTCATCTCCGCCGTGGTGCGCGCCCACAGGTCGGCCAGTCCGCGCTCCATGCCGTTGGCCGGGACGAGGACCGGTTCGCCCTCGACGGGCATGCAGTCCGCCAGGCGGCGGGTGGTGAGGCGGGCGGCGGCCAGGTCGCGGCGGTGGCCGTGGACCAGCGGGTAGTAGTCGTCGCCGTACGTGCCCCAGGCGAGCCACTGGGAGGCGAGGTCGAGGGCCTCGGGCGTGGCGTCCGGGTCGAGGCCGGCGGCGCACAGGGCGAGGTCGGCGGCGGCGAGCCTGTCCTCGTCCCAGACGCCCTCCCGCAGCATGCCCATGCGGTGCATCCAGCCGGTGAGGTGCTCGCGGGCGCCGGGCAGGTGCGGGCTCAGCTCGACCTGGAAGGGCATGGGGAAGTCGGGCAGCAGGGACGGTCCGACCTTCTGGTACGGCACGTGCGTGTACGCGCGCAGGCGCTCGGCGCCGGCCGCGGCGAGCAGCGCCCCGACGTCGGCGGCGGAGGATCCGGGGCCGGTCAGGCCGTGCCAGGGCCTGACGGCACGCGCGCGTGCGTTCATGTAGCGGCTCGAGCGCATGTGCCACTCGTGGCCGCCGGACTGCCAGTCCTGCAGGCCCTGGGCGTACCGGGCGACGGCGGCGACCTCGGGCGGGGTGAGTCCCTGGTCCAGGGCGACGGCGGGGACCTCGGTGAGCGCGGTGTGCTCGAACTGGTGCAGACGGGAGGTCAGGACGTCGTTGACGGTGTCGGCGGCCTCCTGGGTGGTGCAGCCGAAGAAGGTCTCCAGGACCAGCACGCCGTTGCTGAGCTCGCCCTCGTCCTCGACCTCGCGCTGGTAGGAGAACAGGTCGTTGCGCAGATGGACGGCGTCGGAGAAGGTCTCCATCAGCACCCGCAGCGGCCTCGACGCGGCGACCGACGCCGGGACCTCGGCCGTCGCGTACTCCACGAGGCCCGCCGACCAGGGCGCGCCGCCGACCTTGCGGCGCATCTCGATGTACTCGACCGGGTTGGCGATCCGGCCCTCGTTGATGTTGGACAGCTCCCACAAGGACTCGTTCAGCAGATGCTCGGTCGCCACGGCGAAACGGCGGCGCCAGTCGGCGGACATCGACGGCACGGTGCGCGTCCACAGGTCCGCGAGGCCCGCCTCGACCGGGTTGTGCGGCTCGGGCACGGGGGTCGCCGGGTCCATCGGCATGAACAGCGGCAGCCGGTCCAGGTAGGCCTTGCCGCCGGCCCGGTCCTGGGTGCGTTTGAAGGTCTCCAGGAAGTGGTCGTCGAAGAAGAACACCCACACGTACCAGTCGGTGATCAGGGAGAGCGCCGGGCCGTCGCAGTCGGGGTGGGTGTAGGCGCACAGCAGTCCGTAGTCGTGCGCGTCGAGGTCGGACTGCTCCCAGATCCCGGACCCCTCCAGCATGCCCATCTCGCGCGCCCACGCCGTCGAGTGGGCGCGCGCCTCGTCGACATGCGGGTTCAGCCGCGCGGGGTACGGCATGTAGAAGTGCGGGAGTTCGAAGGGCTGCTGCGTCATGGCCGGGCCCTACCCCGGGCCTTCGGGGGGCATCCGCCAGCCGGGGCGTGATCACACCATCGCGTGAATCGACGGGGAATGCGGGAACCGGGGAAAGCGGGAACCGGGGAATGCGGCAACCGGGCCGGGGCTCATGCTCCCCGCACGGCCCGCCCCACCTCCGCCCGCAGCGCGATGAACTCCGGCAGGCCTCGGGTGCCGATCTGCTCGCGTTTGCCGGGGAGTTCGACGGGGAGTTCGAGGACGACGCGGGAGGCGGGGCCCGGCGAGAGGACGACGACGCGGTCGCCGACGTAGACGCTCTCGTCGATGTCGTGGGTGACGAACACGATGGTGGTGTCGTCGGTGAGGTGCACCTGAAGGAGGAGGTCCTTCAGGTCCTCCCGGGTCTGGGCGTCCAGGGAGCCGAGGGGTTCGTCCATCAGCAGCAGCGAGGGACGGCGGACCAGGGCGCGGGCGATGGCGACGCGTTGCCGCATGCCGCCGGAGAGCTGCCAGGGGTGGCGGCGGGCGGCGCCGTCCAGGCCGACGCGCTCCAGGATGCGGTCGGCCTCGGCCCGCCGCGCGGCCCGGTCAAGGCCCCGGCGGAGCCGCGGGAGCGCCACGTTGTCGCGGACGGTGAGCCAGGGGAAGAGGGAGCGGCCGTAGTCCTGGAAGACGACGGCGAGATGGTCGGGTACGCCGGAGACGGGCACCCCGTCCAGGGTGACCGTGCCTGCGCGGGGCGCCTGGAGGAGCCGGCGACGGTGCGCAGCGGTGTGGACTTGCCGCAGCCCGACGGGCCGACGACGCACAGCAGTTGGCCGTCGGGGACGGTGAGGGTGATGTCGTGCAGGACGGGGTGGTCGCCGTAGCGCTGGCCGAGGGCGTCGAGGCGGAGGGTCACATGCGGCCGGTGAGCGGCCCGGCGACAGGCGCAGCAACGTGTGCGCCGGGCGCGTTCCCTTGCCCGGGCCCCGGCCGTGACGTCACCGTGGTCGCATGACCATGCGCGAGGACCCGGCCGTCCCGGACGTCTTCGATCCGCGGCGCTATGCCGCCGGGGTGCCGTACGACGCCTACCGCGTGCTGCGCGACCACCATCCCGTGGCCTGGCAGGAGGAGCCGGAGGTGCTGGGCTGGCCCGCCGGTCCCGGGTTCTGGGCGGTGACCCGGCACGCGGACGTCGTCCGGGTGCTGAAGGACTCGGGGACGTACTCCTCCCGTCTCGGCGCCACGCAGATCCGCGACCCCGATCCGGCGGACCTGCCGTTCATCCGGCGCATGATGCTCAATCAGGATCCGCCGCAGCACGGCAGGTTGCGGCGTCTGGTCAGTCGCGCGTTCACCCCGGGCCGCGTCGACCGGTTCACCGCCGTCGCCCGGGAGCGGGCCCGCACCCTGCTCGACGAGGCCCTGCGCACGGCGCGGGCGGCGGACGGCACCGTGGATCTCGTCGGCGTCGTCACCGACGACTACGCGCTGCTCAACCTGTCCGACCTGCTCGGCGTCCCGGACTCCGACCGGGATCTGCTGCTGCACTGGACCCGGCGCATCATCGGCTACCAGGACCCGGACGAGGCCGGTCCACCCGCGCTCGACGCGGCGGGCAAGCCGGTCAACCCCCGCTCCCCCGCCGCCCTGGCCGACATGTTCGCCTACGCCCAGCGGCTGGCCGCCCACAAGCGCCGCCATCCCGCCGACGACGTGATGACGACGCTCGCCCACGAGCCCGAACTCGCCGACACGGAGCTGGAGATGTTCTTCTTCCTGCTCACGGTCGCGGGCAACGACACCGTACGCAGCGCGGCCCCGGGCGGCCTGCGGATCCTGGCCGAGCACCCGGAGGCGTACGAGCGGCTCCGCGCCGGGAAGGCCGAACTGCCCCTCGCGGTGGAGGAGTTGCTGCGCCTGCATCCGCCCGTGCTCACCTTCCGCCGGACCGCCGCCCAGGACACCATCCTTGCCGGGCGCCGCATCCGCGCCGGGGACAAGGTGGTCGTCTTCCACGCCTCCGCCAACCACGACGAGCGGGTCTTCACCGACCCCGACCGCCTCGATCTCGCCCGCACCCCGAACCCGCACGTGTCCTTCGGCGACGGCCCCCACGTCTGTCTGGGCGCCCACTTCGCCCGGCTGCAACTGCGGGTCCTCTACGCCGAGGCGCTGCACACCCTGCCGGTCCTGCGCCCGGCCGGACCGGCCCGGCGCCTGGTGTCGAACTTCATCAACGGCATCAAGTCGCTGCCCACACAGGTCTGTTGAGCAGGTGTGTTGAGGCGGATCAGGTCCGCACCTGGATCAGCGCGTGGGTCCCGCCGGTACGCCAGCGCTGCCCCTCCGCCGCCACCAGAGCGGACTCCGTGTCCGCGGCGAGACCCGTGATCACGTCGGACTTCAGGGTGCGCAGGGCCGCCACGGGTGTGGGGAAGTGAGCGGTGACCCCGGCGAACGGGGTGGTGGGCGGCCAGAGGCGGTCGCCCACCAGGCGACGGTAGTTGAGGTCGCCCTTGACGATGGTCAGGGTGCTCGGGGCGAGGTCGTCGCGGAGGTCGGCGGGCAGGTCGGCGAAGGGCAGCGGGGCGGCGGCGAAGGGGTGGGCACGGAGGGTGAGACGCCCGTCGGTCATCGCCGACCACAGCACCTGCCCGTACGCGGCCGCCGCGCCCTCCGCCCCGTTCAGCCGTCGCAGCGCGTCGAGCACGTCGGCGGTCGTCGCGTCGGAGACGTAGTACGGGTACGGCTTCACGTGCAGGAACGCCCGCTCCACCCGGCCGCTCCGGAGGAGGTGGGCGATGAGGAGCAGGTCGGGGATGAGTTCGCGGCCCACGTTGTCGGCGATCAGGGACAGGGTGGCGGCGCCGGAGGGCGGGAGCAGGGACCAGAGCAGGTCGCTGTCGTCGGCGACCAGGCCGGGTGCGGCCTCCTTGGCGCCGGCGCTCGCGTCGGAGAGACGGAAGCCGAGGTCGGCGCGGTTGCCCCAGAGGGAGCCGTGCAGCAGGGCATGCGCCTGTTCGGCGGGCGGCAGGCCGGCGAGGCGGTCGAGTGCGGCCAGTTCCTCCGCCGTCTCCGGGGCGTCCAGCTCGGCCAGTTTGGAGGGGCGGAAGGGGTCGATGCCCTGCCAGGGTCCTTCGGCGAAGTAGCCGACCGCTTCGAGGAGTTGGCGGTAGAAGTAGCTCTCGGACCACAGCCAGGGGAGGTCGTACCAGGAACGGCCGACGTACTCGTCCAGACCCCACCGCGTCCAGCGGTCACGGTCGTGGGCGTCGGTCGGGAGCGGTTCGACGACGCCCTTGGCGCAGCTTTCCAGGAGGGCGTCGAGGGCGCGGTGCCGGGCGGGGCCGTAGGGGAAGGCCTCCCGGACCTGCCGGATGATCGCGGGGTGCCGCTCGGCGAGGACGCCGTGCGGGAAGGTGCCCGGCTCGTTGCCGAGGATCACGGGCGGCGCGGACGGGGTGTCGGGCATGCGCCTCACCGTACCGCGCGGGTCAGACGGTCCTGATCTCCCGCTCCAGGCGTGCGGTGAGGTTCAGATAGCGGGCACGGCGGGTGACCGGGACCAGGCCGCGGATCATGACGTGCCACATCTCGGCGACGCGGCGCGGCTGGCGGGCGACCGGTTCCAGGTGGCGGCCGACGACGCGGGTTCCGACGAACCAGCTGACCAGGGCGTGGGCGGTGGCCTCGATATCGATGTCGGGGTGGATGTCGGACTCCCTGACCGCGCCGTGCAGCTTGCGGGAGGCGAGCTCGCGCCACTCGGTGAAGGGGTGGGCCAGCGGCGGGCGCACCTCGATGGCGCCGGTGGCGAGGCGGAGTCCGGCCCGCTGGATGGGCCCCTCGACGGACATGCGGGAGATGCGGAAGGTGACGCGGATCAGGGTCTCGAGCGAGGAGTAGCCCCGGCCCTCCAGTTCCTGCGCTATCTCGCGCGAGGCCCTGGACTGGAGCTCCATGATGGCGTGGGCCAGGTCCTCCTTGGCCGCGAAGTGGAAGTACAGGGCGCCCTTGGTGACTTGGGCGTGCTCCACGATGTCGCTCAGGCTGGTCGATTCATAGCCGTGGCGGTCGAACAGTTCTGCTGCGGCCGTGATGATCGTCGCGCGGGTCTGTTCGGCACGTAACTGCCTCGGCATCGACTGAACACTCCTGGGACTGGGAAAACGGGTCGTACAGTATGTTTCTCACTCCCCGTACACGATATCTCACCGTACGACGGCGTTGACGACCCACCCCGAGAACGTCGACCGGCCCTGCCGGGACGGGAGTTGGACGCGAGCCGGGCATCGCCGAGGAAAACAGCACGCGCGGTACGGACACACCACCGGATCCTGCCGCGACACGTCACCGCCGCGTACGAGACGTCGGTGGAGGACGACTGTCAGGGCCGGTTGAGGCAGAGCCTTCCGCGATCCCCGCAGCGGACGCAGCGCCTACAGTACGAGGCGACCGGTTGGTTTGCCAATGAGACCAGAGTGACCTCCAACTCGGGTCAGCAGAGGGGCACTTGCGACTCCGTCCAGGCGTGGACGTTGGGGGCCTTCGCCGGGCGAGGCGCAGTGCCATGTCACATACCACCGGGTCACATACCACCGGGCGCGGAGGGCGGGCGGGCCGGTCCCATTCGCACCGGCCCGTCCGTCGAGGGCCCGCCTCCCCATGTACGGCGTGCCGTGTCCCGTACGCGTCGCCCGCGCCCCACGTTCACTCGGCGCCGAACGCGGCGCTCCCCCCTGAACACGTCGCGCCGGTCTGAACGCGTCGCGCCGGTTTCCCGTACTCCACGGGAGCAGCCCGTTCCCGTGTCGGCCGAGGAGACGTTCCGGATGGTCCGGATGACCGCATACCGCACCGCCCTGGCGGCCGCCGTCGTGACCCCGTTCCTGCTGCCGCTGTGGGCGGCCGGCCCCGCGCAGGCGCACGGTGCGCCCACGGATCCGGTCAGCCGGGGCTACGCCTGCTCCCCGGGCGGCGGGGCGAACGCCAAGTCGGCGGCCTGCAAGGCGGCGGTGGCGGCGAACGGCGCCCCGTTCACCTTTTGGGACGACGTACGGGTCTCGGACGTCAACGGCCGCGACCGGCAGACCATCCCGGACGGAAAGCTGTGCAGCGGCGGGCTGGCGGAGTTCAAGGGCCTCGACCTCGCCCGCGCCGACTGGCCGTCGACGAGCCTGAAGCCGGGCGCGACGCTGAACATGACGTACGCGGCTCCGATCCCGCACGCGGGAACCTTCCGGCTCTATCTCTCCAAGCCGGGGTACGACCCGACGAAACCGCTTACCTGGTCCGATCTGCCGGCCCAGCCGTTCGCCTCGGTCAAGGACCCGGCGATGACCGGCGGCGCCTACCACTTCACGGCGAAGCTCCCGGCGAACCGCACCGGACGTCAGGTCCTCTTCACGATCTGGCAGACCAGCAGCACGCCGGACACGTACTACTCCTGCTCGGACGTGGTGTTCCCGGGGGCGAGCAGCGGCGGTTCGACGGCATCGGCCTCGACCTCGGCGCGCGCGTCGAGCGGCGGCGGGCGGACCGCGAGCGGGACGCCCTCGCCGACGGCCGAGAAACCGCGTACGTCGGCGAGTCCGGCACAGGAGACGACGACGGCGGCGGCCGCGGCGCCGTCGCAGCCCGACAGCACGCCCGTCGCCGCCACCGAGAGCGCCGACTCGGGTCCGTCCGCGCCCATGGTGGCGGGCGGCGCCGCCGCGGTGCTGGTGCTCACCGGGGGCGCCGCCCTGGCCCTGCGTCTGCGTCGACGCTGAAGTATCGGGCTACAAGGGTCAGTTGACGTAGACCGTCGCGCCGTTGTCCGTCACCGGGGCGTACTTGGCGGTGAAGTAGCCGCTGCTGAAGCAGAGCGACGAGCCGGACGTCTTGGTGAACTGCTGGTTGGTGAAGTTGATGCTGGCGTCGGTGTTGCTGGTGGTGCCGGTCAGGCTGGGGGCCTGGTAGACGCAGGAGATGGAGCCCAGCAGGGTCTTCAGCTTGACAGTGGTCTGGATGGTGGAGCCGCTCGCCGGGGTCACTGTGAGCGTGCCGTCGGAGGCCACGGTGGTGGTGTACGGCAGGTTGTCGACCGTGATGCTGGTGACGCCGGTCACGCCGAGGACGTTGCTGGTGCAGCTGCTGCTGTCGAAGGTCTGCGCACCGACGGACTCGGTGGCCGTGCCGGGGGCGCTGGGGTTGTCCGTGACCGTGGCGGTGAACGTCGAGGACGTGCAGGAGACACCGCTGGTGCCGGTCGCGCTGGAGTACAGCGTGGCGGAGGTGCCGCTGGCCAGGGGCGCGGTGAGGACGTCGCCGACCGCGACGGCGGTGCCGCCGGTGGCGCCGGTGGTCAGCACGGGGGTGTCGGCCGCCGACGCCGGCATCGCGGCCGGGATGGAGAGGGCGGCGACGGTGCCGACGAGGGTGAGGAGGGTGCGAGTGCGCATGCGAGTGCCTCTTTCGAAAAGTGGGGGTTGGGGGGTGAGGTGGAACGTGGGGGGTGGCTGGAAACGACGGCGCGTGCCGGCACTCGTCGTTGCCGGTCCGTGACGCCTTCTCCGTACGTCACGGACCGGCAACGACGACCGGCCGGGACCGGCCGAAGACCCGTGGGGAGGGCCGGCGGCCGGGCCGGACGGAAGATGCGGCCCGGCATGGAGCAGGGGGGAAGTGCCCGTGCCGGGCCGTGGAGGGTTCGTGCCGGGCGGCGCTGCGCCCGTGATGGACAACTGAGGTCCGGGAAACGCGGACGGTGCCGCGTAGCTGGATCCGGCGCCACGGATCCGGGGGAAGCCAGGGAGAGTTGTAGACCTGATGGTCAGTCAACGTCAAGCACACACAAGCGAGTTGACGATCATTCAAGGAATCCCGCAGCCGACGCGAGACACCCAGGCAAAGTCCCAGCCAGCAGCGGGACACACGCGGTGCACAATCAACATCCTTTTTTCACAACTCCCTTGACCCCCCAAAGTAACCACGGGTAACTTCCGGGTTGGCTACTGCGGAGTACGAGAAAGCCCTTCCATCCGTCCGGGAGTTGGGAGGAGGCGTGCGCTCGCAGCCGCTGTCCGCGCCAGGACAACGCGCCGCTGATGCCCAACCCGCACTGACTATGCACATGGGAGCAGAAATGGCCTCGTCCGCCGACCTCACACCAGGGAACCCGGAAAGCGGTTCCTCGCCCGACCCCGCAAGACGCGGGCGGGTCCGGCTGCGCCGCGCCGCGGTGATGGCGGTCCCCGCCGTCGGAGCCCTCGCCGGCCTCGCGATCCTCACCGCCCAGGGTGCTCTGGGCGTGTCGTTCTTCATCTCCGGCATGCCCTTCACGGTTACCGCGAAGTCACTGGACGGCACAGGCTTCGAGCAGTTCGGGGCCCTCGACAACATGCCCGACGGCAGCCCGAACGCCGGTGACACCGGCGGTCAGGTGCTGGTCGTCACCTCTGCCATCAAGAACGCGACGCTGGACAGTCTGTGCCAGAGCGTCGACCTGGGCGGCACCAACCTGCTGATCAAGGCGGGCAGCGGCTCGTCAAAGGTGCAGGCGACCGATCTGACGACCGACTCGACGCAGCTGTCGGGCGACGCGTCGTTCACCAACATCGAGATCGGCAACGACGCGAACCAGCTCAACAAGGCCGGCGTCAAGGGACCGGCGGGTGTCTTCGGCCAGCAGTCCGACACCGTGCACATCGACAACCTGCGGCAGACCAACTACGCGACCACCGCTGGCGTGTTCAAGCTTCCGGGCCTGAAACTCAGCTTCAGCGACTCGGGTTGCTGATGTCGGACACTCCACAACAGGGGTGGCGGCCCGCCTTCCGCGGATGGCGGGCCCGTCGGCCGTTCTGGGGCGGGCTGTTGCTGACCCTGGGCGGTGGGTGGATCCTGCTCACCGAGAAGGCCTCGATGAAGGTCATCATGCACGTCGGCATGCAGGGCCTGGCCGGCTATCTGCTGCCGACGGTGATGGTGCTGTGCGGACTGCTGACCCTGTTCAGCCCGTCCCAGCGGCTCTTCTACTCGATCATCGGCATCCTGTGCTCCCTGGGCACCTGGCTCACCTCCAACCTGGGCGGCTTCTTCGTCGGCCTCGCCCTCGGCGCCGTCGGCAGCTGCATGGCCTTCGGCTGGCTGCCGGACCAGGAGCCGCGGGTCAGCAGGCGCAAACGCAGGAAGGAAGCGAAGGCCTCGGCGGAGGCCGTACAGCTGTAGGACCGCGGAGCGACCGGACCCCGTGCCATGTCTGTCCGTCTGATGGCGACGGGTACGGGGCTCGTGTCCTGCGGCTAGTGCCGCATCCGACAAACGCCCACCCCGGCTACTGAGCCCCGGTCCCCGGCAGCGGATCCCACGTCGTCCAGATCCTGATGGCCGTGGCTGGTGCTGCCATGGTGCCGGGTGAGGGCTCTTGATGGGCGATGACCATGCTCTGTGGCAGTTGCCGATCCATGTTGTAGTAGCCCAGGAACAGCCCCAGCCCACGGCAGAGGGCGTGCGCCTCTCGCCCCGTCATCCCGACCACGTCAGGGACTTCGATACTTGTCAGCCTGTCACCCATCCCCGAACGATACGGGTGACCGCGCGGCAGCGGGGAGGCTTCCGCTTCCGGCATCCCACATCCCCGCACAGCCGCACCAGTGGTCCCCCCTCCCCGGGATGGGGCCCCGGGGGAGGCACAGGACCTGTCTGTCAGGCACCCAACGAGGCGGACGTTGGCTGATGCGGCGCTAAAGCGGCGGCCGACACCTGAGGTGGCGGTCGCCATGACCGTCAGACGGCACTCGTCATCGCGCCGCCTCCGCGCGTCCGCTCACCAAAGCCTGCGGGGGCTGACTCGTTGAACCGGGTCTCGTCCGGGCCCAGCAGGAAGTTCCTGACGGCATAGAGTCAGCATGATCCGCGATGAGGAACGTCACTGCATTACGTACGAGCCTGGGGCCTGTGAGCAGAAAACTCCGACCTGAACGCTGCCGGGTTCAAACTCCGTGAGCCGAGCGCGCCGCCCGCGCGACTTCATGTGTCGAGCAGGAGCACGGAGGCGTTCGGCCCGAGTACGCCGTCAGGCAGCTCGGATCTCTCGCCAGTTCCGTCGACCACGCCGACCAGAAACGCGAGCATGCCCCCCGCGCACTCCCACCAGGCTCCATTGCGGCCACTCGCGACCACGGGCCACCGCTCCGGGTCCGGGCCCGTCGTACGCCAGTAGAAGACGTCGCCTTCGAGTGACTCCCCCCAAGGAAGCAGCCCTTCAGGCTCCGGATAGGCTGCGTAGTGCTCGGTGTCGCCGGCCTCCTGCAGGTCACGAAGCATTTCCAAGCAGTACTGCACTACTTCGATGAACTCCTCCTCCCGTCCGGGCGTTGGACTCCAGACCCGGAGGAACTCGTCGATCTCGACCGCGGGGTAGGCCTCGGCGAACTCCTTGAAGTCCGTGGGAAGGCCGACGCCCAGTGAACGTTCGAGAGCGGTCCAGTCGACCCGGCGGGCCGAGGCCGGGCGCAGCACCCTCAGCCCCTGGATCGTGTTTTCGAGGTCCGAAACGTTCAGCATGTGTCCTGCCAGCTTGAGTTGTTCTCCACTGTCACGTCGAACAGCGGTCCGGCCTTGGTGCTGGCCGTCATTCGTATCCCGGTGGGTATGGGATCGGTGTCGTTGGCGTACTCCAGCTGCCCGGAGTACTGAACCCAGTTTCCCTGCTTGAGTTGCGCCTCCATCTTCTTCTCGCAGCGCCGCATGCCGCTCTTGTTCATACGGTCGAATCCGGTGAACAGGTTCTCAGCCTTCGGCGCCCCGTTGAACTGGTCGCCGATGATGTGGGTCTTGTTGTATATCGATTTACCGGGCCCGAGACTGTTCGAGGGTCCGTCAGGGAATCCAGCCACGGGGACTGAGGCGATGCTGTCGCGTTTACTGCCGCTGGGTTTCAGATCCGAGGGACAGATCAACGCGGTAGCCCCTTGTGCCCGGTTCTCCTCGTCCAGGTCCTGGTACTGATAGCGGATGTCACGCGAGAGGGTGCCACACTGGTCGTCCTCGTCGGTCGAGGTGCCGTTGCCGGTTGAGCCGTTCGTGGCCGTCGCGACGCTCGTGTCCACGGCCGCAGACGAACTGGTCGCCAGATGCCCCGACGCCGCTGCCGGGTCCTCGTCCGGGGTCACCCCGAGGACGGGGGTGGTGTTGACGCCGCCGAGGTTCTGGTTCTTGGGGCGGGTGGGGATGCCGTGGGCGCCGCAGTCGTCGGCGGCCGAGGCGGCCAGCGCCAGGGCGGCGGCCTCCAGGACTTCCTCAGCACTCATCGAGCTGAGTTCTTCCACGATGAGCTCGCCGACCGAGTCCTCGGCCGCGCCCATGCTCGCCGCCCGGGTGGCTCCATAGCCGTAGGTCAGGGCTCCGCCGCCTAGGGCGACGCCGTAGTAGAGGGACGAGTAGCTGCCGCCGGACGAGCCGTACACGCCGTAGGAATTGCCGTACGAGACGCTGTACGAGCCCGAGTCGGAGCCGGAACCGTGGCCGCCCGAGTGTCCCGACGGCTGCCAGTTCATCGCGTCGTCGAACTCGTTCTGGAACTGCCGTTCCTCGTCGGAGATCTGCTGCTGCAGCGCCCGTTCGTCGGCCTCGTTGCGGGCCTGCTCGCGGGCGTTCTCCCGCTCCCACGCCGCGTGCTGGTCCTGGGAGTACTTCTCCATCCGGCCCCAGGCGCCCGCCTGCCACTGCTTCAGCCAGGCCTGCTGGGCCTCGTAGGCCTCCTCTTGGGCCTTGATGTCGTCACTGGTGCAGGCGTCGTGGCCGGAGGTGTCGGTGGCGTCGAGCGGGTCGTCGTTGCCGTAGGCGTACGGGTTGGCGTTGACGGCCGGGGTGGACGGGTTGGTCACCGTGTCGGCGCTGGTGAAGTCGCCGTTGGCCGGGTTGTACCAGCGGGCGGCCGCGTTGACGTAACCCGTCCCCGGGTCGGTCCAGCCGGACTGGTAGCCGAGGTCGGTCCGGCTGCCGCTGGTGGCAGTGGGCGCGCCGTAGGCGTCGTAGGCGGTGGAGCCGGTGAGGGCCGTGCCGGTGGCGGTGAAGGTGCCGGTGACGTCGCCGTGGCTGTCCGTCAGGGCGAGGCCGGCGCCCGTGCCGTCGGGCGCGCTGACCGCGAGCAGAGCGCCAGCCGGGTCCCGGGCGAAGTCCTGGGCACCGTCGGAGACGGCGTTGTTCGTGCCGTCGGCGTAGGAGAAGGTGGCGTTCTTGCCGCCGGAGGTGGCCGTGGCGAGCCGGCCGAGTCCGTCGTAGGAGTAGCTGCCGCCCGCGCTGGTGCCGGTCAGCTCGTCGAAGGCGTCGGAGGTGTACGTGGTGGTGGACCCACCGGAGGTGATGCTCGACGTCGTGCCGCGCGCGGTGTAGCCGTAGGTGGTGGTGGCCGATCCCCTGGTTACGGACGTGAGCTCGTTTCGGGCGTTGTAGGTGGCGGTGTCGGAACCGGCGCTGGTGCGGTTTCCGTTGGCGTCGTAGCCGTAACTGGTCGTCGCGGAGCCGGTGGTGGCCGACTTCAGGCGTCCCGCGTAGTCGTAGTCGAAGGTGCTGGTGCCGGAGCCCGCCGTGCCGGTGGTGGTCCGGGTGGCCATCTGGCCGTCCGCGTTGTACGTGTACGCGGCGGACGCCTCGACGGTCCCGGAGGGGGTCTTCAGGACGTCGGTGGTGAGTTGGTGGAGCCCGTTGTAGTCGTAACCGCGGGTCGCGCCGTTCTTGCCGTAGCTGACGGTTTTCGGTTGGCCGAGCTTGGTGTAGTCCAGCGTCGCCGTGGTGCCGGTTAGCGGGTCGGTCTCACTGTTGACGCGCCCGTCGGCGTCGTAGCCGAAGGTGGCGTTGCCGGTGGCGTCGGTACGAGTGGCGATCTCACCGTTCGCGTCGTAGGCGTAGGTCGCGCTGCCGCCGGGGCCGCCCATGGTGAGGAGGAGACCGCGGTCGTCGTAGGTGAAGGTGTCGTTGCCGGTCGGCGCGGAGAGGGAGGTGAGGCGGCCGTCGTCGTCGTAGCGGAAGGCACGGGTCGCGGTGGCCGCTTCGGCGCCGCTGCCGGACTCGGCGGTCAGCAGACCGTTGTCGTCGTAGGACTCGGTGAGCGTGACCCCGCCGGGGCGGGAAATGACGTGCTGGTGGCCGTCGGCGTCGTAGGAGAAGGCCGTGGTGCGGTCGGCGGCAGAGGTCAGGCCGGTGACGCTGGGGGCGACGCTGGTCTCCTGCAGGCCCAGCGGGTTGTAGGTGTAGTAGGTGACGTTCTTGTCGGCGTCGGTGTAACGGGTCTCGTTGCCCGCGGCGTCATAGCCGAAGGAGGTCGTGATCGAGGAGTTCGCGTCCACCGGCTGGGTCTGGCTGACGGTTCGGTCGAGCGCGTCGAAGGTGGCGGTGGTCGTGTGCTGCCGGGCATCGGTGGCCGAGGTCTGGTTGCCCGCCGCGTCGTAGCCGTACGAGGTGGAGCTGAGGGTCGTGCCGTCCGCGTCGAGCTGAGCCGTGGCGACGAGGCGCTCCGCCTGGTCGTAGCTCAGTGTGGCCGCTGTGGAGTCGGCGGCCGTGGTCCTGACGAGTTGCCCGGAGACGTCGTAGGAGTACGCGGTGGTGTTCCCCAACGGGTCCGTGACGGTGCTGGTCTCGCCGAGAGCGTCGTAGGTCGCGGTCGCGGTGTTGCCCAGCGGGTCCTCGATCGAGTTCAGGTCCCCCAGACCGTCGTAGCCGTAGTGGGTGGTGTACGCGGCCGGGGTGGGCGCGCGCTCCACCTGGGTGCTCGTGGCCCGGCGGCCGAGCCCGTCGTAGGTGGACTCGGTGCGGGCGCCGGTGGGGTCGGTGGTGTTCAGGACCTCGCCGTCGGTGTCGTAGCCGACGTGCGTGACCTGGCCGCCCGGCAGGGTCTGCTGGACCCGGTCGCCGAGCTGGTCGTAGACGTATGACGCCGTGTGGTTCAGCGGGTCGGTCTCGGTGTGCACGGCGCCGAGGGCGTCGTACGTGTAGGAGGTGGTCGGGGTGACCGTGCCGGAGCCGTCCGGCGGGGTGTACGCGGGCTGGGAGACGGCCTGGACGCGGCCGTCGAGGTCGTAGGTGGTGGTGACGATGTTCCCGTCGGCGTCGTCGGACTCGACCTGTTCGCCGAAGGTGTCGTAACCCGACTCGGCGACGGCCACGGTCTGCTGGGCGGCGCCGCCGCCGGACTCGGTGCTGACCGGCGGTGAGGTCGTGCTGGTGAGCCGGCCGTCTTCGTCGTAGGCGTAGGTGGTGGTGTAGGCGGCCGCCGTCGCGCCGGCGGCGTTGCCGCGCGGGTCGGTCATCGTCAGCGGCAGACCCCGCTGGTCGTAGGTCCAGGTGGTGGTCAGCGGCGCGGAGCCCGCGGTACCGCCCGAGGTGCGGAGGGCGGAGACCTCGGCGGCGGACAGGACGCGGTTGTACGTCTGGACCTTGCTGACCGAGCCGTTGAAGTACTGCCCGGCTGCTCCCGCCGTGTATCCGCGGCCGATGACGAGCGGTCCGGAGCCGGCGATGGGAGTGGTGTCCGTCGCGGTGTTCTGGGCGGTGCCGTTGACGTACAGCGTCATCTTGCCGCTGTTCGCGTCGTACGTACCGACCAGGTGGGTCCACGTGTTCAGGGTGGGGGCCGCGGTGGAGGTGGCGCCCGCGAGGGTCGGTGACGCGACGTCGGTGGTGGCGCGGTCGAAGGCCCATCGGCCGGCGGTCGGGTTGTAGTCGAGGGAGAATCCCGCCGCCTGGGCGCCTTGTTGGGCCAGCACGGTCTGCCAGGTACCGCTGGGGGTGGTGGTGATCTTCGCCCAGGCGGACACCGAGAAGGACCTGGTGGTGTCCAGCACCGGTCCGCCGGTGGTGATCTGCCCCGCGCCCGCGAAGACGGCGGAGCCGCCGTTCTCCGGTGACCAGCTCGTCGACGCGTTGAGCGTGCCGGCGTTCCCGGCCCCGGAGTGGTCCCCTGCGGTCGGGTTCTCGCCGTCGTCCAGCTTCCACCAGCCCGCCGCGCCGAGTGACACCGGGGACTCACCCGCGGTGGTGGACGACTTGTACAGCTGGCTGATCTCCGCGTCGTCGAGTTCGCGGCCGTACAGCTGCACGTCGCGGATCCGGCCGGTGAACCAGTTGACGGAGGCGCCCGCCGCCTTGCCCCGGCCGATCGCCACGCCCGTGGTACTGGCCATCGGCGTGGGGTCGGAGACCAGTGTGCAGTTGAGGCAGTTGCCACTGACCTCGACGCCGTTGACGTAGAGGCTCATTGCACCGAGGGCGTCGTACACGCCGACCAGCTGGGTCCATGTGCCGGCCGTCGCCGGGGTGGGGTCGCTGGCGACGTAGGTGGTGGCCGAGGCGGTGTCGTTGCTCGCGCGGACGAACGCCCAGGATTTGGTGGTGTGGTTGTACTGGAGCTGGAAAGCGCTGTTCTGGGCGCCCTGCTGGCTGACGACGGTGAAGTCCTTCGTGGTGCTGGTCGCGCTCAAGTACGCCCACGCCGAGACGGTGAAGCCCCTGGTGGTGTCCACCACGGGCGTGCCGCTGGTCAGGATCGCACCGGAGGTGCCGTTGAAGGACGTGTAACCGCTGCCCGGCGGCCCCCAGGAAGCCCCGGTGCCCGGGGTGCCGGTGAAACCGTTCCCCGAGGAGTCGGCGGCGCTCACCGCGCCCTCGTCCAGCGGCCAGTAGCCGGTCGGGCCGGTGGCGTCGGTGCGTACGGACTGCGCGGTGCGGTTGCCGGCTGCGTCGTAGGAGTACCCGATCTGCCGGGTCTGGCCGCCGCCGGTGAGAATGCGGGACAGGACGTTGCCGTCCGGGTCGAAGCTGTCGACGACCACGCGGTCGACGCCTGAGGGGTCCACCACGGTCCGCGTCGTGCGGCCGGCCGCGTCGACGGTGTGCTGGGTCTGCTTGAGGCAGGCGGTGCCGGACCAGACGTCGCACTCCCAGGTCAAGTTGCCGGCGGCGTCGTAGTCGTAGGCCTTGGTGGTCGTCGCGTCGGCGGTGCCGGCGGCGTCGGTCTGGGACTGCAGCAGGTCGTCGTCGAAGTAGCTGTAGGCGGTGCTCCGGCCCATGGAGTCGGTTACGGAGGCGAGCCGTCCGGCGGGGTCGTAGGCCCGGGACTGAACGATCAGGTTCTTCTGGTCGGACGGCGCGGTCGGATCGCCGGTCCAGCCGAGCAGGGTGGTGGTCAGCAGATGTCCGGTGGGCGAGTAGTCGTAGCGGTAGGTGGTGCCGGCCGCGTTCGTCTCCGTGCTCTTCCGGCCGAACGAGTCGTACGTGAAGCGGGTCACCGATCCGGCCGGGTCGGTCACCGTCTTGACACGGTCGTTGTCGTCGTAGTCGTAGCCGGTGGTGCGGGTGGTGTCGTGGCCTGTGGTGTCGGCCGTCGAGGACGACTTGAGGTCACCGTCGGCGTCGTAGGTGTAGGTGGTCTTCGGGGTGTGGGTGACGCCCCTGACCGCGTCGGTGGTCGCCGGACCGGTCAGGGTGGCAGTGCGGCCCAGAGCGTCGTAGGTGTACTGGGTCTGCACACCACCGACGGGGGCCCCGGAGCCCGAGAACGTCACCGGATACGTGTCGGAGCTGACGGCTTTCCAGGTGCGGTGGCCGAGGGTGTCGATGCCGTAGTAAGTGGTCTGGCCGGACGGGTCCGTCTGGCCGCAGACCTGGCCGAGCGCGTAGGTGCCGCAGTAGTGGTAGCGGGTGACCTTGCCGCTCGGGTCGGTGACCGAGGCAAGCATGCCGAACGGCTCGGTGTCCACGCGTCCGACGTTGTCGGTGTAGGTCTCGCTCTTGCCGTAGTACCAGTAGCGGGTGGTCCGCCCGCTCGGGTAGTCCGGCGTGGGCGGTGTGGTGACGGAGGCCAGGGCGCCGAAGGGCGTGTAGGTGTAGGCCGTCCGGTAGGCCGGGCTGGCGGTGCCGGTCGGGCCGGAGCGGGCGTCGGCGGCGTAGAGGACCTTGCCGTTCAGCGGGTCCAGCGGGTCGGTCGCGTTGGTGTGGTAGCTGAAGTAGGAGGTCTGGCAGGAGTCCTTCTGGCGGCAGGTGGTCGTCGCCAGGACGTTGCCGTAGGAGTCGTGCTGACGGGTGGTCGAGTGTCCGTCGGGGTCGGTGACGGCGTCCTGGAAGCCGAGGGAGTCGTAGGCGAACGTCGTTCGGCCGCCGTCGGCGTCGGTGACGGCGGTGGTGCGGTTGCCGTTCGCCGGGTCGAAGGCGTACGTCTCGGTGTGCTGCGCCGGATCGGTGACCGTGAGTGTGGTGGACGGCATGAGGGTGGTCGCCGAGCCCTTGGCCTTGTAGAGCCCGAGCGCGGCCTCCACGGCGGACTGCCCGAGGTCGGTCCGGTAGAGCCCGACCTGGCCGATCTCGCCGTTGAAGTAACCGAGCGCGTTGCTCGGGGGCTTGGGCCAGGAGCCGGCGACGTATCCGGCGCCGACGCTCACCGTGGTCTCGCCCGAGGTCTTGACCTGTCCGGCGATGGACTTGCCGCTGCGGGTGGCCTGGCTCTGTCCGTCGAGCCAGAGGGTCTGGGTGGTGCCGCTCGCGGTGAGCACGACCAGGTGCCAGTTGCCGTCGTTGACCGCCGCCTTGGACGCCATGGGCGAGGTGCTGCCGTCCCAGAACTGGCCGTGCAGCAGGCCGTCTGAACCGACATAGAGCGCCGGAGTGTAATTGCCGCTGAGGGTGCTTCCTATCTGGCCGTTCTGGTACGAGAAGAGGACGCCGCCTGCCTGTTTGGTGTTGAACCAGAGGGCGACGGACGCGTTTCCGCTGCTGTCGTCGAGGGCGCCGGTGGGCAACGAGAGGTAGGAGTCGGTGCCGTTGAAGCCGGCCGCGGAGTCCCCACCGGGGCCGAAGATGCCGGGCTCGCCCAGCATGACGTCGTTGTAGATGCCGTCGGAGGCGCCGCCGGCCGTGTTGTCGACGCCGTACTGGTTGACGGCGGTGAGGCCGGCGGACTCGGCCAGCGGATAGTCGAGGGCGGGCCGGGTGCCGCGGACGGTGCCGTAGTAGTAGTCGTCGCTGCCGGTGGTGACGGGGGTGGCGAACTGGTAGCTGCCGCCGTCGGCGTCGGTGACCGTCGACGCGCGGTCGGTGAGCGCGTCGTAGCCGACGGCGAGCGCGGTCTTGCCGGAGGGCAGGGTGGTGCCGGTCAGTTCGCGGGAGGCGAGGGTGGCGGAGGAGTACTCCTGTTGGACGGCGGGCAGGCCGAGCGGGTGCTGCAGGAAGGAGACGTCCTCGATCTGGCCGTTGAACCAGCCCAGCGCGTTGCCGGACGGCACCGAGGGCCAGGAACCGGCGAGTTCGCCGGCGCCGACGGTGGTATAGGGCCAGGCCCCGAAGCTGATGGTGCTGCCGGTGAGGCCGGCGACCTTGGCGCCGTCCAGGAAGAGGGTCTGGTCGGTCCGGGCGCCGGAAAGGACGGCGTAGTGCCATTTGCCGTCGTTGACAGCGTTCGGGGACGTCATCGGTGCGGCGTGCCCGTTCCAGAACTCGGCGCGCAGCTTGCCGTCGGTGCCGATGTACATCGACGGGACGTAGCCGGAGGAGACGGAGGTTCCGGGTTTGCCGCTCTGGTACGAGAACAGTGTGCCGCCCGCCTGCGTGGTCCTGAACCACATGCCGACCGCGAGGTTGGTGCTGTTGGCCGGCAGGTTGTCGGGCAGGGTCATGTACGAGCTGGTGCCGTTGAAGGAACCGGCGGTGGCGGGGGTGCCGGCCAGTGGGCCGGTCTGCGCCAGGGTGACGTTGGCCAGGGTGGCGTCGGTGGTGCCCTCGTGGACGACGACCGCGTCCTTGGCGGTGGTCGAGCCGGCCGCGTCGCCGAGCCGCCAGTAGTCGGTGGGGTTGGAGTCCAGGACCATCGAGGCGAAGTGCGACCCTGAGCCGCTGCCGGAGGTGTAGCCGTACTGGGTGCAGGCCGTGGAGGTGGTGGAACTGGACGCGGGCGGGCACACCGAGCTCAGGTCGCCCGCGCCGTCGTAGCCGTACGTCCAGGGGTTGACGGTGCCGGAGACCCTGCGGGTGGACACCTGGGTGACGTGCGGCACGTTCTTGACCGTGCCGTCGGAGGCGGTGACCTGTTGGACGCCCCAGGTGAGGTCGAGCAGCACCGTCTGGTCGGGCAGTTCGTTGGCGGCGCCGTCGTTGTAGCCGTTGTCCTGGTTCAGCAGGTAGCCGACCCGGGTCGGCTCCTGCGTCTTGAGGGTGCTTCCGTCGGGCAGGGTCAGGGTGACCGGCAGCCATTCCAGGTCCACACCGTGGCCGTTGCGGTTGCCCGTCTCCGTGAGGGCCCAGTATGTCTGGCCGGTGACCGGGTCGGTTACCTGGTTGTTGAAGATGTACCGCGTGCCCGATCTCTCGGTCAGCATGAAGCCACTGGAGCCGTAAGCGGCCGGGGGCGCGGACAGGACGGCGTACGTGCCTGCCGGTGCGGTGTACGTGCCGTCGCCGTTGGCGCCGAACCGTTCCTGGCGCCCGTCAGCCAGGGTGACCACGACGTTGCCGGTGCCGTCGGCGTCCTCGGTGGCGCGCATGTCCAGCAGGGACGACCAACCCGCGCCGAACGCCTTGAAGACGCCCGGGTCCAGGCTGTTGTACGTCCGCTGGACGCTCAGGGTGGGTCCGTCGGCCGGGCCGGGGACGATCGCGTCGGTGGTCTGCGTCGAGTAGTCGCCCAGTTGCGGGTCGACACCCTTGACGGTGGCGTCGTAGGGGGACGCACCCAGGTGTGCGGTGACCAGTGGCTGGGGTGCGGAGGGGATGGTGAAGTAGTCGGGCGCCGACCAGAGCGAGGCGGCGTTGCCGTCACTGACCTGGGCGGTCCAGTAGAACGTCTTGCCGTAGGCGAGCTTGCCCGCTGGGACGGTCCACACCGGTGTGGTGAGCGAGCCGGAACTCGCCAGGGCGGTCGTCGAGCCGTTGGCGTACACGTTGAAGGAGTAACTGAGGCCGGTACCGGGGTAGTTGTCCGGGTCGTGGGCCGTCACCGCCAGCGTCGGGGTGAGGCTGAACACCGAGCCGTTGTTGCCCGGATCGAACGTGTCGATGATGGGCGGGTTGTTCACCACCGGCAGTGAGTAACAGGTCTGCGGGACCCCGTAGGTGGAGAAGAGCGTCCCGTTGTAGGACATGTCCCAGCAGATCAGGTAGGTCTTGCCGGCGGTGAGCGCTGGTATGGACGCCGTGACGGTGACGGGCTTGTTCGGCGCCACCGTCGAGGGCATCGCGGCCGGCGTCGCGGCGGGGCTGGTGAGCAGCGTGCGGGTGGTGCCGGAGACGGTGTAGAGCTGGTACGACAGCTTGTAGCCGTTGGTCGGCGTCCAGGTGGCGGTGCCGCGGTTCTGCACGGTGACCTTGCCCCAACCGGGCTGGTTGTTCCACGGCGACGCGTAGCTGACCTCGGAGTAGGAGGCGCCCGCACCGTTGGGCGTGTACTCGATGGCCAGGTAGGGGTCGTCGGCGTAGAACTCCTTGGCCGCCGCCGCGGTGGACGCCGCACTGAGCCGCAGACCGTAGTTCGACGTCCAGCCGTGTGCCCAGTTCATCACCGTCTTGGTGTCGAGGCTGACGCCCTCCCACTGACGTCCGTTGGAGCAGTCGGTCCCGGCGGCGAAGCCGGCGGTGCCGATCTGCGCTCCGGCCGCGGGTCCGGGGTAGGTGTCGATCTTCGCCGGATCCCAGGAGGCGGAGACCGGGGCGACGTTCACAGCCTGGGAGGAGCAGGTGCCGGTCGTGTCCTGACCCGAGTACTCGGTGTCCAGCCACAGTGTCGAGTTGACGATGTAGTCATTGGCGAACTGTGCGCCGAAGCCGCCGAACTGGAGGAACGAGTTGTAGTCGTGGCTCTGGTACTTGCCGACGTACAACTGACCGTTGCCGTGGAAGTTCTGGGTGACACCCGACTCGACGTAGGTCGAGGAGGAGGCGTTGCCCTGGCCCGTCGGGTTGCCGGCACTCATCAGCGCCGGGCGGCTCGTGCGGTAGGAAGCGGTGCTCGCGCCGTTCGGCACGGTCCCGGTGATACGCGCCCAGCTCCCGTCAGCCCTACGGTAATTGACGGCGTGAGTGTGGATCTGGGCCGTGTAGGTGCCGTCGGCGTTCTTGTATACGGTCGTGGTAGCGGTGTCGAGCCCGTGTTGTTCCACACTGGTTGAAACCTCGAAGCCCCGAGGCTTCGTCGCCGACGGGGCCGAGACGGACTTCGGGGCCTTGTGGACCCTGCTGCCGGAGTTGACCGGATCACCCTGTCTGCCATGGGGCCGATATGACTTGACGGCACCCTTCACCTTGCCGGGGCCGAAGGCTCCGATCTTCGACCGGGCTCTGCTCCCGGTCACGGCGGCGGACACCTCGTGCTTCTTGCCCGCGGCCGTGCCGACCTGCTGCTGCGGGGTCGCCGGCCGGCCGGCATCGGCGGGCAGGGCCTGGGCGGACTGTCCTGCCAGCACGGCGATCAAGGCACCGGCCGCGACCAGCGCCGTCGACCTCGGTGACAGGCGTGCACGCCGATGAGATGCCCAAGAGCGAGCCATGTGGATTCCCCCGCCACCGCAATGGTCCGTCAACTGACGGCTGTCAGCGAGGGGTTGTACCAGCGGGTCACATCGCTGCAACAGTCATGCAACTCCGGACATCGCCACAGAAACACCACAAGGCACTCGCAAGTTTGAAGATCTCATGAGTCAGTCTTGACTGATCCATGTCAGCTTGGCGGTCAATCTACCTTTGGCAGAGCAAAGTTGATGTTCCGTCAGAGGAAGCGCGGGAGCGGATGTGACACGGGGGCTTGTCAGGTCTTGGGCGTACGCCGTCCTGCCGTCGCTGCTGGCGCTGTCCACGGCGTCGGCCCCGTCGGCACCCGTGCCGGCCGCCGGGCAATGGCCGCTGGACGCCCGGCACTTCAACGCTTCTCGGGTCTGGTCGCTGAGCCAGGGAGAGCACGTCACCGTGGCCGTGGTGGACACCGGCGTCAACGCCCGGCATCCGGATCTGACCGGCCGGGTACTGCCGGGCACGGACCTCACCCACCAGGCCGCGTCCGGGCAGGTGGACCTCTCCGGTGACTCCCACGGCACCTCCGTCGCCGGGGTCATCGCCGGCGACGGCACGGACGGGGCTGTAGCCGGCCTGGCTCCGAGGGCAAGCGTCCTACCGGTCCGCGTCAGCGTCGGCGCTGCCGCGGATCCCCTCGCCCTGGCCGAGGGGATCGTCTACGCGGCTCGACACGGCGCCGCTGTGATCAACGTGTCCATGGTCACCACTAGCGCCGACCCGCAACTGCGTGACGCCGTCGCCTACGCCGTCCGGCACGACGTCATCGTCGTAGCCGCCGCGGGCAACAACGGCCGCACAGGGAATCCGGTGACCTATCCGGCGGGCTTCCCGGGCGTCGTCGCCGTCTCCGGAACCACCCCCGAGGGAAGCTTCTGGCCAACCAGCGAGTCGGGCCCGTACGTCGCCCTGGCCGGGCCCGCGGTCGGCATCTACTCCACGAGGAGCAGCGGTGGCCACCTCACCGAGGACGGCACCAGTTACTCGGCACCCTACGTCGCGGCCACGGCCGCGCTGCTGCGCTCCCGGTACCCCGAAGAGAGTGCCGGGCAGATCGTCGCCAGGCTCATCGACACCGCCGACCGTTCCGGGAGCACATCCCGGCGCGATGAGCGAATGGGTTACGGCATCGTGGACCCGCTGAAGGCGCTGCGGGCACCCGAACCCGCCTCCCGCGCCAACCCGCTGCTTTCCGCGGCCACTCCCGCAGCAAACCGCGGTCCGGCAAGGGGCTGGGGGCCGACGGTCTGGGCGGCGGGCGGTGCCGGGGTGGCCAGCCTCACGGCGGCCGCCCTCGTCCTCGCCCGTCACCGTCGGCGCACTGCGCGCGCCCGCTGATCCCATCGCCCACCAAGGACTTCCATGCAAGCATCCTCTCCCGCCGTCCGCCTCGTCGCCCTGGCACGCCGCCATCCTGCGCTGAGCGGCGCAGTCGTCGCACTGGCCGTGCTGACCGCCGTGGTGCTCGCGCTCGTCCTGCCCGCCGGCCCTTCCGCCCCACGGGCCGCCAACGTCTCCCGCAATCTGCGCGTCTGTCTGCTGGATACTCCCGCGAACTCCACCGACGCCGTTCTCACCCGGGCGACCTGGCAGGGTATGCAGGGCGCCGCCGCCACGGGCAAGGTCAACGCACAGCGCTACCCGGACCCGACCATCGATGCCACGGGCTCGCTCCCGTACGTCAACGGTGCCGTGCAGCACCAATGCGGCCTGATCTTCGCCGTGGGCACCGGCATGAGGGGAGCGACGGAGGCCGCCGCGAAGGCCAACCCCCGCCAGCAGTTCGTCCTGGTGGGCGCCGTTTCCGCGCAGGCCCACGTCTCGGCCATCACCACCTCGAACGGCGGCTCGAAGGCCGTGGCCGACAAGGTCAGGAAGTTCATCTCCGCGCGGCTCTGACACGAACTGTTCGGCCGACCGGTCCGCAAGCGGCCCACCGTACTCGGGGGGGCCGCGGACATCACGATGCGGCAGCGGCAACTCACTGAAAGTGGCTGCTCACTTGACTACCGGAGGTCACACACGATTGGCTCCGGCCAACGAGAGTCACGCGGACGGCGCACGGCAGGCCGGGCGGCGTCCGGGGGCTCCTCTCGCCGTTTCTCCTGTTCGGCCGCACAGCGAGGTGCCGCACCCTCATGAACACTCCTCCCCCGCCTCCCGCCTCCCACAGATCCGTGCGTGTCGCCGCTCTCGCGGTGGCCGTCGGGCTTCTCGTGACGGGGTGCTCCGTCTTCGGCGGTCAGTCGGAGTCCGACGCCGGCTCCGCGGGCAAGGCCGGCAGCGGCGGGCGTATCAGGATCGCCATGGTCACGCACGGCGCGAAGGGCGACGCCTTCTGGGACCTGGTGAAGAAGGGCGCCGAGGAGGCGGCCGCGAAGGACGACGTCGACCTGACGTACACCAGCGACCCGGACGGGGCGGGGCAGGCCGAGCTGGTGCGCGACGCCATCAGGGAGAAGGTCGACGGCATCGCCGTGACCCTGGCCAAACCGCAGGCGATGCGGGGGCCGGTCGCCCAGGCCAAGTCGGTGGGCATACCCGTCGTGGGCCTGAACTCGGGGACCGACTCATGGCGGCCGGACGGGCTCCTGGAGTTCTTCGGTCAGGACGAGAGCGTGGCCGGGCGGGCCGTCGGCGACAAGCTCAACGGCCTCGACGCCAAGCACGCGCTGTGCGTCATCCACGAGCGCGGCAACGTGGGGCTGGAGGCCCGCTGCGCCGGAGTGAAGAAGACCTTCGGCGGCCAGACCGAGAACCTCTACGTGGAGGGCACCGACCCGACCGCCACCTCCGCCGCGATCACCGCCAAGCTGCGGCAGGACCCGAGCATCGACGAAGTGGTCACCAACGGCGCCCAGTTCGCGCTGCTGGCCGTCAAGGCCGTGCAGGCGGCCGGCAGCAGTGCCAGGGTCGCGACCTTCGATCTCAACAAGGACCTGGTCAAGGCCGTGCAGAGCGGGGACGTGCAGTTCGCGGTGGACCAACAGCCGTATCTGCAGGGCTACCTCGCCGTGGACGGGCTGTGGCTGTACCGGACCAACGGCAACATCAGCGGCGGCGGTGTCTCGCCGGTGCTCACCGGCCCGGCGTTCGTGACGAAGGCCAACGTCGCCTCCGTCGCCCGGTTCGCCGACGGCGGGACCCGCTGAGCCGCCCTGTGCGCGACATTTCGTATGCCGATGTCGCGAAAGATTCCGGAGACCCGTGGCGCGTGCGGTCACTTGTGCGGATAGCATCCTGTGCACCCCTTCTCGCCCTGCTCACGGCCACCCCCGTCACTCTCCGCTCCGCTCCGCTGACCGCCTAGGACGACCATGTCTCCACGGACAGGTGCCCAGCCCCGCCGTCTCGGCTCCATACGTCTGTCGCTGATCCTGCTGGCCCTGGTGCCCAGCGTCACCCTCGCCGCGATGTGGGGCGTGACGACGACGCAGATGTTCACGGAGGGGCTGCGGCTGCGCTCGCAGACGCAGTTGAGCCGGTCGACCGGCGCGATGGGCACCGAGGCGACGCTCGCTCTGCAGCGGGAGCGCAGTCTGTCGGCGGCCTGGCTGGCCGGCGACCCGCGCGGCTCGCGGGCCGCGCTGGAGACGCAGCGCAAGGAGACGGACCGGGCGGTCGGCAAACTGGTCGGCCAGTCGGACGCGATCAAGATGGCCCCGGCGCGCATCTCGGACCGGCTGTACTCGGTGCTCGGTTCGGTGGGCAGCCTCGAGTACTACCGGGGTCAGGTGGACGACCCGACCGACATCACCGCGGCGCAGGCGCTGGACCAGTACAGCTCGATCATCGACGACCAGATCCACGCCTTCCAGGAGCTGTCCCAGGTCGACGACGGCGACCTGACCTCGCAGGCCGGTCCGCTGGTCGCCCTGGAGCACGCGGCGGAGCTGGTCGCCCAGGAGGACGCGCAGCTCACCCTGGCCTGGCCGGCCGGCCGGCTGACCGACAAGTCGTGGGCGACCTTCACGCAGTTGGTCGACACCAGGCGCTGGCTGGTCCAGGACCAGATCGTGCCCTCGCTGCAGGGCAGCGCCAAGACCCAGACCGAGCGGATCCTGCAGAGCGCCGAGTGGCAGAGCGTGCAGAGCATCGAGGACAAGGTGCTCGCGGCCCGGCCGGGCGCGGACGGCAAGGTGGCCCTGCCCGCCGCGCGCGACCAGTGGGCGGCGGCCTTCGCGAAGGTCGGCGACGAGTACGGCCGGATGATCCGGGCCCAGACGTCCGGGCTGCTGGACCGCAGCGGGGACAAGGCGCACAGCCTGCTGGTGACGGCCGCGTCGCTGAGCGCGGGCGGGCTGGTGGCGCTGCTGCTGTGCGTGGGCATGTCCTGGCGGATCACCCGCTCGCTGTCGCGCCGGCTGCGGGGCCTGAGGGAGGCCACGCTGAGCCTGGCGGAGGAGCGGCTGCCGGACGTGGTGGCGCGGCTGGACCGGGGCGAGACGGTGGACGCGGATCTGGCGACCCCGCCGCTCGACTACGGCCGTGACGAACTGGGCCAGGTGGCGCGGGCGTTCAACAAGGCGCAGCGGACGGCCGTGCACACGGCGGTCGAACTCGCCGACATCCGGCGGGGTTTCCAGAAGGTGATCCTCGGTATCGCGCGGCAGTCGCAGAACCTGGTGAACCTGCAGCTGACCAAGCTGGACACGCTGGAGCGCGAGCACACCGACCCGGACGTCCTCAAGGGCCTGTACGAACTGGACTCCACGGCCAGCCAGTTGCGGCGGTACGAGGAGAACCTGGTCATCATCAGCGGGGAGCAGCCCCGGCGCAGCTGGCGGGAGCCGGTCGCGCTGATCGACATCCTGCGCAGCGCGGTCGGGGAGGTCGCCCAGTACCAGCGGGTGGAGGTGCACACCGACGAGGACGTGTACCTGGTGCCGCCGGCGGTGGCCGACGTGATCCATCTGCTGGCCGAGCTTATCGACAACGCCACCGCGTACTCGCCCGCGCCGTCGCCGGTCGGTGTCCGGGCCGCGCTGGTCGCCAAGGGCCTGGTCGTCGAGGTGGAGGACCGTGGGCTCGGGATGGCGGAGGAGGACTACGCCTCCTTCAACGCCCAGTTGGCGGTGGAGCCGAAGTTCGACGTGGTCGCCCTCGCCGACGACCTGCGCCTCGGCATGTTCGTGATCGCCCGACTGGCCACCCGGCACGGCATCGCCGTCACCCTGCGCCCGTCGCCGTACGGCGGCACCACGGCGATCGTCCTGCTGCCGCACGACATCGTGGTGCGCGAGGTGCCGGAGCCGGCCCGGTCCGCCGGACAGGCCTGGGACGGGGTCACCGGCACGGACGGGCCGGAGTGGCACGAGAGCACTGTCGGGACGCCGACCGCGCGGACCGGGGACGCCGCGTACACGCGCGGCGGCACGGCCCCCGGCCCACGCCCGCAGCCCGGCGCCCTCAACGGCACGGAACACGCCCGCGCGGAGAAGACCGGGCCCACGGAGGCGACCGGCGCCTACGGCATCGGGGGTACGGCGGACAACGGCCCCTACGGCACCGGGGGCATGGCGGACACGGACCTTCATGGCACCGGCCCCACGGCAACGACCGGCCACTACGGCACCCCAGGGGCGACAGACACCGGCGTCCACGGCACCGGCCCCACGTCCGACCCGTACGGCGGCGCCGCAGGCACGGGGGACAACAACACCTACGGCACGGGACGCGCGGAAACGGCCGGCGCCTACGGCACCCCAGGCGCGACGGACACCGGCCTCCACGGCACCGGAGACGCGGCAACGGCAGGCGCCTACGGCACCGAGGACGTGGGGGACGCCGGGCGCGGGGATGAGGCCGTATCCGCCGGCTGGCGCGCTGAGGGGGCCATCCCCACGGGCGGACGCCCCGCGGAGGCCGTACCCGGTACGGGGGGCGTCGATGGGGCCGTTCCGGGTGCCGGACGCCCCGAAGGGGCCGCACGCGGGGCTGGACGCGCCGAAGGGACCGCACCCGGGGCCGGGCGCCCCGAAGGAACCGTCCCCGCCACCGGACATGCCGAGAGGGCCGTACCCGGTGCCGGTCGCCCCGAAGGGGCCGTGCCCGCTCCCGGGCGTCCGGGACGGGCTCGGTATCCGGGGGAGGAGCGCTGGGTGTCGGACGCCCGGCATGCCGCGGCCGCCGCGCGGGGCGGTGAGGCCGAGCGTGAGGCGGGCACCGGGGACCGTGCCGGGCAGCCCGGCAGACACGCCCGTCGGCCCGGGCTCGCCCCGCTCCCCCGGCGGGTCCCGCAGACCAGTCTGGTCGCCGAGCTCCTCGAGGACGGCCCGAGCGGCGAACAGCAGGGCCCCTTCGCGGAGTTCACCCCCGAGCATGCCGCTTCCTCGCTCGGGGGATTCCAGCGGGGGACGCTCCGGGCACGTGACGAGGGCGCCGCGACGGAGTACGACCAGGAGGAGGCCGCCGTAACGGACGACACGGACGACACGGACGCATCCAGCCCCGCCCCCGGTACATCCGCCGCAGGCACCCCCGCCGATCGCTGACGAAGGAAACGTCATGACACGCCCCATCCCAGCCACCCATACCGCGCTCGATCAGCTGCTGACCGGCCTTGTGGACCGGGTCGCCGAGGTGAACCACGCCGTGGTGCTCTCCGAGGACGGCCTGGTCGTCAGCAAGTCCACCGGTTTCCTGAGGGACGACGCCGAGCGGCTCGCGGCCACCGCCTCCGGGCTGATGAGCCTCAGCAAGGGCGTCAGCATGGACTTCCGCGGCGGGCCGGTGCGGCAGGCGCTGATCGAGATGGCCCACAGCTATCTGATCCTCACCTCCGCCGGGCCCGGCGCCCATCTCGTCGTGCTCACCAGCCAGGGCGCCGACGTCGGCGTCGTGGCGTACCAGATGAACATGCTCGTCAAGAAGATCGGTGAGCATCTCAGCGCCGCACCACGGGCCGGTATCGGCCCCACCGTCGATTCCGGCGCGTGAGGTGGGCGGAGGCGACACGGCAGGCCGCCTGGTACGGCCGTTCGCGCTGACGGGCGGACGCACCCGGCCGAGCCGCGCCGACTTCACGCTCATCACGACGGTTACCGCGGTGGACCCGCCGCCGACCTGGGCCACCCGACCTCAGCCGGAGCAGCAGCGCATCCTGCGCCACTGCGCCGAGCCGATCGCCGTCGCGGAACTCGCCGCCCGGCTCGACCTCCCGGTGAGCGTGATCGTGATCATGCTCTGCGATCTCCTGGAGTCGGGCCGGATCACGTTCCGTCCGCCCCATCCGGTGACCCGGACCCCGGACCTGGACCTGTTGCAGAAAGTGAGGGACGGCCTTGGCCGACTCTGACACCATCACCCGGTCGGCACCCGACACGGTCAAGATCCTGATCGCCGGCGGTTTCGGCGTGGGCAAGACCACCATGGTCGGGTCGGTCAGCGAGATCGCGCCGCTGCGCACCGAGGAACGGCTGACCACCGCCGGCCTCGGCGTCGACGACCTGGAGGGCATCGAGGAGAAGCAGGCCACCACCGTGGCCCTGGACTTCGGCCGGATCACCATCGGCGACGACCTCGTCCTGTATCTCTTCGGCACCCCCGGCCAGCAGCGCTTCTGGTTCATGTGGAACGACCTCGCGATCGGCGCGCTGGGTGCGGTCGTGCTCATCGACGTCCGCCGTCCGGAGACCAGTTTCGCCGCGATCGACTTCTTCGAACGCCGCGGCATCCCCTTCGTCGTGGGCGTCAACGGTTTCTACGGCGAACACCCCTACCCGCCCGAGGAGATCCGCGAGGCCCTGGCCCTTCCCGAGCACGTCCAGGTCCTGCTGTGCGACGCGCGGGAGCGCGGCTCGTGCCGGGACGTACTCATCGCGCTGCTGGACCAGTTGATCGCCGCGGCGGTCAACTGACTCTCCACCTCGACCGACCGGCAGGCCGCGACCTTCCACGTCGGATACCGAACGGCGGCGCGGGTGCCCCCGAGAAGGGGGCACCCGCGCCGGATCGTGCGAAGGGGCTCAGCTCAGGCCGGCCGTCTTCAGCCAGGCCTTGGCCACGTTCAGCGGGTCCTTGTTCTCGAGCTGGACCTGCGAGTCCAGCTCGAGCAGGGCCTTGGTGTCGAGCTTGGCCGAGACCGCGTTCAGCGCGGCGACACCGTCCGAGGACAGCCCGCTCTTGTAGACGAGCGGCTGGACGTTCTCGAAGCCGAACAGGTTCTGCGGGTCCTGCAGGACGACGAACTTCTCCTTGGTGATGTTCGGGTCCGTGGTGAAGATGTCCGCGGCCTGCACGGTGTTCTTCTTCAGCGCCGCCAGGGTCAGCGGGCCGCCCGCGTCCAGCGCCTTGAAGCCCTTGAACTCCAGGCCGTACACCGACTTCAGGCCCACCAGGCCCTGCTGCCGGGTCTGGAACTCCGGCGAGGCGCCGATGGTCAGGTCCTTCGCGATGCTCTTGAGGTCCGCGATGGAGGACTGGGACGTCAGTTTGTACTTGTCGGCGGTGGCCTTGTTGAGCGTCACCGAGTCCTTGTCCTGCGCGGACGCCGGGTCGAGAAGCGTCAGCTTGGAGTCCAGCTTGGCCTCGATGGCCGCCGTCGTGGCCTCCACCGTCTTCGGCGTGGCCTTCGGGTCGAGGTAGGCCAGCAGCGCGCCGTTGTACTCCGGCAGCACGGTGATGGAGCCGTTCTTCAGCAGTCCGTACGTCGTCTCGCGGCTGCCGATGTTCGGCTTGTAGGTGACCTTGACACCCTTGGCCTTCAGGGCCTCGCCGTAGATGTCGGCGATCAGGATGCTCTCGGGGAAGTTGTTGGATCCGACGACGACGGTCTTGCCGTCCGACTTGCCGCCCTGCAGCGGGTCGGAGGACGTGCTGTCGGAGGACGAGGAGGAACCACATCCCGCCAGCAGGGCCGTGGTCGCGGCGAGCGCGACGGCCGCCGCGGGGTAGCTCCTGAAGGACCTGGGGCGTGGGGCGTTGGAAGTCACGATTCCCGTTCCGGACTCGGGGGATTGATGAGAAGCAAGCGTTGCCACTGATCCAATCCAGCCGGTTCTCCCTCAGTCAAGAGCAGCCCGGTCACCAATTGGCCTCAATGCGTGATCGGTTGTGAATGCAGTGTGAACGGACTGAAGCGGAAGCGGAGGCGCTTTGTAACGGATTCTTGACGTAGGGCGATGCGCTTGACCATTCAAAGAGACGGTAGTCTCACCGAAGTTGGCGTCGGTCACAGCGGTGTGCGGGGGCCGCTGCGGTGTCATCCGCACCAATCCTCATGATCCAGACATCGATCAGAATCGGTCAGGGCGCGTCGTCGCGCGCGACCGAGACCGCACGAAGGAGGCCCGGTGTCCACGAAAGAGGTGGACGCGACCGCCCGGCCCGCCCCGCCGTCGCCCGTAGGCGGCATCCGGGGGTTCGCCGACCGGTGGCCGTTCCGGCGCAAGCTCAACCTCCTGGTCGGCGTTCCGCTGGCCGTCGTAGCCGCCCTGCTCTCGTATCTGATCGCCGACCAGATCGGCCAGGCGCAGGACGCCACGTCCGCGGCGGACCTGGTGCGCAACAGCGAGCAGGTGGCCACCCTGGTCAACGAGGTGGAGAGCGAGCACCAGCTGGCGATCCTGCTCTCCGTGCGCTACGAGGCCGGCGGCAAGGGCGCCGAGGCCACCCGGACCGCCTACCGCAAGGCACAGCGGGCGGTCGACGACCAGATCGCCAAGGTGCGGTCGGTCTTCGGCGGGGCTCTGCCGGACGGCGAGGCGCAGGCGCTGAAGGAGGTCGAGGGCCTCACCAGCCTGCGCGGCACGGTCGAGCAGAGCTATCTGCCCGCCAGCAACATCGACCCCGCCTACGACAACGCCGCCAAGACCCTGATCGACGGTCTCGGCCTGGACCGCAACCCCGAGCTGGCCGCGACCTTCACCGGCAACCTCCTGGACTCCCTGCTGCGCGCCGACGCCGCGCACGGCTCCTTCGAGACCGGCGTGTTCTCGGCGACGACCGGTGACACCAACGCGCTCATCGAGTTCACCACCGCCGTCGGCGCCTACGAGCTCTACGGCAACCAGGCCGACCGCTTCGCCCGGTTCGCCACCGCCGACCAGGCCGACGAGCTCAACGGCGTCGAGCACACCAGCGCGATGCGGGACATCTCCGAGGCGTACGCCGAACTCCAGGTCGCGCCCAGCACCCTGCAGGCCACCACCCCCGCCGAGATCAAGGCCGCCTTCCAGGACGCCCTCAGCGACTACCCCGCCTACCCCGAACAGGCGCAGGGCCGACTGCAGATCACCTCCTCGCTCATCGGCCAGATCGCCCACCGCGCCGACAGCGCCTCCAGCGACGCGAAGTGGCGGGCCGGACTGCTGCTCGCCATCGGTCTGCTCGGCTTCGCGCTGTGGATCGCCTTCTCGGTGCTGGTGCGCCGCTCGGTGGTGCGGCCGGTGCAGGCCCTCACCGGTGCCGCGCAGGAGGTCGCCGACGTGGCCGGGCGCGAACTGGCCCGGGTCGCCGACGACGACGCCGAGGACGACAGCCCGCCGAAGCTGCGGGAGATGCCGGTCACCGCGAACGACGAGATCGGCGAGCTGGCCGAGGTGTTCAACCGTGTGCAGACCACCTCGATCGCCCTGCTGGAACGCCAGGTGCTCAGCCGGCGCAACGTCGCCGAGATGTTCGGCAACGTGGGCCGCCGCGTCAGCAACCTGACGACCCGTCAGCTCGCGTTGATCGACGCGGTGGAGCGCGGTGAGACCGATCCGGCCCTGCTGGAGCGCCTCTACTCCATCGACCACATCGCCGTCCGGCTGCGCCGCAACGCCGACAGCCTGATGCTGCTGGCCGGCATCCGCGAGACGGTCCTGGACTCCGGACCGACGGCGCTGACCAACGTCGTACGCGCCGCGCTGGGCCAGATCGAGGGCTTCCAGCGGGTACGGCTGCACGCGCGCACCGAGGTCATGGTCGAGCCGGACATCATCGGCGACCTCACGCTGATGGTGGCCGAACTGCTGGAGAACGCGGTGTCGTTCTCGCCCGCCGGCAGCCCCGTCGAGGTGTACGTACGGGACACCTCCGGTGAGGAGGCGCCGGGCGGCGCGGCGATCGTCATCGCCGACCACGGCCTCGGGATGAGCGCCGACCGGCTCGCCGAGGAGAACGCCCGGCTGGTCCGCCGCGAGCGGCTGGACGTCGTACCGACGAAGGTGCTCGGCCTGTTCGTGGTCGGCACCCTGGCGCGACGCTGGGACGTCGGGGTCAACCTCTCCCGCACCCCGGGCGGCGGTGTGACGGCCGAGGTGACGGTGCCGCCGTCGCTGCTGCTCGCGATGAGCCCGGTGGAGGTCGCCGTCGGCGGTTCGACGGGCCGACGGGGCTCCATCGCCTCGGCGTCGGCAGCCGCGTCCGGACCCCGTCCCTCGTCCGCCGTCGAGGAGAACGCCCGGGTGTCGTCCGGCACCGCGCGGGGCGCTCAGCCGGGCCCGCTGCCCCGCCGCGTGCCGCGCCGCGAGATCCCGACGGGCACGGACGCCTCCGCGTCCCGGCCGGCGGCCCCGCTCGACGCCCCTGCTCCCGCAGCCGAACCCGCCGGTGAACGTGCCCCCTTCATCCCCCAGGCCCGCAGCGAGGCACCGCCGCAGTCCGGGGCGAAGGAGGCGAGCCGCCCGAGCTGGGCCAGGGACACCGAACCGCTCCGGTCCGAGGACAGCGCGCACGCGCACGAGGCGGTCGGTGAGACGCCCTCCCGGTGGACCGACGCCCCGGCGTCCCACGAGCCCGCGAGCCCGACCCGCTCCCGCTGGAGCGAGGACGCGAGCCCCGCGCGTCGTCCCGGTGCCGGCGACTGGGTATCGTCGGGCGCGGCCCCGGGCGGCGAGACGGCGTTGTCCCCCGAGGACACGAGCGGCGGCGCGAGCCCGGCGTTCCCCGGTGACGGCTCCACCCGTCCGCTGCGGCGGCGGGTGAAGGGCGCGACCCTTCGGACGACCGTCGACGCCGCCGCCCAGCACGCGGCGCGGCAGGCCGCCCGGCCCGCCGACGCGGACGCCGTCCGCGACGCGCTCGACGAGTTCGAGGCCGCCGTGGAACGGGCCAACCGCGACAGTGCCGTCGCAGCCGACGGCAACGCCGGCGGTGCGGGCGCCTCGCCCGGTGCCGCCCATCGGACCACCGATCCGCACGACCAGAACCACCTCCCGGAAGGAGCCGAGCAGTGAGCACGTCGACAGGTGACACTCCCCCCGCGGGAGCCACCACGCCGGCCGAACTGCAGGCCGCGGCAGCCGACTTCACCTGGCTGTTGAACCGCTTCGCGACCGAGACCGCGGGCGTCGTGGACGCCATCGCCGTCTCCTCCGACGGACTGCTCATCGCCGTCTCCGAGCTGCGTGAGCACGCCGACTCGGAGCGGCTGGCCGCGATCGTCTCCGGCATCACGTCCCTGGCCGCCGGCGCCTCCGGCAACTACGGACTGGGCGCCCTCAACAAGGTCATCATCGACCTGGAGGGCGGTCATGTCCTGGTCTCCGCCATCGGCAGCGGCGCCGTGCTCGGCGTGGTCACCGACAAGGAGGCCAAGCTGGGCAACATCGCCTACGAGATGACGCTGTTCGCCAACCGGGCCGGCAGCGCCCTCAGCCCCCAGCTGGTGCTCCAGCTCAAGAACAGCGTCGGCGCGGCATCCGCGCGCTGACCGGTTGCCGCCCCCGGGACTACGTCCTGAGGGCGCGATCGAGGAGGAAGACACCCCATGGCGGACGGCTCCCCACCGCCGGACGACCCGGACCCGGTCGGGCCCGCCCCCGCCGTACGGCCGTTCCTGGTCACCGCCGGCCGGGTCGCGCCCACCGCGTCCGACCGGCCGGTGCCGGTGGAGACCCAGGTGGTGGCCACCGCCGAGGGTCTCCTCGTGCTCGACGAACTCACCTTCGAGCAGCACGACATCGTCGCCGCCTGCCGGCGGCCGCAGTCCGTCGCGGAACTCGCGGCCCGGCTGCGGCTGCACCTCAACGTGGTCCGGGTCCTCACCGAGGACCTGCGTGCCGCCGGCCATCTGACGGTGCACGTGCCCGACTCCGGCGTCACCCACGACGCCTCCGTCCTGCGCAGGGTCATCGAGGCCCTGCGTGCCATCCCCGACTCCCGAGGGGTTCTCCGTGACTCGGACTGAACCGGCCGCCCCCGCCGTGGCCGCCCCGGTGGCCGCCGTAGCACCGCCGCTGCCGGTCAAGCTGGTGATCGCGGGCGGCTTCGGCGTGGGCAAGACCACCGCCGTGGGCTCCATCTCCGAGATCGAGCCGCTGACCACCGAGGCCGCCATCACGGAGGTCGCGGCGGGCGTGGACGACCTCAGCCACACGCCGCGCAAGACCACCACCACGGTGGCGATGGACTTCGGCTGCATCACCATCGACCCGACGCTGAAGCTGTACCTGTTCGGCACGCCCGGTCAGGAGCGGTTCGGCTTCATGTGGGACGACATCGTCGAGGGCGCGGTGGGCGGGCTGGTCATCGTCGACACCCGCCGGCTCGACGACTGTTACGCCGCCGTGGACTACTTCGAGCACAAGCAGATCCCGTTCGCGGTCGCCGTCAACGCGTTCGACGGGAAGGTCGAGCACACGCTGGAGGAGGTCCGCTGGGCGCTGGACGTCGCCGAGCGGGTGCCGGTGGTGGTGTTCGACGCGCGGGAGCGGGGGTCCGTGCGGGACGCTCTGCTGGTTGTGCTGGAGCAGGCGTTGGCGCGCAGCGGAGGATGACATTGCGACAAGCCCCCATCGGCTCGTGGTCAACCGCGGGCCGGTGGGGGCTTGTCGCGCCCGCGCGGCGGTAGCCGCACATCGAGCACAGCCCCGCGCCCCTCAGCGGGCGCTTCGGCGTACCCCCGGTGACACGGTGAACCTCGCCACCAGCCAGAAGAACCCGAGTGCCAGCAGAGCGAGTACCGCCACCAGGGTCGCTCCGCCCACCACCTTCTCGTAGTTGCGTTGGTAGAGGCCGTCCACGATGTAGCGGCCGAGGCCGCCGAGGGAGACGTAGGCCGCGATCGTGGCCGTCGAGACGATCTGGATGGCCGCCGAGCGCAGGCCGCTGAGGATCAGGGGGAGGGCGACGGGGAGTTCGACCTGGAAGAGGACCCGTGACTCGGCCATGCCCATGCCGCGGGCCGCGTCCACGGGGGACGGGTCGACGGAGCGCACCGCCTCGTAGGTGGTGACCAGGATCGGCGGTACGGCGAGCACGACCAGCGGGATCATCACCGGGGTGAGGCCGAGACCCAGCAGGACGAACATCAGCACCAGCAGGCCGAAGCTGGGCAGGGCGCGTCCCGCGGTGGCGATGAAGGCGACGGTGTTGCCGCCCCGGCCGGTGTGGCCGGTGAGCAGGCCGACCGGCAGGCCGATGGCGGCCGCGATGGCGAGGGCGATCAGGGAGTACTGGATGTGCTCGCGCAGCCGGGTGGGGATGCCGTCGTAGCCGTGCCAGTGGGCGCTGTCGCTGAAGAAGTTGTTGATGAAGTGGAGGACGTTCATCGGACGGCGTCCTCCAGGGCGGCCTGCAGGGGCTCGGGTTCGTCGACGGGGCGGGGTGTGCGGTTTCCGCGCGGCATCCAGGGGGTGACGAGGACGCGCACGAGGACCAGCAGGGCGTCCGCGAGGATGGCGAGGACGGCCGTGCCGATCACGGACAGCCAGATCAGGCGGTTCTGGTGGTAGATCATGCCGTCGTTGAGGAGGTTGCCGAGCCCGCCCTGGTTGCCGATCAGCATGCCGACGCTGACGAGGGAGATGCTGGAGACGGTCGCCACGCGCAGGCCGGCGATGATGGCGGGCGCGGCGATGGGCAACTGGACCTGGAAGTAGCGGCGTACGGGCCCGAGGCCCATCGCGGTGGCCGCGTCCAGGGTCTCCTGCGGGACCGAGCGGACGCCGTCCACGATCGCGGGGACGAAGACCACCAGGCTGTAGACGCCCAGCGGGATCATCACGGTGGTCTCGGTCTGGCCGGTGTAGTCGATGAGCACGACGAAGAAGGCCAGTGAGGGGATGGCGTAGAGGACGGTCGTCACCCACAGCACCGGCGGGTACAGCCATCTCAGCCGCACGCAGAGCTGGGCGACGGGCAGCGCCACCACCAGGCCGACGGCGACCGGGATCAGCGCCTCGCGCAGATGCAGTCCGACCAGGCCCCAGTACGTGTTCTGCAGGTCGCTCGGGATGTCGAAGAGGCCGCCGCTCATCCGGCGACCTTTTCCGTACGGCCCTCTGCGTGGGCGGCGCGGATGGCCTCGCCGATGGTCTGCTGCGAGACCACGCCGGTGACCCGGCCGTCGGCGCCGACGGCGACGGCCCAGCCGGTCGGCGAGAGCACGGCGCCGTCGAGGGCGGCGCGCAGGGACTCCTTGCCGTGCTCGAAGGGGCGGCCGTGGGAGAGGAGTCGGGCCGGGTCGACCGACCCGGCGGTCAGCGTGGCCGGCTCGCTCCAGCCGAGGGGCCTGCCGTCGACGTCGGTGACGAGGAGGTAGGGCACGTCCTTGGAGGTGCGGGCGGCGATCTGCTCGGCGGTGGCGTCGACGGCGACGATCGGGGTGGTCAGCAGGTCGAGGCCCGCCGAGGAGAAGAAGGACAGGCGGCGGATGCCCCGGTCGGCGCCGAGGAAGTCCTCGACGAAGGCGTCTGCGGGGTCGGTCAGCAACTCGGCGGGCGGGGCGAACTGGGCGAGATGGCCGCCGGTGCGCATCACGGCGACCATGGTGCCGATCTTCACGGCCTCGTCGATGTCATGGGTGACGAAGACGATGGTCTTGCCCAACTCGTCCTGGATGCGCAGGAGTTCGTCCTGGAGGCCCTTGCGCACCACCGGGTCGACGGCGGAGAAGGGCTCGTCCATCAGCAGGACCGGCGGGTCGGCGGCGAGCGCCCGGGCCACGCCGACGCGCTGCTGCTGGCCGCCGGAGAGCTGGTAGGGGTACCGCTTGGCGAGGGATCCGTCGAGGCCGACCCGCTCCATCAACTCGCGGGCGCGCGCCCGGGCCCTGGCCTTGTCCCAGCCCAGCAGGCGGGGCACGGTGGCGATGTTGTCGATGATCGTGCGGTGCTGGAAGAGGCCCGCGTTCTGGATGACGTACCCCATCGACCGGCGCAGCGTGTTCACCGGCTGCTGGGTGATGTCCTTGCCGTCGATCGTGATCGTGCCCTCGCTCGGCTCGATCATCCGGTTGATCATGCGCAGAGTTGTCGTCTTGCCGCAGCCCGACGGGCCCACGAAGACCGTGATGGATCGGTCGGGTATCTCCAGGGAGAGGTTGTCGACCGCCACCGTGCCATCGGGGTAGCGCTTGGTGACTGAATCTATCCGTATCAAAACGCCGAACGCCCTTCGGGACTGGATCGTTGGGTGCAGATTCTAGACCGTATGTGTTTCCGAATTCAGTCGGGAACCTGGCGAAAACCGGTATGCAGCGAGGCGGTATCACTCTGTGACCGACCTGTGAGTCCACTGATTCTCAACTCTCCCTCAGCGCCGGCTCAGCGAGTTCACAGCGACGGCCCCGATCGTCATGGCCATGAGCGAACTGGAGAACGCGTCATGACGACCCTCGCCCCGCCTCCCGCGCCGGCCCGGGAGGGCAGGCATCGGGCCTCGACCCCGCCCGCCTCCCGCATCAGGAGGCTGTTCACCGGCGCCCCCGAGGACCCCCGCTGGGCCCGCCCGGCGCTGTGGGCGATCCTGGTGCTGGCCACGGCCCTGTACGCCTGGAACCTGACCTCCATCACCGGCAACACCTTCTACGACGCGGCCGTCTACTCCGGCACCAAGAGCTGGAAGGCGTTCTTCTTCGGCGCGCTGGACTCCGGCAGCTTCATCACGGTCGACAAACCGCCGTTCGCGCTGTGGGTGATGGGCCTGTCGGCCCGCGTGTTCGGTTACGGCACCTGGCAGTTGATGCTGCCGATGGTGGCCGTCGGCACCGGATCGGTGGCGCTGCTGTACCGGATGGTCAAGCGGGACTTCGGGGTCGTGGCGGGCACGATCGCGGCCCTCACGCTCACCCTGACCCCGATCACGGTCGCCATCAACCGCGACACCAACCCGGACCCCATCCTGGTCTTCCTGATGCTGCTCGGGACGGCCGCGCTGCTGAAGGCGGTGCGGACCGGCCGGCTGATGCCGCTGGTGTGGTCGGCGGTCGCGATCGGCTTCGCGTTCAACACCAAGATGATGCAGGCGTACGTCGTCCTGCCCGCGTTCTTCCTGGTCTACGTGTGGGCGGCCCGGTGCGGGCTGGGCCGCCGGATCCGCAACCTGGCCGTCGCCACGGTGGCGTTGGTGGTCTCCAGCGCCTGGTGGATGGTGGTCGTCGACCTGATCCCGGCGTCCTCGCGTCCCTACATCGGCGGTTCGACCGACAACACGGTCTGGGACCTGGTCATCGGCTACAACGGCTTCGGCCGTATCTTCGGGGCGAGTTCCTCGGTGGGCGCGCAGGGCAACGGGGCGAGCTTCGGCGGCACCGCTGGCTTCTACCGGATGTTCAACGAGATCATGGGCGGCCAGATCTCCTGGCTGATCCCCTTCGCGGCCATCGCCCTGACCGGCGCGCTGGTGCTGCGCGGCCGGGCGCCGCGCACGGACGCCAGGCGGGCCGCGCTGATGCTGTGGGGCGGCTGGTTCGTCCTGCACTACCTGACCTTCTCCCTCGCCGAGGGCACCTTCCACCCGTACTACGTCACCGCCATGGCCCCCGGTATCGCCGCGCTGGCCGGCGCGGGCGGGGTGATGCTGTACCGCGCCTTCAAGGAGGGTTCGGCGACATGGGGTTGGGTGCTGCCGGGTGCGGTGGCGGTCAGCGCGGTCTGGGCGGTCGTCCTGCTGCGGCGGGCATCCGGTTCCGGAACGCTGTACACGGTCGCGGAGGTCGTGGTCGCGCTCGCCGGCGCCGCGGCGGTGCTCGGTCTGGTGGCCGGGCGGTTCACGCGGCGGCGGAAGCTGGTCGGTCTCGCGGCGCTGACGGCCATCGTGGCGCTGCTCGCCGGTCCTGCCGCCTACTCGGTCTCGGCGGCGACCACCGCGAGCACCAACGGCACCAATCCGACGGCCGGCCCGAACACGGGTGGCGGGATGGGCGGCGGCATGGGCGGAGGTCCGAGCGGAAGCAAGCCCGGTGGCAGCGCGCCGAGCGGATCGGGCAGCACCGGTGGGCAGTCCATGGGGCAGCCGCCGTCCGGTACGGGAGGCAGCAGCAGCGGCAGCGGCAGCGGCAGCAACAGCAGTAGTAGCAGCAACAACAGCAACAGCCAGTCGCAGAGCGGTCGTACCGCCGGCGGCATGGGCGGTGAGGTCTCCTCCGCGATGGTCTCGTACCTGAAGAAGCACCAGGACGGCGCCACCTGGCTGGTCGCCGTGGCCACCGACCAGACCGCGTCCTCGATCATCCTGGAGTCCGGTCAGCCGGTGATCTCCATGGGCGGCTGGTCCGGCAGCGACAACGCGATGACCCTCGCCAAGCTCAAGTCCCTGGTGAAGTCGGGCAAGTTGCACTACGTCGTGGTCAGCAGCAACGGCGGCCAGTCCACCAACTCCGAGATCGCCACCTGGGTGAAGAAGCACGGCACGGCGGTGAGCGCGTACAGCGGCCTGTACCGCCTGGACGCCTCCGACGTCGGCTGACCCTTCCTCCCCCACCCCCAGCGGGCGGGCCGCCGGACTCCCTGCCGGCGGCCCGCCCTTGCGCACGCGCCCCCGGTTTCAGCCCGCGGCCCCCCGCTGAAACCGCCGTGAAGCCGCCCTGAAGCCGGCCCCCGGCACGCTCTGCGGCATGAACCAGACCACGACACCGGCCATCGAGGTCACCCGCCTGAGCAAGGCGTACGGCGACAAGGTCGTCCTCGACGGGATCGACCTCTCGGTCCCGCGCGGCACGATCTTCTCGCTGCTCGGCCCCAACGGCGCCGGCAAGACCACCACCGTCCAGATCCTCTCCACCCTGATCCGCGCCGACGCCGGCGAGGCCCGCGTCGCCGGGCACGACGTGCGCGCGGCAGCGCAGTCCGTGCGCGCCGCGATCGGCGTCACCGGCCAGTTCTCCGCCGTCGACCAGCTGATCACCGGCGAGGAGAACCTGGCGCTGATGGCGGACCTGCACCACCTCCCCCGCGCCGAGGGCCGCCGCGTCACCGCCGAACTGCTGGCCCGCTTCGACCTCGTTCAGGCCGCGAAGAAGCCGGCGGCCACCTACTCCGGCGGCATGCGGCGGCGCCTCGACATCGCCATGACGCTGATCGGCTCGCCCCACGTGATCTTTCTCGACGAGCCGACCACAGGGCTGGATCCGCGCTCCCGGCACGCGGTGTGGGGGATCGTGCGCGAGCTCGTCGCCGGCGGGGTCACCGTCTTCCTCACCACGCAGTACCTGGAGGAGGCCGACCAGCTCGCGGACCGCGTCGCGGTGCTGAACGGCGGCCGGATCGTCGCCGAGGGCACGCCCGACGAGCTCAAGCGTCTCGTCCCCGGCGGCCATGTGCGCCTCCGGTTCCTCGACCCGGCCGAACTCGACCGCGCCGCCCGGGTGCTGGACCTGGGTCTGCGCGACGACGAGGCGCTCACCCTCCAGGTGCCGGGCGACGGCGGCGTGCACACCCTGCGCGCCCTGCTGGACGTCCTGGACGCCCACGGTGTCGCCGTGGACTCCCTCACCGTCCACACCCCCGATCTCGACGACGTCTTCTTCGCGGTCACCGGCCGCCCCGAGCACGAGAAGGTGCAGAGCCGATGAGCAGTGCCGTCCAGCCCGCGACCCCGCACCTGCGCGACTCCCTCACCATGCTGCGGCGCAATCTGCTGCACGCCCGCCGCTACCCCTCGATGACGCTCCAGGTCGCGCTCATCCCCGTCTTCCTGCTGCTGCTCTTCGTGTACGTCTTCGGCTCCGCGCTCGGCGCCGGAATCGGCCAGGGCGGCGGCCGCACCGCCTATCTCGCCTATCTCGTCCCCGGCATCCTGCTGATGACGGCGGGCACCGGGTCGGTGCCGACCGCGGTCGCCGTGTGCACGGACATGGCCGAGGGCATCGTCGCCCGCTTCCGCACCATGGCGATCTCCCGGGCGTCGATCCTGGTGGGCCATGTGGTCGGCAGTGTCATCCAGACGGTCGTCAACCTGACCCTGGTCACGGCGGTCGCCCTGGCCATCGGGTTCCGGCCCGACGCGGGCCCCGCGGAGTGGCTGGCGGCCTGCGGTCTGCTCGTCCTCTTCGTCCTCGCGCTGACCTGGCTCTCGGTCGCCCTGGGGCTGATCAGCAGGACGCCCGAGGGAGCCAGCAACGCCCCGCTGCCGATCTCCTTCCTGCTGCCCTTCGTCAGCAGCACCTTCGTGCCGGTCTCCTCGATGCCGTCCTGGATCCGCTGGTTCGCCGAGTACCAGCCCTTCACCACGGTCATCGAGACCGTGCGCGGCCTGCTCACCGGCACGCCGATCGGGCACAACGGCTGGATGGCGGTGGCGTGGAGCCTCGCGATCGCGGTCCTCGGCTTCGTGTGGTCGCTCCGCCTCTTCGACCGCGACCCCCGCTGAACCTCCCTCTACCGAAAGGCAGTCGCCATGGACGCCGTCTCCCTCACCCCCGAACTCGTCGAGAACCCCGTCGGCGCCTACGCCGCCCTGCGCTCCCGCCCCGGCCTCGGCCATGTCGTCCTGCCGGGCCTGAGCACCCCCGTCCGTCTGGTCACCCGGCACGAGGACGTGAAGGCCGCGCTCACCGAACCGCGCCTGGTCCGGGACCGGTCGACGGTCTCCGGCTCCGCCATGCCCGACCCCCAGGCCGAGTTGCTGGCCCAGGGCGCCGACGGCCTCCCGCCCGAGTACGCCCGGTACCTCTCCGGCCACCTCGCCCTCTTCGACGGCGACGAGCACAGCAGACGGCGCGGCCCCCTCACCCGGGCCTTCACCGCCCGCCGGGTGGCCGCCCTGCGCCCCTTCGTGGAGAAGACGGCGCGGGACCTGGCCGACACCCTCGCCGGGCGGGAACAGGCCGATCTGCTGGGCGAGTTCGCCTATCCGCTGAGCACTGCCGTGATCTGCGCGCTGGTCGGTGTGGACGCGGGCGACCAGGAGAGGGTCTGCGGCTGGATCCGGGACTTCGCGTACGGCGACGGCAGCCGGGTCCTCGAAGGGCTCGGCGCGCTCGTGGAGTACACCAAGGACCTGGTCGCCCGGCGCCGGGCCGAGCCCGCCGGTGACCTGGTGTCGGCGCTGCTGGCCGACGGCGGCATGACCGACGACGAGATCGTCACCGTCTTCTTCCTGCTGGTCAACACCGGCATCACCCCGCCCGCCCTGTTCCTGGCGCACGCGATGCTCGCCCTGCTGGACCACCCCGACCAGCTGGAGCGGCTGCGCGCCGAGCCGGAGCTGCTCGGCCGGGCGGTGCCCGAACTCCTGCGGTTCGTCACGCTGGTGCGCATGGGCGCCACCCTGTACGCCACCGAGGACTTCGAGTTCGCCGGGACCCTCCTGAGGAAGGGCGAGGCGGTGACGGTCGCGCTGTTCGCCGCCGACCACGATCCGGCCGCCTACGACTGCCCCGAACGCCTCGACGTGTCAAGGGAGTTCGGGCGGGGCGACGGTCATCTCGCCTTCGGGCACGGCCCGCACTACTGCATCGGCGCGGCCCTCGGCCGGCTGGTGACGGGCGTCGTCCTCGACGAGCTGGTGGTTCGGCGGCCCACCGCCCCGAAGCTCGCCGTGGACCGGACCGAACTCGCCTTCGGGCACTGGCCCGGCGACGGCTTCCACCTGCTGGCGCTCCCGGTCAGTCTGTGACCCGCTGCCGCACCAGGCCGAGCACGGCCTCGCACAACCCGTCGTCGTCCAGGGCGGCGTACCGGGACACCGCGTCCTCGTACGTCGCCCTGTCGGCGTTCCGGGCGTCCTCGCGGGCCCGGGCCAGGGACATGGTGGGCTGGAAGTTGCGCAGGTACCGCAGCCGCTCGGCGAGCGCGATCAGCCGTACGCCGCCCGTGTCCCCCCGCGCCAGGTCGGCCGTGCCGAGGGCGAGCAGCAGCGCGCCGCACAGCGGGAGGTACGCGGTCCGGGCGGCCGGGGAGCGGGTCAGCAGGTGCGTGACGCGGCCGGGGAAGCCGGCGAGGACCCGGTCGACGAGGTCGGTGCGGCCGTGGCGGGCGTGGGCGGTCACGGCGACCGCCTGGAGCTCGGGTCCCCAGGCCTCCATCACCGGTTCCCCGCCGGGTGCCGGGTCGGCGGTGTGCGCCAGCCGGTCCAGGGCCCGGCGCCACAGGCCGAGTCCGGTCTCGATGTCGCCGCGCGCGAGCGCCATCTCAGCGCGGGCTCCCAGGTCGGGGGTGAAGGGATCGGAGACGGCGCCCTCGGGCTGGTGCCGCAGTGCCTGCTCCAGCCAGTGTTCCGCCTCGTCGATCTCCCCGGCCTGCAGACTGGCGAGCATGATGCCCCAGCGCAGTCCGATCGTGTCGGTCCACTCGCCGAACTCCTCGAGGGCTTCGAGGGCGGCCTTCATCGGCCCGATCGCCTCCGCTCCGCGTTCCGTCTGCAGGCACAGTTCGGCGAACCGGGCCCGCGGCCAGATCCGGAGCAGCGGGATGTCCTGCCCGGCGACCGCGTCGAGCATCCGGCGGGCGGCCGTGAGGGCCCGCTCGGGGTCCCGGTCGTGCTCGTCGACGTAGCCGGCGACGCCGTTGGCGATGGCCGCGAGCAGGGGCCGGTCGCTGTCGCACAGCGCGTCGAGGACGGGTCGGCCGCCGGGCGCGAGCACCTCGGGGAGGGCGCTGAGCACGGTGGCCACGGCCCGGATGACGGTGTCCGGCGGGGCGGGCGGCAGGCGGCGCAGCGTGACGAGGACCCGCCCGGCGCCGGGGCCGAGGCCCAGCAGGGAGTTGGCGGCCAGCAGGGCGGCCGCCGTGCGCGCCGGTTCCACGTGTCCGGGGGCGGGCCGGTAGTGGGAGAGCAGCGGTGCGGTGTCCTCGGTGAGGGCGCGGAGGCGGGCGTGGTTGGCGCCCGCCTCGGTGGACCACAGGCTGCCCAGGACGGCCGTGACCGCGACGACGGTGTCCTGGTCGGCGAGGCCGAGCGCCCGCCGTAGGGCGTGGACGAGGTTGTCCTGCTCGGCGCGCAGGAGCCGCCAGGACGCGAACGGCTCGGCCCCGAAGGGCGCGTCGTGGTGGGCGACGCCGAACTCCCGTGCCCAGCCGAGGAACCGCTCCGTGACGGCCGCGTCCTCCCCGGCTCCCTCCCGGTGCGCGGCGGCGAACTCCCGTACCGTCTCCAGCATCCGGAAGCGGGTGCCGGTCGCGGTGTCGGTCACCTTGAGCTCGGTCACCTTGAGCAGGGACTGGTCGACGAGGTCCTCCAGGATCTCCAGCACGTCCGGATCGCCGACGAGTTGCTCCGCCGCCCCGGCCGTGAAGCCGTCCGGGAAGACGGACAGGGCGCGCAGCGCGGACCGCCCGCGCTCGTCGAGGAGGTTCCAGCTCCAGTCGACGACGGCGTGCAGGGTGCGGTGGCGTTCGGGTGCGTCCCGCCGCCCGCCCCGCAGCAGCGCGAACCGGTCCTGGAGCCGGCGGGCGATCTCGGCGACCGACATCACCCGCACCCGGGCGGCGGCCAGTTCGGCGGCGAGCGGCAGTCCGTCGAGGCGGCGGCAGAGGGCGGCGACGGTGTCGGCGGGCAGCTCGGCGTCGGGGCGGGCGGCGCGGGCCCGCTGCTCGAACAGCTCGACGGTGGTGGCGAGATCGAGTTCCGGCAGGGGATGGACGGTCTCGGAGGACAGGCCGAGCGGGGCGCGGCTGGTGGTGAGGACGCGCAGGTCCCTGGTCCGCGACACCAGCGCCTGGACGAGGTCGGCGACGCCTTGGACGACCTGCTCGCAGTTGTCCAGGACCAGCAGCGCGGGCCCGGAACCCAGGGCGGCCAGAATCCCGGTGACCGCGTCGCCCCCGACGCCGGGCCGCAGGCTCTCGCCGGCGCCCAGCGCGGAGGCGACCTCGGCGGCGACGTCCGCGTCGCGGCGGACACCGGCGAGCGGCAGCAGGTGCACGACCCGCTGTTCGGCGTCCCGGGCGACGGCGGCCGCGAGCCGGGTCTTGCCGAGACCGCCGGCGCCGACGACGGAGACGACGCGGGCGCCGTGCAGCAGGCGGGTCACGGCGGCGACGTCGGCGTCCCGGCCGAGCAGCGGGTTGGGTTCGTGCGGCACCCCGCGCCGGACGGCCGGGGCCTCGCCGCGCAGCAGCTCCTGGTGCAGTTCCTGGAGGGCGGGTGCGGGGTCGGTGCCGAGTTCGTCGCGCAGCCGGCGGCGGTGGACGTCGTACGTGGCGAGGGCGGCGGCCGGTCCCGCGGTGGCGGTCCGGCAGCGCATCAGCTCCAGCAGGACTTCCTCGTCGTGCGGCCGTGCGGCGGCCAGGTCGGTGAGCGGACCGACGGCCTCCTCGCGGCGGCCGGTGCGGGCGAGGGCGAGGGCACGGGAGCGGACGAGCGCGCGGTGGGTGCCGGCGTGCTCGGCGCGCAGCTCGGCGACCGGGTCACCGAGAGGGGGTTCCTCGACGGCCGGGGCGTCGTCCCACAGCGCGAGCCCCTCCTCGGCCTCCGCCAGGGCGCCCGCGTGGTCCCCCGCGCGGCTCTTCTCGGCGGCCGCGGCCGCGAACAGCCGGGCGGCGGCGGTGTCGACCTGGTCCTCGCGCAGGGCGAGCCGGTAGCCGGTGGGAGTGCTGGCGATGACGTCGGCGCCGAGCCGGCGGCGGGCCCGCGAGACGAGGATCTGCAGGGCCTTGGCCGGGTTCTCGGGCCGTTCCTCCGGCCACAGCCCCTCGACCAGCCGGGCCGTGCCGCACCCCGCCCTGAGCTCGCCGGCCAGCAGCGCGAGCAGCCCCCGCAGCCGGGGCGCGGTGATCTCCCGGCCGCGGTGGGAGACGGCGGACAGGAGCGTCAACTCGATGGTCACCGGGCCAGGTTAGCCAGCCCGGTGGATCATGCGGCCCGGGACCGCGAGGCCACCGGGAACCCCTCCGTCCGCAGCACCCCTCCCGCCGCGTCCACGGCGAACACCTCGCAGCCGGGCCGCGCGGCGGCCCATGCGACGCCCTCGGCGCCCAGCGCGAAGGCGGCCGTGGCCACGGAGTCGGCCTCGGTCAGCGAGGCGGCCACCACCGTCATGCTGAGCAGTCCGGTCGCCGGGCGTCCCGTGCGGCCGTCGACGATGTGGTCGCCGCGCTCGTAGCGGGCGGAGGTGGCCACCGCGCCGTCGGTCAGCTCCGCGACCGTGCACAGCTTGTCGGCCTGTTCGGGGTGTCGTACGCCCACCCGCCAGGGCCCGCCGGAGGCGACGACGTCACCGCCGGCGTTCAGCACGAACCGACCGGCCCCGGCCGCCCTCAGCAGGTCCGCGGCCCGCTGCACCGACCAGCCCTTGACCACCGCGCAGGGGTCGAACCCCCGCCCCGGCGGCCACGCGTCGAACGCGCCGCCCGTGGCGACGCGGTAGTGCTCGCACAGGTCGAGCACCTCGGCCAGGTCCGCGCTGAGTTGGTCCCGCCGCAGCTCGCCCCGGCCGTGGCGGGACACCTCGCTGTCGGCCCTGAAGGGGCTGAAGCGGGAGTCGACCTCGCGCAGCCAGGCGAACACCGCGTCCGCTGCCTCCTCCGACACGCCCTCGTCGTCCACCCGCAGCGAGACCGGGAACCCCATGACGTGTTCGACGCGGCGCACGTCAGGCGCCCTTGGCGTCGATCGCGGCCTGGAGCGACTGCTTGTACCCCTCGCTGGTGATGGTCGCCCCGGACACCGAGTCGATGTCCGCGCTCTGCGCCTGGAGCGTCTCCGCGATCAGCTTCGGCACGGCGGCCGTGGTCTGGGGGTGGTTGGGCTGCTGGAGCATCGACACGGCGGTGATCCGGTCGCCCGCGAAGGTGACCTGCACCTGCACGGGCCCCTTGTCCGTGTTCACGGTCGTGCCCTTCACGACCTTCCCGGAGGCCGAGGACGATCCCGAACCGGAGGAGGAGGCCGAGGAGGACGGTGTCACCGCGGGCTCGGCGGTGGTGGACGTCGTACCCCCGGCCGATGGCTCGTAGCGCCAGACCGGGACCAGGCCCGCGATGCTGAGGACGACGACGGGTATGGCTCGCTTCACGTTCTCTTCCTCATCCCGCCAGGCTGAAGCGTTCGAAGTGGATCTGCCGCTTGGGCACGCCCAGCTCGTCCAGGCTGCCCAGCACCGCCTTCATCATCGGCGGCGGCCCGCACAGGAAGACGTCCCGCTCGACGATGTCGGGCACGAGCCGGGCCAGTTCGCGGGGGGCCAGCTTGTCGGGGACGGGCGGGCCGGTGACCAGGTGCAGCTCGGCGCCCTTGGCGACGGCGAGGTCGCGCAGTTCGTCGTAGAGCACGGCGTCCCGTTCGCCGGCCACGCGGTAGACGACGACCGCGTGGCCCTCGATGTCCTCCAGGAGCGCCCGGATCGGGGTCACGCCGACACCGCCCGCGATCAGCAGGGACTCGGTCCTGGTGCGGTGCAGCGTGGTGAAGGCGCCGTAGGGGCCCTCGGCGAAGACGCGTGTGCCGACCTTCACATGGCGCAGGGCGGCGCTGCCCGCGCCGGCCGCCTTGACGGTCAGGCGCAGGGTGCGGCCGTCGGGGGCGGCGGAGAGGGAGAAGGGGTTGGCCTGCCACCAGCGGTCGGCGGTCAGGAACCGCCACAGGAAGAACTGGCCGGCCTGGGCGGGCAGCTTGTCCAGGTCCTTGCCGGTGACGTGGACCGAGACGACGTTGTCGGACTCGGGGACGACCGCGGAGACCCGGAACTGGTGGCGGGTGTTGCGCCACAGCGGCAGCACGAGCCGCCCCAGGACCAGGGCGCCGAGGGCCACGGCCCACAGCCCGTACCAGTACGCCTTCGCGGCGGACGACGCGGTGAACGTCGTACCGACGGCGACCTGGTGGGTGAAGGCGAGCACCACGGCGACGTAGGTGTAGAGGTGGATGAAGTGCCAGGTCTCGTAGGCGAGCCGGCGGCGGGCGTAGCGGGCCGAGACGGCGCCGACCACGAGGATCAGGCCGAGGGCGACGATCGCGCGCAGCACTCCCTCGGTGGTCTCGGCGAGGTCCACGAGTTCGGTGACGGGACCGACGCCCGCCCCGTCGGCGTACCCGAAGCTGATGAAGACGGCGTGGGCGAGGAGGGTCCACAGCAGGGCGAAGCCCGTCCAGCGGTGCCAGGAGGTCAGCCGGTCCATGCCGATGCGCCGGTCGAGCCAGGGCAGCCGGGCCACCAGCACCAGCTGGAAGGCCATGACCAGGGCGCCGTACAGGCCGGCGAGGCGGCCGAGGACGATGAGCGCGTTGGAGGCGAAGCCCGCCTGGGCGAAGAAGTAGGCGACCACGGCCGCGTTCGCGGCGAGCACGGCGAACAGGCCCGTGCGGGCCACCACCCTGGGGCGTGTCGCCGTGGGGGGCGCAGGGGGTGATTGGACGGTCGTCACGGTGACGGCAGCTCCTTGATCGGATCCTGGGTGACCGAGCTTGGCCGGTGGGAGCTGTCGAGGAGCTGTCGGACAACTTTCAAGTACTTATCGATGTGCTCGCTGTGTTCTGGACCACACGGTCCGCCCGGCCGTGTGCCGCAGTATGAGCGGGTGGACAAAGTACGCCTCCTGGTCGTGGACGACGACCCGCCCATCGCCGATCTCGTCGCGACCGTCGCCCGCTACGAGGGCTGGGACGCGGTCACCGCGAACACCGGTGAGGAGGCGATCGCCCTGGCCGGTCAGTTCCGCCCGGACATCGTGGTGCTGGACCTGATGCTGCCGGACGTGGACGGCTTCGGTGTGCTCGACCGGCTGCGGCGCTCGGGCACGATGGTGCCGGTGGTGTTCCTGACCGCGCGGGACGGGGTGGCCGACCGGGTGGCGGGGCTGACCCGGGGCGGCGACGACTACCTGGTCAAGCCGTTCGCGGTGGAGGAGCTGATGGCGCGGCTGCGCACGGTGCTGCGGCGCAGCGCCGGCCCCGCCTTCCAGCGCTCGGTGCTGCGGGTCGCGGACCTGACGATGGACGAGGACACCCGCGAGGTCCGCCGGGGCGAGCGACTGCTCACGCTCACCCCGACCGAGTACGAGGTGCTGCGCTTCCTGATGCGCAAGTCGCCGACTGTGATGACCAAGGCGCAGATCCTCGACCATGTGTGGGAGTACGGCTTCGGGGGCCGCTCGAACGTCGTCGAGCTGGTCGTCAGCCGGCTGCGCCGCAAGCTGGACGACACCGGCGCACCGCTGATCCACACCGTGCGGGGCTTCGGCTACGTCGTCCGGCAGGCGGCCGAGTGATACGGCGGCTGCGCCGGGCGTACCGCGGGATGCGGCTCGGGACCCGGCTGGCGCTGGGGTTGGGCGCGCTGGCGCTGGTGGTGTTCGCGGTCGTCGGCACGGCCCTGACGACCTACATGCGGGACTATCTCTCCGCCCAGCTCGACGACCAGCTGGGCCTGGCCCAGGTCGCGCAGTCCAAGAGCATCGCGGAGAACGGCACCCTGCAGGGCAAGAAGTACTACCGCTGGTACTACGCGGTGTACGACGTGTCCGGCGGCGCCGCCGTGCTGCGCAAGCCGGAGGAGGCCGGCGACCTGCCCGCGGACCTCGCCCCCCTCACCTCCCTGGCCCGGGCCCAGGCGGGCGGGCGGACCGAGGTGCTGCGCACCGCGCGGATCGCGGGCGAGGGCGAGTACCGGCTGCGGGCCTGCGAGGTCGAGCCCGGTGTGGTGCTGGTCAGCGGGGCGCCGACGGACGACATCGACGCCACCGTACGGCGGCTGATCACCGTGCAGGTGGTCGCCTTCGGGCTGGCGCTGGCGGCGCTGGTGGTGTTCGGCCGCAGGATGCTCAGACGCGGTCTGAACCCGCTCAGCGACATGGCGCACACCGCGCACGGCATCGCCTCGCACGACCTGACCGAGTCCGCGGCCCGGCTGCCGCTGCGCGCCGACGAGCGGGGCGGCGGGCCCGAGGTGGAGGAGCTGCGCACGGCCTTCAACACCATGCTGGAGCACATCGACGGCTCTCTCGCGGTGCGCGCGGAGGCGGAGCAGCGGCTGCGCCGGTTCGTGGCCGACGCCTCGCACGAGCTGCGCACGCCCCTGATGTCCGTACGGGGCTACGCGGACCTCTTCCAGTACGCCGCCGCCAACGCCCCCGAGGAGCGCGAGAAGCACCTGGCCCGGCTGCGTGCCGAGGCCGCCCGGATGGGGGTGCTCCTCGACGACCTGCTGCTGCTCGCCCGGCTGGACGCGGCGGAGGTGGACGCGCCGCTGCGGGTGCGGGAGGCGGACCTGGTGGAGCTGGTCGGGGAGGCGTCCGCCGCCTTCCGGGCGAGTCACCCGCAGCGCCCGCTGACGGTGCGGCCGGGTCCGCCCGCGCTGCGGCTGCGCCTGGACCCGCACCGCATCCGGCAGGTCCTGGACAACCTGCTCACCAACGCGGCCGTGCACACACCGGCCGGCACCGAGGTGTCGGTGGCGGTCGCGCTGGAAGGGGAGACGGCGGTCGTCCGGGTCGAGGACGCCGGCCCCGGCATCCCGGCCGCCGACCGGGAACGGATCTTCGACCGGTTCTACCGCGTCGACAAGGCCCGCAGCCGCGACCGGGGCGGCAGCGGGCTGGGCCTGTCGGTGGCGAGCGCCCTGGTGCGCGCCCACGGCGGCACGATCGAGCTGAGCGGCGAGCCCGGCTCGACCGTCTTCACGGTGCGGCTGCCGCCGGGAGGTCTTACGGACCGGTGACATCACGTGCGCGGCCCGCCTGTTCCGGCCGCGCACGGCCCTAGCGTGGCCGCATGCGCGTACTGGTCACCGGCGGTGCCGGATTCATCGGGTCCCATGTCGTGAGCGCTCTGCGCACCCACGGGCACGAGCCCGTCGTCTACGACGTCCGCTCCGCCCCTCCGTCGGACGTGCGCGACCCCTGTGCCGTCGGCCGGGCGCTGGCCGGTGTGGACGCCGTGTGCCACCAGGCCGCGATGGTCGGACTCGGCACGGGCTTCGCGGACGCGGCGGAGTACGTCTCCCGCAACGACCTCGGTACGGCCGTCCTGCTCACCGCGATGGCCGAGGCGGGCGTACGGCGGCTGGTGCTGGCCGGGTCCATGGTGGTCTACGGCGAGGGGCGCTACACCTGCGAGCGCCACGGCGTCGTACGCCCCGGCCCGCGCGCCGTCGCCGACCTGGACGCGGGCCGCTACGAGCCCCCGTGTCCGCAGTGCGGCGCGGATCTCGCCCCCGGACTGGTCGACGAGGACGCCCCGGTCGACCCGCGCAACGTGTACGCCACGACCAAGCTCGCCCAGGAACACCTCGCGGCCGCCTGGGCCCGCGCCACGGGCGGCTCGGCCGTGTCCCTGCGCTACCACAACGTGTACGGGCCGGGCATGCCCCGCGACACCCCGTACGCCGGGGTCGCCTCCTTCTTCCGCTCGGCCCTGGCCCGCGGCGAGTCCCCGCGCGTCTTCGAGGACGGGCGCCAGCGCCGCGACTTCGTCCACGTGCGGGACGTCGCGGCGGCCAACGTGGCCGCCCTGCGAGCGGATTCACCCCCGGGCGCGCTGAGGGCGTACAACACCGGCAGCGGCGAGCCGCACACCGTCGGCGAGATGGCACGGGAACTGGCGGCCGCGTACGGCGGTCCCGAGCCGGTCGTCGCGGGCGGGTACCGCCTCGGCGACGTACGGCACATCACCGCGGACTCGACGCGCATCCGCGCCGAACTGGGCTGGAAGCCGGAGGTGGGCTTCGCGGAGGGGATGCGGGAGTTCGCGCGGGCCGGGATGCGGGAGGCATAGGGCCGGCCCGGCCCCTACCGGACCGGTGGTGCTGTCCGCCTTTCAGGAAGCGGCGGCGGGCAGCACCACCTCGAAGCGGCAGCCGCCCGGGACGTTGCGCACGGTCGCCGTGCCCCGGTGCGCCTCCACGATGCCCCGGACGATGGCGAGGCCGAGTCCCGCGCCGGCGGGAGGAGTCCGGGCGTCCGTGCCGCGCCAGCCGGTGTCGAAGACGCGCGGCAGGTCCTCCTCGGGGATGCCACCGCAGCCGTCGGTGACGGACAGCACGACCCCCTCGGGCGAGCGCTCGGCGGCCACCGCGACCGTGCCGTCGGCCGGGGTCCGGCGGATGGCGTTGACCAGCAGGTTGCCCAGCACCCGGCTCATCTCCTTGCCGTCCACCTCCACCGGCACCGGCTCGACCCCGTCCCCGACGAGCCGTACGCCGTGCTCGCGCGCCAGCGGGTCGGCGCCCGCGAGCGCGTCGCCGACGAGGTCGTACAGGGAGATACGGCTCGGGCTCAGCGCCAGCGCGCCCGCGTGGATGCGGGAGAGTTCGAAGAGGTCGCCGACCATGTCGTTGAGACGCTCGACCTCGGTGCGGATCTGCTTGAGGTAGCGGTCGGGATCGGCGGCGACACCGTCCTCCAGGGCCTCGGACATCGCGCGCAGACCGGCGAGCGGGGTGCGCAGGTCGTGGGAGATCCAGGCGACGAGTTCACGCCGGGAGGACTCCAGCGCCCGCTCGCGTTCCCGGGACTCGGCGAGCTTGGCGCTGGTGATCTCCAACTCGCGGCTGAGCTCGGCCAGTTCGGCGGTGGCGGGGCCGGCGGGAGAGTGGAAGTCGCCGCCGTCGCCGAAGGAGCGGGCGGCGAGGGTGAGGGCGCGGCTGCGGGCCGCGACCCAGCGGCCGAGCAGGACGGCGGTGGCCAGGGAGACCACGGCGGCCATCGCGACGACGGTCGTGACCACCTTCAGGTCGTGCCCGGACAGGAACATGGCCTGCGCGACCGCGAGGGTGCCCGCGAACATGGCGGTGACGCCGACGGCCGCGACGACGCCGAGGTGCAGCGCGAGCGAGCGGCGCCGGATCAGCAGCAGCACACCGGCGCCGAGCAGACCGGCCACGGCGGCGCCGAGGAAGGCGAAGAGGGCGATGAGCAGGTCGGCGCGCACGGTCAGGCCCCCTGGTCCGAGGCGTCGAAGCGGTAGCCGACGCCCCACACGGTCTGGATCAGCCGGGGCCGGGCCGGATCGTCCTCGACCTTGCCGCGCAGCCGCCGCACATGGACGGTGACGGTCGACAGGTCGCCGAAGTCCCAGCCCCACACCTCGCGCATCAGGTCCTCCCGGCTGAAGACCCGGCCGGGATGGCGCAGGAGGAACGCGAGCAGGTCGAACTCGCGGATGGTGAGGGCGAGTTCGGTGCCTCCCTTGAGCGCACGACGGGCCCCGGGGTCCACCGAGAGCCCGCCCGCGCGCAGCGGGCCGGCCGGCTGGGCGGGCCTGCTGCGGCGCAGCACGGACTCCACGCGCAGCACCAGTTCCCTGGGGCTGAAGGGCTTGGTGACGTAGTCGTCGGCGCCGACCTCCAGGCCGAGGATGCGGTCGTCCTCGTCGCCGCGCGCGGTGAGCATGATGACCGGCACGGGCCCGTACCCGCGCATCCGCCGGCACACCTCGAGGCCGTCCATTCCGGGCAGCATCAGGTCGAGGACCACCAGGTCCGGCCAGTGCGCGGCGGCCCGGGCGAGCGCGTCGGGGCCGTCGCCGGCCCGGTCGACGACGTATCCGGCCCGGTCGAGATACCCGGTGACGACCTCGGCCACGGTGGGGTCGTCGTCCACGACGAGCACCCTGGCCCCGGCCCGTGCACCCTGCTGCTGCTCCATGGAGCCAGCCTCGCACCCCCCGCGCGCGAGCGGGCTCCCCGGCTTCCGACGTCCGCGTTTCGTAAGGAGCCGCCGCCCGTTTCACCCGTTTTGCGTCCGTAGGGTGAGACGGGTGACGACCCCTTCCAACGAAAGAGAACCGGTCGCGGCGTCCGTGGACGTCGTCCTTCCCTGTCTCGACGAGGCCGAGGCCCTGCCGTGGGTGCTGCGCCGCATCCCGCCCGGCTGGCGCGCGCTCGTCGTGGACAACGGATCGACCGACGGCTCGGCCGACCTCGCCCGGTCCCTCGGCGCGACCGTCGTGTCCGAGCGGCGGCGCGGTTTCGGCGCCGCCTGCCACGCGGGCCTGCTGGCGGCCACCGCCGACCTCGTCTGCTTCTGCGACTGCGACGCCTCCCTCGACCCGGCCGACCTGGTGCCCTTCACCCACCGCATCCTGACCGGCGAGGCGGACCTGGTGCTCGGCCGCCGCCGCCCGCAGTCACGGGGCGCCTGGCCGCCGCACGCCCGCGCCGGCAACCTCGCCCTCGCCCGCCTCCTGCGCCGCCGCACCGGCCTGAGCCTGCGCGACCTCGGCCCGCTGCGCGCCGCCCGCCGCGAGCCGCTGCTCGCCCTCGGCCTCTCCGACCGGCGCAGCGGCTACCCGCTCCAGATGGTCGTCCGCGCCGCCGACGCGGGCTGGCGGATCGCCGAGTACGACGTCCCGTACCGCCCCCGCACCGGCGCCTCGAAGGTCACGGGCACCTGGCGCGGCACCTGGCAGGCGGTGCGGGACATGAGCCGCGTCCTGGCCGAGAAGGAGGCCGGCGCGTGACCACCCTCCTCGTCATCGCCAAGGAACCCCGCCCCGGCCGGGTCAAGACCCGCCTGACACCGCCGTTCACCCCGCACCAGGCCGCCGCGCTGGCCGAGGCGGCCCTCACGGACACCCTGCACACGGTCGCCCGCACCCCGGCCCACCGCCGCGTCCTGGCCCTGGAGGGCGACCCCGGCCCCTGGCTGCCGCCCGGCTTCGAGGTCGTACGGCAGTGCGCGGGCACCCTCGACGAACGCCTGGCCGCCGCCTTCGCCCACTGCACGGGCCCGACCCTCCTCATCGGCATGGACACCCCCCAGGTGACCCCACAGCTCCTGGCCGTCGACTGGACCACCTGCGACGCGTACTTCGGCCCGGCGGAGGACGGCGGCTTCTGGGCCTTGGGCCTGGCGACCCCGGATCCCGGGCTCCTGCGGGGCGTCCCCATGTCGACGCCTCAGACGGGCGCGATCCAGAGGGCACGACTGACGGGCCTGCGCGTCCGGGACCTACCGCCCCTCCGGGACGTGGACACGGCGCACGACGCGACGTTGGTCGCCAAGCAGGCCCCGAACAGCCGGTTCGCAACCAAATTGGCGGAACTGAACGCGCCCCGAAGGGTCGCGGGGCTGCACCGGTTTGCGGCTCCGCCGCGGGGGGCGATCAACCACAACGAACCCGCAGCCAAATGACGACAACGGCACCCACAACCCTCGACACCCACCCCTGGTCCACCGACCCCTACACCCACGCCCTCCACACCGGCCAGGGCCCCCTCTTCCTCCGCCGCCCCGACGGCTGGCTCCTCCCCCTGGACGTGGAACGCTGGTGCGCCGAAGCCGACGCCGCCGACCTGGACGTACTGCGCCGCTGCGAGGGCACGGTCCTGGACGTCGGCTGCGGCCCCGGCCGCCTCGTCGCGGCCCTGACCACCCGCGGCCACCCCGCCCTCGGCATCGACGTGAGCGCCGAGGCCGTCCGCCGCACCAGAACCCTCGGCGGCCGGGCCCTGCACCGCAGCGTCTTCGACGAGCTCCCCGCCGAGGGCCGCTGGGGCACGGCCCTGCTGATCGACGGCAACATCGGCATCGGCGGCGACCCGCGAGCCCTGCTCGACAGGATGACCCAACTCCTCATCCCCGGCGGCCTGTTGATCGTCGAGACGGTCACGGACCCGGACGTCGACGAACGCGTCCTCGTGCACGTCACCGACGCCCGGGGAGCCGCCGGCACCCCCTTCCCCTGGGCCCGGCTCGGCACGGCGGCCCTGCTGCGGCACGCACACCGCTGGCGGCCCGGCGCTCAGTGGACGACCGGCGGCCGCTCCTTCGTCGCCCTGCGCAGCCCCCGCGTCCCCCGCGCCCAGCGCGGCCGACGCGTCCGGCGCAGCACGAACAGCAGCGCCGAGCCGCCGAAGAGCGCGGCGGTCACCAGCAGCCAGCGGGCGAGGTAGCCGTCGGCGGACAGGCCGGTGGCGGCGGTGTAGCGCGCCGCCACCTGTCCGCCGATCAGCGGGAACCACACGAGCAGGAGCAGCAGGGAGAGCGCGGCCGGCACCCGGACGTACATGACCCGTTCCCGGCCCGCCACCGAGATCAGCGCCCGGTCCGCCGCCGCGTACAGCGGCAGCAGCACCAGGTCGTGCAGGAGGGCCGCGCCCACGATCCACAGCGCGATCCCGAACCAGTCCCCGTCGAACAGGCGCAGCCCCGCGTAGGCGGCGAGCGCGAACGTGCAGGTGAGCAGCAGGATGCGCAGGGGGCTGCCGATGACGGTCCGTGGGCGCATCACAGGTCTCCGAAGGTCAGTCGGGCCACCCACTTGGTGTTGAGCACACCGGGTGCCGCGGGCACGATGATCCGGGCGGGGTGGCCGTGGTCGGGGGTCAGGTCCGCGCCGTTCACGGACAGGGCGAGCAGGGAACGCGGGTCGGCGACCTGGTTGGCCCGCAGGGCGGCCCGCCGGAAGGAGCCGTGCCGTTGCAACGACTGAACGAACACGTCGGGCGGATCGGCGTCGTACCCGACGAGCGCCGCGAGGTCCCGCAGTCGTACGCCCCGCCACCACTGGTCGGAGGTGGACCAGCCCTCCACACAGGCGATGGGCAACGCGGCACTGTGCAGGGGGAGTTGGAGGAGTTCGGCACGGCTCAGGCGCACGGTGCCGGTGCGTCCCGTCACCACCAGCCGCCATGCCTCCTCGCCGGTCTCGGCCGGGTGGATGCCGGCGTACGCGGCGGTCTTGTTGATCTGGAAGCCGCCCGGTCCGGTGCCGGGGTCGCGGCGGCCGTGGGGAGCGAAGAGCGCCGTCCAGCGCAGTCCGTCGAAGTCCTGCCCGACGGTCGTGGCGAAGAGCAGCAGCGAGCCGCCCCCGACCAGCCCCAGCGCACCCCTGCGGGAGACGGTCGGCGCGTCGGGCGCCGGAGACGTCAACTCATCCCGCTCCTCCTCCCGTAGTTGCCGCAGGTTGCGCAAGGCGGCCGGTGTCTTGAGCACGGCGTGCGCGGCGAACGCGGCGAAGAAGATCCAGGCGCCGTAGAAGTGCAGGGGGTAGAAGGAGCCGGGGAAGAGGTAGTCGAGCTGGACGTTGAGCACGCCGGTGACGAACTCGAACAGGCCGCCCCCGACGAGCAGGAGCAGCGAGATCCGCTCCAGGGCGTGGGCCACGGAACGGGCCGGCGGCAGCGCGAAGAGCTTCGGCACGACCGACCACAGCTTGGCCAGGAGCACGGGGATCAGGGTGATGCCGAGCGTGACGTGGACGCCCTGGGTGAGGCGGTACAGCCAGTGCGGGTCGGTCGGCCAGGCGAAGAGGTAGAAGCCGAGGAGGCCCTTGCCGGGTGTCTTGTCGTTCACCGGCGACAGGTCCGGGTTGTAGGCGGCGTACGACAGCAGTCCCGTCACGAACAGCAGCGTGATGCCGCCGAGCAGGACGAGGCCCAGCACCGAGGTGAGCCAGGGGCCGCGCACGGGGCTGCGCCAGAAGGCGGGTGAGAAGGGTGACCGTGCCATGCCCCGACCGTAGGTCCGTACGGGCCCCGGAGCGGCCGTGCGAACCATGACGAAATTCTGACGTCCGCGCACGTCAAAGGTCCGGACACGGCTCCCCGGCCTAGCGTTTCGACCGTGAACCGCGACCTGAAGCGAGATCTCCGCGCCGCGTCGGCCGCCGCCGCGCTCGTCGTCGTGGCCGCTGTCGTCGGCACCGCCGTCCAGCACCGTGACGGCTCACTGCGCGCAGGCTGGCCCCCGCTGCTGGCGGTCTGGGGCCCGCACCTCGGCCCCGGCACCCCGGCCGCGATCCTGGTGGCGGCCGTCGTGGTGGCGTACGGCCCCGCGCTCGCCGTCCGGCTGCCCTGGCGCCCGCTGCTGCTGACCGCCTGGGGCGGGTCCATGGCCTGGACGTGGTCGCTCGCACTCGTCGACGGCTGGGACCGGGGCGTCGCCCGGCGGCTCACCACGAGGAACGAGTACCTCCAGGTCATCGGCCGCTTCCACGACATCCCCGACACCCTGCGGGACTTCACCCGGCACATCCTGATCGGCACTCCGGACAACTGGCCCGCCCATGTCGCGGGGCATCCGGCGGGCGCGACCGTCACCTTCGTCCTGCTGGACCGGATCGGGCTGCGCGGGGGCGGCTGGGCGGGCGCCTTCGTCATCACCGTCGGTACGACCGCGGCGGCCGCGGTCCTGGTCGCCGTACGGGCGCTGGCCGACGAGCACCTGGCCCGCCGTGCCGCGCCGTTCCTGGTGCTGATGCCGGGCGCGGTGTGGGTCGGGACCTCGGCGGACGGTTACTTCACGGGGGTCTCCGCCTGGGGGCTCGCGCTGCTGGCGCTCGCGGTGCCGGGGCGCCGCCCACGGACGACGGGCTTCGCCGCCGGCCTCCTCCTCGGCCTGACCGCCTACCTCTCCTACGGCCTGACGCTCCTCGCCCTCGTCGCCGCGGCCGTCCTCCTCCTGGGCTCCCGCCGCGCCCGTCCGCTCCCCTTCCTCCTGGCCGGACTGGCGGTCGTCCCGGCCGTGTTCACCGCCCTGGGCTTCAACTGGTGGGAGGCGTACCGCCTGTTGGTCACCCGCTACTACCAAGGATCGGGCGGCGTACGGCCGTACGCCTACTGGGTGTGGGCGAACCTCGCCTGCACGGTGTTCGTCGTCGGCCCGGCGACGGTGGCCGGTCTGCGGCGCGCGGGGACGGCGCTGGTCGAGCGCTCCCCGACTCCCGCCCTGCGGCTGGGCGTTGTGACGGCCGCCGCTCTCCTCGCGCTGCTCGTCGCCGACGTCTCCGGCATGAGCAAGGCGGAGACGGAACGGATCTGGCTGCCGTTCGCGGTGTGGCTGCTCCCGGCGTGCGCGCTCCTGCCGCGTCGACGGGCCTGGCTGACCGCGCAGGCGGTCCTGGCGCTGCTCGTCAATCACCTGCTGCTGACGTGGTGGTGAGACGCGGGCAGCGGCTGCTCCGTCCAGATCACCTTGCCGTCGGCGGTGTACCGCGTCCCCCAGCGCTCGGTGAGCTGGGCGACCAGGAAGAGTCCGCGGCCGCCCTCGTCCTCGGTGCGGGCCCGGCGCAGCCGGGGTGAGGTGCTGCTGCCGTCGGAGACCTCGCAGATCAGGGCGCGGTCGCGCAGCAGGCGGAGCTGGAGGGGGCCGGTGGCGTGGCGGATGGCGTTGGTGACGAGTTCGCTGACGACCAGTTCGGTGGTGAAGGCGAGGTCGTCCAGGTCCCAGGCGGCGAGCTGTTCGGTGACGGCCGTGCGGGCGCGGGAGACGACCGCCGGCTCGCTGGGCAGCTCCCACTCCGCGACCCGTTCGGGGCCGAGGACATGGGTGCGGGCGACGAGCAGGGCCACGTCGTCGCCGGGCCGGGCCGGCAGCAGCGCGTCCAGGACCGCCTCGCAGGTGTCCTCCGGCGCCCGGTCGGCCACGGCGAGGACGCTGCGCAGCCGGTCCAGTCCGGAGTCGATGTCACGCAGCCGGTCCTCGATCAACCCGTCGGTGTAGAGCACCAGTTGGCTGCCCTCGGCCAGCTCCAGCTCGACGGTCTCGAAGGGCATGCCGCCGAGGCCGAGCGGCGGACCGGAGGGCAGGTCCACGAAGTCGACGGTGCCGTCGGGCCGTACGACCGCGGGCAGCGGATGCCCGGCGCGGGTGAGAGTGCAGCGCCGGGACACCGGGTCGTAGACGGCGTAGAGGCAGGTCGCGCCGACGATGCCGGAGTCGGCCTGGGTGCTGTCCACCGCCCAGCCCTCGCCCCGGTCGAGCCGTCCGACCAGGTCGTCGAGGTGGGTGAGGAGGTCGTCCGGGGGCAGGTCCAGGGAGCAGAAGTTGTGGACGGCGGTGCGCAGCCGGCCCATCGTGGCGGCGGCGTGCAGACCGTGCCCGACGACGTCCCCGACGACCAGCGCGACCCGCGCGCCGGACAGCGGGATCACGTCGAACCAGTCGCCGCCGACCGCCGCCTGCGCGGGCAGATAACGGTAGGCGGCCTCGACGGCGCTCTGCTCGGGCCGCCCCTTGGGCAGCAGGCTGCGCTGCAGGGCGAGTGCGGTGTTGTGCTCGCGGGTGTAGCGGCGGGCGTTGTCGATGCAGATCGCCGCGCGGCCGACCAGCTCCTGGGCGAGGGAGAGGTCGTCGTCCTCGAAGGGGGCGGGCTTCTCGGACCGGTAGAAGCTGACCACGCCGAGGGTCGTGCCGCGCGCCCGCAGCGGCACCGTGATCAGGGAGTGGATGCCCGCGGCGAGGGTGCGCTCCAGCCGGGAGGGGTCCTGTGCGATCCAGCCGCCCGCGTCGGCCAGCACGGGTTCCAGCACCGAGCGCCGGCTCTCCAGGCTGCGGGCCTGCGGTGTCGACGGCACGTACTCGACGGTGTCCCCGACCCCGTACAGATGCGACTCCTCGTGCACGGCGCCCAGGGCGATCCGGCGCAGCGGGGTGTCCGGGCCCAGCGGGCCGGGCTCCTCGCCGCGCAGCACCGCGTCGGGCAGGTCGACGGCGGCGAAGTCGGCGAACCGGGGCACGGTCACCTCGGCCAGTTCCTCCGCGGTCCGCGTCACGTCGAGCGTGGTCCCGACCCGCACCCCGGCGTCGTGCAGCCACTCCAGCCGCCGGCGGGCCAGCACGGCCAGCCGCCCGACCCCGGGCTCCCCGACCAGCAGCAGCCGGCTCTCCCCGTCGTCGATGATGTCGCCGACGGTCTCTGGGGGAGCGGGGGCCGCCCGGTTCACCAGGGGTACGACGGCTCGTACGGCGACGGGGTGCGCGGCGGGGACCGGGGGCGTCGCCCGTACGGCCTGCGCGGGAGCCGTCGCGGTGGATCCGTCCGGCAGCGTGAGTGCCGGTCCGCCGAGCCGGGGCCCGCCCAGGATCCGTGCCTCGACCGCCACCCCGGACTCCCCCGCGGCGCCCATGATCTGGCGGCGCAGCAGCGTGGCCACGCGTCCGCCCGACAGGGCCACCTCGTCCAGGGTGCGGTTGGGGGAGGCGATGAGTTCCTCGGCGCGCTCACGCAGCAGGGCGAGGTCGATCCGGCCGAGGTCGTCCCCGCCGCGTCCTTCGGGCCGTCCGCCGGTGGCGAGGTCGGCGCGCCGGTAGGCGGCGATCAGCGCGCGTTCCCGCTCCGTGGACTGTTCCAGCAGCCGCGCCTCGATGTTCCGCGCGGCCTCGCGGACCAGCCGCACCATGGTGGGGTCGCCGTCGTCGCGCAGACAGGTCAGGTCGAGCACGGCCTCGATGTGCCCGCTGAGCGGGTCCCGCACCGGCGCCCCCGCGCAGGCGAAGGGCTGCAGACAGTCGGCGAAGTGCTCACGGCCGACGACGTAGACGGGCCCGCGTTCGGCGAGCGCGGTGCCCACGCCGTTGGTGCCGACGACCGGCTCGGAGGCGTCGAACCCGGGCGCGAAGTTCACCGCGTCCAGCCGGTCGCGCAGCCGCGCGTCCCCGCCGAGCCGCTGGACCATGCGCCCGTGCGTGTCGCACAGCGCGATGGTCATGCCGGCCTCGGCGAGGGAGTCGGTCAGCCGCTGCAGCACCGGGTCGGCCGCCCGCAGGAACCGCTCGTCCAGGGTCAGGTCCGGCGCGTACGGGACCAGCAGCTGGTGCGGCTGGAGCCCCGCGGAGCGGCACCGCTTCCAGGACTCCAGCACATCGTCCCGGACCTCCGCCTCCACGCGTGCCCCGGCCAGAAAACGTTCGTGGGCATCGACGAGCCCGCCGATGTCGTCCCAGGCGACGGACACCGCGATCACTTCCTCCAGGCGGTATCACCCTAGACCCACTGTGACACAGGCCACAACCTCGAACACTTGGGGGGCAGCGGCCCACTTCCCAAGGTCCCGGCGGGGACTTATGTTACCGGTAACACGACACCCTTCGGCCGCCTGGGAGAAGCCCTCGATGCCCGCACCGCACCGACCGCACCGCCTCCGCGTCCCCGCTCCCTCCGCACCTCCGCCGACCGGCCACCTCCCCTTCGCCGACGCGCCGGGAGCCGCCGACCCGATCGAGGTGACCGGCCGCTGGCTCACCAGGGGCGGCCGTCCCTGGTTCCCGGTCTCCGGCGAGTTCCACTACTCCCGCTTCCCGGCCGCCGGATGGGAGGAGGAGCTGCTGAAGATGAAGGCGGCCGGGGTGACGGCGGTCGCGAGCTACGTCATCTGGATCCACCACGAGGAGACCGAGGGCCGTGTCCGCTTCGACGGCGACCGCGACCTGCGCCGGTTCGCCGAGCTGTGCGCCCGCCACGGCCTGGACTTCATCCCCCGCATCGGCCCCTGGTCCCACGCGGAGGTACGCAACGGCGGCCTCCCCGACTGGCTGATGGCCCGCGGCTGCACACCCCGCACCGACGACCCCGCCTACCTGGAACCCGTACGCGCCTGGTTCACGGCGATCGCCGGGCAGCTGCGCGGCCTCGACCGCGCCCACGGCGGCCCGATCGTCGCCGTCCAGATCGAGAACGAGCTCTACGACCAGCCCGGCCACCTGCTCACCCTGAAACGGATGGCCCAGGAGGCGGGGCTCGCCGCACCCCTGTGGACGTCGACCGCCTGGGGCGGGGTCCGGCTCCCGCCCGACGAACTGCTGCCCCTCTACGGCGGCTACACCGAGGCCTTCTGGACCGAGGCGGACGGCGGCTGGCCCGACACCTGCCGCAAGCACTTCTTCTTCACCCACCAGCGCGACGACGAGGGCATCGGCGCCGATCTGCGCCCGACGACCGTCCGGGGCGGCGAACCGGACGCCTTCGCGGACCGCTTCCCCTGGGCCACCTGCGAACTGGGCGGCGGGATGGCGGTCTCCTACCACCGGCGGCCCCGCGTCGACGCGGCCGACATCGGGGCCCTCGGCCTCACGAAGATCGGCTGCGGCTCGGTGTGGCAGGGCTTCTACATGTTCCACGGCGGCACCAACCCGGCCGGCGAGCACACCACCCTCCAGGAGTCCCACGCCACCGGCTACCCGAACGACCTGCCGGTCCTGACGTACGACTTCCAGGCGCCGCTCGGCGAGCACGGCCAGTACCGGCCCTCGTACCACGAACTCCGGCTCCAGCACTTGCTGTTGGCCCAGTACGGGCATCTCCTCGCCCCCATGGAGTCCGTGCTGCCCGAGCGGCGGCCGCAGGGCCAGGGAGACCGGGACACCCTGCGCTGGGCGGTGCGCTCGGACGGCGCCTCGGGCTTCCTGTTCGTCAACAACCACCAGCCGCACGAGCCGCTGCCCGAGCATCCGGGGACGTCGTTCGAGGTCGCATTCCCGGACGCTGGCGGGGCGTTGACCTTCCCCAGCACCCCGGTCACGGTCCCGTCCGGCGCGTACTTCTGCTGGCCCCTGCGGCTCGACGTCGCCGGGCTCCGGCTGGAGTGGGCGACCGCGCAGCCGGTGTGCACGGTGGACGTCGACGGCCGTACGGTCCTGGTGCTGGCGGCGACGGACGGCATCGCTCCCGAACTCGCCCTGGACGCGGGCACGTTGACCTCGGTGCGGGCGCCCTCCGGAGACGTCGTACGCGCCGACGGCCGGGTCCTGGTCACCGGGATCCGGCCCGGCACCGACGCGCTGGTGGAGGTGGACACGGCCGACGGCGGCCGGGTCGGTCTGCTGGTCCTCGACGCGGCGGGCGCGCGCACGCTCTACCGGGGTGTCGCGTGGGGCGCGGAGCGGCTGGTGCTGTGCGCGGACGGAGTGGTGTTCGACCACGACGAGGTACGGGTGCACAGCCGCGCGGAGCGGCCGTCCGTCGCCGTACTCCCGGCACCGGAGCGGGACCTCGCGGGGGCCGTACGGCAGGGAGCGGACGGGGTGTTCACCCGGTACGCGGTCGAGGCGGACCGCCTTGGGGAGGTTCCGGAGGTGTCGGTCGACCTGGTGCGGCCCGCGGGTGCGGCACCGGCTCCTGTGACGGGAGTACAGGGACGGGCGAGCGTGCCGGCGGACAAGTACTTCGAGACCGTCGCGGCGGAGCACCGGGTCGAGGTGCCCGAGGGGCTGCCGGACGGTGCGATTCTGCGGGTCCGGTGGAGCGGGGACGTGGCGCGGGCGTACCTGGGGGACGCGCTGGTCGCGGACCAGTTCTTCTCGGGACGGGTCTGGGACATCGGCGTCGGGCGGCTGCCCGCCGGGCCGCTGCGGCTGTGCGTGCTGCCGCTGGCGGACGACGCGGCGGTGTACGTGCCGGAGGAGGCCCGGGCCGGGTTGGGGAGGGCGGTGGTCGAGGGGGCGGAGTGGGTTGTCGTGCGGAGGAGTGCGATTCGGTAGGAGAACTCGGACCCGGGCTCGGGGCGCGGTCAGGGGTGGCACCCGCGAGCCCGCCTATGCTGGGCCCCGCCCGCCGCCCATGAAACCCCAGTCGAGGACAGCCCCCATGACCGCCACCCCCGCCGACGGCTCCTCCCCGAAAGGGCGGCGGCGGCGGAACTTCGCCGGGGCCCGGCCCGTGATGGACGACGTGGCGCGGCTGGCCGGGGTGTCCAAGCAGACCGTGTCCCGGGTGCTGAACGACCATCCGTCCGTACGGCCCGAGACACGGGAAGCGGTCACGGCCGCCATGGGAGCGCTCGGGTACCGGCCCAGCCGTAGCGCGCGCTCGCTGGCCAGTGGGCGGACACGGATGCTCGGGGTGATCTCCTTCGACGCCGCCCGGTACGGCCCCGCCTCCGTGCTGACCGCCATCAACACCGCGGCCCAGGACGCCGGTTATCTGGTCAGCTCGATCGCGCTGGACACGGCGGACCGGGACACGGTCGTCCGGGCGGTGGACCGGCTGTCGGCCGAGGGCGCCGACGGCGTGATCGCCATCGCCCCGCAGCGCTGGGTGGGCCAGGCGCTGACCGACGCCCGGCTCGACACCCCGCTGGTGGTGCTGGAGAACGACGTCGAGGGCGGCCCCTCGGTCGTCACCGCCGACTCCCGCACCGGCGCCCGCCTGGCCACCGAGCACCTGCTGGGCCTGGGGCACCGCACGGTCCACCACATCGCCGGCCCCGCCGGCTGGAGCTCCGCCGACCGGCGCCTCGCGAGCTGGCGGGAGACCCTGACGGCGGTCGGCGCCGAGGTGCCGGAGCCCCGCTTCGGCGACTGGAGCGCCGACTCGGGCCACGAGGTCGGCCGCGTCCTGGCCCGCCGCGCCGACGTCACGGCGGTGTTCGCCTCCAACGACCAGATGGCGCTCGGTGCGCTGCACGCCTTCCACGAGGCCGGCCGCGCCGTACCGGAGGAGGTCAGCGTCGTCGGCTACGACGACATCCCGGAGGCCGCGCATCTGCTGCCGCCGCTGACGACCGTCCGCACCGACTTCACCGAGATCGGCACCCGCTCGCTCCGTCTCCTGCTGAACCGTGTCGAGGGCCGCGCCGAACCGGTGCCGGTCGAGCCGCTGGTCCCGGTGGAACTCGTGGTCCGCCGCAGCAGCGGACCGGCGCCCCACTGAATGATCGCGACCGGTCCCTGTCCACTGGCGGTGACCCTCGCCCCCTGGGGGCGCGGGGAACTGCGCGACCGGCCCCCACCGGCCCGCAGCTTCGTGTCCGCGCCGCCGACGGAGTCAACTCGCGGTGCGCCGGATCCGTCCGGCGTACCGCTTCTCCAGTTCCAGGTTGCCCTCGAAGCCGCCGGGCACGTTGGCGGAGACGTAGACCGGCGGCCGCTCCCCCGCGTCGAGGAGCAGCTTCGACGCCTCCGCCACCGCCATCTGGACCAGCATCACGCCGGTCAGTGTGGACAGCGCGCACACCGCGCCCCCGCCCGGAAGCTCCAGCAGCGCGTCCCCCCGGGGAGCCCGGTTGTCGAGGACGACGTCGGCCAGGTCGGCGAGCTTCCTGCCGCTGGGATGCCCCGCGGGCACCGCCCGGGTATGGGTGAGGGAGGTGACGGCCAGCAGCCGGTGGCCCCGCTCCTTGGCCAGCAGGGCCGTCTCCACGATCACGTTGTTGACGCCCGAGTTGGAGATGATCACGAACAGGTCCTGGGGGCGGGGCTCGGCGAGCCGGTAGATGCGCTCGGCGACACCCTCCCGCCGCTCCAGCAGCGGATCGTCGAGGACGCCCGGAGCGTCACCGCCGTACAGCACCAGGTCGGCGATGCTCAGCCGGTTGGTCGGCACCAACCCGCCCGCGCGGCCCGCGAGTTCGAGGACGATCGCCTGGGAGTGGCCGGTGCCGAAGGCCTGGATCACCCCGTCGGAGCGCACACAGCCGGCGATCAGTTCGGCGGCGCGTGCCACCTCCTCGCGCGCGGACTCGGTGAGGTCCCGCAGGACGGTCAGGCTCTCCCGCGCGAAGCCCTCGGCGTTCACGGACTCGTCGGACACGCGACACTCCCCACTGGTGGCTTGAACCACCCCGTACACCGTCACAGATGAATCAATAAATCACATGGCTCATGCGGCGAGCAATGGACGAACACCGCTCACCTTTATGGTCCTGGTATTCAATCCATGCCCCTGAGGGTGGCTGATACCTTCTGTGCATGCCCTCCACGGACGTCACCACACTGATCCGGACCGAGCTGCCCCGCCTGGCCGGCTCCCTGCGGAAGGTCGGCGAGCTGATCCTGGAGGATCCGGCGGCCGTCACCCACTGCTCGGCCGCGGAGCTCGGCCGCCGCACCGGCACCTCCCAGGCGACGGTGACCCGGTTCTGCCGGGCCATCGGCCTCGACTCCTACCAGCATCTGCTGATCGAACTGGCCCAGGAGCGCGGCCGCGGCGAGGTCTCCGCCTGGGGCTCGACCGAGATCGACACCGACATCTCGCCCGAGGACAGCCTGGAGCGGGTGGTCCAGGTCGTCGGCAGCGCGGACCTGCGCGCGATCCAGCAGACCATCGACCGCATCGACCTCGACGCGCTGGAGCGCGCGGCCCAGGCCCTGGCCAAGGCACGCCGTATCGACGTGTACGGCGTCGGCGGCAGCGGAGCGGTGGCGCAGGAGACGGAGACGCGGCTGTTCCGCATCGGCTGCCAGGTCCGCGGCTGGACGGAGGTGCACGGGGCGGCCACCTCGGCGGCCCTGCTCACCCCGGCGGACGTGGCCATAGGGATCTCCCACTCCGGGGCGACGCGCGAGACGCTCGAGCCGCTGGAGATGGCCAAGGAACGGGGCGCCACCACGATCGCGATCACCACCGATCCGCGCTCGCCGCTGGCCCGGGCCGCCGACATCCGGCTGATCCCGGCCACCTCCGAGACCAGCTTCCGCACCGGCAGCATCGGCGGCCGCCACTCCGTCCTGATGATCGTCGACTGTCTCTACGTCCGGGTCGGCCAGCTCTCCTACCAGCGCGCCAGCGCCTCGCTCGCCCTGACCGACCACATCACCCCGCAGCACGCGGTGAAGTCGCGCCGGGCGAGATGACCGGATCCGTGCCGCGTCGGCCGGGGGTGGGCGGATCTGTATGGATGAACCACCGAGAAAACGTGCGGATGGTTGTTTGAATCATCCCTCCGATGCCAGGATGGGGCTCCGCCGAGCATCCTGGTAGGAGACCCATGCGCGTCACCGCTGCCGAGTCGACCGAGCTGTTCGTCGGCACCGCCGAGCATCCGCAGCAGGTGGTGGCCGTCGAGATCGAGCACTCCCCCGGACGGACGGTGCTGCTGACCGTCGAGGGCCCGGGCGTCACCGGTGACGCGGTCGCCGAGACGGGCGACGACGGGGCCGTACGCGCGGAGATACCCGTGAACGTCGAGGGTCTGACGCCCGGCGACCGGTGCGAGGTCACGCTCACCGCCGTCGACGGCGGCCAAGTGGCCCGGCACTCCTTCGCGTTCACGGCCGCCGAGACCGGCTGGACCATGTTCATGGTCAGCCACTTCCACTACGACCCGGTGTGGTGGAACACCCAGGGTGCCTACACCGAGACCTGGGACGTCGCCGACGAGCCCGCCGTCACCGGCCTGCCGGCCCGCACCTTCGACTCGCGCGGCCAGTCCGGGATGAGCCTGGTGCGCGCCCACTGCGACCTGGCCCGGCGCGACCCGGCGTACACCTTCGTGCTCGCGGAGGTCGACTATCTCAAGCCGTACTGGGACGCCTTCCCGGAGGAGCGCGCCTTCCTGCGCGAGCTGATGCGCACCGGCCGCGTGGAGATCATGGGCGGCACCTACAACGAGCCGAACACCAACCTCACCGGCGCCGAGGCGACCGTGCGCAACGCGCTGTACGGCGACGGCTTCCAGCGCGGGATCATGGGCGGATCGCCTCAGACCGCCTGGCAGTTGGACGCGTTCGGGCACGATCCGCAGTTCCCCGGGCTGATGGCGGACGCGGGGATCGGCTCCAGCTCCTGGGCGCGCGGCCCGTTCCACCAGTGGGGGCCCGCCCTCTCGGTGTTCGGCGAGGAGCCGCGCGATCCCGGGCGGATGCAGTTCCCGGCGGAGTTCAGCTGGATCGCCCCGTCCGGGCGGGGACTTCTGACCGCCTACATGGTCAACCACTACGGCGCCGGCTGGGCGATCGACAACGCCCCTTCCCTGCCGGCGGCGGAGGCGGCCGCCCTCAAGCTGTTCCGGGGCCTGAGGTCGGTCGCCCTCACCCGCAACGTCCTGCTCCCGGTCGGCGGTGACTACGCGCCCCCCTGCCGCTGGGTGATGGACATCCACCGGGACTGGAACGCCCGTTACGTCTGGCCCCGGTTCGTCAGCGGCACCCCGCGCGACTTCTTCGCCGCCGTCCGCGCCGAACTCGACGCCGAGGGCCGCAAGGCCTCGCCCCAGACGCGCGACATGAACCCGGTCTACACCGGCAAGGACGTCTCCTACATCGACACCAAGCAGGCCCAGCGGTACGGCGAGACGCTGCTGGCCGACGCGGAGGCCTGGGCGACCCTCGCCTGTCTCGTCACCGGCCGGCCCTACCCGGACGCGGCCCTCGACAAGGCCTGGCGGCAACTGATCTACGGCGCCCACCACGACGCCATCACCGGCTCCGAGTCGGACCAGGTCTACATCGACCTGATGACCGGCTGGCGCGAGCTGTACGACCTGGCCCGGCTGGTCCACGCCGACGCGACCCAGGCCCTCGCCGACCACGTCACGCCGGGCGACGGGCCCGATCTGGTCGTCTTCAACCCCTCGACCTGGACCCGCGGGGACGTGCTGACGATCGACGACCCGGGCCTCGCGCCGGCCGGCCTGCCCGCGGTCCGCGAGGACGGCCAACTCCACGTGGTGGTCCCGGACTTGCCGGGCATGGGCTACAAGGCCCTTCCCCTCACCGACGGTTCCGTCCCCGAGTGGACGCCCGGCGAGGGCACGACCATCCGCAACGCCTTCTACGAGGTGACGGTCGACCCCGCGCGCGGCGGCGGCGTCAGCAGTCTGCGCGCGCTCACCGAGGGCGGCCGGGAGCTGCTGCGCGCCGGGGACATCGGCAACGAGCTGGTCGTCCAGGAGGAGTACCCGAGACACCCGCGCTTCGGCGAGGGCCCCTGGCACCTCACCCCGACCGGCACCACGGCCGCCCGGAGCCGGGACGTGCGCGCGGACATCGATGTCGAGCACTCCCCGGCCGGCTCGCGCATCACCGTCCGCGCCGACCTGGGCCTCTTCCGGTACACGCAACGTCTGACGCTGTGGACCGGCGTCCCGCGCCTCGACGTGACCACCACCGTCGACGGCTACGACGGCGCCGACCGGCTGATCCGCGTCCGCTGGCCCTCCGACGTCCAGGGCGGGCTGCCGGTGCACGAGGTCGCGGACGCGGTGATCGGGCGCGGCTTCGGGTTCGTGGACGTGGACAGCGAGCGGTTCCCGTGGACGCTGGACAACCCGGCCAACACCTGGTTCGGGCTCGGCTCCACGGCCCGGGTGGAGCTGCGGGACGAGACGGGGAAGGTGACGGGCCGGCGCTCGATCGGGGTCGCCGAGCTGGTGTACCCCTCCTGGGAGGAGGCCGGTGAGCCGGGCACCCCGCTCGCCGCCGCGCTGGTCCGCGCCGGGGTCACGGCGACCTCGACGATCGCCGGCGGCCCCCGCTACGGCGACCTCGAGGTCGACTCCAACCTGCCGGACATCCGGATCGCCGTCGGCGCCCCGGAGCGCAACTCGGTGGTGGCCGAGGCGCTGGCCTGGGATCCGGCGGCCGGGCGCGAACTGCGGCGGCAGGTGGCCGAGGGCGGAGTGGCCGCCGTGTGGGTCGCGCCGCGGGCCGGGCTGCGCGAGGAGTGGGTGCCCGGGGCCGATCTGCGGGACCTGGAGCGGCTTCCGCTGCTGGTGATCGCGGGCGCCGACGCGAACGGGGACGCGAAGGCGGTGGACGCGCTGATCGCCGACCTGGACGACGCGGTCGTCACGGCGACGGCGGCGGGCGGCGGCGAGGCACTGCCGCCGGGCGACGCCTGGGACGGGCGCGGCTTCGCGGTGCTCAACCGGGGCACGCCCGGCTGTGTGGTCACCTCCTCCGGCGATCTCCACATGTCGCTGATGCGCTCCTGCACCGGCTGGCCGTCCGGCGTCTGGGTCGACCCGCCGCGCCGCACGGCCCCCGACGGCTCGGGCTTCCAGCTCCAACGCTGGTCCCACACCTTCGAGTACGCGGTCGTCGCGGGCGAGGGCGACTGGCGCCGGCAGCAACTGCCGCGCCTGGGGCATGAGTTCAACCATCCGCTGACCGCCCGGGTGCGGGGGACGGCGGACGGCGGCTCGCTGCCGCGCGAGTCGGTCCTGCTGGCCCTGGAACCGGCGGGCGAGGTGCTGCTCGACGCCCTCAAGCCGGCCGGTTCGCCGCTCGCCCGGGGAAGCGTCGCGCCCGTCGATCCGGGGCGCGGGGTCGTCGTACGGATGCACGAGGTGAACGGGCGTCCGGTGCGGGCGCGGGTGCACGGCCCCGGGCCGTGGGTGCGCGGCGCCCGGGCGGACGTGCTGGAGACACCCGGTGAGGCGCTCGCGCCGGACGGGCAGGGGGCGCTGGGCCTGGGCCTGACCGGCTTCGAGGTGGCGACCGTCCTGGCCACACCGCCCGAGACCCCCAGGACCCCCTACGACCCCGGAATCGCCGCCCACGAACCGGCCCAGCCGGTCGCCACCCGCTACTGGCTGCACAACTCCGGTCCGGCGCCCCGCGGCAACATGCCGGTCACCGTCTACCTCTCGCCCGGCTCGCTGACCGCCCCCGGCGGCCGGCCGGTCACCGCGACGGTCCGCGTCGCCTCGGAGCTGACCGACGCGCCCGTCCACGGCACCGTGTCGGTCGGCGTCCCGCCCGGCTGGTCCGCCGAACCCGCCGAACTGCCCTACGGCCTGGCCCCGGGCGGCTTCACGCTCACCGAGGTCACGGTGACGCCCCCGCCCGACGCCGCCCCCGGCCGCCACTGGCTGACCGCCCGTCTGACGTACGAGGGCCAGACGTACGAGGACGTGGCCTCCCTCGACGTCCCGGGTGCGCCACCGGGCCCGACCCTGGTCACCGGTCTGGGAGTCGACCGGCTGACCGTCGCCCGGGACGAGCGCGCCCGTGTCCCGGTGACCCTGCGCAACCCCACCCGCGGTCCGGTCGACGGCACCGTGTGGGCGGTCTCCTCGTGGGGCACCTGGGCCGGCGTCACCCCGGCCTGCCAGGGCTTCACCGTGCCCCCGGGCGAGCGGCGGGAGGTCTTCGTCGACGTCGACGGCGCCGCGATCCCCCCGGGCTCCTACTGGCTGATGGCGAAGATCGCCTGCCACGGCCGGGTCGCCTACACCGAGGCGATCCCCCTGGAGGTGACCCCATGACGGACCACGCGGCCCTGGTACACGGCGAGCCGGTCGGGAAACACCGCGTGGACGCCTATCTGAGCGGCCGGGGCGGCACCGCCCTGTCCGCCTCCGCGCAGCGACAACGGCGCCGCTGGGCCACCCAGGTGGTCGTGGGCGACGAACTGGCCCGCCGCGCCTGCGCGGACCGCGACCTCCCCGTCCCGGACGAGGTCCGCGCGACCCAGTTGCTCACCGTGGAGGACATGGGCAGCATCGTCGCGGCCACCCTCGCCCACTCACCGGCCGCCCGTGTGCTGCTCGCCGATCTGGAGTCCGCGCAGGACGTGCCGGAGACGGCCGTGGCGGACTACTACCGGCGCAACCGGGACCGCTTCCTCACCCCGGACGCGCTGCGGCGCGGGATCGACCCCTTCGGCCGTGCCACCCCCGCCGACTTCCTGCCGTACGAACAGGTCCGCGAGGGCATCGGGCGGGAGTTGCGGCAGGCGGCGGGGCGGCGGGCCTTCTTCGACTGGTTCGACCAGGCTCGGGCGGATGTGGTCTACGCGGCCGGGCACGAACACCCCGGCGATCCCTCGCACCAGGACCACGAACACCGCCACTGAACACGGCCGGAACCCAAAAGCAACACCGCAACCCATTGACCTCCGATGAATTCTGGTCCACCTTTTCATCAATCGGAGTCGAAGTTGGTTGATTGAACCAGCCACCGCGGCTGGTCCCAGGAGGGTGGACATGCGCGCTGGAAGACTCACCGCATCCGTGGCGGGAATCATCGCCCTGACGCTGACGGCCGCCGGCTGCGGCCTCTCCGGCGGCTCCTCCGGGGGTGACTCCACCGCCGGGGGCTGCAAGGTCGACAAGGGCAACGTCGGGTCCGGGAAGCTGACGGGTGACGTCAAGGGCCGGATCACCTTCCAGACGACCAACCTGAAGAAAGACTTCGGGAAGTTCTTCAACGGAGTGATCGCGTCCTTCGAGAAGGCCCACCCCGGAGCCGAGGTCAAGTGGATCGACGACCCGGGCGACAACACCTTCACCCAGCGCACGGTCGCCGACGCGCAGGCCTGCACGTTGCCGGACGTCATCAACGTCAACGCCCCGACCGCGACCGCCCTCACCAAGGCCGGCTACCTGATGAACCTGGGCGTGAAGGACCCGGGGGCCGCGGGGCCGTTCGTCCCCTCCTTCTGGAAGTCGGCCACCTTCGAGGACGCCTCCGGCAAGGCGATCCACACCACGCTCCCCTGGTACACCGGCGGTGTCCTGCTGACGTACAACAAGGACCTGCTGGACCAGGCCGGCATCGACCCGGCCAAGCCGCCGACGACGATCTTCGGGCTGTTCGCCGACTACGAGAAGATCGCCAAGGCGGCCAAGGGCACGTACTACGCGACGATGGCGAACCCGATCTGGCGCATCCCCGCCGACTGGGACCAGATGAACATCAAGACGCTCTCCGCCGACGGCAAGTCCGCGGTCTTCGCCGACGACCCGAGGACCACCCAGTGGGTGGCCTGGATGGCGAAGCTGTACAAGGAGGGCGCGATGCCGAAGGACTCGCTGTCCTCCAGCAACGACCCGTCCACGCTCTACAGCCAGGGCAAGGTGGCGTACGGCTCGACGAACCCGAGCTTCGTCAGGTTCGTGAAGCAGAACAGCCCCTCCGTCTACGCGAAGACGGCCGTCGGCCAGCAGCCCTACGACGCACTCGGCCGCGCCTCCGCCGGCGCCCCGCAGTACATATCGGTCGCCGCGACCAGCAAGCACGCGCCGGTGGCGCTGTCCTTCGCGGAGTACCTCACCAACGCCCAGAACCAGACGGCCTGGTGCAAGGACCCGGACGTCGTCATCTTCCCGACGACGACCGCCTCGCTCGACGACCCGTTCTTCCAGAACGTGACCGGCAGTGATCCCTTCTCCCAGGCGCGCAAGCTCGTCGCCGACCAGCTCAAGACGGCCGACACCAACCAGACCAACCTCTCCCCGGCCGTGCAGAACGCGATCGTGGGGCAGGTGCAGCTGGCCATGCAGGGCAAGAAGAGCCCCGCGCAGGCCGTCAAGGACGCGCAGGCCAAGGCCGACGAGCTGCTGAAGCAGGCGGGTTGATGGTGGCGACCCAGACCGCGAAGCCGGTGTCCGTGTCCGGCGCGGAGGGCATCGCCCCCGCGCCGGGCACGGCCCCGTCCCGTGCCCGGCGCGTCATGAGGGCCGTGCTGCCCGGCCCCGCCGCGGGCGCCAACGGAGCGGCCCTGTACCGGCGTTGGTGGCTGCCCTGGCTGTGGACCGCCCCGGCGATCGGCTGCGCGGTCGTCTTCGGCGTGTTCCCGTTCCTCAACACCGTCGTCCTGTCGTTCACGAACGCCAAGCCGCTGGGCGGGGCGGCGAGCTTCGTCGGGCTGGACAACTACCGCCGGATGCTGGGCGACTCGGACTTCTGGCTGGCGACCCGCAACAGCGTCCTGTACGCCGTGATCGTCGTCCCGCTGATGGTGTTCCTGCCGCTGATGCTGGCCGTCCTGGTGGAGAGGAACCTCCCCGGCATCGGGTTCTTCCGCTCCGCCTTCTACACGCCCGTCCTCGCCTCCAGCGTGGTCGTGGGCCTGAGCTGGCAGTGGCTGCTGGCGGACGACGGACTGGTCAACACCTGGCTGCAGAAGGCCCACTTGATCAAGTCGGCCATCCCGTTTCTGTCGGACTCCTGGCTGATCCTGCTGTCGGCGATGGGCCTCACGCTGTGGAAGGGCCTCGGCTGGTACATGATCTTCTACCTGGCCGCCCTCGGGAACGTCCCCAAGGAGCTGCACGAGGCGGCGCAGATGGACGGCGCGGGCACGGTCCGCCGCTTCTGGCACATCACCGTGCCGGGCGTGCGGCAGGCCATGATGCTGGTCGGCACGCTCACCGGCATCGGCTGCCTCAGGGTCTTCACCGAGATCTTCATGCTGGGCAGTTCCACCGGCGGCCCCGGCGGCGCCGACCGCACCCTGCCGTTCTACATCCGCGACGTCGGCCTGGACCCGATCACCGGCAACGCCGGCTACGGCTCCGCGGTCAGCGTCGCCCTGTTCGTGCTGACCCTCGGCCTGACCCTGCTGGCGCAGCGCCTGACGAAGGAGGACGAGGCATGACGACCGCCCTCGACAAGCCCCGGCGCCTTGTGCCCCGCTGGCGGGACTACGGCCGTCCCCGTGAACTGGTCGTCCGCTACCTGCTGTTGCTGCTCGTGCTGGGCATCACGGTCGGTCCGCTGCTGTGGCAGTTCCTGGCCTCGCTGAAGGGCGTGGGCGAGGACGTGTTCGGCGCGAACGCCTCCCTCCTGCCCCACCATCCCACCCTGCGTGCCTACCGCGAGGTCTTCGACCAGGTCCCGGTGGCGACGTACATCCGCAACAGCCTGATCGTGGTGGCCTTGTCCGTCACGAGCCAGCTGGTGTTCTCCACCACGGCCGGCTACATGCTCTCCAAGCCCGGCTGGAAGGGCCGCAAGGCGGTCTGGGTGGTGCTGGTCGCCTCCATGATGTTCCCCTTCGAGTCGATCATGGTGTCGCTGTTCCTGAGCATCCGGGACCTGGGCCTGGTCGACAACCTGGCGGGCGTCTGGCTGCCCGGCTTCGTCGGCGCCATCAACGTCCTGCTGATGCGCGGCGCGTTCCTCGCGGTCCCGCGCGAGATCGAGGACTCGGCGATGCTGGACGGGGCCAACGAGTGGCAGCGCTTCCGCCACCTCTACCTCCCCTCCGCCTGGGGCGCGATCATGGTGGTCACCATCAACACCTTCATCAGCGCCTGGGACGACTTCCTGTGGCCGCTGATCGTGCTGCGCTCCGAGAGCCACATGACGCTGACGCTGGGCCTGTCCCGGCTGCAGAGCTCGTCCTTCGGTTACGACCAGCGGGTGGTGATGGCCGGCTCGGTGATCTCGGTCGTCCCGGTGCTGGTGCTGTTCGTGATCACCCAGCGCTGGTTCTACCGGGGAGTGGCGGCGGGCGCCGTCAAGCTCTGACCCGGGGCGCCGAGCGCTTCCCGGGCGGATGCCGCGACCCTGATCTCGGCCGTGCCGGTGAGCTCCGGGATGGGCAGGGCGAGGGTGCGGCACTCGCCCGGCTCCAGGCCGACACCCTCGAACGCGCACAGTTCGAGGGTGCGCGGCCAGGTGGCGGTGACCAGCCGGCGGAGATACACCTGGACCGTGGAACGCCCGTACCGCGGCCCGGTGTTGGTGACGTCGACCTCGACGGTGCGCCCCGTGACGCGCGGGGTGCCGTAGTCGAAACTCGTGTACGACAGCCCGTGCCCGAAGGAGTAGCGCGGCTCGGCGCTCTCGTCGGCGTAACCGCCGTACTCGGTGTCCTTGTGGTTGTAGTAGACGGGCAGTTGGGCCACCGAGCGGGGCACGGAGAGCGGCAGGCGACCCCTCGGGTCCGTCAGCCCGAGCAGCACCTCGGCGATCGCGTCACCGCCCCACGGCCCGGGGTACCAGGCGGTGAGCAGGGCGGCGGCGGTGTCCGGCACGAGGTGGGGGCGCCCCTGGACCAGCACGACCGCGGTCGGTGTGCCCGTCGCCACGACGGCGTCCAGCAGCGCGTACTGCGCCTCCCCCAGCCGTAGCCCGGCGAGGTCGACGCCCTCGCCGCAGGTCATCTCGGACGTGGCCGGGAGAGCGGCCCCGTTGGCGTCGAACTCGGTCTCGGGCGCGCGTGCGCTGCTGCCGCCCAGCACCAGCACGGCGAGGTCGGACGCGGCGGCCTCGGCGATCGCGGCCGGGATGCCCGAGAGATCGGCGCCGGTGAGGGAGCAGCCGGGGGCGTGGCGGACGTCGAGGCCGGCGGGGGCGAGCCGGCGCAGGGCGTCGAGGACGCTGCTGCCGGTGCCGGGGCGTTGCGGGGCCGTGTAGTCGCCCAACTGGTGGGCGGTGGTGGCGGCTTGGGGGCCGAGCACGGCGATCCGGGAGACGCTCGCGGCGACGGGCAGCACGCCGTCGTTGCGCAGCAGGGTGACGGCGGCCCGGGCGACCTCCCTGCTCAGCTCCTCGCCTCCGGCCGGCATCCGGGCCGTGGTGTACGGCGTTTCGAAGAGGCCCAGCCGGAACTTCAGGCGCAGCACACGGGCGACGGCCCGGTCGAGGGTCTCCTCGCGCACCAGACCGCGCTCGACCGCCTCCTCCAGCAGCGTGAAGCCCCGGTCCCAAAGGCTCAGATCCACCCCGGAGTCAAGGGCCAGAGCGCCGGCGGAGACATGGTCGCCGGTGATCCGGGCGAGCCGGTCGACGGCGAGCCCGTCCGCCATGACCAGCCCCTGGAACCCCCAGTCCTCCCTGAGGAGTTGGGTCAGCAGCCACCGGTTGCCCGAACACGGCATGCCGTCGACCTCGTTGTAGGCGGCCATGACGGCGGCGGCTCCGGCACGGACACCCGCGCGGGCGGCGGGGAGGTGGATCTCGTGCAGCTCCCGCAGGCCCAGCTGGGACTCGGCGGAGTTGCGGCCGCCGACGGTGGCGCCCTGGCCGGCGAAGTGCTTGAGGACGACGGGGGCCTTGTCCGCGGCGAAGCACTCGGCGGGATCTCCCTGCATGCCGTGCACCAGCGCCTCGGTGAGGCGGGCGGCGAGGTGGGGGTCCTCACCGAAGCACTCCTCGGTACGGCCCCAGCGGGGGTCGCGGGAGATGTCCAGCGCGGAGACCAGGGCCACGTGGCCGCCGCGGGCACGCAGTTCGGCGGCGGCGTGGGCGGCGGCTCGCTCGTACAGGGCGGGGTCCCAGGTGGCGCCGACGGCGAGGTTGACGGGGAGGACGGTGCCGTCGAGGGCCATGTGGCCGTGCGGGACCTCCTCGACGAACAGGGCGGGGATGCCGAGGCGGCTGCGCTCGACGACGTGCCGCTGCACCAGCTCGGCGAGACGGGCGCTGTCCTCGGCTCCGGGCCCGCTGCCGTACCCGACCCCGGACCAGGCGTCGGCCCGCATCAGCCCGTAGAGGGCCCCGAGCCCCTCGAAGCGGTCGGTCTCGGCGTACAGGGCGTCGGTGAGCTCATGACCGCCGTCGGGGGAACGGCGGTACGCGTCCCATCCGTACATCCGCTGATTGACCTGCCCGACCTTCTCCCGGAGGGTCATCCGGGCGAGGAGGTCCTGGACACGGGCGTCGAGGGGGGCGGAGGGGTCGCGGTAGAGGGGGTGGGCGACGGTCCGGCTCAGGGGTTCGGCGCGGGTGGCCGCGGGGTCCGGGGTCGGCATGCGGCCGGTCCTTTCGAGGGTGGAGTCGGGGGATTCAGACGAGGAGACGGGCCAGGGCGACCGCGCCGCGGCAGCCGTCGGGGACCCAGTCGAGGGTGAGGCCGAGGGCGTGCAGGCGTGCGGTGAGAGGTTCGGTCAGGGGGCCTTCGGGTCCGAGCAGACCACCGGTGGCGACGACCCGCTCCCCCGGCCGCGGATCCAACGCGCTCACGGTGACCACCAGTTGATCGACGGCCCCCTCGAGAATCGCCTCGGCCACGGCATCCTTCCCCCGCGCAGCCTCGACGACCAGCGGAGCGAGCCGGGCGAGCCGAATGGGGGGCTCGGCCATGACGGCGGGCAGCAGCTGCCTACGGAAGGCCTCACGGCCGGCACGGGACCAAGCAAGCCCGGGGCCTCCACCCCGCACACCCGAAGGCCCGCCCCCCGCACTGATATCCGCGCCCCGCACACCCGAAGCCCCGCCCCCTGCGCCCGCGGCCTCACCGCGAGCCGAGGAACCCCCGCCGGCGCCCGCGGCCTCACCGCGAGCCGACGAACCCCCGCCAGCGCCCGCAGCCCCTCCGCGAGCCGACGAGCCCCCGCCAGCGCCCGCAGCCCCTCCGCGAGCCGACGAGCCCCCGCCAGCATCCGCAGCCCCTCCGCGAGCCGACGAACCCCCGCCAGCATCCGCAGCCCCTCCGCGAGCCGACGAACCCCCGCCAGCATCCGCAGCCCCTCCGCGAGCCGACGAACCCCCGCTAGCGCCCGCAGCCCCTCCGCGAGCCGACGAACCCCCGCCAGCGCCCGCAGCCCCAACCCGCAGACTGCCGCCGCCGAGACCCCCGCTCGCCGCGCCGCCCCCCTCCCCCGGGAGCACATCCCCCGGTACCCCCAGTGCCCGGCCCACCGCCAGCGTCAGTGTTGTCGCGCCGCCCCTCCCGTCGGCCATTCGCAACGCGGCGCGTACCGCCTCTCGGCCGATCCAGAAGCCACTGCCCTCGTCGCCGAGGAGCCAGCCGTCGCCGTCGACCGTGGTGGTGGCGTGGCGGTCGGTGATGCGCATGGCGACCGCGCCGGTGCCGGCGACGAGGGCGAGCCCGTCGGCCGGGGCGCCGGGCGCCGAGGCGAAGGCGGCCTCGATGTCACTGCTGACGGCGAGCCTGCCCGTACCGATGCCGACCTCGCGGAGCGCGGCGGTGAGGGCGGTCAGGGCGTTGACCCGCCCCGGGTCGGCCTCGTCGGACCCGGTCGCCCCCGCGAACCCGCCCGCCACGGCGACGACCCGCCCCCGCGCGGCTTCCGGCACCGCACGGGCCACGGCCTCGGCGAGATGCGCGGTCAGTCGCGCCGGCGGCACGGTGAGGGCGTTCCCCGGCCCGCCGGCCCCCTCCCCGAGCAGCCGCCCGTCGTCCGCGGCGGCGAGGACGGCCCGCGTCCGCGTACCGCCCGCGTCCAGCCCGACGACCAGCGCCGCCTCCGCCGCGACGGGCCCCGGAGCCGGCCCCGGCCCCGTCTCACCGAAAGCTTGGTTCAAATCGCTATTCATTACCGACCATGGTGGTTGATACATTCAGCGAGGACAAGCCCCGTCCCACGGACGAGTCCCGCACCGGGGACCGGCCCCGCCCCGAGGAGGATCCCATCCCCGCACTCCGCTTCGGCGTCAACTACACGCCCCGCCGCGGCTGGTTCCACTCCTGGTACGACTTCGACCCGGACCACGCCCGCGAGGACCTGGCCCAGATAGCCGGCCTCGGCCTGGACCACGTCCGCGTCTTCCACCTGTGGCCGCTGCTCCAGCCCAACCGCAGGCTCATCCGCACGGCCGCCGTCGACCAGCTGGTGCGGCTCGTGGACCTCGCGGCCGAGGCCGGTCTGGACGTCATGGTCGACGGCGTGCAGGGACACCTGTCGAGCTTCGACTTCTACCCGGAGTGGACCCGCAGCTGGCACCACCGCAACGTCTTCACCGACCCGGAGGCGGTCGAGGCGCAGGCCGAACTCCTGCGCACCCTCGGCCGCGCCCTCGCCGACCGCCCGAACCTCCTCGGCCTCCAGCTCGGCAACGAGCTCAACAACCTGGTCGAGCACAACCCGGTGACGGCCGAGGAGGTCGACCGCTACCTCGACACGCTGCTGACGGCGGCCCGGGAGGGCCTGGGTCCCGGGCGGCTCACCACCCACTCCGCCTACGATGCCGCCTGGTACGGCGACGACCACCCCTTCACGCCTCAGGCCTCGGCCCGCAAGGGCGACCTGACGACCGTCCACCCCTGGGTGTTCTCCGCGAACTGCGCGGGCCGGTACGGCTCCGGCTCCTTCGAGGTGCTGCATCTCGCCGAGTACGGCACGGAGCTGGCCAAGGCGTACGCCGAGGATCCGTCCCGCCCGGTGTGGGTCCAGGAGACGGGCGCCCCCGAGCCGCACATCCCGGCCGCCGACGCCCCGCACTTCGCCCGCGCCACCGTGCTCAACGCGGCCGGGTGCACGGACCTGTGGGGCGTGACCTGGTGGTGCTCGCACGACGTGGACCGGTCCCTGGCCGACTATCCGGAACTGGAGTACACCCTGGGCCTGTTCGACTCGGCGGGCCGGCCGAAGCCGATCGCCGAGGCCCTGGCGGAGACGGTCGCGGACCTGCGCGCCCAGCCCCCGTCCCCCCAAGCGCGCACCACCGCCCTGGTGTTGGACTGCACGCCCGCCACCCGTTCCGTCTCCGGTCCGGGAGGCGCGTACTTCGAGGCATGGATGCGGCTGCGCGCGCAGGGCGAGCGCCCGGCCGTGATCCTGGCCGAACGGGCCCACGATCCCGCGTACCTGGCGGCACGCGGGATCGTGAGGACCGTACGGCCGTAGCCGCCCGGCCTCAGCACTCGGCGGCCAGCACCTCCGCGACCGCCCGCAGATTGACCCGGCCCCGTCCGTACGAGAGGACGTCCCCGCCCTCCGGCAGCCCGGTGTCCACGCGTACCGCGTCCGGGCGCCGGGTCAGCAGGGCGTCGCGGAGCCGGGCCTGCCAGGGGTGCAGTCCGGCGTCGCAGGTGGCCACGACCAGCGGGGCGCCCCGGGACACGCGCAGGATGCCGTCGGCGAGGGCGGCGGGGTCGCTGGGCTCGCCGCTGACGGCCGTACCGCAGGCGGTGGGGTCGAGGGCGCGCACCTCGGTGAGCAGGTCCTCGCCGCCCCAGTTGAGGGCGGGGTGCGGGGGCGGGAAGAGGTCGACGACATGGGCGCCGCGCACGGGTGCCGGCACGGGCCGGGCGTGCACCGCGCGGCGGGCCGCCTCGAGCCCGGCCCCGGAGTCCCAGCTCGCGACCGGCCCGGCGCCGGGGGCCGCGTAGCGCTCGGCGAGCCGCCGTACCCGCCCGGCCGCCTCCCAGACCCGCTCCTCGGACAGCCGCCGGGAGTGCAGGGCGTCCAGGACCTCGTCCCGGCAGGCGAGCGTGACCTCCAGGTCCGGTACGGCGACGATGACCTGGTCGGCCCCCGCGGCGAGCGCGATACGGGCGCCGGCGGCCTCGCCGTAGCGTCCCGCGATGGCCTTCATCTCCAGGGCGTCACTGACCAGGACGCCTTCGAAACCGAGGTCCAGGCGGAGGACGTCGCCCAGGATGCGGCGGCTGAGAGTGGCGGGACGGTTCGCGTCCAGCGCCGGGTAGACGACGTGCGCGCTCATCAGCATCGGCACGCCGGCGGCGACGGCCGCGCGGAACGGTTCGAGGTCGGCGCGCAGTTCGTCACCCGGCCTCGGGTCCACGGCCAGGTCGTGGTGGCTGTCGGTCTCGGTGCCGCCGTGGCCGGGGAAGTGCTTGGCGCAGGAGGCGATGCCGCGGGCCTCGGTGGCGCCGATCCAGGCCCGCAGATGGCGGGCGGCCAGCTCGGGGTCGGCGCCGAAGGACCGGGTGCGCACGATCGGGTTCAGCGGCTGGTGCTGGAGGTCGGCGACCGGGGCGTACGAGGCGGTGATGCCGAGGGTGGCGAGGTGCCCGGCGAGGGCGTCGGCGCAGCGGGCGGTGAGGTTCGGGTCGTCGACGACGCCGAGGGCGTAGCTGCCGGGGACCTCGGGGGCGCCGGCGGCGACCAGGTGGCCGATGCCGCCGCCCTCGTTGTCGATGGCCACCAGCAGGTCGGGGCGGATCGCGCGCAGCGCGTTGGTCAGCTCGCGGACCTGCTCGGCGTCGCGGACGTTGCGGGTGAACAGGATGACGCCGCCGAGACCGCGGTCGATCAGGCGCTTGAGGGTGTCGGGGAAGGTCGTGGTGCCCTCGAAGCCGGCGACGAGACAGCGGTGGACGGCCTCGTCCAGGTCGGAGGAGACGGGAGACGGGGGCTGGGTCTCGCGGACGTGCGGGGAGGTCACCTCTGGAATTCTTCTGACTCGCTCAGCCGGAAGTCAACCCTTTGCTGGATGATTGATTCATCTACGCCGTGTGCTGTCGCGCACATCACCGCAGGTCGGCGCCGAGGACAACGTGCGCAGCGGGTTTCGCCGCCACGGACGGGTGGCAGAGATAGAGCCTGGGAGGTCGACGGAAGCCCCCATGGCCGGAAAGCGGCCACGTCTGCCCCGTCGTCCACCCGCCCCCGCCCCTTCCGCTCCCGGACACCATGGCGTCACACCGGACGGGAACGGTTCCGGCGTCCCCTCCTGCCTCGCCCCGCACCCGTCACGCCCGCGCTCCGCACCCGGCCGCCGGACGTGCCGTGAAAGGACGACGTGCGCCGTGTCCCTGCTCCCGCTCGACGCCACCACCGAGACGGCACCGGCCCTGTGCCCCGCCGTACCGTCCCCCGCGGCCACGCCCGCGACGCTCACCCCGGCCACCCCGGCCACCCCGGCCGGTTCCCCGCCGGCCTGCGCGGCCCCGACCGCGCGCCGCCCCGCCCTCACCGCGGCCGTGTCGGCCCTCCTGCGGCCGCCCTCCGCGGACGAGTCCACGGACTCCCCCGCTCGCCGCCGTCCACTCGCCACCATTACCCGGCGTGCCCTCGTCCTCCTCCCCCTGCTGCTGATCGCCGTCTGGGCGGTCGTCGACTGGCGGACGCTGCGGGACGGGACCGCGCGACTCGGCTCCGCCGACCCGGGATGGCTGCTGGTGGCGTTCTTCTTCACCTGCCTGTGCTGGCTCTCCTCTGCCTGCGTACGGCAGGGCGCCCTGCCCGAGCGGCTGCCGCCCGGGCTGCTGATCGCCTCGCAGTTCGCGGCCGGCGCCGCCAACCACGTGCTGCCGGCGAGTCTCGGCGCACACGCCGTCACCCTGCGCTTCCTGGTGCGTCGCGGCATCCCGTTCGCCCGCGCCACCGCCTCCCTCGCCCTGTACTCCCTGGTCCGGCCGATCGCGAAGACCGCGGTGCTGCTCGTCTTCCTGCTCGCCTTCCCCGATCTGCTGGGCCTCGACGGGCTCGCCCCGGACGGGCGGACGCTGCTGATGATCGTCGCCGGCGCCACCGCCGGCCTCGCCGTCACCGGCGTCCTCGTCACGACCGTACGACCGCTGCGCCGACCGCTGCTGAACGGCGTGCGCTCCGCCCTGACCGACGTACGGCTGCTGCACAGCCGCCCGTCGCGGGTGCTCGCCCTGTGGGGCGGGGCGGCCGCCGCGCCGCTGCTCCAGGCGAGCGTGATCCACGCGGTCGGCGCCTCGCTGGGGCTGACGCTGTCCTGGGCGCAGGTCGCGTTCGCGTTCCTCGCTGCCAGCAGCGCGGTCGGCGCGGTGCCCGCGCCGGGCGGCATCGGTCCGGTGGACGCGGCGATGGTGTTCACGCTGTCGGCGCTCGGCGCCCCGGTGGACCTGGCCGCGGCGACCCTGATCGGCTACCGCGTGCTGACGGTGTGGCTGCCGCTGCTGCCGGGCGCGCTGGTGCTGTCGGCGCTGGTGCAGCGAAAGGTGCTGTGAGCCGGGCGGGTTCCCGTCACTGGCCTTCGGCCCGCTCACGGCGTCGGGATGCCCGCCGGGCGGGCGGGTTCCCGTCACCGGCCTTCGGCCCGCTCACGGCGTCGGGATGCCCGCCGGGCGGGCGGGTTCCCGTCACCGGCCTTCGGCCCGCTCACGGCGTCGGGATGCCCGCCGGGCGGGCGGGCCGGCCGAAGCGGGCCGGGACGCCGGGTGAGTACAGCACGCTCACCGGCTCGCCCTCCGGCGCCGGCAGCCCCGCCGCGGCCACCAGGTCCTCCGCGCACTCCAGCAGCTCGGCCCGGTGCAGGGACCAGCGCGGGTGGGCGTTCGGCAGGTACATCGGCCGGCCGAAGAACGTGCCGTGCATACCCCAGCGCGCGGTGAGGAAGTGCTCCAACTGCGTCGGCTCCCCGATCCGTTCCCCCACCCGCACGGTGATGCGGCTGTGCGCGCCGCGCGGGCCGGGCCGGCGCCGGGTGCTGGTGTAGGACACGGTGTCGCCGTCGGCGCGGACACTCATCCGGGACCACACGTACGGCATACGGAACCCGATCCGCGCCACGGCCACCGGCAGCAGCCGGGAGGCGTCCAGCGACCGGAAGACCACGCCCCGCCGCCCGTGCCCGTCCACCGAGTACAGCCGCACGTTGGTCTCGGGGAAGGTCCCCAGACAGGGCACGCCCGGGAGCCGGAACCAGCCGACCCGGTGCATCCGGAACGCGACCAGCCCGACGTAGGTGACCCCGTCCAGGGTGTCCGGGACGGTCCCGGCGGGCAGCAGCGGGGCCACGTCGGCGGGGTCCGCGGCCCAGTGCAGAAACGCGAGGTCGAGCCAGGACTGGGTGAGCAGCGGACGCGCGATGCCGCCCGGCGCGTCGACGCTGATGGGCTCCGGTGGCACGCCGGTCACGGTACCCCGGCCGGCACCACGAGCCGGAACCCGTCGGCGGGTTCCGGCTCAGGCCTCGTCGGGCGTGAGCCGCAGGGAGATGCTGTTGATGCAGTACCGCTGGTCCGTCGGGGTCGGATACCCCTCACCCTCGAACACGTGCCCGAGGTGCGACCCGCAGCGGGCGCACCGCACCTCGGTGCGCACCATCCCGTGCGAGCGGTCCTCGATCAGCTCCACCGCGTCGGTGTCCTTCGGGTCGTAGAAGGACGGCCAGCCACAGTGGGACTCGAACTTGGTGGTGGAGGTGAACAGTTCGGCACCGCAGGCGCGGCAGGAGTAGACGCCCCTGGTCTTGGTGTCCGTGTACTCACCGGTGAAGGCCGGCTCCGTGGCGGCCTGCCGCAGGACCGCGTACTCGGCCGGAGTCAGCTCCGCACGCCACTGCTCGTCCGGCTTGTCGACGTCGTACGACATGAAGCTCAGCCCCTTAGTTCGCGAGACGGTCCAGGATGCGCGGGCCGAGGTCGGTGACGTCGCCCGCGCCCATGGTGAGAACGAGATCACCGGCCCTCGCCATTCCCGCGACCACGTCCGGCACCTCGGCCTTGTCGTGCACCGCCGTCACGTCGGCGCCCGCCGCCCGCGCGGCCTCGATGATCAGCTCGCTCGTCACACCGGGGACCGGGTCCTCGCGGGCCGGGTAGATGTCGAGGACCACGGAGGCGTCCGCGAGCGCGAGCGACTGTCCCATCTCCTTGCCGAGTTCCTGCGTCCGGGAGAACAGGTGCGGCTGGAAGACGACCAGGATCCGGGCCTCGCCCGCCGCGGCGCGCATCGCCTCCAGGTCGGCCGTCATCTCCGTCGGGTGGTGGGCGTAGGAGTCGATCACCTGCACGCCGGCCGCCTCGCCCTTGAGCTGCAGCCGCCGCTTGACCCCGGTGTACGCGGCGAGGGCGGACGCCAGCTCGGCGGCGGGGACGCCCAGCGCGACACCGGCGGCGAGGGCGGCGACCGCGTTGTGGGCGTAGTGCTTTCCGGGCACGGAGACGGTGAAGGTGAGCGGCGAGCCGTCCCGTTCGACGGTGACCTCGCTCTTCAGGCCCTGGGCGACGACGGAGAGGACCCGCACGTCGGCGTCCTCGGCCTCGCCGTACGTCACCGTCCGGACCGAGCCGGCCAGCCGACGGGTCAGCTCCCGGGCCCCCTCGTGGTCGGCGGAGATCACCAGGGTGCCGCCGGGCACGATCTTGCCGGCGAAGGTCTCGAAGGACTCGTAGATCTCGTCCATGGACGCGTAGTTGGCGTGGTGGTCGAGCTCCACGTTCAGCACGATCGCCACCTCGGGCGCGTACTTGTGGAAGCTGCGGTCCGATTCGTCCGCCTCCGCGACGAAGATCTCCCCCTCGCCGTGCAGGGCGTTGGAGCCGGGCGCGTCCAGGTCGCCGCCGATCGCGTACGAGGGGCGAAGGCCCAGCGCGGACAGCGAGACGGCCAGCATGGAGGTGGTGGTCGTCTTGCCGTGGGTGCCGGCCACGGCGATCGGCCGCAGCCCGTCCATCACGGCGGCGAGGGCGTCGGAGCGGTGGACGACCGGGACGCCCAGCTCCGCGGCGCGCACCAGCTCCGGGTTGTCCTTGCGGATCGCCGAGGAGACGACGACACAGCTGGCGTCGTCGGCGAGGTGCTCCGCCGCGTGCCCGATGTGCACGGTCACCCCGAGCGCGCGCAGGGCCGCCCCGGTCTCGGAGTCCTTGGCGTCGCTGCCCGCGACCTTCGCCCCGCGCTGGGCGAGGATCTTGGCGATCCCGGACATCCCGGCCCCGCCGATCCCGATGAAGTGCGGACGTTCCAGGGAGGCGGGGAGACCGGGTGCCATGCAAGTTCTCCAGTAGCGGTAGGTAGCGGTAGTACGCGGCAGTACGACGAAGCGACGGGGGTCAGCCTAGCCGGGGGCCTGCCTCAGACCTTGCTGTGGGAGAACAGCTTCAGGACCGGGACGCCCACCTTGTGGCGGGCCCGGGACGCCCAGTCGCGGTGGAAGAACTCCTCCACGTAGTGGGGGTCGGTCAGCACGATCACCTCGTCCGCGCCGATCTCCTCCACGAGGGACTTCAGCGCGTCCAGCGGATGGTCCTCGATCAGTCTGCCCTCCGCCGCGCTGCCGGCCGCCGTCAGCGCCTGCAGGGACACCGCCAGCGCCCGCTCCCCGAAGCTCTTCGCCTCCTCCCCCTCCGGGGTCAGCCCCTCGCGCGTGGCCTCGTCCAGCTCGCCGAGGGCGACGTCGTCGATGGCCCGCAGCAGGCGGTCGGCCTGGTCGCCGCGGGGCTGGAGCAGTACGTGGAAGGAGACCTCCTCCTCCCCGTGCAGGCCGGTGACGAACTCCACGTCTGCGGACGTCAGGGCCTTCTCGATCATCAGTACGCTTGTGAACACCGGGCGCCCCTTCTGCGGAAACCATCCTGCCCCGTGATCTCACGGGGACTGCGAGATTCAGTGTGCCCGCCGCGCGGTAAGCGGAACGGTAGATTCCGCCGTTTTCGGGACGGGCGTACCGCTGAACGATTTTCAAGTCCGCTGGTAGCGGCTGAACAGAAACCCCTCCTCCTCCAGCAGGGACGCCAGCGCGAACCGTTGCGGAATCGCGACCGACGGCCCCCCGGCGATCCGCTGGGCGTCCCCGGCGGTGAGCATCGGGGCCACGGTCAGACACAGCTCGTCCAGCACCCCCGCCGCCACCAACTGCCCCAGCAGCCGCGGCCCACCCTCGGTCAGCAGCCGTGTGTGACCGAGCTCACCGAGGGCCTGTACGGCACGGGCGGGCTCCACGCCGACGCCGTCCCCGGCGACCACCACCCGGGCGCCCGCCTTCTCCGCGGCCAGCACCCGGTCCGGGGCGGCCGCGGCACCGGTGAGGATCAGCGTCGGCACCTCGGGCGAGGCGAACAGGGGCAGCGAGAAGTCCAGGTCGAGCCCGGCGGTGACGACCGCGATCGCCGGCACCGGCGTCTGCCCGGCCGCCTCCCGCGCCGCCGCGAACTCCGCGCGCACCCGGGCGGGCCGGTACCCCTCCTGCCGTACCGTTTCGGCACCGACGACCACCACGTCCGCCAGCGCCCGCAGGGTGCCGAAGATCCGCATGTCGGTGGCGTTGGAGATGGGCTGCGACTTCCCGTCGTGCTGCGCGGCCCCGTCCAGTGTGGAGACCATGTTGGCCCGCAGCCACGGCACCCGCTGCCCCCCGGCGACGGGCTCCGGATAGGCGTAGGCGGCGGCGAGCCGGGCCGGGCTCCACTCACCGCCGTCCGGCTCACCGGGCCCCTGCCCGGAGGCGGTCGGCGCTGTCTGGTCGGTCACAGGGAACAGGCGTCGCATGCCGTGCAGTGTTCCACGACGCTTAGCATGGGTAACCGTGTCGTCCTCGCCTTCCGCTCCCGGCCTGCGTCCCACCACCGACGCGGCCCCGCTGTCCCTGTGCGCCCGCGCGCCGCACGTCCCCGCGGAACGGCTGGTGGCCGAGATGGTGCCCCCGCCACGCTTCGACTCGGTCCGCTTCAGCACCTACATACCGGACCCGAAGCAGCCCAGCCAGACCGAGGCGGTAGGGGTCCTGGAGGGCTTCGCGGCCGGTCTCGGCGGGGCGCACGCGGCGGGCGGCGGCAAGCGCGGCTTCTTCGGCTTCGGGAAGGCCAAGGCGCCCAAGACCCCCGCAGGACCCCGCGGTGTCTATCTCGACGGCGGTTACGGCGTCGGCAAGACCCATCTGCTCGCCTCCCTGTGGCACGCCACCCCGGCGGAGCCCGCGCTCAAGGCGTTCGGCACCTTCGTCGAGCTGACCAACCTGGTCGGCGCGCTGGGCTTCCAGCAGACGGTGAAGACGCTCTCCGGTCACCGTCTGCTGTGCATCGACGAGTTCGAGCTGGACGACCCCGGCGACACCGTCCTGGTGTCGACCCTGCTCGGCCGGCTGGTCGAGGCGGGCGTCGCGCTCGCCGCCACCTCCAACACCCTGCCCGGCAAGCTGGGCGAGGGCCGCTTCGCGGCGGCCGACTTCCTGCGCGAGATCCAGGGCCTGTCCGCCCACTTCCGGCCGCTGCGCATCGACGGCGAGGACTACCGCCACCGGGGTCTGCCCGAGGCTCCGGCGCCGTTCTCGGACGAGCAGGTGACCAGGGCGGCGCACGCCACCGAGGGCGCCTCCCTCGACGGCTTCCCGGGCCTCCTCGACCACCTCGCCAAGGTGCACCCCAGCCGCTACGGCGCGCTCACCGACGGCGTGCGGGCGGTCTGCCTCACCGACGTCCAGCCGGTACCGGACCAGGCGACGGCGCTGCGGCTGGTGGTGCTCGCGGACCGGCTCTACGACCGTGAAGTCCCGGTCGTGGCCTCGGGGTTGCCCTTCGACCGGCTGTTCAGCGAGGAGATGCTGAACGGCGGCTACCGCAAGAAGTACTTCCGGGCGATATCCCGCCTCACCGCGCTGGCCCGGGACGGCAAGACACTCGTCACCGCCGACTAGATCTCGCCAACCCACCGGCGCTATTCAGGCTGTCTTCAGCTCGAAACGTAAAGTTAACCCTGCAAACGTGATCACCGGGTTACCGTGTCTCTTGACCAGCCGTTGACCATCCCTTGGTCGAGACGAGAGACACGAAGAGCACGGAGGGGGGCGCATGTTCCGAGGTGCGACGGCCAGGACCGTCCTGGCCCTCTTCGCCGCCGCCCTGCTCGCCCTCCAGCTCTTCGCTCCGAACGCTTCCTTCGCAGCCGCGCACACGGCCCGTCATGCCGTGGCCAAGGACCTGCCCGGAACAAAGCCCTCCGGCAAGGCACTGCGTGACGAGTCCGCGACACACGGCGACTGCGGGCTCTCCGGGGACCCGACCGGCCCCCTGCGCACCCGCGACCGTCATGTCAACACCGCGTGCACGCCCGAGGACCCCGAGCGCCCCCTGCCGGGCCCGGACCCGGCGTCCGCCCGCGAACCGGTGGCGCCCCGCGCCCCGCATCCGTCGAGACCCTCGACATCGCGCTCCCCGGCGGCACTTCAGGTCTTCCGCTGCTGAGGGAGCCGAGCAGAAGAGCAGTTCCCCCACCCTGTTCCTGCCCACACCGACGTGCCCCCCACGGCGCGTCAGGAGGAGTCACCACATCATGCAGCCCCTCATCGACAACGCCCGTACGTTCGGACAGCGCCCTGAGGAGTTCGCCAAACTCGCCGAAGGCCAGTCCCCGCAGGTGCTGTTCATCACCTGCTCCGACTCCAGGGTCGTGCCGGCCCTGATCACCGGCGCCCGCCCGGGCGAGCTCTTCGAGCTGCGCACCGCGGGCAACATCGTGCCGCCGTACGCCTCCGAGCACCCCACCAGCGAGGCGTGCACCATCGAGTACGCCGTGGAGGTGCTCGGCGTCCGCGACATCGTGGTCTGCGGGCACTCGCACTGCGGCGCCGTCGGCGCCCTGGTGCGCGGCGACGACCTGGACGCCGTACCGGCCGTGCGCGACTGGCTCGCGCACGCCACCCCGCGCCCGACGGGGACGGTGGAGGACCCGACCGTGTCCGAGGGCGTGCAGAGCCACGTCCTGACGCAGCTGCTCAGGCTGCGCTCGTACCCGTACATCGACAAGAAGCTGAAGGACGGTCAACTGACGCTGCACGCCTGGTTCTACGAGGTCCACACCGGCGCCGTGCAGGCGCACGACCCGGCCGTCGACGTCTTCAAGGCCCTGTGAGCGCGGCGATGACGACCCTGACTTCGAAGTTCCCCCATCTGCGGCAGGACTTCCTCGCCTCCATAGTCGTCTTCCTGGTCGCCGTGCCGCTGTGCGTCGGCGTGGCGGTCGCCTCCGGGGTCCCGGCGGAACTGGGCCTGGTCACCGGCATCGTGGGCGGTCTGGTCACCGGCTTCCTGCCCGGCAGCAGCCTGCAGGTCTCGGGGCCGGCCGCCGGTATGACGGTGCTGGTCTTCGAGGCCGTCAGCGAGTTCGGTGTGGGCACGCTCGGCGTGATCGTGCTGGTGGCCGGTCTGCTGCAGCTCGCCATGGGCTTCTTCAGGATAGGCCGCTGGTTCCGGGCGATATCCGTCTCCGTCGTCGAGGGCATGCTCTGCGGCATCGGCCTGGTGATCATCGCCGGGCAGATCTACGCGGCGGCGGGCCTGAAGGCGCCGGCGACCGGCCTCGGCAAGATCGCGGGCCTGCCCGGGGCCTTCGCCGACGCGGTCGGCAGCACCGCGGCGCTGGCCTCGCTCGCGATCGGCGCGGGCACCATCGCCGTCATCGTGCTGTGGAAGAGGATGCCGAAGGCGCTGCGGTCGGTGCCGGGCGCCCTCGCCGCGGTGGTCCTGGCCACGGTCGCCACCCTCGCGTTCGGCTTGCCGGTCGCCACCGTCACGGTGGAGGGCCTGTTCGGCGTCATCCAGGTGCCGGGCGGCGACGCCTTCGGCGAGCTGGCCACCCCGGCCATCTGGGGCACCATCGTGGCGTTCGCGCTGATCGCCTCGGCGGAGAGCCTGTTCAGCGCGGCGGCCGTGGACCGGCTGCACGACGGTCCGCGCACCGAGTACGACAAGGAGATGGTCGCCCAGGGCGTGGGCAACACGGTGTGCGGTCTGCTCGGCGCGCTGCCGATGACCGCGGTGATCGTGCGCAGCTCCGCCAACGTCAACGCGGGCGCGCGGACCAAGGCCTCGCGGGTGCTGCACGGCGCCTGGCTGCTGCTGTTCGCGGCGGCGCTGCCCTCCGCCCTGGCGCTGGTCCCGATCCCCGCCCTGGCCGGCATCCTCGTCCACGCGGGCTGGAAGCTGATCCCGTTCCGGCAGATCTCGGCGCTGTGGCGCAGCCACCGGGGCGAGGCGCTGATCCTCGTGGTCACGGCCGTGGCCATCGTCGCGGTCAACATGTTCGAGGGCGTGCTCATCGGTCTGGCCCTGTCCGTGGTCAAGACCGCCTGGGAGACCTCGCACCTCAGGACCGAGATCGTGGACAAGGGCGCCGGTCCCGTCCAGGTCCACCTGACCGGCAACGCGACCTTCCTCAAGCTGCCGAAGATCCTCGACAGCCTGGAGGCGCTGCCCCAGGACCGCCCGGTGGAGCTGGACCTCTCCGGTCTGCACCACCTGGACCACGCCTGCCGTACGGCGCTGGAGAACTGGGCCGAGCGGCACAGCGCGGTCGGCTCCGAACCGGTGCGGGTGACGACGGCCGCGTAGGCACCCCGGGCGGCCGTCCGCACACCGGGCAGCCGTCCCGCACCCCGGGCGGCCGTCCGCACCCGGTGGCCGGTCCCGGACCCTCGTGGCCCGGGACCGGCCACCGGGCATATCGTTGCAGAAGCAGACAGAAAGACCTCTCCCAGAGGAGGTCGTGATGGTCCCTGAGCTGGTGACAGCCGTGGTCGCGGGCGGAGCGGGCGCGCTCGTCTACGCCGCCGCGGCGGCGCGCGTCGTCAAGCAGTACGAGCGCGGGGTGCTCTTCCGGCTCGGGCGGCTCGGCGGTGAGGTGCGCAGTCCCGGGTTCACGATGATCGTCCCGTTCGTGGACCGGCTCGCGAAGGTCAACATGCAGATCGTCACGCTGCCGATCCCGGCCCAGGAGGGCATCACGCGGGACAACGTGACGGTGCGGGTGGACGCCGTCGTCTACTTCAAGGTGGTCGACGCGGCGGCCGCGCTGGTCAACGTCGAGGACTACAAGTTCGCCGTCTCCCAGATGGCGCAGACCTCCCTGCGTTCGATCATCGGCAAGAGCGACCTCGACGACCTGCTCTCCAACCGCGAGAAGCTCAACCAGGGCCTGGAGCTGATGATCGACAGTCCGGCCGTCGGGTGGGGCGTGCAGATCGACCGTGTGGAGATCAAGGACGTCTCGCTGCCGGAGTCGATGAAGCGCTCCATGGCCCGCCAGGCCGAGGCCGACCGTGAGCGCCGCGCCCGCATCATCAACGCCGACGCCGAACTGCAGGCCTCCAAGAAGCTGGCCGAGGCCGCCCAGCAGATGGAGGACACCCCGGCCGCGCTCCAACTGCGGCTGCTGCAGACGATCGTCGCGGTCGCCGCCGAGAAGAACTCGACCCTGGTGCTCCCCTTCCCGGTGGAGCTGCTCCGCTTCCTGGAGAGGGCCCAGGAACACCCGCAGGACCACCCGCAGGACCATCGCCTGGAGAAGTGAGCACGCCGCTGGCGGGCCGCGGAGAGCGGGGCTAGCGTTCCGTGCATGCGGCGCACGGTGGTGATCGTCGGTGTGGCGATGGCGGTGGGGCTGATCCAGGGCTGCGGGGACGGCGGAGGAGGTTCCTCCGCGCCCTCCCCCGGCGCGGCACGGCGCCTCACCGTCACCAGCTCCGCCTTCGCCGAGGGCGGCACGATCCCGCGGCGCCACACCTGTGACGGCGAGGACGTCTCACCGCCGCTCGCCTTCTCCGGCCTGCCCCCGGCCACCGTCACCCTGGCCCTCCTGGTCCAGGACCCCGACGCCCCGCACGGCCCCTTCACCCACTGGCTGCTGTGGAACGCGCCCCAGGACCGGACCGGCTGGCCCGCCGGCCAGGTCCCGCGCGGAACGGTCCAGGGCCGCAACGGCTTCAAGCGCACCGGTTACGGCGGCCCCTGCCCGCCCAGGGGAAACCGGCCGCACCACTACGTCTTCACGGTCTACGCCGTCGACCGCACCCTCCATCTGCCCTCCGACGCCTCGCCCGACGACCTGGGGCGCGCACTCGCCGGCCACACACTGGCCTCGGGCACCCTGACCGGCCGTTACGGCCGCTGACCGGAAGGGACACTGCCGTGGCCAAGGACGGAAAGCACCAGGATCTGCGCACGCTGCTGCGCGTGCCCGGCGGTGAGCATCTCGACCTGGCCGAGTACGACACCCGGCACGGGCCGGCGGGCCCGAAGGACAAGGCCGCGGGGCGCGCGGAGACCGCCCGCACCGGCAAGCGGCTCGCCGAGCTGCAGGAGCGGCTCTGGGCGGCCGGCACCGCGGGCGACCGGCGCCGGGTGCTGCTGGTGCTGCAGGGCATGGACACCAGCGGCAAGGGCGGCACGATCAAGCACGTCGTCGGGCTGTTCAACCCGGCCGGCTGCCGGACGATGGGCTTCAAGGCGCCCACCGCCGAGGAACGCGAGCACGACTTCCTCTGGCGCATCGAGAAGGAACTCCCCCGCCCCGGCGAGATCGGCGCCTTCGACCGCTCGCACTACGAGGACGTCCTCGTCCCCCGCGTCCGCGCCCTGGCCCCGCGCGACGAGATCGAGCGCCGCTACGACGAGATCAACCGCTTCGAGCAGCGCCTGGCCGACGACCGGGTCACCCTCGTCAAGTGCTTCCTGCACCTCTCCTTCGAGGAGCAGCGCCGCCGGCTCCTCAGGCGCCTGGACCGCCCCGACAAGCGCTGGAAGTTCAGCCCCGGCGACATCGACGACCGCGCCCTGTGGCCCGCCTACCAGGAGGCGTACGAGATCGCCCTGCACCGCTGCTCCGCCCCGCACGCCCCCTGGTACGTGATCCCGGCCGACCGCAAGTGGTACCGCGACTGGGCCGTGGCCCAACTGCTCCTGGAGCATCTCGAGGCACTGGACCCGCGGTATCCCGAGCCCGGGTTCGACCCGGCCGAGTGCCGCGAACGGCTCCTGGACCACTGATGCCTCCCGGGCTGGGTACCCGGCCGCCATGAACGAGGACCAGCACGTCAACGGCTCGTACTGGCTCGAGACCGCCCCGGGCCCCGACCATCCGCCGCTCACCGAGGACCGCACGGTCGACGTGGCGGTGATCGGCGCCGGGATCGCCGGGCTGAGCACGGCGTGGGAGCTGGCGCGGGCCGGCCGGTCGGTCGCGCTGCTGGAGGCCCACCGGGTCGCGGCCGGCGTCACCGGCCACACCACCGCCAAGCTCACCGCGCTGCACACGCTGATCTACGACAAGCTGCGCCGCACCCGCGGCCCCGAGGGCGCCCGGCTGTACGCCCGCTCGCAGAGCGAGGCCGTCGAGCACGCCGCCGAGGTCGCCGATGAACTCGGCGTGGACTGCGAGTGGGAGCGGCGCGACGCCTACACCTACGTCTGCGACGCGGGCCGGGTGGAGGAGCTGCGGGCCGAGGCGGCCGCCGCGGGCGAGGCGGGGCTGCCGGCCTCGTTCACGACCGACACCGGGCTGCCGTTCCCGGTGGCGGGCGCGGTGAAGGTGACCGGGCAGGCGCAGTTCCATCCGCGCAAGTACCTGCTGGCGCTCGCCGAGGACCTGGTCCGCCGGGGCGGGCACATCCACGAGCACACCACGGTCACCGGCCTCGACGAGGGCCAGCCGTGCCGGGTGGCGACCGCGTCCGGCGCGACGGTGACCGCCCGCGACGTCGTGGTCGCCACGCACTACCCGATCTTCGACCGGGCCCTGCTCTTCACCCGGCTCTCCCCGCGCCGCGAACTCGTCGTCGCCGGGCCGCTCCCCGTCGAACGGGACCCGCAGGGCATGTACATCACGCCGGACGAGGGGACCCGGTCGGTGCGGACGGCGCCGTACGGCGAGGACGGGCGGCGATTCCTGGTCGTCACCGGCGAGCACTTCACGCCCGGCACCGGGGACACCCGGACCCGCTTCGAGCGGCTGACGGCCTGGGCGCGCGACCACTTCCCGGACGCCGACCTCACCCACCGCTGGGCCACCCAGGACAACGACCCCACGGACACGGTGCCCATGGTCGGCCTGCTGCACCCGGGCGCCCGGCACGCCTACGTGGCCACCGGCTTCGGCGGCTGGGGCCTGAGCGGCGGCATCATGGCGGGCCGGCTGCTGTGCGCGCAGATCCTCGACGAGCCGTGCGCGTGGAGCGAGCTGTACGACCCGCGGCGGCTGCGCACCGCGGTGCGCGAGGCGCCGACGTTCCTCAAGACGCAGGCCGAGGTGGCCCGGCACTTCGTCGGCGACCGGCTGCGTCCGGTGCCGCCGCTGGAGTCGCTGCCGCCCGGCGAGGGCGCCGTGGTCCGCGCCGGACACGACCGGGTCGCGGTGTACCGGGACGACGACGGCAGCCTGCACGCGGTCTCCCCGCGCTGCACCCACCTCGGCTGCCTGGTCTCCTTCAACTCCGCCGAACGCGCCTGGGAGTGCCCCTGCCACGGCTCCCGCTTCGACAAGGACGGCAAGGTCGTCCAGGGCCCGGCGACGCGACCGCTGGAGCGCCGGGACATCTGACCGGGTGACCTGACCGAGTGACGCCGACCCCCAACACCACCCCCTGACCGCACAAATAAGACAATCAGCTCTACGTTCGTACGGTGATCACTCCCGTACGACGTGCCGCTGCCCTCTGCGCCCTCGGCACCGCGCTGACCGCCTGCGGCACCGTCCAGGCCCCGCACGCCGCCCACCCGGCCCCGTCCGCCACCTCCGCCGCGCCCTCCCGGCCGCCGACCCTGGCCCCCGGCCCGGGCGGCCTGACGCCGGTCTTCACTAACGGCCCCCGCACCGACGGCAAGATCGTCGCGCTCACCTTCGACGCCGACATGACCGCCGACGAGGGCAAGCGGGCCGCGGCGGGCGAGCGGTTCGACAATCCGCAGCTCATCGCGGCGCTCCGGGCGCTGAAGGTGCCGGCGACCGTCTTCATGACCGGGCGGTGGGCCGACGAGTACCCGGTGCAGGCGCGGTCCATCGACCGCGACCCGCTCTTCGAGATCGCCAACCACTCCTACAGCCACTACGCCTTCACCGGCGACTGCTACGGCCTGCCGACCGTCACCGCGGACCGGATGCGGACGGACGTGGAGCGCGCGTACACGGCGTTCCGCCGGGCCGGGGTGACGGACGCGATGCCGTACTTCCGCTTCCCCGGCGGCTGTTACGACCAGCGGGCCCTCAAGGCGCTGGCCCCCGTCGGCGTCACCGCCGTGCAGTGGGACGTGGTGAGCGGCGACGCGTTCGCGACGGACGCGGACGCGGTGGCCCGGCAGGTCCTGGACGGCGTGCGCCCCGGTTCGGTGGTGGTCATGCACTGCACCCGCAGCGCGGCCCCGGTGACCGAGCGCGCGGTCCGCACGATCGTGCCGGAACTGCGAGCGCGCGGGTACCGGTTCGTGAAGGTCTCGGAGCTGGTCGGGGACGCGAAGGGACGCCGCTGAGCGAGTCGGCGAGCGGCTTACGCTGGATTCATGAGCGACGAGTACTGCACGATCGCCGACGCCACGAAGCCGCCGACGGCGGAGGGTCCGCCGTACGCGGAGTGCGTGCTGTGCCGGGAGCCGACGGAGTACCCGGAGTCGTACAAGGGCATCACGATGTGCCCCGTGTGCGAGTGGCAGGAGGCCCAGCGCGGGGCCTGCTCGGGGTGAGCGGCGGGAGGTGAGGGGGTCCGCGGGCCGGATGGGCCCCCTTAAAGTTGCCTGGTGTGAGCCCTGATTCGACAGCAACCGGTGACAGTCCCTTCCGTTCCGAGCGCACCGCCCGCGACGAGGCCCCGCAGTTCGTGCTGCCGCTCGTCGTGCGGATCGAGAAGGCGGCGCCGCCCGCCCGTACCGACGCCCTGGAGACCGCCGCCCGGGCCGTGCTCGTCATGCTCAGCGACGAGCGGTCCCTGGGGGACGGCGAGTGGGCCCAGGTGATGCGGGAGTGGCAGGACGCGCGGATCCGGAAGGTCGTACGGCGGGCCCGCGGGGCCGAGTGGCGGCGGGCCGAGGGGCTGGACGGGATCACCGTCACCGGGAAGTCGGCCGAGGTGCGGGTCTTCCCGCCGGTGCCGCTCGACGGGTGGCCGAAGGAGCTGGCCCGGCTGCAGGTGTCTGGCACCGATCTCGACGATCCCGAGGCGCCGGTGCCGGCCGACACCGCGCAGCCCGTGCTGTGGCTGAACCCGGAGCTGGACATGTCCGCCGGCAAGGCGATGGCCCAGGTGGGCCACGGCGCCCAACTCGCCTGGTGGGAGCTGTCGGACGAGGAGCGCGCGGCGTGGCGGGAGGCCGGGTTCCCGCTGGCCGTGCGGACCGCCGAGCGCGGGCGCTGGGCCGAACTGACCGGCGGGGGGCTGCCGTTGGTGCGGGACGCCGGGTTCACCGAGATCGCGCCCGGCTCGTGCACCGTCGTCGCCGATCATCCGGCGTTGCGATGACCGTCGGCGGAGACGCCGCGGCCGCCGGGGCGGACGCCGGAGGTGTGGACGAAACGGGACTGAGCGCCCGTATCGCTTTACCAGCCATTTAGCTATTTGGCCGTCGCTTGAACAACCACGCCCGCTCCCGCGTACCTCCTGTCACCGGCGCTCGGTCAACTTCCCCGCGCCGCAGACCAGTTGGTTTCACCTGGGAGGGACTTTGCAGCGCATGCGGATCAATGGCACGACCTTCCTCGTCGCGGCCCTCGTCGCCACCGTCGGAGCGATCGCGTTCCCCGTGTGGTCGTACGCCGACCGGTCGGGCACCGGTCAGGCGAACGTGGCGGCGGGGACCGTGAACACCCAGTGGGGCCCGCTCACCGCCGCCGACCGCGATCTGATCGTGCGGGTGCGGCTGGCCGGTCTGTGGGAGCTGCCGGCCGGGCAGCAGGCCCTGGAGCGCGCGCCGAGCCAGGCCATCAAGGAGGCCGGCGACCATCTCATCGTCGGCCACACCGACCTCGACAAACGGGTCCGGATCGTCGCGGCCCAGCTGGGCGTCGCCCTGCCCAACCAGCCGAACGAGCAGCAGCAGGGCTGGCTGCAGGAGATGTCGGCGGCGAGCGGAGCGGAGTACGAGTACAAGTTCGTGAACCTGCTGCGGGCCGCGCACGGCAAGATCTTCCCGGTGATCGGCACGGTCCGGAACACCACCCGCAACACCCTCGTACGGCAGCTGGCCTCGGACACCAACCAGACCGTGCTGGACCACATCACGATCCTGGAGAAGACCGGCAAGGTCGACTTCGACGCCATCGCCAACGACGCGGTGTCCGGGACGACCGCCAGCCCGACGGGACCCGCGGCCCCCGTGCCCGGCCAGATCGCGCCCTCGGCGCCCGCGGCCGAGCCCAGCGCGAACCTGCCGACGACGTCCAGCGTCTCGCCGGGCGCGCCCGGCACGGTCAACACCGGACGGCCGGATCCGGTGGACACGGCGGGCGTCCTCGGGTGAGACGGGCGGGACGCGAGGAACCTCAAATGTTGCTCTGAAGGTGCGGGAGGCGCGGTTCGGGGCCGGGCGCCGGGGCCATACCCCCGTCACGTTCTTCGGGGAGACGGCAGGGAGGGGACGACCATGGAGCGACTGGGGACGGGCATCGGCTGGCGGCCGGAGATCGCCGACGCCGTGGAGCGGATGCCGGGCATCGACTGGGTCGAGGTCGTGGCCGAGAACGTGTGCCCGGGGCACCTTCCCGACGCGCTCCTGCGGCTGCGGGAGCGTGGCGTGACGGTGGTCCCGCACGGTGTCTCCCTGGGCCTGGGCGGGGCCGACCGCCCCGACGCGGGCCGGCTGGCCGCGCTCGCCGAGCGGGCGGAGGCGCTGGGGTCGCCGTTGGTCACGGAGCACATCGCCTTCGTCCGGGCGGGCGGGCCGCTGACGGCGTCCCCGCTGCTGGAGGCCGGTCATCTGCTGCCCGTCCCGCGCACCCGGGACGCCCTCGACGTGCTGTGCGAGAACGTCCGTATCGCGCAGGACGCGCTGCCCGTGCCGCTCGCCGTGGAGAACATCGCCGCGCTGATCTGCTGGCCGGGCGAGGAGATGACGGAGGGGCAGTTCCTGTACGACCTCGTCGACCGGACCGGGGTGCGGCTGCTCGTGGACGTGGCCAACCTGCACACCAACCACGTCAACCGCGGCGAGGACCCGGCCAAGGCCCTCGCCGAGCTTCCCGTCGAGGCCATCGCGTACGTCCATGTCGCGGGCGGCTTCGAACGCGACGGGGTCTGGCACGACAGCCACGCCCACCCGGTGCCGGACGCCGTCCTGGACGTCCTGACCGACCTCGCGTCCCGGGTGCGGCCGCCGGGCGTGCTGCTGGAGCGGGACGAGAACTTCCCCGAGCCCGGAGTGCTGGAGGGGGAGCTGGCCGCGATCCGGGCGGCCGTGGAGAAAGGAGGGGCGGCGGGCGGCGAGCCGGCGCGGGCGGTGCGAAGGGAGGTGGCGGCGACCGTGGCGGGCACCGGGACAGTGACAGCGGCAACCACCGAGGAACCCCCGACCGCCACCCCCTCCCCCGCCGCCACCACCCCGGCTCAGCCTCCCGTCGCCCTCAGCGACGGCGTCCGGCTGCGGCTCGCGCTCGGTCAGGCCGCTCTGTTGTCCGCGCTCGTCGCCGGGACGCCCGTGCCCGAGGGGTTCGACCGGGGGCGGCTCGGGGTGCAGGCGCGGGCGCTGGCCGGGAAGCGGGCCGATGTGGTGGGGAAGGTCGCGCCCGAGCTGCCGGGGATGCTCGGCGAGGCGTACCGGATCGCATTCCTCGCGTACGCGCAGGGGCACCCCATGACCGGCGGCTACCGCCGGGACGCGTTGGACTTCGCCGAGCATCTGCTGCTGTCGGGGCGGCTCGCGGAGGGACGGGTGCGGCGGGAGCTGCGCGCCTGGTGGCTGGAGCGGTCGGGGCCGGTGCCACCCCGGTCCGGGCGGGGGCGGGTGGCCCGGGTGGCGCGGCGGGTGCTGTCGCACCGCTGAGCGGCGGAGTGTGGGATACGCCTCCTTACGGCATCGGTGCGTGCACCACGCAGTAACATGCCAGTCCCGCACTCACAACCGACCAGCGTGCGGTGCCGCAGGCAGGAGGCACCATGCGACCGAGACCACCCATCAAGGGCCGGGGCATCGTCAGTGGAACCGGCGTCATCGTCACCGGTCTGCTCGCGACCCTGCTCGCACTGATCTTCCCGATCTGGTCCTACGCCGACCGGTCGGGAACCGGCGTGAGCGTGCTGAACGCCCAGACCGTCGCCACGAACTACGGCCCCCTGTCGGGCCAGGACCGCGACTTCCTCACCAAGGTCCGCCAGGCCGGGCTGTGGGAGCTGCCCGCCGGCCAGGAGGCCGAGCAGAAGGGCACCACCCAGGCCGTACGGACGGCGGGGCAGCACCTCGTCCAGGGCCACACCTTCCTCGACCAGCGGGTCAGGGACGTCGCCGCCAAGCTCGGCATCGAGCTGCCCAACGAGCCCACCGCCCAGCAGCGGCAGTGGCTCACCACCCTGAACCAGGCGCAGGGCGTGCAGTACGACCACGACTTCGTGAACATCGCGCGGCTGGCGCACGGCAAGGTCTTCTCGCTGGTCGCCCAGGTCCGCGCGACCACCCGCAACTCGCTGGTGCGCGCCCTCGCGGACGACGCGAACACGACCGTGCTGGACCACATCAAGGTCCTGGAGGCGACGGGAGACGTCGACTGGGACGCCCTGGCGCGGAACATGGCCGCCGCGAGCACTCCCCCGTTGGTCAACTCCCCCGCCCCGCCCGGTCCGACGACCGACCCGAGTCCGGCCGTCCCGGTCGCCCCCTCGCCGTCCGCGACCTACTCGCTGCCGCCGGCCGCCTCCAGCCCGCCTCCGCAGTAGTCCGGTTCAGGACAAGCGGAACGTCACAGGCAGACAACGCTCCGTCCGGATTGTGAACAAGGCATGGCGCCCGAGAGGGCCTTTGGCATAGAAACGCGGCATGTTCTGGGTCCTCCTCCTACTGCTGGCCTGGGCCGTCGCCGGCACGGCGTGTACGCGGCTGTGCCTGGCCGCCGTACGCGCGGCGGCCGTGGACACGGACCCCGTCCAGCGTGATCTGACGCTCTACGAGGCCGCGTTCCTCTCCGGCGGTCCGCGCCGGGTCGCCGATCTGACCATGGTCTCCATGGCCCGGCAGCGCCGGCTGCTGCTCGCCCACACCGGTTGGGCGACGGTGGTCGACCCGCGCGGGCGGGACGAGATCGAGCAGTCGGTCATCGGGGCCATCGGGCCCGAGGGACAGAACCGCATCGCCCCGGTCCGCGCCGCGGCCGCCGCCGCGGACGCGGTGGGCAACCTGGGCGACCGGCTCGTCCGCGCGGGACTGGCCGTGCCGGCGGGCGCCCGGACGACCGTCGCCGCCGCGGTGCGCCAGGTGCGGCTCGCCGTGCCGGCGGTCCTGGCCCTGGGCGCGACCGCGTTGCTGGCCCCGGCCGAGCCGGCCATGCCGCGCGGCCTGGTCGCCCTGTGGTTCGCGCTGCCGCTCGCCCTGAGCCTGAGCTGCCTGGCCATCGCCCGCGTCGAGGCGCACCCCTACTCCCGCTGGGCCTCCCCGGCCGGTCAGCGCCTGCTGGGCACCCTGGCCCGCCGCCCCTCGGACGGCGACGACCGTACGTACCTCACCTGTGTCGCCGTCCGCGGAGTCCACGCGGTCGGCGAACCGGACCTGCGCGCCGCCTTCGCACATCGCGACCGGGTCTAGGACATGGTCTAGGACAGGTCCAGGACGGTCTTTCGGGTGTGAGCCGTGTGCCGGGGGCGCACGGGGGGCATTGGGGCGACATCGCCGTGACGGTGCTTGCCTTCGGCGGGGGCCGAACGAGACTTCCCTTTTGTCGCCGCCGTGCACCGAAGGGATACGCGATGAGAGCAGCCGCCCTCTACTCGGCCGCCGGATCCTTGCTCCTGACCACCCTCGCCACGGCCCCGGCCGGCGGCGCCCCCGCCGCCCCGGGCACGGCCGAGCTGCGCGGCACGGCGGTGGCCGCCGCGCGGGCCCGGGCCGCCGGTGTCGACTTCGGCGCCTGCTCGAACGCGCAGGACATGCCGGGCAGCCTGGAGTGCGGCACGGTCTCCGTCCCGCTGGACTACGCGGACCCGGGCGGGCGGCAGATCAGGCTGACCGTCAGCCGGGTGCGGGCCACCCACCGCGACCCAGGCGACAGCAGGCGCCGGGTGCCCGGGCAGGGGGCCCTGGTCTACAACCCCGGCGGGCCCGGCGGCGACGGACTGTACTTCCCGCTCGTCGGCCTGCTGCCGCAGTGGAAGCGCATCGCCGGCGCCTACGACCTCGTCGGCTACTCCCCGCGCGGTGTCGGCCGTTCGGCGCCCCTGTCCTGCGAGGACCCCAGGCGCTTCTTCAAGGGGCCCTCCCCGGCCCTGACGCACCCCTCGCCGTCGTACAAGCGGGAACGCGTCGCGCGGGCCAAGGCGTACGCGCGCGGGTGCGCGCAGCGGGCCGGAAAGGCGCTCGGCCACTACACCTCGCTCGACAACGCCCGTGACCTGGACGTGCTGCGGGCGGCGCTGGGCGAGGAGCGGCTGACGTTCATGGGGGCGTCGTACGGCACCTATCTGGGCGCGCTGTACGCCACGCTGTTCCCCTCCCATGTGCGCCGGATGGTGTTCGACGCGGCGGTGAACCCCGATCCGGAGCAGGTCTGGTACCGCAACAACCTCGACCAGTCGGCCGCGTTCGAGGAGCGCTGGGCGGACTTCCGGGAGTGGATCGCCGAGCACGACGACGTCTACGGACTCGGCGGCACGGCCGAGGCGGTGCAGCTCAGCTACGACCGGGCGAGCGCGCGGCTGGCGGCCGAACCGGCGGGCGGCACGGTGGGGCCGGGGCAGCTGCAGGGCGCGTTCCTCATGGCGGGCTACTACGACGACTTCTGGCCGCAGCGGGCCGAGGCGCTGTCGCGGTACCTGAAGGGAGACCCGAAGCCGCTGATCGAGCAGGCGTCGCCGGTGGTGGAGGCGGCGGCCGAGGTGGAGAACAGCAGCGCGGTCTACACGGCCGTGGAGTGCAACGACGCGTCCTGGCCGACGGACTTCCGGGTCTGGGACCGGGACAACACCCGCCTCGCGCGGGTGGCGCCGTTCGAGACGTGGGACAACGTGTGGACGAACCTGCCCTGCGCGTACTGGCCCGCGCCGCGGCAGCGGCCGGTCGATGTGCGCACGGGTCCCGGTGAGGTGCCGGCGACGCTGATCCTGGCCGCGGAGCGGGACGCGGCGGCGCCGTACCAGGGGGCGCTGGAGCTGCGGCGGCGGCTGTCGGGGGCGGTGCTGGTGACGGAGCGGGACGCGGGGACGCACGGCATCGCGGGCGGACCCAACCGGTGCGTCAACGCGTACCTGGACGCGTATCTGCTGCGGGGGCGGCTGCCGCTGCGGCACGCGTCCTGCGCCCCGCACGCCGCCCCCGAGCCGACGAGGCCGGACAGCCGCTCCGCGACGGCCCGGCCCGCGGCGGGGCGCTGATCAGGCGAGGCCGGCGACCAGCTCGGCGACGTCCTTGCGGCGGCCCGTGTAGAACGGGACCTCCTCGCGGACGTGCCGGCGGGCCTCGGAGCCGCGCAGGTGGCGCATGAGGTCGACGATGCGGTGCAGCTCGTCGGCCTCGAAGGCGAGGATCCACTCGTAGTCGCCGAGGGAGAACGACGCGACCGTGTTGGCGCGGACGTCGGGGTAGCCGCGGGCCATCTTGCCGTGGTCGGCGAGCATGCGGCGGCGGTCCTCGTCCGGCAGCAGGTACCAGTCGTAGGAGCGCACGAAGGGGTAGACGCTGACGTAGTCGCGGGGGGTCTCGTCGGCGAGGAACGCGGGGATGTGCGAGCGGTTGAACTCGGCGGGGCGGTGCAGCGCCATGTTCGACCAGACCGGCTCCAGGGCGCGGCCCAGCTTCGTGCGGCGGAAGAGGTTGTACGCCTCCTGCAGCTGGTCGCTGGTCTCCGCGTGCCACCAGATCATGAGGTCGGCGTCGGCGCGCAGCCCCGAGAGGTCGTAGGTGCCGCGGATCTTCACGTCCTTGGCGGCGAGCTGGTCGAACAGCTCCTGGACCTCGTCGGCGTAGCCCGTGCGGTCCTCGGGCAGCACGTCCTTCAGCTTGAAGACGGACCACAGGGTGTAGCGGATGACCTCGTTGAGGTCCTTGGCCAGCTTGCCCTTGTTCGGGATCCTGGCGGCCTCGGTGATGGGGGCGTCGTCACTCATGCGGCTATTCTCCCGCTCCGCCGTGCAGGCTCTGCACCGGGTCGGCGGTGAGCTGCTGCACACCGGTGAGGTCGCCCTCCAGCTGGTCGACCGCCGCGTACGCGCTCGCGATGCAGGCCGGGATGCCGACGCCGTCGTACTGCGCGCCGCAGACGGCGAGGCCGGGGAGCTTGGCGACGTGCTCGCGGATGCGGGTCACGCGCGCGTGGTGGCCGACGGGGTACTGGGGCAGGCCGTCGGTCCAGCGGGTGACGCGGGTTTCGAGCGGGGTGGCGTCCAGGCCCGTCGCGGCCTTCAGGTCCTGGCGGGAGACGTCCACCAGGCCGGCGTCGTCGCGCTGGAGGATCTCCGTCTCGCCGTAGCGGCCGACGGAGGTGCGCAGGACCAGGACGTCCGGGTCCTCGTCGGCGATCCAGCCCCACTTCTGGGAGGCGAAGGTCGACGCCTTGATGGTGCGGCCGTCGACCGGCGGCACGAGGAAGCCGCTGCTGCCTTCCGGCAGGGCGGTGTCGGAGCGGCGGTAGGCCAGGGTGACCAGGGCCATGGAGGCGTACTCGACGGCGGCCAGCTCGGCGGCGGCCTCCGGGGCCTCGGCGCGCAGCAGGCCGGCCGCGGCCGGGGCGGGCACGGCGACGATCACGGCGTCGGCGCGCAGGACGCGGTCGCCCGCGACCACCCGCCAGCCGCCGGACGCGTCACGGCGCAGCTCGGTCACCGGGGCGCCGGTGACGATCTCGCCGCCCCCCGCGCGCACCGACTCGGCGACGGCGAGCGGGAGGGTGCCGATGCCGCCCTCGATGCCCATGAACACGGGGCCGGCCTGCTGACCGGCCGCCATCCTCGCCTGGATCTCGCGGACGCCCTCGGTGAGCGAGGTGTGCGTCCGCGCGACCTGGAAGAGCTGCGGGACGGCCGAGCGCATCGAGATGCGGTACGCGTCGCCCGCGTAGACACCGCCCAGCAGCGGCTCCACGAGACGGTCGACGACCTCGCGGCCGAGCCGCGCCGCCACGAACTCCCCGACGGCCACGTCGTCGCCGACCTCCGTGCGCGGCAGGTCGGCGTCGCGCCCGATGCGGGCCAGGCCCTCCTCGGAGAGGACGCCCGCGAGGGCGTCCGCGGTGCCCGGCACGCCCATCACATGACCCTTGGGCATGGGGCGCAGGGCGCCGCGGGTCCACAGCGAGGCCGACGCGGTGGCCGGCGGCTGGAGGCGGTCCGTGAGCCCCACCTCGCGGGCCAGACCGACCGCCTCCGGTCTGCGGGCCAGCATCGACTCGGCGCCGAGGTCGACGCGCACCCCGGCGATCTCCCCGGGCAGCAGCTTGCCGCCGACGCGGTCCGACGCCTCCAGCACCGTCACACCGGCGCCCCGCAGCAGCAGCCGGTGGGCCGCGGCGAGTCCGGCGATCCCGGCTCCGACGACGACCACCCGGGTACCGGCATGTGATCCGTTCATGGCTCCACTGTCTCAGACGCAACTGACAGTCGTGCCAGGGCCCATGTGGCCCCGCCGAGTCCCGACCGTGACCGCATCGGGACCACCGGAGCCCAACGTCCCGCGCCCTTCCGGCGTCGAAGGAGCGTCAGTCGTCACGACCCTCGGGGGGTACGCCCACATGCGCGCACGACGTTCCGTACGATCCGTCCGGGCCCTGGCCGGACTCCTGCTGGCCGCGGCACTCGCCCTGACCGGATGCGGTTCCGCGGCCGACTCCGGCGGCTCCGCCTCCGACAAGAGGGCGGCCGCTCCGGACGACGCGAAGGCGGCCGCTCCGGGCGGCGCGAAGGAGGCGGGCGGGGCGGGGGCGACGAGCGGTACGAAGCCCCGGGCGCCGAAGCTCACCGCGAGCAGCATCATCCGCACCGCCTCCCTGACCGTGCAGGTCAAGGACGTACCGAAGGCCCTGGACGAGGCGCGGACCACCACCGAGAGCGCGGGCGGCTACGTCGGCGACGAGACCACCGGCCGGGACCCGGAGGGCCGCGAGCACACGCGTGTGGTGCTGCGGGTGCCCGTGGACCGCTACGACCAGGTGCTCGCCGACCTCCAGGGCACGGGCAGGCTGATCGACCGCACGGCGAAGGCCGAGGACGTCACCGACCAGGTCGTCGACGTCGACAGCCGGGTGAAGTCGCAGCGGGTCAGCGTCGCGCGGGTCCGCGAGCTGATGGACCGGGCCACCAAGCTGAGCGATGTCGTCGCCCTGGAGGGCGAGTTGAGCAGCCGGGAGGCCGATCTGGAGGCGCTGCTCGCCCAGCAGGCGTCGCTGAAGGACCGCACGAGCATGGCCACCATCACGCTGTCCCTGTCCGAGACGCCGGTGAAGGCGGCCGCGAAGGACGACGGCCCCGGCTTCCTGGACGCGCTGACGGGCGGCTGGCACGCCTTCGTGACGATGCTGCGGTGGCTGGCGGTGGCCTTCGGCGCGGTGCTGCCCTTCGCCGCGGTGGCCGTGCTGCTCGTCCTGGCCTGGCTGCGGCTGGTGCGGCCCCGGCTGCCGCGCCGCCCGGCCACCGCACCGGCGACGAGCGCGCTCGGCCCGCTGCCGACGGCCCGTCCGGCCCCGGAGGGCACGAGCCCGCGCGAGGAGGGCCGGCAGGACTGAAATGCCCTGCCCCCGTAGCGTGTTCGCATGAGCATGAGCGCTGCGCGGGAACGACTGGTGGTGATCGGCGGCGACGCCGCGGGGATGTCCGCGGCGTCGCAGGCACGCCGGCTGAGGGGCCTGGACGAGCTGGAGATCGTGGCGTTCGAACGCGGCCACTTCACCTCCTACTCGGCGTGCGGCATCCCGTACTGGGTGGGCGGCGACGTCGCCGAGCGGGACCAGCTGATCGCCCGCACTCCGGAGGAGCACCGCGCGCGGGACATCGACCTGCGCGTGCGGACGGAGGTCACGGAGATCGACGTGGCGGGCGGCCGGGTACGCGCGCGTGACGTCGATTCCGGCGCCGAGTCCTGGACGTCGTACGACAAGCTCGTGATCGCGACCGGCGCCCGCCCGATCCGCCCGGACATGCCGGGCGCCGACGCCCCGGGCGTCCACGGGGTGCAGACCCTGGACGACGGCCAGGCCCTGCTGGACTCACTGGCACGCACGCGTGGCCGGCGAGCGGTGGTGATCGGCGCGGGCTACATCGGCGTGGAGATGGCCGAGGCCCTCATCAACCGCGACTACGAGGTCACGGTCGTCAACCGCGGCAGCGAGCCCATGTCGACGCTCGACCCGGACATGGGCCGCCTGGTACACGAGGCCATGGAGGGCCTCGGCGTCACGATGGTGAACGACGCCGCCGTCACCAAGATCCTCACCGACGGTGACGGCCGGGTGCGGGCGGTCGCCACCGAGGACGCCGAGTACCCGGCGGACGTGGTGGTCCTGGGCATCGGCGTCCGCCCGGAGACGGCCCTCGCCGAGGCGGCCGGCCTCCCCCTCGGCGCCCACCACGGCCTGCTCACCGATCTGGCGATGCGGGTGCGCGGGCACGAGAACATCTGGGCCGGCGGCGACTGCGTCGAGGTCCTCGACCTGGTCTCCGGCCAGGAACGCCACATCGCCCTCGGCACCCACGCCAACAAGCACGGACAGGTCATCGGCACCAACGCCGGCGGCGGCTACGCGACGTTCCCCGGCGTGGTCGGCACCGCGGTCAGCAAGGTCTGCGACCTGGAGATCGCCCGCACGGGCCTGCGCGAGAAGGACGCGCGCAGGGTGGGCCTGCGGTTCGAGGCAGTCACCATCGAGTCCACGAGCCGCGCCGGCTACTACCCCGGCGCCTCCCCCATGACGGTCAAGATGCTCGCCGAACACAGAACCGGCCGCCTGCTGGGCGTACAGATCGTGGGCAGGGAGGGCGCGGCGAAGCGGGTCGACATCGCCGCCGTCGCCCTCACAGCCGGAATGACGGTGGAACAGATGACGTCCCTGGACCTGGGCTACGCACCCCCGTTCAGCCCGGTCTGGGACCCGGTACTGGTGGCTGCCCGCAAGGCATCAAAGGCAGTACAGCAACACCGGTAAGGGGCGAGCCTACGCGGACCCGTTGATCCGCTCGATGGCCTGCCGCGCCTGCTCCGCCGGAGGCCGCGGCGGCAGTGACGACACCGACGCCGTCGTCGTCATCGCGACCGGCTGCTCTTCGGCGGGCTTCGCGTGCGCCGCCGCCGGCCGTGTGGAGCGCAGCCGGTGGCTCACCGCCTCGTCCAGGGTGACCGGCCGCTGCATCTGGGACGCGAGCCGCCCGGCCTCCTGGCCGAGCCTCGCCACGTCTTCCCACGGCAGCCTCACCACCAGGGATATCTCGGCCTCACCGTCGGGAAGAGCATGCATCGAGGGAGTCGCTCGGTCGTTCATCGCCTGTTCCTCACGTCGTCCCCGCGGCACGCCTTCCCCGCGCCGCGGGCGGTTGACGAGTCATACGCACACGCGCGCGCCCACGTTCACCGATTCGCCCCGCTCATCGGGGGCACTAATCCCTTGTGGTCATCCCCGTTCATGACGTGAACCCGGTCCGCCGCACCCCCTGGGTGACGTACGCGCTCATCGCCGCGAACGTCTTCGTGTTCCTGTCCACGCCCGGCATCGCCGATTCCGTGGCGGGCGGCAGCGACCTGTCGCAGACGTGCCATCTCCAGGCCTTCCTGGACCACTACGCCGCGGTGCCACGGGAGTTGATCCACCATCAGATGCCGCGGCTGGTGCCGACCGGCGACATCGGCGTGGGCGCGCACGGCGCGGGCTGTGTGGTGGGCCCGCCGGCCTACGACAAGTCCCCCGCGCTGTCGGTCCTCACGGCGATGTTCCTGCACGGCAGCTGGCTGCACCTGCTGGGCAACATGCTGTTCCTGCTGATCTTCGGCAACAACGTCGAGGACCGCATGGGCCACATCCGCTTCGCCCTCTTCTACGTCGTCTGCGGCTACGCGGCCGGCTACGGCTTCGCCCTGCTCAACGCCGACTCCGGCGACCCCCTGATCGGCGCCTCGGGTGCCATCGCGGGCGTGCTCGGCGCCTATCTGGTGCTGTATCCGAAGGCCAGGGTGTGGGTCCTCGTGCCGTTCCTGATCTTCCTGCCGCTCCGGCTGCCGGCCTGGCTGGTGCTGGGCTTCTGGTTCGTGCTGCAGGCCTTCTACTCGGCCGGCGAGGGCGTCTCCGCCGCGGGCACGGTGGCGTACGCGGCGCATGTCGTGGGGTTCATCGCCGGCATGCTGCTCGCCTGGCCGCTCAAGCCGGGCACTCCTCCGCCGCCGGAACCGCGCGGCCTGCTGTTCGGCAGGAAGGCGCAGCCCCGGCACACCTGGTGAGCGACGGAGGCGGTCAGCGCGCGGTCTGCGTGTGCACGTACTCCGCGAGCCGGGTCAGCGCGTCGGGGTCGATGGACGGCGTGACGCCGTGGCCCAGGTTGAAGACGTGGCCCTCCAGGCCGGCGGCCGCGTCGAGGACCTCGCGGGTCTTCTCCTCGACCGTCTCCGTGGGCGCGAAGAGGACGGTCGGGTCGAGGTTGCCCTGCAGGGCCTTGCCGGGGCCGATGCGGCGGGCGGCCTCGTCCAGGGGGACGCGCCAGTCGACGCCGACGACGTCCGCGCCCGCCTCGCCCATCAGACTCAGCAGCTCGCCGCTGCCCACGCCGAAGTGGATGCGCGGGACGCCGTACCCGGCGACGGCCTCGAAGACCTTCGCGGAGGCGGGCATCACCGACCGCTTGTAGTCGGCGGGGGCGAGCGCGCCGACCCAGGAGTCGAAGACCTGGACGGCCGAGGCGCCGGCCTCGATCTGCACCTTCAGGAAGGCGGCCGTGATGTCGGCGAGACGGTCGAGCAGGTCGGCCCAGAGGTCGGGGTCGCCGTACATCATCGCCTTGGCGTTCTCGTACGTGCGCGAGGGACCGCCCTCGACGAGGTAGCTCGCGAGGGTGAAAGGCGCGCCGGCGAAACCGATCAGCGGGGTGGCGCCGAGCTCGCGGGTGAGCAGGCCGATGGCCTCGGTGACGTAGGAGACGTCGTCGGGGGTCAGGTCGCGGAGCTGGGCGAGGTCCGCGCGGGTGCGGATCGGGTGGGCGACGACCGGGCCGACGCCGGGCTTGATGTCGAGGTCGACGCCGATGGCCTTGAGCGGGACGACGATGTCGCTGTAGTAGATCGCCGCGTCCACGTTGTGGCGGCGGACCGGCTGCAGGGTGATCTCGGTGACCAGCTCGGGGCGCATGCAGGACTCGAGCATGGGGACGCCCTCGCGCACCTTGCGGTACTCCGGGAGCGAGCGCCCCGCCTGGCGCATGAACCACACCGGGGTGTGGGGTACGGGTTCTCGGCGGCAGGCCTTGAGAAAGGCGGAGTCGTGCGTGGGGGACGGCTGCTGGGTCTCGTTGGCGCTCACGGGCCAAGTCTGACATGACGCCGGCGGGGCTCCCGCCCCGCACGGGGTTGGAGCCATGTACACCAGATCCCGGGTGTCTAGGCCCGCACCACGCCCCTGTTCCCCTTAATCTTCCGGCATGGCTGCGGCTCAGGAACGACTGTCGGACGGCGCTGGCGGGATGGATGACGGCAAGGAGGGGGACGGGGACGGGAGCGGGGCTGCTCCGCCGGCTTTCCTCGCGGCGGTGCAGGCCCTGCGCGGCAGCCGGCTGCGGCCGCAGATCGAGGTGGAGCCGACCCGTGCCCCGCAGCGGCTCGCGCCCCACGCGTACGCGCTGGAGGCGACCGTCGTCGACGGCGAGCAGGACCTGGCCGACGGGCGTCTGGTGCTGCTGCACGACCCGTCCGGGCACGACGCCTGGCGGGGCACCTTCCGGCTGGTGACGCTGGTGCGCGCGGAGCTGGAGCCGGAGATGGCCGCCGATCCGCTGCTGCCGGACGTGTGCTGGTCCTGGCTGACCGGCGCGCTGACCGCGCGCGGGCTGTCGTACGGCGAACCCAGCGGCACCGTCACGCGCGCGAGTTCGCACTACTTCGGCGGGCTTTCGGAGCGTCCCGCGGCCTCGCAGATCGAGATCCGCGCCTCCTGGACGCCCCGCGAGGGGCTGGGCGGCATCCCGGACACGGCCGCCCATCTGGCGGCCTGGTGCGATCTGCTGGCCCAGGTCGCGGGGCTGCCGCCGGCCGGGCCGGGTGACGCGTCGGTGGTGACGTTGCCGCAGCGGCGGGGACCGCAGTCACGCTGACACGCGCTTTTTGGGCGTCACTTTGTCGATACGGCCACTTTCAGTCACGAACCGGCCCTCGAACGAACCGATTCGTTCACCGAACGATCGATAGCGTGTCCGAATTGCACGGATTGTTACTCACTAAATCGTGATCTTTCACTAAAGGACCCCGGGTTCGCTGCCGAAGACGACTGTGACCTTGAAAGCCGTCCCGCACCCCAGGAGGCCTGGTGTCCGTTCTCCTCGAGCAGCCCGCAAGCCTGGTCGCCTACCGCCCGAACAAGCCGACCGCCATGGTGGTCGTGGCCGACCCGCGCGTCCGCTCCACCGTCACCCGCCACCTGTGGGCGCTCGGTGTGCGCGACGTCATCGAGGCCTCGTCCATCGCGGAGGCTCGTCCCCGCATCGGCAACCCCCGCGACATCTGCGTCGCCGACGTCCATCTGCCCGACGGCTCGGGCCTGACCATCCTCTCGGAGACCCGCGCCGCGGGCTGGCCCAACGGCCTGGCCCTGTCCGCCGCCGACGACATCGGCGCCGTGCGCAACGCCCTCGCGGGCGGCGTCAAGGGCTACGTCGTCACCGGCACCCGCACCAACGTCGGGCTCCCCACCCGGCCCGGTGCCGCCCCCATCGGATCCGCCGCCGCCCGTATGCACCGCCGCCCCCCGGGTGCCCCGAGCCACCCGGGCGGCTACCGCGAGCTCTCCGGCCGGGAGGTCGAGGTGCTGAGGCTGGTCGCGGAGGGCCAGTCGAACAAGGCGATCGGCGTCTCCATGGGCCTGTCCGCGCTCACCGTCAAGAGCCACCTCGCCCGGATCGCCCGCAAGCTCGGCACCGGCGACCGCGCCGGGATGGTGGCCGTGGCCCTGCGCACCGGCATCATCCACTGAGGCGGGCGGGCCCCGGTGTCCCTGTCCGTGAACCAGGGCTTTCGTCGAACTGACTGGTTTGCGACCCTCGGGCGCCTGCCGACGGAACGTTCCATCGGCAGGCGCCGTCCATCCACCGATACCCTTGACAGGTGACCGACGCCCAAGAAACCGCAGCAGACACATCACTGCGAACCACCGGAGGCGCCCCTCCGGACGACGGCGGATCTTCTGACACCGGGGCGCCGATCCCTCTGCTGGAACCGCGCGAGGGCATTCCGCCCGTGATCGCCGACGCCGAGTCGCTCGCCAGGGCGATCGCCGCGTTCGCCGCCGGTTCCGGCCCCGTCGCCGTCGACGCCGAACGCGCGTCCGGCTACCGCTACGGCCAGAAGGCCTATCTGGTGCAGCTGCGCCGCGAGGGCGCGGGCACCGCGCTGATCGACCCCGTGGCCTGTCCGGATCTGTCCGGGCTCGGTGAGGCGCTGTCCGGCGTCGAATGGGTCCTGCACGCGGCCACCCAGGACCTGCCCTGTCTGCGCGAGATAGGCATGGTGCCGACGCGGCTGTTCGACACCGAGCTTGCGGGACGGCTCGCCGGGTTCCCGCGGGTCGGCCTGGGCGCGATGGTCGAGGGCGTCCTCGGCTTCGTACTGGAGAAGGGGCACTCCGCGGTCGACTGGTCGACCCGGCCGCTGCCCGAGCCGTGGCTGAGGTACGCGGCGCTGGACGTGGAGCTCCTGGTCGATCTGCGCGACGCGCTGGAGAAGGAGCTGGACCGGCAGGGCAAGCTGGAGTGGGCGCGGCAGGAGTTCGACGCCATCGCCGCCGCGCCGCCGGCCGAGCCGCGCAAGGACCCCTGGCGCCGCACCTCCGGGATGCACAAGGTCCGCCGGCGCCGGCAGCTGGCCGTGGTGCGGGAGCTGTGGCAGACCCGGGACCGGATCGCGCAGCGGCGGGACGTGTCACCGGGCAAGGTGCTCAGCGACGCGGCCATCGTGGAGGCGGCGCTCGCCCTGCCGGCGAACGTGCACGCGCTGGCCGCGCTGAACGGCTTCGGGCACCGCACGGGGCGGCGCCAGCTCGAGCAGTGGCAGGCCGCCGTGGACCGGGCGAAGGCCCTGACCGAGGCGCAGCTGCCGGCTCCCGGGCAGCCCGTGACCGGGCCGCCGCCCCCGCGGGCCTGGGCCGACAAGGACCCCGCGGCCGCGGCACGGCTGTCCGCCGCGCGGGCCGCGGTCTCGGCGCTGGCCGAGACCCTGACCATGCCGCAGGAGAACCTGATCACGCCGGACACGGTGCGGCGGGTCTGCTGGGAGCCGCCGGCGGTGGTGGACGCCGACTCGGTGGCGGGCGCGCTGGCCGGGTACGGGGCGCGGCCCTGGCAGGTCGAGCAGGTGACGCCGGTCCTGGTGGCGGCGCTGTCCGCCGGGACCTGAGGCCGCTCACCGGCTCGCGCCCCGGGTGAAACCGTTGTAGATGTACCGCTGCAGGCACAGGAAGACGACCAGGGTCGGCAGGATGACCAGGATCGCTCCCGCCGAGATCGTCTCCCAGTGGGCTCCGAAGGGGCCCTTGAAGCGGAACAGGGACGTCGAGATCACGCCAAGATCCTGCGACGGCATGTAGAGGAAGGGGATGTAGAAGTCGTTGTAGACGGCTATCCCCTTCACGATCACCACGGTGGCGATCGCCGGCTTGAGCAGCGGGAAGATGATCCTGCGGTAGACGGTGAAGGCGTTCGCGCCGTCCAGGCGGGCCGCCTCGTCCAGGCTGACCGGGATCGAGCGGACGAACTGCAGGAAGATGTAGATCGAGACGATGTCGGTGCCCATGTAGAGGGCGATCGGGGCCCAGCGGGTGTTGAACATCCCGAAGCTGTTGACGATCTGGAAGGTCGCCACCTGCGTGGTCACCCCGGGGACCAGGGCCGCGACCAGGAACAGCGCCACCACCAGCTTCTTGAAGCGGAAGCTGAACCGGTCGATGGCGTAGGCGGTCATCGAGCCGATGAGGACGGTACCGCCGACCGAGACCACCAGGATGAAGGCCGTGTTGCCGAAGGCCGAGAGCATCCGGCCGTCCTGGAACGCGGTGACGTAGTTGTGGAAGTTGAGCAGGTCGTGGGGCAGGCTCAGCGCCCCGGTGTCGTTCGAGGTCTCCCGCTCCGTCTTCAGTGACGTCAGGAAGACGACGACCAGGGGCAGCAGCACCACGACGCTCGCGCCCGCCAGGGACACGTAGACGAGGGTCCGGGCCACGGTTCGGCGGGTCATACGAGGTCCACCCTCTCGTCGGGGACGAGGCGGCGTTGGATCCAGGTCACCAGGAGGATGATCAGGAGCAGGACGACGGCCGCCGCGGAGGCCAGGCCCGTCTTGTTGAACTGGAAGGCCAGCTTCACCGTCTGGATCACGAAGGTCTCGGTGCCGGTGGCCCCGCCGGTCATGATGTACGGGATGTCGAAGGCCGACAGCGAGCCGGAGATCGACAGGATCACGGTGAGCGTGAGCACCGGCCTGATGCCGGGCGCGATGATGTGGCGGAACTGGTGCCAGCGGTTGGCCCCGTCCAGTTCGGCGGCCTCGTACAGCTCCCCCGGGATGGACTGGATCGCGCCGAGGAAGAGCACGAAGTTCAGGCCCAGGTAGCGCCAGACGGAGACGCCGGCGAGGGAGATGTTGGCGGAGACCGGGGTGCCGAGCCAGGCGTGGTCGGTGTGGTGGCCGAAGAGGGCGAGGACCGAGTCGAGGGTGCCGCCGTCCTGGAAGAAGTAGAGGAAGACGAAACCGATCGCCACCCCGTTGATCAGGTACGGGAAGAACAGCACGCCCTTGAAGAAGTTCCGGAAGCGGACGTTGAAGCTCAGCACCGTGGCGAAGTAGAGGGCCAGGACGATCTGGACGACGGACGCGGCCAGGTAGTAGCCGCTGACCCAGAAGACCTCGAACAGGTCGGGGCGGGTGAAGAGTTCGGTGTAGTTGCCGACGCCCGTGTAGTGCAGTTCGGGGCTCACCCCGTCCCAGTCGGTGAAGCTGTACGCCAGCATGTTGACGATCGGCGCGTAGGTGAAGGTGACCAGGAGCGCGAGCGGGGCCAGCAGGAAGAGCCAGGGGGTCAGCCCCCGCCACACCCGGGCGGCCCGTGGGGCGGGGGCCGGGGTGGCGGTGGGCGGGGGCCCCGCGGTGGCCGGTGGGGCCGTGCGGTGGGTGGTGTCCGTCATCGCGACCCCACGGTCTTCTGGGCCGCGGCCCACTTCCTGCCGAGGCCGGCGAGGAAGTCGTCCAGGCTGCCCTTGCGGGCGCCGCGCGCGAGGTCGACCAGGTCCTGGCGGTAGTCGGGCTTGTTGATGCCGACCTCGGACTGGTCGTCGATCGCCTTGACCTGGGCGCCCTTGCTGTCGTCGAGCTCGATGAACTTGACGCCCGCTTCCTCGTAGGGCTTCAGCGCAGTGGGCAGGGAGGCGTTCTTGAGCGGGGAGATCGCCAGGTTGTCCCGGTCGTAGCCGGACTTGTCGGTGAACCAGTCGATCCAGGCGCGGGCGGCCGCCTTGTGCTTCGAGTGGACGTTGACGGCCTGGTTGTAGTCGGGGCCGATGACCGCGCAGAACTTGCCGCCCACCTGGGCCGGGAACGGCATGAAGCCGATGTCGTCGGGGCTCACGCCGGCCTTCTTCGCGGCGTCCTGGAACTGGACGATCGCCCAGGTGCCGAGCCACTGCGTGGCGATCTTCCCCTTCGCCAACTGGGGCTTCGACAGCTCCCAGTTGGTGGTCGTCGGGTCCTTCTCGGCCAGGCCCTGGTGGACGATGTCGTACAGCAGGGTGTCGCCGACGCGCAGGTCGCTGCCCTTCGCCCAGGGGTCGCCCTCGGCCAGCTTGGCGGTGACCCCGGTGTCGCAGCTGACGGAGCCGTTGACGAACGTCCAGGACGTCAGCGGCCACTGGGCGGCGAAGTTGGTGTAGTAGGGGACGGCGTCGGTCTTCGCCTTGATGGCCTTGAGGTCGTCCAGGAACTCGGCGGGTGTGGTGGGCCACTTGGTGACGCCCGCCTCGCGCCAGACCTTCTTGTTGTAGACGAAGCCCGGGCTGACCCCGATGGGGCTCTGGCCGTAGACCTTCCCGTCGACGGTGGTGAAGTCGGTGAAGCGGTACTTCTCGCTGCGTTCCGCCTGGGTGCCGAGGGAGGCGAAGAACCTCGGGTAGTCGCTCTTCTTGACGACGCCCGGGATCAGCAGGACATCGCCGTAGTCCTCGGTGTTCATGCGGATCTTGACGTCGGCCTCGTAGTTGGTGAGGGCCTCGAACTCGACCTTGACCTTCGGGTACGTCTTGTTGAAGGCGGCGGCGTACTTCTTCATCGTGCCGTCCTGCACGAGGTCGGTGCGCTGGGTGAGGACCTTGATGGTGCCGCTCACTTGCGACGGGTCGGTGGGCGCCTTGGCCTCCGCGCCCTTCGAGGTGCCTCCGGTGCCGGTGCAGGCCGTGAGGACCAGGGCGGCTCCGGCGGCGACGGCGAGAACTGTACGGCGGGACATGTGCATCAGCTCCGTTCATGGATCGCGTTCATGGGACGGACGAGCACGAGCGGGTTGGCTGGTTCGGAACTCTGACAGCGCTTTCTCAACCGGTAAAGTCGCTAATCCGCCAAGGCTGGAGAAAACTGTTCACCTATTGGGATGAAACGGTTTAGGGAGTGTGCATGCTGGAGGCGACACCGCTCACCGAGGGATGGGTCCTGCGGCACGAGGGACAGGCGCTGCCGGCCTCCGTGCCGGGCTGTGTGCACACCGACCTGCTGTCGGCCGGGGTGATCCCGGACCCCTTTCTCGGGCGCGACGAGACCGAGGTGGCCTGGGTCGGGAAGCGGGAGTGGACGTACGAGACCGAGCTGCGCGCCGGGTCCGGGCACGAGCAGACGGACCTGGTCTTCGAGGGGCTCGACACCGTCGCGGAGGTGACACTCGACGGTCGACTCCTGGGCCGGACAAGGAACATGCACCGCTCGTACCGCTTCGACGTGACCGGCCTCGCGGGGCGGCTTTCGGTGCGGTTCGTCTCCGCCTACGCGGAGGCCGAGGCGGTGCGGGGGCGGCTGGGCGAGCGGCCCGCCGCCTACACCGAGCCCTACAACTACGTCCGGAAGATGGCCTGCTCCTTCGGCTGGGACTGGGGACCCACGCTGGTGACGGCCGGGATCTGGCGGCCGGTGCGGCTGGAGGGCTGGTCCACGGCGCGGATCGCCCGGGTGCGGCCGCTGGTCACCGTCGAAGGCGCCCTGGGCGTGGTCGAGTTGCACGTCGAGGTGGAGCGCTCACGGGTCGAGGTGCCGCTGTCCGTCGAGGCGTCGGTGGGCGGGGCGCGGGTGCGGGGGGAGATCGAGGGGACCTCGGGCGTCGTACGTCTCGAGGTGCCGGACGCACGGCTGTGGTGGCCGCGCGGGTACGGCGAACAGCCGCTGTACGAGGTCGAGTTGACGCTTGTCGACGGCGGCGAGGTGCTGGATGTGTGGCGGCGTCGGATCGGTTTCCGCAGCGTCGGGCTCGACACCTCGGCCGATGAGCACGGCACCGGGTTCACCCTCGTCGTCAACGGCGAACGGCTCTTCGCGCGGGGCGTCAACTGGATCCCGGACGACGTGTTCCCGTCCCGGATCACGCGCGAGCGGTACCGGGAGCGGCTCGGGCAGGCCGCCGCCGCGGGAGTGGACCTCGTGCGGATCTGGGGCGGCGGGATCTACGAGAGCGAGGACTTCTACGACGCCTGCGACGAACTGGGGCTGCTGGTCTGGCAGGACTTCCCCTTCGCCTGTGCCGCCTATCCGGAGGAGCAGCCGCTGCGGGGCGAGGTGGAGGCGGAGGCGCGGGAGAACGTCGTACGGCTGATGCCCCATCCGTCGCTGGTGCTGTGGAACGGCAACAACGAGAACCTGTGGGGCTTCCGCGACTGGGGCTGGGAGGAGCGGCTGGGCGGGGACTCCTGGGGCGAGGGGTACTACCTGGGGCTGCTTCCGCGCGTGGTGGCGGAGTCGGACCCGACGCGGCCGTACACGGCGGGCAGTCCGTGGTCCGGATCGTGGGCGCACCACCCGAACGACCCGGCGCACGGCACGCACCACTCCTGGGAGGTGTGGAACCAGGCGGACTACGCCGACTACCGGCGCCAAGTGCCCCGGTTCGTGGCCGAGTTCGGCTGGCAGGCGCCGCCCACCTACGAGACGCTGCGGCGGGCGCTGCCCGGTGAGGAGCTCGCGGCGGACTCCCCCGGCATGCTGCACCACCAGAAGGCCGACGACGGGCAGGGGAAGCTGGAGCGGGGGCTCGCGCGTCATTTCGCCGTGCCGGAAGGGGACTTCGACCGCTGGCACTACCTGACGCAGGTCAATCAGGCGCGGGCGGTGGCCGCCGGGATCGAGCACTGGCGCTCGCACTGGCCCGTCTGCGCGGGCACGGTGGTCTGGCAGCTGAACGACTGCTGGCCGGTGACGTCCTGGGCGGCGGTGGACGGGGACGGGCGGGAGAAGCCGCTCTACCACGAGCTGCGCAGGCTGTACGCGGACCGGCTGCCGACGCTTCAAGTGCGGGACGGTGGGCTGGTGTTGGCCCTCGTCAACCAGGGTGCCCTGGGGTGGGCGGGGACGGCGGTGCTGCGGCGGATGTCCGTCGAGGGGATCGTGGTCGGCGAGGCGGAGGTGCCGTTCGAGGCGGGGCGCCGGGCCGTGCGCGAAGTGCCGGTTCCCCGCGAGCTGGAACCGACCGGGCCCAAGGAGTTCCTGGTGGCGGACGCGGACGGGCTGCGGGCGGTGCACTTTCCGGTGCCGGACCGGGAAGTGCCGTACCCCCGGCCGGAGTTCGACGTCTCGGTGGCGCCGGGCTCGGTCACGGTGACGGCCCGCACCCTCGTACGGGACCTGCTGCTGCAGGCCGACCGGCTGCACCCCGATGCCCGCGCCGACCGGGGGCTGGTCACCCTGCTGCCCGGGGAGACGGTCACCATCGGGGTGCGGGGCTGGGAGACTCCTGACGCGGACGCCGCCCGGTCCGCCCTGTACTGCCTGGAGCCCGCCGCATGACCACGTCCCGCGTCACCATCAAGGACGTCGCCGCGCGCGCCGGTGTGTCCAAGGGCGCCGTGTCCCTCGCCTTCAACCACAAGCCGGGGCTGTCGGAGGCGACCCGGGACCGGATCTTCGCGGCGGCGCGGGAGCTGGGCTGGGCGCCGAACCTCACGGCGCGGACGCTGGCCGGCTCGCGGGTGGACGTGGTGGGGCTGGCGATCTGCCGCCCGGCCCGGCTGCTGGGACTCGAACCCTTCTACATGGAGTTCGTGTCGGGCGTGGAGAGCGTGCTGACCGAGCGGTCGTGCTCGCTGCTGCTGCGGCTGGTGCGGAACGTGGAGGAGGAGGTCGGGCTGCAGGAGGCCTGGTGGCGGGGGCGGCAGATCGGGGGGTCGATCCTGGTCGACTTCCAGCTGGGCGACCCCCGGGTGGCCGCGGCCGAACGGCTGGGGATGCCGGTGGTGGCCGTCGGGCACCCCTCGCTGACCGGCTCCCTGACGTCCGTGTGGACCGACGACGCGACCGCGGTGACCCAGGCCGTGCGGTATCTGGCGGCGCTCGGTCACCGGCGGATCGCGCGGGTGGGGGGTGCGGCGGCGCTCGGGCACACCGCCATGCGGACGGCCGCGTTCGACGAGGCCGCGCGGGTGCTGGAGCTGGCCGGCGCCTGGCAGGTGACCACCGACTACTCCGGTGAGGCGGGGGCGCGGGCCACCCGGTCCCTGCTCATGGCCACGCCGCCGGACCGGCCCACGGCGATCGTCTACGACAACGACATCATGGCGGTGGCGGGGCTGTCGGTGGCGGCCGAGATGGGGCTGCGGGTGCCGGACGACGTGTCGCTGCTGGCGTGGGACGACTCGCAGCTGTGCCGGCTCACCCATCCGACCCTGTCCGCGATGAGTCATGATGTGCACGGATTCGGCGCGGACGCGGCACGGACCCTGTTCGGGGTGATCACCGGAGAGGGCCCCGGGTCGCATCCCGTACCCACTCCCGTGCTCACTCCGCGAGGCTCCACGGCGCCTCCCCGGGTGTGACCTTCGCCGCTCCCGCCCGCAGGACTGTGCAGCTACGTTACTCATAAGTAGCATGGGACTGAGCGCGCGCTCAGCGCGGCCGCAGCAGTGCAGATCCCGCATCTGGAGGAGAGCCATCGTGCCTCGTACCGTCAGGGACGTCGTCTTCGTCGACGGCGTCCGTACCCCGTTCGGCAAGGCGGGCCCGAAGGGCATCTACCACGAGACCCGCGCCGACGACCTCGTCGTGAAGGCGATCCGGGAGCTGCTGCGCCGCAACCCCGGTCTCGACCCGAAGAAGATCGACGAGGTCGCCATCGCCGCGACCACGCAGATCGGCGACCAGGGCCTCACCCTCGGCCGCACGGCCGGCATCCTCGCCGGGCTGCCGCAGTCGGTCCCGGGTTACTCGATCGACCGTATGTGCGCCGGTGCGCTGACCGCCGTCACCACCACCGCCGGCTCCATCGCCTTCGGCGCCTACGACGCCGTCATCGCCGGTGGCGTCGAGCACATGGGCCGCCACCCGATGGGCGAGGGCGTCGACCCCAACCCGCGCTTCGTCAGCGAGAAGCTGGTCGACGAGTCGGCGCTGTTCATGGGCATGACCGCGGAGAACCTGCACGACCGCTACCCGCACATCACCAAGCTGCGCGCCGACGAGTACGCCGTGCGCTCCCAGGAGAAGGCCGCCAAGGCCTACGCCAACGGCAAGATCCAGGCCGACCTGGTCCCGATCTCCGTACGCCGCACCAACCCGGAGGCCGGCGAGACCGGCTGGGGCCTGGTCACGGCCGACGAGCCGATGCGCCCGGGCACCACCCTGGAGAACCTGGCGAACCTCAAGACGCCGTTCCGCGTGCACGGCCGGGTCACCGCCGGTAACGCGGCCGGTCTGAACGACGGCGCCACCGCCTCGATCATCGCGTCCGAGGACTTCGCCCGCGAGAACGGCCTGCCGGTCAAGATGCGCCTGGTCTCCTACGCCTTCGCGGGCGTCGAGCCCGAGGTCATGGGCTACGGCCCCATCCCGGCGACCGAGAAGGCCCTCGCCAAGGCCGGTCTCTCGATCGAGGACATCAACCTCTTCGAGATCAACGAGGCCTTCGCCGTCCAGGTCCTGGCCTTCCTCGACCACTACGGCATCGCCGACGACGACGAGCGCGTCAACCAGTACGGCGGCGCCATCGCCTTCGGCCACCCGCTGGCCTCCTCCGGCGTCCGGCTGATGACGCAGCTGGCCCGCCAGTTCGAGGAGCAGCCGCACGTCCGCTACGGCCTGACCACCATGTGCGTCGGCTTCGGCATGGGCGCGACGGTCATCTGGGAGAACCCGCACTTCGAGGGGGACAAGTGAGCACCACCGCTGAGCTTTTGAAGGGTGCGGCCGAGCTGTTCCCCGACGAGGTCGTCACGTCCGCGCACGTACGCCACCTCGACCTGCCGTTCGGCGCTGGGCGCTTCGCGCTCATCACACTGGACAACGGCTTCGACCACACCAAGCCGACCACCTTCGGCCCGGCCTCGCTGGCGAACCTCAACACCGCCATCGACCAGGTCGAGAAGGAGGCCGCGGCCGGCGAGATCGTCGGTGTCGGCATCACCGGCAAGCCGTTCATCTTCGCCGTCGGCGCCGACCTCAAGGGCGTCGAGCTGCTGAAGGAGCACCAGGACGCGCTCGCCATCGGCAAGGGCGGCCACGAGGTCTTCAAGCGCCTCGGCGGCCTCGCGGTGCCGACCTTCGCCTACTACAACGGCGCCGCGATGGGCGGTGGCGTCGAGGTCGGTCTGCACTGCACGTACCGCACGGTCTCCGCTGCCCTGCCCGCGTTCTCGCTCCCCGAGGTCTTCCTCGGCCTGGTCCCCGGCTGGGGCGGCTGCACCCTGCTGCCGAACCTGATCGGCGCCGACAAGGCCGTCTCGGTGATCATCGAGAACAGCCTCAACCAGAACAAGCAGCTCAAGGGTGCTCAGGTCTACGAACTGGGCATCGCCGACGCGCTGTTCGAGGGCGCGGACTTCCTGGAGCAGTCGCTGCTGTGGACGGCGTCCGTCCTCAAGGGCGAGATCGTCGTCGAGCGTCCGGTGATCGACCGCGGTGAGGCCTGGGACCAGGCCGTCGCCAAGGGCCGCTTCATCGCGGACTCCAAGGTGCACGGCGCCGCCCCGGCCGCCTACCGCGCCCTCGACATCATCGCCGCCGCCAAGAACGGCGACCTGCAGCAGGGCTACGACGCCGAGGACAAGGCCCTCGCCGACCTGATCATGGGCGGTGAACTGCGGGCCGGCATCTACGCGTTCAACCTGGTGCAGAAGCGCGGCAAGCGTCCGGCTGGCGCCCCCGACAAGTCGCTCGCCCGTCCGGTCACCAAGGTCGGTGTCGTCGGCGCCGGTCTGATGGCCTCCCAGCTCGCGCTGCTCTTCCTGCGCCGCCTGGAGGTGCCGGTCGTGCTGACCGACATCGACCAGGAGCGCGTCGACAAGGGTGTGGGCTACGTCCACGCCGAGATCGACAAGCTGCTCGGCAAGGGCCGCATCAACCAGGACAAGGCCAACCGCCTCAAGGCCCTGGTCACCGGCGTGCTGGACAAGGCCGAGGGCTTCTCCGACGCCGACTTCGTCATCGAGGCCGTCTTCGAGGAGATCGGCGTCAAGCAGCAGGTGTTCGCGGAGGTCGAGGCGGTCGCCCCGGCGCACGCGATCCTCGCCACCAACACCTCCTCCCTCTCCGTCACGGAGATGGCGTCGAAGCTGAAGAACCCCGAGCGGGTCGTCGGCTTCCACTTCTTCAACCCGGTCGCGATCCTCCCGCTGCTGGAGATCGTCCGCGGCGAGCAGACGGACGACGCGTCGCTGGCCACGGCCTTCGCCGTCGCCAAGAAGCTGAAGAAGACGGCGGTCCTGGTGAAGGACGCCCCGGCGTTCGTCGTGAACCGCATCCTCACCCGCTTCATGGGCGAGATCCAGAACGTCATCGACGAGGGCACCCCGGTCGAGGTGGCGGAGAAGGCGGTGGAGCCCCTGGGCCTGCCGATGTCTCCTCTCGTCCTGCTGGAGCTGGTCGGCCCCGCGATCGGTCTGCACGTCTCGGAGACCCTCAACCGGGCCTTCCCGGACCGCTTCACGGTCTCCCCGAACCTCGCGGCCGTCGTCAAGGCGGGCAAGCGCGGCTTCTACGTGTACGACAGCGGGAAGCCGGAGCTGGACCCGGAGGTCGCGGCGCTGCTGAAGCAGGGCGATGTCGTGCTCTCGGAGGAGCAGGTCCGCGACCGCGTCCTGGACGCGGTGGCGCAGGAGATCGGGCTCATGCTCGACGAGGGCGTCGTCGCCGAGGCCCAGGACGTCGACCTCTGCCTGATCACGGGCGCGGGCTGGCCCTTCCACCTGGGCGGCATCACGCCGTACCTGGACCGCGAGGGCGTCTCGGAGCGCGTGAACGGCAGGAAGTTCCTGGCTGAGGGCGTGGCGTCGGTTCCGGCGTGACACTCGGGCGCATGTGAGGAGGGCCCCCGCTTTCGGCGGGGGCCCTCTCTGCTTCACCGGAGCGCTACGACAGCCACGGTCCCAGCGGGCTGCCCACCGTCGGGGAGAGCTGGCGGCGTACGTGGAGCTCGCCGTCCGTGCCGATGACGGCCACGACGAGCGCGCCCGCCGCGTCGTATGCCATCGCCGGGGCCTGGGCGAACATCTCGCCGGACTCGTGCCAGTGCGTGCCGGAGACCTTCTTGTCCCGGTCGGGCAGCGAGACGACGAGCCGGCCGCGGCTGCCGCGGTGGGCCAGGAAGGCCTCGCGGGCGCCGCGCTCGGGCGCCCACAGCGCGGCGACGGCTCCGGTGCCGCCGTGGCCGCCGAGGCCCGCGCCGGAGCCGGGCCAGCGGCCGTCGGCGTGCTGGCGGTAGGCCATGACCTGCTGGGTGCCAGCCTCCCGGAAGTAGAGGCAGGTGCGGCCGGCGCCGGAGTCGACGGCGGTGATGCCGCCGGTGGCCGGGCGGCCCGTCTGGAGGGTGTCGTCGAGGACGAAGGGGCCGCCGGGTTCCGACTGGTGCCAGCGCCAGACCGTGTTCTTGCCCGGTACGTACAGCTCGACCGTGCCGCGCTCGGTGGTCAGGGCCGTGCCCGCGTCCTGGAGGAACCTGCCGCCGAGGTTCTCCCAGGGCTGCCAGGTGCCGTCGGCCTCCCGGCGGCGGCAGCTGATGCCCTGGTCGAAGTTGCGGACGAAGACATAGAGGCGGCCGGCCGCGTCGACCGCGGCCGAGGGCACGCCCGCCTCGCGCTGGCGGCGGCCGTCGCCGTGCGCCCAGTCGGGGTTCTCCAGGGTCTGCCAGCCGTTGAAGCCGTTGCCGCCGGGGTCCTGCACGGTGTGCACGACGTCCACGGTGACCCCGCCGCCGACGACGTTCTGGCGGCGCAGTCCGACGAGTTCGGCCGGGCCGCCGGGCAGACCGGTCACGGCGAGGGTGGGGGCGATCCAGCCGTCGCCGAGCACGAACGGGCCCTTCCACTCGCCGCTCGCCGGACCGGTCTCCGTCCAGAAGGCGAGCCGCCCGGCCAGCACCCCGAAGGCGTTGAGCCGCCCGCCCGGGCCCAGCCGCAGCCAGTTCGTGGTCGGCGAGTAGCGGTAGGCGGCGCTCATCATGTGCGTGGAGCGGTACGGGTTGGGCCCGAGCTGCCGGTCGCCGCAGGTCTGGCAGGTGCCGTGCGGACAGACCGTGGGGGCGTCGATGCCTCCGTACGTCGCCAGGTACTCGGCCTTCTCCGCCGCCGCGGCCGAGTCGAGGTTGAAGCCCCAGAAGCGGTTGGCGTAGGCGCGGTAGTGCTCGACGACCGGGTTGTGGCCGGCCTCCCGGTGCCGGGTGAGGGCGGCGAGCGCGAACTGGGTGGTGGTCGCGTGGTCGACGTGGTCGGAGCAGACGAACTCCGGCTTGCCGCCGTCGTGTTCGGGGTCCGGGTCCATGGTGCGGACGGTGGTGGGGCGGAGGTGGTCGAGCAGCGCGGCCAGAGCGCCGATCAGCTGTTCGCGGGTGACGTGCTGGACCTCGCCGACGGTGCAGCCGTGCACCGGCAGGGTGGCCTGGGTGCGCAGGGCGCCCTCCCACAGGTCGTGCAGCCGGGTGCGGGTGCCGCGGTCGGTGGGGGCGCCCTGGTGCACTTGGAGGAAGTAGAGCGAAACGTCGTCGTGGTCGACGAGGTTAAAGCGTTCCGCGGCGAATCCGGGGACCAGGTCGACGGGTTCGCGCCGCCAGGGGTGGTCGCGGTCGCCGGTGGCCATGCGGGCGTACGCGGAGCGCAGTCCGCAGCCCCGCTCGGTGCTGTAGCGGGCGAAGTCCGGTGCGACGGCGGGGCGTTGGGGCTCGTTGGTGTCGACGTTGATGCCGTCGCCCTCGCCCGCGGTGACGATCACCGTGGTGATGCGGTCGCCGTCCTGCAGGGAGCGCACCAGGTCGGGGTTCATGAAGTACAGGTCGTCGTCCTGGTGGGCGACGATGTGCAGGATGGAGCGGGTGGGTTCGGTCATCGGCCCTCCTCGGCCGTCGGGGTCGGTCGGGCTCATCGGTCGACCACGTTCATGGCCATGGCGCCCGAGGCGGAGCAGTAGGGCCGCACCCACACCGGGCGGGCCGGGTGGACCACCGCGTACGGCGAGGCCTCCTGGCCGACCAGCGGGACGGACGGGTAGACGTAGGCGCCCTTGACGTCGGGGAAGTCCTCCAGCAGGTGGCAGACGCGCACCTTGCGGCGGTCGAACGGGTCGGGCTGCAGCCACCAGTCCCAGTCCTCCCAGCGCTCGAGGCGGTGGTCGACGACATGGCGCAGCGGTGCCTCGGCGCGGAACGCCTGACGGCCGAGAACCTCCACGGGCACGGAGAAGGTACGGCTGTGGCGGCCGCGGCGGCTGACGATGAACAGCGCGCCCGGCTCGATGCGGCGTCCGCCGGTCAGCACTCCGCGCAGGGTGACGGCGCCGTCGGCGACCTCGACCCGGGTGCACTCGGCGTGCTCCTCGCGCAGCACGGTGCGCAGCATGAGGCGGCCGTTGGGCTGGGCGTACGGGAGGTTCCAGCCGACCGGGCCGGTCGGGGGGCGGGCGACCAGGCGGGCGCGGGCGTCGATGAGGGCGCGCGTGTCGCGGACACCGGCCTTCATGTGGACGGGCGGGGACTTGGGGGCGCTCATGGTCACCTTCCAGCGGCCGTCGCCGAGTTCGTCGAGGGCGGACGGGGTGAGGACGGCGGTGTAGCGGGTGCCCCCGTTGTCGAGGTCCTTGCGGGAGGTGCGCAGGGGCAGGTCGGGGCGGCGGTCGCCGTCGGCGGGCCTGTGGCGCAGCACGAACTGCCAGCGGCGGCGGCCCTCTTCGGGCCCGTCGGCGCTGAAGCGCAGGAAGCCCGCGTCGTCGGCGGTGACGTCGACGGTGGCCGCGCCGAGGGAGACCGGGGGCACGGTGAGCTGCCGGCCGGCCGTCCTGCGGGGACCGGCGGGGGCCCGGTAGCCGCGCTCGGCGGCGGCCCGGCGGCGGGCGGCGTCCTCGAAGAGCTCCATGTAGCGGTCGGCGACGGCCGCGGGGTCGTAGCGGGCGGCGTTGCGCAGGGCGGCGGCGCCCATGGTGCGGCGCAGCGGCTCGTCGGCCATGAGACGGCGCAGGCCCCAGGCGATGCCCTCCACTTCGCCGTTGGGAACGAGGAAGCCGTCCTCGCCGTCGCGCAGGATCTCCCGGGGGCCGACGGGACAGTCGGTGGAGACCACCGGAAGTCCGCAGCGCATCGCCTCGACCAGCGTCATGCCGAAGGACTCGGCGCTGGAGGTGACCGCGGCGATCGAGCCCTTGGCCCACTCGGACTCGATGGGGGAGAAGCCGCCCATGAACAACGCCCGCCCGGTCAGGCCCAGTTCGGTGACCAGGGCGCGCAGCTTGCCGGCCTCGCCGCCGTCGCCGTAGATGCGCAGCTGCCAGTCGGGGAACTCCTCGGCGAGCCGGCCGAAGGCGCGGATCAGGAGGTCGTAGCGCTTGATGTGGTGCATGCGGCCGGCGCTGACGACGACCTTGCGGGAGCAGTCGGAGGGCTCGACGGACGGTTCGGGCACGCTGTTGGGGATGCCGACCACGGGAATGCCGGGGATCGGCGTGTTCTCCATGAAGGAGCGGGCGTCGGCCTCGGTGACCGTGGTGATCGCGTCGAGGCGGGGGTAGACCCGGGCCATCTCCTCGCGCACCGCGGGCGGGATGGCCAGGTGTGTCATGTGCTCCTGGGCCACGCGCAGGGCGCCGTCGCGGGTGTGGGCGGCGACGAAGAGGTTGAGGCTGGGGCGGGTGCCGACGACCACGTCGGCGGTGGTCTTCTGCAGGTCGCGGATGATGCGGCCGTCGGTGAAGCGGCTGTACTGGGCGTAGAACTCCTCCTGGCGCGGCACCACTTCGCTGGGTTCGCCGCTGCCGGCGGCGCCGCGGTCGGCGGAGCCGGGGCGCAGGTCGACCAGGGCGCGGACGGTGATGCGCGGGGAGATCTCGAACTTGGTGGCGGTGGCCCGCCGGAACACCGAGACGATCTCCACCTCGTGGTGGACGGAGAGCGCCTCGGCGAGGTTGATGACCGTGCGGTTGGTGCCGCCGATGCCGTAGATGTTGTTGATCAGGAAGGAGATCTTCACCGGACCTCGCCCTCCTTGCGCTCGAAGGGACTGGGCACCGGGTAGTAGGCGCGCAGGAAGGTCTTGAGCATCTGCGTCTGGCGGTCCACGTCGTGGCCGTCGGAGAGCGTGTCGTTGATGCAGAACGCCTGCCGGTCGCGGCGCGCCAGCAGGATGCCGAGGCGGCGCTGGATCTCCGGCTTGGCGAGGTCGAGGTAGGCGAAGCTGATGTTGGAGGGCACGGCGCGGCCGGTGAAGTAGGCGTAGTAGTGGTACAGCGAGGACGGGATGGAGATGTCGGTGGCGCTGCGGAAGCGGCTGTGCGACGTGGCGCGGTGCTCCTCGGCGAACTCGTGCTCGATCTCCGCGAGGACGCTGCGCCGCAGCGCGTAGGGGGCGTGCCGCAGCTTCTGCACGATGGCGGTGCCGAAGTGGTCCTGCAGCAGGCGCCGGTTGTTCTTGCCGGCCGCGTCGACCGGGCGGTCCACGGGGGTCAGGTCCCACCGGGGCACCTGGGAGGGCGAGAAGAAGGTGCGGGTCATGCCGTTGGAGAGGAAGAAGTCCTGCGGGGTGACGGGGCTGCCGAGGAACATGTCGTCGTTGAAGTAGAGGAAGTGCTCGGACAGTCCCTTGATGTGGTGCAGCCGGCTCTCGATGGCGTGCGAGTTGAAGGTGGGCAGCGCGGCCGGGTCGTCGAAGATCTCCGAGTGGTCGACGACCGTGAGGCGCGGGTGGCCGTCGTTCAGCCAGGCCGGGCGCTGACGGTCCGTCACCACGTAGACGTGGCGCACCCAGGGGGCGTTCTGCTCCAGCGCACGCAGGGAGTAGCGCAGTTCGTCGCGGCTGATGTAGCGGGCGGCGTTCGCGGACTCGGTGTGGTAGCCGTGGTCGCCGTACGCGCCGCGCCGCCGCTGCCACGCGAGGTCGCTGCCGTCGACCCAGGTGTAGACGACGTCGACGGGGAAGCGCACGTCCTCGGGCAGCGCGTCGGCGCAGGGCCCGATGGTGCGCACCGAGCGGGTGCGGCGGGTGTGCAGGGCGGCGAAGCCGGTGAGCCGGCTGACGGGCACGGTGACCCGGGGCTCGTCGGGGGCGACGTCCTCGGTGACGCGGTTGGGGCGCGGGGCGAGCAGGCGGCCGTCCTCGGGTCGCCAGAACTCGATGTCGCAGCCGTGCTCCAGGCCGAGCACCAGGGAGCCGGCCGGGTCGCTCCACACCATGCCGACGCGCAGCACGTCCGCCTCCCGGGCCAGGTGCCGGCCGGCCCGGGAGCCGGCCAGCACGGTGCGGCCCTGCGGGGACTCGCCCCGGCAGGCCCGCAGATGCACGGGGCTGCGCTCGGCGCACCGCTCCAGCGCCTGGCCCACCCGCTCGCGGTCGGCCTCGGCGACGGCCAGGCAGGAGCGGAAGTCGGAGGCGCCGCGCACGGCGAAGTAGTCGACGCCGATCTCCTCGAGGGCGGTGACGACGAGTTCGAGGTTGGCCTCGCGCAGGCCGAGCGGCGACACGGTCGGCCGTACCAGCGCGATCCGCGCGCCGTGCCCGGCGAGGGCGGTGAGCCGCTCTCCCGCGCCGGACAGGTGCGGCCAGCGGCGGCGGGCGCGGGCACCGCGGACGACACGGGCGATCAGGTTCACGGTGTGCAGCCGGCGCAGCAGCTGCTTGAGCGCCATCCGCAGACGCGGCGGGACACGGCGCGCGATACGGCGTCTGAGGCCGGCGGGAACCAGCGTGCGGTACGCGCCGACCGCGGCGGACGCCTCGGGGTTGCCCATGCTCACGGCTGCCGGACCGCCTCGTCGCGTCGGTCGCCGCTCCGGTCGCTCTCGAAGGGGCTCGGGACGGGGAAGTAGCGGTGCAGGAAGCGCACCACGGCCCCGGTGCCGCCGCGGGCGCGCGCCTCGTCGGTGCCGAGGCCGAACAGCTGGATCTGCTGGGTGTCCCGGCGGACCAGGAGCCGCTCCAGGTGGGTGGCGATGCCGGGCAGCGCCGCGTGCAGCGCCACGGAGGCCTCGCCGGAGGGGTCGGCGAGGCCCGCGCTGTGGCCGAGGTGGTGGACCACGCCGTCCAGCGGGTGCGTCCCCGGTACGGCGGGCAGCCGCTGGATGTCGTCGCTGGGCACCGGGGCGGCGCCGGTCGCGGCCAGGCGGGCGAGCGTCTCGGCGCGGTGCGGCTGCGGGCCGTGCGCGTAGCCGTGGGCGGCGACCCGGCCGGTGGCCGAGTAGGCGGCGCGGGTCCACGGGGCGAAGGACTCCTGGGCGTTCCAGGGGCCGCGCCGGGGGCGGCTCGCGCCGTTCGGGGTGAAGTAGTCGAAGGGGCGGACCGGCCGGCCGAGCAGAGCGCCGGGGCGCAGCAGCAGGAACTGCTCGGCGACGTCCGGCAGTTGGTGCAGATGCCACTCGGAGCCGGGCCGGGCGCGGACCACGGTGAGCCGGTCGTCGGCCTTCAGCCAGGCCGGCGGCTCCGCCTCGGCGACCACATGGACGACGTCCACCCAGGGCGCGTACTGGTGCAGGGAGCGCAGCGCGGCCCGCAGCAGCTCCTCGCCCCACGGGGTGGGGTGCTGCCAGAGCAGGACCGCGTCGACGGGGAAGGTGATCTCCTCCAGCCGTACGACGTCGAAGTTCTCCAGCGTGATCGTCGGCACCAGGTCGCCGTCGGTGTCGCAGTAGCCGGACAGCCGGTCCAGGCCGATCTCGATGCCGGGTGCGTCGCTGGGCACCGCGCGCTGGACGCGGTTGGGGCGCGGGCCGATCAGCCGCTCGGTGGGCAGGTCGGTGTTGGTGGCCCAGAACTCGATCTCGATGCCCTGGTCCTCCCCCACCCAGAGGCTCTCGGTGGGCTCGGTGCGCAGCCAGGTCAGCCGGATCACCTTGGCCTTGCCGTAGTGCTTCCACGCCTTCACATGGCTGCCCGGGACGTCCTGGATGTCCTTCTGGGCGGGCGAGACGGAGACGACGTATCCCGTGTGTTCCTCCAGCAAGGCGCGCAGGACGCGGCGTACGGCGCCCTTGTCCCGCTGGTCGACGGCCAGGCAGATCCGGCGGTCGTCGAGGGCCGGCACCGCGAACCAGGGGATCTCGGCGGTGTCCAGGGCCTGGGTGACCAGGTCGTGGTCGAGGTGGCGGGCCAGGTCGGGGGTGAGGCCGGTGTGGACATGGCCGACCCTGCCGTCGGGTGCCTGGGTACGGCGCTCGGAGCGCCCCAGCTCCGCCCGGCGCACCCGGCGCAGGGCACGCCGGTGCAGCCGGGCCTCGCGGCGGCTGAGCGTCCGGGCCAGGCGGCGCTTGACCTTGCGGCGTACGCGCACGGGGACCGTGGTCGCGGCGGCGGAGCGTACGGGCTGGGGGACGAGGCGTTTGTAGACGTTGGCCGCGGAGCTCATGGACGTCGGGTCCGGCACGTCATGAACTCCGTTTCATCGCTCGTGGGGGCTTGGGGTGGGGAAGTAGGCGTTGAGGAAGCCGTCCAGCAACTCCTGCTGCGCCTCGATGTCCTCGGGTGTCGAGAAGGCGTCGTTGAGACAGAAGGTGTCCTGGTCACGGCCGTCCAGCAGCCGTTTCAGTCGGTCCGCGAGGTCCGGCACGGCGAGCTGGAGGTAGGTGAAGGGCATCGAGCCCGGTTGTCCCCGGCCGGTCAGCGCCGCGTAGTACAGCGCGAACGACGAGGTCGGCGACAGGTCGGTCATCGCGCGGAACCTGCTGGCCGCCGTGCGCGCCCAGGCCTCGGGGAAGTCCCGCTCGGCCTCCTCCATCGCGCTGCGACGGATCGCGTACGGGATGTGCTCCATCGGCTGGGTGATCACTCTGCCGAAACGTTCCAGCAGCAAAGCCCGGTTGTTCTTGCACGCCGCGTCCACGGGGGTGTCGGTCTCGACGACCGGGCCCTGCGGGATGCGGTTGCGCGAGGGGAAGTAGCGGGCGGTGCCGCTGGGCGTGAAGAAGGCGTGCGGGGCCACCGGGCGGCCCATGAACATGTCGTCGTTGAAGTACAGGAAGTGCTCGGCCAGGCCCTCGATGTGGTGCAGCTGCGACTCGATCGCGTGCGAGTTGAACACCGGCAGCACGGAGCGGTCGCGGAATATCTCGCGGTGGGTGGCGATGCGCAGCCCGGGCACGTCCTCGCGCAGCCAGTCCGGGACCTGGTCGTCGGTGACGACGTAGACGTTGCGGATCCAGGGCGCGAACAGGTGCAGCGAGCGCACCGAGTAGCGCAGTTCGTCGCGGCTGATGAAGCGGGCGTCGCTGGCCGACTCGGCGTGGTAGACCTCGCCCTTGGCCTGGGCCTTGCGCTGCTTCCAGGCCGGGTCGTTGCCGTCGACCCACGTGTAGACGGCGTCGACGGGGAAAGCGATGTCGTCGGCGCAGTTCACCAGGAACTCGGGGCGGGTGGCGAGCGCGGGCGCGAGGTGGCGCGGGGTCCAGTCCGAGACGAATCGGCTGAACAGCCGGGCGGAGCCGAGCACGTTCTGGCCGTCGGCGGCGACGGCCCAGGTGGCGCGGTTGGCGCGCGGGGCGACGAGATACGTGCCGTCGCGCTGCCAGAACTCGATCGCGCAGCCGTACTCGTGGCCGAGCAGCAGATGCCGGCCCGGGTCGGTGCGGTACCAGCTGATCTGCAGGATCCGGGCGGCGGAGACCTCGCGCCAGGCCTTCGGGTCGCGGGTGGAGACCGGCTTGGGCGGGCGGGGCGCGTCGGGGTCGATCACGCTGAGGTGCCCCGGGTACTGGCCGAGTCCGCGGAACACCACGCCCAGCACCCGCTCGCGGTCCTCCTCGGCGACGGCGACGACCGTGCCGTGATCGACGGTGCCGCGGACGGCGAAGTGAGGGACGCCGGCCGAGTCGAGCAGGGCGGTGAGAGCGGAGCGGTTGGCCTCGCGGGCCGACAGCGGGGTCAGGCCGGGCTCGACGTAGACGTCACCGTGCTCCGCGGTGACGGTGGTCGGGCCGGTCCGGGCGGCGGGCCGGCGAGCGGGGGCGCCTTGCGAGGCCTGGCCTCCCGCGCTGCCCGCCCCGTGCCGCAGAGCATGCTCGGATACGGTCGTCACGTCGCTCGCCCCCCACGGGCTGACGCACGCATCAGCACGGCCCCCTTTGCGACCACGTAAGACAACGGCAAATCGCCGCCCGCGGTTCATACCGAATATTAAACCTTCACAGGACCGGCACATCATCAGCAAGCGCTCACACTGCTGTCAACAGCAGTCAGAAATGACAGAAAACACATACAACCCTTACGTCACGTTGAACGTCTGACGACCGGTGGACGACCGTCCGCCGCCGCAGACGGGCCCGGCCTCTCCCCCCACTCGTGCCCCGAGCCACCTGGTCGAGGAGAGAGGACCGACGCACATGACGCACGCCCTGACGGAGACGGGCTCCCAGGGAACGCGCCGCGCACCGTCCGGCCGCCGGGCCGCCAGGCCGCCGCGCCGGCGCCGTCGCGTCTGGCGCTGGATCGCGCTCGCGCTGGTGCTGCTCGTGCTCGCCGCGGGCGGCGTCGGCTACTGGCTGTACAGCGATCTGAACGGCAACATCAAGGGCGTCGACCTGGAGAAGGCGATCGGCGACGACCGCCCGGAGAAGCTCCCCACGTCCGGTCAGAACCTCCTGGTCCTGGGCTCCGACTCGCGGGCAGGCGCCAACGCGTCGCTGAACACGGGCAAGGTCTCCGGGGCGCGCTCCGACACCGCGCTGGTGATCCACATACCCGAGGGCCGCCGGAAGGCCGTCGCGGTGAGCATCCCGCGCGACACTCTGGTGACGCGTCCCGAGTGCACGGCGAAGAACGGCTCGACGCTGCCGTCGGCGAAGCGTGTGATGTTCAACTCGGTCTACTCGCTGGCCGGTCCCGCGTGCGTGGTGAAGACGGTCGAGCAGATGTCGGGGGTCCGGATGGACCACTTCGTGGAGATCGACTTCGCGGGCTTCAAGGGGCTGGTCGACGCGATCGGCGGGGTGACCGTCACCGTCGGCCAGGACATCCACGACAAGTCCAGCGGGCTGGACCTGGCCAAGGGCACGCACCGGCTCGACGGCACGCAGTCGCTGCAGTTCGTGCGCACCCGGCACGGCATCGGTGACGGCAGCGACCTGGGCCGCATCGGCCTGCAGCAGAAGTTCATGATCGCCCTGCTGGCCGAGATCAAGAAGCAGGACCTGCTCGGCAGCCCCACCAAGGCGTACAGGATCGCAAACAGTCTCACCGAGTCCCTCACCACCGACTCGGGGCTCGCCTCCCTCACCAAGCTCGCCGAGTTCAGCCGCAGCATGAACGGCATCGACCCCGCCACGATGGAGACGATCATGCTCCCGGTCCGCTACGACACCCAGGACCCGAACCGCGTGGTCGCCGCCCAGCCCCAGTCCGGGCAGCTGTGGCAGGCCTTGCGCCAGGACAAGGAGATCCCGGCCGCGGCGAAGAAGTCGCCGGCGACGGGGGGTTCGGCGTCCTGAGAGCCTGCGTCACCTGCCCGGCCGATCCGGTTCCGCGCGCCACGGGCGGCCATCGCCCGGCGGCGCGCGGTCTGATCCAGCAGGAAGGACCCGGCGAGCTGTCTCGTCCGGGTCCTCGGTCAAGTGGCCGAAGCGCCTGCGCTGTTCCTCGCTCAGAAAATTGGTGGGCACCGGCCCGCTCCTTGATCGTTGGCGTGATTCGCGCGCGACAGTGCCAGGTGCCCCCGCAGAGTATGAGGTGATCCCCGATTCCAGCCCAGAGCATCACCCCATGTGATAGACGGGGCGGGCCGGACGGCAGCGACCTCGGCAGCGCTCCCGGGGAAGGGCGTCGCCGCGCCTCCCGCAGCGATGGAAGTGCGCGACCCCCGCCGGCCGCCGGGCCGTCCGTGAGCCCGATCAGCTGCGAGTGATGCCCAGGCCGCGGGTGCGGGGGCTGTCGGACAATTGTGTCGAGGAGTCCGGCCGGGCCGATCCAGGGTCGGCGCCATGGTCTCCATGAAGCTCTTCGACTCCGAGCGCCGCGTTGTCGAGACTGCGGAACGGCTCGCCGCCACGCTCGGGAGCGACCCGAACCACACCGTGGCCGCAGCGGCGATGGACACGGCCGGAAGGATCCATGAGGCGGTCAACGTCCACCACTTCACCGGCGGTCCGTGCGCCGAGCTCGTCGTACTCGGTGCCGCCGCCGCAGCGGGAGCCGGCCCGCTCGTCACCATCGCCGCCGCGGGAGATCAAGGTCGCGGCCTCATCCCGCCGTGCGGTCGCTGCCGCCAAGCGCTTCTCGACCTCCATCCCGACATCTTCGTCGCCGTACCGACCGACGAAGGGCCGACACTGCGGCCGATTCGGAAGCTTCTGCCGGACACCACCGTCCGCTACGACGATCCGATCGCACTGGGCCCCGCGATCTTCCTCTTCGAGGACGACGAAGCCCACCGCACGTTGAACGGCACCGTCACCGGCGTCAAACGCCACCGGCTCGATCGCCTCACCGCCGCCCAGGCCCGGCTCGACGGCGGCACGAGCATCGACGAACTCAAGAAGGGGCTCCAGGGCCACTATCCCGGCTTGCCCTCCGATGCCGAGGTCGAAGTTGTGACGTTTACCGTCGAAGCGCCTGACGCCGTGCAGTGATACGGCCATCGGGCCGATGCCGATGCGCCGCTCCCGGGGGTGCTCCGAGCAGGACGACTCGCTACGGGGGTCTCGCCCGCGAGGGTGTTGACGCGGTTGCGTACTCGCGGCGGGCCTTTCGCTGAGCCGGGACGCCCTGGGCGCCACCTGGTCGCGGTGGAGGACGTCGAGCACGTCGAGGATGTGCCCGGTACCGCGTACGAGGCGGAGCATCTCGGAGATGTGCACGGTCGCCCGGCCGCGCGTAGGTGAGCAGTTCGCGGAACTCCGGGCGCTGGAGCGGGTGGAGGCGGCTGGAGGTGCCCGCGTCCTCCTCGAAGACGACCGGGTCCTCGATGGCAGCCTCGTCCAGGACCAGGTGTCGCCGGGCGGTCGACTGCTGGTCGGTCGAGACCCGCTTGAAGACAAGGTTCGCCACCGTGGGGCCCTTCCGTACGGAGGACCGGACCCTGTCTGTCGTCAAACCCTGTCAGCAATCACCATCGGATCTGATTGGATTCGGACTGCCGAGAACTCCCGCCCCCCACGCCCTTGAGGCAGCGGGAGAGTGCGTGCCAGACATCGCGCGCCCGGCCGGGGATGTGACACGGGCTCTGACGGCCGCCCCGGCCGAGCAGTCGTCAAACCCGGGTCGACGGGGACAGGGCCAGGCCCGGGCCTCCGGACTGGCGGGCGATGTGGAGGGCGCCGTCGGCGGTGACGGTGGCCAGGACGACGCGGCCGTGGGCGTCCAGGGCCAGGGCCGGGGCGCCGACGGACTGTTCGCCGGTCGGGGCCCACCACAGGCCCGCCTGTTCGTTCTCGGCGCCGCATACGGCGAGCATGACCTGGCCGTCGGGGCCACGATGGGCCAGCACCGTGCAGTCGAAACCGTCGAGCGTCGCACGCAGCAGCGTCAGGGGGTCGCCGGCCGGGGCCCCGCCGAGCGGGATCAGCCAGCCGCCGGGGCGGTGGGCGACGAACTGTCCCGTGTCCTGGTCGGTCCAGTAGTACGTCGCCCGGTCCGGCGCCGTCTCCAGGGCCGCCGCCGTGCCCGGCGTCACCCGCAGCGCGAGGTCCGGCTCCTGCCGGAAGTCGCCGTCGGCCTCCGGCTGCCGCCACCACATGGCGTCCTGGGCGCCGCCCGCAAGCACCTCGATGCGCCCGGAGCCATGGGCGACGACGGCAAGTCCGTCCTGCACTCCGCTGCCCTTGAGGTCCTCCCAGGGCTGCCACTTCCCGCTCGGTCCCTCCCGACGCAGCATCAGCCCATGGCCCGCGTTGCGCACGAAGACATGCACCCGGCCCGACCCGCTCACCGCCCCCACGGGTATGCCGAAACGCGCGGCCTTCTCCCGGTCTTGGTGCGGATTGCCGAGCGAGCGCCACTCGGTGACCGGACGGCCGGTCTGGTACTGGATGGCGTGCACGATGTCGACGGCGGGCGGCCCGTCGCCCTTGCGTGTCTCGCGCCGGCCCAGGAAGTGGACGTAGGTGTCCGCGCCCTGGACGATCGAGAGCTGGGTGAGGTCCGCCACCGGGAAGAACTCGGGTCCCGTCCAGTGCGGGCCGCCCGGCCGGGCCTCGGTCCAACGCAGCAGACCGCCGCGGGTGCGGGCGTAAGCAGTCAGCCTGCCGTCCTTGCCGAGCACCAGCCAGCGGCCCTCCACGGTCGCCTCGGCCGCCTGCCGCCCGGTCGCCTCGGGTACGACTACGCTGTCGGCCGCTCTGCGTCGGGCGGCGCCGCGCCCGGATCCGGTCCGCATGACGTGGCCCGCCCCTTCCCTGCCGCCCGGCGAGGCTGACCTGCCCATTCCCGAACACCTGTTGCACGGGGAGGCCGAGCGCGCCCCATCATAGGTCGAACACTTGACGAACACGGAGTGACGGTCGTGTGCCCACCCTTCGCCCGGCTCAGACCTCCCGCCACGCCTCCAGCGCCAGCCCCGGTTCGTCCTTGCGGCGGGTGAGGAGGAGCACGCCGGTCGACGGGGACAGCGTCGCCGCCACCACGCGGTCGTCCTGGTCCACCGTCAGGGAGACCGTGGCGTCCGCGGGCAGCGCGGGTCCGGAGTCGGTCCACCAGGCGCCCGCCGACTCCTGCTCGGTCGGGTACGCGGCGAAGGAGACCCGGCCGGCCGCCGAGCGCTGGGCGAGCAACGTGCAGTCGTGGCCGTCGAGTTCGCAGCGGATGGCGGAGACCGGACCGGGCCCGGCGGAGGGCAGCAGCGTGACGGGCTTGGCGCCCGGGCGCCAGGCACACAGGTCGCCCGAGTCGTCGGTGTAGAAGAGCGTCGTGCTGTCGGGGGACGTGGCGAGGGCGCGCAGGGTGTCCGGGCGGACCGGTGCCTCCATCGCCTCCTCCAGCGTGGGCGTGGCGCCCGGTTCCTCCTGGCGCCAGTGCAGGATGCCGCCGGGGACGGCCGCGTACAGCTCCACGCGTCCCGACTCCCCCGTCACCGCCGCCAACTCGCCCTGGACTTCGCGTCCCTTGAGGTCCGCCCAGGGCTCCCAGCCGCCCTTCTCCTTCTGCGCGGCCAGGCTCACCCCGCCCGCCTTGTTGCGGACGAAGACATGGGCGCGGCCCTCCGCGTCGACCGTGACGGCGGGCGGGCCGGTGAGGGCGCCCTTCTTGTCGGGGTGCCCGATGGACGCCCAGTCGAGGGCCGCGAGCCGGGGCCGGAAGTGGGTGGAGTGCACCAGGCCCGCCTCACCGGCCGTCGTGGGGCGCCAGCACACCAGATGGGCGTAGAGGTCAGCGCCCTGACCGACGGCGCACGAGGACGGGTGCAGCATCTGCTCGCCGCCGGCCCTGCGCGGGTCCGTCCAGGGGCCGCCGGGGGCGCGTTCCGCCCGGCACAGCACGGCATCGTCCGTCGGGAGGTACACACTGAGCCGGCCGTCACGGCCGCGCAGAAGCCAGTCGCCGTTCACCAGTTCACTTTAAGCGGCCGCCCCGGCGCCGCGCGGTCCGGCCCCACCGAGGCGCGTGCCCCACGAGCACGAGGGGGTACTGAACCGGCAGGCTGTTCCCGAGCAGCAACGCGACCCCCGGCAACAGAAGTGAGAAGGAAGCCGATCTCATGACCGACAAGCTCACCGTGAGCGTCCTCGGTACGGGCATCATGGGCGCCGCCATGGCCCGCAACCTCGCCCGCGCCGGACACACCGTCCGCGCCTGGAACCGTACCCGCGCCAAGGCCGAGCCGCTCGCCGCGGACGGGGCGCACATCGCCGACACGCCCGCGGAGGCGGTGAGCGGCGCCGACGTCGTCCTGACCATGCTGTACGACGGTCCCGCGACCCTCGCTGTCATGCGCGAGGCCGCTTCCGGACTGCGGTCGGGCGCCGCGTGGGTGCAGTCGACCACCGCCGGGATCGACGCGGTCGCCGACCTGGCCGCGTTCGCCGCCGAAAAGGGGCTCGTCTTCTACGACGCCCCGGTGCTCGGTACGCGCCAGCCCGCCGAGGCGGGGCAGCTGACCGTGCTGGCCGCCGGGCCCGTCGAGGGACGGGGGGCGGTGGAGCCGGTGTTCGACGCGGTGGGCGCGCGGACGGTGTGGACCGGGGACGATGGCGGGGCGGGCAGCGCGACGCGGCTGAAGCTCGTGGCCAACAGCTGGGTCCTCGCGGCCACGGCGGCGGCCGGGGAGGTGCTGGCCCTGTCGAAGGCGCTGGACGTCGACCCGGCCGGCTTCTTCGACCTGATCGCGGGCGGGCCGCTGGACATGGGCTATCTGAAGGCGAAGGCCGGGATGGTCCTGGAGGGGCGGCTGTCCCCCGCGCAGTTCGCGGTGACCACCGCCGGGAAGGACGCCCGCCTCATCGTCGAGGCCGGCCGGGACAACGGCGTACGCCTGGACGTGGCCACGGCCACCGCCGAACGCATGGAACGGGCGGCGAGCCTGGGGCACGGCGAGGAGGACATGGCGGCGGCGTACTACGCGAGCTTCGAGGAGAAGCCGACGGACTGAGGTCGACGGCTGTGCGAACCTTGCCCCATGAGTGAGAGCCACCCGCTGCTGGTGATCGTCGACAGCGCCAATGTCGTCGGATCGGTGCCCGACGGGTGGTGGCGGGACCGGCGGGGAGCCGCGGAGCGGCTGCGGGACCGGCTGGCTGCGGACGGCGTGCCGGGGCACGCCGGGCCCGTGGAGATCGTGCTCGTGGTCGAGGGCGCGGCGCGCGGAGTGACGCCGGTGCCGGGCGTGGCGATCGAGTCGGCGCCGGGCAGCGGGGACGACCACATGGTCGCGCTGGTGGCGGCCGCGGCCGACCGCCCGGTCCTGGTGGTGACGGCGGACCGGGAACTGCGGCGCCGGGTGACGGAGTTGGGCGCGGAGGTGGCGGGCCCGCGGACGGTCAGACCGACCTGACCACCCACTGACCGCCGACCACGACACCGCCCTGCTGCCCGGCCGACACCGGCGTCACGAGCACCGGCCCCCTCCACCGCCGGCCCCGACCGATGGCCACCGGCCACGGACCCGGCACGCCGCCCTGCCCGATGGGACGACCAGCCGCGGGCCGGCGCGCCGCTGCGCCCGACGGGGCAACCGGCCACGGACCCGGCACGCCGCTCTGCCCGACGGGGTAACCGGCCACGCACCGGCACGCCGCTCCCCCGGACAGGACGACCAACCGCGGACCGGCACGCCGCTGCGCCCGAGGGGACGACCAGCTGCGGACCGGCACGCCGCTCCCCCGGACAGGACGACCAGCCACGGACCGGCACGCCGCTCCGCCCGACGGGGCGACCGGCACCGACCGCCGCGCCGTCCAGCCCGGCCGGCCACCCCGCAGCCGCCAGTGACACAGCCGGCCAAGCCGACTCAGCCGCCAACCTGTACCCGGCACCCGGCACCCGGCGATCCCCGTCCTCAATCAACCGCCGGCTGCTGCTCGCGGCGGGCCAGGCGGCTGTGGGTGCGGCCGTAGAGGAAGTAGACCGCGAAGCCGATGACCATCCAGATGGCGAAGCGGAGCCAGGTCTCGGCGGGGAGGTTGAGCATCAGCCACAGGGAGGCGAGCACCGACAGGATCGGCACGAAGGGGACCCACGGGGTGCGGAAGGAGCGGTCCAGGTCGGGGCGGGTGTTGCGCAGGATGATGACGCTGATCGCGACGACGATGAACGCGAAGAGCGTGCCGATGTTCACCAGTTCGGCCAGTTCGCTGAGGCTGGTGAAGCCCGCGACGATCGCGATGACCACGCCGAGCAGGATGGTCGGGCGGTACGGCGTGCGGAAGCGCGGGTGGGTGTGGGAGAAGAAGCGGGGCAGCAGCCCGTCGCGGCTCATCGCGAAGAAGACGCGGGACTGGCCCAGCAGCAGGATCATGCAGACCGTGGTCAGGCCGACCGCCGCGCCGAAGCTGATCAGACCCGCGAACCAGGGGTGCCCCGTCGCCTTGAACGCGTCGGCCAGCGGTGCGTCCACCGACAGCTTCGTGTACTTCTGCATGCCGGTCACCACGATCGACACGGCCACGTAGAGCGTCGTGCAGATGATCAGGGATCCGATGATCCCGCGCGGCACGTCCCGCTGCGGGTTGCGCGTCTCCTCCGCCGCCGTGGCGACGACGTCGAAGCCGATGAAGGCGAAGAACACCACGGACGCGGCGGTGAAGATGCCCATGACGCCGAAGTTGGAGGGCGCCCATCCGAACATCAGCTGGATCAGCGGCGCCTTGAGGTTGCCCCCCGCCTCCACGGTCTGCGCCTTGGGGATGAACGGGTCGTAGTTGCCGCCCTTGATGAAGAACGCGCCCGCGATGATGACGACGAGGACGACGGCGACCTTGATGGCGACGACGACCGAGGTGACCCGCGCGGAGAGCTTCATGCCGATGACGAGGATGGCGGTGAGCAGCAGGACGAGCGCGGCGGCGAGGATGTCGAAGCCGAAGCCGTGGGCGCCGTCCCGGCCACTGAGCGAGGCGGGCAGATGCCAGCCCGCGTTGTCCAGCAGCGAGTGGATGTAGCCGGACCAGCCGACGGCCACCACCGCCGTGCCCAGGGCCAGCTCCAGCACCAGGTCCCAGCCGATGATCCAGGCCGGGAACTCACCCAGTGACGCGTACGAGAAGGTGTACGCGGAGCCCGCGACCGGGACCGTGGAGGCGAACTCGGCGTAGCACAGCGCGGCGAGCGCGCAGACCACGCCGGCGACGACGAAGGACAGGGACACGGCGGGGCCCGCGGTGTTCTTGGCGGCCGTGCCGGTGAGGACGAAGATGCCGGTGCCGATGATGACACCGACGCCGAAGACCGTCAGATCCAGGGCGGACAGGGATTTTCGGAGCGCGTGCTCGGGCTCCTCGGTGTCCCGGATGGACTGCTCGATGTTCTTGGTCCTGAAGAGGGTGCTGCTCACGGGCGTACCTCCCACGCTGTGTCGTCCCCGACATGATCGAGAGGGGGCGATGGGGGTGCCCCCGGGTCGAGCGAAGTCGAGAGTTGGGGGAGCGTATGCCCCGGCGCGGGCGGATTCACGCGAATGGGCCGCTTTCACCACCCCTGGCGGTGGCGAGAGCGGCCCATGGGAGGCGGGTCGCGCGTCAGTCCCGTGCGGGTTCGACCTCGGCGGCGGTGCGGTCGTAACGGCCGTCGAGCCTGGAGACGAGTCCGGTGACCTGGCGGGCGATGTCGGGGGCGGTGAGGCCGATCTCCGCCATCACCTCGGCGCGGGAGGCGTGGTCGAGGAAGCGCGGCGGAATGCCGAAGTCGCGCAGCGGTACGTCGACGCCCGCGTCCCGCAGCGCCTGCGCGATCGCCGAACCGACGCCGCCGACGCGGGAGTTGTCCTCGACGGTGACGACCACCCGGTGCCGCTCGGCGAGCGGGGCCATGGCCTCGTCCACCGGCTTGACCCAGCGCGGGTCGACGACCGTGGTGGAGATGCCCTGCTTCTTCAGCAGCTCGGCGATCTCCAGGCACATGGGCGCGAGCGCGCCCACGGAGACCAGCAGCACGTCCGGCGTGTCCGTGCCCGGCTCGCGCAGGACGTCCATGCCGCCCACCCGTCCCACGGCGGGTACGGCGGGTCCGACGGCGCCCTTGGAGAAGCGCACCACGGTCGGCGCGTCCTTCACCTGGACGGCCTCGCGGAGCTGGGCGCGCACCTGGTCGGCGTCGCGCGGCGCGGCGAGCCTGAGACCCGGGACGACCTGGAGGATCGACATGTCCCACATGCCGTTGTGGGAGGCGCCGTCGGTGCCGGTGACACCGGCCCGGTCCAGGACGAAGGTCACCCCGCACCTGTGCAGGGCCACGTCCATCAGGACCTGGTCGAAGGCGCGGTTGAGGAAGGTGGCGTACACGGCGAAGACGGGGTGCAGTCCGCCGTGCGCGAGGCCGGCGGCGGAGACGGCGCCGTGCTGCTCGGCGATGCCGACGTCGTAGATCCGCTCGGGGAAGGCGTCCGCGAACTTCTTCAGGCCGACCGGCTGGAGCATCGCGGCCGTGATGGCGACGATGTCGTTCCGCTCCCTGCCGAGCTCGACCATCTCGTCGCCGAAGACGGAGGTCCAGTCGGCGCCGGAGGCCTTGATGGGCAGGCCGGTGTCGGGGTGGATGGGGCCGATGCCGTGGAAGCGGTCGGCCTCGTCCTGGAGGGCGGGCTGGTAGCCGCGGCCCTTCTCGGTGAGGCAGTGGACGATCACCGGGCCGCCGAACCGCTTGGCGCGGGCCAGCGCGGACTCCAGCGCCTCGATGTCGTGGCCGTCGATGGGGCCGACGTACTTCAGGCCCAGGTCCTCGAACATGCCCTGCGGCGCGATGAAGTCCTTCAGGCCCTTCTTGGCGCCGTGCAGGGTCTCGTAGAGGGGCTTGCCGACGACCGGGGTGCGCCCCAGGAGGTCCTTGCCGCGGGCCAGGAAGCGCTCGTAGCCGTCGGTGGTGCGCAGGGTCGCGAGGTGGTTGGCGAGGCCGCCGATGGTCGGCGCGTAGGAGCGCTCGTTGTCGTTGACGACGATGACGAGGGGGCGGTCCTTGGCGTCGGCGATGTTGTTGAGGGCCTCCCAGGCCATGCCGCCGGTCAGCGCGCCGTCACCGATCACGGCGACCACGTGGTCGTCGCGCTCGAGGATCTGGTTGGCCTTGGCGAGCCCGTCGGCCCAGCCGAGGACCGTGGAGGCGTGGCTGTTCTCGATGACGTCGTGCTCGGACTCGGCCTGCGAGGGGTAGCCGGACAGACCGCCCTTCATCTTCAGCCGCGAGAAGTCCTGGCGGCCGGTGAGCAGCTTGTGCACGTAGGACTGGTGGCCGGTGTCCCACAGCACCTTGTCCCGGGGCGAGTCGAAGACCCGGTGCAGGGCGATGGTCAGCTCCACCACACCGAGGTTGGGGCCGAGGTGGCCGCCGGTCTTGGAGACGGCGTCGACGAGGAAGGTCCGGATCTCCTCTGCCAGCTGCACCAGCTCCTCGGGGCTGAGCCGGTCCAGATCGCGCGGTCCCCTGATACGGGTCAGCAGCGGCACCCGTGCCTCCTTGCAGTAGAGCTGTTGCCGGGCTTGTCGAGTCTAATGTTCCGCCTGTGCGGGTGACGCCCGGGCGGTGCGTCGTGGGTCACGCGATCGGCTGTACCCACGATCGGCCGGTCCTACGACACGACGATGCCCGGCACCTGTGGGGTGCCGGGCATCGGGTGCGGTCGGTTACGCGCGTCCGGCCGTCTTCTGCGTCTTGCGGGTGATCGCGTCGATGACGACGGTCGCCAGCAGAACACCACCGGTGATCATGTACTGCACCGGCGAGGCGATGCCCTGCAGGGCCAGGCCGTACTGGATGGAGACGATCACCAGCACACCGAGGAGCGCGTTCCAGGTGCGGCCGCGGCCGCCGAAGAGGGACGTGCCACCGATGACGGCCGCCGCGATGGCGTTCATCAGCAGGTCACCGCCACCGGCGCCCTGGTTGGCCGAGGCGATCTTCGAGGCGATGAACAGACCGCCGATCGCGGCGAAGGTGCCGGAGATCGCGAAGACCGAGATCCGGACCATCTCCACGTTGATACCGGCACGCCGGGAGGCCTCGACGCTGCCGCCGAGCGCGAAGATCTTCCGGCCGTACGGCGTGCGGCGCAGGACGAAGTCCGTGACCAGCAGCACGCCGACGAAGATCACGACGGCCAGCGGCAGGCCCTTGTACTGGTTGTAGATGATGGCCACCGCGAAGGCGACGATCGCCAGCAGCACCGTACGGAGAATGGTTTCGCTGACCGGCCGGGACGGCACGCCGGCCGCCTCGCGGCGCTTGTTGCCGAAGTAGGAGCTGAGGAAGAACAGCGCGGTCACCGCGATGGCCAGGCCGTAGGAGGCGGCCACGTCGCTGAAGTAGTACGTCGTCAGCTTGGCGACCATGCCGTCGCTGTTGAGGTTGATCGTGCCGTTGGAGCCCAGGATCTGGAGCATGAAGCCGTTCCAGAACAGCAGGCCGGCCAGGGTGACCGCGAACGCGGGCACACCGATCTTGGCGAAGACGAAGCCGTGGATCGCGCCGGCGACGGTGCCGGTGAGGATCGCCAGGACGAACGCCAGCCACTCGCTCATGCCGTGGTTGACGTTCAGCACGGCGAAGCTCGCGCCCGCGACACCGGAGACGGAGCCGACCGACAGGTCGATCTCGCCGAGCAGCAGCACGAAGACGATGCCGACGGCGATCATGCCCGTACCGACCATCGCGACGGAGATGTCGGAGAGGTTGTTCGCGCTCAGGAAGTTGGAGTTCAGGCTCTGGAAGATGATCCAGATGACCGCCAGACCGATGACGACCGGGATGGAGCCCAGGTCACCGGCCTTGATCTTGCGCTTGAACTCGGTGATGTACCCCGCGAAGCCCTGTTCGCGCACCAGCAGCCGGGGGTCGACCACGGTCGCGGCACCGGCCGCGGCTTCGGGGTTCTCCACCACGTGGTCCTCGGGAGGCGTGGAGGTCTTGTCGATGCTCACTTCTTGATCTCCCCGGAGGTGCGCGCCGCACGACGGGTCACGGCGTTGTCCGTGGCGCCGGTGATGGCGGAGATGATCTCTTCCTGCGAGGTCGACTTGACCTCGAAGACGCCGTTGTTGCGACCCAGACGCAGCACCGCCACCTTGTCGGCGACGGCCTTCACGTCGGCCATGTTGTGGCTGATGAGGATCACGGCGTGACCACGTTCCCGCAGCCGCTCCACGAGGTCGAGGACCTGCGCGGTCTGCTCGACACCGAGAGCGGCGGTGGGCTCGTCGAGGATGACCAGCTTGGGCTCGCCCAGCATGGAACGGGCGATGGCGACGGTCTGGCGCTGACCACCCGACAGCGAGGCGATCGGGATCCGCACGCTGGGGATGCGGATGGACAGCTGGTCCAGCAGCTCGCGCGAGCGGCGCTCCATCTCGACCTCGTCGAGCACGCCGTACTTGCGGACCTCACGGCCCAGGTACAGGTTGCCCACGACGTCGATGTTGTCGCACAGCGCGAGGTCCTGGTACACCGTCGCGATGCCCAGGTTCTGCGCGTCGTGCGGCCTGTTGATCGAGACGGACCTGCCGTCCCACTCGATGACGCCCTCATCGATGGGGTGCACGCCGGCGATCGTCTTGACCAGCGTGGACTTTCCGGCGCCGTTGTCGCCCACCAGGGCGACCACCTCACCGGCGTGGACCTCAAGCTCTACGTCGGTGAGCGCCTGGACGGCACCGAACCGCTTGGAGACCCCGCGCAACGCCAGCACGGGCGTAGCGGACACGTGAACCATCTCCTTCGCCGCCTGACCCGGCGGGAGGTTGTGCAGAAGTTTGGGGGGCTGATCCGTCCGGCGCCCCGCAGCTAGCTTGCGGGGCTGTGTGATGCGCGGGGCGCCGGAGGAGCCTTCGGAGCGGGCGTCCCGTAGGGGAATTCAAGAGCGAATTCCCCTACCTGGGAAGGGACCTGCCGCTGTCTACTTCAGGCCGATCTTGTCGCAGGCGGCCTTGTACTGGGCCGTGCAGATGTCGGACACCGTGTAGATGCCGTCCTTGATGACGGTGTCCTTGATGTTGTCCTTGGTCAGCGAGTAGACCGAGATGATCTTCGCCGGGATGCCCTTGTTGGTCGGGCTGTCGACCTTGTCCGGGGCGACGGAGCTGAGGTCCTTGCCCTGGGCGATGTCGACGGCCATCTCCGCGACGGTGTTGGCCTCGGTCGGGTAGGGCTTGTAGACGCTCATGTACTGCGTGCCGGTCACGATGCGCTGCACCGCGTCGAGCTCCGCGTCCTGGCCGGTGACCGGGACCTTCAGGCCCGCGGCCTGGAGGGCGGTGATGATACCGCCGGCCATGCCGTCGTTGGCCGAGTAGACACCGATGATCTTGTTCTTGCCGAGGGCCGAGATCGCCGCCTCCATGTTGGCGTTGGCGTTCTCCGGCTTCCAGTCCTTGGTGTCGTAGGACTTGCCGATGTTCACCTTGCCCTGGAGGACGGAGAGGGCGCCCTTCTTGAACTGGGCGGCGTTCGGGTCGGTGACCGAGCCGTTCATCATGACGATGTCGCCGGACTTGGCCTTCGAGCCGAGGGCGGTGAGCAGGGCCTGGCCCTGCGTCTTGCCGACGGTCTCGTTGTCGAAGGACGTGTAGCCGGAGATCGGGCCCTGGGCGAGGCGGTCGTAGGCGACGACCGGGATGCCGGCGTCCTTGGCCTTCTGGACCGAGTTCTTGATGGCCGCGGAGTCCACCGCGTCCACGATCAGCACGTCGACCTTCTGGGTGACCATGGTGTCGACCTGCTGGGCCTGGAGGCTGGCGTCCTGCTTGGCGTTGGCGTAGACGACCGAGCCCTTGCCGTTGGTCAGCTCCTTGACCTTCTTCTCGATCAGGGGCTTGTCGAACTTCTCGTAACGCGCGGTCTGGTTCTCCGGAAGCAGGAGACCGACCTTGATGTTGTCGCCCTTCTTGGACGCCGAGCTCGAAGAGCTGCTCTTGTTGCCGGACTCCTTGGCAGAGCCACAGGCGGCCAGCGAAACGGCCATCGCACCGGCAGCAACGGCAAACGCGGCACGACGCATACGCGTGTTCACTTCAGAAACCTCCCTGACGAGGCCGCGACGTTGCGGCCGAGGTGGCTGGAAGTCAACTCGGCCACACGTGCGACGTCAAGAAGTAAATCCTTAACGAGATGGCAACGGTGCCATCCGTTCTCTAAGTGAAGGCAGGGGTCGCCGCAGTGAGCGTGCCGTCCAAAAGGGTCGAATCACCCATCTCACTGAGCGCGAGAGCGAGTGCTCCGAGCACCTCCGCACGGCCCCCAAGTGCCCCGGGGAGAACGGACAGTTGGCGCGCCGCGCTGGGGATGGCGTAGCGGCCGACGGACTCCCTGATCGGCCCGAGCACCAGCTCACCGGCCTCGGCGAGATCACCGCCGAGCACCACCCGGCTCGGGTTCAGCAGATTGCAGAGATTGGCGACTCCAGAGCCGATGTGGCGGCCGACGTCGGCGATCACCCGACGGCAGCCCGGGTCTCCGTCCCTGGCCAGCCGCACGACGCCTTCCATCGTCAGATCCGTGCCGTGACTGGACTGGAGGAGCGGCAGCACATAGCGCGCGGCCGCGAAGGTCTCCAGGCAGCCCCGGTTTCCGCAGCGGCAGACGGGGCCGGATTCATCAAGAGTAATATGACCGATTTCTCCCGCTGTGCCACCCGGCCCGCGATAGATCTTCCCGTTGATCACCAACCCGGCGCCCACACCGCTGGCGACCTTGATGTACGCGAGATCACGAACGCCTCTGCCGCTGCCCCAGACCAGCTCGCCGAGGGCGCCGAGGTTCGCGTCGTTGTCCACGTGCACCGGCACGCCGAGCCGCCCCCGCAGCTCCTCGGCGGGCCTGGTGCCGGTCCAGCCCGGCAGGATGGCCGTGGAGCCCAGCGTCCCGGACTCCACGTCGATCGGCCCGGGTACGCCGAGGCCCACCCCGGCGATCTTCGAGCGGTCCACGCCCGTTGCGCTGATCAGGCGATTGACCAGCTCCTCCGCCCGGTCGAAGCCCTGGGTCGAGGAGGCGTCCACGTCCAGCGGCTCGGACTCCTCGGCGAGCACCTGATGGGCGAGGTTGCCGACGGCGACCCGCAGGTGCGTGTGCCCGAAGTCGACTCCTATGACGATGCCGGCGTCCCCGCTCAGCGAGACGCTGCGGGCCCTGCGGCCGCCCGCCGAGGTGGGCGTGACCTCGACGGTTCCGCCGTCCTTGAGCTCACGGACGATGTTGGAGACCGTCGCCGCGGACAGGCCCGTGGTCCTCGCGATCTCCGCCTGCGTGAGGGACCCGGCCAGCCGGACGGCCCGTACGACCCGTTCCAGGTTGGCTCGGTGCAGCGACGACTGCGACCCCGGAGTCTCCACGACGACCTCCTGCGCACGGGACCGCCTCGATGAGGCCCCGACTATGTCCAACTAGTGAACTCTAAGCTGAGCCGTTCGGGTTGCCTCCCGTCAAGAGGTTGAACCGGATCCGGGTGTATGGACGCACATATGAGCGGCGCCGCCCCCCGGTAAAGGGAGCGGCGCTCGTGGAGTCCCGCGGGCTTTATTTGAGGGCGCCGGCCGTCAGTCCCTGCACCACCTGCCGCTGGAAGACGATGTACGCCGCCAGCACGGGCAACATCGCCATCACCAGGCCCGCGAAGAGACCGGACCAGTCGCCCTTGTACCCCTGGCTGGCCGCGAGCTGGACAAGCCCCTGGGTGAGCACGCGCTTGTCCGGGTCGGTGTTGAGCACCGTGGGCAGCATGTACTGGTTCCACTGGCCGAGGAAATTGAAGATGCCCACGCTGATCAGGCCGGGCTTGGCCATGGGCAGCATGATCTGGAAGAACGTGCGGGTGTGCGAGGCCCCGTCGACGAAGGCCGCTTCCGCGACCGAGGTCGGCAAAGTGCGGAAGAACGCCGTCAGGAAGAAGACCGTGAACGGCAACGAGTAGGCGATGTAGACCAGGATCAACCCGTGGATCGTGTTCAGCAGGCCCATGTTGTTGACGACATAGAACAGCGGGACCAGCGCCAGCATGATCGGGAAGCTCATGCCGCCGATGAAGAGGAAATAGATGAAGCGGTTCCCCGGGAAGTCGAACCGGGCGAGGACGTACGCCGCCATCGAGCCGAGCACCAGGGTGCCGATGAGCGAGCCCGCCACCACCAGGATGGTGTTGAGGAAGTAGTCGCTCATGTTGGCGTCGGTCCAGGCCCGCGCCCAGTTGTCGAAGTGCAGCTTGTCCGGCAGCGCCCAGGGTGAGCTGAAGATGGAACTGTCGTCCTTGAAGGACGTCATCACCGCCCACAGCAGCGGCAGCACGACCATGAAGGCCCACAGGACGAGCATCCCGTGCGAGAAGACGTTGAGGACCCTGCCCTCGGTCTTCTCCTTCGCGGGCTTGGCGGCCGGGACGTCGACCTTGCTGACGGTGGCCCCGGACTCGGCCGGTACGGAGGCATGGGTGTCGGTCGTCTTCATCTGATCAGTACTCCAACCGCTCGCGTCGGCCCAGCCTCATCACGATCGCCGCGAACAGCAGCGTCACGACCAGCAGGGCGACGCCGATGGTGGTCGCGTAGGCGGCCTGCCCGTCACGGAACGCCTTCTGGTACACGTACAGGACCATGACGGTGGTCGAGTAGTCGGGACCACCGGGTCCGGTCGTCATGATCTGCACGACCGCGAACGACTCGGCGCCCAGGGCCAGGATGCCCATGTAGACCCAGCCGGACTGCACGGTGTCCCACAACAGCGGCAGGGTGATCCGGAAGAACGTGCTGATGCGATTCGCTCCGTCCAGCAGCGCGGCCTCGTAGAGGTCCGCCGGGATGGAGGCCATGCCGGCGGAGAAGAGGACCACGAAGAAGCCGACCGTGGACCATACGAGCACCGCCATCACGCACCACAGGGCCAGGCTCGGGTCACCCAGCCACAGGGGCTGGACGCTGTCGAGTCCGATGCCGCGCAGGAACGAGTTGATCGCGCCGCTGTCCGGGTTGTACGCGAAAGCGAACAACAAGGCGACGATGGCGATCGAGAGCACCTGCGGAAAGAAGTAGACGATCTTGTAGAAAGAGGACCCGCGGACACCGGAGATCGCCGGGCCGCCCTTCCTCCTCCGCCCGCCCACGTTGATCATGAACGAGAAGAACAGGGCCAGGCTGATCGTCACCAGCGGCAGCACCAACGCGAACAGCAGGCTGTGTTCCAGCGATTTCCAGAAGATCTCGTCGTGGAACATCCTTCTGTAGTTGTCGAAGCCGACCATTTTGAATTCGGGGCTGAGACCGGTCCAGTCCGTGAACGAGTAGTAGATGGACTGGATGAACGGCCAGACGACGAATAGCGCGTAAAGGCCCAGGGGAAGCGCCAAGAACCCCACGATGAACCGGTACTTGCCGTGCTGCATTACTACCTACCCCGATCTCTGGGCGGGTGCTGCCGCTGGTGACGGACTCTCACTGGTGCTTGTAGTGCTTGATCGACGTGTCCTTGGCGGCCGCGTCGGCAAAGCCCTGGATCTTCTTGATGGTTTCCGCCGGGGTGGCCCGGCCCGCCATCATCTCACCGAGGCCCGCCACACCGATCTGCTCCTTCTGCAGCTGTACATACCAGTCCTGCAGGCGCGGATTGAGCACGTTCTGTCCGGCCAGCTTCAGCGCCGCCACACCGGACGTGAGCCCCGGTGTCAGGGAGATCCCGGTGGTTCCGCCGTTGTACGCGGTCAGCGACTTCACCTTGGTGGTGAAGTTCTTCGAGGAGGCCTCACTGAGCATGATGCGCAGTTGCTCCATGCCGCCCTCGGGGTTCTTCGCCTTGGCCGGCACGATGAAAGGCTCACCACCCGAGGCCCAGATCGTCCCGAACGGCATCTTGTCGGAGCTGTCGATGCCGGTCGGCGCGGAGACGGCCAGGTTGAAGTCGGAGGGAATGACGTTCGCCGACTCGTTCTCGACCCAGGATCCGTTCGGGATGAACAGCGCCTTGCCCTTGGCCCACGCGGTCTGCGACTGGATGTGGTCCAGGCCCGGCGTGCCCTGGAGGATGTAACCCTTCTTGTAGAGCTCGTAATAGGCGTCGAAACACGCCTTGACGGCCGGGTGCTTCCACGCGTTCGGCTCAAGGTTGTCGATGGCGTCGAGGACCTCGCGTCCACCCACCTTGCCGATCATCGGGTAGAGCGAGAACGGGATGTAGTACGGGTACTTGCCCGCGTACGTCCAGCCCGCCATGCCCTTCTTCTTGGCCTTCTCGCACACCGCGAGCATCTCGTCCCACGTCTTCGGGTACTCCGCGTCGAGCGAGTCCAGGGCCTTCTGCGAGTACCAGACGCCGTACACCGTGTAGGCGTAGTACATGATCCACACCGGATTGCCGTCGAACTGACCCATCTCCACGATGCCGGGACGCAGCGTGTCACGGACCTTCTTGTTCGGGTCGTCGTAGGACGGGGCGTCGAGCAGCGGGGTGAGGTCGGCGAGCTGGTTCTTGCCGACCAGCACGCCCATGTCCATCTGCTCGGCGCCGGAGTTGTCGATGAGGTCCGGCGGTGTTCCCTGGTTGAAGCGGGGCTGAAGGGTGGACTGGATCTTCTGGGTGGCGGAGAACTTCACCTTCACCTTCGGGAAGTTCTTCTCGTAGATCTTCACGGCGTCCTGGGCGTACTCCTTGCCGAAGCCGCCGTCGAAGAGCACGAACTCCATTCCCGCGGTCTCGTTGACGCCGAGGGGGTTCTTGGCGGTCTTCTTGCCCGCCTTGGCCTTGCTTCCGTTGTCGCCGCCGCCGCTGCTGGCACACGCCGACAGAAAGCTCATCGTGGGGACGGAGATCAGGCCGAGCGCGGCCGATCGCTTGATCAGATCGCGGCGGCCGACTCCGGTCATGTCGCGGTCGTCGGTGCCGTTGCTCTCGGTGTGCGTGGAACCCATCAGAACTCCTTCGAGGGAACTGCCCGCTTCAGCCAGTGGAGGAATCGAGGGCCCCTGAGGACGCCCCGGGACGGAGCCGGGACGGCCACTTCACGCGCATGGGTGAAGTGGTCAGGAACCGCGTAGTTGACATGCCGGCGATGTACGAAGAGTCGCCGCGTGGTTGGGGCCCGGAAGGTTCGCGGATTCGCCGGTGGCGCGCAGAGCCTCGGACTGCATCGGGTACGGGTCGCCCACAGCTGTCGACGATCCGCGCCTGCACGTTCCCCCTCCGTCCGACGGCGCGACAGACACAGGCGCTCGGGGAAATGACCTGCGCGCTGAACGTCCTCACCTGGGCCGGGCCGGCCCTCCACGGCGCTGCTCGGCCGGCGCCGCAGGTGGCCCGCGCGTTCTCGCCTGGGTGGAGTCACGCTCACAGTCCTCGCCTTCTCCAGGACTCAGGCGGTGAACCGGATCCTCCGGGCACCGCGGTCAGGTCAAGCAGGGTCGTGCAGGACGTACGGATCATGCCGTGTCGATCGTGTGAAGTGCCGACAGGTATAGTCCACTTCCCGCGGACGGAGCAAGATCGAATGCAGGGTTGGCCATCGGTCTTTTCCGAGTTGAGACCTGCCGGAAATATGAGCGCCCTGTGTACCGCTTGCCGGAAAAATCCGCGACATAAGCCCTGAATGCCACACTCAACACCCTTGACAGCACAGACCACTTGACCCACTACTGGTCTCTGCGCAGCAAAGTTGACAACGTTGTCCAGATGGCGCGGGAGGGTGCTGGTCCATGAGACACAGAACTCGGCACAGGCGGGGTACGGCGGTCGTTCTCACGGCCGCCTTTGTCATGGCCGTGGGGTCGCAGGGGGCGGCGGTCGCTCTGCCGGAGGCTCCGGCCGCGGCGGACCGGGAGTTCGCGTCCTCCTTCGAGGCGGGAGACCCGGCGCCGACCTGGCTGAACACGGTGGACACCGCGCCGGACGGGAGCAAGCGGGCATCCGGCGTCGACGGCGGCTACAGCAGCGGTGTCGCCGGGAACGTGAACGACCATGTCACGGACGTCCGGGCCAGCAGCGAGAACTCGGGCGGCGGCGAGGTGAAGGAGAACCTCGTCGACGGCGAGTCCGGCACCAAGTGGCTGACCTTCGCGCCCACCGGCTGGGTGGAGTTCGACCTCGACAAGCCGTACGCGATCACCACCTACGCGCTGACCTCCGCCAATGACGAGGCCGGGCGCGACCCGCAGGACTGGACCCTGCAGGGCTCGACGGACGGCAAGGACTGGAAGACCCTCGACACCCGCTCCGGTCAGTCCTTCTCGGAGCGGTTCCAGACGAAGCAGTACGACCTCGCGGCGCCGGCCGAGTACGCGCACTTCCGGCTCGACATCACCAGGAACAACGGCGCCGACATCCTGCAGCTGGCGGACCTGCAGCTCTCCACGGGCGGCAGCGGCGGCTCGGTGCCCGAGGACATGCTGTCCCTGGTCGACCGCGGGCCCGCCGGGTCGCCGACCGCGAAGGCGGCCGCCGGGTTCACCGGAAAGCGTGCGCTGCGCTACGCCGGCCGGCACACGGCCGACGGGCGGGCGTACTCGTACAACAAGATCTTCGACGTGAACGTGAAGGTCGACCGGGACACCCAGCTGTCGTACCGGCTGTATCCGCAGATGGCCGACGGCGACCGCGACTACGACGCCACGAACGTCTCCGTCGACCTGGTCTTCACCGACGGCACCTACCTCAGCGACCTGGGCGCCGCCGACCAGCACGGCTTCCCGCTCAGTCCCCAGGGCCAGGGCGCGTCGAAGGTGCTGTACGTCAACCAGTGGAACAACGTGGTCTCCAGGATCGGGTCGGTCGCGGCCGGGAAGACCGTCGACCGGATCCTGATCGGGTACGACTCCCCCAAGGGCCCGGCGAAGTTCCGGGGCTGGCTGGACGACCTGGCGATCAGGCCGGTGGCGCAGGAGAAGCCGAAGGCGCATCTGTCGGACTACGTGCTGACCACCCGGGGCACCAACTCCAGCGGCGGCTTCTCGCGCGGCAACAACTTCCCCGCGACCGCGCTGCCGCACGGGTTCAACTTCTGGACCCCGGTGACCAACGCGTCCTCGCTGAGCTGGCTGTACGACTACGCGCGGGCCAACAACGACGACAACCTGCCGACGATCCAGGCGTTCAGCGCGAGCCACGAGCCGAGCCCGTGGATGGGTGACCGGCAGACCTTCCAGCTGATGCCGTCGGCGGCCGCCGGCACTCCGGACACCGGCCGCGAGGCGCGTGAGCTGGCGTTCCGGCACGAGAACGAGACCGCGCGGCCGTACTACTACGGGGTGCGCTTCGAGAACGGTCTGAAGGCCGAGATGGCCCCGACCGACCATGCGGCGGCCCTGCGCTTCACCTACCCGGGCGACGACGCGAGCGTGGTCTTCGACAACGTCACCGAGCAGGCGGGGCTCACCCTCGACAAGGCGAACGGGGTCGTCACCGGCTACTCGGACGTCAAGTCCGGGCTGTCGACCGGCGCCACCCGGCTGTTCGTGTACGGCGTCTTCGACAGGCCCGTGACGGACGGCTCGGCGAGCGGCGTCAAGGGCTACCTGCGCTTCGACGCGGGCTCCGACCACACCGTGAACCTGCGGCTGGCCACCTCGCTGATCAGCGTCGACCAGGCCAAGGACAACCTGCGTCAGGAGATACCGGACGGCACGTCCTTCGACACGGTCAAGAAGGACGCCCAGCGGGCCTGGGACGGGCTGCTGGGCAAGGTGGAGGTCGAGGGCGCGACGAGCGACCAGCTGACCACCCTGTACTCCAGCATGTACCGGCTGTACCTGTACCCCAACTCCGGTTTCGAGAAGGTGGGTTCGAAGGAGCAGTACGCCTCGCCGTTCTCCCCGATGCCCGGGGCGGACACCCCGACCCACACCGGGTCGAAGATCGTCGACGGGAAGGTGTACGTCAACAACGGCTTCTGGGACACCTATCGGACGACCTGGCCCGCCTACTCGCTGCTGACGCCCAGTCAGGCGGGCGAGATGGTGGACGGGTTCGTCCAGCAGTACAAGGACGGCGGCTGGACGGCCCGTTGGTCCTCCCCCGGCTACGCGGACCTGATGACCGGCACGTCCTCGGACGTGGCCTTCGCGGACGCCTACGTCAAGGGCGTGAAGTTCGACGCGAAGGCGGCCTACGACGCGGCCGTGAAGAACGCGACGGTCGTTCCGCCGACGTCGGGCGTGGGCCGCAAGGGCATGGCCACCTCCCCGTTCCTCGGCTACACCACCACCTCCACGGGTGAGGGCTTCTCGTGGGCGATGGACGGCTACAACAACGACTACGGCATCGCGCGGATGGGCCGGGCCCTCTACGCGAAGACGGGTGACAGGCGCTACAAGGAGGAGTCCGCGTACTTCCTCAACCGCGCCCAGGACTACGTCAACCTCTACGACAAGCAGGTCGACTTCTTCCAGGGCCGGGACGACCGGGGCGACTGGCGGCTGGACGCCTCGACGTACGACCCGCGCGTGTGGGGCTACGACTACACCGAGAGCAACGGCTGGGGGTACGCCTTCACGGTCCCGCAGGACACCCGGGGCCTGGCCAACCTGTACGGCGGCCGGGACGCGCTGGCGAAGAAGCTCGACACGTTCTTCTCCACGCCGGAGACGGCCGATCCGCGCTTCTCCGGCTCGTACGGCGGCGTCATCCACGAGATGACCGAGGCCCGCGACACCCGGATGGGCATGCTCGGGCAGTCCAACCAGCCCGCGCACCACATCCCGTACCTGTACGACGCGGCCGGCCAGCCGTGGAAGACGCAGGCGAAGGTCCGCGAGATACTGTCCCGGCTCTACGTGGGCAGCGAGATCGGCCAGGGCTACCACGGCGACGAGGACAACGGCGAGCAGTCGGGCTGGTACCTCTTCTCCGCGCTCGGCTTCTACCCGCTGGTCATGGGCAGCGGCGAGTACACCATCGGCTCCCCGCTGTTCAAGAAGGCCACGGTGCACCTGGAGAACGGGCAGGACCTGGTGATCAAGGCGCCGAGGAACAGCCAGAAGAACGTCTACGTCCAGGGCGTGCGCTTCAACGGCCGTGCGTGGAACTCGACTTCGCTGCCGCACTCGCTGCTGTCGAAGGGCGGGGTCATCGAGTTCGACATGGGGGCCAAGCCCTCGGGCTGGGGCTCCGGCAAGAACGCGGGGCCGGTGTCCATCACCCAGGGCGACCAGGTGGCGACGCCTCGCGCGGACGTACTGAAGGGTGACGGGCCGCTGTTCGACAACACCTCGGCGACGGACGCCACCGTGACCTCCGTGGACCTGCCGGTCTCCGGTCCGGTCAAGGGCCTTCAGTACACGCTGACCTCCTCGGGGGACCACACCAAGGCGCCGACCGGCTGGACGCTCCAGGGCTCCGCCGACGGCACCACGTGGAAGACGCTCGACCAGCGGTCCGGCGAGTCCTTCACCTGGGACCGGCAGACCCGGGCGTTCAGCGTGGGCAACCCGGGTACGTACGGGAAGTACCGTCTGGTGTTCGACGGCCAGGCGACCGTGTCGGAGGTCGAACTGCTCGCCTGAGCAATGGAGTTGGGGGTCTCATGTCGCTTCCCGTACCCGTCCTGTCCGAGGGTGTCGATCCGGCCTGGCTGCCGGAGGAGGCGTTCCGGGCGCTCGGCGGCCGGCGGATCCTGATCCGGGGATCGGGGCCGCTGGTGGAGACGGTGCACGCGGAAGCGGCCGAGGCCTGCGCCCGGTTCGGCGGCGCTCTCGTGTCCAAGGACCCGGAGCTGGTGCTGGAGTCGACGGGTGACGACGAGAGCGAGGCGTTCACGCTCGGACGCCGTGACGGTCGTACGACGGTCACGGCGTCCGGCGGGCGCGGACTGCTGTACGGCTTCTTCCACGTCGTACGGCTCGGTGCGGCGGCGTTCGAAGGCGAGCGCCAACTCCGGGAACATCGGCCCGCGTTGGCGGTGCGGATGCTGGACCACTGGGACAACGTGGCCGTGCACCCGGTCATGGGCCAGGTCGAGCGGGGGTACGCCGGCGGTTCGCTGTTCTGGGCGGACGGACGGGCCCGCGGGGACCTGGAGCGCGTGCGGGCGTACGGCAGGCTGCTGGCGGCCTGCGGGATCAACGCCGTGGCCGTCAACAACGTCAACGTGCACGCGGCCGAGGCGCGTCTGCTGACCGACCGGATCGGTGAAGTGGCGGACATCGCGGGGGCGTTGCGGCCGTACGGCATCCGCACCCATCTCTCGGTCACGTTCGCCGCGCCGATGGTGCTCGGCGGGCGGGAGACGGCCGACCCCCTCGACGACGGCGTGCGGGAGTGGTGGGCCGGGGCGACCGCGCGGGTGTACGAGGCGATCCCCGACTTCGGCGGCTACGTCGTGAAGGCCGACTCGGAGGGGCAGCCGGGTCCCTTCGCGTACGGCCGCAGTCACGCGGACGGCGCGAACATGCTGGCCGCCGCTCTGCGGCCGTACGGCGGCACGGTCCACTGGCGGGCCTTCGTCTACGACCACCGCCAGGACTGGCGGGACCGCGCGACGGACCGGGCGCGGGCCGCGTACGACCACTTCGTGCCGCTGGACGGGGAGTTCGCGGCGAACGCCGTGCTGCAGGTGAAGCACGGGCCGATGGACTTCCAGGTGCGGGAGCCGGTGTCGCCGCTGATCAGTGCCATGTCACACACCGCTCTCGCCGTGGAGCTGCAGGCCACCCAGGAGTACACCGGCCAGCAACGCCACGTCTGCTGGCTCGGCCCGATGTGGAGCGAGGTACTGCGCTTCGGCGCCCGGGACGGGCTGCCCTTCGAGGAGCTCGTGGCCGTGTCCAACGCCGGCGACGACCCCTTCTGGACCGGGCACCCCCTCGCCCAGGCCAACCTCTACACCTTCGGGCGGCTGGCCTGGCGGCCGGACGCGGATCCGGGCGGCATCCTCGACGAGTGGATCGGGCTCACCTTCCCCGGTGCCCCCGGGCGGCTGGCCGACGGGCTGCGCTCCGTGCTCGACGGTTCGTGGCGGACGTACGAGAAGTACACGGCCCCGCTGGGGGTCGGCTTCATGGTGCAGCCCGGCCACCACTACGGGCCGAGCGTGGACGGCTACGAGTACAGCCCCTGGGGCACCTACCACTTCGCCGACCGCGACGGGGTCGGCGTGGACCGCAGCCGCGCCACCGGCACGGGGTACGCGGGGCAGTACGCCAAGCCGTGGGCGGAGGTGTACGAGTCGCCGGAGAGCTGCCCGGACGAACTGCTGCTGTTCTTCCACCATGTGCCGTACGGACATGTCCTGAAGAGCGGCAGGACCGTGATCCAGCACATCTACGACACGCACTTCGAGGGCGTGGAGGAGGTGGAGCGGGCGCGGAAGGTGTGGGCCTCGCTCGCGGACGTCGTCGCTCCGGAGCGCCATGCGCGGGTGGCGGAGCGGTACGAGGAGCAGCTCCGCAGCGCCCGCGAGTGGCGCGACCAGATCAACAGCTACTTCTTCCGGAAGTCCGGGGTGCCGGACGGGCGGGGGCGGACGATCTACTGAAGGCGCAGTACGGCGACGCCGAGCGGGTCGAGGGTGAGCGGGTCGCCGCCCTTGACCTGCTTGCCGGTGAGCAGGTCGGTCGCGGTGGTGTGGGCCGTCAACTCGGCCGCTTCCGTCGCGTGGTTGAGGAGGAAGAGGAGGCGGGTGCCGTCGGGGGCGACGCGGGTCGCGGTCTCCAGGCCCTCCTGGTCGGCGTACGGGCCGATCAGGTCGTGGCGGGCCAGGACGCGGCGCACCACCTGCTCCACGCCTCGACGGTCGAGGGCGGTGGCGACATACCAGCCCTCGCCCTCGCCGAACGCGTGCCGGGTGACGGCGGGGGTTCCGGCGTAGAAGTCCGTGCCGTACGTGGCGATCGGCTCGGCGCCGCGGGGCAGGACGAGTTCGAAGACGAGCCGTGCCTCGGCCGACAGTTCGGGGACAGGTTGCGCGAACTCCGGTGGGCGGGCGTCCCATTCGTCGACGCGGACGCCCATGAGGGGCGCGAGGGGCCCGGGGACGTCGGCGAGGAAGGCGCGGTCGTGTTCGTCGACGCGGCCGGAGAGGAACGTGGTCAGGACCGTTCCGCCGCGTCGGGCCACCGCTTCGAGACGGTCGGCGAAATCACCCTTGACCAGGTGGAGGACGGGTGCGAGGACGACGTCGTACGGTGTGAGGTCGGCCGTCTGCGGGACGACGTCCACGTCGGCGCCCGCCTCGCGGGCGGCCCGGTAGTAGGCGTGGACCACCTCCTGGTACCGGACCGACCGGGAGGGGCCGTCGGAGATCTCCAGGGCCCACCAGCTGTCCCAGTCGAAGAGCAGGGCGGTACGGGCGGGGGTGCGGGCGCCGAGCGTCGCCGCGCCCAGCTGCTCCAACTGCCGTCCCAGTTCGGCGACTTCGCGAAAGACGCGGGTGTCGTCCCGGCCCGCGTGGCCGATGACCGCGCCGTGGTACTTCTCGCAGGCGCCGCGTGAGGCGCGCATCTGGAAGTACAGGGTCGCGTCGGCGCCGTGGGCGATCGCCTGGAAGGTGGCCAGACGCAGCTCACCGGGACGGCGCAGGGGGTTCACGTCCCGGCAGGCCGTCGTCGACGGGGTCTGTTCCATCAGCCAGAAAGGGGCACCGTCCTTGAGCCCCCTCATCAGGTCGTGGCCGAGGGCGGCCCAGGTCGGCGGGGCGTCGAGGGGCGGGTAGCTGTCCCAGGAGGCGAAGTCGAGGTGGGGGGCCCAGCGGTGGTAGTCGAGGGGGCGGAACATGCCCATGAGGTTGGTGGTCACGGGCGTCTCGCTGTCGTGGTGCCGGATCGCCTCCTTCTCGGCGAGGAAGCAGCCGAGCAGCGCGTCGGTGGTGAAGCGGAAGTAGTCGAGGGTGGTGCCCTGGAAGGCGGTGTGGTCGGGCCCGCGCCAGTGCTCGGTGAGGGCGCTGGGAGGCTCGATCTGGCCCCAGTCGGTGTAGCGGTGGGACCAGAAGGTGGTGCACCAGGCGTCGTTGAGGGCGTCGAGGGTGCCGTACCTGTCCCGCAGCCAGTCGCGGAAGGCCTCGGCGCAGCGGTCGCAGTAACAGGCGCCGCCGTACTCGTTGTTGATGTGCCAGGCGAGCAACGCCGGGTGTCCGGCGTACCGTTCGGCGAGGCGGGCGGCCATCGCGGTGGCGAGCCGGCGGTACGCGGGTGAGCTGGGGCAGAAGTTGTGGCGCTGGCCGTAGCGGTGGCGCCGGCCCTCGAAGTCGGTGCGGTTGACCTCGGGGTACCGCTGGGCGAGCCAGGGCGGGAGGGCCGCGGTGCCGGTGGCCAGGCAGACGCTTCGGTGCTCGGCGGCGGCCCGGTCGAGGACGCGGTCGAGCACCGTGAAGTCGTAGGTGTCCTCGGCGGGTTGGGTGAGGGACCAGGAGAAGACGCCGACGGTGAGGGTGTCGATGCCGGCCCGGGTGAACAGACGGTGGTCCTCGTCCCAGACCTCCTCGGGCCACTGCTCGGGGTTGTAGTCGCCGCCGTACCGGATCCTGTGTGTCATGCGGTGAAGTCCTTCTTGGTCTCGGCGATCACCGGGCGGCTGCTGTGGAGCAGGGAGAGCAGCAGCGGGGCGGCCAGCAGGGCGGGCAGGGCCTCGGTCAGCAGGGCGGTGAGGCCGGCGGTCAGCACGAGCAGGGAGGCGGCGGCGAGGGTGGTGCGGCCGTGCCGGAAGAGGAAGTACGCGGCGAGGCGGGCGGTGTCGCGGGCGCGGAAGGTGAACAGCGAGGTCAGGACGAGCGCGTGGGCGCCCCAGAGCAGGGAGCCGAGCCCGATGCCGGCCAGCAGCACCGCCCACCAGCCGGGCAGTCCGGTCGCCGTGAAGTGGGTGAGCGTGAAGGCGATGACCGTGAGCCAGGCCAGCAGGGGCGCCCACAGCCGCAGGACCGGGAGGGCGCCCAGGCGCCAGCCGCGGAGATAGGTGCGGGCCGGGTGGAGGTCGGTGAGGTCGCGGTCGCGGTGGTGCAGGGCGTAGAGGGCGGCCGAGAGGGCCGGGCCGAGCGGGAGCAGCCCCACGGCGGCCAGCGGGAGGTTGGACGGGTCCGGGCCGACGAGGAACAGGAGGACCAGTCCCGGCGCGGCGGCCACGAGCAGCAGGGCTTCGACGGTGACGAGGGTGTGGACGAGGGCGGCGGCACGCGAGAGGGGACCGTCGCCGAAGGTGACGGAGGGCGCGGTCATCGCGGGTCCCTTCCGAGGAGGCGGCTCTCGTCCCCCCACTCCGGTTCCTCGCCCGCCGCCTCCTCGGGAATCACCCGTTCTCCTTCTGGTAGCGCTCGTACGCCTTGTTGTGCAGGTCGACGAGCTGCTGCATGTTCTTCGCCTTCAACTCATTGACGTAGGCGCCCCATTGGGACAAGGGCCGCTTGCCGAGGATGAACTGGAGGGTGTTCTGGGTGACGTGGTCCTGGAGCGGGGTGGTCCACAGCGAGGCCTGCTCCTGCTCGGCCGACTCCAGCGGGTGGGGCGGGTCGATGGGCAGCTGGCGGCGCTGGGCCATGGCGTCCTGGAACTTCTTCTCGTCCGGGCTGAAGGAGGAGGAGACCAGGGCCCAGCTGCCGCCGTAGGTGAAGACGCCGTTGAAGAAGCCGTAGTCCTTCTGCAGGTCCTTGGGGGCGCCGGCGTCGGAGCCCATGAGGCTGATGCCGTCCTTGAGCCGGTACTTCCCGCCCGAGTAGGTGTACGTCACCCCTTCCACGCCCCACTTGCAGAAGCGCTGGCCCTCGTCGGAGTACCAGAGCCAGTCGACGAACTGCATCATCGCCACGAAGTCGGCGCTCTTGAGGGCCTTGCTGGAGACCATGACCCCGTTCTCCAGCCGGATGCCGCCCAGCACGACCGGGCCCGCGGGGCCGATCGGCACCGGGACCATCTCGATGGTGGCGCCCTTGACCTGCTTGGTGAGGTTGTAGCGGTACGTCTGCACCAGTTCCTGCGGGTTGGCGCTGATCGCGAAGGACTTCTCGCCGAGCAGCTTCTGGATCGCCTGGTCGTCGGTCTGGGTGAAGCTCTCGGGGTCCATCAGCTTCTCGGCGACGAGCTTTCCGAGGTACTCGATCATCTGCCGGTAGGCGTCCGTCGCGCCGGTGAAGACGAACTTCTTCGCCGTCGAGTCGAAGCTGATGTTGTCGTACGTCCAGCCGGCCTTCACGCCGTAGGCCTGACCGAGGTAGCTCTGCAACGCGCCCACGGCGAAAGGGGTGTTGGTGCTCCAGCGGTCGGAGAGCGGGTAGCGGTCGGGGTACTGCTGCTTGATCGCCGTGAAGACCTGGTGGACCTCGTCCCAGGTGGTGGGCAGGCTCAGGCCGAGCTTGTCGAGGACGTCGGTCCGGAAGGACAGCGAGTAGCCGGACTTGGGCTTCTCGTGCAGGCCGGGCAGCAGGTAGTACTTGCCGTCGGACTGGCGGATGGAGTCGAGTTCGGGCTCCAGCTTCCACTTCTTCACCTTGGCCTGGAAGTTGGGCATCAGGTGGGTGTAGTCGCTGACGGGGAGGATCGCGCCCGAGGACACGAACGCCACCTCGGAGGGGTGGTACGTCTTGGGGATCAGGAAGGGCGCGTCGCCGGAGCCGATGAGGACGCTGCGCTTCTTCTCGTAGTCGGCGAGGGGGACGTCGACGGGCTTCAGGGTGATGCCGGTGCGCTTGGTGACCTCCTTCCAGAACAGCCAGTTCGCCTTGTACGGGTAGCCCGGGTTGTCGTTGTGCAGCATCGAGAAGGACAGGGGCTTGCTCGCCTTGAACTGCTGGCCGACGCGGTACTCCTTCATCGCGCCGTTCTGTTTCTTCGACAGGTCCTTGGCGTCGCCGCCGTCTCCCCCGCCGCCGCAGCCGGTGAGGGTGGCGAGGCCGACGAAACCGGCGGCGGCGAGGATCTGACGCCGCGACAGCTGTCCTTCGTTCTTCACGGAGACTCCCTTGTTCCGTAGGTGAGGTGCGGATCGGTCAGCCCTTGACGGCGCCGAGCATCACGCCCGAGACGAAGTAGCGCTGGACGAAGGGGTACACGCAGAGGATCGGCAGCGAGGTGAGCACGATCGTGACCGCCTGGATGTTCGCCCCGACCTGGCTGAGGTCGGCCGTGGCGGCGCCCGCGTTGCTGCCGCCGGTGGCGCCCGCGATGAGGTTGCGCAGATAGACGGTGACCGGCATCAGCTCGGATCTGTCCATGTAGAGGAAGGCCCCGAACCAGGAGTTCCAGAAGGACACCGAGTAGAACAGCACCATGGTCGCCACGACCGCCTTCGACAGCGGCAGCACGATCCGCAGCAGGGTGCCGTACGTGCTCAGTCCGTCGATCTGCGCGGCCTCCTCCAGCTCGCCGGGCAGGCTCTCGAAGAAGGCCTTCATCACCAGCAGGTTGAAGACGCTGATGGCGTTCGGGAGGGCCAGCGCCCACACGGTGTTCTTCAGGCCGAGGCTGGTCACCAGGACGTAGTTGGGGATCAGTCCGCCGGTGAAGAACATGGTGAACACGGCGACGCCGACGAGGAGTCCGCGCCCCTTGAGCTGCTTCTTCGACAGGACGTAGGCGTAACAGGTCGTCAGGACCATGGCCACGACGGTCGAGACGACCGTGTAGTAGACGGTGTTGCCGTAGGAGCGCCAGAACTCGGAGTCGTGGAAGACGATCCGGTAGGTGGTGAGGTTGAACCCCTTGGGCCACAGGGTGACGTCACCGGAGCGGATCTGCCGCTCGCCGCTGAAGGAACGGGCGACGATGTTGACGAAGGGGTACAGGGTCACGACCACGACGAGGGTCAGGACCACCCCGTTGACGCCCTGGAAGACGCGGTAGGAGCGGCTCGGCCTCACCACAGGCTCGTCCCCACCGTGCGGCGCGACAGCGTGTTCGCCGAGGTGATCAGCACCAGGCCGATCACCGCCTCGAACAGGCCGATGGCGGCGGCGTAGCTGAAGCTGTTGGACTCCACGCCCATCCGGTACACGTACGTCGGGATCACGTCGGCCGTGGGATACGTCAGCGGGTTGTAGAGCAGCAGGACCTTCTCGAAGCCGACCGCCATGAACGTGCCGATGTTCAGGATCAGCAGCGTGATCATGGTGGGGCGGATGCCGGGCAGGGTGACGTGCCAGATCTGCCGCCAGCGGTTCGCGCCGTCGATGCGCGCGGCCTCGTACAGGTCCTCGTCGATGGTGGTCAGCGCGGCGAGGTAGAGGATCGTGCCCCAGCCGGCGGTCTGCCAGACCTCCGAGCCGACGTAGATCGTGCGGAACCAGCCGGGTTCCTGGATGAAGCGGACCGGGTCGTGGCCGAACCAGCCGAGGACGTGGTTGACCGGGCCGTCCGTGGCGAGCATCTGCAGGGTGATGCCGGCGACGATCACGATCGACAGGAAGTGCGGAAGGTACGACACCGACTGCACGAACCGTTTCAGCGAGCGCCGGCGCACCTCGTTGAGCAGCAGCGCGAGCACGATCGGGATCGGGAAGCAGAAGACGAGGGTCAGCCCGCCGATCCACAGGGTGTTGCGGAAGACCTGCCAGAAGCTCGGGTCGGTGAGGAACATGCGCACATAGCGCAGCCCCACCCACTGCTCGCCGAAGAGCGAGCCGCCCGGCTGGAACCGGCGGAAGGCGATCACGTTGCCGATCATCGGCAGATAGCGGAAGACCAGGAAGAACAGCAGCGGCAGGACGGCGAGCGAGTACAGCTGCCAGTCCCGGCGCAGCGCCCGCCGCCAGCCGCCGCGCCGGGCCGGGCGGGCGACGGTCTTCGGTGGTGGTTCCTGGGTGCCGGGCGGAGAGGCCGACGTGGTGGTGGTGCTCATGCTCGGTCCTCCCGTGTGGGCGGAGAAGTGGCCGAAACTTTCGAGCTCTTACCGGTAACTTCGCGGCAACCTAGAGGCACTTAGAAAGCGCTGTCAATGGGTGCCGCAGGAGAATCGTGAGGCGGCCGTGGGGTGTTGGAACCCGTCGGAGACGGGGTAGAACTCGAGGACCCCGTCCCCGGGCTTCCGCAAGTTTCCCTGTGAGGACCGACTCCTGCGAGGTGCCGCCGTGCCCGCGTTCGATCTGCCGCCCAGCGAACTGGAGCACTACCGCCCCGCCCTCGAAGAGCCCGCCGACTTCGACGAGTTCTGGCGGGAGACCCTCAAGGAGGCTGAAGACCAGGACCCGTTGGTGTCCGTGCGGCCGGTGGACAGCGGCCTGCGGCTGACCCAGACCTGGGACGTGACCTTCCGGGGCTTCGCGGGGGACCCGGTCCGCGCCTGGTTCAGCCGGCCGGCCGGGGTCCCGGACCCCCTGCCCGCCGTGGTCGAGTACGCGGGGTACGGCCGCGGCCGCGGCCTTCCGCACGAGCGGCTGACCTGGGTGAACGCCGGATACGCGCATCTGCTGATGGACAACCGCGGTCAGGGCGACCAGTACGGCTGCGGCGGCGACACACCCGATCCGCAGGCCGGGACGGCACCGGGCGGCCCCGGCGCGGTGGTACGGGGCCTGCTCTCACCGTACGACCACCACCACCGCCGTCTCATCACCGACGCGGTGCGCGCGGTGACGGCGGTGCGGGCACTGCCCGGCGTGGACGGCAGCCGGGTCGCGGCCGTGGGAAACAGCCAGGGCGGCGGACTCGCCCTGGCCGTCGCCGGGTTGGTCCCGGATCTGGCGGCGGTGCTGGTCACCGCGCCCTTCCTGTGCGGGATGCGGCGGGCCCTGGAGCTCACGGACGCGAGCCCGTAAGGCGAGATCACGGCTTACCTCGCCGTCCACCGGGACGCCGAGACGGCCGCCCACCGCACGCTCTCCTACCTGGAGGGCATCAGCTTCGCCCGCCGCGCCCACGCCCCGGCCCACTTCGGGGTCGGTCTGCGCGACACCGTGTGCCCGCCGAGCGGGGCGTACGCGGCCTTCAACCGCTACGCGGAAACGAGCGGCGCGGACCCCCGCAAGGAGATCCGCGCCTATCCCCACAACGGCCACGAGGGCGGCGACGCGGTGCACGTGCGCCGCCAACTCGCCTGGATGCGGGAGGTGTTGCCGATCAGCCCGACGTCGGCGTGAACACGTGCGGGTCCGTGTTCCCCGGCAGTGTCACGCGCGGTCCTGGCGAGGCTCGCCGGCCACACCCGGACAGGTACTCCCCCGGCCTGGACCGGCTCGCGGACCCGGTGGGGCGACACACCGCCACCGGGTCCGCCCTGAGCGGTGCCTCAACCGACGCGACAGGGCAGGCTCGTCGAGCTGTCCCCGCCGTCGCCCTGGACCACGTACCCGAAGGTGGCGCTCTGGCCCGGACTGAGCGAGCCGTTCCAGTCGGCGTTGTGGACCATCACGTCCTGGCCGGTGTAGGTGGCGTTGCCGTTCCACAGGCTCGCGACCTGCTGGCCGCCCGGCAGGGTCCAGTCGACCATCCAGCCGAGCATGGGGACGTCACCGGTGTTGGTGACGGTCACCTCGGACTGGTAGCCGCCGTTCCAGCTGTTGGTCGTCCTGCGGGTGGCCGAGCAGGTGCCCGGGACGGGGTCGGTCGGGTTGCCCGGGTCGTGGATGCCCGTCACCTCGCCGTTGCCGCCGTCGAAGACGACGTCGGAGCAGGAGTAGAAGGTCTCCGCGCTGTCCGAGCGCTGCCACACCATGTAGATGACGTGCCGCCCCGACTTGTTCGCCGGGAGCTTGCCGGTCCAGGAGTAGTTGGCCTCGACCGTGCCCGGGGTGCCGTTGAGCGGTGGGTGGTCGACCGTGAGGAAGGGCTTGTCCTCGATGTCGTTCCAGGTGAGGGGTTTGGTCGGGTCGTAGCCGTCCTTGGTGACGTACACGTAGAACCAACCCGGGTGCGCGGCCCAGGCGTTGTAGGAGAAGTCGACGGTCGCGCCCGAGGTGAGGTGGGTGAGCGGCCAGTCGTTGCGCGGGAGGTTGAAGCCGGTGAAGTTGGGGTTGCCGCCGCTGCACAGCTCCCCGTCCGGGACGAAGCCGCGGGTGCGGCCGGCGCCGTCGGAGCGCAGGACGGAGAACCAGTTGTAGAACGGCGTGGTGCCGCTGACCTGTTGGGCCGCCTTGCAGGCGGGGTTCACGGGTTTGATCTCGCCGGTGTCGGTCAGCCCGTCCTGCCAGCACAGGAAGGTGCGGCTGCCGGGTTTCATCGGGGTGCCGTGGGCCTGCGCCTTCCCGCCCGCGGTGACGACGAGGGCGAAGGCGGGGATGGTGGCGAGGAGGGAGACGAGGATGAGGAAGAGGGCTCGGGTGGGGGTCGTCAATCGACGCGGGGAGCCGGGCGCCGATCGGGAGCTTCTTGTCAGGATCATGACAGTCCGATTCCTTCGATACGGCCTTACGGACGCGGGTGCCGGTGATGTGCGGACACGAGCGGGGTGGGGGCGCCGGGGGCGGCGGGTTCCGGTCCGCCGCCCTTATGGGAGCGCTCCCACCCCGCCTGTTGCGGAAGTTAGCGCGAATGGGCGCGACTGTAAACCGGGGGCGCGGCTCAGGTCGTCCGGTGGGCCGCGAGGCGGGGCGGGGCCGCCAAGCCCCTGAGTAGTTCGGCCACTTGGGGTGGCAGTGGAAGCAGGGGCGGATCACCGGGGTCGTCGAGGGCGCGCTGGAGGCGGTCGGCTGGGGTCACGGGGTGAGGGTAGGGGCGCTTTCCTGTCGTACCGTGCCCTCGGGGCGATCGGGCCCGTGATGCGGAGGGACGCCGTCGGCGTTCGTGGTCGGCAGTTCCACCGTGAACTCCGTGTGGCCCGGGCGGCTCTCCACGCCGATCCGGCCCCCGTGTGCGCACACGATCGCCGCCGCGACGGCCAGCCCCAGTCCCGAGCCGCCCGTCGAACCCGGCGCACGGTACCTGGAGGTGTCGGCCCGGGTGAAGGGCTCGAAGACCGTCGGCAGCAGCTCGGCCGGGATCCCCGGCCCGTCGTCGCGTACCCGGATCACACAGCGCTCCCCCGCCGACCGCACCTCCGCCGTCACGGTCGTGCCGACCGGTGTGTGCGTGCGGGCGTTGGCCAGCAGGGCCGCCACCACCTGGTGCAGACGCCTCATGTCGCCGGTGACCACGGCCGGGGCCTCGTCCACGTGGAGCGCGAGCCGCCAGTCGTGGCCGTCGCCCGCCGCCCGCGCGTCCCACAGCGCCTCGGCGACGACGGCCGCGAGGTCGACCTCGCCCGCCTCCAGGGGCCGGCCCTCGTCCAGCCGGGCGAGCAGCAGCAGGTCCTCCACCAGGCCGGTCATCCGGGCCGACTCCGCCGAGACCCGGCGCCAGGCCAGGACCGGCTCGACACGGTCCGCGCCGCGGTTCATCAGCTCCGCGTACCCGGCGATCGCGGCCAGCGGGGTGCGCAGCTCGTGGCCGGCGTCGGCCAGGAAGCGCCGCATGCGTTCCTCGCTGCGCCGGACGCGCTCCTCGCCGCGCTGCCGTTCGGCGAGGGAGGACTCGATGTGGTCGATCATCCGGTTGAGCGCGGCGCCGACCTGCCCGGCCTCGCTGCCGGGGTCGGTGTCCCCGGCCGGGACGCGGGTGAGGCCGGTGACCTCGCCGTGGTCCAGCCGGGCCCGGGAGACCTCGACCGCGGTGGCGGCGACCCGGCCCAGGGGGCGCAGCTGGCGTCGGATGACCACCGCGCAGACGACGCCGGCCGCGGTCAGCCCGAGCGCGGCGACCCCGGCCTCGGCGAGCACGAGCGCGCCGAGGGTGTGCTGTACGTCGTCCATGGGCAGCCCGGTCAGCACGCGCACACCCCCGCTCTGGGCGGCGGCGACGCGGTAGGTGCCGAGGCCGGGGAGGGTGCGGGTGTGTGCGGAGCCGTCGGGGGCGATGCCCCGCAGGGCGGCGCGCTGGGCGGCGGTGAGGGCGTGCGGTGGGGCGCCCTGGGTGACGCGCGCCGCCGCGAGGACGGTGCCGTCGGCGTCGAGCCGGGCGGCGAGCATCCCGGCGGGGTGTCCGTTCTCGGTGAGGAAGGACAGGCTCGTCGGGTCGTCGGGGCGGGACTGGGCGCCGTCCAGGTTGCGTGCGACGGCGTCGGTGACGCGGTCGTCGAGGTCGCCCATCAGATAGCCGCGCTGGACCAGGGCGGTGGTGAGCGCCATCGCGGCGCACACCACGACGAGCGTGGCGGTGACGAACAGGAGCAGGCGGGCGCGAAGGGAGCGGGCGCGCGGGGAGCGGGCGCGGGTGCGCGGGGAGCGGGCGCGCGGGCGGCCGGTCATCTGCCGTCCTCCGCCGGCCCGCCCGTGTGGTCCCTGCCGCCCGCGGCGCGGACCGCCGGCGTCCGGGGACCGTCGACCGGGTGCCGGGGGGAGAACGCGTGGCCGACGGCGGTCGCACGGACGCGGACGGAGGGGGACCCCAGGGTGCCTGACATGTCTCGATACTGTCCCGGTCCGCTGTCGGAACCCTGTGTTCAGCCTGAGGGTCGGTGATGACATCGGGGGGAAACGGCGGAAGGGCCGCACCCCCGACATACGGGGATACGACCCTTCCGTGGCCCGACTGCCCTGCCGTACCGCCTACTTGCGGATCAGGCTGCGCAGCACGTACTGCATGATGCCGCCGTTGCGGTAGTAGTCGGCCTCACCGGGGGTGTCGATGCGGACGACCGCGTCGAACTCGACGCCGGTGTCGGTGGTGACCTTCACCGTGCGCGGGGTGGTGCCGTCGTTGAGCTCCTCGACGCCGGTGATGGAGAAGGTCTCCTCGCCGGTCAGACCGAGGGCCTGGGCCGAGCCGCCCTCCGGGAACTGCAGCGGCAGGACGCCCATGCCGATGAGGTTCGAGCGGTGGATGCGCTCGTAGGACTCGGCGATGACGGCCTTGACGCCGAGCAGCGCGGTGCCCTTCGCGGCCCAGTCGCGGGACGAGCCGGAGCCGTACTCCTTGCCCGCGAGGACGACGAGCGGGACGCCCTGCTCGATGTAGTTGCGGGAGGCGTCGTAGATGAAGGAGACCGGCCCGCCGTCCTGCGTGAAGTCGCGGGTGTAGCCGCCCTCGGTGCCCGGCGCGATCTGGTTGCGCAGGCGGATGTTGGCGAACGTGCCGCGGATCATGACCTCGTGGTTGCCGCGGCGGGAGCCGTAGCTGTTGAAGTCGCGGCGCTCGACGCCGTGCTCCGTGAGGTACTTGCCGGCCGGGGTGTCGGCCTTGATCGCGCCGGCCGGGGAGATGTGGTCGGTGGTGACCGAGTCGCCCAGCTTGGCCAGGACGCGGGCGCCGGAGATGTCGGAGACCGGGGACGGCTCGTGCTGCATGCCCTCGAAGTAGGGGGGCTTGCGGACGTAGGTGGACTCCGGGTCCCACTCGAAGGTGTTGCCGGTCGGGATCGGCAGGGCCTGCCACTGGGCGTCGCCCGCGAAGACGTCCTGGTAGGACTTGTTGAACATGTCCTCGCCGATGGCGTTGGCCACGACGTCGTTGACCTCGGCCTCGGAGGGCCAGATGTCCTTCAGGAAGACCGGGTTGCCGTCCTGGTCGATGCCCAGGGCGTCCTTGGTGATGTCCACCTTCATGGAGCCCGCGATGGCGTAGGCGACGACCAGCGGCGGGGAGGCCAGGTAGTTCATCTTGACGTCGGGGTTGATCCGGCCCTCGAAGTTGCGGTTGCCGGAGAGGACCGAGGTGACCGCGAGGTCGTGGTCGTTGACGGCCTTGGAGACCTCCTCCGGCAGCGGGCCGGAGTTGCCGATGCAGGTGGTGCAGCCGTAACCGACCAGGTTGAAGCCGACCTTGTCGAGGTACGGGGTCAGGCCCGCCTTGTCGAAGTAGTCGGTGACGACCTTGGAACCCGGGGCGAGGGTGGTCTTGACCCACGGCTTGCGGGTCAGGCCCTTCTCCACGGCCTTCTTCGCGACGAGCGCGGCGGCGACCATGACGTACGGGTTGGAGGTGTTGGTGCAGGAGGTGATGGCCGCGACCGTGACGGCGCCGTGGTCGATCTCGTACGTCGAGCCGTCGGGGGCGGTGACGGTGACCGGGTTGGACGGCACGCCGTTCGGCGCGACGGCCGGGGCGTCGGACGCCGGGAAGGACTCCTTGCCGGACTCGTCCACGGAGTCGACGTAGTTGAGGACGTCGGACTTGAACTGCTGGGCCGCGTTGGCGAGGACGATACGGTCCTGCGGGCGCTTCGGGCCGGCGATGGAGGGCACGACCGTGGAGAGGTCGAGCTCCAGCTTCTCGGAGAAGTCCGGCTCGGCCTTCGGGTCCAGCCAGAGGCCCTGCTCCTTGGCGTACGCCTCGACCAGCGCGACCTGCTGGTCGCTGCGGCCGGTCAGGCGCAGGTAGTTCAGGGTCTCGTCGTCGATCGGGAAGATCGCGGCGGTGGAGCCGAACTCCGGGGACATGTTGCCGATGGTGGCGCGGTTGGCGAGGCTCGTCGCCGCGACACCCTCGCCGTAGAACTCGACGAACTTGCCGACCACACCGTGCTTGCGCAGCATCTCGGTGATGGTGAGCACCAGGTCGGTGGCGGTGGTGCCGGGCTGCAGCTCACCGGTGAGCTTGAAGCCGACGACGCGCGGGATGAGCATGGAGACCGGCTGACCGAGCATCGCGGCCTCGGCCTCGATGCCGCCGACGCCCCAGCCGAGGACGCCGAGGCCGTTGACCATGGTGGTGTGCGAGTCGGTGCCGACGAGGGTGTCGGGGTACGCCTGCCCACCCCGGACCATGACCGTACGGGCCAGGTGCTCGATGTTCACCTGGTGGACGATGCCGGTGCCGGGCGGGACGACCTTGAACTCGTCGAAGGCGGTCTGGCCCCAGCGCAGGAACTGGTAGCGCTCCTTGTTGCGGCCGTACTCCAGCTCGACGTTCTGCTTGAAGGCGTCGTTCGTGCCGAACTTGTCCGCGATGACGGAGTGGTCGATGACCAGCTCGGCCGGCGCCAGCGGGTTGATCTTCGCCGGGTCGCCGCCCAGCTCCTTGACGGCCTCACGCATGGTGGCGAGGTCCACGACACAGGGAACGCCGGTGAAGTCCTGCATGATCACGCGGGCGGGCGTGAACTGGATCTCCTGGCTGGGCTGGGCCTGGGAGTCCCAGCCGCCCAGGGCGCGGATGTGGTCGGCGGTGATGTTCGCGCCGTCCTCGGTGCGGAGCAGGTTCTCCAGCAGGACCTTGAGGCTGTACGGCAGTCGGGCCGAGCCCTCCACCTTGTCCAGCCGGAAGATCTCGTACGACTCGTCGCCCACCTGCAGCGTGCTGCGGGCGTCGAAGCTGTTCGCCGACACGACAGTCTCCTTCATTGATGTGCGCGTACCACCGTCCATCGTGCCGCCACGCCGACTTGGCCGGTCCGGTTAGGTCAGGCTAAGTTAGGCATGCCTTACTGGAGTGGCGGCCACGGTGCGCCTCGGCAGATATCTCGATGTCGAGATAACTCTAGTACATGGGCGCTGGATGGTCATGCCCGGCCTCGCACGTGGCGTCGCGGGGCGAGGGGGACGAATGACGGCCGCCGTCTCACCCGAGCCGAATCCCGTACTCCCCCAGCCATCCCGCCAGCACCTCCCGGGAGACAGCGACCAGACTCCCGCCCGTGAACCGGACGTCCTCGGTGACCTCCGCCGCACACCAGGCCGGCGGCACGAAAGCCAGGGCCGCCTCGTCGCTTTCGAATTCGGCCTCCGCCAGAACCAGGCCCGCGAGCGGCCCGCCGAAGACGTCGACTCCCAACGGGGGCACACTCAGCCGCGTCTTGGTCAGTAACGCCGCCGGCAGCGAGGCGAACAGGTCGTGCTCGGCCGGGGAGAGGTACACGGTGGTGATGAGGCCCTGCACGGCGCCGGGCCGCGCCGCGGGGATCTTCTGGGTGAGTTTGAGTTCCGGTTCGCCGCCGTCCCGGCGCTCGGACCGCCGTAGCCGCAGCCGGGTCCCCGGAAGATAGCGGTCGGTGATCACGCGGGTGGCGGTGACCGACGCGGGAGCGGGAGGACTTTCCAGGAGGAAACGTCTCTCTCGCTCCACGCGCGCGTACTTTGCCGGACGCACCGGGCTAACCCGCCACGTACTCCGCCAGGTGTTCGCCGGTGAGGGTGGAGCGGGAGGTGACCAGGTCGGTCGGGGTGCCCTCGAAGACGACGCGGCCGCCGTCGTGGCCCGCGCCGGGGCCGAGGTCGATGATCCAGTCGGCGTGTGCCATGACCGCCAGGTGGTGCTCGACCACGATGACGGACTTGCCCGAGTCGACCAGGCGGTCGAGGAGGCCCAGGAGTTGCTCGACGTCGGCGAGGTGGAGGCCCGCGGTCGGCTCGTCGAGGACGTAGATGCCGCCCTTGTCCGCCATGTGCGTGGCCAGCTTCAGGCGCTGGCGCTCGCCGCCGGAGAGGGTGGTGAGCGGCTGGCCGAGGGTGAGGTAGCCGAGGCCGACCTCGGCCAGGCGGGTCAGGACGCGGTGCGCGGCCGGGGTCGCCGCCTCCCCGGCGCCGAAGAACTCCAGCGCCTCCGTCACCGGCATCGCCAGCACCTCGCTGATGTCCCGCCCGCCGAGCCGGTACTCCAGCACCGAGGCCTGGTACCGCTTGCCCTCGCAGTCCTCACAGGTGCTGGCGACACCCGCCATCATCGCGAGGTCGGTGTAGACGACACCGGCGCCGTTGCAGGTCGGGCAGGCGCCCTCGGAGTTGGCGCTGAACAGGGCCGGTTTCACCCCGTTGGCCGAGGCGAACGCCTTGCGGATCGGGTCGAGCAGGCCGGTGTACGTCGCCGGGTTGCTGCGCCTTGAGCCCCTGATGGCGCCCTGGTCGACCGAGACGACGTTCGCGCCACGCGGGATCGAGCCGTGGACGAGGGAGCTCTTGCCGGAGCCCGCCACACCGGTGACCACGCAGAGCACCCCGAGCGGGATGTCGACGTCGACATCCTGGAGGTTGTGGGCGTTCGCGCCCCGGATCTCCAGCTGTCCGGCCGGCTTGCGCACGGTGTCCTTCAGGCCCGCCCGGTCGGCGAGATGACGGCCGGTGACGGTGTCGCCGGAGCGCAGGCCCTCGACGGTGCCCTCGAAGCAGACGGTGCCGCCCGCCGTTCCGGCGCCGGGGCCGAGGTCGACGACGTGGTCGGCGATGGCGATGGTCTGCGGCTTGTGCTCGACGACGAGCACCGTGTTGCCCTTGTCCCGCAGCCGCAGCAGCAGTTCGTTCATCCGCTGGATGTCGTGCGGGTGCAGGCCGGTGGTCGGCTCGTCGAAGACGTACGTCACATCGGTGAGCGAGGAGCCGAGGTGGCGGATCATCTTGACGCGCTGCGCCTCACCGCCGGACAGCGTGCCCGAGGGGCGGTCCAGCGCGAGATAGCCGAGGCCGATCTCGGCGAAGGAGTCGAGGGACTGCTGCAGCGCGGTCAGCAGCGGGGCGACGGACGGCTCCCGCAGGCCGCGCACCCACTCCGCCAGGTCCGTGATCTGCATCGCGCACGCGTCGGCGATGCTGATTCCCTTGATCTTCGAGGCGCGGGCGCCCTCGGCGAGCCGGGTGCCGTCGCACTCGGGGCAGGTGGTGAAGGTGACGGCCCGTTCCACGAACTCCCGGATGTGCGGCTGCATCGCCTCCTTGTCCTTGGAGAGCATCGACTTCTGGATCCGCGGGATCAGACCCTCGTACGTCATGTTGATGCCGACGATCTTCATGCGGGTGGGCTCGCGGTGCAGGAAGTCGTGCAGTTCGCGCTTGGTGTACTTGCTGATCGGCTTGTCCGGGTCGAAGAAACCGGACTCGATGTAGAGACGCGAGTTCCAGCCGCCGCCCTTGTAGCCGGGGACGGTGATGGCGCCCTCGTTCAGCGACAGGGACTCGTCGTAGAGCTGGGCGAGGTCGAGATCGGTGACGTTGCCGCGGCCCTCGCAGCGGGGGCACATGCCGCCGGTCCGCTCGAAGGTCGCCTTCACCGCTTTCCTCGCGCCCTTCTGGACGGTGATGGCGCCGGCCGCGCGCACCGAGGGGACGTTGAAGGCGTACGCGCTCGGCGGGCCGATGTGCGGTCGGCCGAGCCGGCTGAAGAGGATCCGCAGCATCGCGTTGGCGTCGGTGGCGGTGCCGACGGTGGAGCGCGGGTCGGCGCCCAGACGCTGCTGGTCGACGATGATCGCGGTGGTCAGACCGTCCAGGACGTCCACCTCGGGCCGGGCGAGGGTCGGCATGAAGCCCTGCACGAAGGCGCTGTAGGTCTCGTTGATGAGCCGCTGCGACTCGGCGGCGATGGTGTCGAAGACGAGCGAGCTCTTGCCCGATCCGGAGACACCGGTGAAGACCGTCAGCCGGCGCTTGGGGATCTCGATGCTGACGTCCTTGAGGTTGTTCTCACGCGCGCCGTGCACGCGGATCAGGTCATGGCTGTCGGCGGCGTGGCTCATCGTCTCTCCAACCTCTCGGGCGGCCTGGCTCGATCCAACGCTATGCGGGGGCCGCAGGTCGGCGCTTCTCGAATCCTGACCGCTTGCCGGGCGATCGACGGGATCGGCCATCGTCGCGCCAAGTCGGGGTAACCGGACAGGAAACAGACCGCTCGGAAGGAGGCACGATGCCCCTCACGTTCCGTAAGAGTTTCCGGATCCTGCCGGGTGTGCGCCTGAACATCAACCGGCACTCCTGGTCCATCACCACCGGCGGCAGGAACGGTCCGCGGCACACCCACAGCAGCACCGGACGTCGTACGACATCGATGGATTTGCCCGGACCTTTCGGGTGGCGGAAGACCCACACCGCCAAGCGACACTGACGGGGCATCACCCGAACGGACCCCCCGAGATGCCCCATCTCATATCTGAGATAGCCTCAACCCCATGGCAGACGACTACCTCGTACGCATCGGCAAGCTCATCCGTGACGCCCGGCAACACCGAGGCTGGTCACAGGCCCAGCTGGCGGAGGCGCTGGGCACAAGTCAGAGTGCCGTCAACCGCATCGAGCGGGGCAACCAGAACATCAGCCTTGAGATGATCGCTCGAATCGGTGAAGCGCTCGAGAGCGAAATCGTCTCACTGGGCTACGCGGGACCGATGCATCTGCGGGTGGTCGGCGGCCGCCGGCTCTCGGGGGCCATCGACGTCAAGACGAGCAAGAACGCGTGCGTGGCGCTGCTGTGCGCGTCCCTGCTCAACAAGGGGCGCACCGTGCTGCGCCGCGTCGCCCGGATCGAGGAGGTCTACCGCCTCCTGGAGGTCCTCAACTCCATCGGTGTGCGCACCCGTTGGATCAACGACGGGGTGGACCTGGAGATCGTGCCGCCGGCCGAGCTCGACATGGCGGCGATCGACGCCGACGCGGCGGTGCGCACCCGGTCCATCATCATGTTCTTCGGCCCGCTGCTGCACCGTATGGACCGCTTCAAGCTGCCCTACGCCGGCGGCTGCGACCTGGGCACCCGCACCATCGAGCCGCACATGATCGCGCTCCGGCGGTTCGGGCTGGACATCGCCGCCACCGAGGGCCAGTACCACGCCGAGGTGGACCGGACGGTCCGCCCCGACCGTCCGATCGTGCTGACCGAGCGCGGGGACACCGTCACCGAGAACGCGCTGCTGGCCGCCGCCCGGCACGACGGCGTCACCGTCATCCGCAACGCCTCCTCCAACTACATGGTCCAGGACCTGTGCTTCTTCCTGGAGGCGCTCGGCGTCAGGGTCGAGGGCATCGGCAGCACGACGCTCACCGTGCACGGCGTGCCGGAGATCGACACCGACGTCGACTACTCCCCCTCCGAGGACCCGGTCGAGGCGATGAGCCTGCTGGCCGCGGCCGTCGTCACCGAGTCGGAGCTGACGGTGCGCCGGGTGCCGATCGAGTTCCTGGAGATCGAGCTCGCGGTCCTGGAGGAGATGGGCCTCGAGAACGACCGCACCCCGGAGTACGTCGCGGACAACGGCCGCACCCGGCTGGTGGACCTCACGGTCCGGCCCTCCAAGCTGGAGGCGCCGATCGACAAGATCCACCCGATGCCCTTCCCCGGCCTGAACATCGACAACGTCCCGTTCTTCGCCGCCATCGCGGCCGTGGCCCAGGGCAAGACCCTCATCCACGACTGGGTCTACGACAACCGCGCGATCTACCTGACCGACCTGAACCGTCTCGGCGGCCGTCTCCAACTCCTCGACCCGCACCGCGTCCTGGTCGAGGGCCCGACCCGCTGGCGGGCGGCCGAGATGATGTGCCCGCCGGCCCTGCGCCCCGCCGTGGTCGTCCTCCTGGCGATGATGGCCGCCGAGGGCACGTCCGTCCTGCGCAACGTGTACGTCATCAACCGCGGTTACGAGGACCTGGCCGAGCGCCTGAACTCGGTCGGGGCGCAGATCGAGATCTTCCGCGACATTTGATACGACGATGCCGCCGCACCCTGTCTGACCTGCTGCTTAGCGGGCCAGGACGGGGTGCGGCGGCGTCTCTGGGACTTCTCTGGGATTTCTCTGGGACTTTGGGCTCGCGCCACACGCGAGCGCCGTCGGCGCCGCGATCCTCCAGAAAGGCGATCACGCCCGCCGTGGCCGGTGCGGGCTTGCACCCGTAGGAGTTGAAGCAGTTCCGGTTGACGGCCTTCCGCTCGCGCCCGGACACCAGGAGGTCGTAGGTCCTCGGCCGTCGGTGCCGGATGGCCTGCGCCACGCTTGACCGCAGCGGCACGCCCCTGACCTTGCGGCCCTTGGGAAGCGTGAACGACCTCCTTCTCGCCCGCGCGACCGGCACGGTCAGAGGCGGACGAGCTCACCGGAACAAGGTCCGCGACAGAGTCGAGCTAGCGGTAGCGGCGCACGCCGCCGTTGGACCCGAGGGCGCTGAGTTCGAGCACGCCGCCGTCCGGCGTGACGTACACCGTCCCGGCCGTGAAGCTCCATGTGCCGCTCCCCGTCGGCAAGCCCGCGACCGGAGTGGTGCGCCCGGTGCGCCGGTCGATGGTGATGAGCTGCGGGGAGCCGGAGGTGGTGACGGCGTACACCGTCTTGTCCTCACCGGGCGGCGGGACGGCGAGCGCGGTGGAGGGGCGGGTCCAGAGCTTGGCGCCGGTGGTGGTGTCGAAGCCGTCGACGGCGGTGCCGCCGACGGCCGTGGCCGAGGTGGCCAGGACGGTGCCGTAGAGCCGGGCGGAGTGGTCGGCCTCGGTGGTGTTGCCGCTGGTGAGCTCTTCGTTGCCGACGGCCAGCTTGCGGCCGTCGCCATGGGCGTCGAAAACCCGTACCGCGTCCTGGCGGGCCGTGTGGACTGCGGCAACCAGCGGTGAGCCGGACAGGATGTGTGTGACATCCGAGTGGGCGCTCTCGGCCTTGCGCCAGATCACCTTCCCGGTCTTCGCGTCGTACGCGGTGAGGGTGAACCTGGTCTTCTTGTCGAGGCAGTAGTCGTCCACCAGCACCGTGCCATCGGTGCCCCAGCCGTAGGCGTTGCAGTAGCGGCCGCGGGGCTTGTAGCCCCAGACGCGGCCGCCGGTACGGGTGTTCACGCCGCCGAGGAAGTTCTCGCTGACGATCGTGGCGACATCGTCCTGCACATAGGTCGAGGCGGTCACTGTCGACGGGTGCCTGGTGCTGGTCAACGGCATGGACCAGAGGATCCTCCCGGTGGACGCCTTGACGCCGGCCAGCCAGGTGCAGGTGCTGCCGTCCTTGCCGAAGGCGACCGTGCCGACGCCCTCGGCGCTCAGCGTCGGTGACATGGCGCAGGGGACCGTGCCGCGCTTGGCGGCGGTCGCGGAGGAGACGGTGCTCCACAGCCGGCTTCCGTCGGCGATGTCGTAGGCCCGCAGGCCGCCCCGGGTGCCCGCCACGACGAGCAGCTTGTCGGTGAGCCAGCTGCCGATGAGTGTGTCGTCGTGGGCGGGCGCCGGTATCTGCCACACCTGCCTCAGGTTCTTGGAGGCGACGGCGGCGGCCTGTTCCCGCTTGAGCAGGACGGCGGCGGAGCCGCCTGCGGCGGCGAGGACGGCGAGAACGAGCGCGATCCGGCCCGCCTGCCTGGTCTTCCCGGGCCTTTTGCCGCGCCCGCCCGTGGCGGGCTGCGCGGTGACCGGCTCGGAGGAACGGGGGGACTCCCGTCCGAGGACTGCGGCCTCTGCCGAGCGGTGCCGGCGCTCCCGGTCGGCGGGTTCGCCGCCGGGCCGGGTGTACGGGGCTGTGCGGCCACCCGGCCCGCGCACGGCCTCGTGGGCGGCGGAGCGGGGCTCGGAGACCCGCAGCGGCATGGTGGCGTCGAACCGGGGGCCGGAGTCGGCGCGGTGGGCCTGACCGGCGGCCGGCCGGCCCTCCCTCGGCGAGTCGGTCTCCGCCTGCCGCCGCTGATCCCCGTACGGCTGCGGTTGGGCGTCCGGCACACGGGGCCGGAACGCCCAGTCGTGCCCCTCCTGCGGAGCGCCCTGTCCCGGCGACGAGTGCGTCGTCATCTCCGTGCTCTCTTCCGCTCGGGCAGCCACGGGCGTCTGCCGCGATGATGCGCCCTGATCAGTGCTGTCTGTCGCGGGCCGCGGCCCGAACTCCCACAACGACGCGGGATCAACCGTCCTTGAACGAGTGGCCGAAGCCGCTCCGGGACGACTCCACCTTGAACGCGGCCAGCGCACCCAGCGAGGAGCTGATCCGCCAGTCCATCAGCTGCTTGCTGCCCGGCCAGTCCTTGCGCTGGTCGTACCAGACGATCCCGATGACGCCGGCCTTCGCGGCGCCCTGGAACAGGTCACGGATGTGCGCCTCCTTGCTCTTGCTCTGCGCCACCCCGGTCTCCGCGATCAGCACCGGTTTGTCGGAGAAGTTCGCGATCTCGCGCAGGGTCGGAGTGAACAGACTGGAGAACGCGACACCGTCGAGGGGCCCGTAGTAGCCGATGAGGCCGACCCAGTCGACGTAGGAGTTTCCCGGGTAGTAGGGCCGCAGTTTCGCGGTGGTGCCCGAGTCGATCACGTGCGGAGTCCACGTCCAGATCACGTTGGTGACGCCCTGTGCGGCGAACATGTCGTGCACGTGCCGCCAGGCGGCGACGAAGTCGGCGGGCTTGGCGTGCTCGGGACCCCAGGAGTTCCATGGGCCGTTCATCTCGCCGGCGAAGGAGAGGATCAGCGGTCCGTCGTAGGCGGCTGTCTGCTGGGCGAGGCGGCGGATGTAGGCGTCGTCCTTGCCTGCGGCGATGTCGGCGAGCGCGGTGTCGGAGGGCACCAGCGCCATCATGGGCAGCCGGTCGTGCTGCCACAGGAAGGCGTTGCCCTCCGTGTCGAAGTCGTCGCCCCAGTTGCTGTAGTACTCGCGGATGTCGGGCGCCCGCCCCGCCTCTTTGGTGAACTTTGTGACGATTCCGTACTGCCAGGGGGTCTTGTTGTCGACGACGCCCAGTGCACGGCCGGACGGCTTGAGCATGGACGAGACCTTGAAGCGCGCGGCCGGGGCGGTGGCCGTATCCGCCGTGGTGTCGCCTTCGTTTCCCGCTCCGCCGCAGGCGCCCGCCAGGAAGGCGACGGCGGCCATGAGGGCCACGGCGACCCAAAGGCGGCCGCGACGGCGAGGTATGACCATGCGTCAGGTCCCATCGGGCAGGAAGCAAGCTGAGTCGCCGGACTCCCACGGGACCCGCGTGACATTCACGGAATCTGCATATTACTCTACGGTTGATCGGGCCGGATCGGATCATGTCCCTTACGTGCCGCATTTATTGGTTTTCCGCACTACTTACTGCTTTCGGTAGCGCCGAACCGGCAGTTGGCCCATGAAGAAGGCTCGAGGCTTCCGATGACCAGTACCTCCACGGAGGTCGAGCCGGCTCCCGTCTTTGTGGACCGGACCGGTCAGCGAGGCCGCCGTCTGCGCGGTCTCGGCTGGCTGGTCGGCGTCGTCTGCACGGGATTCGTGCTGGCGATGATCTCCGGCCTGGTCGGAACCCAGTCGCAGGCACCCGCGCTCCATGTCCCGGACACCGCGGACACCACACCGCCCAGCCAGTACCTGAACGCGCCGGTGCCCGCGGCTCCCGGCGTCGCCGGGTCCGCCGACAGCACCACCGCCACCACCCCGGCGGCCTCCCCCGACGCCACCGCGTCGGTCATCGCGACGCCGGCGGACGGCACGGCGGCGTCGAGCCCCGTGACCGCCGCCGCGCAGTAGCCAGACGCGACCGACCAGGAAGACCATGTCCCGCTCCCGCCGTCACCGTTCACGGCAGTCCCTGGCGCGGCCGCGCCGACTCGCCGCGCCCCCTCTGCGTTTCTTCCTGCCGCTCACTCTGCTGGCGACCCTGCTCGCGTTGATGGTGCTCCGGGGCATGGCGAACAACGAGGTCTTCCATGACGAGCGCATCGCTGTCTCGGTGGACAAGGGCACCGTCCCCACCAGCGTGCTGGAGGGCGGCCCGGTCGTCGACGCACGCGGCGACAAGAACAGCAAGCCGGTCAGCTACACGATCCCGGACAAGACGGTCGTCCTCTCCTTCGACGACGGGCCGTCCCCCCAGTGGACGCCGAAGATCCTCAAGGTGCTGAAGGAGAAGAACGTCCACGCGGACTTCTTCGTCACCGGCTCGATGGTCACCCGCAACCCGGCGCTGATCCGCCGGATCGTGGCCGACGGTCACGAGATCGGCGTGCACACCTTCACCCACCCCGACCTCGCACTGCACTCCGGCTCCCGGCTGACCTGGGAACTGGGTGAGACCCAGCTCGCGCTGGCCGGTGTCGCGGGCATCCACTCCGCCCTGTTCCGCCCGCCCTACTCCTCCACCACCGACGCGCTCGACGACTGGTCGTGGCCGGTGACCCAGCAGGCCGGGTCGGAGGGGTACCTGACCGCCTTCATCAACAAGGACACCGACGACTGGAAGCGCCCCGGCGTCGACTCCATCGTCAAGGCCGCCATGCCCGACCTCCCGGGCCAGGGCGAGATGGTCCTGCTGCACGACGCGGGCGGCAACCGCTCGCAGACGCTGGCAGCGCTGCCGGTCATCATCGACAAGCTCAGGGCCCAGGGCTACACGTTCAGGACCACCGGCGAGGCGATCGGCTCCGGATCCGCCAACACCAAGGTCAGCGGCTACAGCCTGTGGCTCGGCACGGCGTTCCTGTGGTGCACCACCTTCTCGGTACGCCTGATGCCATGGCTGATCGGCGTGCTCGCGGTCGTCGGCGCGCTGGTCATGGCGCGGTTCGCGCTGATGCTGGTGCTCTCCACCATCCATGTGCGGCGCGTGCGCAAGAAAGGTTTCTCCTGGGGCGCCCCGGTCACCGAACCGGTCACCGTGGTGGTACCCGCGTACAACGAGCAGGAGTGCATCACCAACACCCTGCTCTCCCTGGCCAGAAGCGACCACCCCATCGAAGTGATCGTGGTCGACGACGGATCGAGCGACGACACGGCCGCCATCGTGGAGGAGCTCGGCCTGCCGATGGTCCGGCTGATCCGCCAGCGGAACAGCGGAAAGCCCGCCGCCCTCAACACCGGTGTGGCCGCCGCCTCGCACGCCCTCATCGTCATGATGGACGGCGACACGGTCTTCGAACCCGCCACCGTCCGGGAACTGGTCCAGCCCTTCGCCGACCCCCGCGTCGGCGCGGTGGCCGGCAACGCCAAGGTCGGCAACCGCGACACACTGATCGGCGCCTGGCAGCACCTCGAGTACGTGATGGGCTTCAACCTCGACCGCCGCATGTACGACGTGCTCGACTGCATGCCGACCATCCCCGGCGCCATCGGCGCCTTCCGCCGTACCGCGCTTCAGGAGGCGGGGGGCATGAGCGACGACACGCTCGCCGAGGACACCGACGTGACCATGGCCCTGCACCGGGCCGGCTGGAAGGTCGTCTACGCCGAGGACGCCCGCGCCTGGACCGAGGCGCCCGTCAGCATGAAGCAGCTGTGGTCGCAGCGGTACCGCTGGAGCTACGGCACCATGCAGGCGATGTGGAAGCACCGGCACGCGCTGCTGGAGCGGGGCCCGGCCGGCCACTTCGGCCGGGTGGGACTGCCGTTCGTCGCCCTGTTCATGGTGGTCACCCCGCTGCTCGCCCCCGCCTTCGACATCGGCATGGTCTACGGCGTGGTCTTCGTCGACGCCTACAAGACCCTGGCGGCATGGTTCGCGGTGATGGCCCTGCAGGCCGTCTGCGCCTGGTGGTCCTTCCACCTGGACAGAGAGAAGGCGTGGCATCTCATCACGCTGCCGGCCCAGCAGGTGGTCTACCGGGTGCTCATGTACATGGTGCTGCTGCAGTCCGCCATCACCGCGATGACCGGGGGACGGCTGCGCTGGCAGAAGCTCAAGCGCACCGGCGAGGTGGGACTCGAAGTCGCGACGGGAGAGATGACTTCATGAGTACGTCGGAACGGGCTGCCCACGGCGTCCAGGATCCCTCCGAGACCCTGGCCCTACGAATCCTGGTCCCCAGCGTGTTCACGGAGCAGCGCGACACGGAACCGGAGGAGGCTCCGGCGCCCGCGCGCAGGCCCGGCCGCGACCGCTACCTCGACCTGCTGCGGGCGCTCGCCCTGGTCCGCGTGGTGATCTACCACAACTTCAGCTGGACCTGGCTGCCGATCGTCTTCCCCTCCATGGGAGTCATGTTCGCGCTCGCCGGGTCACTGATGGCGCGGTCCCTCAACCGACCGGCGCTGAACGTGATCCGCGGCCGGCTACGCCGACTGCTGCCGCCGATGTGGCTGTTCGGCGCGGTCGTGGTACCGCTGATGATCCTTCAGGGCTGGGGCCCGCACTACAACCACCACCCTCACTGGTGGTGGGCCGAGATGGCCTTCTGGGTCCTGCCGCTCAGCGAGCCGCCGTTCGGGGCCTCGCTGCACACCTTCGGCGGCCACCTGCCCGCCTCCTGGGCCGAGCAGATCTCCGTACCGCTGTGGTATCTGCGCGCCTATCTCTGGTACGTACTGCTCTCGCCGCTCCTGCTCAAGGCGATGCGGAAGCTGCCCTGGGTCACCCTCCTGGTGCCGCTCGCGCTCGCGTTCTTCATCAACTCCGGCCTGGTCGACCAGTCCGGCCGGCTGATGGAGGCCGCCACCGACTTCACCACGTTCGGCTCCTGCTGGCTGCTCGGCATGGCCCACCAGGAGGGGCTGCTCCGCAAGATCCCGCAGTACATCGTGCCGTCCGTCGCTCCGCTGATACTCATGTTCGGCATGTGGTGGCTGCTGCGGTCACCGGTGGACAACCCGCGGATCGGACACGACCTGGAGGCGATACCCGTCGCCCAGGCGATCTGGTCCTTCGGCGCGGTGCTGCTCCTGCTCCACCTGAGCCCCTCCTGGGAACAGTGGCCCAAGCCGCTGGAACGCTTCAACGGCGTCATCAGCCTCCTCAACTCCCGCGCGGTCACGGTCTACCTGTGGCACTCCTTCGCCCTGGTCCTGACCGAGCCCCTGATCGACCCCCTGTGGAGCAACACCTTCTTCTACGACCACGCCCAGTGGCTCCTTTCAAGCCAGTGGACCCCCCTGCTCCTCGCCGCCCCCCTGATCTGCACGGCCATCATCCTCTTCGGCTGGATCGAGGACGTAGCAGCCAAACGCCGCCCACGCCTCTTCCCCTACCCCCGCCGCCCCAAGGGACGCAGGCGCAGCCGCGAGTAGGCCGGTTGCATGGGCCGTTACTCACTTTCGGGTGACGGCGTTCTCGCAGGTGGGGTGGCGGGGGGTGGCGGACTCATGCCGCATTCCAGTGTTTCCAAGGGCGGACTTCCCTATATGCCGTCAACTCGGTGCATTCGGCCGGTAAATGGTCATTACAGGCGAGAGTCATAGATATCTGTTGGATCTGTAATGAGGCACGCATTCACCCCACCGGACGTGGGGATTCGGTGCAGGGTGTGGATGTGCGGCCGACCGGTCGCCACCCGCACAACACACCCCGCCGACCTGCGGTTTCATCGCCGTGGCCGGGGTGTTCCACCCTTGCGAAGGGGGACACTCGTGTCCGTTTCTGCTTCCGTCCGTCGCCTGACCGCCGCCGCCGCGGTCGCCGCCGCCGTCGTCGGTGCCGCCGCGCTCCCCGCCGCGGCCGCCGACCACCAGCCCGGCCGCCCGCACCACGGTTCGGTGTTCATCAGCGCCGTGCACTCCGCCTCCCCGTGGCGTGACGGCCGGGGCAACCGGTCACTGAACGCGGAGTGGGCGGACATCACCAACAACTCCCGCCGGGCGGTGAACCTGGACCACTGGACGCTGTCCGACCGGGAGGGCCACACCTACACCTTCCATCACGTCCTGCTCCAGGGCCGTTCGACCGTGCGCGTCCACACCGGTCTGGGCCGGGACACCACGAGCGACGTCTACCAGGACCGTCGCGGGTTCGTGTGGGACAGGAACTCCGACACCGCGACCCTGCGTGACGAGCGCGGCCGCCTGGTCGACGAGACCTCCTGGGGCCGCCACGACCGCGACGGCGGGCGCGACGGGGACCGCCGCCACGACGGGGACGGCCGTCACGACCGGGACGGCGGGCGTGCCGGGGACGGCCGTCACGACCGCGACGGTGGGCGCGACGGGGACCGCCGTCACGACCGCGACGGCGGCCACCACGACCGCGACGGACGGCACGACGGCGACCGCCGCGCCTGACCGACCCGGCACGCCGGCGTGAATCCGGCTGGCTGACTGGTGGCGCGCTGCCCCTCGGGGCGGCGCGCCACCGGCGTGTTGCCGCTTCCGCCCCTTCTCGACCACGGAACGCCGTCTCCTTCTTGTTCTACAGAACCTTGATGCGCTACCGAGCTTCTGTAGACCATCGGGATATCGGTACCCGCACCGGCGCGAGGAGGCGCTCGGCATGGTGGAGGCGTCCTTCGACCGGAGCCCGCAGTCGTACCGGCACTGGAGGCTGCGTACGGACGGGCCGGTCGCCTGGCTGGAGCGGGACGTCGACGAGGGCGGCGGGCTGGTCCCGGGCTACGAGCTGAAGCTGAACTCCTACGACCTCGGTGTCGACATCGAGTTGTACGACGCCGTGCAGCGGCTGCGCTTCGAGCACCCGGAAGTCCGGGCCGTGGTGCTGACCGGCGCCAAGGAGCACTCTCCTCCCCGCCGGTCGCGTGCTCTCTACACACTATTCTGTCGGCACGCAACGCATCTGTGGAGTGTGGGGGGGGCGTCGTGCCCGCGGGCCGTGGTTCCGCGGGCACGAGGGGGCGGCGGTCAGCTCCGGGTCAGGGTGATGTCCTGGCGCCGCAGGGCGTGGAAGCGGGGCAGGGGCAGGCCGCCGACGGGGCGCAGTTCCATGACCGTGGCCTCGACGTCGGCCGCGCCCGGCTGCACCGGGTCCGAGGAGACCTTGCCGGTGTTCGCCCAGGCGTGTGTCACGCCGTCGCAGACGGCACGGGTGCCGCCGATGCCGTGGCGGACGTTCGAGGAGCCCTGGGCCAGGGACGAGCTGACGAAGACCGGGCCGGTGTTGCCGAGACAGCTGTAGGTGCCGGAGAGCGTGACGGTGCCGTCCGCGGCGATGGTGCCGGTCGGGTCGACGGTCACGGTCTCCTGCGGGTCCGCGCTCGCCGGCGCGGCGGTGGCGGCGAGCGGGAGCAGCGCGGCCGCCGCGGCGGCGAGGGCGAGGGTGGGGCGCAGGGAGAGCGCGGGCATCGGAACCTCCTGAAGGTGGGGCTTCCACTGGTACCGGGCGCGCGCGTGTGTTGCCGTGACCGTCACCCCATCGGTGGCGAGTCCGCATCGACGGTCGTGGAACCGTCCGGGTGTTGTCCGCGTGTTGTCACGCTTCTCGTCCAGCCGTTCCGATGAGTTCGCGAGGGGAGCATGGTCTTGTTCACAGGGACCCGGAGCGAGGGGTCCCGACCGACCTGGAGGTGCGCCATGTGTTCACGCCGGCCCTCGTGCCCTGCCTCCGACGGCCACGCCCCGCACATCGTCGCCGCCCACCCGGAGCAGGGCTGGGCGCTGCTGTGCGACGGCGGGATCGTGTTCGACGACAGCGGTGAGCTGACCGCCGACGGCCGCGTCGTCGCGCCGCACCGGCTGCCCGCCGAGCGACCGGCCGTCGCCGCCTGACCGACTCGGGTCAGGGCAGCACGGCGAAACCGTCGAGCTCCACCTGTGCCTGGTCGTCCCAGAGGCGTACGACCTCCACGACCGCCATCGCCGGGTAGTCCCGTCCCGCCAACCGCCGCCAGATCCGCCCGAGTTCGGGCGCGTGGACGCGGTAGGCGGCGACGTCGGTGGCGTAGACGGTGACGCGGGCCAGGTCGGCGGGGGTGCCGCCGGCCGCGGTGAGCGCGGTCAGCAGATTGGTGAGCGCCTTCGCGAACTGGGCGGGGAGCGTGTCGCCGGTGACCTTGCCCTCGGTGTCCAGGGCGGTCTGGCCGGCCAGGAACACCACGCGGGTGCCGGTGGCGACGACCGCGTGCGAGAAGCCGGTGGGCGGGGAGAGTTCGGGCGGGTTGACGCGTTCGGTGCTCACTGGCCTGCCTCCGGGGTTTCCGTCTCCGCGTCCGGCTCCGTGCCCGACTCCCTGTACAGCTCCCTGTACAACTCCTTGGCGATGATGCCGCGTTGGACCTCGCTCGCGCCCTCGTAGATGCGCGGGGCGCGAACCTCGCGGTACAGGTGTTCCAGCAGATGTCCGCGGCGCAGCGCCCGGGCGCCGTGCAACTGGACGGCCGTGTCGACGACTTGCTGCGCGGTCTCGGTGGCCAGCAGCTTCGCCATCGCCGCGCGTTTGGGGTCGTCCGGGGCGCCCTCGTCGTACGCCGTCGCCGCCGCGTACACCATGAGGCGGGCCGCCTCGGTGCGCAGGGCCAGCTCGGCGACCTGGTGCGCGACGGTCTGCAGATCCCGCAGCTTGCCGCCGAACGCGTCCCGTCGGGCGGTGTGCGCGAGGGTCGCGTCCAGGGCGGCCTGGGCCATGCCGACGGCGAAGGCCCCGACGCTGGGCCGGAAGAGGTTGAGGGTGCCCATCGCCACGCGGAAGCCGCGGTCGACCTCGCCGAGCACGTCGTCCGCGGTCACGGGTACGGCGTCGAGGCCGAGGGCGCCGATGGGGTGCGGCGAGAGCATGTCGAGCGCGGTCCCGGTGAGTCCGGGGCGGTCGGCGGGGACCAGGAAGGCGGTCACCCCGCGGGCGCCGGCGCCGTGGGTGGTGCGCGCGAAGACGGTGTAGAAGTCGGCCTCGGGGGCGTTGGAGATCCAGCACTTCTCCCCGGTCAGGCGCCAGCGGGCCGCTCCGTCGGGCTCCGCCCGCAGCGCCAGCGCCGCCGCGTCCGAGCCGGCGTTCGGCTCGCTCAGCGCGAACGCGGCCACCGCGGCGCCCACGCTCACCCTCGGCAGCCAGTGCTCGCGTTGGGCGGGGCTGCCGTGGGCGTGCACGGGATGCGCGCCCAGGCCCTGGAGGGCGAGGGCCGTCTCCGCCTCCGTGCAGGCGTAGGCGAGGGACTCCCGCATCAGGCACAGGTCGAGCGCGCCGGAGGTGAACAGACGGCCCAGCAGGCCGAGTCGGCCCAGTTCCTCGATCAGCGGGCGGTTGACGTGGCCGGGCTCGCCCTTCTCGGCGAGCGGGCGCAGCCGCTCCGCCGCCAGCGTACGCAGCCGCGCACACCAGGCGATCTGTTCCGGTTCGAGCGAGAATGCGGGCATCGCCGGTCTCCTCTCCGCCGCGTCTCCTCCGACGTTATCGCGCTCTGTTGACTGCCGTCACCAACGCGATACGCTCGTTGCCGCGAGCCCACCACGACGCCCACCTACGGCGGCCCACAAGGCAAGGGGGCGAACCGCCATGATCGTCTCGGCCCACGTCGACACCTTCGCGCGCGACCACCTCCCGCCCCCCGACCAGTGGCCCGACCTCCGCTTCGAGCTGCCCGGGCTGCGGTACCCCGATCGGCTGAACTGCGCCGCCGAGCTCCTCGCCGGCCCACCCGACGAGCGCCCGGTGTTCCACACACCGGACGGCCCCACCTGGACGTACGGCGAGCTGCGCGCCCGCGTCGACCGGCTGGCGCACGTCCTCACCGACGAGCTGGGGGTCATAGCCGGCCAGCGCGTGCTGCTGCGCGGGCCCACCACGCCGTGGCTCGCGGCGTGCTGGCTGGCGGTGCTGAAGGCGGGGGCGGTGGCGGTGACCGTGCTGGCGCAGCAGCGGCCGCACGAGCTGGCAGTGATATGTGACATGGCACTGGTCCGGCATGCCCTCTGCGACATCCGCTCCGTCGACGACCTCGCCAAGGCCGAGATACCCGGCCTGCGCATCACCACCTACGGCGGCGACGCCCCCGACGACCTGCTGCGCCGCCCGGCGCCCGACACGCCCTACCCGGCCGTGGACACCGCGGCCGACGACATCGCGCTGATCGCGTTCACCTCGGGCACCACGGGTCGCCCGAAAGGGTGCATGCACTTCCACCGGGACGTGCTCGCCATAGCGGACACCTTCTCGAAGCACGTGCTCAAACCACAGGCGGACGACGTCTTCACGGGCAGTCCGCCGCTCGGCTTCACCTTCGGCCTCGGCGGACTGGTGGTCTTCCCGATGCGGGCCGGCGCGAGCGCGCTGCTGCTCGAACAGGCGCACCCCAGGCAGCTGCTGCCCGCCGTCGCCGAGCACCGCGTCTCCGTCCTGTTCACCGCCCCGACCGCCTACCGGGCGATGCTGGACGACCTCGACGCCCACGACGTCACCTCGCTGCGCCGCTGCGTCTCCGCCGGCGAGAACCTCCCCGCCGCCACCTGGCGGGCCTGGTACGAGCGGACCGGCCTGCGGATCATCAACGGCATCGGCGCGACCGAGCTGCTGCACATCTTCATCTCCGCGGCCGACGACGACATCCGGCCCGGGACGACCGGGGTGCCCGTGCCGGGCTGGGAGGCGCGCGTGCAGGACGCGGACGGGCGGCCCGTGCCCGACGGGGAGCCGGGGCTGCTGGCCGTGCGCGGTCCGGTCGGCTGCCGCTACCTCGCCGATCCGCGCCAGCACGACTACGTGCGTGACGGCTGGAACGTCACCGGCGACACCTATGTCCGGGAGCCGGACGGCTACTTCCGTTATGTCGCCCGGGCCGACGACATGATCATCTCGGCCGGGTACAACATCGCGGGACCGGAGGTCGAGGACGCGTTGCTGCGTCACCCGGACGTGATGGAGGCGGCGGTGGTGGGGCGGCCCGACGAGGCCCGCGGACAGGTGGTCGTGGCCCATGTGGTCCTCAGGGAGGGCGCCGTACGGGACGCGGAGGCCCTGCGCGCCTTCGTCAAGGCGGAGCTCGCGCCGTACAAGTGCCCGCGCGAGATCGTCTTCCTGGACGCGCTGCCGCGCACGGCGACCGGGAAGCTCCAGCGGTTCCGGCTGCGCACCGATGGTGACCAGCAGTGATCACGAAGACCTAAGATGATCAACGTGTCCGACCAGCATGCACCACGGTCTCTCATCGTCACGCTCTACGGCGCCTACGGCCGCTTCGTGCCGGGCCCGGTGCCCGTCGCGGAGCTGATCCGGCTGCTGGCCGCGGTCGGCGTGGACGCCCCCTCGGTCCGTTCCTCGGTGTCCCGTCTCAAACGCCGTGGACTGCTGCTTCCGGCCCGCACGGCCGAGGGCGCCGCCGGGTACGAACTCTCGCCGGACGCCCGCCAGTTGCTCGAGGACGGCGACCGGCGCATCTACGCCACCGCGCCGCCCGAGGACGAGGGCTGGGTGCTCGCGGTGTTCTCGGTGCCGGAGTCGGAGCGACAGAAGCGGCATGTGCTGCGCTCACGGCTGGCCGGGCTCGGCTTCGGCACGGCGGCGCCGGGTGTGTGGATCGCCCCGGCCCGGCTGCACGAGGAGACCCGGCACACGCTGCGCCGGCTGCACCTGGACCCGTACGTCGACCTCTTCCGCGGCGAGCACCTGGGCTTCGCCGCGACCGTGGAGGCCGTCGCCCGCTGGTGGGACCTGGCCGCGATCGCCAAGGAGCACGAGGCGTTCCTCGACCGGCACGCACCCGTGCTGCACAGCTGGCGCGAGCGCGGGGACACCCCGCCCGAGGAGGCCTACCGCGACTATCTCCTCGCCCTCGACTCCTGGCGCCACCTCCCCTACACCGACCCCGGACTGCCCGCCCGTCTCCTCCCCGAGGACTGGCCGGGCGTCCGCTCGGCCGCGGTCTTCCGGGAGCTGCACGAGCGGCTCAGGGACGCGGGGGCGGTGTTCGCGGGCGGACAGCGGCCCTGAACGAACCGCCCGTGCGTCGGCGTGATGGACGTCAACTCCCCAGAGTGAGACGGGGTTTGGGGGCGTCCGTGCGTCCGGTCTGCGGGCGGCGGCTGCCTGCTCGGTACGGGGCCGGCCAGACGACGCCCGGGCCGTCGTAGCCCTGCTCGGCGGCCGCGTGCAGGGTCCAGTGCGGGTCGTAGAGGTGCGGGCGGGCGAGGGCGCACAGGTCCGCACGCCCGGCCAGGATCAGGGAGTTGACGTCGTCCCAGGAGGAGATCGCGCCGACCGCGATCACGGGGACACCCGTGGTGCGCCGGATCCGGTCCGCGTACGGCGTCTGGTACGACCGCCCGAACTCCGGCCGCTCCTCGGCGACGACCTGGCCGGTCGACACGTCGATGGCGTCGGCGCCGTGCGCGGCGAAGGCGCGGGCGATCTCGACGGCGTCCTCGGCGGTCGTCCCGCCGTCGGCCCAGTCGGTGGCGGAGACGCGGACCGTCATGGGCTTCTCCTGCGGCCACACGCCCCGGATCGCGTCGAAGACCTCCAGCGGGAAGCGCAGTCGTTTCTCCAGCGAGCCGCCGTAGCCGTCGGTGCGGCGGTTGGTGAGCGGGGAGAGGAAGCCGGACAGCAAGTAGCCGTGGGCGCAGTGCAGTTCGAGGAGGTCGAAGCCGGCCCGCGCGGCACGCCAGGCGGCGGAGGTGAACTGCTCGCGGATGTCGGTGAGTTGGGCGCGGCTCAGCTCGCGCGGGGTCTGGCTGTCCGGCTTGTACGGCAGCGGGGAGGGGGCCACGAGGGGCCAGTTGCCCTCGGGCAGCGGTTCGTCCATGCCCTCCCACATCAGCCTGGTCGAGCCCTTGCGGCCGGAGTGGCCGAGCTGCACGCCGATCGCGGTGCCGGGGGACTGGGTATGCACGAAGTCGGTGATCCGCCGCCAGGAGTCGGCCTGCTTGCCGGTGTAGAGGCCGGTGCAGCCGGGGGTGATCCTGCCCTCCGCGCTGACGCAGACCATCTCGGTCATCACGAGCCCGGCGCCGCCGAGGGCGCGGGCGCCGAGGTGGACGAGGTGGAAGTCGCCGGGGACGCCGTCGACCGCGGAGTACATGTCCATGGGCGAGACGACGACCCGGTTGCGCAGGGTCAGTCCGCGCAGCCGGAACGGGGTGAACATCGGCGGGGTGCCGGGCGGGCAGCCGAACTCGTCCTCCACGGAACCGGTGAACCGGGCGTCGCGCATCCTGAGGTTGTCGTGGGTGACGCGGCGGCTGCGGGTGAGGAGGTTGAAGGCGAACTGGCGGGGCGGCTGGTCGAGGTAGAGGCCGAGGTTCTCGAACCACTCCAGGCTGGCGCGGGCGGCGCGCTGGGTGGAGGCGACGACGGGTTTGCGCTCCTCCTCGTAGGCGGTCAGCGCCTTGTCGAGGGACGGCTGTTCCTCCAGGCAGGCGGCGAGGGCGAGGGCGTCCTCGACGGCGAGTTTGGTGCCGGAGCCGATGGAGAAGTGGGCGGTGTGGGCGGCGTCGCCGAGCAGGACGACGTTGCCGTGGGACCAGCGCTCGTTGGTGACCGTGCGGAAGGTCGTCCAGGCCGACTTGTTGGAGCGCAGGGGGCGACCGCGGAGCGCCTCCGCGAAGATCTTGGCGCAGCGGTCGACGGACTGGGCCGTGTCGAGTTCCTCGAAGCCCGCCGCGCGCCAGACGTCCTCGTGCATCTCGACGATCACGGTGGAGGAGTCGCCGGAGTAGGGGTAGCCGTGCAGCTGCATCACGCCGTGTTCGGTCTCGGCGATCTCGAAGCGGAAGGCGTCGAAGGGGAAGTCGGTGGCCAGCCAGATGTAGCGGCAGCGGTGGCCGGCCACCCGGGGGCGGAACACATGGGCGTAGGCCTCGCGGGTGGTGCTGTTGACCCCGTCGGCGGCGACGACGAGGTCGTGGGTGCCGGACAGCCGGTCGGGGTAGGGGGCCTCGGAGCGGAAGCGGAGGTCCACACCGAGGTTCCGGCAGCGGGTGTGCAGGATCTCCAGGAGGCGTTTGCGGCCGAGGGCGGCGAAGCCGTGGCCCGAGGAGGTGTGCCGTTCGCCCCGGCGCACGATGTCGATGTCGTCCCAGCGGACGAACTCCCCCTGCATCGCCTCGTACACGGCCCGGTCGGCGTGTTCGATGCCGCCGAGGGTCTCGTCGGAGAGGACGACTCCGAAGCCGAAGGTGTCGTCGGGGGCGTTGCGCTCCCAGACGGTCACCTCGCGGGCGGGATCGAGCCGCTTCAGCAGGGCGGCGGCGTAGAGTCCGCCGGGTCCGCCCCCGATGATCGCGACACGCATCGCGACCTCACCTCCCCTGCCACTTCGGCGGCCTCTTCTCCGTGAAGGCCGCGTGGAACTCCGCGTAGTCCTCGCCGTTCATCAGGAGGGCCTGGGTGGACGCGTCCAGTTCGACCGCGGCCGCGAGCGGCATGTCCAGCTCCGCGGTCAGCAGCGCCTTCGTCTGGGCGTGCGCCAGGGCAGGGCCGTCGGCCAGGCGGCGGGCCAGGGACTGTGCCGCGTCGTCCGCCGCGCCCTCCTCCACCAGTTCGCTGATCAGGCCGATGCGCTCGGCCTCCGGGGCCCGTACCGGGTCGCCCAGCATCAGCAGCCGGGTCGCGTGGCCGAGTCCGACGACCCTGGGCAGCAGATAGGCCGCCCCCATGTCACCGCCGGAAAGCCCGACCCGGGTGAAGAGGAACGCGAACCGGGTGGTGGGGTCGGCCACCCGGAAGTCCGCCGCCAGGGCCAGGACCGCGCCGGCGCCCGCCGCCACTCCGTGCAGCGCCGCGATCACGGGGAAGGGACATTCCCGTACGGCCCGCACGACCTGGCCCGTCATGCGGTTGAAGTCCAGCAGCTGGGCCGTGTCCATGGCGAGCGTGGCGCCGATGATGTCGTCGACGTCGCCGCCGGAGCAGAAGCCGCGGCCCTGACCGGCCAGGACCAGGGCGCGGACGGAGCGCTCACGGGACAGCTCGGCGAGCAGGTCGCGCAGGTCGGCGTAGGCGCCGAAGGTGAGCGCGTTGAGTTTCTCGGGGCGGGCCAGGGTGACGGTCGCGACCCCGTCGGTGAGCTCGACGCGCAGGTGCCGCCAGTCGGCGGTGCGGGCGGCGGAGCCGGTGAAGGGACTCATGCGGTGCGGCCTCCTTGGACGGTGGCGCGGACACATCTCGAAGTTATCACCCATTCGTGACTGTCGTCACGGATGCAATACATCTCTGTCACCACTCGTCACCGCTCGTCAATAGAGCGGTAACAGCGGGAGCACCCGCGCGCGGCAAGCCGTTTCCAGGGGTAAGCCGCCCGTCAGCGGGGTCGACGGTCCCGCACGGTGCCCGACGGACGTCCCTGACGGCGGCGCCGTACCATTCATAAAGTTGAAAGCAGGACAGCCTGCTCATGAACGGACCCGCCTTGTACGAACCCCCCTCGGCCTCCGCCGCCTCCTGGCGCGTCGCGCTGCCGCACTCCGCCGCGGCCGTGCCCGTGGCCCGCGCCCTGGTGCGCACGGCGCTGGCCGAGCTGGAGCACGGGGCCGACAGCGACACCGCGGAGCTGCTGACGGCGGAGCTGGTCGCGAACGCGGTGGAGCACACCGCCGGGGACTCCCCCATAGAGCTCGTGGTGGAGCTGCTGCCGGGCGGCTGCCAGGTCGAGGTGCACGACCCGGACCCGGCGCCGCCGGGCGATCTGACCAGGCCGAACGGGGGCGAGCCCGATCCCTGGCAGGAACACGGGCGCGGGCTGCTGCTCATCCGCGCGCTCAGCTCGTCCTGCGGGCACCGCGCGACGGACTCCGGGAAGGCCGTGTGGTTCCGGCTGCCGTCGGTGCCCCCGCAGCGGCGCCCGGTCTGACCGTCCTCAGGCCAGCGTGGCCACCAGGATCGCCTTGATGGTGTGCAGACGGTTCTCCGCCTCGTCGAAGACGACCGAGTGGGCGGACTCGAACACCTCGTCGGTGACCTCCAGCGAGTCGAGGCCGTGGGTCTCGTGTATCTCCCGGCCGACCTTGGTGCCCAGGTCGTGGAAGGCCGGGAGGCAGTGCAGGAACCGGACGTCCGGGTTGCCGGTGGCACGCAGGACGTCCATCGTCACCGCGTAGGGGCCGAGGGCGGTGATCCGCTCGTCCCAGACCTCCTTGGGCTCGCCCATGGAGACCCAGACGTCGGTGGCGACGAAGTCGGCGCCCAGCACGCCCTCGGTCACGGATTCGGTGAGCGTGATCCTCGCCCCGCTGGTCCCGGCCAGCTCGTGCGCGCGGTCGACGATCTCCTGGGCCGGCCAGTACGCCTTGGGGGCGACGATCCGCACGTCCATGCCGAGCAGGGCGCCGGTGACCAGGTAGGAGTTGCCCATGTTGAAGCGGGCGTCGCCGAGGTAGGCGAAGGAGATCCGCTCGACCGGCTTGGCGGAGTGCTCGGTCATGGTCAGCACGTCGGCCAGCATCTGGGTGGGGTGCCAGTCGTCGGTGAGACCGTTGAAGACGGGGACGCCGGCGTGAGCGGCGAGCTCCTCGACCTTCTGCTGGCTGTCGCCGCGGTACTCGATCCCGTCGTACATCCTGCCGAGCACGCGCGCGGTGTCCCTGACCGACTCCTTGTGCCCGATCTGCGAGCCGGATGGGTCGAGGTAGGTGGTCGAGGCGCCCTGGTCGGCGGCGGCGACCTCGAACGCGCAGCGGGTGCGCGTCGAGGTCTTCTCGAAGATCAGCGCGATGTTCCTGCCGCTCAGATACCGCTGCTCGGTCCCGGCCTTCTTCGCGGCCTTCAGCTCGGCGGCCAGCTCGATCAGGCCGAGGAACTCCTCCCTCGTGAAGTCGAGCTCCTTGAGGAAGTGGCGCCCGGCGAGGGCGGTCGGGACGGTCGCCATGGGGCGCTCCAGAGATACGGGAACAACGGACTCTGGAAGTCTATACGAGCTTCAGCATTTCTATGCACATACGTGTGCGTCTACACGGCCGCCCGTTCGACCGGACAGCTCATGCAGCGCGGCCCGCCCCGGCCCCGGCCGAGTTCGCTGCCCGGGATCTCGATGACCTCGATGCCCTGCTTGCGCAGATGGGTGTTGGTGGTGGCGTTGCGCTCGTAGGCGACGACGACACCGGGCTCGACGGCGAGGACGTTGCAGCCGTCGTCCCACTGCTCGCGCTCGGCGGCGTGCACGTCCTGGGTGGCGGTCAGCACGCGGATCTCGCTGAGGCCCAGGGCGGCGGCGATCGCGCGGTGCATGTGCTCCGGCGGATGGTCGGTGACCTTGAGCTCCTTGTCGCCGACGCCCGGTTCGATGGTGTACGAGCGGAGCATGCCGAGGCCCGCGTACTGGGTGAAGGTGTCGCCGTCGACCATCGTCATCACGGTGTCGAGGTGCATGAAGGCACGCCGCTTCGGCATGTCGAGGGCCACGATCGTCTGCGCGGAGCCGGCCGCGAACAGCTTGTGCGCGAGCATCTCCACGGCCTGCGGGGTGGTCCGCTCGCTCATACCGATCAGGACGGCGCCGTTGCCGATCACCAGGACGTCCCCGCCCTCGATGGTGGACGGGTAGTCGGCCTGCCCCTCGGACCAGACGCGGAACGTTTCGTCACAGAAGAGGGGGTGGTGGCGGTAGATCGCCTCGAAGTGGATCGTCTCCCGCTGCCGGGCCGGCCAGCGCATGGCGTTGACGGCGACGCCGTCGTAGATCCAGGCGGAGGTGTCGCGGGTGAAGAGGTGGTTGGGCAGCGGCGCCAGCAGGAACTCGTCGAGGTCCATGACGTGGAAGCGGACCGAGGTCGGCTCCGGGTGCGCGTCCAGGAACTCGCGCTTGGTCATGCCGCCGACCAGGGCCTCGGCGAGTTCCGGCGCGGGGAGGGTCTCGAAGGCGGCCCTGAGGTGGTCGGTGGCGAGGACGCCGTACTCCTTCTCGTCGAAGACCCGGTCCAGGACGAGGGTGCGGGCCGCCGGGACCTGAAGGGCCTCGGTGAGCAGGTCGCCGAAGAGATGGACGGTGACCCCGCGGTCGCGCAGCACGTCGGCGAAGCCGTCGTGTTCGGCGCGCGCCCGGCGCACCCACAGCACGTCGTCGAACAGGAGGGCGTCCTTGTTGCTGGGGGTGAGCCTTTTGAGCTCCAGATCCGGCCGGTGCAGGATGACGCGGCGCAGCCGCCCGGCCTCGGAGTCGACATGGAATCCCATGCCTCCATCCTGACCATCGGGCGGCGTCTTGACCCGTGGCTCGGCGGTTTCTTCGGCTACTTGTTCTCGTCCCCTTGACGATAACCAGCTCCCGGCATTGTCGTCCAAGAGACGAAAAGAAGGGGGTCCGATGGCCGACATCACCCGGCACCTGGCCGGCGCCATCTCCGGGGCGCGCCGACGGCGCACATCCGGCACCACAGGGGCGGCAGGCTGCTGCACGACGGACCGGGGCTCAGCTTCCGGTACCGCGCGCTGACCGCGGCCCTGTCCGAAGTGCCGGTCGACGACCGGGAGTCGGCGATGACCTTCCACGCCCCTACGTCCGGCTTCCAGTCGGCTGGGACCGGCCGGCCCCGGCACCCCTGTTCGCGGGGTGCCGGGGCCGGGCGTACTCACAGGCGCGGGTCCACCGGCTCAGACTCCAGGGCCAGCACCCCGAACACCGCCTCGTGCACCCGCCACAGCGGCTCGCCCTCCGCGAGGCGGTCCAGGGCCTCCAGGCCCAGGGCGTACTCACGGATCGCCAGCGACCGCTTGTGGTTGAGGAAGCGGGTGCGCAGACGGGCGAGGTTGTCGGGACGCGTGTACTCCGGGCCGTAGATGATCCGCAGGTACTCGCGGCCCCGGCACTTGATGCCGGGCTGCACCAGCCGGCCCTCGCCGCCGCGCACCAGCGCGCCCAGCGGCTTGACGACCATGCCCTCGCCGCCGCGGCCCGTCATCTCCAGCCACCAGTCGACACCGGCCCCTACCGACTCGGGGTCACCGGTGTCGACGTAGAGCCGCCGGGTGGTCTGCAGCAGACCGGTGCCGTCGTGCTCCACCAGCCGGTCCAGCAGGGCCAGTTGCCCGTCGTGCGGGAGCGCGGCGAGGCTGCGGCCCTGGACGGCGAGGATCTGGAAGGGAGCCAGGCGTACGCCGTCCAGGCCGTCGGTGGTCCAGCAGTAGCGCCGGTACGCCTCCGTGAACGCGGCCGCGTTCGAGGCGCGTTCCCGCTGGCGGTCCAGCAGGCCGGCCACGTCCACGCCCCGCGCCGCCGCGCCCTCCAGGGCGGCCAGCGCCCCCGGGAACACCGCGCCGGACGCGGCGCCGACGGCGGCGTACTGCGAGCGCAGCAGACCGGACGCCTTCAGCGACCACGGCATGAGCTCGGCGTCCAACAGAAGCCAGTCCGTGTCGAGTTCGTCCCAGAGGCCGGCCTCGGTGACGGCCGCGCGGACACGGCCCAGGATCTCCTCCGTCACCGACGGGTCGTCGAAGAAGGGCCGTCCGGTACGGGTGTACAGCGAACCCGTCGGACCGTCGACGCCGAACCGCTTGCGCGCCGCCTCCGCGTCCCGGCACACCAGCGCCACCGCGCGCGAGCCCATGTGCTTCTCCTCGCACACGACCCGCTCGACGCCGTCCGCCGCATACTGCGCGAACGCCTCGGCCGGGTGCTCCAGATAGCCGTCCACGTGACTGGTGGCCGTCGGTGCCATGGTCGGCGGCAGGTACGGCAGCAGACGCGGGTCCACCGCGAACCGGCTCATGACCTCCAGGGCCGCGGCCGCGTTCTCCTCACGGACCGAGACCCGCCCCGAGTGCCGGGTCTCCACGATCCGGCGGCCGTGCACGTCGCCGAGGTCGAGCGGCCGGCCGTCGTGCCCGCCGGGTGCCTCGGACCGCAGCGGTCGCGCCGGCTCGTACCAGACCCGCTCGGCCGGTACGTCGACCAGCTCGCGCTCCGGCCAGCGCAGCGCGGTGAGCTTGCCGCCGAAGACCGCGCCGGTGTCCAGGCAGATGGTGTTGTTGAGCCAGGTGGCCTCCGGAACCGGCGTGTGACCGTAGACGACGGCCGCGCGGCCCCGGTAGTCCTCCGCCCACGGGTAGCGCACCGGCAGCCCGAACTCGTCGGTCTCGCCGGTGGTGTCGCCGTACAGCGCGTGCGAGCGGACCCGGCCGGAGGTGCGGCCGTGGTACTTCTCCGGCAGACCCGCGTGGCAGACGACCAGCCGGCCGCCGTCGAGGACGTAGTGACTGACCAGGGAGTCGATGAACTCCCTTACCTCGGCGACGAACTCCTCGCTCCGGCCCGCCATCTGCTCGACGGTCTCGGCGAGGCCGTGCGTGTGCTGGACCTTGCGGCCCTTGAGATAACGGCCGTACTTGTTCTCGTGGTTGCCCGGCACGCACAGGGCGTTGCCCGACTTCACCATCGCCATCACCCGGCGCAGCACGCCCGGGCTGTCCGGGCCGCGGTCGACGAGGTCGCCGACGAAGACGGCCGTACGGCCCTCCGGGTGGACGCCGTCGGTGTAGCCCAACTTGCCCAGCAGCGAATCCAGTTCGGAGGAGCAGCCGTGGATGTCGCCGATGATGTCGAAGGGGCCGGTGAGGTGGGTCAGGTCGTTGAAGCGCTTCTCGGTGACGACGGTGGCGTTCTCGACGTCCTCCACACCGCGCAGCACGTGCACCTTGCGGAAGCCCTCGCGCTCCAGGTGCCGTACGGAGCGGCGCAGTTCGCGGATGTGGCGCTGGATGACCCGGCGCGGCATGTCGGCCCGGTCGGTGCGGGCCGCGTTGCGCTCGGCGCAGACCTCCTCGGGGACGTCCAGGACGATGGCGATGGGCAGCACGTCGTACTGCCTGGCCAGGTCGATCAGCTGGCGCCGGGCGTCCTGCTGCACGCTGGTCGCGTCGACGACCGTACGGCGGCCGGCGGCCAGGCGCTTGCCGGCGATGTAGTGCAGGACGTCGAAGGCGTCCCTGGTCGCGCTCTGGTCGTTCTCGTCGTCGGAGACCAGGCCGCGGCAGAAGTCGGAGGAGATCACCTCGGTCGGCTTGAAGTGCCGGCGGGCGAAGGTCGACTTGCCGGAGCCGGAGGCGCCGACGAGGACGACGAGGGAGAGGTCGGTGACGGGGAGGACCCGTCCCCTGTTGGGTGCCGTCTCGGTCATGCCGCCTTCGCCTCCTTCTCGGTGGTCATCCTGAACACGGCCATCTGGGTGGGCGGCCCGACCTCCGGGTCGTCCGGGCCGACCGGCACGAACTCCACGTCGTAGCCGTGCCGTTCGGCCACCGCGCCCGCCCAGGCGCCAAACTCCTCGCGGGTCCACTCGAAGCGGTGGTCGCCGTGGCGCACATGGCCCGCGGGGAGGGACTCCCAGCGGACGTTGTACTCGACGTTCGGGGTGGTCACGAGGACCGTGCGGGGACGGGCCGCGCCGAACACCGCGTACTCCAGGGCGGGCAGCCGCGGCAGGTCGAGGTGCTCGATGACCTCGCTGAGCACGGCGGCGTCGTACCCCTTGAGCCGCTTGTCGGTGTAGGCGAGCGAGCCCTGGAAGAGCTTGACGCGCGAGGCCTGCCGCTCCCCCATGCGGTCCAGCTTCAGCCGCCGGGAGGCGATGGTCAGGGCGCGCATCGACACGTCGACACCGACGATCTCGGTGAAGCGCGCGTCCTTGAGCAGCGCCTGAACCAACTGGCCCTGTCCGCAGCCGAGATCGAGCACGCGCGCGGCGCCGGACGTGTGCAGCGCCTCGACGATCGCGTCCCTTCGCCGCACCGCCAGCGGCGTCGGCTTCTCCTCCGCCTCGGTCTCCTCCCCGACCGCGTTGTCGATGTCCTCGACCTCGCTGTCGTCGGCCTCCGCGAGCCGCACCAGCTCCAGCCGCTCCATCGCCTGCCGGGTCAGCGACCAGCGGCGGGACAGGTAACGGCTGGTGATCAGCTTCTGCTCCGGGTGCCCGGGCAGCCAGCCCTCGCCGGCCCGCAGCAGCTTGTCGACCTCGTCCGAGGACACCCAGTAGTGCTTGGCGTCGTCGAGGACGGGGAGCAGGACATAGAGGTGACGCAGCGCCTCGGCGAGGGTCAGCGCCTCGGACTCCAGGACGAGCCGCACGTACCGCGAGTCGCCCCACTCGGGGAACTCGCTGTCCAGCACGACCGGTTCGGCCGTGACGGTCCAGCCGAGGGGCTCGAAGAGACGCTGTACGAGGCCGGGACCGCCGCGGGCGGGCAGTGCGGGTATCTCGATGCGCAACGGCCTTGCCTGGTCCGGCAGTTCGGGGCGGGCGTGGCAGGTGCCCTTCATCGCGCTGGAGAAGACTCCGCTGAGCGCCACGGCGAGCAGTGAGGAGGCCGCGTAGGGGCGGTCGTTGACGTACTGCGCGAGTGCCGCGTCGGGAGCTCCGCCGCGCCCCTTGCCCTTGCCCCGCCGGACCAGGGCCACCGCGTCCACCTCCAGCAGCAGGGCCGCCGTGCAGCGCCGCGTGTCGGCCTCGGGGTAGAGGACGTGCGCCGTGCCGTAGGAGGTGGAGAACGCCTGCGATTTGTCGGGGTGCTTGTGCAGCAGGTAGCCGAGGTCGGTCGCGGGGCGTTCGGGGGTGCCGGTGGTGGTGATGGTCAGGAACATGCGGAGACTCTCCGACGGGTGGACGGTTCGGGTGCCGTGCGCACGAGAGCCCCCAGGAAGGGTGATCCTGGGGGCTCGGCAGGACGACGGTCTCACCTTCGCACAGGGGGCCGACCGGCGCCTTCGTTTATTCGTGGATCAGCTGTGACTGCACACCTGCGCGGCACACCTGATCGCCCGGAGCTGATCTAGCCGGCCTCTCTCTCCGGTAAACGCTGCTCCGCGTCCGTCAGTTTGCGGAGCATCTCGCGGACGCGGTCTCTGGACTCGTCCGCGGCGTCGATGGCCTCCATGCACTGCCAGTACGTGCCCTCGTCGTTCACCGCGCAGGCGAGGCCCACCAGGGCGATGCCCACCTCACCGAGCAGACCGCCGAGGTAGCTGAGGGCCTGGCGGGCGTCGCCCAGTTCGGTCAGCTGGGCCGCGCGGAGGTCGCCGGGGGCCAGCCGGGGCTCGTCCAGCACCCCGCAGCCGCGGCCCGCCAGCTCCGTCAACCCCAGTGCCTCGCCGCGCAGTTCGGGTGGTCCGGCGACCGCGAGGCGGCTGCCGATCGCCTGGGCGAGGGCCTGCGCCTGCCATACCTCCGTCAGGATCTCGGGCGCGTCTCCGCCCACCGCCAGCGCCCGCCTGCTCGTCACGATGAGCCGCACAGCGTCCATGCGCTGCCCCCGTCCGTCTCCACGCGCTGCCCACGCGTCTGCCCGAACTCCGTTGTCCACTACCCAGAGTGAAGGCGCCCGGGACGAAAAGCCAGAGGAAGGCGGAAATCTGTGGACAACGAATCGGTTTCGAAGCGGATTTCGACTCCGGAGAGTGAAAACGGAGCGTACGACTCCTTACGGTGCCGGGAACCTCCGCTCGTTGCGGTCGATCTTCGCGTCCAGCGCGGCGAGCGGGTCGACGCCGAGGACCTCGCACAGCTGGAGCAAGTAGGCGAGCACGTCGGCCACTTCGTCCCGCACCCGGTGCGCCGTGTCCGGGTCGTCCATCACACGCGCGGACTCCTCGGGCGTCAACCACTGGAAGATCTCGACCAGTTCGGAGGCCTCGACACTGAGCGCGGTGACGAGGTTCTTCGGGGTGTGGTAGGGCTCCCAGCCCCGCGCCGCCGCGAACTCGGCCAGTCTGCGCTGCAGTCCCGCCACATCAAGAGGTTCGTTCACGGGTCCAGGTGTACCACCGTGACCCCGTCGGTCCCCTCCGCCCAGGACGCGTCGGCGACCGCGGCCACGAAGCGGATGTGACCACGGGCGCCCATGCGCACCGCGAGGTCCGTCAGCGCGCGGCGCTGGCGCGGGTCCAGGGACCGGTCGAAGGCGTCGGCCAGCACGGTGAGCGTCTGCATCGCGGCGGGCACCTCGCCGGCCGGGTCCACCTCCAGCACACCGGGACCGGTCAGCAGGACCAGCGCGTGGGCGAGGTAACGCAGCTCGCCGTCACCGAGGCGGGCGAAGGGCGTCCGGAATCCGTCGCCCCGGTCCAGCAGGCCCCGGACCGTGCCGTCGCCGAGCGGTTCGGCGAGCACGTCGGTCACCGGCCCGGCGCAGCCCGCGCCCGTCGCCGCGACGAGCAGGGCGTGACGGCGGCCGCACTCGGTGCGGGTGCGCCACAGGACGTCGGCGAGGTTGTCGCAGCCGCCGAGGAGCCGGCCGGAGCCCATCGGCACCGGGGACCGCATACGGCCGGGGCGCGGGTCGCAGGCGAAGACGGAGCGGAGGGCGACCACCATCTGTTCGGCGGCGGCGAGCACCCGGCGCTGTCCGTCGGTCTTGCCGGCCACCCGCAGCGGGAGCAGCGTGGTGCCGAGCCGGTCGTCGGGCAGCGGGGCGCGGGTCACCGGCGCCGAACCGGCCGTGTGCCAGGCGGCCTGCACGCAGCGGCGGGCGGGATCGCGCAGCGCGGTCTCCAGCAGCACCAGCCCTGCGGACGTCAACCGTTCGCCCACGATGCGCAGTTCGGGCTCGGCCTGGACGGCGACGTCGAGCCGGACCGGGCCCTCGGGGCCGTCGGCCGTGCAGCCGATGCGGAAGCCCCTGCGGCGCTGGGCGTCGGGCCGGGCGCGGTCGGGCACGCAGGCACTCGCGTCGAGGAAGACCTCGTCGACCGCGGCACCGCCGCCGAGCCGGGCGAGTGCCTCGTACGCCCGTAACGCGGTCGTCTTCCCGGCCCCGCTGGGCCCGGCGAGCAGGGTGACGGGGCCGAGCGCGAACCCGGCCCGCCGATGCCCGGCGAACGCGGACAGCCGCAGCTCGGTGACGCAGGGGCGGATCGCGGTGGGGGGTTCGGGAGACGTGGTCGTGGGCGATGGGGGCGATGACACGCTCATGTCCGGACCGTAGGACTCCGCTCCGCAGGCGAACCGTTCCGCCGTGAGGGGCTTCCTACGATCGGGGGACCGTCGTGACGTGAGGTGACCGCGGCGGTCCGACGGGCTCCCACACGCTCAGCCGCCCGACACTCCCGCCCCCTCCATCAGGCCCGTCACCTCGGTGCCCGACGGTGTCAGCAGGAAGACGTTGCGGTCGACCCGGTGCATTCCGCTGGCCAGGCCGAAGACGACTCCGGTGCTGAAGTCGAGGACCCGTTTGGCGACCTCGCTCTCGGCGCTGCTGAGGTCGAGGAGGACGGGGACACCGGCCATCAGGGTCTCGGCGACGTCGCGTGCGTCGGCGAAGACGTTGACGCGCAGGACGACGAAGCGGCGCCGGGTCTCCGTCACCGCGTCGGGCAGCGCCCGGTGCCCGACCGAGGACGGCCAGGCGTCGCGTCCCCGCAACGGCACCACCTGGGCGAGCCCTTCCCACTGCTCATCGGTGACGTCGTGACTGTTCACCGGCTCCCCCCGAACTGACTCGCCTTCACAGATCGCACTGGCCAATTCTTACGGCAAGTCACCCGTTCGGCCGAACAGCGACACGGTCCGCGACCGTCACATGGGTCACATCGAGACGGTCAAACCTGTGCCTTACCCCCCTCACACCGAACTCTTCACGTCCGGCCACGTACCGCTCACTCGGCGCCACTACCGTCCCCGACGTGCACTTGGCAGAAACACGACAGGTGACACCCGGCCGGCGGACGCAGTCGGCGGTGTCCGCCGCACCGGAACCCCCCGCGCAGTGGCACCGGGTCCTGACCCTCCTCGCCGACATCAGCCTCTTCATCGGCACCCGCGGCGTCTGGACGTCGGCGGCGAGCCATCGTCCCTTCGTGGCCGCGGTGATATCGGCGTGCTACGCGTCGATCCTGGTCTGCGGGGTGCTGGCGCTGGTCGTGCGCCGGACGCGTTCGCTCGCCCGGCTGGACCTGGTGGTGCTGGCGACCGCGGTGACGCTCGCCCTGTGCGCCTGGGTCATGGACCACGGCGGCAGCGACGAGGCGGTGCTGACCGCGCAGGCCGCCAGGGAACTGGTCGCCGGGCACCCGGTCTACGGACAGCCCTGGCCCTGGCTCTTCACCCATGGCGTCGCCCTCACCACGACGGTCACCGGCGGCTACGACTTCACCTACGGCTATCCCCCGCTGGGCCCGCTGCTGACCGCGCCCCTGCTGTTCCTGGGCCACGGCGGCGCCCCGGCGACGGCGCTGAGCACGGGCGCGCTGATCCTCGGCACGGTCGCCCTGTGGCGGATGCTGCCCGCGCAGTGGCGGCCGGCGGCGACCATGGTGTGCCTCGGTTTCGGGCTGCTGCCGAACTACGGCCGCCTCGGCTACCCGGCGATCACCGCGCTGGCCCTGCTGATCCCGGTGGTGGTGCGCTGGCCGCGGATCGGACGGGGCGGCCGGCTCGGGACGCCCGGGGTGGCCCGGGCCGTCTGCCTGGGTGCCGCCTGCGCGACCCAGCAGCTGCCGTGGTTCCTCGCGCCGTTCCTGCTGGCCGGGATCTACGCGGTGCGCCGGGGTGAGCTGGGCGGGCGGGCGGCGGCGCTGGTGGTGCTGCGGATCACGGGCATCGCCGCGCTCGTGTGGCTGCTGATCAACACGTACTTCGCCGTGAGCGAGCCCGGCACCTGGATCAAGGGCATCGCGCTGCCGCTGATCCAAGGGGCGACCCTGCACGGGCAGGGGCTAGTGGACGTCTCGCTGTACTTCACGAACGGCAGCGACAGGCTCGACTGGTACGGGTACGCGAGTCTGCTGCTGGCGGCCGGACTGCTCGCGCTGCTGGTGCTGTTCCCGCGCCGGCTGGGGCCCGCGGCGACCGTGCTGCCGTGGTGCGCTTTCTTCCTGGCGACCCGGTCCCAGGACGGCTACTACCTGATGATGACGCCGCTGTGGCTCGCGGCCGCCGTCACCGCGCCGCCGGCCGAGTTCGCCGGCGCGTGGCAGCCGCGTCCGCGTCCGCTCACCGGTCCGAACCGGCGTACGGCGCTGGGTGTGGCGGCGGCGCTGGCCGTCACTCCGGCGCTGGTGTCCGCGATCGTGGCGGTCACCGGGCAGCCGCCGCTGCGGATGGAGGTCACCTCGGTGCGCCGGGCGTCCGCGAAGGTGGTCACCCGGCTGTCGCTGCGGGTCACCAACACCGACGACAGCACTCTCGTGCCGCACTTCATGCTGACCACCGGCCAGGGCATGCGCCAGTTCTGGTCGATCACGAGCGGGCCGGCCACGCTGTCGGCGCACGCCACGGCACGGTACGAACTCCGCCCGCCCGAGGGGAAGTTCACCGTACCGGGGCGCCACACCCGGGTGCGTGTGCGGGTCTTCACGCCCACGCCGCAGACGCTGTCCAGCATGGACGTGCGGCTGGCGGCGAAGAGCGTCTCCCCGCGGACCGGCAGGAAGGGCTGACTGTCGTCAGGCTCCCGCGCGCACGAAGCGGAGCGTGGCGTTGACCGTGGTCAGCCCGCGGATCATGCCCATCTGGTTCCAGCCGAGGCTGAACTCGGCGCGGTCCACGGTGAACTCCGCGTCCAGCGTGAGCGCGTCGGCGTCCTTGCCGACCAGGCGGGCGGTGACGGTCTGCGGGCGGCTGATGCCGCGCACGGTCAGCTGGCCGGTGACCTCGACCGTGTCACCGGAGCGCAGTTCGGCGCTGCGGACGGCGAAGGTGATCTCGGGGTGGTGGTCGACGTCGAAGAAGTCGGCGGAGCGCAGGTGCTCGTCGCGCTTCTTGTTCTTGGTGTCGAGGGAGGCGGCGTCCAGGGTGATGGTGCCGGTGGCGGAGCCGTCGGCCTTCACCTCGCCCTGTCCGCCGACACCGGCGAAGGTGCCCTTCACGGTGACGAGGTTCCACATCGTCTTGTGGCGCAGGGCGACGGTGGAGGCGGCGGCGTCCAGCTGCCACAGTCCGGTTCCGACGGCGACGGTCATGATCTTCTCCAGGGAGCGGGGGACTGACTCACAACGAGGGTGATTCAAAATTGGATGACCACAGGCTAGCCCATCATCCAAATCTGGACAACCATCACGTCCAAAATTGAACGACAGGTAGACTCGGGGACATGGCCGACCCCGAGGAGCACTCCGCCGCCCTGCCCGAATGCCCGTCCACGCAGGGCGGCGGACTGCTGCCCAGGGAGCTGCGCGCCTGGATGGTGATGCTGGCGGCCATGGGGGCGGTGGAGCAGGAACTGCGGTCCGTCGTGAAGGACCGGCTCGACGTCTCCCACGACGAGTTCCTGATCCTGTGCCTGCTCGCCGAGCACCCCCGGACCGGTCTGCGCATGACCCGCGTCGCGGAGCTCCTGGGCCGCCCCAAGACCCGGCTCACCTACCAGATCGCCTGCCTCCAGCACGCCGGACTGGTCACCCGCAACTCGGTCTGCGGCGACAAGCGGGGCATCGAGGTGGCCCTCACCGAGAAGGCGCGCGGTCTGCTGGAGGACGCTTCCGGCGTGCTCGCCTCGACGGTCGCCCGGGCCCTCACCCACGTCATGGGCCCGGACCAGCGGGACGCGATGTGCGGGCTGATGCCGGAACTCGCCGAGGAGCCCAAGACACCGTAAAAGCGCCTTCCGGATCGTCCCGCACGCGGGTGACCGCGCCACCGCCTGGGTACCCGGCGGTCCCGTCACCTGCCGCCGGGCCGAGCGAAGGAGGGCTCCATGGCCGCGTTGGACCTGCCCGAACCTGTCGTACGTCGCTCAGGCGCGGCACCGCCGGTCGACGCGCCGAAGCTCGAGGCCGCGCTGCGAGAGCGGGTCGACGGAGAGGTCCGCTTCGACGCCGGCAGCCGCGCCGCCTACGCCACCGACGCCTCCAACTTCCGGCAGACCCCGATCGGCGTGGTGGTGCCCCGTACCCCCGAGGCGGCCGCCGAGGCGGTGGCCGTGGCGCGCGAGCACGACGCGCCCGTGCTGTCGCGCGGCGGCGGGACGAGCCTCGCCGGGCAGTGCACCAACACGGCCGTGGTGATCGACTGGACAAAGTACTGCAACCGTCTGGAGTCCGTCGACGCGGACGCCCGCACCTGTGTCGTCCAGCCCGGCATCGTCCTCGACGAGCTCAACCGGCAACTCGCCCCGACCGGCCTGCGCTACGGCCCCGAGCCCGCCACCCACGCCAACTGCACCCTCGGCGGCATGATCGGCAACAACTCCTGCGGCGCCACCGCGCAGGCGCACGGCAAGGTCGTCGACAACATCGCCCGTCTGGAGGTGCTGCTCTACGACGGCACCCGCTTCTGGTGCGGCGAGACCAGTGACGAGGAGTACGCCGAGATCGAGCGGCAGGGCGATCTGCGGGCCGCGGTCTACCGGCAGCTGCGCGCGCTGCGCGACCGCTACGGCGACGAGATCCGCCGACGCTTCCCGGACATCCCGCGCCGGGTCTCCGGCTACAACCTGGACTCGCTGCTGCCCGAGTACGGCTTCGACGTCGCCGGCCTGCTCGTCGGCAGCGAGTCGACCCTGGTCACCGTCCTGCGGGCAGAGCTGGAACTGGTGCCCGTGGTGAAGGAACGCACGCTGGTGGTGCTCGGGTTCCCGGAGATCTCCGTGGCCGCCGACGCCGTCCCGGCGATCCTGCCGTACGAGCCGATCGCGCTGGAGGGTGTCGACGCGCGGCTGATCAAGGACGAGCGGATCAAGGGCCTCAACCAGAAGGCCCTCGCCGAACTCCCCCAGGGCAACGCCTACTTGATGGTGCAGTTCGGCGCCGACACCCATGAGGAGGCCGACGAGCAGGCACACCGGATGCTGGACGGGCTGCACGAGTCCGAGCACGACGCAGACGTCGCCTTCCTCGACGACCCCACGCACGAGGACCAGTTGTGGCAGGTGCGCGAGGCCGGACTCGGTGCCACGGCGCACGTCCCCGAGCACCCCGACACCTTCGAGGGCTGGGAGGACTCGGCGGTGCCGACGGACCGGCTCGGTGAGTACCTGCGCCGACTGCGGCGCCTGTTCGACGAGTTCGGCTACCTCAGCGACGTCGGACCCAGTCTGTACGGGCACTTCGGGCAGGGCTGCGTGCACACCCGTATCCCCTTCGACCTGTACACCGCGGACGGGGTGGCCGCCTACCGCCGGTTCATGGAGCGGGCGGCCGACCTGGTCGTGGAGTTCGGCGGTTCGCTCTCCGGTGAGCACGGGGACGGGCAGAGCCGGGGCGAGCTGCTGCCGCGCATGTTCGGGGACGAACTGGTCGCCGCCTTCGGGCAGTTGAAGGCCGTCTTCGACCCGCTGGACCGGATGAACCCCGGGAAGGTCGTGGCGCCGTACAAGCTCGACGAGAACCTGCGTCTGGGCAGTCACTGGGCCCCGTACGACCCTCGGGAGCTGCACTTCCGCTTCCCCGACGACGGCAACTCCTTCGCCGAGGCCGCCAACCGGTGCGTGGGCGTGGGCAAGTGCCGGCAGCTGAGCAACCAGGGCGGGTCGGTGATGTGCCCCTCCTACCAGGTCACCCGGGAGGAGGAGCACTCCACGCGCGGACGGGCGCGGCTGCTGTTCGAGATGCTCGACGGGCACGGCGACAGCGCGCTGCGGGACGGCTGGCGGTCGGAGGCGGTGCACGACGCGCTCGATCTGTGCCTGGCCTGCAAGGGCTGCAAGAAGGACTGCCCGGCCGACGTCGACATGGCCACCTACAAGGCGGAGTTCCTCTCCCACCACTACGAGGGCCGGCCCTGGCGGCGGCCGCGCTCCGATCTCTCCATGGGCTGGCTGCCGGCCCTCGCCCAGGTCGTCGGCCGCACCCGGCTCGGACCGGTCGTCAACGCCCTCACGCACACCCCGCCGCTGTCGAAGGCGACCGTCGCGCTCGCCGGGGTCGAGGACCGCGAACTTCCGCTGTTCGCGGGCCGGACCCTGCAGCAGTGGTTCGCGGGACGCCGGGAGACGTACGGCGACGGTGCGCGCGGCAGCGTCATGCTGTGGCCGGACACCTTCACCAACTTCTTCCACCCGCACATCGGTCAGGCGGCCGTGGAGCTGCTGGAGCGCGCGGGCTGGCGGGTCGAGCTGCCGAAGGAACCACTGTGCTGCGGGCTGACCTGGATCTCCACCGGTCAACTCGACGTCGCCGAGCGGGTGTTGAGCCGTACTGTGCGGCATCTGGCCGGGCATGTCCGGGCGGGCGGGCTGGTGGTCGGGCTGGAGCCGAGCTGTACCACCGTGTTCCGGTCCGACATGGGCGAGCTGTTCCCCGGCGACCGCGACGTGCGGCGGCTGAGCGACCAGACGGTGACGCTGGCCGAGCTGCTGACCGAGCACTCCCCCGGCTACGAGCCGCCGCACGTACCGGACCGGTCGGCGCGGGCCGTGGCGCAGGTGCACTGCCATCAGCACGCGGTGCTGGGCTGGGAGGCCGACCAGGAGCTGCTGCGGCGGGCCGGGGTCGACGTCGAGCAGCTGGAGTCGGGGTGCTGCGGGCTGGCCGGCAACTTCGGCTTCGAGCGGGGGCACCTGGAGGTGAGCGAGGCCTGCGCCGAGCGGGTGCTGCTGCCCCGGCTGCGGGAGGAGGACGCGTCCACCGTGGTGCTCGCGGACGGCTTCAGCTGCCGCACCCAGGTGCACGAACTCGACAGCGGCGGCCATGAGGCGGTGCACGTCGCCGAGTTGCTGGCGTCCGCGCTGCCCGGAGGGGCGTTCGGGAGCGCGTACGGAGTGGGGCAGGACGTCCGGCCGGCCGCGCCCGGCCGGGCGGGCAAGGCGCTGGCGCTGGCCGGCGCGGGGGTCGGCTTCGCGGGCGTCGCGGCGGGGCTGGTCCGCGGGCTGCGGCGCTGAGAGAGCCGCGCGTGGGGCGGGGGGCCTGTGGACCCCCGCCCCCGCGCATTCGCTACTCGGCCGACGTTCCGCCGTTACGGCCGCGGGCCAGCGCGAACCCCGCCGCGCCGAGCCCCAGCACACCGACGACCAGCCCGGCGATGCCCAGCCCGCGTGCGGTGGAGTCACTGCTCGACGCCGTCGACTTGGTGCCGGTGGAGGTCTTCGAGGTGGCCGGCAGGGGCGTCGCGCTGCCGGCACCCTCGTCCGCGCCCTTGGCGGTCAGCTTCAGCACCGGCGCCGGGTTCTCCGGCTCCTCGTCGCCGGAGGACGGCGCCTCGATCCAGCGGACCGTCTTGCCGTCGGAATACGTCTGCAGCGCCTTGAAGGTCAACTGGTCGGTGTCGTCCGGAAGTTGCCCGAAGGCGACGTTGAAGTCCTCGTACTGGCCGGGCGCGACCTTCCCGCCGGTCCAGGTGATCTCCGAGACGGCGTCGGTGATGGTGCCGTCGTCGGTCTTCACCGGCGTCTTCAGCTTGGTGGTGGTGACCTTGGGGGTCCAGCCGTCCTGCGGGGAGACGAGGACGCCCAGGACGGGATGGTCGGTGGGCAGGAAGACCTGCACCTTGGTGGTGGACGCCGTGTCCTCCTCGTTGGGGACCCGGAAGGTCAGCAGTCCGTCCGTGGCGCCCTTGGCGTAGCTCTCGGGGTGGACGGTGACGTGCGCGGAGGCGGCGCCGGCCGCGGCGAGGAGCCCGGCGGCGGTCAGGGCGGTGACGGCGCCGACGCGGCGCAGCGTGATGCGTACTCGGGACATGGGTGGGTGAATCTCCGTACGGGAAAGGTGTGTTGGGGTCGCTCGGGGTACGGAGTCCCGGGCGGCGGTCCACGCCGCTGCACCGCGTGCCGCAGCAGGAGCCGCCGCAGCGGCCGCGGGCCGTCGGCGCACAGCCGTACGGCCGCGCGCGCGTCCGGCACCAGCGGCGCCCCGCCGCTCACCCGCCACCAGGCCAGCAGGCCCGGCACCAGGGCGGCGGCCCGGCGCAGCAGCGACCACAGGGCGGCCTCGCCGCGCCTGAGCCACCAGGTGAGCACGAGGGCCGCGGCGACGTGCGCGGCGGTGGCGTGCGGGGTCACGGCGTGGGTGTGGCCCATGTGCATGCCGTGCATGAGCATCGTCGGGTGCGGCCGCAGCGCGCCGAAGGCGAGGTGCAGTCCGCCCTGCGCGGTGAGCGTGCCGGCGCCGATGGCGGCCAGGGACCGCTCCCGGCCGCCCAGCAGACACCCGGCGCCGAAGAGGGGCACGAAGCCGACGGCCTGCACCCACACCGGCGGCGCCATGCCGGTCGCGAGGACGTGTCCCCCGGCCGCGAGCAGCACGCACAGCGCGGCGAACACCGCCGCGCGCAGCGCGCGTACCGAAGCAGACGCCGTCATGGCGCCCGATCCTGCCATGCGACGGGGACGCTCCGACGGGTGGATCCCCCGGTCCACAGGCGCAGACTGGACATCCACAGCCGATGAACCGGGGTGGTGACGGCATGGCGGCCGGTCTGCGCATCCGCATCGAGGGCTTCGACCTGCCCGGCCGCACCTGCGGCCCCGATGGCGGCGACACGGCGTACCGGGACGTCCATGTCGCGGTGCAGCGCCGCGACCGGCCCGCCGAACTGCTCGGGGTGCAGCCCGGTGACGCCCGGTCGGTGAGCTGGACGCTGGAGTGCACCGCGGTGGCCTCGGCGGCCGGTACGGATGTCAAAGGGCCCTGTGTTCAAGGTCGTTCCGGGGGCAGGTTCGTGTATCTGTCCTGGGGTACGGGCGACGGCTCCGGAACGTTCACCCTGTTCCGGCGGGCCAAGCTGATGCTGGACGCCGTGCCCGCCGAGGTACTGGACGCCGCCGTGCGCGAGGGGCTGCTGGTGGGCAGGCTCGGGCTGTCCGACGAGCGGGGGCTGCCCCTGTGCGCGCGGGTGGTGCCGCCGCGGATCACCTGGACGGCCGGGCCGGGGTGAACGGCGGCCGGGTCGTCTGCGTACCATGAGGCGCCATGACAGCTCGTGCACAGGAACGCGGTGCGCCCCCCTCCGTGGGGTGGCGGGCGCTTGTTGTGCTCGGACTGCTGGCGGGGCTGCTGGGCATGCACGCCCTGGCTCCCGGCGGCGGCATGGAGACGCACTCCGCCGCCCGGCACACGACGACGGTGGCCGGACCGCACGGCGGCTGCTCGGGCGACGACTGCGGCGGCGGCCACCTCAAGCACGCCGACCAGACCTGCGCGTCGGCCGCGGTGAGCGGCGGACCGACCCTGCCGGCCCTGGCACCCGACCCGGTGACCGTCCCCGCACGTGCCGACATCCCCTGCCCGTACGCCGGCACGGCCCCGGACGGCGCCCGCGCCCCGCCCTCCCTGGCGGAACTCCAACTCCTGCGGATCTAGACACCACGCGGCACCGCGCCCGCGGTGCGCTCCGGCACGTCCAGATCCCCTCACGCGCGACAGCGCGACACGCATCAGCAGGAGTTCCAGCATGCGCAACACCCGTACGTCCCTCGTCCGCCGTACCGCCCTGACGGTGACCGCCCTCACCGCGGCCGTCACCCTCGCCGCCTGCGGCAACGACGGCGGGAGCGACAGCGGCGGCCAGGCGGCCGCCTCCGCGTCCTCCTCCGCCTCCTCGTCCGCCGGCGCCGAGGCCGGCGCCGGCGCGCACAACGCCCAGGACGTCTCCTTCGCGCAGGGCATGATCCCGCACCACCAGCAGGCCCTGGAGATGGCCCGGCTCGCCGCCGGACGGGCCTCGTCCGCGCAGGTCAAGGACCTCGCCGCGCGCATCGAGAAGGCGCAGGACCCGGAGATCAGGACGATGTCCGGCTGGCTGACGGCCTGGGACGAGAAGGTGCCCTCCTCCGGGGCCTCCACGGACTCGATGGAGTCCATGCCCGGCATGGACCACGGCTCGGGTTCCGGCATGGCCGGGATGATGGATCCCAAGGACATGACCATGCTGGAGAAGGCGTCCGGCAAGGACTTCGACACCATGTTCCTGACCATGATGGTCGAGCACCACGAGGGCGCCGTGAAGATGGCCGGGACGGAGCAGGGCAAGGGCTCCTACGGTCCGGCGAAGTCCATGGCCGGCGACATCGTCAAGGGGCAGACCGCCGAGATCACCGAGATGAACAAGCTCCTCGGCAAGAGCTGACCGCCCGCAGGGGCCGGCGTCCGCGCCGGCCCCTCGTCGCGCTCACTCCGGACCGTCCAGCGCCGTCAGCACCTCGGCGCAGATCGCGAGCGCCGTCTCCGCCGGGGTGCGGGCGCCGATGTCCAGGCCGATGGGGCCGTGGACGCGGGCCAGGGCCGCTTCGGTCAGGCCCGTCTCCAGCAGGGCGGCGGCGCGGCGTGCCTGGGTGTGGCGGGAGCCGAGGGCGCCGACGTACGGGATGCCCGAGGTCAGGGCGGTGCGCAGGGTGGGGACGTCCACGTCGGGCTCATGGCTCAGCATGATCAGACAGGCGGCGGCCGGATGCTCGGCGAGCAGCTCGGCGGCGTCCTGCGCGGTCCTCGTCACCGTGGCCAGCCAGCCCAGCAACCCGGCCTGGGCGACGAGGAGTTCGGCGAGTTCGCCACCGCCGACGACGACGAGGTGCGGCACGGAGGGGCAGGTCTCGATCAGGACGAGCCCGGCGTCGGCCGCGTGCACCTCGCGTCCGGCCCGGTAGCGGGCAAGCAGGGAACGCGCCTGCACGGCGGCCTGCGGCGGCACGTCCGGCCCGTCCCCGGCCTCGTCCGGCGTCACCACGGTGCTGACCGCGTGCGTCCGCCCCTCGTCCAGCCAGGTGACGAGCGCGACATCGGCCCCCGCCCCGAGCAGTTCCCACCAGCGGGCCGGTACGGCGCCCAGCGGCTGCATCAGGATCTCGGCCTGTCCCCCGCAGGTCAGCCCCGCCTCCGCCACGCCCTCCTGGTGCACGGCCACCTCGCACACGCGCGCCGTGTGCCCGGGCGGCACCGCACAGGCCTCGGCGACGAGCCGCTGGTCGAAGGCGCCCCGGTACAGCCGCCCGTGGTACTGCCCGTCCGCGTCGATCAGCATCGCGTCGGCCGGCTGCCGCGCCCCGAACCCGCGCTCGGTGAGCGGCCGCGCGAGTACGGCCGCTCGGCCTTCGGCCGCCCACTGTCGTGCCGTGTCCGCCAGGTCTCGCATGCACCCAGCGTAGTCAGTACACGTCCCGCACGTACCTCTTGTCCGTCGCCAGCTGCTTCACGTACGCCGCCGCCCCGGCCTCGTCGAGTCCCCCGTGCACCACGGCGATGTCCCTCAGCGCCCGGTCGACGTCCTTGGCCATGCGGGAGGCGTCGCCGCAGACGTAGAAGTGGGCGCCGTCCTGGAGCCAGGACCACAGCTGCGGGCCGTGCTCGCGCATCCGGTCCTGGACGTAGACCTTGGCGCGCTGGTCGCGGGAGAAGGCGGTGTCCAGGCGGTCGAGGGTGCCGTCGGCGAGGAACCCGGTCAGCTCCCGCTCGTAGTAGAAGTCGCTGGCCCGGTGCTGCTCGCCGAAGAACAGCCAGTTGGGGCCGCGGTGGCCGAGGGCGCGGCGCTGCTCCAGGAAGCCGAGGAAGGGGGCGACACCGGTACCGGGGCCGATCATGACCATCGGGGTGGCCCCGTCCGCGGGCGGGCGGAAGTGCGCGGCGCGCTGAACGTGCACCGGGACCGGGGTGCCGGGCTCGGCGTCGGCCAGGAACGGGGAGCAGACGCCCTGCCGGGGGCGCCCGCGCAGGTTCTCGTACCGGACGACGGAGACGGTGAGCGAGACCAGGTGGGGGTCGGTCAGCGGGCTGGACGATATGGAGTACAGGCGCGGCTGCAGCCGTCCCAGCACCTCGGCCCACTCCCGCGCACCGGCCCGCACCGCGTACTCGGCGACCACGTCGACGGCCTGCCGCCCCCAGGACCACTTCGCCAGCTCGCCCTTGTTGTCGGGCCGCAGCAGCTTCTTCAACTCGCGTGGGTCGCGGGCGCGTTCGGCGGCGAAGCGCAGGAGGGCAGGGGTGACGCGGGTGATGTCGAGGTGCCGCAAAAGGGCTTCGGCGAAAGGGACTTCGCCGGTGCCGGTCACCTCGACGCCGGTGTCCGCGTCCAGGCCGGTGACGGCCAGCCACTCCTCCACCAGGGCAGGGGAGTTGAGCGGCTGGACGCCTAGCGCGTCGCCCGCCTCGTACAGCAGCGGGGTCTCGCTGTCGCGGGTGTCGAAGGTGAAGCGCCGGACCTCCTTGCCGGCGCCGGGCAGGCTGAGCAGACGGTTGCCGGTGAGACGGGCGGTGACGGGGGCGGGCTTGCGCGAGCGGGGGGTGGGCGCGGGGGCGATTCCGGTGACCCCGGTGACCGGTGCGGCGAGGGCCGGCGCGGCGGTCGTCGGCGTCACGGCCGGTTGCGGGGTGTCGGACAGGGCCGTGAGGATCTGGTCGAGCCAGGCGTGCGCCGCGTCCTCGTAGTCCGGTTCGCAGTCGGTGCGCGGGGCGAGCCGCAGCGCGCCCAGCTCGTCCAGGCGCTGGTCCAGGCGGCGGCCGTGGCCGCAGAAGTCGTCGTACGACGAGTCGCCGAAGGCGAGGACCGCGTACCGCCGGCCCTCCAGGCGCGGGGTGTCGGGGGTGTGCAGGGTCTCCCAGAAGCCGGCGCCGTTGTCCGGGGCGTCGCCGTCGCCGAAGGTGCTGCTGATCAGCAGCAGATCGGCCCCGGCGGGCAGGGTGGCGAGGTCGGCCTCGTCCATGCCGAGCAGGGACGGCGCGTGTCCGACCGTCTTGAGCCGCTCGGCGGTGGCGGCCGCGAAGTCCTCGGCGTTGCCGGTCTGCGAGGCCCACAGGACGACGACCTCACGGCCGGGCGCGGAGGACGCCGGAGCCGGGGCCGTGGCGCCCCGGGAGTACATGCCCGCCAGCACGCCGTTGACCCACAGCGCGTGGTCCGGGCTGAACGGCGCCGAGGGCGGCAGCACCGGGACGCCCGGGGCGCCGGACGGGATGCCGGCGAGGAATCCGACCAGGTACTGGCGTTCCTGTGCGGTGAGCACCGGCGGCGGGGCGGGTTCGAGACCGAAGGGGTCGGCGGCGGGCACGACGGCGGTGGGAGACAGGGCGCCGCCGACGGCCGAGGGAGACAAGACGCCCACGGCCGTGGGAGACAGGGCCTCAACGGCCTTGTCCGGCACCGGAGTCCGCAGCTCGACCGGCGTCGACACCTTGGTCAACGACACGGCGCACACCTTCAACTCGGGCTGGAAGGACAGCGGATCGACGGCGTCGCTGGTCACGGCGTTGACGCTGAGGTACTCGCCGAACAGGTCGTTCCAGTGGAAGGGCGCGAAGCAACTCCCCTGCCGCACACGGTCGGTGACCACCGCCGGCAGCACGGCCCGGCCGCGCCGCGAGGCGACCTCCACCGAGTCGCCGTCGCGGACGTCGAGTCCGGCGGCGTCCTGCGGATGCAGCTCCACGAAGGGTCCGGGGTTGAGCTTGTTCAGCTTGGGCACCTTCGCCGTCTTGGTGAGGGTGTGCCACTGGTGCTGCAGCCGGCCGGTGTTGAGGACGAACGGGTAGTCGTCGTCGGGCATCTCGGCGGCCGGGATGTGCGGACGGGCGTGGAAGACGGCGCGGCCGCTCAAGGTGGGGAAGGTGAGGGAGCCGTCCTCGTCCACGTACCGCACGGGGTTGCGGTCGGGCCCGCCCGGGCGGCCGGCCGGCCACTGCACGGGCGTCTCCCGCAGCCGCTCGTAGGTCACCCCGCGCAGGTCCCAGCCGGTCTTCGGGTTCCAGAACCGCTTGATCTCCTCGAAGACCTCCTCGGCACTGTCGTACGAGAACCCCTCCTCGTACCCCATCTCGCGGGCGACGGCCGCGATGATCCGCCAGTCGGCCATGGCCTCGCCCGGCGGGTCGGCGGCGGGAGCGGCGAGGGTGAGGTTGCGTTCGCTGTTGACGAGGACGCCCTCGGTCTCGGTCCACAGGGCGGCCGGCAGGACGACGTCGGCGTAGGCGTTGGTCTCGGTGTCGGCGAACACGTCCTGGGTGACGACGAACTCCGCGGCCTCCAGCCCCTCGATGACGGTTCTGCGGTTGCCGACGGAGGCGACCGGGTTGGTGCAGATGATCCAGCAGGCCTTGATCTCGCCGTCGGCCATCTTCTGGAACATCTCGACGGTGCCCCTGCCCACGCCGTCGGCGCGCAGGGTCCCGGGCTCCAGCTCCCACAACTCCTCGACGAGCGCCCGCTCCTCGGCGACGAGCACGGACCGCTGTCCGGGCAGGCCGGGGCCCATGTACCCCATCTCGCGTCCGCCCATGGCGTTGGGCTGGCCGGTGAGGGAGAAGGGGCCGCTGCCGGGACGGCAGATGGCGCCCGTCGCCAGATGCAGGTTGACCAGGGCGTTGGTGTTCCAGGTGCCGTGCGTGGACTGGTTGAGTCCCATGGTCCAGCAGCTGGTCCACTCCCCGGCCTCGCCGATCAGCCGGGCCGCCTCGCGGATGTCCGCCTCGGGGATGCCGGTGATCTCGGCGACGGTGGCGGGCGGGTAGTCGGCGAGGAAGGCGGGCATCTCCTCCCAGCCCTCGGTGTGGCGGGCGATGAAGTCGGCGTCCGTGTGCCCGTTCTCGTGCAGCAGGTGCAGCAGGCCGTTGAGCAGGGCGAGATCGGTGCCGGGCTTGATCTGCAGGAACAGGTCGGCCTTGTCGGCGGTGGCGGTGCGGCGCGGGTCGACGACGATCAGTCTGGCGCCGGCCGACTTCACCCGGTCCATCATCCGCAGGAAGAGGATGGGGTGGCAGTCGGCCATGTTGGAGCCGATGACGAGGAACAGATCGGCCCGGTCGAGATCCTCGTACGACCCCGGGGGCCCGTCGGCGCCGAGCGACAGCTTGTAACCCGTGCCCGCGCTGGCCATGCACAGCCGCGAGTTGGACTCGATCTGGTTGGTCCGCACGAACCCCTTGGCCAGCTTGTTGGCCAGGTACTGCGCCTCCAGGCTCATCTGCCCCGAGACGTAGAGGGCGACCGCGTCCGGGCCGTGCTCGTCGACGATCGCCCGCAGCCGCCGGGCCGTCTCGGTGACGGCCGCGGCGACCCCGGTCGGCACGGGCTCCTCTCCCCGCTCGGGCCTGAGCAGGGCCGTGGTGAGCCGTCCCGGTGCGGCGAGCAGGTCGGCGGTGGTCGCGCCCTTGGTGCACAGCCGGCCGAGGTTCGCCGGGTGCTCCTTGTCGCCGGAGGCCTTCAGGACCGTACGGCGCCCGTCAGGGCCGAGGCCGACGTCGAGGACGAGACCGCAGCCCACACCGCAGTACGAGCAGACCGTCCGCACCTTCCTCGTGTCGGCGTTCCGCGAGTCCGGCGCGGCCACGGGCACCCCCTGCCTCTCATGATCGTCCCGTACGGGTGGAGCTTCCGCGACGGTACGAAATGCCCATTACACGGGTGTCTCATGAGCGGTTCATCAGCGGTTACACGAGCCGCACAGGGGGACGAGCCGCACTGTGAGAGGGCGTTCAACTCCCGCCGACGCCCAGTGCCGCCAGCAGGACGAGGACCAGGGTCGCCGCGGCGACGAGGCCGTGGGCGGCGACCACCGGGACGGGGAGGTGGCGTTCGGCGGGGGTGGGCTCGCCGGCGGTCGCCGGGGTTGTGCCCCGGACGGGGATCCAGCGGGCGAACATGGTGAAGCCGAGCAGCGCGACCGCGACGAGCAGACCGAAGGCGGTCCACGCCAGGCCGCTCTTGTCGGCGGCCACATAGACGATCCAGACGACCAGCCCGGCCGCCGCGAGCAGGAAGTGCCCGAAGACGAGCGGCGCCGGGAAGCGCGCGGTCCTCGACTGCTGCTGGCGCAGACCGCCGCCGGAGATCCAGCGGCCGAGGAGGACGAATCCGCCGAGGGCGGTGACGATCCAGGCGACGAGGGCGGCGATGTCCATGTCCGGCTCCGGTGGGGTTTCTCGTCAGGGGGTCGTACGGCTACTGCGGTAGCCCTCGGCCTGCACGGACTCGGCGGCCACGCGGACGCCGTAGCGGTAGGCGAGCTTGCCGCCGAGGTAGCCGGAGACGCCGAGGATGGCCAGAGCGACGGCGGAGAGCGTCAGCTGCCCGTTGCCGACGCTCTGCCCTCCCGCGTAGCCGTCGCTCCGGCGCCAGAGGAAACCGGCCGCGTAGGCGGCGGTCACGGCGAGGTTCAGCCCCATGTGCACCAGGCCCGTACGGAATGCGGGCGTGCCGGTGGGGATGGCGAACAGGTCGAGGAAGCCGACGCAGGCCGCGGCCAGGGCCCCGAGCACCCCGATCGCGATCAGCCAGGCCGAGCCGTGGGTCAGGAAACCCGGCCGGCCGACGGTCTTGGAGGCGATGTCGAAGACCAGGCTGCACACCCAGGCCCCGATCGGCACGGTCACCAGGATCGGATGGAACGGGTGCCCGTACGGCCCCGCCAACGCACCGCTGACCGGCTGCTTCGCCTGCCTGAGCGCACTGTCGACCGTCATGGTCCCACCTCGCCTATGAGGTATTTCACCAACAAGTGTTGGTCTTATTCGGCGAGAGGTCAAGCAAGTCCACTCGACGGAGTTACGGTGATGCGGTGAACCCCGATGCCACGGCCGCCGCACTCGCCGTCCTCGGCGACGAGTCCCGGCGTCGGCTGCTCGACTACGTCCGGCGGGCCAGGCACCCGGTGACCAGGGAAGAGGCGTCCGCGGCGGTGGGGATCTCCCGCAAGCTGGCCGCCTTCCACCTGGACAAGCTGGTCGCGTCGGGCCTGCTGCAGGCACGCCACGGAGGCCACGGCCCGCGCCGGGTCGGCCGCGCCCCGAAGGTGTACGAGCCCAGCCCCGAGACCCTCTCCCTGAGCCTCCCGCCGCGCCGCCACGACCTGCTGGCCTCCCTGCTGACCGAGGCACTGACGGCACAGCGGCCCGGCGAGAGCGCCCGGGAGGCGTCGCTCCGGGTCGCCCGGGAGCGGGGCGAGGCCCTGGGCGCGCAGACCCGCGGCGGGGACGTCACGGCGATCCTGGAATCCCTCGGGTTCGACCCGGCCGACGCCGGTTCCGGCCGCACGGTGCTGTACAACTGCCCGTTCCACCCGGTCGCCGCCCAGGCCCCCGACCTGATCTGCGGGATGAACCACGCCTTTCTCTCCGGCTGCCTGGCCGCCTCCGGCAACGCCGACACCACGGCCGTGCTCACCCCCCGCCCGGGCATGTGCTGCGTCGAGCTGCACACCGACCGTTGAGGCGGCCACGATCACGACACGGGCGGAACCGGCGGCGGGGGACGGGGGTCCACGCCCGCTCCCTCCTCCCGAGACCCACACCGACCTCGGCTCCGGCTCCATCCGCCTCGGACACCTGCGCGGAAGGCGAGGTCCGGCTGGTGGGACCGCTGTTGAACGGGGTCGCCACCCGGTGACCGGCCTGCTGGACAGCCTGCTCATCCCGGCCTCGCGGACCACCTCGCCCTCCGCACCCGCGTCCCAGCCGGCCGCCGCTCCCGCCCCGCACACGCCCCTCCACCGGCACCCGCCCCCGGCCCCGGCCCCGGCGGCCGTACCCAGCCGTCGGGCCACCGCGTCGGCCGAGTCGTCCGGCATGTCGTCGATGACCATGGCCCCGTCCCGGCAGGCCGCCGGGGAGGCCGCCGCCCCCGCGTCGCCGCAGGCCACGTCCGCCGCCCCGGCCACGCCCGTCCCGGACACCCCCGTCCCGGACACCCAGCGCACGGCCGCGTCGGCCACTCGGCCCCTCGACCCGCTGCTGCTGCTCACCGGCGTCGTCGCCGGTGTCGCCGTGCTCGGTCTGCTCCTGGTCGGCTTCCGTGCGGCCGCGACGCGCGGGGAGGAGCCCGAGGCCGGCTGACGTCACGCCTGTCCCAGGACCACCAGCACGACCAGCAGCACCGTGGCTCCCGCGCACATGCCGTGGGCGACGACCGCGGTGAGCGGGAAGTGGCGCTCGGCGGTCCGGCGGCCGTGGGAGTGCCGGCCGGAGCTGGGCAGCCAGCGCAGCAGCATCATGAAGCCGAAGGCCGCCACGATCAGCACCACGGCGCAGGCCGCCCAGGCCGTGCCGCGCACTCCGCCCGCCACATAGGCGGTCCAGGAGGCCAGACCGCCGACGGCGAGCAGGACATGTCCCAGGACGAGCCACAGCGGCAGCCGCGTCACCCCTGACGCGCGCTGCCGCAGGCCGCCGTGGCGGATCCACACCGAGGCCAGATAGCCGCCGAGGCCCGCCGTCAGCAGCCACGCGCACAGAACGAAGACAGTCACGCGGTCCAGCACAGCGCACACGCCGGGCGCAGACCGGACATCCATTCCCGGATTCACCCGTAGGCGTGAACAGTGGGGCGAACCCCTTGATCTGCGGGGATGCGCGGAGACCGGCCGGCGCGTGGAGCCGGAGGTCATCCGGGCGACACCAAACTTGTACTCTTCGTTTTCTTGAAGCGTTCGTGTTTGTGGGGGTAGGTTGGCCGCCATGACCACACCCCAGCCAGCGTCCACCGCCGATGAGCTGCGCGGTGCCGGCCTGCGGGTGACGGCCGCCCGCGTCGCACTGCTCGAGACCGTCCGGGACGGTGACCATCTCGACGCCGAGGCCATCGCCTCGGGCGTGCGCGACCGGGTCGGCCACATATCACTGCAAGCCGTGTACGACGCCCTCAACGCGCTCACCACGGCGGGCCTCGTACGCCGCATCGAACCGCCGGGCAGCCCCGCCCGGTACGAGGGCAGGGTCGGCGACAACCACCACCATCTGGTGTGCCGGTCCTGCGGCGCGGTCTTCGACGTCGACTGCGCGGTGGGTCACGCACCCTGCCTCACCGCGGCCGACGACCGCGGTTTCGCGATCGACGAGGCCGAGGTCATCTACTGGGGCCTGTGTCCCGACTGTTCCACCGCACGCACGGCCTGAGCACCGAACACCCGGAAGGATTCACATGTCCGAGAACACCCCCGCCGCAGAGGCGAAGTGCCCGGTGGCGCACGACCGCGCCCTGCACCCCACCCAGGGCGGTGGAAACCGCCAGTGGTGGCCGGAGAAGCTCAACCTGAAGATCCTCGCCAAGAACCCCGCAGTGGCCAACCCGCTCGGTGAGGACTTCGACTACGCCGAGGCGTTCCAGGCCCTCGACCTCGCCGCCGTGAAACAGGACATCGCCGAACTGCTCACGGAGTCCCAGGACTGGTGGCCGGCCGACTTCGGCAACTACGGCCCGTTCATGGTCCGTATGGCCTGGCACAGCGCGGGCACCTACCGCATCAGCGACGGCCGCGGTGGCGCCGGCGCCGGTCAGCAGCGCTTCGCGCCGCTCAACAGCTGGCCGGACAACGGCAACCTGGACAAGGCCCGCCGTCTGCTGTGGCCCGTGAAGAAGAAGTACGGCAAGAGCCTGTCCTGGGCCGACCTGATGATCCTCGCCGGCAACGTCGCCCTGGAGTCCATGGGCTTCGAGACCTTCGGCTTCGGCGGCGGCCGCGAGGACGTCTGGGAGTCCGAGGAGGACGTGTACTGGGGTCCCGAGAAGGTCTGGCTGGACGACCAGCGCTACACCGGCGACCGTGAGCTGGAGAGCCCGCTCGGCGCGGTCCAGATGGGCCTCATCTACGTCAACCCCGAGGGCCCGAACGGCAACCCGGACCCGGTCGCCGCGGCCCGCGACATCCGCGAGACGTTCCGCCGCATGGCGATGAACGACGAGGAGACCGTCGCGCTGATCGCCGGTGGTCACACGTTCGGCAAGACCCACGGCGCCGGCCCGGCGGACCACGTCGGCGCCGACCCCGAGGCCGCCCCGATCGAGCAGCAGGGCCTGGGCTGGAAGAGCACCTACGGCACCGGCAAGGGCGGGGACACCATCACCTCCGGCCTGGAGGTCACCTGGACCGACAAGCCCACCGAGTGGAGCAACAGGTTCTTCGAGATCCTCTTCGGCTACGAGTGGGAGCTGACCGATTCCCCCGCCGGCGCCAAGCAGTGGGTGGCCAAGGACGCCGAGGCCATCGTCCCGGACGCGCACGACCCGTCGAAGAAGCACCGCCCGACGATGCTCACCACCGACCTGTCGCTGCGCTTCGACCCGATCTACGGGCCGATCTCGCGCCGCTTCCTGGAGAACCCCGCGGAGTTCGCGGACGTCTTCGCCCGTGCCTGGTACAAGCTGACCCACCGTGACATGGGCCCGAAGTCGCTGTACCTCGGCCCGGAGGTCCCGGCGGAGACGCTGATCTGGCAGGACCCGCTGCCGGAGCGCGAGGGCGAGCTCATCGACGCCGCCGACGTCTCGGCCCTGAAGGCCAAGCTGCTCGACTCGGGTCTGTCCGTGGCGCAGCTCGTGTCCACCGCGTGGGCCTCCGCCTCCACCTTCCGCAACAGCGACAAGCGCGGCGGTGCCAACGGCGCCCGGATCCGTCTGCAGCCGCAGGCGGGCTGGGAGGTCAACGACCCCAACGAGCTGGCGCAGGTGCTGCGCGTCCTCGAGGGCGTCCAGCAGGAGTTCAACGCGAACTCCGGCGCGAAGAAGGTCTCCCTGGCCGACCTGATCGTCCTCGGCGGTGCCGCCGCGATCGAGAAGGCCGCCAAGGACGGCGGTTACGAGATCGAGGTGCCCTTCACCCCGGGCCGGGTGGACGCCACGGAGGAGCACACCGACGCCGAGTCCTTCGAGGCGCTGGAGCCCACCGCGGACGGCTTCCGCAACTACCAGGGCAAGGGCAACCGCCTGCCGGCCGAGTACCTGCTGCTGGACAAGGCGAACCTGCTGGGCCTGAGCGCGCCCGAGACGACCGTCCTCGTCGGCGGTCTGCGGGTCCTCGGCGCGAACTACCAGAACTCGCAGCTCGGTGTCCTCACCGGCACCCCGGGTGCGCTGACGAACGACTTCTTCGTCAACCTGCTCGACCTGGGCACCACCTGGCGGGCGACCTCGGAGGACCAGAACACCTTCGAGGGCCGCGACGACGTCACGGGCGAGCTCAAGTGGGCGGGCAGCCGCGCCGACCTGGTCTTCGGCTCGAACTCCGAGCTGCGCGCAATCGCCGAGGTCTACGCGAGCGACGACGCGAAGGAGAAGTTCGTGCAGGACTTCGTGTCGGCCTGGGTGAAGGTCTCGAACGCGGACCGCTTCGACATCGCCTGATCCCGCGGTAGCCCACAGAAGCCCGGGCCGGCCCGAAAGGACCGGCCCGGGCTTCTGTACGGGCACCTACCTGACCAACTCGACCATTCGCGCGGGCACCCGCCCGGCCACCCCCCGCCGTTCGCGCGGGCACCCACCTACCTCCGCTGTTCGCGCCGGACCCGCCCGGCACCACCGCCATTCGCGCGGGCACCCACCTGGCCAACTCCCGCCATTCGCGCGGGGACCTGCCCGGCCACCTCCGCCGTTCACACGGGCACCCACCTACCTCCGCTGTTCGCGCCGGACCCGCCCGGCACCACCGCCATTCGCGCGGGCGCCCACCTGGCCAACTCCCGCCATTCGCGCGGGGACCTGCCCGGCCACCTCCGCCGTTCACACGGGCACCCACCTACCTCCGCTGTTCGCGCCGGACCCGCCCGGCCAGCCGTTCACACGGGCGCCCGCCTGGCTACCCCCGCCGTTCACGCCGGCGCATCCGGCCAGCCCCGCCGTTCACGCCCGCAGTCACCTGGCCAGTTCGGCCGGTTCCGTCGAGCCGTGTCAGCTTCTCCGGGGTCGTCACGGCGTGGACCGGGTGAACCTCCCGTTGTCCACCACCAGGCTCACCACGGCCGACGCGGCGGCCCAGTTCGACGCGGCCCGGGGGCGCGCGTTGAGCCACGCCACCGACACCACCCGGCCGGGGCGGGCGAGCAGCCGCGCCACCAGCTCGGCGCCGTGCACGGGGCCAGTCACCACGCCGATACGGCACCAAGCTGGTCCGATTCGGTGCCGGCGGCCGATGTCGTCGTGGCCGACGGCGGGCGTCAGGCCGGGCCGGGGCCGAGCATGCGGCGCGAGAGCTCGGCGAACTGGAGCAGCTCCGGCATGGTCCGGTGCTTGGAGTAGGCCAGCGCGACCATGCGGGGAGCGACGCCCTCCAACGTCAGGTGGACGACATCGTCCCGACGGTAGAACCCGGCCATGCCGGCCGGCATGACATAGCAGCCGGACCCGAAGGCCACGGCCTCCAGGCATTCCTCGATCGTCGCGGGGAACCGTACGCCTTCTCCCGGCGCCGCCAGCGGATCGCGCGGGACACGCCCGCGCCACTCCGGTACGTCCCGCGGATCCTGCAGCAGGGCCATGTCCCGCAGGTCCTCGACGTGCACCGCCTTGAGTTCCGCGAGCGGATGCTCACTGGGCAACGCCACCACGCGGGGCTCCGGGAAGAGCGGAACCACCTCGAACATGCCCTCGGGCAGCGGCAGCCGGACGTAGCAGACGTCGACCCGCCCGTCGATCAGGAAGTCGACCTGGTCGGTGATGGACGTGTGCACGACCTCGATGTCGAGCTGCGGCGCCATCCGGGCGAACTCCCGCACGATGGGGGTGACGACGACACCCGGCATGAAGCCGATGGTGAACTGGTTCACCTCCCGGTGCGCCGTCCGCACCCGCTGCTGCACCGCCTGTGACATCGCCAGCATCGGCCGGGCGTCCTCCAGCAACTGGTGTCCCGCCCGCGTCAGTACGGTGCCCTGCCGGTCCCGCAGGAAGAGGACCACGCCCAGGTCCTCCTCCAGCGCCCGGATCTGACGGCTGAGCGCCGGCTGGGTCATGTAGAGGCGGCTCGCCGCCCGCACGAAGCTGCACTCCTCGGCCACGGCCACGAAGTAGCGCACCCGGCGTAAGTCGAGATCCATGAGGCTCATCGTAGCGGCGGCGCACAGCCGGACAGGAGGTCAGGGAGCACCCTCCCGGTTGCGCCGGCTCAGCTCGTAGGCCGCCCGGCGGGCGCGCATCAACTCTCCGAGGGGCCGATGCTCCGTTGCCGCGATCCAGGGGTTGAAGCTGCTCTTCTCGACGGTCTCGGCCAGTTCCTCGTCCGGGGCCTGCCGGGGCAGACGCAGCCGCGCCACGGTGAGCCACGGTGCGTCCCAGCGGACCGCGGAGTCCTCGATCGGCGTACGGCTCTCGTCCTCGAAGAACTGGGCCTGGAGACGGAACTCCAGATCGTCGTCCCCGAGTCGCCCGTAGATGTCGGCGGCCAGGTCCTTGCGGGCTTGCCTGTTGATCGCCGTCGAGGCGGCGCACAGCTTCAGCCGGGCCGCGTGGTCACCGAAGGTGATGGGCATGATGCTGAAGAAGTCATGCGTGGCGAATCCGCTGAACGGCTTCACCATGTCCCGGACGTTCGCGACAGCGCTGCGGGTGAGCCGCGGATTGGTCGCGGCCTTACGGAGAGCGGCTCCCGGCCCGCTCGTGGAGAGTTCGACGATTCCGACGACGTCCGCGCTGCCGCTGACCCTCAAGGTCTCCTGACTGACCAGCGTGAAGTTCTGCTCGACATCGGCGGACGTCGGCGTGGAGGCCCCGAGCACCTTGATCGCGAAACCGCGGATGTCAGGAGCCCGGTCGACGGAGAAGTTTCCGTTGGACAGCCGTACAAGAGCCTCAAAAACAGCCGGAGAGGCGAAGATTCCCTGCCTCGCATAATCGGGAAGCTCCTCTTCCACCACCAACGCCGCCTTCAGGGCAGCCACTTGACTGCGGTGCAGCGCTCTCCCAGGGCCATGCTTTTTCAGCCGCTTGCGCTGCAGTTCACTGAAAACGTGTATCTGTTCCGCGTGCTGGCTGCTCTCGTCCGGCAGGAGTACTTCACGCCACTGAGTGCTCGGCATGTTCTGAGACCTCTTCAAATTACATCGCACAGTTCCGTCTCCGCAGATCATCGCGGCCCCGCACTCGACACGCCAATGCCGATTCCCTCACCCGTCATGCCGATCGGGCATGAAGAACCACGAGGGTCAGCCCCCTCATTCCGGATCGGCATGGAGGGCAGCAGGATCGGCATTGGCGGACCGAAAGACACGTCCGCCAGAGTCGTTGTCACGAAGATTCGACAGAACGGCTCGAGAGGAAGAACCCCCATGAAATCCACCGCCCGCACCAGAACACTCGCGGCTGCCGGACTGGTGAGTGCCGCGGTCGTGGCTTCACTGGCCGTGACGAACGCGAGCGCCGTCACGCCCCGGACGAACGACCACACCGTCACCTCGCAGCCGGCGCACCGCGCGAAGCCGACGGTGGTCCTGGTCCACGGGGCGTTCGCCGACTCCTCCAGCTGGAACAGCGAGATCGGCTACCTGCGGGGGCACGGCTACCCGGTCTACGCGATCGACACCCCGCTGCGCGGTCTGGCCTTCGACAGCGCCTACGTCGAGGCACAGCTCAAGACCGTCAAGGGCCCCGTGGTG
>NZ_JAKWBE010000049.1 GCF_022513565.1 Streptomyces gilvus | reverse complement strand
CCCCCCGGGGGGCCGCCCCCCCCCCGCCCCGGCCCCGACCCACCACCCAACCGAAGGCGCTGCACCCGCCCCCACCTGGCCCGCACGGGCGCCGCAGGCATCGAACCTCAACCGCCCCCACCACCAGACCGATAGGCGAGACGGGGCTGACCACCATGTGACCGGCCGGTAAGGTCAGTGGCGTGCCGAAGCCGCTCAGTCTCCCCTTCGATCCCATCGCTCGCGCCGACGAACTGTGGAAGCAGCGCTGGGGCAACGTGCCGTCGATGGCGGCCATCACCTCGATCATGCGCGCGCACCAGATCCTGCTCGCCGAGGTGGACGCGGTGGTCAAGCCGTACGGACTGACGTTCGCGCGGTACGAGGCGCTGGTGCTGCTCACCTTCTCCAAGGAGGGCGAGCTGACCATGTCGAAGATCGGCGAGCGGCTCCAGGTGCACCCCACCTCCGTGACGAACACGGTCGACCGCCTGGTCAGGTCCGGCCTGGTCGCCAAGCGCCCCAACCCGAACGACGGCCGCGGCACCCTCGCCTCCATCACCGACAAGGGCCGCGAGGTCGTCGAGGCCGCCACCCGCGACCTGATGGCCATGGACTTCGGCCTCGGCGTCTACGACGCGGAGGAGTGCGCCGAGATCTTCGCGATGCTCCGCCCCCTGCGGGTGGCGGCGAACGATTTCGACGAGGACTGAGAGGACCGACCCGGCCCAAGATCTCCCGGAACGGGCGGTTACGCTCGACGTCATGAAGAAGAGCGTGCTGACCCGCTACCGCGTCATGGCCTACGTCACCGGTGTGCTGCTCGTCCTGCTGACCCTGGGCGTGATCGCCAAGTACGGGCTTCACGTGGACGGCGCCGACAAGTTCACCACCGTCATCGGCATCGCCCATGGCTGGCTCTACGTCGTCTACCTGGTCTTCGCCTTCGACCTGGGCTCCAAGGCGAAGTGGCCGGTCGGCAAGCAGCTGTGGGTGCTGCTCGCGGGCACGGTCCCCACGGCGGCCTTCTTCGTCGAGCGCAAGGTCACCCACGAGCTGGAGTCCAAGGTCACGGACGGCACCCCCGCGGTCGCCAAGGTCTGACCCACCGCCCTCCAGCACCGCCCTCAACCGCAGCCCTCCACCACGGCCCTCCGCCACCGCTCTCACCGCCGTACGCCACCCGTACGGCGGTCTCCCGTCGACATTTACTAGGACGTCCTAGTAAATTCGAGGGTATGGACGCTGACGCGATCGAAGAGGGCCGCCGACGGTGGCAGGCCCGGTACGACGCCGCGCGGAAGCGGGACGCCGATTTCGGCACGCTCTCCGGGGATCCCGTGGAGCCGGTGTACGGACCCCGGCCCGGGGACGTGTACGAGGGGTTCGAGCGGATCGGGTGGCCGGGTGAGTTCCCCTTCACCCGCGGGCTGTACTCGACCGGCTACCGGGGCCGGACGTGGACCGTCCGGCAGTTCGCCGGGTTCGGCAACGCCGAGCAGACCAACGAGCGCTACAAGATGATCCTCGGCCACGGAGGCGGCGGCCTGTCCGTCGCCTTCGACATGCCGACCCTCATGGGCAGGGACTCCGACGACCCCCGCTCGCTGGGCGAGGTGGGGCACTGCGGCGTCGCGATCGACTCCGCAGCCGACATGGAGGTGCTGTTCGACGGCATCCCGCTGGGCGACGTGACGACGTCCATGACGATCAGCGGGCCGGCCGTCCCCGTCTTCTGCATGTACCTCGTCGCCGCCGAGCGGCAGGGCGTGGACCCGGCGGTGCTCAACGGCACGCTCCAGACCGACATCTTCAAGGAGTACATCGCCCAGAAGGAGTGGCTCTTCCAGCCCGAGCCCCATCTGCGGCTCATCGGCGACCTGATGGAGTACTGCGCGGCCGGCATCCCCGACTACAAGCCGCTGTCCGTCTCCGGCTACCACATCCGCGAGGCGGGCGCGACGGCCGCGCAGGAGCTCGCCTACACCCTCGCCGACGGTTTCGGATACGTGGAGCTGGGGCTCAGCCGAGGGCTGGACGTGGACGTGTTCGCGCCGGGGCTGTCCTTCTTCTTCGACGCGCACGTCGACTTCTTCGAGGAGATCGCCAAGTTCCGCGCGGCGCGCAGGATCTGGGCGCGGTGGATGCGGGACGTGTACGGGGCCCGGTCCGAGAAGGCCCAGTGGCTGCGCTTCCACACCCAGACCGCCGGTGTCTCGCTCACCGCGCAGCAGCCGTACAACAACGTGGTCCGTACGGCCGTCGAGGCGCTCGCCGCGGTGCTCGGCGGCACCAACTCGCTGCACACCAACGCCCTCGACGAGACCCTCGCGCTGCCCAGCGAGCGGGCCGCGGAGATCGCGCTCAGGACCCAGCAGGTGCTGATGGAGGAGACCGGGGTCGCCAACGTGGCGGATCCGCTGGGGGGTTCGTGGTACGTCGAGCAGCTGACCGACCGGATCGAGGCCGACGCCGAGAAGGTCTTCGAGCGGATCAAGGAGCGGGGTCTGAAGGCCCACCCCGACGGGCGGCACCCCATCGGGCCCGTCACCTCCGGCATCCTGCGCGGGATCGAGGACGGCTGGTTCACCGGCGAGATCGCCGAGTCCGCGTTCCGCTACCAACAGGCCCTGGAGAAGGGGGAGAAGAGGGTCGTGGGCGTCAACGTCCACACCGGGTCGGTCACCGGTGACCTGGAGATCCTGCGGGTCAGCCACGAGGTGGAGCGGGAGCAGGTCCGCGTGCTGCGCGAGCGGAGGACGGCGCGGGACGAGACCGCCGTACGGTCCGCGCTCGACGGCATGCTCACCGCGGCCCGTTCGGGCGCCAACATGATCGGGCCGATGCTGGACGCCGTACGCGCCGAGGCGACGCTGGGCGAGATCTGCGGGACGCTGCGGGACGAGTGGGGCGTGTACACGGAACCCGCCGGGTTCTGAGCCCCACCGCGTTTGCGGCCGCTCATTCCTGGGCCGCCCACTCCTGGCCGCCACGTTTCAAGTGCCCCGCAGGAGCCCCGCCCAGGCGGGGTGAATCGATTCGCCTTCTTCTCCGCCGTCAACCCCACGCATAACATCAGCACCGTCGACTGTGCCGACCGCTAGGGGACCTGACGGTGCGTAGGCTGTTCAGACCAAGGGCCGTCAAGGGTGCCCTCGCGATCGCGGCGGCCCTGCTGCCCTGCGCGTGGTTCGCCCCGCTCGCCTCCGCCCACGCGGGGCCGCCCTCGCCGAACCCGGTGGCCGAGCGGCTCGACGCCTACTGGACCGCGGAGCGGCTGGTGGCCGCGCTGCCCAGCGACACCGCCGACGACGACGCGCAGACCGTCTCCGCCAAGGTGGACGGCTCCCGGCCCGGCGAGTACGTCCCGGCCAGCCGCAGCTTCGACGGCATACCCCAGGCCGGCACCTTCTTCTGGACCGACCCCACCGGCACCGGCCGCACCTGCAGCGGCTCGGTGGTGCACAGCCCCGGACACGACCTGGTGCTCAGCGCGGGCCACTGTCTGCGCAGCTATTCGGGCAGCTCCCAGCGCCGCAACCTCGCCTTCGTGCCGCAGTACCACGACGGGCTGAAGCCGTTCGGTGTCTTCCCGGTCCGCGCCAACGGCGTCTACGTCCCCCAGCAGTACTACGACCTGGGCGAGGACGCGGGCGCGGAGTACGACGTCGGCTTCGCCGTCACCGAGCCCAACCAGAACGGCCTGTCCCTGGAGGACGCGACCGGCGGCGCGGTGCGGCTGTTGACCGGCACCGGATACCGGCACGCCCCGGTGCGGATGATCGGTTACCCGGGGGGCGCCGAGAAGCCGCTGGAGTGCTGGAGCTGGACCACCCGCTGGGACAGCGACGACCCCGCCGACCCGGGCAGCTATCTGCGCATCGCCTGCAAGGCGTTCGTGGACGGCACCAGCGGCGGGCCGATGCTGGTGCCGTGGTCGGGCGGCTGGGCGGTGGTCGGCATCGTCGGCGGCTACCACACCGGCGGCAACACCCCCGAGATCTCCTACAGCGCCTACTTCGGCGACAAGGTCCGGGCCCTCTACGACGACGCGGTGAGCGGAGCCCCGCCGGCCGGCCCGTCGTCCTGAGGCCGGCCCCCGGCGTCCGCTCCGAGACCGCCCAGGAGCAGGGCGGTGAAGGCGCGTACCCACTCCGCGTCCGCCGGACGGCCGCTGACCAGGGTGCGGTGGACCACCGCGCCCGCCACCACGTCGAAGATCAGGTCGGCCGTGCGGGCCGACTCCGTCGGATCCGGCTCCGGGGCCAGTTCGCCGCGTCGCTGGGCGCGGGCGCGGCCCTCCAGGACCAGGCACTTCTGCCGGTCGACGATGGAGTCCCGGATGCGCTCGCGCAGGGCGTCGTCCCGAGTGGACTCCGCGATCGCCGCCATCAGGCCGCTCTTGGCCTCGGGGCGGTCCAGGATCGCCGCGAACTGCAGCACCACGCCCTCGATGTCGGCGGCGAGGCTGCCGCGGTCGGGCAGGCGCAGCTCGTCGAAGAGCTCGGCGACCGCGTCGACGACCAGTTCGTTCTTGCCCGCCCAGCGGCGGTAGAGGGTCGTCTTCGCGACCCCGGCCCGGGTCGCGACGTCTCCCAGGGTGAGCTTGGACCAGCCCAGCTCCACCAGCGCCTCCCGGGTGGCCGCGAGGATCGCGGCGTCCGCCTCGGCGCTGCGCGGGCGTCCCGAGGCGCGGGGGGTGGGGGTGCGGCTCTGCATGCCCCGACCATAACCGGCGGTTCTTGTGATGCCGTGAGGGAGATCACCGAGGGGTGGTACCCGGGAGGCACCCGGTGCCATTACGCTACGACTCGTAGCGAAACCACGGGCGTGGCGCGGGGTGGGGACCCGGCGCCGACCACACGCGAGTTCGACCGGCTTTCACGGCGCTTTTCATTCACACGCGCGGACGGGGGAGGATAGACGCATGCAGCCACGGAACATGTCCATGAGCGGAGTCGTCGACCTCGCCGCGGTGAAGGCGGCCCAGGAGGCCAAGGCCAAGGCGGAGCAGGCGCGCGCCGAGGCCGCCCGGCAGGGCGGCGGCACCGGAGCCGTCTCTCCGGCCGATCTGGTGATCGACGTCGACGAGGCCTCCTTCGAGCGCGACGTCCTGCAGCGGTCCACCGAGGTGCCCGTCGTCATCGACTTCTGGGCCGAGTGGTGCGAGCCCTGCAAGCAGTTGAGCCCCGTCCTGGAGCGGCTGGCGGTCGAGTACGACGGGCGCTTCCTGCTCGCCAAGATCGACGTCGACGCCAACCAGATGCTGATGCAGCAGTTCGGCATCCAGGGGATCCCCGCGGTGTTCGCGGTCGTCGCCAGCCAGGCGCTGCCGCTCTTCCAGGGGGCCGCGGGCGAGGCGCAGATCCGGCAGACCCTGGACCAGCTGGTGCAGGTCGCCGAGCAGCGCTTCGGCCTCACGGGCCTGACGGTCGACCCCGACGCCGAGCCGGGCGGCGCCCCCGTGAGCGCCGAGGCGGTGCCGGTGGGGCCGTACGACGCCCTGCTCGAGGCCGCCGTACGCGCCCTGGACTCGGGGGACTTGGGCGGCGCCATCCAGGCCTACAAGAACGTGCTGAGCGACGACCCCGGCAACCCGGAGGCCAAACTGGGGCTCGCGCAGGCCGAGTTGCTCCAGCGGGTGCAGGGTCTCGACCCGCAACAGGCGCGCAGGGACGCGGCCGAGAAGCCGGCCGACGTCCACGCGCAGATCGCCGCGGCGGACCTGGACCTGGTCGGCGGTCATGTGGAGGACGCCTTCGGGCGGCTCATCGACACCGTCCGGCGCACGGCGGGTGACGACCGGGACACGGTGCGTCTGCGACTGCTGGAGCTGTTCGAGGTCGTAGGGGCGGATGATCCGCGTGTGGCGACGGCCCGGAGGGCGCTCGCGCGGGCGCTGTTCTGACCAGTCGCTAAACACCACGGCATGTGATGCCGGAGTGAAAGATTTGCCGACGGAACGTCAGTGCGGCCGCGCTTTACCAAATCTTGGTAATCGCGGCCGCTGTTACTACGAGTAAGTTACGGGCGTTGATCTGTCGGATTCTGTCCAACGATCAATAGTTTTGTACCGCCCCCCTGCAGCACCCTCCGTCGCCACCCGAGACCTCTGGGTCGTGCTTCGGTTATCCGGCCGTTACTACCCAGTAACGAAGCCCCTTGTGCGGGCGGCGAGAATGCACCACGATCGGCGACGCTCGGTCCATTCCCGTACCCCGACAGCCGGTCGGGACGCGGGAGTTCCTGGGTCCCCACCGAGCAGAGACGGCGCCAGGGTGCGTCGGCTCTTGGGCAGGGGGGTCTTCGTCCACTCGGCGAAGCCTGTCCAGCAAGGTTGTGCGTGATGCGTGTCAGGCGCGACCAGTGGTTGTCGCTCGGGGGTGATCGCCGGTGATCGGTGCGCGGTTCGCGCCTCCGAGTACGGGCGCTCCCCTTCCCGAGGACGTAGCACTTCTCCCATCCCTGCCCGGACGAGCCGCCGACTGGGGGCCGCCGGGACCAGGAGATGTACGTCCGAGAAGGAGGAAATATGGAGTCCCAGGTGCGTGGCGGGACCAGATGGAAGCGGTTCGCTGTGGTCATGGTGCCCAGCGTCGCCGCAACGGCCGCGATAGGTGTCGCCCTCGCGCAGGGCGCTCTCGCCGCGTCGTTCAGTGTGTCGGGCCAGGAGTTCAAGGTCACGGCCGACCAGCTCGAAGGTGACGGGTTCTCGCAGTACGGAGCGATCGACTCGGGGTACACCCTCGACGGGCAGAAGACGGCCCACCCGGTCGCGGTCTCGGCGTTCAACTCGGCGAGCATCACCAACCTGTGCCAGTCGGTCGTCACCCCCAACATCCCGATCATCGGCAACGTCAGCCTGGTCCTGAAGGCGGGCGGGGGCGGTACTCCGGTCCAGGCCAGCAAGCTTTACATCGACCTCAGTGATCTGTCCGCCGACGCGACGTTCACGAACATCGACATCGGTGTGGCCGCCAAGGACGCCAGCAAGGGTCCCGGCATCAAGAGCGGTGACACCGCGAACCCGTACGGATTCGCGCAGCAGGCCGAGCACGCCTCACTGAGCAACGTGAAGCAGACGGCGTGGGCGACCACCGCCGGAACCTTCAAGCTCAGCGGGCTGAAGATGTCGGTCCAGACGGGCACCCACGAGTGCTACTGAGCACTCGTTGACGGGCGGGGGAGCCGAACGGCGCCCCCGCCCGTCCACCTTCCACCGACTTCTTCACACTCAGCACAACTCATCACCACAGCACCATCACCACAGCAAAGCCGCACCAGGGAGCTGTTTTCCATGAGCGCCGAGACTCCTGCCGTACCCGCCGGCCAGTTCAGTCGCCGGAGGGCGCAGTTCCGCGCCTGGCGGGGCACGCGGCCGTTCTGGGCGGGGCTCTTCGTCCTGCTCGCCGGTTTGCCGATCATGTACTTCCCGTACGCGCATCTCCAGGTCGGTCATCTGACGTTGGCGATGGCCACCACGGGCGGGGCCGGCTCCCTGATCATCGGCGTGCTGCTCGTCGTGCTGGGATTCAGCCTCTGGTTCCAGAAGCACGTACGGGTCTTCGCGGGCGTCGCGGCGATCCTGCTGGGCCTGGTCTCCATCCCGGTGTCCAACCTCGGCGGCTTCCTGATGGGCTTCCTGCTCGCGCTGGTCGGCGGGGCCATGGCCGTGTCGTGGGCGCCGGGCGTGCCGCCGGAGGAGCAGCCGGTGCAGGAGGACACCACGGGAGCGGGCGACGCCCCGCAGGCCCTGGACTCCGACACCACGATCCTCAAGCCCGTGGTCGGTGAGCCGAACGATCTGTCAGGAACGAGCCCGGCCAACGGGGCGAACGGGAGGCACAGTGCCGGCTGACGAGGTGACCCACGGGACTGATGTGGACGAGTCCCGTGTGAGAACCGGGCCGCGCCACGCGGCCCCCAGGAAGCCGCTGTTCACCAGGTTCCACATGCCCGCCGGCAAGGCGATAGCCATGGCGGCCATGCCGACGGCGGTCATCATGGGAATGGGGTTCACGTCCTCACTGGCGCTCGCCGACAGCGGTGGCTCCACCGCGACGTCGAACAGCCAGAAGGCCGACGACTACAAGGACTGTGTCGCCGCCCTGGACGGCTCCTCTGCCTCGCCGTCGCCCTCCGCCTCGGCGAGTTCGAGCGACTCCGCCGACACGGCGACGCCCTCGCCGTCCGCCTCGTCCTCGGCGGACACGTCGAAGGGCTCGTCGACCGCGGACTCCGGCAAGACCTCTTCGTCGGATTCAGGTTCCGACGACAAGGCCACGCCGACCCCGTCCGCCTCGCAGAGCAAGTCCTCCTCCGGTGACACCGCGTCGACGCCCACCCCCTCGGCGTCGGCGAGCAGCAGCAGCGGTGGCGGCCTGCTGGAGACCATCGGCGACACGCTCGGCAGCATCTTCACGGGTGGCAGCGGCAGTTCGACGTCGAGCGCGAGCCCGACGCCGTCCCCCTCCGCGTCGTCCTCGGCGAGTGACACCAAGGACTCGTCCTCGGGCGCCGGCGCCTCGGACACCGTCAAGGACACCACCAAGAAGGTCACCGACACGGTCAAGGGCACCGTGAAGGACACGACCGACGCGGCGTCCAAGGCGGCGGACAGCGCCACCGCGGCGGCCGAGGCGGCCACGTCCTCCGCCAGCCCCTCGCCGAGCGCGAGTTCGAGCGCGGACGCGGCGAACTGCGAAGCCGCCACCGACGCCACCAGCGGTGTCGACAACACGGTGCCGGTGGCGAACGACCCCTGGTACCTCAACGCCAGCTCGCTGACGCTCAAGGGCGCCGACTACAAGGGCATCGTCGAGGTGAAGACGGCCGGAGGCACCGTCAAGAAGGTGCTGAAGTACGTCATCTCGGGCGGCACGGACATCGGTGACCTGCACCAGACGGTCAAGGACACGAGCCAGAACAAGACCTACCACGTGCAGGCCGGCAAGGGCACGACGTCCACGATCCGCGACGGCGACACCACGATGTACACGCAGTCCATCTCCGGGAACCTGTTCGGTCTGATCCCGATCACGTTCAGCCCCGACAACCCGCCGCCGCTGAACATCCCGCTGATCTACTTCACCAACGTCAAGGTCGTCCAGGCCGGCCAGTTCGGCGGCACCCTGCACGTGCCCGGGATGCACGTGTACACGACCGACGGAACCGGCTGAGCGCCGCCACAGGCCCGTTCGGGAGCCGCGCAAGCGCTGAGGGCGCCCCCTGATCCAGGGGGCGCCCTCAGCGCCGTACAACCGCCTTCTCGGCGGCGTCAGTTGTTCGTGCCGCCGATGTGGTGCACGCGGAGCATGTTGGTGGTGCCGGGGACGCCGGGGGGCGAACCGGCGGTGATGATGACGATCTCGCCCGGGTTGAAGCGGTTGATCTTGGCGATCTCCGCGTCGACCATGTCGACCATCTCGTCGGTGGTGTTGACGAACGGCACCACGTGCGACTCCACGCCCCAGCTGAGGGTCAGCTGGTTGCGGGTGTTCTCGTCGGTGGTGAAGGCGATGATGGGCTGCTGCGCGCGGTAGCGGGACAGCCGGCGGGCGGTGTCGCCGGACTGGGTGAAGGCCACCAGGCCGCGGCCGCCGAGGAAGTCGGCGATCTCGCAGGCGGCACGGGCGACCGAACCACCCTGGGTGCGCGGCTTCTTGCCCGGCACCAGCGGCTGCAGGCCCTTGCTGAGCAGCTCCTGCTCGGCCGCGGCGACGATCTTCGACATCGTCTTCACGGTCTCGACCGGATAGGCGCCCACGGAGGACTCCGCCGACAGCATGACCGCGTCCGCGCCGTCGAGGATCGCGTTGGCCACGTCGGACGCCTCGGCGCGCGTGGGGCGGGAGTTGGTGATCATCGACTCCATCATCTGGGTCGCCACGATCACCGGCTTGGCGTTGCGGCGGCACAGCTCGATGAGCCGCTTCTGCACCATGGGGACCTTCTCGAGCGGGTACTCGACGGCCAGGTCACCGCGGGCCACCATGACGGCGTCGAACGCCATCACGACGCCCTCCATGTTGTCCACCGCCTGCGGCTTCTCCACCTTGGCGATGACGGGGACCCGGCGGCCCTCCTCGTCCATCACCCGGTGGACGTCGGCCACGTCCTTGGCGTCGCGGACGAAGGACAGGGCGACCATGTCGCAGCCCATGCGCAGCGCGAAGCGGAGGTCCTCGACGTCCTTCTCGCTGAGCGCCGGCACGTTCACGGCGGCGCCGGGCAGGTTGATGCCCTTGTGGTCGGAGACGACGCCGCCCTCGATGACGATCGTCCGCACCCGCGGGCCCTCGACGTCCAGGACCTTCAGCTCGACGTTGCCGTCGTTGATCAGGATCTGGTCGCCGCGGTCGACGTCACCGGGCAGGCCCTTGTACGTCGTGCCGCAGATGGTCTTGTCGCCCGGGACGTCCTCGGTGGTGATGATGAACTCGTCACCGCGCTCCAGCTCCACCGGGCCCTCGGCGAAGGTCTCCAGACGGATCTTCGGGCCCTGCAGGTCGGCGAGGACGCCGATGGGACGCCCGGTCTCCTTGGACGCGGCACGGACGCGGTCGTACCGCCCCTGGTGCTCGGCGTGGGAGCCGTGGCTGAAGTTGAACCGGGCCACGTTCATTCCGGCCTCGATCATCGAGACCAGCATTTCGTGGGAGTCGACCGCGGGGCCGAGAGTACAGACGATTTTCGAACGGCGCATGGGGCGATCCTATCGTTTTGTTTCGCCGCGGAATATTCCGTCTGGCGGAAGATTCATATGGGCGGAGCAGTGCTCATTTGCCGGTTACCGCTCGGTCACTTCTTTACGAGCGCGTAGGCCTGCGCAGCGATTTCCAGTTCTTCGTCGGTGGGCACCACGGCGACCTTCACCCGTGCGTCCGCGGGCGAGACCAGTCGCGGCTCGTCGCCCCGTACGGCGTTGAGCGCGCCGTCCACCGCCAGGCCCAGGGTCTCCAGGCCCGCGACGGCAGCCTCCCGCACCTCGCTCGCGTTCTCCCCGACTCCCGCTGTGAAGGCGATCGCGTCCACGCGGCCGAGTACCGCGCAATAGGCGCCGATGTACTTCTTCAGGCGGTGAATGTAGATGTCGAAGGCGAGCTTCGCCTCCTCGTCGGCCGCGTCGATCCGGCGTCGTATCTCCCGCATGTCGTTGTCGCCGCAGAGGCCGATCAGCCCGCTCTTCTTGTTGAGAAGAGTGTCGATTTCATCGATGGACATTCCGCCAACACGCGCCAAATGGAAGATGACGGCCGGGTCGACGTCCCCGGAGCGCGTACCCATCACGAGCCCCTCCAAAGGCGTCAGGCCCATGGAGGTGTCCACGCACCGCCCGCCGCGCACCGCGGACGCGGAGGCGCCGTTGCCGAGGTGCAGCACGATGACGTTGACGTCCTCGGGCGCCTTGCCGAGCAGCCTCGCCGTGGCCCGGGAGACGTAGGCGTGCGAGGTGCCGTGGAAGCCGTAGCGCCGGATGCGGTGCTCGTCGGCCGTCGCCACGTCGAGCGCGTAGCGGGCGGCCGGCTCCGGCATCGTGGTGTGGAAGGCGGTGTCGAAGACGGCGACCTGCGGCAGGTCGGGGCGCAGGGCCCGGGCGGTGCGGATGCCGGTGAGGTTGGCCGGGTTGTGCAGCGGGGCGAGAGGGATCAGCCGCTCGATCTCGGCGAGCACGGTGTCGTCGATCACGGTCGGCTCGGTGAACGTCCTGCCGCCGTGCACCACCCGGTGCCCGATCGCGGCCAGTTCGGGGGAGTCCAGGCCGAGTCCGTCCCGGGAGAGCTCCTCCGCGACGGCCTTCAGGGCGGCCTCGTGGTCGGCGACCGGGCCGACCGACTCACGGGTCTCGCCGCCGCTCGCGAGCGGCGTGTGCCGGATCCTGGAGGTCTCCTCGCCGATCCGCTCGACGAGCCCCGCGGCCAGCCGGCTGCTGTCGCGCATGTCGAGCAGCTGGTACTTCACCGACGAGGAGCCGGAGTTGAGGACGAGGACGCGGGTGGCGCTCACTTCAGGGGAGCCTTCTCTGCGGGGTTCTGTGCCTGGATGGCGGTGATGGCGACGGTGTTGACGATGTCCGAGACCAGGGCGCCCCGGGACAGGTCGTTCACCGGCTTGTTGAGGCCCTGCAGCACCGGGCCGACCGCGATCGCGCCGGCCGAGCGCTGCACGGCCTTGTAGGTGTTGTTGCCCGTGTTGAGGTCCGGGAAGATCAGCACCGTCGCCTGACCGGCCACGTCGGACCCCGGCAGCTTGGTCGCCGCGACGGTGGGCTCCACGGCCGCGTCGTACTGGATCGGCCCCTCGATCTTGAGGTCGGGGCGCCTGGCACGCACCAGCTCGGTCGCCTCGCGCACCTTGTCGACGTCGGCGCCCGAACCGGACGTGCCCGTCGAGTACGACAGCATCGCGATCCGCGGCTCCACCCCGAACTGCTCGGCCGTCGCGGCCGACTGGATGGCGATGTCGGCTAGCTGCTCGGCGTCCGGGTCGGGGTTGACCGCGCAGTCGCCGTAGACCAGGACCTTGTCGGCGAGGCACATGAAGAAGACCGAGGAGACGATGTCGGCGTCCGGCTTGGCCCGCCCGTCTCCCACCACCGCCCTGCCTGACGCGCTTCGCGCGGCCCTCCTTGTTCTAATGATCTCGAAGGCGGGCCGGATGGTCGCGGCCGTGGAGTGCACCGAGCCCGAGACCATGCCGTCCGCCAGGCCCTCCTGGACCATCAGCGTGCCGAAGTAGTTCACGTCGCTCACCACGTCGTACGCCAGCTCCACCGTGACCCCCCGGTGGGCGCGGAAGGCGGCGTACTTCTCGGCGAAGGAGTCGCGCAGCTCGCTGGTGGCCGGGTCGATCAACTGGGTGTCGCCCAGGTCGATGCCGAGGTCGGCGGCCTTCTTGCGGATGGCGTCGACCGGTCCGAGCAGGGTCAGGTCGCACACGCCCCGGCGCAGCAGCACCTCGGCGGCGTGCAGGACGCGCTCCTCGGCGCCCTCCGGCAGCACGACCCGGCGCCGGTCGGCGCGGGCCTGCTCCAGCAGCTTGTGCTCGAACATCATCGGGGTGAGGCGGTCGCTGCTCGGGGCGGAGACCCGCCGGATGAGGTCGGCGGTGTCGACGTACCGCTCGAACAGGCCGAGCGCGGTCTCCGCCTTGCGCGGGGTCGCCGCGTTCAACTTCCCCTCCAGGGAGAAGAGCTGCTCGGCGGTGGGGAAGCTCATGCCGGGCACCGAGAGCACCGGCGTGCCGGGCGCCAGACGGGCGGCCAGGGTCAGGACGTCCTGGTCCGGGACCTCGCCCAGGGTGAGCAGCAGGCCGGCTATCGGCGGGGTGCCCGCGCTGTGCGCGGCGAGCGAGCCGACGACCAGGTCCGCGCGGTCGCCCGGGGTGACCACCAGACAGCCCGGGGTCAGGGCGCCCAGCAGCTTGGGCAGCATCGCGCCGCCGAAGACGAAGTCGAGGGCGTCCCGCGCGAGCCCCGAGTCGTCGCCGAGCAGCACCCTGGCGCCGAGGGCCTGGCCGATCTGCCAGACCGTGGGCGCGGAGAGCGCGGGCTCGTCCGGCACGACGTAACAGGGCACCGGCAGCCGGGAGTCGAGCTGCCGGGTCATCTCGTCCCGGTCCTCGGGGGCGACCCGGTTGGTCACCATCGCCAGCACGTCGCAGCCGAGCCCCTCATAGGCGCGGTAGGCGTTGCGGGTCTCGGCGAGCACGGCCTCGGCGGGCTGCTTGCGGCCGCCCACCACCGGGATCACCGAGGCGCCGAACTCGTTGGCGAGCCGGGCGTTGAGGGACAGCTCGTCCGGCAGCTGGGTGTCGGCGAAGTCGGTGCCGAGGACCAGGACGACGTCGTAGTCCCGGGCGACGACGTGGAAGCGGTCCACGAGCGTGGACACCAGCTCGTCGGTCCCGCGCTCGGCCTGCAGGGCGGAGGCCTCGTGGTAGTCCATGCCGTAGACCGTGGCCGGGTCCTGGGAGAGCCGGTAGCGGGCGCGCAGCAGTTCGAAGAGGCGGTCGGGACTGTGGTGGACCAGGGGTCGGAACACCCCCACCCGGTCGACCTGGCGGGTCAGCAGCTCCATGACCCCCAGCTCGACGACCTGGCGGCCGTCGCCGCGGTCGATACCGGTCACGTACACGCTGCGCGTCACGCGTGCTCTCCGTTTCGTCTGGCGTTCGTCTGGCACCGGTACAGACATCGCCCGTAGGGGCGAGCGGAACCCCCTTGACAATACCCTCGGCGCTGGATAAGACGCCCGTCAGGGCAGGGGGGCGACCACACAGGGCACCTCGGCCATACGGGTGATAAGGGACACAGCGGACTCGCCTGTGGAGCATGAAACAATCGGATCTGCTCACCGGTACCGAGACCGAGCAGGAGACACAGCACGATGCGCATCGGAGTTCTCACCGCAGGCGGCGACTGCCCCGGCCTGAACGCCGTGATCCGCTCGGTCGTGCACCGGGCGGTCGACCACTACGGCGACGAGGTGATCGGCTTCGAGGACGGTTACTCGGGCCTGCTGGACGGCCGCTACCGCACCCTCGACCTCGAGTCGGTCAGCGGCATCCTGGCCCGCGGCGGCACCATCCTCGGCTCCTCCCGGCTGGAGCGCGACCGGTTGCGCGAGGCCTGCGAGAACGCCTCCGACATGATTCACGAGTTCGGCATCGACGCGCTCATCCCGATCGGCGGCGAGGGCACGCTGACGGCGGCGCGGATGCTCTCGGACGCCGGACTGCCGGTGGTGGGCGTCCCGAAGACCATCGACAACGACATCTCCTCCACGGACCGCACCTTCGGCTTCGACACCGCGGTCGGTGTCGCCACCGAGGCGATGGACCGGCTGAAGACCACCGCCGAGTCCCACCAGCGGGTGATGGTGGTCGAGGTCATGGGCCGGCACGCGGGCTGGATCGCCCTGGAGTCCGGCATGGCGGCCGGCGCCCACGGCATCTGCCTGCCCGAGCGCCCCTTCGACCCCGCCGACCTGGTCAAGATGGTCGAGGAGCGCTTCGCCCGCGGCAAGAAGTTCGCGGTGGTCTGCGTCGCCGAGGGCGCCCACCCCGCCGAGGGCACGATGGACTACGGCCACGGCGAGATCGACAAGTACGGCCACGAGCGCTTCCAGGGCATCGGCACCGCGCTGGCGTACGAGCTGGAGCGGCGCCTCGGCAAGGAGGCCAAGCCGGTCATTCTCGGCCACGTCCAGCGCGGCGGCGTCCCCACCGCCTACGACCGGGTGCTCGCCACCCGCTTCGGCTGGCACGCCATGGAGGCGGCGCACCGGGGCGAGTTCGGGAAGATGACGGCGCTCAGGGGCACCGACATCGTGATGGTGCCGCTGGCCCAGGCGGTCACGGAGCTGAAGACGGTGCCCAAGGACCGGATGGACGAGGCGGAGTCGGTCTTCTAGACCCCTCTGCGGTTGTTGTCCGCTACGTGGTGTTGTCCTGGACCGCGGCCCAGAAATGGTCGACGATCCGGTCCAGGAACTCCCGCCCCGCGTCGCCGGCCGCGTTCGCCGCACCGCCGTCGCCCCAGCTCAGCGAGGCGACCATCTGCCCCTGGTAGTCCTGGTGGAGCTGCTGGAGGGAGTCCTCCAGCAGCCGCCGGTCCAGCGGTACCGCCTTGGCGACCGGCCGGACGTACGCCTGCCAGCGCGTGGTCACCGCGCTGCGCAGCATCTCGGCCAGCTTCGTCTCCCGCCCCGTGACGGTGATGTAGTCCGGCAGCGACAGGTCGAGCAGCTCGGCGAGGGCGGCGGACTGGCGGTCGTTACCCCGCCAGGCGCAGTGCTCCTCCATGCGGAGGTAGGCGAGCAGTTCGAGCCCGACGAAACGGGCCACGTTCTCCGGCGCCAGACCGCGGGCGACGCGGTGATCGCGCAAGGTCCGCGGCTTCCCGATCAGTTCGCCGGGGGAGCACCACAACACGCCCGCGAGGGCGGAGAGTTCGGTGTCCGTCGGGGACAGGGCCCCGCGCTCCCAGGAGGTCACCAGGTCCGCGGTCACATAGGGCAGTCCGAAGGAGGCGCGCATTCCGTAGGCGACATGCTCGGGGCCCATGTCGAGGGCCGTGCGCAGCCGGCGGGCGGCGATGGCGTTGAAGGGCGGGGCGGGCTGAGCGGGCCGAGCGGAGTGGTTCGGGCGGTTCGGGCGGTTCGTGTGGGGTGACGGTGGGTGCACGGGGCACAACGTAGGGGTGCGGGAGTGCACTGACTACGGTCTGTTCGGCCAGGAATACGGATTGTAGGAAGGTACGGCTGTGCAGGCTTCCGGGGCTGTCCGGAGATCTTCTGTCGAACGTACGCCCGGGACGGCGAGGATGGTGCCGGACCGCCCGGGCGGGTGGCCGGAAAGGGACGTGATCTTCGTGTACGAGGTGAAGGGCAAGGTAGAGGGGCATATTCGCGAGCGTCTCCTCGCGCCCAACTTCTGGCACCTGGCCACCGTCGGCCGGGACGGCGCACCCCAGGTCTCGCCCATGTGGGCGGACATCGAAGGGGAGTACGTCATGGTCAACACCGCCATGGGCCGGGTGAAGGAGGAGAACCTGCGGCTCAATCCCAACGTCTCCCTCTCCCACCACGACCCCGACAACCCCTACGACCGGGTGGAGATCCGGGGCCGCGTGGTCCGGTTCGTGGAGGGCGAGGAGGCGGAGCGCTCCATGGACCGCCTGACGAAGAAGTACATCGGCGAGGAGCGCTACCCGTGGCTGCTGCCGGGCGAACGCCGGGTCATGCTCCTGATCGAGCCGCTGCGGGTGCGCAGGGTCGTCGGTGTGGAGCCGTTCCGACCCGGGGTGCTGCCCGGGTAGGGCCTGCTGCGAAAGTCCCGCCGTCCGCCCGGAGGGCGGACGCTTGCGGGGTTGTGGGGTTGTGGGGTTGCGGGGTTGCGGTGTTGGGGGTGGGGCGGGTACGGCGGGCCGGCTAACGCCCGGGGACCCAGCGGTACTGCAACTCCGGTCGGCCCACGGTCCCGTACTGCGGGCTGCGCGCCGCCCTGCCCGCGTCCACCAGGTGTTCCAGATACCGCCGGGCCGTGATCCGGGATATCCCGACCGCCTCCGCCACCCCGGCCGCCGTCAGCCCCTCCGCGGCCTCCCGCAGCGCCCCCGTCACCCGCTCCAGGGTCGGCCCGCTGAGCCCCTTCGGCAGCGCCGCCGGCGAGGGGGCGCGCAGGGTCGCCAGCGCGCGGTCCACCTCGTCCTGGCCGCTCGCCTCCCCGGCCGCACCCCGGAACTCCGCGTAGCGCACCAGCCGGTCCCGGAGCGTCGCGAAGGTGAACGGCTTCAGGACGTACTGCACGACCCCCAGCGACACCCCTTCGCGCACCACCGTCAGATCCCGCGCGGACGTCACCGCGATCACGTCCGCGTGATGCCCCGCCGCCCGCAGCGACCTCGCGAACTGCAGCCCGTGGACGTCCGGCAGATGCAGGTCCAGCAGCAGCAGATCCACCGGCGTGCGGTCCAGCAGCCGCCGTGCCTCCGCGCCCGTGTGCGCCTTCCCGACCGCGACGAACCCCGGGACCCGGCCGACGTACATGACGTGCGCGTCCGCCGCGACCGGATCGTCCTCCACCACCAGCACCCGGATGTCGGTCATGCCTCGCCTCCCGGCACCGGGACGGGCGCCGTCGTACTCAGCGGCAGCCGCACCGTGAACTCCGCGCCGCCGCCGTCCGCCTCGGTCACCGTCAGCTCCCCGCCCTGCCGCTGCACAGCCTGCCGTACCAGTGCCAGGCCCAGCCCCCGGCCCCCCGGCCCGGACGGCTTCGTGGAGAAGCCGCGCTGGAAGACCAGGTCGGCGTGGGCGGGATCCACCCCGGCGCCCGTGTCCGCCACCCGCAGCACCAGCTCGGCGCCCTCCGCGTACGCCGTCACCGTCACCCGCGCCCGCACGCTGCCCTGCGCCGCGTCCACCGCGTTGTCGATCAGGTTGCCGAGGATGGTCACCAGGTCCCGGGCGGGCAGGGTCGGCGGCAGCAGACCGTCGTCCAGGCGGCTGTCCTCCGACACCACCAGCTCCACGCCCCGCTCGTTCGCCTGCGCCGTCTTGCCCAGGAGCAGCGCCGCCAGCACCGGCTCGCTCACCGCCGCCACCACCTGGTCGGTGAGCGCCTGCGCCAGCTCCAGTTCCGCCGTCGCGAAGTCCACCGCCTCCTCCGCGCGGCCCAGTTCGATCAGGGAGACCACCGTGTGGAGCCGGTTCGCGGCCTCGTGCGCCTGGGAGCGCAGGGCCTGGGTGAAGCCGCGCTCGGAGTTCAACTCGCCCATCAGGGACTGGAGTTCGGTGACGTCCCGGAGGGTGACCACGGTGCCGCGGCGCTCTCCGCCGGACACCGGTGAGGTGTTGACCACCAGCACCCGATCCGCCGTCAGATGCACCTCGTCCACCCGCGGCTCCGACGCCAGCAACGCCCCCGTCAGCGGGCTCGGCAGACCCAAATCCGCGACCGACGTCCCGATCAGACCCCGCTCGCCGTCCAGGCCCAGCAGCTCCCGCCCGCCGTCGTTGATCAGCGCCACCCGGTACTGCCCGTCCAGCATCAGCAGCCCCTCGCGCACCGCGTGCAGAGCGGCCTCGTGGTAGTCGTGCATCCGGCTGAGTTCGGCCGCGTTCATGCCGTGGGTGTGCCGGCGCAGGCGGGCGTTGACGACGTACGTACCGATCGCGCCGAGGGCGAGGGCGCCGGCCGCGACTCCGAGCAGCGCCGAGACCTGGCCCCGTACCTGCTTGCTGATCGCCTGGACCTTGATACCGGCGCTGACCAGGCCGATGACCTTGTGGTCCGCGTCCTTGATCGGCGTGACCGCGCGGACCGACACCCCGAGGGTGCCCTTGTACTTCTCGGTGAGGGAGCCGCCCTGCTGGGCCTTGGCGATATTGCCGACGAAGTGCTTGCCGATCAGCTTCGGGGTGGGGTGGGTCCAGCGGATGCCCTGCGGATCCATGATCGTCACGAAGTCGACGTCGGCGTCGCGCATCACCTTCAGCGCGTACGGCTGGAGCTCGCGGCTCGGTTTCGGGGTGGCGATCGCGGCGTGCACGGAGGGTGTGTCGGCGATCGAGCGGGCCACCGCCATGGCCTGCCGGCCGGCCGCCCGCTCGGCCTGCTGCTCGTCGCTGACGTAGGTGAACAGCGCGTATCCGGCCACGACGACCGCTATCAGCACGGCCTGCATGGCGAAGAGCTGCCCCGCCAGGCTGCGGGGTCTCGGCACGGAGATGCGCATGCCGTCAGTCTGCCTCGCACGTCAAGCATGAACTAAATGAACGGAAGGGTGACCGCCCTCACAGGGGCACGGGATAGTCACCGCAATGCGGTAGCGAGCGGAAGCGGGACATACGGTTCCAGCCATCGCGGCCGCCGGACGAAACCGCATCCCCATCCCCCGGACGTGAGCCGCACGCCGGTGATGCCGACGACGACGTCAAGGAGGGCAGCCGTGGCCGCCGCCAGCACCCCCGATACGGCACCTGCCGCACCCCGCGTGAAGCGGGACCGTACCCACTACCTCTACCTCGCCGTGATCGCGGCGGTCGTGCTCGGTATCGCCGTGGGTCTGATCTGGCCCGACGCCGGGGTCGAGCTCAAGCCGCTCGGTACGGGCTTTGTGAACCTGATCAAGATGATGATCTCCCCGATCATCTTCTGCACGATCGTGCTCGGTATCGGATCGGTACGGAAGGCCGCGAAGGTCGGTGCCGTCGGCGGTATCGCGCTCGGCTACTTCCTGGTGATGTCGCTGGTCGCGCTGACCATCGGTCTCGTCGTCGGCAACATCCTGCACCCGGGCGACGGACTGCACCTCACCAACGCGATCAAGGCCTCCGGCCACGACCAGGTGTCCAGCGACGCGCTGCCGCCCGTGGACTTCGTGCTGTCGATCATCCCGACCACCTTCGTCTCGGCGTTCACCGAGGGCCAGGTCCTGCAGACCCTGCTCATCGCGCTGCTCGCCGGGTTCGCCCTCCAGGCCATGGGCTCGGTCGGCCAGCCGATCCTGCGCGGTGTCGAGCACATCCAGCGGCTCGTCTTCCGCATCCTCGCCATGGTGATGTGGGCCGCCCCGATCGGTGCCTTCGGCGCCATCGCCGCGGTCGTCGGCTCGGCCGGCCTGGACGCCCTGAAGAGCCTCGCGGTGCTGATGCTCGGCTTCTACGTCACCTGCTTCCTGTTCGTCTTCGTCGTGCTGGGCGCGATCCTGCGCGTCGTCGCCGGGCTGAACATCTTCCTGCTGTTCAAGTACCTGGCCCGTGAGTTCCTGCTGATCCTGTCCACCTCCTCCTCCGAGTCCGCGCTGCCGCGGCTCATCGCGAAGATGGAGCACCTGGGCGTCAGCAAGCCGGTGGTCGGCATCACCGTCCCGACCGGCTACTCCTTCAACCTCGACGGCACCATGATCTACATGACCATGGCGTCCCTCTACATCGCCGACGCCCTCGGCACGCCGATGTCCGTCGGCGAGCAGATCCCGCTGCTGCTCTTCCTGCTGCTGGCCTCCAAGGGCGCGGCGGGCGTCAGCGGCGCGGGCCTGGCGACCCTGGCCGGTGGCCTGCAGTCGCACAAGCCCGCCCTGGTGGACGGCGTCGGTCTCATCGTCGGCATCGACCGCTTCATGAGCGAGGCCCGCGCCCTGACCAACTTCGCGGGCAACGCGGTCGCCACTGTCCTGGTCGGCACCTGGACCAAGGAGATCGACAAGGTCCGCGTCCGCCAGGTCCTCGCGGGCGAGCTTCCCTTCGACGAGACCACCCTGCTCGACGAGGGCGTGCAGCCGCACGCCGAGATCCCCGGGCAGGGCGGCGAGAAGGAACTCGCCAAGGCCTGAGGGCCCGCGAGACCGGGAGGGGCCCGTCCTGAACGCGGGCCCGTCCCCCGCCCACGCCGGGCGGCTGGGTGTCCCCCCGTCGCTCAGCCGCCCGATCCGGGGAGGTCGCCCGGTCCCAGTGGGGAAAGAGCCACAACTCAATCGCTCAGCTTCGCCACCAGTTCGGTGGCACGAGAGGCGGGTACGCCCGCCGCGGTCAGCGCAGTGACCGCGGCGGAGCGGCCCGCCTCCTCTGCTGCCAGCATCCCCTCGTTCACCGCCTCCATCAGCGCGAACAGCAGCTGCTCATGGACGTACGCGAGCGCCGGCGCCGGCAGGGGCGAGCTGAACACGCCCTCGTCCAGGCCCTGTCGCAGCACCTCGGTGCAGGCCTCGCGCACCGGGGTGAGCCGGTCCCGGATGCCCTGCACGGTGACGCTGCGCTGGGCCAGCGCGACCAGGATGCGGTAGCGGTCGGCGATCTCCCACACGGCGAGGGTGCCCCGCGCCACCGCCTCCGCCGGGCCCTCGGCGGCCTCACGACCCTTCGCGTGCGCGGCCGCCACCGCCTCCACGGCCCCGTCGACCAGGGTGCCGACCAGCGCCTCACGGCTCGGGAAATGTCCGTACACGGTCCGTCGTACGACGCCCGCGGCGCGCGCGATCTGGTCCATGGACGCGTCGGGGTCGCGCAGCAGCTCGGTGAGGGCGACATCGAGGATGCGGCGGCGGTTGGCGTCGGCGCGGCTGGGGGTGCCCGTGGTCATGGGGGCCATTGTGCCCTTTCTCCGAGCGACTTGCACAGCGCTGTGCAACGGCGTACATTGCACATTGTTGTGCAACTGCACAGCACTGTGCAAGTCGCGGTGCCACCGCACCGAGAACCGCTGTCCGCCGAGGAAGGCCACCCCTGCCATGCGACTCGTCCTGACCGAACCGGTCGACAAGATGGAGCGCCCCTACGCCCGGCGCTGGTGGGCTCTGCTGGTCCTGTGCCTGAGCCTGCTGATCATCGTGATGGCGAACACCGCCCTCACGGTCGCGGCCCCCGACATGACCCGGGACCTGGGGCTGTCCAGCGCGGACCTCCAGTGGGTCATCGACGGCTACACCGTCCCGTACGCCGCGCTGATGCTGCTGCTCGGCGCGATCGGCGACAAGTACAGCCGCCGCGGCGCGCTCCTGCTCGGTCTGACCGTGTTCGGCGGCGGCGCGGTCTTCGGCTACCTCGCCGACTCCGCCACGACGGTCATCGCGGCCCGCGCCGTCATGGGCACCGGCGCCGCGCTGATCATGCCCGCCACCCTCTCCCTGCTGGCCGCGACCTTCCCGCGGGCCGAACGCGCCAAGGCGATCACCCTGTGGACCTCAACCGCCGGACTCGCCATCGCGGCCGGCCCGGTCGTCGCCGGCGCGCTGCTGAAGAACCACGGCTGGGCCTCGACGTTCCTGATCAACGTCCCGATCGCCGCCGTCGCCCTGGTCGCCTCCCTCGTCCTCGTCCCGCCGTCCAGGGCCGGACACCACGACCGCATCGACTACGTCGGCGGTCTGCTGTCGGTGGTGTGGATCGGCTCGCTGGTCTACATGATCATCGAGGGCCCGCACTTCGGCTGGGGCGTGAAGGCGGTCACCGCCGCGGTCGTCGCCGGTGCCGGTCTGCTCCTGTTCGTCCTCTGGGAGCTGCGTCACCCGCGCCCCGTCCTGGACGTCCGCCGGTTCGCGGAGCGCCGCTTCGCGGGCTCCAACCTCGCCGTCGCCCTCTTCTTCCTGGCCGTCTTCGGCGCCTTCTACTACCTCACCCAGCACCTGCAGTTCGTCCTCGGCTACGACGCCCTGGGCACCGGTCTGCGCATGCTGCCGCTCGCCGGCGCCGTCTTCGCCGGCTCGGCCCTGACCGGCTACCTCACCCCGCGGGTCGGCATGAAGTGGACGGTCACCGCGGGCATGGTCGGCGGCACCACCGCCCTAGCGCTGCTCACCCGGGTCGACGCGGGATCGTCGTACGGCGACTTCGTGGTCCCGCTCGTCATCCTGGGCCTGGCCATCGGCCTGGCGCTCTCGCCCAGCACGGACGCGATCATGGGCTCCTTCCCCGAGTCCGAGCTGGGCGTCGGCGGCGCGGTGAACGACACCTCGATCGAGCTCGGCGGCTCGCTCGGCATCGCCATCCTCGGCTCACTGCTGGCGACCTCCTACTCGGGCCACCTCGCGGACGCGACCGCCGGCAGCAGGCTCCCCGCCGGCACCCTGGCCACCGCGCAGGACTCGGTCGGCGCCGGATACGCGGTGGCGCAGGGCATCTCCGAGAAGGCGCAGCAGCTCGCCGCGCAGGCCGCGCGGACCACGGATCCGCAGCAGGCCGCCCAGCTCAAGGCGCAGGCGCGGCAGCTCGCCGGCGGCGCGCGGCAGATGGCGGACGCGGTCGGCTCCTCCTTCTCCGACGCGGTGGCCCACACCAGCCTGGTCGGCGCGGTGGTCCTCGCCGTGGGCACCCTCGCCGTCGCGCTGCTGCTGCCGGGCCGGAAGCGGACGGCCGGGGCGGAGCCCGCCGAGCCGGTCGAGGAGCGGGAAATGGCGGGCGCCGCGGCGAACTGACCTCCCCGGATCGCCGTCTCTTACTCCGATGCACTAGCGTGCCGTGCCGTCGACCGGCACGGCACGTTCGTACGCTCGGCATGCTCGACACGGCGGTATGGAGGCGCGGGGGATGAAGATCGACTGGGACCGGCGGACGTGCGCCCGCAAGGGGCACATCACGTACGCGCCGGACGACCCCCGGCTGCGGGTGCGGCTGCACGCGGAGACCGCCCTCGGCGAGGTCTGGCGCTGTCTGCGCTGCGGCGACTTCGTGCTCGGCGAGCCGCACGGCTCGGGACCGGCCGCCGAGGCGCCCCTGGTGCCGCGCGGCAAGGTGCTGCGCGACCTGTTCATCCTGCGCTTCCTGGCGATCGAGCGGGCCGTGCGCGGGGTGTTCATCGTGCTGGTGGCGGTGGCCGTGTGGAAGTTCAGCAACAGCCAGGACTCGGTGCGCCGGCTCTTCGACGAGTACCTCGACGTCTTCCGGCCCGTCTTCCGGCACTTCCACTACGACCTCGACCACTCGCCGATCGTCGGCACCATCCAGAAGACCTTCGGCTACAAGCACTCCACGCTGCTGCTGGTGGCCGCGCTGCTGCTCGCCTACGCGCTGATCGAACTCGTCGAGGCGGTCGGCCTCTGGTACGCCAAGCGCTGGGCGGAGTACCTGACGGTGGTCGCCACCGCCGCGTTCCTGCCGCTGGAGATCTACGAACTCACCGAGCACATCAGCTGGTTGAAGATCGGCACGCTGGTCCTCAACATCCTCGCGGTGCTCTACATCGCCCTCGCCAAGCGCCTGTTCGGCCTCCGGGGCGGCCGCAGGGCCTTCGAGGAGGAACGCCAGAGCGCGTCCCTCCTGGAGGTCGAGGAGTCGGCCGGGGTGCCGGTCTAGGCGGCTCGGCCGGCGCGACGACCTTGTCGATGGAGCAGATCTCCGAGATCTTCTACGAGTTCCTCGCCGCCGTGGCCCGTCCAGTCCGCCCGCACCGAGCCGGCGGACGTTCGCGAGGCCCTCGACGAACTCCTCTCCGACCGCGACCGCCTCACGACGAGGACCGGCTCCCGGACGACGAGGAGGAGGCCCACTCGGGTCCACCCTCGGGCGAGTGGCTGCTGGGCCCGCGCCCCGGCCGGGCGCCCGGTGTGCCGCCCCGCTGACACCGGTGCTTGCCTTGACGTCGGCGTGAAGGCTTACGTTGACAGGCATGCGAATCGGCGAGCTGGCCGCACGGGCCGGGACCACGACGAGGGCGCTCAGGTACTACGAGGCGCGCGGGCTGCTGCCCGCGCGTCGCGACGAGCTCGGACACCGGACCTACGACGAGAACGATGTGAAGCTGCTCCGGCAGATCCGCACGCTGCAGGACTTCGGGTTCGACCTGGAGGAGACACGACCCTTCGTGGAGTGTCTGCGGGCCGGTCATCCCGAGGGTGACTCCTGCCCGGCCTCGGTCGCGGTCTACCGGCGCAAGCTCGCCGAACTCGACGCGCTGATCGGTGAGTTGCAGGCGGTGCGGGCGACGATCGCCGTGCGCCTTGCCTCGACCGGCAGCGAGCCACCGTTGTGCGAACTGGGAGGGCGGGAACTGTGAGGGTGACCGAGGTGACGGACGCGGACTTCGCGACGCAGGTGATCGGCTCGGAGCTGCCGGTGCTGGTGGAGTTCACCGCCGACTGGTGCCCGCCGTGCCGGCAGATGGGCCCGGTGCTGAGGGCCCTCGCGGCCGAGGAGGGCGAGCGGCTGAAGGTGGTCCAGCTGGACGTGGACACCAACCCCGAGACGACGAACGCCTACAAGGTGCTGTCGATGCCGACGTTCATGGTGTTCCGGGGCGGTGAGCCGGTGAAGGCGATGGTGGGCGCCCGCCCCAAGCGTCGGCTGCTGGCGGAGCTGGAGGACGTGCTCTGACCGTCCGTACGGGGCCGTGCTCCGGCTATCCGTACTGGGGCTTGAAGGTGCGCAGGACGTCCTGCCCCGGCTGGACGATGCCGTACGTGCTCTCCGGCACCTCGTTCCAGGCGCCGGGGAGATCGCCCAGGGGCTCCGACACGATCAGGCGGGTCTCGTCGGAGACGTCCTTCAGGAACGAGACGTCGGGGTGGAGGCCGCGCAGGTCACTGACGCGGCTGCTGTAGAACAGCGACCGTGAGGCACCGGCGCTGGAGTACCGGAAGGCCCAGACCCGCTCCCCGTCGGTCACGGCGATCGTCATCTGCAGGGGCTCCGCCACCCCGTGCGCGTGCCCCACGTGCTCGACCAGGCCCGCCATCCGGGCCACGGCTCCCGGGGGATCGACGTCGAGTCCGTAGGTGAGGGCCAGGTAGAACATGAGTTCCGAGTCCGTGGTGCCCTCGATCGAGGGAAACAGGACGGGGTCGACGGCGAGGGTGAGATCGCGGCGCAGTACCGCGAAAGCGGCGATCGCGCCGTTGTGCATCCACATCCAGTGGTCGTGCCGGAAGGGGTGGCAGTTGGTCTGCTGCACGGCCGTCCCGGTGGAGGCCCGGATATGGGCGAAGAACAGCGGCGAGCTGACGTGCGAGGCGATCTCGTGGAGGTTGCGGTCGCTCCAGGCCGGGCCGGTGTCGTGGAAGACGGCCGGGGTGTGGGCGTGTTCCGAGTACCAGCCCACACCGAAGCCGTCGCCGTTGGTCGTCTCGACGCCCAGCCGTGAATGGAGGCTCTGGTCGATCAGTGAATGCGTCGGGCGGTAGAGGACCTCGTCGATCAGCACGGGCGTCCCCGAGTAGGCGAGCCAGCGGCACATGACGGTATCCCTGTCTGAGGCTTTCCGCGCCGGTCAGCCGGCGTCCGTGTCCGCGTCCGGCAGGTCCAGCCCGAACGCCTCGCCGATGTTCCGGGCGGCGGACACGACACGGGCGCTGCCGACCACGGGTGCGATGGCCACGAGGGTGCCGCGGATCTGTTCGAGCGGGATGCCCAGTGTTTCCGCCGTGCCGATGTTGAGCAGGTAGGAGGCCGGCGCGGCGTCCATGGCCACCAGCGCCGCGATACGGGTCAGCAGATACGTCTCCGGGTCCAGGCCCGACCGCTCGAAGGTGTTGAGGGTCATCTGCACGAGCGTTTCGAAGACGGGAGCGTCGGCCTCGGCGAGTGCGGTCACTCCGCCCGCGCCGGTGGTGTCCTGGGTCATGTCGAGGTCCGTTCTCGCGGGGTGCGGTGGCTGTGGTCACCCACCAGCGAACTCCGTCCCGTGCCAGCGCCGCCTCACCCGCCGCGGGTGGTTCCGGCGGCGCCCGACGCGACGGGAACAAAAAGAAATCCCCCGAGCAATTGCGCTCGGGGGATTTTCCTGCGTATATTCAATGGTTCGCGACTTCACGGGAATTGGGTCGCAAAGAAGTTCAGTGAGCACAGCATATCTGGCCGGGAGTGGAATTGTCAAACAGCGATGAAATTCGCGGTGAGCAGGAATTCATCGACAGGCTTTACGCCCGTGTGGACGCCCTGCGCGGAGACACCGAGGCCGGTGTCACGGACGCGCTCGGCCAGGGGAACACGCCCATGCAGGCCCGGCTGGAGCGGGACATCCTGGTCGCCGAGCGCTCCGGACTGCTGGCCGCCCTGAACGCGGTGGACGGCTCGCTCTGCTTCGGCCGGATCGACCTGACTTCCGGCGCCAACCACCACATCGGCCGCATCGGACTGCGCACCGACGACGCCGAGCGCACCCCGATCCTCATCGACTGGCGCGCAGACGTCGCCCGCCCCTTCTACCTGGCCACCGGCCACACCCCGATGGGCCTGCGCCGGCGCCGGCACATCACCACCGGCGGCCGTACCGTCACCGCCCTGCACGACGAGATCCTCGACCTCGGCGACCGGGAGCGCACCGGCCACGAGGACCCGACCGGGGACGCCGTGCTGCTCGCCGCCCTCGACGCGGCCCGCACCGGCCGTATGCACGACATCGTGCAGACCATCCAGGCCGAGCAGGACGAGATCATCCGGGCACCCCACCGCGGCGTGCTGGTGGTCGAGGGCGGCCCCGGGACCGGCAAGACGGCCGTCGCGCTGCACCGGGCCGCCTTCCTCCTCTACGAGCACCGGGAACTGCTCGCCAAGCGGGCCGTGCTCATCGTCGGCCCCAACCCCGCCTTCCTCGGCTACATCGGCGAGGTACTGCCGGCCCTCGGCGAGACCGGCGTACTGCTCGCCACCGTCGGGGAACTGTTCCCCGGGGTGCGGGCGACGGCCACGGACACACGGGAGGCGGCCGCCGTGAAGGGCCGCGCCGACATGGCGGACGTGCTCGCCGACGTCGTACGCGACTGGCAGGCGCTGCCCGACCCGGTGATCGCGATCGAGCACGACCGGGAGGTGCTGATGCTCGACGACGGCCTGGTGAGGGTCGCCCGCGAGAAGACCCGGGCCGCCCGGCTGCCGCACAACGTGGCCCGGGAGCACTTCGAGGGCCACATCCTGAACACGCTCACCGAGCTGTACGCCGAGCGCGTCGGCACCGACCCCTACGACGGCGGCAGTCTGCTGGACGCCGCCGACATCACCCAGATCCGCGACGAGATCGCCGAGAACCCCGAAGTCTGGGCCGCCATCGACCAGTTGTGGCCGCGGCTGACCCCGCAGCGGCTGGTCGCGGACTTCCTCGCCGACCCCGTCGGCTACGTCTCGGACGAGGACGCGGCCGCCATCCGCCGCCCGGTGACCCGCGCCTGGACCGTGGCGGACGTCCCGCTGCTCGACGAGGCGGCCGAACTGCTCGGCGTGGACGAGCGGTTCGCCCGGGCGAGGGCCGAGCGCGAGCGGGAGACCCGGATCGCCTACGCGCAGGGCGTGCTGGACGTGTCCTTCGCCTCCCGGACCTACGAGTTCGAGGACAAGGAGGACAGCGACCCCGACGGCTCCGAGGTGCTGTCCGCGCACGACATCATCGACGCCGAGCGGTTCGCCGAACGGCAGGAGGAGGACGACCACCGCAGCGCCGCCGAGCGCGCGGCGGCCGACCGCACCTGGGCCTTCGGGCACATCATCGTGGACGAGGCGCAGGAGCTGTCGCCGATGGCCTGGCGGCTGCTCATGCGGCGCAGCCCGACCCGCTCGATGACCCTGGTCGGCGACCCGGCGCAGACCGCGGAGGCGGCGGGCGTCGGCTCCTGGGAGAAGATCCTCGAGCCCTACGTCGAGGACCGCTGGGAGCACACCCGTCTGGGCGTCAACTACCGCACCCCCGCCGAGATCATGGACCTGGCGGCGGCCGTCGTACGCGCCGACAACCCCGACTTCGAGCCGCCGAGCTCGATCCGTTCGACCGGGGTACGGCCCTGGGTGCGCGCCACCGACGACCTGCCCGGCGCGGTCGCCGAGGCGGTGAAGGAGCTGACCCCCGCCGAGGGCCGGCTCGCGGTCATCGCCCCGCGCCATCTGCACCGCAGGCTCGCGGCCCGGCTGGACGGGGTGACGGCCGGCGCGGAGCCGGACCTGACCCGAACCGTCGTCCTGCTCGACCCGCGGCAGTCGAAGGGGCTGGAATTCGACTCCGTGCTGGTGGTCGAGCCGGGCCTGTACGGCACCAGCGACCTGTATGTGGCGCTGACCCGGGCCACCCAGCGGCTGGGCGTGCTGCACACCGGCCGGCTGCCGAAGGGGCTTGGCGACACGGGCGCCCCGGGGATCACCAAGCCGTAACAGTTCCCGCCATGGTCACTGCTCGTGCACGGCCGGTGCGGTATGCGTTGCGTCATGGAAGCCCACTCGTACACCGGCGCGCCGGCCGACCGTCCCCGGCTCGAGTCGTTGCCCGTCCAGCCGCTGCTCACGGCTGAGTTCGACGCCGACCCCGGGGCGGTGTACGACAGGCTGCGGCGCACGCACGGTCCGGTGGCTCCGGTCGGGCTGATGGGCGTGCCCGTGTGGCTGGTTCTCGACTACCGCGAGGTGTTGGAGGTCCTGAAGCACGAGAACCAGTGGCGACGGGACGTCCGGTACTGGCGGGCCCGGGCCGAGGGACGCCTGCCCCACGACTGGCGCGAACTGGGCGGCATGATCGTGACCACCGCGGTGGGCCGCGTCTTCGACCACTTCACCAAGGCCGAACTGACCCTGCCGCCCGACCAGTTGCCGTGGCGGGCGGGACCGGTGGTGCGGGGACTGAGACTGCTGCCGGTGCGGTACGAGCTGAGCGGCCGGGTACGTCCTTCCGTCCCCGGGTCGCGGGAGGAGCCCGTCGCGGTCGACGCGGGCCGGGGTGACAGCCAGGTGCGGGGGCTGCTGTCGGCGCTGCGGAGGCTGATGTTCGGGAACCGCTGAGCGGGGCCCGGGGCTGTGCGCCCCGGGCGCCTGCTCCGGGAGCGGTCAGGCCGGGCGCAGCCAGAGCGTCGCCAGCGGGGGCAGGGTCAGCCGGATGCAGGCCGGGCGGCCGTGCCAGGGGTGCGGCTCCGGTTTGATGTCGTCCGGGTTGGTGACGTCGGTGCCGCCGTAGCGCGCGGCGTCCGTGTTCACCGCCTCGTGCCAGGCGGGGACGTCGTCCGGAACCCCCAGACGGTAGTCATGGCGGACCACCGGGGAGAAGTTGGAGACGGCCAGCAGCGGGGTGCCGTCGGTGGCGTACCGCAGGAACGCGAAGACGTTGTCGTCGGCCGCGTCGCCCACGATCCACTCGAAGCCCGCCGGCTGGATGTCCTGCTGCCACAGCGCCGGGCTGTGCCGGTACACGGTGTTGAGATCGCGGACCAGGTCGAGCACGCCCCGGTGGTCGGCCTCGGCGCCGTACCCCGGGTCGAGCAGCCACCAGTCCGGGCCGCGCGCCTCCGACCACTCCGCGCCCTGCGCGAACTCCTGCCCCATGAAGAGCAGTTGCTTGCCCGGGTGCGACCACATGAAGGCCAGGTAGGCGCGGAGGTTGGCCCGCTGCTGCCACCAGTCGCCCGGCATCTTCGAGACCAACGAGCGCTTGCCGTGGACGACTTCGTCGTGCGAGATGGGCAGGACGTAGTTCTCGCTGTACGCGTACACCATCGAGAACGTCATCTCGTTGTGGTGGTACTTGCGGTGGATCGGCTCGTGGCTCATGTAGTCCAGCGAGTCGTGCATCCAGCCCATGTTCCACTTCAGGCCGAAGCCGAGCCCGCCGAAGCCGCCCGGGCCCCGGTGGTGCGTGGCGCGCGTGACGCCGTCCCAGGCCGTCGACTCCTCCGCGATCGTCACCACGCCCGGCACCCGCCGGTACACGGTCGCGTTCATCTCCTGCAGGAAGGCGACGGCGTCCAGGTTCTCCCGGCCGCCGTGCTCGTTCGGCACCCACTGCCCCGGCTCGCGCGAGTAGTCCAGGTAGAGCATGGAGGCGACGGCGTCCACGCGCAGACCGTCGATGTGGAACTCCTCGCACCAGTAAATTGCGTTCGCCACCAGGAAGTTGCGCACCTCGCGGCGGCCGAAGTCGAACTCCAGGGTGCCCCAGTCGGGGTGCGCCGCCCGCAGCGGGTCCTCGTGCTCGTACAGCGGGCGGCCGTCGAACTCCGCGAGCGCCCAGTCGTCGCGCGGGAAGTGCGCCGGCACCCAGTCCATCAGGACGCCGATGCCGGCCTGGTGGAGCGCGTCGACCAGGTACCGGAAGTCGTCCGGGGTGCCCAGGCGGGCCGTCGGCGCGTAGAAGCCGGTGACCTGGTAGCCCCAGGAGCCGCCGAAGGGGTGCTCGGCGACCGGCATCAGCTCGACGTGCGTGAAGCCGAGGTCCTTGACGTACGCGGGGAGCCGCTCAGCGAGTTGACGGTACGTCAGTCCAGGGCGCCAGGAGGGCAGATGGACCTCGTACACGGAGAACGGCGCCTCGTGCGCGGGCAGGTCCGCGCGGCGGGCCAGCCACTCCTCGTCGCCCCACTCGTGGTGCGCGGCGGTGATGATCGACGAGGTCTCCGGCGGGGCCTGGGTGCGGCGGGCCAGGGGGTCGGCGCGCAGGGTCTTGGAGCCGTCGGGGCGGGTGATCTGGAACTTGTACAGCTCGCCCTCGCCGATGCCGGGCACGAACAGCTCCCACACACCGGAGGAGCCGAGGGAGCGCATCGGGTACCCGGTGCCGTCCCAGAAGTTGAAGGTGCCGGCCACGTGGACGCCACGCGCGTTGGGGGCCCAGACGGAGAAGCGGGTGCCGGTGACGCCCTGGTGGGTCATCGGATGCGCGCCGAGCACCTTCCACAACTCCTCGTGCCGGCCCTCACCGATCAGATGCAGGTCCAGCTCGCCGAGCGTGGGCAGGAAGCGGTACGCGTCCTCGACGTCCCGCACGGACCCCTCGTAGGTCACGAGCAGCCGGTACCCCGGCGGCACCTCCGACACCGGCAGCAGCCCGGAGAAGAACCCGTCCCCGTCGTCCGCCAACTCCGCCCGCAACTCCCCGGCGACGACGCTCACGCCCAACGCGTAGGGCCGGAACACCCGGAACGCCACGCCCCCGTCCACGGGGTGGGCCCCCAGCACGGCGTGCGGATCATGATGCGTCCCCCCCACCAACCGCTCCCGATCCTCCCACCCGAGAGCGACGGACCCGGGTGCGGCGGCGGCAAGCGGCTCGGGTGCGGAGCCGCTCGCGGGGGCGGACTGTTCGGGGGACGTGGCAGGGGCGGCGGCAAGGGGCTCCGCCGCCGTGCCGCTCGCGGGGGCGGGGCGCTCGGGAGTCTTTTCGCCGCCCGCTTGCTCCGGGGTGGCGGCGAGTGGCTCGCGTGCCGAACCGCCGCTCGGGGCGGCGGGTTGCTCCGGGGTGCCCGTGCTGCCGGGCTGGGCGGAGGCGCTCGCCGCGGTGAGTTGCTCCGTCGCGGAGGCAGTCGTCGTGGCCGGTTGCCGCACGGCGGCAGTCGACGGCACGGTCTCGGCCGACGTCGCCTCCGCCGGCGCGGCAGCAGCCGCCTGCGTCGCCGCGGTGGCCTTGCTGACCGCCGCCCTCGAGGCCGCCGCCTTGGCGGGGGCCCTCTTCGCAGTGGTCGCCTTCTTTGCTGCGGCCTTCGCCGTCACCGCCTTCTTGGCGACCGCCTTCTCGGCCGCGGCCTTCTTGGCAGCCGTAGCGGAAGAGGCGGCCTTCGCCGGAGCCTTCTTGGCGACCGCCTTCTTCACCGCGCCCGCAGCGGTCGCCTTCTTCGCCGCTGCATTCTTGAGCGCAGTCCCCTCGCCGGCGACCTTCTTGGCGGCTGTCTTCTTCAGCGCCGCGTTGTCGCCGGTCGACCTCTTCGCGGCCGTTTTCTTGGCCGCCGCCGAACCTTCCGCAGCGACCTTCTTCGCTGCCGTCTTCTTCACCGCTGCCGTACCCTCACCAGCGGCCTTCTTGGCCGTGGCTGTCTTCTTCGCCGCTGGAACCTCACCGGCGACCTTCTTCGCTGCGGCTGTCTTCTTCAGCGCCGTGCCCTCCGCAGTCGCCTTCTTCGCCGACGTCTTCTTGGCCGCGGGCTCGGTGGTGGTCGCCTTCTGCGCGGTTGCCTTCTTCGCCGTCGCCTTCTTGGCTGTCACCTTTTCCGCCGGGGCCGCGCCCGCAGGGGCCTTCGGGGGCGTCGGCGTGGCATGCGCCGCTGTCTTCCCGGGCGTGACCTTGTCCGCGGCCTTCTTCACCGCCTTCTTCACACTCTTCGCGGCTTTGACGGCCTTGTCCTCGGCCGTCTTCTTGGGATCCGGACCGCTGGACGTGGGGCGGGGGGTCACGGGCGGCGCCTCCTCGGCGAAGGGACGGGGGAACGGGAGTAGCTCAGAACAGGACGGTACAAGTCAGTACAGGTCGGACGTGGCGTAACGCTCTATCGCCGTCATCGGCACCGCCAGCCAGTCAGGCCGGTGCCGGGCTTCGTAGACGACCTCGTAGATCGCCTTGTCGGTCTCACAGGCCCGCAGCAGTACCGGGTCGGTGCGCGGATCCGCGCCGCTGACCTCGGCGTATCCGGAACAGTAGGCGGCCCGGCAGGTCTCGGCCCAGTCCTCCGCGGCCTGCGGCCCCGCGGAGTGCGCCGCGTAGTCGAAGGACCGCAGCATGCCCGCGACGTCCCGCACCGGCGGCTGCGGCATCCGCCGCTCGGCCAGCGGCCTGGCCGGCTCGCCCTCGAAGTCGATCAGCCACCACTGACCGCCCGGAGAGCGCAGACACTGCCCGAGATGCAGATCCCCGTGGACGCGCTGCGCGGTCCAGACACGGCCCTCGGCCGCGAGGTCGGCCAGCGCCGTGAACGCCGAGCGCAGGGCCGGCACGTGCGGCCGCAGCACCGGTACCGCCTGCGCCGCCGCCTCCAGCCGCTCGATCATGCCGCCGGCCAGCAGTTCCATCTGCCGGTGGCCGAGCGTCACCGTCGGCAGCGCACGGGCCAGCGCCGTGTGCACCTCGGCCGTCGCACGCCCCAGCGCCCGCGCCTCGGCGCCGAAGTCCTCGCCCTTGGCGAGTTCCCTGAGGGCCAGCTCCCAGCCGTCGGACGCGCCCTGCAGGAAGGGCTGCAGCACGCCCAGGACGTACGGCTCCCCGCCCAGCTCCGCCCGCAGCCACGCCGTCGGCGGGGGCACCCGGGGGCAGCCCTCGCGGGCCAGCGCCAGCGGCAGCTCCAGGTCGGGGTTGACGCCGGGCACCACCCGGCGCAGCAGCTTCAGGATGAACGTATCTCCGTAGACGACCGACGAGTTCGACTGCTCGGCGGTCATCAGCCGTGGGACGAGTCCGGCCCGGATCTCCCGGCCCGGCTCCCGCTCGAAACGCAGCCCGCCGATGCGGGCCTGGGAGCGCAGTGCCTCCAGGAGCACCTCGGCGGGCCGGGAATCGTACAGGGCCTCGTACACCGTGCGTCCGGCGAGCGGGCCCTCCTCCACATGTCCGATCAGCGCGGGCGCCAGCCGGGGCGGCAGCGCCTCGCGCACGCCTATGAGCAGCTGGTAGCAGTCGCCGGGGTGGGCCTCCGCGCCCAGCGCGGACGGCTGGTGGGCGCGCACCAGCAGGTGGTAGAGCCCCAGCTTGCCCTCGGCCGGGAGCAGCTCGGTGGCGGCGACCAGTGAGAACCCGGTGACCGGACGTCCCTTGCCGGCGAACCAGCGCTGCCGGGGCAGCCACTCGCGCAGCAGGGGGTCCAGTGACGCAAGGAGGCCGGGGCTGGTCGTGGCGGTACGGGTGACGGCTTCCGACATGGCGTCGCGTCCTTTCCCCGGGTGGGCGGGGTGTTACGTATGCGTGCCCCGGGTGGGGCGGGAGAAACCGCCCCACGCCGGGTTCGCGGGGCTGCTAGGCGCCTTCCCCGCGGAGCCGGAACCAGTAGAACCCGTGCCCCGCGAGGGTCAGCAAGTACGGCAGTTCCCCGATGGCCGGGAAACGCACCCCGCCGAACAGCTCCACCGGGTGCCGCCCGTTGAACTCGCGCAGGTCGAGCTCGGTGGGCTGCGCGAACCGGGAGAAGTTGTGCACGCACAGGACGAGATCGTCCTCGTACTCGCGCAGGAACGCGATGACCGCCGGGTTGGACGACTGCAGCTCCGTGTAGGACCCGAGTCCGAAGGCCGGGTTCTGCTTACGGATCTCGATCATGCGGCGGGTCCAGTGCAGCAGCGAGGAGGGCGACGACATCGACGCCTCGACGTTGGTGACCTGGTAGCCGTAGACCGGGTCCATGATGGTCGGCAGGTAGAGGCGCCCGGGGTCACAGGACGAAAAACCCGCGTTACGGTCAGGTGTCCACTGCATCGGCGTGCGCACGGCGTCCCGGTCGCCGAGCCAGATGTTGTCGCCCATGCCGATCTCGTCGCCGTAGTAGAGGATCGGCGAACCCGGCAGGGACAGCAGCAGGGCGGTGAACAGCTCGATCTGGTTGCGGTCGTTGTCGAGGAGCGGGGCGAGCCGGCGCCGGATGCCGATGTTGGCGCGCATCCGTGGGTCCTTGGCGTACTCGGCCCACATGTAGTCGCGTTCCTCGTCGGTGACCATCTCCAGGGTCAGCTCGTCGTGGTTGCGCAGAAAGATGCCCCACTGGCAGTTCTTCGGGATCGCCGGGGTCTTGGCGAGGATCTCCGAGACCGGGTAACGGGACTCCCGTCGTACGGCCATGAAGATGCGCGGCATGACCGGGAAGTGGAAGGCCATGTGGCACTCGTCGCCGCCGGACTCGAAGTCGCCGAAGTAGTCGACGACGTCCTCGGGCCACTGGTTGGCCTCGGCCAGCACCACCGTGTCGGGGTAGGAGGCGTCGATTTCCTTCCGCACCCGCTTGAGGAACTCATGGGTTGCCGGAAGGTTTTCGCAGTTGGTGCCCTCTTCCTGGTACAGGTACGGCACCGCGTCCAGCCGGAAGCCGTCGATGCCCAGGTCCAGCCAGAACCGCAGGGCGGAGATCATCTCCTCCTGCACGGCCGGGTTCTCGTAGTTGAGGTCCGGCTGGTGGGAGAAGAACCGGTGCCAGAAGTACTGCTTGCGGACCGGGTCGAAGGTCCAGTTGGAGGCCTCGGTGTCGACGAAGATGATCCGGGCGTCCGGGAACTGCTTGTCGTCGTCGGCCCACACGTAGTAGTCGCCGTAGGGGCCGTCGGGGTCCTTTCTCGACTCCTGGAACCACGGGTGCTGGTCGCTGGTGTGGTTCATGACGAAGTCGATGATCACCCGCATACCGCGCTGGTGGGCGGCGTCGACGAACTCCACGAAGTCGGCGAGGTCACCGAACTCCGGCAGTACGGCCGTGTAGTCCGAGACGTCGTAACCGCCGTCGCGGAGGGGTGACTTGAAGAAGGGCGGCAGCCACAGGCAGTCGATGCCGAGCCACTGCAGGTAGTCGAGTTTGGCGGTCAGGCCCTTGAGGTCGCCGACGCCGTCGCCGTTGCTGTCCTGGAAGGAACGGACGAGGACCTCGTAGAACACCGCGCGCTTGAACCAATCCGGGTCGCGGTCCTTGGTGGGGGTGTCCTCGAAGGTGTCCGGAACGGGCTCGTTGACGATCATGTTGTGGGTGACCCTCCGATCTGCGGGGTGGACGGTCGCAGGAGCGTGAACACGTGCGCGGGACGGGTGCCCGGTTCCAGGCGCACGTAATTGGCCCTGCCCCAGTGATAGGTCTCGCCGGTGAGCTCGTCGCGCACCGGCACCGACTCGTGCCAGTCCAGGCCGAGTTGCGGCATGTCCAACGAGACCGTGGCCTCCTGGGTGTGGTGGGGGTCGAGGTTCGCGACCACCAGAACCGTGTTCGAACCGCTCCGTTTCGAGTATGCGATCACCGGGTCCTGGTCCGCATGGTGGAAGTGCAGATCGCGCAGCTGCCTGAGCGCGGGGTTCGCGCGGCGGATCGCGTTGAGGCGGGTGATGAGGGGGGTGATGGTGCGGCCCTCGCGTTCGGCGGCCTCCCAGTCGCGGGGGCGCAGCTGGTACTTCTCCGAGTCGAGGTATTCCTCGCTGCCCTCGCGCAGGGGGACGTTCTCGCACAGTTCGTAGCCGGAGTACACGCCCCAGGTGGGG
>NZ_JAKWBE010000048.1 GCF_022513565.1 Streptomyces gilvus | reverse complement strand
AGTCCCCGCCGCGCTGGTCGCCGGGCACGGCCCCTTCACCTGGGGCGCCGGCGCCCGTAAATCGTTGGAACACGCCATCATCTGCGAGGCCGTCGCCGACATCGCCCTGCACACCCTCTCCCTCAACCCCACCACCCCGCCCCCACCCCACCTCCTCCAACGCCACTACACCCGCAAACACGGCCCCAACGCCTACTACGGCAACCCCGTGTGACACGCGAAAGGGCGGTGGCCCGGACTCGTCACGAGTCCGGGCCACCGCCCGCCGTACTCCGCCCGGGTCAGTCCTTCACGGGCGTCTTGCCCAGGGTGTCGTCCACCCCGCCAGCGGGGACCGGGACCGCGGCCGCCGTGCTGTCGTCGTCGGTGTTGATCCGCTCGATGACGGCCAGCCGGTCCGGGGTGTCCTCGGGCTTGAGGTAGCCGATGAGGATGTAGAGGAGCAGGGAGACCGCCAGCGGGATCGAGACCTGGTACTCGAGCGGGACACCGCCCTTGACGTTCCAGTTGATCGGGTAGTTGACCAGCCAGAAGGCGAGCAGGCCCATCGACCAGCTGGTCAGTGCCGCCGTGGGGCCGGAGCGGCGGAACGGGCGCAGCAGGCCCAGCATCATCGGGATGGCGATCGGGCCCATCAGACCCGCCACCCACTTGATGACGACGGTGATGATGTCCTTGAACGTGGGGGAGTTGACCTGGGTCGCCACCGCCATCGACAGACCGAGGAAGACGACCGTGGTGACCCGTGCCGCGATCAGTCCGGAGCGCTGGCCCCACTCGCGGGCCCGCCGGGACAGCACCGGGGCGGCGTCCCGGGTGAAGACCGCCGCGATCGCGTTGGCGTCGGAGGAGCACATGGCCATCGTGTGCGAGAAGAAGCCGACGATGACGAGGCCCAACAGGCCGTGCGGCAGCAGCTGTTCGGTCATCAGGCCGTAGGAGTCGGAGCCGTCCGGCTTCTGGGCGTGGACCAGCAGCGGCGACATCCACATCGGGTAGAACAGGACCACCGGCCAGACCAGCCACAGGACCGCGGACAGCCGCGCCGAGCGCTCCGCCTCGCGGGGGCTGCCCGTCGCCATGTAGCGCTGGGCCTGGTTGAGCATGCCGCCGTTGTACTCGAAGAGCTTGATGAAGAGGAACGCGAGCAGGAAGACCGTGCCGTACGGCCCGACGAGTCCCTTGCCGTGGCCGTTCAGGGCCGGCTGGTTCCAGGCGTCGAAGAAGCCGATGTTCTTGTCGTTCAGCTTCAGCACGACCGCGACGAACATCGAGATGCCGGCCAGCAACTGGATGACGAACTGGCCGAGTTCGGTCAGCGCGTCCGCCCACAGGCCGCCGATCGTGCAGTAGACGGCGGTGATCGCGCCGGTGATGAGGATGCCCTGGTTCAGGGTGACGCCGGTGAAGACGGACAGCAGCGTCGCGATCGCCGCCCACTTGGCGGCCACGTCGACGATCTTCAGCAGCATGCCGGACCAGACGAGGGCCTGCTGGGTCTTCAGGTCGTAGCGGTTCTTCAGGTACTCCAGCGGGGAGGCCACATGGAGCCTGGAGCGCAGCCGGTTGATCCGCGGCGCGAACAGCTTCGAGCCGATGGCGATGCCCAGCGCGATCGGGAAGGACCAGGTGACGAAGGAGGTGACGCCGTAGGTGTAGGCGATGCCCGCGTAGCCCGTGAACAGGACCGCGCTGTAACCCGACATGTGGTGCGAGATGCCGGACAGCCACCAGGGCATCTTGCCGCCGGCCGTGAAGAAGTCGCTGACGTTGCCCACCTGCTTGTGCGACCAGACGCCGATCGCCGCCATCACGCCGAAGTAGCCGATGAGCACGGCCCAGTCGAGACTGTTCATGAGCCCCCTTCCAGGGTCCGCTGCCGGGTTCGGGCATGTGAACTCTGAGTGGGGTGGCATGATCACGGCAAGCAAGCGTCAGGTCAAGAGACGGCAAAAATGTTCCGCTCAATGGCCCACGTTTACGTATATGAATTTTTGGCGTGGCTGAAATCCGCCCTCAGCGCATCAGCTCCCCCGCGTTGACCAGCAGCGACTGTCCCGTGATCGCGCGGGCCCGGTCGGAGGCCAGGAACACGGCCGCGTCGGCCACGTCCGCGTCCGTGGCGAGGTCGGGAAGCGCCATCCGGCCCGTCAGCCGCCCCAGCACCTCCGCCTCCGGGACGCCCTCGGTCTGCGCCGTGAACTGGACGTACGCCTGCACCGGCGGCCCCCACATCCAGCCCGGCAGCACGGTGTTGACCCGGACGCGGTGCGGCCCGAGCTCCCGGGCGAGTGAGTACATCGCGCTCGTCAGCGCCCCCTTGGAGGCCGCGTACGCCGCCTGCGCCACCTGGGTCGGGGCCGCGACCGACGACTGCGTCCCGATGAACACCACCGAGCCCCCGCGCTCCTTCAGCGCCGGCAGACACGCCCGCGTCATCCGCAGCGTACCGAGCAGGTTCACGTCGATCACCGACTGCCAGGTCGCGAAGTCGGCGTCCTCGAGCCCGCCGAAGTAGCTGTCCCAGGCGGCCACATGGACCACCGCGTCGATCCGCCCGAACCGCTCCCGGGCCAGCCCCGCCAGCGCCTCGCACTGCCCCTCGTCCGTGATGTCCGTCGACCGGTACGCCGTGTGAGCCCCGTCCGGATCGATCTCCCCGGCGCTCTTGGCGAGGTTCGCCTCGGTCCGCGCCCCGAGCACCGCGTTCCCGCCGTCCCGTACGACCGCCGCGGCGACCTGGTGACCGAGCCCGGCGCCGACTCCCGACACGACGACGGTCTTGCCCGCGAGCAGTGACATCCGAGCCTCCGGGGGTATGGCCAATTATCTGACGGGGCGTCAGAGTATGGGCGACCGGCGGAGGACGGAAGGGGAGCGACGTGAGCGAGGAAACCCGCAGTGACGTGTACGCCGAGCTGGCCGCCGTGGGGCCCTACGGGGTACGGCCGGGCCACGCCCTGATCACCATGGTCGAACCGCACCCGGGCCACGAGTACGCGTACAACCGCTGGTACGAGGACGACCACTACTACGCCGGCGCCATGGCCATGCCCTGGATGTACGCCGGCCGCCGCTGGGTGGCCACCCGCGACCTCCAACTCCTGCGCTATCCCGAGAAGTCGGCGATCGCCCAGCCTGTGACGGCCGGGTGCTATATATCCGTGTACTGGATCACGGCGGGCCGCTACGACGACCACATGCGGTGGACAGTCAGCATCAACAAGCGCCTCAACCGCGACGCCCGCGTGTACCAGGACCGCACCCACGTCTTCACGGCGTTCCAGGACCACGAGGCGACCGTGTACCGGGACGGCGCCGCGGGGCCCCGCGACTTCCACGCCCTCGACCACCCCTACGCCGGCCTGGTGGTGGAGGTGATCGACGCCGAATCCCCCGAGCAGCGGGCCGAGTTGCTGGAGTGGCTGCGCTCGCGGCACCTGCCCAAGCGCCTCGCGGGCTCCCCGGCCGCCATGGTCACCGTGTTCCGGCCGACGCCGCTGCCCGGGGACCGGATGACCTATGTGAAGCAGGTGGAGGGCGTCGACACCCGGCTGACCCTGCTGTGGTTCCTGGAGGCGGACCCGCGCGCATGCTGGGAGGCGTGCTTCACGGACCTGGACGGGCCGGTGGAGGAGTCGGGCCTGGGGAGGGTGGAACTGGTGGCGCCGTTCATCCCCACCGTGCCCGGCACGGACCGGTACGTCGACCGGCTGCGCTAGGTAGGGCGTGGGCCGGTTCCGGACACAAGCCGAGCCCTCTCGGCAAGGACGGCGGGCTGGTCGAGAGGGCTCTGTTGGTGAAGCTTGTGAAGTTGTCTCATACCTGACCGGCGTGCCGTTACGCCTTGACCGAGGTGACGAAGGCGTTCCACGCGTCGGCCGGGAAGGCCAGCACCGGACCGTCGGTGACCTTGGAGTCCCGCACGGCCATGGCCGCGATCACCGGGGACTTGACCTCGACACACGCGCCGTTGCCGGTGGAGTACGAGGACTTGGTCCAGGTGGTCGTGGCGCCCTGACGAATTGCCATTTCTGCTCCGTAATGCGTGGTGATGAGTTACTGGGTTTCCGCCAACCCTGATGCCCGATTGGCGTGATCGACGTTACTCGCCCACCTCGGCGTACGAAGCGACTTTTCACTCGACTGGATGGCATATTCCAGGCGGGTCTTCCAATTCGGCCTGGGGAAGGTGTACTGTACGGCCCCTTCCGTCGAGGGCGGCCTCGATGGCGGCCCGTACGGGCACCGTCAGCCGTTTCAGCGCGCGTACTCCTTCGCGATGTCCGCGATGAACTGACGCGAGTGCTCCGGGTTCAGCGCCTGTGCCCTGAGGTGCTCGTACATCACGCTGTACTTCTGCACGTCGTTGGCCTTCTCCAGATACAGGTCGCTGGTCACGCCCTCGATGTAGACGACGCTGGAGTCGGCCGCGTCGGGGAACTCCAGGATCGCGTACTGGCCGTTCACGCCCGGGTGGGCGCCCATGTCGAAGGGGATGACCTGCACGGTCACGTGCGGCAGCTGGGCCTGCTCGACCAGGTGCTCCAACTGGTCCCGCATCAGCGACTTGTTGCCCACCACCCGGCGCAGCGCCGCCTCGTCCATCACGGTCCACAGCCGCAGCGGGTTGTCCGGCGCGGTGATTCGTTCCTGCCGCCGCAGCCGCACCTGCACCCGCTTGTCCACGTCGGCGGCGGCCGTCTCCGGCAACGCCCCCGCGATCAGCGCCTCCGCGTACTGCCGGGTCTGCAGCAGCCCCGGCACCACCTGGGGGTCGTACACCCGCAGACTGGCCGCGTCCGTCTCCAGCCCGATGTAGACGCTGTACGGGATGTCCCCGAAGGAGTGCCACCACCCCTGCTGGCGGCTGTCCTTGGCCATCTGCATCAGGGAGTCGACGATCCGGTGGTCCTCGACCTCGTACACCCCGCACAGATCGCGTACGTCGCGCTGGCTGATGCTGCGCCGCCCGTTCTCCAGCCGGCTGATCTTCGACTGGGACACCAGCAGTCGCTCCGCGACCTCTTCGGCCGTCATGCCCTTGAGTTCCCTGAGCCGGCGCAGCTCCTGGCCCAGCCGGCGCCGCCTGACGGTGGGATTGACATTGGACGCCACGGGACGTGCACCTCCGGCTGGACCTCTGGTTACCACTTTGCGTATCTGCTGTTCAGCAGACTGCCACCAAGGTGCTTACTACCGCTGGCAAACGGTGGATATGCGCTGAACGCACGTCAGTTCAGGAAACCCGGCGCGAACAGGCCGGACATGCGGCCGCGCGGGGCGACGAGACCTCACGGTCCCGCCACCCCGCGCGAACCAGCGGCTCCCGAACCGGTCCTGGGACTCGGGTGCGGCCCTCGGTGGTGCGATGGGTGGTGCTGTCGGTGGTGCGTGGGTGGTGCGTGGGTGGTGCTGTGTCGTGGAACCGCGGCTCAGTGGGCCACGACGCGTGCCATGGAACCCCGGCGCGGCTGCATCGGAACACCACGAGCGGGTTCCGGTGCGGCGGACCTCGCCGGTCCGGCGGCGGCCTGGCGGCCGGCCGGGGCCGGGCTGCGGCGCGGCTGGGCCGCCACGCCGTTCTGGACGTCCATCACGGCGTGCGCGACGAGACCGCCCATCGGGTCGTGCCGGATCAGGTCCCGCAGTCGGGACCTGGACGAACGACCCTCGTTGCCCGGGTACAGATGCTTGCCGAGACCGACCGCGTGCGCCAGTGCGGCGAGCGCCGCGGTCCGTGGGTCCGGCGGTACGCCGGTACGGATCGCGGAATCCAGCCGGGCCCTGATCTCCCGGCTGATGGCGGTGTCCGTCGCCTGGTAGCGAGTCGTCGGCAGCACCCCGCACATCTGACCGGCCACGGCATGCACCATGCCGCACCGCTCCAGATGCGAGAGGTAGGTCTGGCGCAGCCCGAGACGCGGCCCGCCAATCCAGTTCACTGCCCGTACGGGAGCGCCGCGCCTTCGCAGCAACTCCAACGCACAGTCCAACGTTGGATCTCCAGTCGGCCGTGGTGCCACCACGGCGATACGATCCCCGTCTGGGGCTATCCGTCCGGCCAGCGCCAGCTCCACTAGCTGTGCTCCGGCCAGACCGAGGTCGAGCGACTGCGGCTGCGCAGTGGTACCCGTGGTCGGGTCCAGTGCCAGCAGCAGAAGCTCCTCCGGAAGTGTTCTGCGGCTCCTGCCCATCCATGCCTCCCCGCGTGGATGAAAGACAGGGTGACCCCTCTCACATTGGTCTGTCGAGGGTGCGTGACCTCTTTGTGAGGGAACCGGTAGGTATGTCGTTCTCGTCTACCGCAGGGGTTAAGCCCCCACACAGGACACTGGTACATGGTTCGGACAGTGCGTACGGCGGTGTCCCGGGCGGCGATTCACGGTTCGGTTGACGGTTCGGCAGCCGCGTGCGGGGCATGCGGCGGCAGATGGAGGAGGCATCGGTGGCGGGCGAGTCCCCCGACAGGTCCAAGCAGCGCGAGTCGTCGGCAGAACCGACGTCGGGGAGCGCGGTTCCGGTTCCCAACCCGAGCGACCCCCGCATGGCGGTGTCCCGGGATCCGTCCACCCCCCGAGGCGGCGTGGACACAGCAACCCGAACCTTCTCGGTACGGGACCTGAAGCGGGCGGGGGAGCCCGGGCCGGCGTCGGCGGGAGAGTCCGAGGGAACGCCGTCACCGGACGGGGCGAGGAACGGCGGGGCCGACGAGGGGACTGCGGGGGCTGACGGCGGCGCGTCTGGCGACGGGATCGCCCGGACGCACGGCGGTGCCACCAGCGGTCGGTCTGCGAGCGCTGACGGCGGTGCGTCCGGGGACGGGACCGCGGGGCCCGACGGCGATGCGATCGACGCCAGGAACGGCCGGGGAACCGACGAGGAGGCCGAGGGGGCGTCCGCCGAGGCGATGACCGACGGCTCCTCGGACGGGGCTGCGGCGGAGACGGGTGACGACGAGACCGCGTCTGAGCGGCCCTCTGGCCGGTCGGAGACGGCTGGGGAGGCCACAGGGGACTCCGAGGGCCCGGAGGACGCGGAGGGCGCCGTCGACGGTGCTGTGGGCACCCAGGGCCGCCGGAGCTCTGCGGAGGCCGGGGAGTCCGAGGGTGCTCAGGACGCGGAGGACACCGCCGGATCGGGCGACTCTGACGTGGACGGTGCCGGGAAGCCCGGCGAAGCGGAGGGTGACCGGAAGGCGGGACGGGCACGGGACGTACGGGACGTCGACGCCCAGGACGATGGCTCGGCGGAGGGTAACGATTCCGCGGAGGTCACCGGCGACGGCGAGACGGGCGGCGACGCACGCCTGCGTGCCGCCGTCGCGGCATGGGTGCGTACGGGGGACGCCAAGGACGCCTCCGAGACCACGGAGCCCGAGCCCCCCGCAACAGACGAGAACGACGACAAGCCGAAGCCACCCCCAGCCGCCAAGGACCCCCGCTCAGCGTCGGAGGACCCCGAGTCCGGTGTCGAGGATGCCCGGCCTGCGAACGAGGCTCCCCGCACCGGCGCTGAGGGCACGCGGTCTGCCGCCAAGACCCGCAGTTCTTCGGGGGAGGGCTCGGAGTCCGGCGTCGAGGATGCTCGCCCCGGGGACGGAGCCCCCCGCTCCGGTGCTTCGGCCAAGCGGACTGCCGCTGAGACCCTCAGCCTTACGGGGGCGGATCCTGAGTCCGGCGTCGAGGACGCGCGACCCGCAAGCGAGGACGCGCGGTCTCGGAGCGAGGGTGCCGAGGCCAGCGACGACGTCCGTTCCGGCGCTGAGGACGCTCGGCCGGGAGCCAAGGACGTCAAGTCCGGTGCTGGGAAGGCTCGCGTCGAGGATGCCCGCCCCGGAGGCGAGGACGCCGAGGACGACATCGAGGATGCCCGCCCCGGAGGCGAGGACGCCGAGGACGACATCGAGGACGCCCGCCCCGCGAGCGACGACGCCCGGCCCGGTGTCGACGATGGCGAGCCCGAGCCCGAGCCCGAGGACAAGGCTCCCGGTGATGGTGACGGTGAGGCGTCGGGCGGTGTGGCCCCCGTGCACGAGCCCGCAGTCGCCGATGGTGGGAAGGAGCCGCAGGGGCCGCCCGCAGTCGACGACGAGAGCCGCACGGTTGGGGCGGGTGGGAAGACCGGTGATGCCGACGCACCCGCACCCTCAGACGCGCCCCCGGCCGCCAAGCCCGTAGACCAGCCCACCGCCGTCTTCAAGCGCCCCAAGCCCCAGGTCGACCAGCCGACCGCCATGCTGAAACTCGGCGGCAAGCTCGGTGACCCCAAGGCCGACACCAAGGCCGACACCAAGGCCGACTCCAAGGCCGACTCCAAGGCCGACCCCAAGGCCGACCCCAAAGCCGACCCCGAGCGCACCAGCAAGTTCGTCGCGCTCAAGCCTCTCGACGAACCCCGCACCAGGAAGCCCGCGGACGCCACCGCGCCGGTCCCGCAGGTCGGTCCCGAGCGGACGACCCAGCAGCCGCTTCCGCCCAAGCCCCCGCTCGACCTCCTGGCCGAGCTGACCAACACCCCGCCCCCGCCCCAGACCCCGGTCCGCACGATCCTGCGCCGGGTCAAGATCTGGACCCCCCTCGTCCTGCTCCTCGCCCTCGTCTTTGCGATCGTGCAGGCCGTCCGCCCCCTTCCCACCCCCACTCTCGCCCTCACCGCCGACGACTCGTACACCTTCGACGGCTCCCCGGTCACCCTCCCGTGGCCGGCCGAGGGACAGGGCCGCTTGGACGTCAACGGCATCGGCACGATGGGCGCCTTCGGCAAGCAGACCCCCGTCGCCATCGGCTCGGTCGCCAAGGCGATGACCGCGTACATCATCCTCAAGGACCACCCGCTCAAGGCGGGCCAGGACGGTCCGAAGATCACGGTGGACGCGCTCGCCGAGAAGGAGGCCGGCTACTGGAAGGACGGCGAGTCCACCCTCACCACCGTCAAGAAGGGTGACGTCCTCACCGAGCAGCAGGCCCTGTCGGCGATCATGATCCCGTCGGCCAACAACATCGCCCGCCTGCTCGCCCGCTGGGACGCCGGTTCCGAGGCCGCGTTCATCAAGAAGATGAACGACACGGCCCAGCAGCTCGGGATGACGAACACGACGTACACCGACGCCTCGGGCCTGAAGGAGACCACCGTCTCCACCGCCGCGGACCAGGTCAAGCTCGGCAACCAGCTGGTGAAGATCCCGGCGCTGATGGCCATCACCAAGCTCCCCACCTGGGTCGACCCCTCCGGCAAGAAGTGGGACAACTACAACCGGCTCGTCCCCTACAACGGCGCCATCGGCATCAAGACGGGTACGACCACCAAGGCCGGCGGCAACCTCCTGTTCGCCGCGACGAAGGAGGTCGACGGCGAGACGGTCACCGTCGTCGGCGCGATCCTCGGCCAGCACACGAACCCGATCATCGACACGGTCAACGCGGTCAGCAAGACCGCGATGCTCGCCGCCCAGGACGCGCTGAAGTCGGCGAAGATCCTCAAGAAGGGTGATGTCGTCGGGTATGTGGACGACAAGCTCGGCGGCCGCACCCCCGTCGTCGTCACCAAGGACGTCGCCGCCGTCGGCTGGTCCGGCTTCCGGGTGAAGCTGTCCTTCGACGCCGACGACGTACCGCACTCCGCGAAGGCCGGCACCACGGTGGGCACGCTCACCGTCGGCGACGGCAGCAGCGGCGCGGTCAAGGTCCCGGTCGCCCTGCAGAAGAACCTCGCCGAACCCGGACTCACCGCCAAGCTGACCCGTCTCGGCTGAACCGGCCGCACCGCGCGGACGCACCCCGTCGGCGGCCCACCTGGGAGCCGTCCGGCGGGGTGCGTGCTAGCGTCACGAAACGGGGCAGGTCGCCGCCCACGGGACGCGGCCGGGGAATCCCCCGGGACGTGGTCGGCAACGGACGGCCAACGGGACGCGTCCTAGAAACAGAAGACAGGACACCCACGGGGAGTGCCTTCAGGTGGCCACTGCGGAGCCGACACGCGCCGACGACGCCGACCCGGGCCCGGGAACCGGCCCGCGAATACGCGTGCCCGTACCGCGCGACGAGCGGCACGAGGACGGTCGTAGGGACTCCTCCGCGAGAGCCAGGGCCGGCAGAGCCTTCCATGCCCTGCGCGAGCGGCTGCTGCGTCACCCGGTGCTGTCGATGACCGCCCTGTCGGGCGTCCTGCACATCGTCTGGTTCTTCACGTTCGCGAACAGTGGCGGTGACCTCGCGGCCCAGGACGCGTGGGCCGAGTTCGTCGGCCGGCACCCCGACTCGGCGTACAACCTCGCCTGGTACGGCGGGATGCACCCGGTGTCGTACAGCATGGTGTCGCCGTACCTGATGTCGGTGCTCGGCGTCCGTACGACCATGATGATCGCGGGGACGGTCTCCGCCGGGCTGCTCACGATGATCCTCATCCGCAGCCGGTCGGTGAGGAACCCGCTGTGGGCCTCGCTGGCGGGCCTCTACGCCTTCCTGTGCAACGCGGCCTCCGGGCGGGTGACCTTCGGACTGGGCACGATGTTCGCGCTGGGCGCGGTCGCCGTCGTCTTCTGCTGGCCGCACAAGTGGCGCCACAAGCGGGGCGCGAAGGCCGCCTGCGCGGCCGCACTGGCGGCCCTGGCCACCATGTCCTCGCCGGTCGCCGGCCTGTTCGTGGGGCTGGTCGCCGTCGCGCTGTTCCTGCAGAAACGGCGGCCCGGCGCCTGGGCGCTCGGGATCGCGCCCGCCGTGGTGGTGGCGGTCTCGGCCTGGCTGTTCCCCTTCTCGGGCACCCAGCCGATGACGATCGCCTCGGTGATACTGCCGTTCACCTACGCGGTCTTCTGCTTCGCGCTCACCCCCAGGCAGTGGACGACGGTCCGGCTCACCTCCGTCGTGTACGGCCTCGGTGTGCTCGGCGTCTGGCTGGTCAGCTCGCAGATCGGCTCCAACATCACCCGGCTGGCGATGCTGTTCGCGGGGGTCGCGCTGGTGGCGGTGCTGCCGTTCAAGGTGCCGCGCTCGCGCGAGTGGTACGTGACCTGGGTGGCCATCGCCGGCTTCGTCTTCTGGATCGGCTTCAAGGCGGTGGACGACGTCGTCCACACCACCCCCGCCGCGTCCTGGGCGCGCGAGCTCGCCCCGCTGGTCAACCAGCTCCAGAAGGTCGGCGCCGAGAAGGGCCGCGTGGAGGTCGTCCCGGCCCGCTCCCACCGCGAGGCCTCCGCTCTCGCGCCGTACGTCAACCTCGCCCGCGGCTGGAACCGCCAGGCCGACATGGAGCGCAACCCGCTCTTCTACGACGACACGCTCAACTCGGCGAACTACCACGAGTGGCTGCAGCGCTGGGCCGTCCACTTCGTCGTGCTGCCCAAGGGCGAGCCGGACGGCGACGGCGGGGAGCGCGAGCGGGAGCTGGTGCAGCGGGGCATGCCGTATCTGGAGCAGATCTGGGGCGACGCCAACTGGCAGCTGTTCCGGGTCACCGACGCCGCCCCGCTGGCGGAGCCGAACACCGTGGTCGACCGGGCCGAGCAGGGCGAGATGACGATGGACGTCAAGAAGGCCGGCCGCATCCTCATCAAGATCCCGTACTCGCCGTGGCTGAGCATCGTCGACGCCGAGGGCAAGAAGCTCAAGCCGCCGCAGGAGACGGAGGCGTCCAAGCACCGGGCGGAGGGGCAGCCGAAGTCGTACGACAACGTCAACGGCTGCCTGATGGAGACGGAGAAGGACGTCAACGGCGACCGGTGGACCATGCTGATCGCCCCGAAGGCGGGCACGTACCGCCTGGCGGCGCCCTACACGCTGCCCCGCGGCACGCCCTGCCCCGACGAGCTCAAGTGATCACGCGTTCACCGGGTCACCTGACGGGGAACGCCACGTCGCACACCTCGTCCTCCGGGCCGGCCGCGTCCCAGTCCGCGAAGTAGACCTCGCGGCACGGGCCCGCCATCTCCAGGCCCTCCCGTGCCATCCACTCCTCCACCGCCTCGAACGCGGCCAGGATCTGCGGGTGGGCCACCTGCGCCTTGGTGATGCGGGTGCAGGCCAGCCGCTGGGCCGGCTCCACCCGTACCGCGGTCTCCCAGGCCCGTCCCCGCCCGGCCGCCCACGCCCGTGCCGCCGCCTCGTCCGAGACCGGCACGCAGGACTCCGCGGGGCCGTCGCTCTCCATGGACACCTCGGAGTGGTAGACGACGTACGGCGCCGCCGTCACGCCCCCGCACGCGCGGGCCGCCTCCTCCAGGCGCCCCAGCGAGGCCCCGATCCACGCCGGCAGCTCGTCCGCCAGCGTGTGCCGCGACTCGGTGATCACCACCCGCTCGGGTACGTCCACCGTCTCGACCACGAACTTCCCGTACATCTCGGAACTCCTCCCCGACAGCCGTCCACGGAGGTACTCGGCGAGCGTCCGCTGCCCGGCGAAGCGCGTCTCCACGTCCGCCCAGTACGCGGCGAGCAGGTCGGCGCCCGTGGCGCCCTCCGCCTCGACCACCTCGGCGATCCGGGCGAGGGGCATGTCGAGCTGCCGCAGCAGCGCCACGAGCCGGGCGCGTTCCACCTGCTCCGCGCGGTAGTAGCGGTAGCCGCTCAGCTCGTCCACGTGGGCCGGCGCCAGCAGCCCGAGCCGGTCGTACAGCCGCAGCGCCTTCGCCGACAGCCGCGCCCGCGCGGCGAACGCGCCGATGGTGAGCAGTTCGTCGTCCACGAGAGCATCCTCCGTCACCGGACGGGTCCTTTCCGCCCGGTGACGGGAACGCTCGGGCTTGCCCCAGGGGCAAGGTCAACGGGTCTCTAGGCGAGCGCGCTCTCGACCGCGCTCACGACCTCCGCCGCCTCCGGCTCGGTCTGCGGGGAGAAGCGGGCGACGACCTTGCCGTCGCGGCCGATCAGGAACTTCTCGAAGTTCCAGCGGATGTCCCCGGTGTGGCCCTCGGCGTCGGCGAAGCCGGTCAGGCGGTCGTAGAGGGGGTGCCGGTTGTCGCCGTTCACCTCGATCTTCTCGGTGAGCGGAAACGTCACGCCGTAGGTCGCCGAGCAGAACTCGGCGATCTCCTCGGCGCTGCCCGGCTCCTGCCCCATGAACTGGTTGCAGGGCACGCCGAGGACGGTGAAGCCCTGCTCGGCGTAGCGCTCGTGGAGGCGCTCGAGCCCGTTGTACTGCGGGGTCAGCCCGCACTTGGAGGCCACGTTCACGATGAGGACGGCCTTGCCCGCGTACTGGGACAGGTCGGCCGGTCCACCCTGGAGGGCGCCGATCTCCACGTCGAGGGGAGCGGCGCCGTTGCTCTCTGCAGTCGTCATAACCGGATGCTAACTCCGGTACGTGTCGGCCCGGTTCCCGGCCTCCACCAGGACGTGGCCGGCCGGGGTACGGGAGTACAGCACGGACCGGCCCGCACGGCGGCGTTCCACCAGGCCGGCGTCCAGCAGCACCTTCAGATGCCGGCCGACGGAACCCAGCGCCTGCCCGGTCACGGCCACCACCTGGGTCGTACTGAGCGGCGAGTCGAGCAGCACCAGCACCTCGGCCCGCGCCGCCCCCAGCAGCGCGCCGAGCGCCGCCGGCACGGCCCTGCGCTCACCGCCCGACAGCGCGCCCGCGCACGGATAGACGAGCGCGTAGCGCTCCCGGCCGTCCTCCCAGGAGACCCAGCCGCCCTGCCGCTGCGGGGTTACCGGCACGAAGACGAGCTCGGCGCCGGAGATCTCGCGGGGCGGATACTCGTGCAGGTTCACCTGCAGCCGGTTCTCACCGAGCCACCGGGTCCGGCCCGGCCGCAGCTCGTCCAGCACGGCCGCCCAGCCGCCCTGGCTGACCTGCGCGGTGCGGGCGACGACATCGGCCTCCAGGATCCGTCGGCGCCGGTCCCAGTACGGCCGTACGGTCTCGGTCCAGACGTGCCGGAGCAGAGCGGCCGCGCGTTCGGGCAGGTCGTCGCGGTCCAGGGCGGCGGGGAGCGGGCTGCCGGCCAGGGAGACGACGAGGTCGGCGCGGGCCCGGTCGGCGGGCGTGGCCCGGACGCGGTCGAGGCCCTCCTCGACGTCCTCCCCGTCCCTCGGGGTCGGGGCGAGGAAGTCCGCGGTCCACACCCGGCCGAACCCGGCGCGCACCAGCAGCGCGGTGACGGGGTCGGCGGCCAACCGCGCTCGGTAGCCGGGCAGATGGCGGCCCAGCCAGACCTGCTCGCCCGGGTGCGCGGCCTCGCCCGCGTGCAGCAGCTTCAGGGAGGCGAGGGTCTCGGCGAGCGGGGACAGCACGAACCGGCTGCCCGCGAGGGTGTCCGCGTTGATCTGCCACCAGCCCATGCCACCCCCAGTGACCTTTCGCGCTTCCAGTGACCTTTCGCGCTCGCGCGAAACACTAACGCCCGCTGTCCCGCTCTCCCGAGACTCCCCGCATGCGCAGTTACCGAGAGCTCTTCCGCACGCCCGAGTTCACCCCGTTCTTCCTCGCCTCCGCCACCCAGACGGTGGGGCAGACGATCGGCGGCCTGGCGCTCGGCACCCTGGTCTTCCGCGCGACCGAATCGCCGCTGCTGTCGGCGGTGAGCATGTTCGGGCCGCAGCTCGCCCAGGTGCTCGGCGCCTCGCTGCTGCTGTCGGGCGCCGACCGGCTGCGCCCGCGCACGGCCCTGACCGGCATCGCCCTCGCCTTCGCCGCCAGTACGGCGGTCCTCGCGCTGCCCGGTCTGCCGATCGGGGCGGTCTTCGCCGTCGTCCTCCTGCAGGGCCTGGTCGCCTCGCTCGGCGGCGGGGTGCGCTGGGGCCTGCTGAACGAGATCCTCTCCAAGGACGGCTATCTGCTGGGGCGTTCGGTGTTCAACATGCTCTCCGGGCTGATGCAGATCACCGGGTTCGCGACCGGCGGCGCGCTGCTGACGTTCCTGTCCCCGCAGGCCTGCCTGCTCCTCTCGGCCGCGCTCTACGCCACGACCGCCCTCGGCATGCGTCTGGGACTGAGCGAGCGCCCGCCGCGCTCCTCGGGACGCCCGTCCGTCTCGGCGACCTGGCGCACCAACGCCCTGCTGTGGTCCGACCGCCCGCGCCGCCTCACCTACCTGGGCCTGTGGCTCCCCAACGGCCTCGTCGTGGGCTGCGAGTCCCTGTACGTCTCCTACGCGCCCCACGCCGCCGGCGCGCTGTTCGCCTGCGGGGCGCTGGGCATGTTCGCCGGGGACGTCACCGTCGGCCGCCTGGTCCCGCCGGCCGTGCGGCGGCGCCTGGCGACGCCCCTGCTCCTGCTGCTGGCCGGCCCCTACCTCTTCTTCGCCCTGCGCCCGGCGCTCCCCCTGGCCGCGGTCGCCGTGACCCTGGCCTCCGTCGGCTTCGGCGCGAGCCTCGTCCAGCAGGAGCGGCTGATGACCCTGACCCCGGACGAACTCTCCGGCCACGCCCTGGGGTTGCACTCCTCCGGGATGCTGACCATGCAGGGCGTGGCCGCGGCCCTGGCGGGCTCCGTCGCCCAACTCACCTCGCCCGGCACGGCGATGACCCTCATGGCGGCCGCGTCGGGCGGGGTGACGGTGGCGCTCGCTACGGCTGCTCGGCGGGGGGCGCCGGAGCGGGTGCCGGTGCCGCAGGAGTCGTAGCCCCGAACTGCTGGGCCGACCGGTCGAAGTAGCGCAGCAGTTCCACCGGGAACGGACCGGGCACACGGAGGGGGCTCGCGGTGCCCGGCGGTCCGGAGGTCAGGCGACCACGGTGAACAGGCCCGTGGTGTCGCCGAGTCTGCTCAGGGAGATCTTGCCGGGGATGCCGTCGGCCTCGCCGCCGCTGTAGCCGAGGTGACGCTGCCACTTGGCGTACGCGGCGATCGTGGTCGTACCGAAGGAGCCGTCACCCGCATAGGTCTTGGCCAGGTAGCCCAGTTTCACCAGGGCCGCCTCGGTGAGGTTGGTGCCGGCCATGTAGGAGACGTGGCCCTGCTTGGCGCCCGGGTCTGCCTTCGCGGCCTGGAGGAGACGGGAGAGGTCGACGCGGGGCTTGCCGGGCTTGGGAGGGGCCGGGGCGGGCTTGGTCGCCGTCTTCGCGAGCTGCTTCTGCACGTCGGCGCGGAAGTCGTCCATGTCGAAGCTCGGGTCGACCTTGCCGGGCTGGACCTCCTTGTGCCCGGCGACCGACTTCTCCGACCAGCCGTGCGCCCGGCAGATCGCGGCGGCCCACAGCACGGCCTGGCGGTACTGGGCTTCCGGGTAGGGATCCTTGCCGTCGCCGAGGTTCTCGATCTCCAGACCGTACAGGCAGTCGTTTCCGTCGGCGTTGGCCTGGTTGTCGACGGGGAGGGGCTTCTCCGCGCGCAGGGCGTTGAGGACGTCGAGGTCGACGCCGCCGGCGTGGTTGGCGCGGCCGTTGGCCATCGTCCACAGACCGTCGGTCCTGCCGAGCCAGGCGTGGCAGAGCGGGCCGGGCAGGTCCGATCGGCCCTTGTAGCAGAGCTCCCTGTCACCGTGACCGGCGGTGTGGTGGATCAGTACGCCGATCACGGGGCCGAAGCTCTTGCCGGTCGCCGCGTCGCGGTTGTGGGTCTTCCAGCCGGCGTGCTCGTGCACGGTGAGGCCCTCGGCCTTCAGCGCGTCGAGCATCTGCGCGGCCGTCAGGGGTGTGGCCATGACTGCGGTCCTTTCGGATGGATCCGGTGAACGTAACCGGGTTTCCTGTGAAGCCAGTTGACGAATCGAACCGCGTGCGGGGCGGCCGGGAATCGTATGAGGGCCTTCGTACCGGGTGAGGGGGCCGGAAGCGCTGAGGCGCGCGGAGTTGGGGCCGGACTTCTTGCGGCTTGCGACTCAACGCGCCTGTGGCACAGGCGCGTTGGCGGAGCTCACTCGGCGCGCAGCGAGGCGCGGTTGCGGTGTTGGTCTGAGTGACTCACTTGGTGCGCGGCCCGGTGCTGGTGTCGGTCCGAGTGGCTCATTCGCTACGAGGGGTTGTGGCGGGCGTCGGTCCAAGGGGCTCACTCGGTGCGCAGCGCCCTGGCGGTGTCGGTGCGGGCGGCCCAGCCGGCCGGCAGCAGGGCGCCCAGTACCGCGATGGCCAGCCCGCCGCAGCCGAGCGCGGCCAGCGCGGGTGCGTGGTAGACGGCGATGTCCGAGGCGGGCAGGGTCATGCCGATGGCGTCGCCCATGAGCGGTGTGACGTACCGGTGCAGGGCGACGCCGGCCGGGACCGCCACCGCGCCCGCGACCAGACCGATGCCGGCGACCGAGGTGACCACCATGGCGACGGTCTGGCGCGGGGCCATCCCCAGTGCCTTGAGGATGCCGAGATCGTGGACGCGGTCGCGGGTGTCGAGGACGACCGTGTTGAGCACCCCCAGGCCCGCCACCGCGACCAGCATCAGGGTGAGCGTCCCGACCAGCGCGTCCATCGTCACGATCACGTCGGACGTCCGCGCGGTGTTGGCCTGCGCGACGGCGCCGACCGGTTTCAGAGCCGCGTTGAGCGAGGTCAGGTACCGCGCCAGGTCCGTTCCCGGCTTCGTTTGCACGCCGTACTGGCCCGGCGTCGCGTCCAGCCCCAGTTCCGCGAGCGTCGAGGTCCGGGTGAGGAGTTCCATGCCCTGGTCCGCCGTGAAGAACGCCTCGCCGACGATCCGCACCGAGGCCCGCCGCCCCCGCTCCGTGAGAGTCACGGTGTCCCCGACGCGGATCCCGGCGGCCTTCAGGAACCGGGTGGTGACCACCGCCTGCCCCGGCCCGTCCAGCCAACGGCCCGAGACCATCTGCGGGGCCGCCCACGCCGTATCACCCTGGTACGCCACCACGGTGGTGGCACCGGTGACCCCGGACGCGCTCACCTCCGCCTGCGCGATGCCGTAGAAACGGCTGGTCCCGTGCTGGGCGCGGAGCGCGGCGGCGACCCCGGCCGGATCGGCCTTCGGCGCGTCGGGACCGCCGCCCGCGGGGACCGCCTCGGCACCGGGCGGCGCCTGCCCGCCGCCGGCCGTCACCACGACGGACCCGGCCGAGTCGAGCATGCGGCCCGACTGGACGGCCCCGAGCGTCAGGGCCAGCCCGACCCCGAAGGTGACGGTGGCCGCGCCGAAGGCGACGGCGGCGGCCGTCGTCGCCGAACGCGCCGGTCGGGCGAAGGGGTGCGCCAGCCCGAGCCCCACCGCCCGCGGCACCGGCAGCCGCCCCGCGAGCCGCCGCGCCAGACGTCCCCGGCCGGTACCGGGGGTACGTCCGACGGTGATCGCCTCCACGGTCCGCAGCCGCCCGGCCCGCAGCGCGGGCACCAGCGCGGCCCCGGCGACCAGCGCGAGGGCCACCCCGGGCACCGCCACGTCGATCCACACGGGAACCGAGGCCCCCGGGCCACCGAAGGCCGTACCGACATCGCCGAGCACCGGAACGGCCAGCAGATTGCCCAGCACCAGCCCGAGCGCACACCCCACGCCCGCCGGGACCAACGCCTGCCCGACATAGGCCCGTACGACCTGCGCGGGAGTGAAACCAAGGGACTTGAGGATGCCGATGCGCCGGGTCGCCGCGCCCACCGCGCCGCTGACGACGATCCCGATGACCAGAACCGACAGCAGCAGCCCGAGGACCCCGAAGGCGGCCAGGAAGGGCACGAACGCCATCGTGTTGGCGGTCTCCTGCTGCCGTACGGTCAGATAGGACCGCGATCCGCTCAGCGCGCCCTTCGGCACCGCCGCGGCGATCGCGGCCCGGTCGGCGGCGACCTGGGAGTCCGTACCGGCGTGCCGGAAGCGGTAGAGCATCTCGTACGACACCGGGCCGCCGCGCGCGCTCAACGCCTCGGCCTGCGCGGGAGTGACCCAGGCGTCCGCGGTGCCGGTCACCGACCGGGCGACGCCGACCACGGTCAGCGTGGGGCCGCCCGGCGCGGAGGGAAACGTCAGCCGGGCGCCCGGCTGCACGGGCATCCCGCCGTACGCCGCCACGATCTGTCCGGGCCGGGTGGCCCAGGCACCCGCGACGAGCCTGACCCCGTCGACGCGGCCCCCGGCGTCCGCCCGGCCGACGACGGTCAGCGGCGGCAGATCGACCCCGGCCGGAAGCGCGTCCGACGCCGAGGCGGTGCGCGGCCGCAGGGAGAGGGTCCGGAAGGGCCCGGAAGCGGCGCTCACGCCGGACACGTGGGCGGTCGCGCCCACTTGACGGGCAGTCACCTTGGTCCCGTCGAACTGGACGGTCAGATGGGCGCCTCGCTGCTGGGCGAAGGCGTGGTCGAAGGGCGCCCGGGCCGCGACGAGCAGCCCGGCGGCGAGCACGGACGCGGTGACGGCCATGAGCGTGGTGAGGATCATGACGGTGGTCTGCAGACGCCGCCGCCCGATCCCGGCCCGGACGACCTTGCCGAGGGCGCTCATCGGGTCACCGCCGGGGTGTGGGGGCGTGGTTGCGCGGAGACGACCTTGCCGAGGGCGCTCATCGGGTCACCGCCGTCGTGCGCTCGGTGTCCCGTACGACGCGGCCGTCGACCAGCTCGACGGTCCGGGTCGCGCAGGACTCCGCGAGGCGCAGGTCGTGGGTGACCAGGAGGATCGTCTGCCCGTCGGCGTTGAGCTCGGTCAGGAGCTCCCGGACGTCCTCGCCGGAGGCGGTGTCCAGCGCGCCGGTGGGTTCGTCGGCCAGCAGCAGCGCCGGACGGTTCATCAACGCCCGGGCGACGGCGACCCGTTGACGCTCCCCGCCCGACAGCCGGCCGGGATAGGCGCCCGCGTACCGGTCGATGCGCAGACGCTCCAGCAGACCGGCGGCCCGCCGTCGCGCCTCGGCCCGGGGCAGACCCGCCAACTGGGCGGGCAGCAGCACGTTGTCGGTGACCGTCAGGTCGTCCAGCAGATTGAAGAACTGGAAGACCATGCCGATCCTCGTCCGCCGGAACTCCGCCGACCTCGCCTCGCCCATCCCGTCCACCCGCAGCCCGGCGACGGTGACGCTGCCCGCGCTGGGCCGGTCGAGCCCGGCGATCAGGTTCAGCAACGTCGACTTGCCGCTGCCGGACGGCCCCAGCACGGCGACCGCCTCTCCGGCGCGCACGCTCAGGGTCACGTCGGCGAGCGCCGGCGGCCCCTCGCCGTACGTCCTGGTCGCATCACGGATGTCGATGACGGGGGCGGTCGCTGTCACGGTGCCTCCATGGGCCGGTGTTCGGGTTGGCCCGACGGTAGGGGCCGGGGCGCGGCGGCCGCGTCGCCTGTGACGGCGAGACCGGCTGCCGCTCCCGTATGACCCCGCGGCGGTGTCATCCCGGCGATGTAGGCGGGGGATGTACGAGCCGTGCGCCGCCGTCCGTCGCGGGAGGGATGTGGCCGGCTCCGGTGCTTGCCACACTGTGCGCATGGGCGGGGCTGTCGGGACGGTGCGTACGGGCGGGACCGCGGGCGTCGCGGCGGAGATCGCGGAGTGGTGGCGGACGAGGGTCTCGGCGCTGCGGGAGCGCAGCCCGCTGCCGCGTCCGTCCCGGTGGATGTGGGCGGCCGACGCGATCCTCGCCTTCGTCCTGGCGGCCTGCACGGTGATCGCCGCCCACCGGCAGGGCGGGGGCACGGTTTTCCTCCCGCCGGTCGAGGTGTCGGCCCCCTCGTCGGTACCGACCGTGCCGACCGCGCCGACCGTGCCGAACGCTCCCTTCCCACCGGCGGACCTGGCGCAGCACCTCGGTACGGTCCAGGCCTGGCAACTGGCGCTGGCGGCACTGACCGCGTTGCCCCTGGTGGTACGGCGCCGGTATCCGCTTACCGCGTTCTGGGCGGTGACCTGCGTCAGCCTGCTCTTCAACCAGCGGCTGGGCGGCGGCGACACGACCGTCTACACCTTCGTCTCCTGCGTGGTCGCCGCCTACAGCGCGGCCGTGTACAGCCCGTACCGCGGGCGCGCGCTGGCCGGCCTGGTGACCGGGGCCGCCCTGCTGGCCTTGTTCCACGACGAGAACTTCCCGTCGTTCACGCCCGGTGTCGTCCCGTTCCTCGCCCTGCTCGGGGTCGGGCTGGCCGCCAACGCCGTCCACACCTGGAAGCAGCGCCTGCGCGTCCTGCAGGAGAACCACGAGACCGCGACCAGGCTGGCCGTGGACCGCGAACGCTCCCGTATCGCCCGCGAACTCCACGACGTCGTCACCCACAACGTGAGCGTGATGGTCATCCAGGCGGGCGCGGCCCGCAAGGTGATGGACACGGCCCCGGACCGCGCCCGCGAGGCCCTGCTGGCGGTGGAGGCGGGGGGCCGCAGCGCGATGACCGAACTCCGGCAGGTGATGGGGTTGTTGACCATGGCGGCGGAGGGGGCGGGCTTGGCGGGGGGTGGGGGCTCTGGACTGGTGGGTGGTGGGGGCGGCTCTGGTCTGGTGACCGGCGAGGGGGTTGGGCCGGTGAGGGGTGTGGGGGTCGGGCGGGTGCCTGGCGAGGAGGTCGGGCGGGTGCCCCGGGAGGAGGGCAGGCCGGTGACCGATGCCGTCGTCCGGTCGGCGACAGGCGACGGAGTAGGGCCGGTGGACGGCCATGATCCTGGACTGACGGGGGACAACGACCGTGACGCCGCGGCCAGTTACGTCGCCGACGTGGGGGCCGCTGACGATGCTGAGCCGGTCACCGGCTGCGGCGGCCCCGGCCCCCTCACCCAGGCCGACCTCGCGCCGCAACCGGGCCTTGCCCAGCTGCCGGCCCTCACCGACCGTCTCCGCAAGACCGGCGTGCCCATCGAACTGACCGTCACCGGAACCCCCGTACCGCTACCCTCCGGCGTCGAGCTGGCCGCGTACCGCGTGGTGCAGGAGGGGCTGACCAACGCCGTGAAGCACGCGGCCGGCGCCCGGGTACGGGTCACCGTCGACCACGTCCCGGGCGCCCTGCACATCGAGGTGTCCGACACCGGCGGCACCGCGACGGCCCTGGCGGGCCCGGGCGCCGGCTACGGCCTGATGGGCCTGCGCGAACGCCTGGCCGTCCACGGCGGCACTCTGCAGACGGGGGAACGCCCCACCGGCGGCTTCACGGTCCGCGCGGTCCTGCCGGTCGAGGAACCGGCGTGAGCGGGCCGCCGCCGCTGCGAGTGGTGATCGCCGACGATCAGGTACTGGTCCGCACCGGCTTCAGCCTGATCCTTGCCGCGGACGGAATCGACGTCGTCGCCGAGGCCTCCGACGGCGACGAGGCGATCGACGCGGTCCGCCGCACCCGCCCCGACCTGGTCCTGATGGACGTCCGCATGCCCGGGACCGACGGCCTGGAGGCCACCCGGCGCATCCTCTCCGGCCTCGTGCCCGATCCGCCCCGCGTCCTCATCCTGACCACGTTCGACCTCGACCGCTACGTCTACGCCGCCCTCACCGCGGGAGCGAGCGGCTTCCTCCTCAAGGACGTCACCCCCGAACACCTGGTCGCCGCCGTCCGCCTCGCCCGCACGGGCGACGCGCTGCTGGCCCCGACCATCACCCGCCGCCTGATCGAACGCTTCGTCGCCCACGGCACCCCCCACACCGCCCCCCTCCACCGAGACCTCTCGGCGCTCACCCCCCGCGAACTCGAAGTCCTCCGCGCCCTCGGAAACGGCCTCAGCAACACCGAACTCGCCACCCACTTCGGCCTGAGCGAGGCCACGGTCAAAACCCACGTGACCCGAATCCTCTCCAAACTCACCCTCCGCGACCGAGCCCAGGCGGTGGTGGTGGCTTACGAGTCGGGACTGATCGTGCCGGGAGCCGGAAGGGGCACAGCGGGTCAGCAGTCGTAGCCCGGGGGTTGACGCAACCGGTTGGTTGCCATAGTGTCGCAACTAATCGGTTGCTATAGGGAGGCAGTCATGGGGTTCCCTGACCACATCGAGCGGACCATCGAGATCGCTCACCCGCCGGCCAAGGTGTGGGCGGCGCTCACCACGGCCGAGGGGCTCAGTGCCTGGTTCGGCCAGCACGCCGAGATCGACCTGCGCCCGGGCGGCAAGGCGTGGATGACATGGGACGGCGGCCACACTGCCGACATGCGGGTGGAACGGGTGGAGGAGCCGACGGTGTTCGGCTACACCTGGCGCGTGGCCGGACTGCCCGAGGACGATCCGCGTCGCACTTACGTCGAGTTCACGCTCGAACCGGTCGGCGACAGGACACGGCTGACGGTGGTCGAGTCCGGATTCGCCCAGTTGCCGGACGAGGTCCACCGCGCGGAGTACGACGATCACACCAAGGGGTGGGCGAGCGAACTCGGCGAGCTGGTCGACCACCTCGATGCGGCAGCCTGACACGGAGGCGATCGCCGAACAGGTCTTCGCCGCTCTGGCCGACCCGACCCGGCGCGCCATCCTGGCCGCGCTGGCTTCAGGAGGGCCGGCCACGGCCACGGACCTGGCCGGCCGGCTGCCGATCACCCGGCAGGCGATCGCCAAACACCTGGCCCTGCTGGCCGAGGCCGGCCTGGTGGCCCCGGAACCGGGTGAGCGGCGCCGGGTGCGCTATCGGCTGCGTTCCGCGCCGATGCAGGTGGCGCAGCAGTTCCTGGCCGCGTTGGCGCGCGACTGGGACAGCCCGCTCGAAGCGCTGAAAGATCACCTCGACGAGCAGGCGCACGGATCCGGGTGACGGAGACCGCCGTCCGCGCACCCGGCAGCGGGAGAGCTGGACGGGAGGACCGATGGTGAGCGTGGAATCCCGACGCCTGACCGCGCCGCCGATCGTGCTGGTGGCAACGCTCGGGCTCTCCGCCACATGCTGGCCGGCGGCGGCCTGGCTGATGCGCGGTATGGACATGGGGATCGAGACCGGGCCGGGACCGTTCTGGTTCTTCACCACGACGTGGCTGACGATGATGACGGCGATGATGCTGCCTGGCGCGGCCCCGGCGGTCATCCGACACGTCCGCGTGACCGGCGGAGTGCGTGGCGTGCCACGGTTCGCCGGGGCCTACCTGGCCGTCTGGGCGCTGGCGGGCATGGTGGCGTACGCGCTGGACCGGCCGCACGGGACGCGCGCCGCCGGCCTCGCCGTGATCGCGGCGGGTGCCTACGAGCTCACGCCGGTCAAACGGCACTTCCGCCGGTGCTGCCGCGAGGAGGCCGGCTCCGGGCTGAGGTACGGGCTGTACTGCGCCGGTTCGAGCATCGGTCTGATGGCGATGCTGGTGGCGCTGGACGTGATGAGCCTGTTCTGGATGTCGGTGGTCGCCGCCCTCGCCTGCGCCCAGAAGCTGCTGCCCGCGAAGGCCGCCATCGACGTTCCGTCGGCGTTGTCGATCACCGGTCTGGGACTCCTGATCGTCTTCGCGCCCTCACTGATTCCCGGACTGATGACGCAAGCGATGTAGAGGCAGAAAAGGAAGAAACAGGAAGAAATAGAAAGAAGAGACGGGAAGAAGGAAACAAGAAAGGGAGTCACGGATCATGACCACGCACAAGACGGGGACACGCGAGGAGTGGCTGGCCGCTCGCCTGGAGCTGCTGGAGGCGGAGAAGGAACTGACCCGCCGCGGCGACGAGCTGGCCCGGCGACGGCAGGAGCTGCCCTGGGTCCGGGTCGACAAGGACTACCGGTTCGAAACGGACGAGGGCACGGCGTCACTCCCCGACCTGTTCCGGGGACGTTCGCAACTGCTCGTCTACCACTTCATGTTCGGGCCCGACTACACCGCCGGATGCCCGTCCTGCTCGGCGATCGCCGACGGCTTCGACGGCTTCGCCGTCCACCTCGCCCACCACGACGTCACGCTCTGCGCGGTGTCGCGGGCCCCGCTCGCGCAACTCCAGGCGTACAAGCGCCGCATGGGCTGGAGCTTCCCGTGGGCTTCCTCCCACGGCTCCGACTTCAACTTCGACTTCGGGGTCGCGCACACCAAGGAGGAGTGGGAAGCGGGAGTCGTCGCGTACAACTTCGGCGAGGAGGACCTGCGACCGGCAACGGCCGACGACAAGAGTTCCCGCGACGCCTTCTCCGAGTCGATCGTCGGCACGGACTGGGAGACGTACCGCCGAGAAGGCCCCGGCGTGAGCGCCTTCGCTCTGCGGGACGGCACTGTCCACCACACCTACTCGGCATACGCGCGCGGGCTGGACGCCCTGTGGGGCATGTACCAGTGGCTCGACCGCGCCCCCCTCGGCCGTAACGAGACCGGCTTCTGGTGGCGCCGCCACGACGAGTACGACAGCCGGTGAGCCACGGGGCGGGGCCCGAAACCTTCGCCCCGCACCCCGCAAGCCCTCAGCTCAGGGCCACACCCTGCCGATGGGGGGGACCGGGCGAGCATGCCGCGCGCCGGCGCTCGCCCCGAACGGCGGGACCTGTTACGCGGCTTCGACTTCTTCGCTTGTGGTCGGCTCGCGCCAAGAACGCGGTCACCGGCCGGCGCTGGCCCAACCGGAGGGACGACGGGTGGCGCGGTGCGGAAACCGGCACGGCGCCACCCGATACGGCCGCCCGGCGAGTCACCTGGCGGCGTTCACCGCGCGGCTGTCAGCGGAAATCCACGTAGTAGACGTCGACTGCCGGACGGTCAGGTAGCTTCCGCTCCGCCGACAGGGGCTTGCCCTTGCAGGGCAAGCCGTCGCCCGGCAGGTTGTCCGCGTTCGCGAAGAGCTGGGCCGTGAGTTCGGTCGTGCGGAACTCCCGGCTGAACTTCCAGTCGGCTTCCTTCTGCCAGATGCCGAGGTAGGGGTTCCACAGCTCCATCCCGGACATGGCGTAGGTCGGTGCGCCGGTGTTGACGCCGCCGGGCCAGCGGAAGCAGTAGTAGGCCGCCCCTCCGTTGACGCCGAACTGCACAGCTTGGCCGGCGGTGGGCGCGATGAAGCCGATGTACGTTTGGTTGCTGTCGGCACTCGCGGCTGTTGCCGGGCCGGCCGCCGCCGTGACGGCCGCGAGCGCGCCAAGAGCGGCGACGATTCTCCTCACACGGATCACGTGTGACTCCTTTTCTCTGTTGTGGGGCCAGAGTTACCGGTGGTTACCGGCGGTAAATATGTTGCATGTTCAAGTTCTGCTTGGCAATACGCTGTCCTCACCCAACTTCCTTTCCAGCAAGGAGAGTTGACCAAGGAAGCCAGCTGGCAACAGACGCGCCTGCCCCTGCCCGGCGGCCAGGGGCAGGCCAACCGTCGAGGCCTCACCGTCATCACCTCCACACCGTCACTCCGTGCCCTCGACGGACGGTGTTGGCGGCGAAGAGAGGGACGAACCCCGGAGGGAATTCGCTGTTTACGCCGGTCAGTCGCCTGATGAGAGCGGCTGAGGCAGATCGCCGAGGCCGCAGCCCGGCTCGTCCCGCGCGCCCGCGCCACCTCCGAAAACACCGCCCCCGAAGCGGAGGCCGCGCCCGACGACGCGGAGCATCCCGGCCCGGAGTCCGTGCCGGATGGCGCTGATCCGTTGCGAGAAATTCCGGAGATCAACCCTCCGTCCGCTCACGCACCGCTCACGCAAACGGCCCCGGACGAGGAGTCCGAGGCCGACTGGAGCGCCTCCCTGGCGCCGCAGTTGCTTTGAGGGGCGACAGGTCCGCTCTCTCGGCCCGGGAGTTGATCCAATGGTTGTTTCCGCAGGTCAGCCGCCTGACTGCAGGCTAGCTGGTTCTCGCTCCGGTCGGGAACTGCTCAGCCCGGTCGCCTCCCGGCGCGCTCCCATCCGCAGACCACGGTTCCCGTACAAGGGCGGGGACGTGACCGCGTCAGTCGCCGTGGTAGAGGCGCACTGGATCGACCAGTTGGATGGCGGGGTCGTTCTCGGCGAGGTGGCGCAGTTCGTCGGTGAAGCCGGTACCGCTGTAGCACTGGAGCCGTGTGAGGTCAGTGGCGGTGCCGCGCGCGATGAGGAGTGCACGGATGTGCTGGAGACGTTCGAGGTGGCTCTTTCCCATGACGTCGTTCCATTTGGCTTCGCCGATGGCGAGCAGGGTTTCGCGGCCGCTGTCGGTCTCGCCATGGACTGCGACGTCGACTTCGTGGCTGGTCTTCGCGGCAGGATCGTTGACGGTCCCGCTGGCGACCCTTGTGACCTGCCCGCCATGGGTTGGGGCGGACGCGTGCCAGCGGGCCCATTCGCGGCAGACCTGTTCGAAGTGCGGGCCGACGACCTTGCTGCGGAAGGTGGACTGGGCGCGGCGCCAGACGGTGGGGGCGCGTCCGGGGCGTTCCAGGTCGCCCCAGGAGGGGCGCATGACCGAGTGGTAGAAGGCGATGAGAGGTTCGGCGATGCGGTAGGCGGAGCGGTTGCGGCGGAAGGCGTCGACCTCGTGGGTGATCATGCCGACGTTCTGGAGGACGCTCAGGGGGTGGGCGAGGTCGGTGGACTTGCGGCCGAGGTAGTCGGCGATGCCGCCGCGTGCGGCGTTTCCGGCGGCGATGGCGGCCAGGACGGAGTGATAGAGCGCGGTGTCGTGGAGTTCGGGTTCCTCTGCGAGTAGGTAGCGGGCCTCGCGGAAGAGTGGACGGGCGGGATTGAGGACGGCGCGGGTGACCCAGGCGTCGAAGTCGTCGGGTCCGGCGGGGATGTCGCCCTGAGTGAACTCGCGGCGGTAGGCGGGGGTGCCGCCGACGATGGCGTGGGTGAGCAGTGCGGTGCGCGGGTCGGTGATCTCCCAGAACTCGGCGGCGAGGCGGAAGTCCAGGGTGGGGACGACGAGTTCCAGGCCGGCGCGGCCGCGCAGCGGGGCGTTGCCGGCGAGGAGCCCGCCCATGAAGGACAGGGCGGAGCCACACAGCAGGAGCCGTACGGGGGTGTTGGTGTGCTGGGCGGCGGGGTCGAGGGCGCGCTGGATGATCGAGGGGAGGGCGGGGGAGGCCTTGGCGAGGAAGGGGAACTCGTCGATGACCGCTACGGTGGGGCCGCCCCTGTCGGCGATGCGCATGAGCTCGGTCACGGCCTCGTCCCAGTGGGCGAAGCGGAATGGAGTGGGCTGGTCGCGGTGGCGGGCGAGGGCTTCGCCGAACTGGCGCAGGGCGTCGGCCTCGGTGGTCTCGGTGGCGGTGAACATGAATCCACCGCTTGCCCGTGTGACGGCGTCTAGGAGGAAGGTCTTGCCCTGGCGGCGGCGACCGGAGACCACGCCGAGGGTGGCGCGCGGGCCGGGCAGGGCGGCGAAGCGGGTCAGCTCGGCCCACTCGAAGTCGCGGTCGAACATCTCGGCGGGTTTGTCCACTGCGCACCTCTGTATGGATAGGTGCGCTTATTATATCTGGACTTATTCGATCCTCGCCGCGAGCCAGGTACGTGCTGGATCGCGTCGCCATCCCCGGCGAAGTGCCCTTCGGTGTGCTCCTGATAGTGGCCCGCAGTCCATCTCGGCCAGGGATTTGCCCGCCTCGCGGTCGAGGAGGAGTCCAACGCCGGCATCCTTCAATGCCCGGGTGGCTCGGATGCTGCAGACATCATCCGTGATGATCGGGCACGATGCGGTCAGGGCGGTCGCGGCCACGGCGTGAATCCGTAGAAAACGTGTGCGGCTTTCTGGTCAACGCAAAGGCGCACAAATGCCCCATTGTTCCGTTCCCAGAATGTTCCCATCGGGCATGCAAAAGACCCTCCATGGTGTCCATGGAGGGTCGATGTAGCCTCTGACCAGGCATTTCTCTGTGCCCCCGGCAGGATTCGAACCTGCGACACCCGCTTCAGGAGTTTTCTCTGATCAAGGCTGTGACCTGCGCAAAAGCACTGCTCGACCCGTCTGTCCTGGGGAAATACCCCTCCGTGGTTCTCGCATGTTCGCGGGGTTTCCCGGCCTCATGTGTGCTGAATCCGTTCCGGTTGGCCACTGGGTTGGGTGTGGGTGCGTGAAGCGGAGCCTCATCGACAAGGACGACCGGGCGCACTTGGCGCGAGCTGCCGCTGTCGCTCAGCGGGCAAGCTGACGGATGCCCCGCTCCCGGCCCAAAGCTGTGAGCAGGTGGGCGGGAACCCGTAGCCTGGGGCCAGCAGCAGTACGCAGCCTGTTCAAGCGGAAGGGATGCCGATGACCACAGCCCCGAGCGGCGTGCCTCACCCGCCGCCCCCGTCGTCGCACCCGCTGCGGACCATCCGCGACATCCGGGAGTCCCTGCCTGAGGAGCAACGTCGGCACTTTGACGCAGAGCTCGCCGACACGGAGATCGAGGCACTGCCTGAAATGCTGCACCACTGGGTGGCGCTGAGCAACGACGGCTTCGAGGAGTTCCTGCTCTCCCGGCCATTCGAGGGGCTGGAGTTCGGCGCCCGCTCCTACGACGAGCAGACGGACGCCGAGTGATCTACCTGTTCGACACCAACGTCGTCGCCGAGCTCACGACCCGGGCGAAACCCGACCCCCGCGTCCTGTCCTGGTTCAAGTCCACGGCCCGACCCAACCGCTTCCTGAGCGTGATCACCGTGGCCGAGATCGAGGCCGGCGTTGCCGCCACGGCGGATCCCGTGCGGCAGGCCCGCTATGCCCAGGCTCTCGCCGTGGTACGGCACGACTATCGTGACCGCATCGCGCCGATCGGCGAGCCGGAAGCGGCCGCCTACCTCACGGTCCACAAGACGCTCAAGGCCGCCGGCACCAGCATTGACCCACCAGACGCCCTGATCGCTGCCACCGCCCTGGCCAACGGCTGGACAGTTGCCACACGCAACATCAAGCACATGGCTCGAACCGGCGCTCTGGTGGTCAATCCGTGGGAGCAGCAACTGTAGGTGGCCGCAGCGTCGCGTCGGTCCCCCGATGACGAGGGAGGGATCACCTGCACTGGAGACCTCGACTCTCTCCTGGCGGCGCTGGCTGTGGCCAGGTAGGGGGGAAATCCGGGGCCTCCGGCGACGCCGAGTCTGTTGTCGCCCCGGCTTCCGGCGCCGATGAGCAGGCGCTCGTCCCCCGCTGATTCGCCCCGTCGAGTCGGGGGAGGCGGCGGTGTAGCGGCCGTGTCCCCGCTGGATCCGATCCGCGGTGTCCCCGATCTGTCCCCGCACCCATGAGAACAGCCCCTCGGAAGATCGCTTCCGAGGGGCTGATCGATGCTCCGCGCCTGGTCAGACACAGTGCGCCTTCGTGACTCGCTTTCGAGTAATTGTCAAGAGTTGTGGTTCGGGTGACGCGTGATCAGGCAGCGGCGTCCTCCGAACGCTCGACCAGGACGCCGTTTTCGAACGTGGCGCCTGCGCGGACCAGGGCGACGAGGTGGGCTCCGGTGACCGCGCGCCAGCGGGCCTGGGCGGACTCGACGAGCTTGAACACCATGGCGAGGGCCGCGGCAGGGCTGCCGGCGCCGCGGGTGACCTTGGTGCGGAGCTTGACCGTGGAGAACGTCGACTCGATGGGGTTCGTGGTCCGCAGGTGGATCCAGTGCTCGGCCGGGAAGTCGTAGAACGCCAGCAGCTCGTCGCGGTCCTCGGTGATCTTCGCGACGGCCTTGGGCCACTTCGCGCCGTAGGTCTTCGCGAACGCCTCGATCGCCTTCTCGGCGTGCGCGCGGTCCTCGGCGTTGTAGATCTCCTGCATCGCCTTCGTCGCGCCCGGTTGTGCGGACTTCGGCAGGGCGTTCGTGACATTCCGGGCTTTGTGGACCCAGCATCGCTGGTGGCGGGCGGCCGGGAACACCTCCGCCAGGGCCTTCCACAGGCCCATCGCGCCGTCGCCGACGACCAGCTCGGGATCGCGCATGCCCCGGCGGCGGCAGTCGCGCAGCAGGTCGGCCCACGACTCGGTGGACTCGCGCAGGCCCTCGGCCAGGGCGATCAGTTCCTTGGTGCCGTCCAGGCGCACTCCCATCAGCACCAGGACGCAGGAGTGCGCCTGGCCGAGCCTGACCTTGGGGTGCACGCCGTCGGCCCACACGTACACGTAGTCGGACTTGGCGAGGTCGCGCTGCTGGAAGGCGGCGTGGTCGTCGCTCCACTGCTTCGTCAGCCGGGTCACGGTGGCCGGCGACAGCCCGGCCGAGCTGCCGAGGAACTGCTCCAGCGCGGGCACGAAGTCCCCCGAGGACAGTCCGTGCAGGTAGAGCAGCGGCAGTACCTCGCTGACCTTGGGCGACTTGCGGCACCACGGCGGCAGGATCTTCGAGGAGAACCGCATCCGCTCACCGGTGGCAGCGTCGACCCGCTTGTCGTTCACCCGCGGGGCCGTGACCTCGACCGGCCCGGCCGCGGTGGTCACGGTGCGGGGCCGGTGGTGGCCGTTGCGCACCACCAGGCGTCGCCCGGCCGCGTCCGTCTCGGCGGCCAACTCGGATATGTACTGGTTGACCTCGGCCTCCAGCGTGGCGGCGAGCATCCGCCGGGCACCCTCACGGACGATCTCGTCGATCAGGGAGCCGGACTCGGTCGAGCCGTCGGCATTCACTACGCTGAGCACGGGCGTGCCTTCCCGACCCGCGCTGCGAACGCGGGCCTCTACTCGGTGACTTGTAGATCACTCGGGAAGGTACGCCCTTCGCGTCCCGTCCCGAAGACCGATCCACAAGTCCTGAGCATTGCTCCTGGGCGTCAGCTGCAGCACGGTGTGGAAGGCCCTGAATCAGGCCGGGGTGCAGATGAGGGATGCGCAGGGGCGGGAGAGGTGAACCCGAACCACACTGCCACCTCAGTTCCGCAGTACTGAGCGATCGAGAAGCGCCCGACCTACGGCGGGTGGTCGGGCGCTTCTGAGGGTGGAGTTTAGCGACCCCGCGGCTCGCCAGGTCAGCGACGCTTCTCCGCGTCGAGCAGCGCCGCGACCAGGGTCTCGAAGGCCGCCACATTCTTCTGGGACTTAATGCCGAGCCGTTGTGCAGCAAGCTGCACGGTCAGTGGGCGGCTTCCTGCTCTCGCGGTCTTGTCTTCCAGCACTCCGGCTGCCCTGAGCAGCTCTTTCTGTTCTACGTCCAGGGCATCCGCCAAGGGCTTGAGGGGGTCTGACGGTATATCGAACTCCCCGTTAAGGATCTTGGCTATGTCGGCCTCGGACATGCCAGTCCGTTCAGCGAGCTTGGCCTTGCCGTCCCCTGACGAGGAGTTGACGGCATATCCAGCCCTGGTAGCTGCATCTTTCACAAAACGGGCAAACTTCTTCGCAGCGGGATCCGGACGCGTTGCCACTCGCTACCTCTTCCGTCGCAGGATGAAGCAGGATGCCACCCCGCCTGCCGTTCTGGGTAGGGCGCGTGCTTCGGGAGCACCACGGTCGCTTCTGCGCAGAGGCTGTTGAGGAACCGCGATGCGGTCGGGCGCTGAAGGGGCTCGGTCTAGACACTGGCAGGGGTGAGGGCGCGGTGTCGGAACCCGGTGGAGCGCATGCTCCCGGCCCACTACCGTTGATCCATGACGGACGATCAGCTTGTGCCGCTCGCGAGACCAAGGTCCCTTGACCCCTACAGCTCAAATACGCCGCATCTGGTCGCGATCGTGGACACTAACGTCCTGCTGACGAGCATCGACAACGACTGCCGGAACGCGGGTCGACGCTCTCGTTTGCTCCTCATGAGTGACTGTGGCGACGTGGTCCTTTACGCGGCAGATCACGTCTTAGATGAGTTGTACGAGCACCTGCCAAGGATCGCGAAGTCGAGTCCGGTTCCGCTGGACACGCTCCGGGCCTACTTTGAAGCCGAGTATCTGCCTGTACTGCGGTTCGTCACGGTGTCGGAGACCGACGCCCCCGACCCGCAAGTGCTCGCGATCACCGATCCCGACGATGTGCCGACAGGCAGGTTGGCCAAGCTCATCGCGCCGTGTGTCGTGTTCTCGGATGACATCCACTTGAAGCGCCCAGGGTTTGCCCCGAAGCGGTGGCTCGACATGGCGAAGGCAGCCGTCGACGTCACCGACGGCCACCAGGGCCAAGTCGCCCTGATGAACGCCGCTGTTCTTCCGGTCCGAGGAGTCGCCGGCCTGCTCTCCTTCGCTGGGCGGAAGGCCAACGTGTCCCCATGGATTCTCGGTGGCCTGGTCCTTGGCGCTGGCGCGCTGCTTCTCCAGAAGCCCGAACGGCGCAAGGCCGCTGCCGAGGTCGCAAACAAGATCTTCGAGGGAGTCAGCTACGAGTTCGCGGAGGCCATGGCGAAGGAACAGCGGGGAGTCGAGCAACTGCGCAAGGTCGTCCTCGGTGCCCCGTCGCAGCCGACGCTTCGTCAGAGAATCGCGATCGTCTTGGCTCGGCAGAACGAGCCGCTACTTGCTGCCGAGGTACACGACCTGATCCAGGCACGGTTCCCGGAGGGCCCGGGCGCCAGCATCAAGGACGTGCGGTGCGCACTGGACGAAGGGACGGAGTTCGTACGGGTCCAGCGTTACCGGTGGCAGCTCGGGCGTGAGGTCGCGCCGCGGGTCCTGTGAACCGGTCAATCGGCCCCGCACCAGCTATGGATGCGGCGCATTCTTTGAAGATACGGGCTTTTCCTCAGCCGGGCTGAATATGTGTGTATATCCGAGCTCTAGCGCTCAGACCTTTCTACCAGGTCCGCCACGCCAAAGGCGCCGATGAGTAGCAGTTGATCCAGTAGATCAAGTACCTGCCCACGGCCTTCGCTGGACGTGGACTGCGCATACGCTCGCACAAGAAGCTCCCCAACATGCCGCGCATCAGCCGCTGCTCGATTTTGGATGTTTCCGGCAGCGCTCCCTTGGAGCTCGATGAACCGGCGTGCGCACTGCAAAGCCAAGTCGTCAACTCGGTCAGGCGCTTCATCAATGGTGATCAGCAGCTGTGGTAGGGCCTCCTCAAAGGAGGCAGACTCTATTAGCTGCCTAAGTGGATCCTTCAAGGGGCGCAGACGACTGCCACGGACCGCGGACGCAAACTCGGCAATGGCCTTGCGAACGTTCTCTTCAGGATCATCAATCAGCTGTTCGAAGGCCCGCTGAGCGATAGCGGTATCGGTCGCGTTCGACAGCCCATGGGCACAAGCCCCGGCGGCTCCAATGCGGCTGGCTACATCTTCGCCTGATAGTATCGAATCAAGCAGCTCTGCCGAGCTCCATTGCATCGCAGCCAGAGCAGACAATTGCCCGCCGCACTGCCGCGCCTCGTAGACGTCCGATTGAAGCATACGTTCAATCACCGGTCTCACTACGCCAGGGTCCTCAAACCCAATGTGAGCCATAAGCCGGACTACAGCATGAGTGGCGAGAAGTTCGTCGCCTGCGTTGATCAACTGACCGAAGGCCCGCAATGCATCAGGACGAGCGTGTCGCATAGAAGCGTGAATCACATGCGCAACGCAAGAACGCACGGTGATGGCAGGATCCACTGCCATTGTGTCGAGAACAGGAAGTACCAGTGTCGTTCGAGAACCATCCGCATCATAGATGAGGAGGTCACCCAAAATCTCTGCCGCACTTCCCCGCGAAGAATTGATCCCTGACGTGTACAGGTCGCGGCCTTGTGTGTGCTCTTGATTTTCAGTTCGGACAGTCAAGCTGCCATCAACTGGATCAACAGAACAACTCGCGCGGTCAACAATAAGCTGGACGATATCTTGAGGAACTACCGTGAGATACCTCCGAATAGCAGATCCAAGCCACCGATTGTTTGCCTCGTGTCCGAGAGAAGCGATGTGTCGGACTGCTTCAAAAACCGGCGTGGGGTCAGCAAGGGCTTCGGCGTTGCCTAGTCCCATGAGGATTGCGTCACCATAGGCAGGGTGGACGCTTTCATCAAACCGAAGAGCTAGCCGAGAGAATCTCTCCGGATCGTTCTTCGTTTGTTCCTGAAGGACATGCGATTGCTCGTATGCACCACCAGTGTGCGTCCGCCAGTCGGTTTTCTCTGAGTTGTGTTTTGTGATGGCGCCCAACCACTGTTCATCGTTCATTCGCTCAGCAGCAGCTTGATTGATGGGAGCGCCGATGGCGCCACCCGTTATGCCCTGCGGCTCGGCTGGTTGATCGGCGCCAAACTTCCTGCGCAGTTCGCCGAGTCGACGGCGCCCTTGTTCAGACAGTCGATCTTCCTGCATCGCTGAAAGCAGATTGAACGGATACCAGCCCGTTGGCTTGGACTCCCACGGGAAACGAACTTCGAGAATCGCAGCTTCAAGCCTGGAAAATGTCTCATCAGACAGGAACTGACTCGTGCTCTGGATCAGTTCCCGCGTTTTCCATACAGCGTTTGCCGCATAGTAGCCACTAATGAATCGGCGGGTTCCCTGAAGTAGAAGCTCGACTGCCCACTCCGCGTAATGGCTGCCCGCCGCGCGCAATGCTTCGTAGAGGAGCCACTGCGCAGTGTCGTGAGGGGCAGATGCGAGGCTTTCGAGAACAGGGCGAGCCGACTCAGCGTCCTTTTCCACCAATCCACGAAGCGCCGTAGCAGCTCCAGCTAGAAGTGCGTCTTCAAGCTCATGAACGTTAGTCCGTGGGTGCCTATGAGAGAAGTGTCGATCTCTAGGAGGACGGTCCTCGCCGCCTTCATAGGCCGTCGCAGCCATCACTTGCAGCATGTACGGGACTAGGTGTTCACAGAAAAAATCGGGCGCTCCAGCTGCCGCGAGTTGCACCAGCTGAATTACGGAGTAATCCCGGTCAAGGAGTGCCTCAACCTTTCCACCGCTGCCCACGGCCATTGCGTCAGGCCGATCGACAAGGTGAGCGGCCAACAACTCCACTGCCCACTCTGGCTCATGCTTGCCGAGATCGTGAGCCGATAGCCACAGCTCATCCGTCCTTGCTGCGTAGTGACCGCTCCTCACTGCATCGAGGAGAAGTTCAAATAGCGGGCGACTACGGTAGAGGTCAGAGAATTGGGTCACCCAAAGAAGACGCTGCGGATGCTCGGGCGCAGCTTTGTGTGCCTCAAGGATCGCTGCTAGGCGATCGGGGTTGGTCTTTGCGGCGCCAACCATAATGTCGATGGCTCGCCCTTGGTCTGCTTCGTCAGGCCCAGCCAGCCACTCTTCGATTACGCCTTCAGCATCAAGGCGCTCAAACCATTCTGCGGTTTGGAGAGAGCGCCACAAGCGCTCCCCAAAAACTGGATTCCCATCCTGGACACTTTCCACCATCTGCCATTCACGGGCCGATGGCTTCGACAAGGATCCAATAATTTTGAGAGCCACATCCTTGATGTGAAACCGAATGCCAGAACTGGTTAGTAGGGCCTCCGTCTCGATGGTGAAGCGCTCTGGCTCAAGCTCTCGCAGATGGCTCATGATCTGCCGAACTTGCGCCCGTCGAAAGAGTTCTTGCTCTCCTCCCAGCAAGAACGTTACGAGTGACTCTCCGCGCTCGATCCAACCGCGGGCAAAGGCGTAGTCGAAGAACGCCTCGTGGAAGAAGGCAATTTGCTGACCATCACGAACTAGAACATGCTCCGAAACAAGGACTCCCGCATCATCGGCCAGATCATCGGCGTCAAGAGCAGTAATCGGGACGGAGAGCCGCTGTCTCGCACTGATCGCTTCGGCAAGGGTCGAAATAACCTTGTTGAAGCGAACTGTGTCACGCCTCTGACGGCAGTCGGTAAGCTTGCGCTGCCAGAAGGCATCGAAGAGATTTTTCGTAGTTTGAAACGCCATTGCGTCTTCGTCGCCGGCGATGCTCTTCAACAGTACAAGATTCAGTGGAGAGCGCAGGAGTTTCTTTTGATGGTCAGTTAGAGCGTTCGCATCCAGCCCCATTGCACGAACCGACTCTACGACTTGCTCGTCTGAGAGATCCCCAATCTCTACATGCGTACAATTCTTAGAATCGACGAGTTCACGGATCCGGTAGTCATTCTCGACATCAAATTTCCGGCACGCGAGAATGATCGTCATTGCGGGAAATGCTGACGCTTCGCGCACCAAGCTCGCAACGGCGTCAAAGTTCCTCGGCATTCTTCCTGACGCCAGACTCGCCGCGTCCAGCTGGTCCACGATCAGGACACTGGGCCGCTCCCCAGCAACCGCAGCGAGCGCGGTGACAGGCGAAACACCGAGGCCAACCCTTTCCCCGAGCTCGGTCGTAGAAGAGAAGGGTTCAAGGCGGTCAAGCCGGAAAGCTAGAAGCGGCACCGAATCCGCATCAAGAGATTCGTAGACCTGATGAAGCGCGGCACTCTTTCCGCCGCCGCCATGGCCCATCAATAGGAGAAGCTTGTCCGACCCGTTGACCAGCTCTACTAGTCGGTCCGTCTCAGAGCGTTCAATAGTCGGTCGGAGGAGCTCCCGCTCAATACTCGAACCCCACCCCTTAGAAACCGAGCTAACCTGAGCGGCAACGCCACTCGTGTTAAGAAGATGGGCTCGACTCAACCCGTAGGTTCCCAGGCGACACTCAATTGCTGCGGCATCAAGTGTGACACCCAGGTTATTTTGAACCAAGTCACCCAAGCCAACTGCTGCGAGACTTCCGGCCGCACCTTCCAAGAGCAGCTCCGCCAGCGCTCCGTTCATATTTACGATGTCTTGCTCATCTGGCCAAGAGATCCAGAAGCCCTGCAAGATTTCCCAGGATTTCTCCGCCGACCCAAAAATGTCGGAAGAGGAAAGATCATCGAAAGGGTCCCTGAGTCCCTCTGTTAGCCAATTATTAATGAAGTCCTCGTGGCTCCCCGAGCGCCTTGCGCGATCAGCAAGCTCTTGTAGGGAGCTGGCGGGCAACATGGAAACAAAATGGAAATTACGTCCATCTTCCACGTGCGAGCGAACGTTCTCCCAAATCCCTTTGCTTTGAATTGACTTGACCGTCCAGGTGTTTGCACTGCCGTTCTGTCGCTTTAGTTGGTGCACCTCCACGGTATTGCCGCAGAGATAAGTGAACTCGACTCCCTGGCTCAGATCACCAACGCCCTCGACCGTTAGAGAGTTGCCTGTACCAAGAAGCACGTAGAGAACGTGTCGAATCGTCCAGGCGCCTTCGTAGCGGTTACCGAATTTGTCAGCCTCACCTCCCGGCCGAGGACTCATGAAGCCCCTCCCCTTCACTGCATGGCAGCATCACGATTGGCACCCTTTGAGCCAAGTGCCTCAACGATAGCGCCGGGCACGAACAGGGGATGCCGTTGGCGCGCATCCCCCAGAGGCCGGACTGTCAGCAGCGAGCTGATCACGACAATTCCTCGTCCAGCACCCACACGAAGGCCACGCCGCCCTTCGGGAACGTCCAGCCTTCGTAGGCGACCTCGACACTCGGGTCTGGCCCCAGGGGCTGTTGCATGATCGGTTCTGTCCGGAACATCGGGCAGTTCGCAGTTGGGGTGGGACACCCCGGTTCGGGCGGGGGCGAACGCGGTGCAGGCACGGTCCCAGTGATCATGTGGGTGTCGAAGTCCCATGAACACTTGGTGAGTCCGTGCCTGCTTCTCCATCTTCCCTCATGTCCTTTGGGCTGGACCAACTGGCCCAGGCCGCTGCACCGGCCCCGCTGACGGACGCACCGTGTCTGTCGCAGTTCCTGGGGACGATGCCCGATCCGCGAGGTCTTCGCGGACGCCGCTACCTGATGTCCGCGCTGCTCACGGCAGCTGCGGCGAGTGTCCTGGCCGGTGCCCGCTCGCTGACCGCGATCACGGAATGGATCACGGATGCCCCGGCCTGGGCCTGCCGGCCCTCGGATTCCCCGTCGACCGGCTGACCGGCACCGTGTCCGTCCCGCACCCTCACACCCTGCGCCGCCTGATGGTCCAGCTCGACGGCGACGCCCTGGACCGCGCGATCGGCGCCTTCCCGGCCGCCCGCGCCGCCCCGGCCGGGCCTGGACTGCGGGCGATCGCGGTCGACGGGAAGGCCCTGCGCGGCTCGCGCACCGCCACGCACGTCACCCTGCTCGCCGCGATGGACCACGCCGGCAGCGTTCTTGCCCAGCGTCAGATCGCTGACAAGAGCAACGAAATCCCCGCCTTCCAGCCCCTGTTGGACAGCATCGATCTCACCGGCGCCGTGATCACCGCCGATGCCCTGCACACTCAGCACGCCCACGGCACCTACCTCCGTACCCGCGGCGCCCACTACATCGCCCAGGTCAAGGCCAACCACCCCACACTGTTCGACCGGGTCCGCCGCCTGCCCTGGCAGGAGATCGCCCTCGACCACTACGAGCGCACCCTCGCCCACCACCGCAAGGAGGTCCGACGCCTCAAGACCGCCTCATTCGCGCACATCGACTACCCCGACGCCCGCCAGGCCCTCCAAGTTGTGCGCTGGCGCAAGGACTTCACCAGTGGAAAGCTCACTATCGAGCGCGTCTACCTGATCACCAGCCTGCCGCCGGGAGGCGCGAGCGGCGCCCAGCTCGCCGCATGGATCAGACGACACTGGAAGATCGAAAATCTTCTGCACCACGTCCGGGACCGCACCTTCCGCGAGGACGACTCCAAGATCCATACCGGCAGCCTCCCGCGCGTCATGGCCGGCCTGCGCAATCTCGCCATCGGCATCCACCGCCAGGACGGTCGCACCAGCATCGCCGCCGCGCAACGTCACACCGCCCGCGACTGCCGCCGCTCCCTGACCGCCCTCGGCCTCACCGGATGAACCCGGACAGAACCGATCACGCAACGGACCCTGGGTGCCGGCTCTGGCCGGGTGACGATCGTGATCATTGCCGCTTCGTGGCCCACCTTGCGGTGGCATCCTCAACTCATGTTCCGACGCATTCGTTCCCAACTCGCCTTGCGACAACGAGAGAAGGCGAACGCAGCGATACGTAAGTTGTGCGAGGACGCCGAGTACTTG
>NZ_JAKWBE010000047.1 GCF_022513565.1 Streptomyces gilvus | reverse complement strand
TGCCGCTGCCCGAGCCACACGCGCTCAGCAACGGAATGCCCGCACCGGCGAGCAACGCGGCACCACCCACACCACGCAGCACACTGCGCCGGCTGGGCGAAGGAAGAGAGAGACCCGAGGGGGAGAGGTCCATGTACGGCTCCTGAAGGCAGGGTTCGGCCGCCACTGCGCCACGTCGAAATAAGTCGAAACCGACCAGAAATCAACTCGACCGAACATCGTGGCGGTAATAACAGCCCCAAATCCGGTCATGGGTCAAGAGTTCCCCTGGAGCTTTGTGGAAACGTAACCGTCACACCCGCGATCACCCTGTTCGATCATTCGAACAGATCGGGACGCAGGGTGACCTACTGGATACGCACGGTCTTCGACACCGTCACCTGATCGATGTCCGACGTCCTGACCGTGACGTTCATCGTCCAGGTCCCGGCGATGGGCAGCGTGACCGAGTTGGTCCCCCAGTAGCCGCCCTGATCGGTGAGTTTCGCGTCCAGCGGGCCGACCTTCTGGGCGGGGAGGGTGAACGAGAGCCGCAGCTCGGGGATGCTGACGATGCCGTCGTCGGGGCCGAAGACCACGGCCTGCACGGAGTTGTCGCCGACCCGGCCCGGGTCGAGAGTGATCTGCACCTTGCCGTGCGCCCCGGGAGTGCCGACGTCGAAGGGCACCATCGTGACGGAGGCCGCGGGCAGCCCGCCGGCGGTCGCGGGAGCGGCCTCCGCCTCGGCCGCCGCGCGTCCCGGCAGGGTGCCGCCGAGCACGGTGGTGATCACCAGCACCACGACGCCGACGGCGACCTCGGCGAGCACCGACCGGCGGAGGGCGCGGCGCGGGACGGAGCCGTCGGCGGCGGAGGCGGGCGCGTCCGGCGCGGCGGGCAGCGACGGACCGCCCACGGGCTGCGGCACCCGTTCCCGTACGACCGTCTCGGCGCCCGCCGCGACCAGCCGGGCCGTCCAGCGGCGCGAGACCTGCGCGGCCGCCAGCAGCAGCGCCACGGCGGCCAGCTTGACGAGCAGCAGCCGGCCGTACGTCGTCCCGGTGAGCGCGCTCCAGGAGCCGAGGCCGCGCCAGGACTGGTAGACGCCGGTGGCGACCAGGACGCTCACACAGACGAAGGCCAGGCGGGAGAATCGGGCCACGACAAAAGCGGGGACCTCGGTGCGGTGCAGCTGGATCAGCAGCGCCGCGAGGCCGCCCAGCCAGACCGCCATGGCCAGCAGGTGCAGCACCGTGGACACCATCGCCACGGGCACCTGGATGCCCGCCGAGGCGTGTTCGGCGGCGGCCCAGGTGAGGGCGAGGGCCACGGCGAAGGCGGTGGCGGCGACGAGCGGGAGGCGCGGGGCGCCGCGAAGGGCGCCGGGAACGGGGCTGTCGGGCTCCTGGAGGGCCTGGCGGGGGGCCGGCGGACCCTGGGCGCCCGGAGGCTCGGTGGAAGCCTGTGAGCGGTCCTCAGGTTCGGCGCCCTCGGACCGGGTGCCGGACTCGCCGGCCTCCTGCCCCCCGGGCCGCTCCTGGCTCGCGCTCCGCCCGGCCTCTTCCGCTCCGGCCGTCGGCAGCAGGCGGGCCCGCGCCGGGTGTTTGCGAAGCAGTACGTACGCCACGGCCGCGAGCAGCAGCAGGGTGAGCCGGGCCAGCAGGGCCAGGCCCGGACGGCCGGTGAGGGTCCGGGTGAAGGCGGCGGGGTCGAAGGCCGTCGCCGGGCCCGTGCCGTTCTCGTACGGGGCGCGCAGCACCAGCAGGACCACGGTGGTGCCCAGCAGGATCCACCAGCCCACCACCAGCGGCTTGCGCAGCGGGCGCGCGTCCGTCGGACGGCACAGCAGGGCGAAGGCGGCGGTGCCGATGACCAGGGCCACGGCGAGGTAGGCCAGATAGCGGCCGATGTTGTACAGGCTCTGGGTCGCCGGGTTCTCGACAGGACCCGTGTCGACGCTCGCCGTCGTCGCGGAGGGTTTGCCGACGGAGAAGGTGAACGCGCCGCCCACGGGGTGGCTGTCCGCCGACACCACCCGCCAGGCCACCACGTACGTCCCCTGCTCCAGCTTCGCCGGCAGGGTCACGCTCGCCGTGTCGGAGCGGCCCTGCGCGTGCCCGGCCCCGCCGATGCGGACCCGGCGGTTGTCGGGGTCGAGGACGCGGAAGGAGTCGTCGAGCAGGCCGACGGACTCGGTGAAGGTGAGGGTGATGCGCTGCGGGGCCGACTTCAGGACGGTTCCGTCCTCGGGGTCGGTGGACTTGAGGGCCGCGTGGGCCGACGCGGGCCCCGCACTACCCAGGACGAGCAGGACCAGGAGGGCGCCGAGCAGCAACAGCCCCCTGAGCCCACGCCGGTCGAGTCGCCGGAGTCCCCGGCCGTCCACACCCTCACACTCCACGTCGTCTCTCCGTCGTCGGACTCGCCGCCTTCCCGATACGTACGGACGTGAGCCGCCGTGTGCTCACCACGTGGGCCGCGCGCACACCCCGCCGTCGACGAGCAGGTCGTGCCCGGTCACCCAGGAGGCCAGCCGCGAGGCGAGGAACACGCAGGCGTCCCCGACGTCCTCCGCCCGCCCCAACCGCCCGAGCGGCACGGCCCGTTGCCACCGCTCCACGCCCTCCGGCCAGGCCTCCGCCAGCCCTTCGCGTCCGATCAGGCCGGGCGAGACGGTGTTGACGCGGATGCCGAACCGCCCGTACTCCAGCGCCGCCGACCGGGCGTGCATCACGACGGCCGCCTTGGAGGCGCTGTAGTGGGCGTGCAGCGCGGCGGGTTGGCGTGCCTCGATGGAGGCGATGTGGGTGACGGAACCGCCGTCGCGCTCCCGCATGACCTCCGCGGCGGCCTGTGTGCAGGCGAACACGCTCGACAGGTTGGTGTCCACGACCGCCCGCCAGTCACCGGCCGTCATCCCGGGCAGCTCCTGCGTCGGCTGTACGGCCGCGTTGTTGACCAGCGCGTGCAGCCCGCCGCCCCATTCGGCCGCCTCGCCCACCACCCGCCGGCACACGTCCTCGTCGCTGAGATCCCCGCGCAGGACGACGGCCCGGCCGCCCGAGTCCTCGATCCGCGCGGCCACTTCACGCGCCGCCTCGACTGACGTACAACAGTGGAGGGCGATCGCCGCGCCCTCCTCGGCGAACCGCAGCGCGATGCCCCGTCCGATGCCGCCGCCCGCGCCGGTGACCAGGGCGACCTGTCCTTCGAGTAGACTCATGGCCGGCACAGTCCCGCGATCTGGGCCGCCCGGTCGGGATACCGCGCCGTGAGAGCGTCCGCGTCCCCGTGCTCGTAGCCCTCGAAGGTGAATCCGGGTGCCATCGTGCACCCGAACAGGGTCCACGCCCCGCCCGCGAGGACCCGCGCGCCCATCCAGGTGCCGGCCGGCACGGTGAACTGGATCCCCTGGCCGCCCAGGACGTCCGGCCCGAGGACCGTCGTCCGGGAGGTGCCGTCGGGGGCGAGGAGCAGGAGTTCGAGCGGGTCGCCGAGGTAGAAGTGCCAGATCTCGTCGGTCGGCAGGCGATGCAGGGCGGAGAAGTCGTCCGCCGTGAGCAGCGCGACGATCGCCGTCCCCTCGGGCCGTCCGTCGGGTCGCTCGGGTCCCGCCCAGGTCTGGCGGAACAGACCGCCCTCGCGCGGGATCGGCTCCAGGCCGTAATGGGAAATGAGCTCTTCGGGAGTCACCCGGGGAAGGCTACCGTCCGGTCGCGGAATGCCAGTTGAGCCGTCTTCTCGGGCAGGCGCACGTCGGGGAGGTCGATCTCCGGCAGCACGACCACCGGGCCCGCCTCGAAGCCCTGCCGCAGGAAACGGGCGATCGCCTTCTCGTTGCGCACATCGGGATCGACGACGATCCGTCGCCGCCCGAGCCCCGGCAGGACGTACGCCGTAACGGCCGTGAGCAGCGCACCCGACCACCCCGGCCGGGCACCGCCCTCCCCCGCCGGCGCGAGCAGCAGATGGATCCCGATGTCCCCGTCCCGCACCGCGTAGCACTCGCTGACGCGGTCGGCCTCCGGCTCGTAGGTCTGCAGCAGCGCCACCGGGTCGCCGTCGTGGACGACCAGGAAGGCGTGATGGGTGGCGAGAGCGGCCATGTGCGCGTAGATCTCGGCGACCTCCTCCCGGCCGAGCCCGTTCATCCCCCAGAACACGGCCCGCTCCTCGCTCACCCAGCGGTGGACGACCTCCGCGTCCGCGTCCGGGTCCAGCGGCAGGACCCGGACGGTGCCGAAGCCGTCCAGACGCTGCTCGTGGACGGCGGATCGGGACTCGTACGGATCAGACATCGCTCTCCTTGGTGAGCTGCTCGAAGTCGGTGACGACCGGGATCAGATCTCCCCCGGCCCACAGGGGGAGTTGATCGCGGTGGTGGGGCGAGCCGGGCATCCCGGAGGCCCCGAAGGGCACCACCCACCGGCTGTCCTCCCGCCGCGCCAGGTCCCACACGTAGCGGGCGGCGGGGCCCCGCGCGCTCAGGTCGGTCAGCCCGGGCACGGCCGAGGTGCACAGCACGCAGTCGTGGTCGCCGGAGAGAGAGGGTTCGTCGTACGAGGTGGTGGTGAGCGCACGCCAGGGAGCGAGCCGGTGGCTCGCGCCCCAGGGGGCGGCGGGCGGCCGGGCGGCCACCTCCTCCAGGGCCGCCGCCACCGCCGCGGACCGGTCGACGCCGTACAACTCCTCGGCGCGCAGCAGGTGTTCGAGGGCGAAGGCGATGCGGGGGAGCAGGGCGAGCCAGGGGAGGAGGACCTCCGGGTAGGCGGGCGGGGCCGCCAGTGCGGCGAAGGCGGGGTGTGCGGCGAGCTGCCGTACGACCGCGCCGCGCACCGCCGCGTAGCGGGCGGCGTCGGCGCTGTCCGCGTCCATCCGGCGGTCCCACGCCAGGAGACGGTCACGCAGGGCGGTGGCCTCGGGGGTCAGGTCGGTCAGGGCCGCGAGGTGGTCCAACAGGGGTCCGGCGGAGGCGAGATGGGTGTCGGTGTGGATCGCGGGCATGTCGGCGGCCGACCAGTGGTCCTTCTCCGCGAGCAGGGCGGCGATGCGGTCGGCGCGGTGGGGCGGGGCGAACTCGACGCCGAGAGGGGTGGCGAGGCCGCGCTGGTTGGCCATCACCGCTACGGCGCCGGTGAGTTCGGCGCGAGGGGTCTCGTGCCGGCCGCGCCACTCGTGGCCGGGCTCCCAGGCGGGGACGAGGCGGGTGCGGTTGGCCTCGGAGCGCAGGGGGACGTGGCCGGCGACCCGGTGCAGGACTCCGCCCTCGGTGTCGGCGGCCAGAACGACGTTGACGGGCTCGGCCCACAGGTCCAGGGCCCGGTCGACATCGGCGACCCGGCGGGCCCGGAGGAGGGGGAGGAGGGCGCCGAAGCCCAGGTCCTCGGTCACCCGGGGCGGATAGCGCAGGGCGAGGGCCAGGGGTTCGCCGTCGGGGACCCCGCCGTCGAGCCCCTCCGGGCCCCCGGCGATCACCGGCCCCCGTTCCGTCTCGAGCACCTCGACCTCGACGGGCGCCTCCCCCGCCACCGCCACGGTCTCCACCTGACGGAACGCCCGCCGCCACACCCCGTCCGGGCCGAGGGCCTCCACGCCCGCGCCCGTCCGCCGCAGCCGCTCCCGGTAGAGGTCCTGGTAGTCGGCCATGGCGTTGGTGATGGCCCAGGCGACCGTGCCGGCGTGGCCGAAGTGGGCGATGCCCGGGACACCCGGGACGGCGAGGCCGACGACGTCGAATTCGGGACAGGAGAGATGGATCTGCTGGTAGACGCCCGGGTCCTCGATGAAGCGGTGCGGGTCGCCGGCGATCACCGCGTGCCCGGTCGTGGTCCGCGCCCCGGCGACCAGCCAGCCGTTGCTGCCGGCGGTGGCGGGACCGTCCGTGGCGAAAAGGGCCACCGAGGCCGGTCCCAGGTGCCGTACCGTCTGCTCGCGCCAGAGCTTCGCCGGGAACCCCGCGAACAGGATGTGCGTGGCGAGCCAGACGCCGAGCGGGGTCCAGGGCTCCCAGCGGCCGGGGGCGAGACCGGTCCGGGCGAACTCGGGGGCGGTGGTGGCGGGCAGTTCCTGGTTGACGCCGTCGACGTACGCGGCCACCCACTCCACGGTCTCCGGGTCCCGCTCCTGCAGGGCCGTCCAGCAGCGCCGGGCGGTGTCGTCGAGGCGGGCGCGGCGGACGAACACGTCCCAGGACAGCGCCTCCGGGCCCAGGAAGGAGGCCGAGGTGCCCCGCACGCGGTGCCGCTCTACCTCCAGCTGCCAGGCGCGGTCCCGGGCGGTCACCACCCCCTGCGCGCGGGCGAGTTCACGGACGCCGTCGGCCCGCAGATGCGGGATGCCCCATGCGTCCCGGTGGATCTCGGTCGCCACCCTGTTCCCCTTCGGGTCTGATCTTTTAGGTAAGGCTTGCCTAACAACTTGTGTCGGAATCGTACGGGAGGTGTGCGGGGTCGATGAGACAGGGGCGGGCCCCGCGCTCACATGGAGCTCCGCCCCGTACCGAGGGATGATCGGGGTCATGGACGTCACCCTTCACCTCGCCCAGGACCCCGCGGCCGACGCGCTCCTCGGGCGGTCCCCGCTCGCCGCGCTGGTCGGGATGCTGCTGGACCAGCAGGTCCCGATGGAGTGGGCGTTCAAGGGACCCCGCACCATCGCGGACCGGCTCGGCGCCGACGACCTGGACGCGCACGAGATCGCCGCGCAGGACCCGGAGGCCTTCGCCGCGGTCCTCTCCGAGAAACCGGCCGTGCACCGCTACCCCGGCTCCATGGCCAAGCGGATCCAGCAGCTGTGCCAGTACCTGGTCGAGCACTACGACGGCAACGCCGAGCTGGTGTGGAAGGGCGTGGCCGACGGGCGTGAGCTGCTGCGACGCCTGGAGGAGCTGCCCGGCTTCGGCCGGCAGAAGGCGCAGATCTTCCTCGCCCTGCTCGGCAAGCAGCTGGGCGTGACGCCCGACGGGTGGCAGGAGGCCGCCGGGGCCTACGGCGAGGCGAAGTCCTTCCGGTCCGTCGCCGACATCACCGGGCCCGAGTCGCTGGCCCGGGTGCGGGCGCACAAACAGGAGATGAAGGCCGCCGCCAAAGCCGCGAAGTCCGCCAAGGCGGGGAAGTCCGCCGGGAAGTAGCCGCGAAGACCGCCGGGAAACAGGCGTCAGCCGACCGGCTCAGCGGCTCCCTGTCGATCCTGCTGGGCCTGTTCTGCCTACGCGGCCCGATGCGCTCGATCCTGCTGCCGGCCCCGTGGATCGGCATCGGCCGGCTGATCCGCGGGATCACCCAGACCCTGGCCGCCGCGCACGACCCGGCGATGCCGGCCCGCGACTGGCAGGCGCTGCTCGGCGTCCCGACCTTCGTCGCCGGGATCGTCCTGATCGACTCCCCCTTCGAGTCCGTCGCCGTCCTGGCGGTCGCGGTCGGCGTGGTCGAGATCGTCACCGCGCTGCGCATCAAGGGCCGGGCGGACCGGGTCCCGCGCACGGTGTAGCCCGTACGGGCGGATCCTGGGCCCCGCAGGTCGATCACCGCGCGTGTCGGGGCAGACACCTGCCGTGAGCACCGCACGAGACCTCCCGCGCAGCCGCACCTGGCTGCGGGTCCTCGTGCTGCTGCTCGCCCTCCTGGTGCCCGGCGAGACCCACACGGCCGCTCCGGTCCCGGTGCCGGCCGAGTGCGTCCAGTGCGACGCCGCCGAGGCGGCCCTGCCTCCCGTGGTCCGCGCCGCGGCCCGGGCGGTCGTACCCCTGCGGCCCGCGCCGCTGCCGGACCCGGCTCCCGAGGAGCCCAGGGTGACTGCGACGGCCGTCCTGCCCCGGGCACCGCACGCCCTGCGCACCGTGGTCCTGCGCTGCTGACCGACCCCGCTCCGGAAAACGTCAGCACCTACGCGAGGAACACAGCCATGCCCACCGACCCGTACGCGGTCCTGCGCGCCCTGCTGCGCGCCGAGGCCGCGCGCAGCACACCGAAACCTGAAGTGAATCGACCGGAGCCCGAGCGGTCCCCGCAGGAACGGGACCGCTGACCCGGCGGCCCGGCGGGGCTACCGCCTGCGCCGGGCCGTCCCGAACAGGGAGCGGGTGATCTCGCGGCCGATCTGCGTGCCGACGGAGCGGGCCAGGGACTTGAACATGCCGCTGCCGACGACCTGTTCGACCATGGACGGCTGGGGTTTGGGCTTCGGCGTCCGGGCCGCCTCCCTCATCTCGTCCGGTCCCTTGGCGCCGGCGGGCTTGTCGGACGTCAGCTTCTCGTACGCCGACTCCCTGTCCACAGCCTGTGCGTAACGTCCGTACAGCCGCGAGGACCTGACCGCCCGGCCGAGGGCGCCCGTGTCGACCGGGCCCATCAGGGACTCGGGGGCGCGCAGCCGGGTCGCGGCGACCGGGGTGGGGGCGCCCTTCTCGCTGAGGACGGTCACGACGGCCTCGCCCGTGCCGAGCCCGGTGAGCAGCTCCTCCAGGTCGTAGGCGGAGTTCGGGAAGGTCTTCACCGTGGCCTTGAGGGCCTTCTGGTCGTCGGGGGTGAAGGCCCTGAGCGCGTGCTGGACGCGGTTGCCGAGCTGGCCCAGGACGTCGGACGGTACGTCCTTCGGGGTCTGGGTGACGAAGAAGACGCCGACTCCTTTCGAGCGAATCAGCCGGACGGTCTGGGTGATCGAGTCCAGGAAGGCCTTCGAGGCGTCGTTGAAGAGCAGATGCGCCTCGTCGAAGAAGAAGACCAGCTTCGGCCTCTCGGCGTCGCCGACCTCGGGCAGGTCGTGGAAGAGGTCGGCCAGCAGCCACATCAGGAAGGTGGAGAACAGCTGCGGCCGGTCCTGCACGGCGGGCAGCTCCAGGACCGAGACCACGCCCCGCCCGTCCGGCGCGGTCCGCAGCAGATCGGCGGTGTCGAACTCCGGTTCCCCGAAGAAGTCGGCCATGCCCTGTGCCTCGAAGGCGGTGAGGGAGCGCAGGATGACGCCGGCCGTGGCGGTGGACAGCCCGCCGACGGTCCTCAGCTCGGCCTTGCCCTCGTCGGAGGTGAGGAAGGCGACGACCGCCCTCAGGTCCTTCAGATCGATCAGTTCCAGCCCTTTCTGGTCGGCGTAGTGGAAGATCAGTCCGAGGGACTGCTCCTGGGTCGGGTTGAGCTGGAGCACCTTGGACAGCAGCACCGGGCCGAAGCTGGTGATCGTGGCCCGTACGGGGATGCCGTGACCGAGTCCGCCGAGGGCGTAGAACTCGGCCGGGAAGCCGGCCGGCGTCCACTGCTGATGGACCTGGCCGGCGCGTCCCGTCACGCGCTCGTCCGGCTGCCCCGGCGCGGAGATCCCGGACAGGTCGCCCTTCACGTCGGCCAGGAAAACGGGCACGCCCTGGGCCGAGAGCTGCTCGGCGACCAGTTGGAGGGTCTTGGTCTTGCCGGTGCCGGTGGCGCCCGCGACCAGGCCGTGGCGGTTGAGCATCGGCAGCGGGATGCGGACCTGCGCGTCCGGCAGACAGGCGCCGTCCCAGAGCAGGGCGCCCAGGTCGAGGGCCGGTCCCGAGAAGGCGTAACCGGAGGCGATCTCCAGGGCCTCGCGGGGCAGGGCGGGCGCGCTTCCGGGCGCCTCGGCAGCGGTGGCCCCAGGCATGGTCTCGCTGTCACTCATCTCGGACCCCTGTTCCCTTGTGCCCGGCTTTGCGACGTCTTTTCCAGCGTCGCACTCCGTCTCCATGGCTGCGCCCGGAACGTCTGGACCGGTAGGCTTTCCGTGTGATCTTCAAGCGCATCGGAAACGGCCGGCCGTACCCCGACCACGGCCGGGAGAGCACCCGGCAGTGGGCGGACGTCGCGCCACGCCCGGTCCGCCTCGATCAGCTCGTGACGACCAAGGGGCAGCTCGACCTGGAAACCCTCCTGGCCGAGGACTCGACCTTCTACGGCGATCTGTTCGCCCATGTCGTCAAGTGGCAGGGCGATCTGTACCTGGAGGACGGCCTCCACCGCGCGGTGCGGGCGGCGCTCCAGCAGCGCCAGGTACTGCACGCGCGCGTGCTCGAGCTGGACTGACGCGCGCCGCGGTGAGGCGGTTCGGCAAGGGCTTGGCCCTTTCGGGTTCACCTGTGCGGCGTCGAATGATCATCTAGTAGGCATCGCCGCTCGGGCGCACTACGCTGCGCTCATGAGCATGCTGACTCCCCCGGGCATGGGCGGGAAGTACCGGATCACGGGGGACAAGTACCCACGGATGCGACAGCGCCGCAGGCGCGGCCGGCTGGTGCTCGCCGTGGTGGCCTCCGTCGTCGCGCTCGGGGTGATCGGCTGGGGCACGCTGCAGCTCATCGACGTCTTCACCGGCGGCAACAAGAAGGCCTCCGCCGCGGGGCCCAAGTCGGACTGCTCGACGCGGGTGAGCGCGTCGGCGAAGACGTCCGCCTCGCTGCCGAAGCCCGCGCAGATCACCGTGAACGTCTACAACGCCACCACCCGCAGCGGGCTGGCCAAGACCACGGCCGACGAGCTGCGCAAGCGCGGCTTCAAGATCGGCGACGTGGGCAACGCGAGCAAGGACTACGACAAGAAGGTCAAGGGCGCCGGGATACTGCTCGGCCCCGCGTCCGCGGTGAACACCTCGCTGCCCGTGCTCGGCACACAGCTGGCAGCCGCCGAGAAGCGCACCGACACCCGCAAGGGCACCGACGTCGACCTGATCATCGGGGACGCCTTCAAGAACCTCACGAGCACGGCGGACGCCGACAAGGCCCTGGCCACGCTGACCGGGCCCCAGCCGACGCCGACGTCCTCGAAGAAGAGCTGCTGAAGAAGTTCGAAGAAGGGCCGCTGAAAAGAAGGGCCGCTGAAAGGCCGTCCTACTCGGCCGCGCCGTACAGCCGGTCGCCGGCGTCGCCCAGGCCCGGCACGATGTAGCCGTGCTCGTTCAGGCGCTCGTCCACCGCGGCCGTGACGACCGTGACCGGCGTGCCCGCCAGTTCGCGTTCCATGAGCTCGACGCCCTCGGGGGCGGCCAGCAGGACCACGGCCGTCACGTCGTCCGCGCCGCGCTTGATCAGCTCATGGATCGCGGCCACCAGGGTGCCGCCCGTGGCCAGCATGGGGTCCAGGACGTAGACCTGGCGGCCGGAGAGGTCCTCGGGCATGCGGGAGGCGTACGTGGACGCCTGCAGCGTCTCCTCGTTGCGGATCATGCCCAGGAAGCCCACCTCGGCCGTCGGCAGCAGCCGGACCATGCCGTCCAGCATGCCGAGTCCGGCCCGCAGGATCGGCACGACCAGCGGGCGCGGCCGGGACAGCTTCACACCGGTGGTCCGGGCGACCGGGGTCTCGATGTCGATGGCCTCCGTGCGCACGTCGCGCGTGGCCTCGTAGGCGAGCAGGGTGACCAGCTCGTCGGCGAGACGGCGGAAGGTCGCGGAGTCGGTGCGCTGGTCGCGCAGCGTGGTGAGCTTGTGGGCGACCAGGGGATGGTCGACGACGTGGAGACGCATGACCTAACAGTAACCGCGCTCGATGCGCCCTCGCGCTGGCATCAAACCGCCCATCAGGGGGAAAGTGGGAGGGACGCACGTCGGGGTGGTGAGCCTATGCCTGAGCCTGAGTCCCAACAGGACGCGTCACAGCAGCAGACCGACGCCGAGCGCAGGCGCCGCCGGGCCCAGTTCCTGCGGGAACGCGCCGAGGCGCGCGAGTTGCGGGACCGCGTGCAGCCGCGGCGGGCCAAGGTCGCCCGGCTGCGTCACGCCATGCGTATGCGCACCTTCCGCTGGTAGCCGCGAGCGGCCGGGGGAGACGCAAAGGACCGACCGGGTGCGTGCGCACGGGATTCGCCGCGTACGATCCCGCTGGTGGTCGATCAAAACGGGCGGACACAGGGAGCCGAAGACGTCCCCTGAACGCATTGTTTCTGCCACGATTCCGAGTGGGTGGGGCTCGGCCCCGGCTTTTCCCCGCCCAAGCCTCCGCCGGGGGGACCCCCAACCGGCACGCCTATGACCAGTGGGAGAGTCACGGTGTACTTCGCCGCACTGCTCGCGCGCACCGAAGACGGGTGGGAAGCGAGCGACACAGAGCTCCTCGACAATGTGGAGACGCTGTCGGATCTGGCCGACCTCGCACGGGAGGCCGCGGCCGAGGACGACACGGTGCTCGTTCTGATCGAGCAGGAGGACGCCTGGTTCGGCGTCGTCCGCATCGACGGCGAGGACGACCCTCGTATCTACGTCTCGGACGCCGCCGCCGCTGCCCGCAGCAGTTACGGCGAGATCCTGCTCACCGACGAACTGCTCGGAAGGGAGCCCGGCGACGACGGTCCCGACCTGGACGCCCTCGACCTCGACGGCACCGAGGACGGGGAGGACGAGGACGACGGCGAGGACGACGACACCCCGTCCGCCGAGGCGGTGCCGCACAGCCCCGTCGGCGACGCCGAGATCCTCGACGACCTCGGGGTCAGCGCCAAGGAGCTGCGCTCGCTGGACGAGGACGCGCTGACCGCGATCGCCGAGGCCCTCGGCGCCTCGGAGGTCCTGGAGACCGTCCGCTGACGGCGGCGGACCCCGTACGTGACCGCTGGCGGGCCGCGATGCGGCTCGCCCTGGCCGAGGCCGGACGGGCGGGCACCGACGTGCCCGTGGGCGCCGTCGTCCTGGCCTCGGACGGTACGACCGTGCTGGGCGCCGGACACAACGAGCGCGAGGCGAGCGGCGATCCGACGGCGCACGCCGAGGTCCTCGCGATCCGCAGGGCCGCCGCCGACCTCGGCGAGTGGCGGCTCGCCGGGTGCACGCTCGTCGTCACCCTCGAACCCTGCACGATGTGCGCGGGCGCGATCGTGCAGTCCCGCCTGGACCGGGTGGTCTACGGCGCCCGCGACGAGAAGGCCGGCGCGGCCGGGTCCCTCTGGGACGTCGTACGCGACCGGCGGCTCAACCACCGTCCCGAGGTGATCGAGGGCGTGCTCGCCGAGGACTGCGCCCGGCTTCTCACCGAGTTCTTCCGGGGCCGCTGAATACCGATTTCTGAGCACGGCTCACGGTGCTGTAAGGTCTCCCTCGGTAGCGTGTCCGAGCGGCCGAAGGAGCTCGCCTCGAAAGCGAGTGTGGCGCAAGTCACCGAGGGTTCAAATCCCTCCGCTACCGCTTCTGAAGGGCCCCGTCGAAAGACGGGGCCCTTCGTGCGATCATGTGCGGTCGTTGGGCTACGAGTGACCAGGGGAGGCCGCGATGGCGGTGAACGCGAAGAAGATCGCCGTCTATGTGCTCGTGGTCTTCGCCCTGTACGTGATCATCACAGACCCGGCCAAGGCCGCCGACTACGTCCAGATAGGGTTCGAGGGCATCTCGGACGCCGCGAAGGCCATCGGTGACTTCTTCACCTGGCTGGCCAACGGGGCCCACTAGCCAGGAGCGCACATGATCCGCCACCTCGTCCTGTTCAAGCTCAACGAGGGCGTCGAGCGCGACGACCCGCGGGTGGTGGAGGGCGTCGAGGCCTTCCGCTCGCTGGACGGCAGGATCCCGGAGATCCGCTTCTGGGAACTGGGCTGGAACCTCAGCGACCGTCCCATCGCCTACGACTTCGCCATCAACTCCGGGTTCGAGGACGCGGCCGCGCTGCGCGCCTATGTGGGGCACCCCGAGCACCAGGCCGGTGTGACCCTGTGGAAGGAGTTCTCCACCTGGGTGATCGCCGACTACGAGTACTGAGCCCGGACGCTCAGCGACACCGAGCCTCCCGCCCGTCGGCGGGAGGCTTTCGTGCGTCTTTCGCACCAACTCGCCCCTCAACACGGCGTAACACATCGTTATGAGGTGCTTGCACATAGTGCACATCTCTTGTGATGCTATGACCGCTTTTGACAGATGAGTTGATCGATGAAGAGGTGGCGTTGACCGTGTCGGCCAGTACTGCGCCTCCCCAGGAAGCCGTCGCCGAAGCCGACGCCGAAGCCGTCGGGGAAGCCGCAGTGGAAGCCGTCACGGAACCCCCGGCGGCCCCCGCCGCCGCGCCGCGCAGCCGCGGGGCCGACACCCGGGCCCTCACCCAGGTGCTCTTCGCCGAGCTCAAGGAGTTGCCGCCCGGCACCCCGGAGCACGACCGGGTGCGCGGCGCGCTCATCGAGGCCAACCTCCCCCTGGTGCGCTACGCCGCCGCCCGCTTCCGCTCCCGCAACGAGCCTATGGAGGACGTCGTCCAGGTCGGCACCATCGGGCTCATCAACGCCATCGACCGCTTCGACCCGGACCGGGGCGTGCAGTTCCCGACCTTCGCCATGCCGACGGTGGTCGGGGAGATCAAGCGGTACTTCCGGGACAACGTCCGCACGGTCCACGTACCGCGCCGGCTGCACGAGCTGTGGGTGCAGGTCAACAGCGCGACGGAGGACCTGACCACGGCGTTCGGGCGCTCCCCCACCACCGCCGAGATCGCCGAGCGGCTGCGCATCACCGAGGAGGAGGTGCTGTCCTGCATCGAGGCCGGCCGCTCCTACCACGCCACCTCGCTGGAGGCCGCGCAGGAGGGCGACGGGCTGCCGGGACTGCTGGACCGACTCGGCTACGAGGACCCGGCCCTGGACGGCGTCGAGCACCGCGATCTGGTCCGGCATCTGCTCGTCCAACTCCCGGAACGCGAACAGCGAATCCTTCTGCTGCGCTACTACAGCAATCTCACCCAGTCGCAAATCAGCGCGGAACTCGGGGTCTCCCAGATGCACGTCTCCCGACTACTCGCGCGTAGCTTCCAGCGGCTGCGATCCGCGAATCGGATCGAGGCATAAGAGGCGCACGGGCGCACGCTCCGGAACACACCGGAACGCCCCAGTTCGCAAGCAGGATCGAGAGGTAACCGGTACGAGCGAATCGCTCACCAGGGACGTTCCCGACAGTTCTGTGCCGAAAAACGCTCAGACCCCCTCTTTCCAGGGCCGTTTCGCATCTCGCATGTCGACATGTCACTACAGCGTGTTGCCGACATGTGACATTCTTCCGCCAGTGCGTTTGCCGCGGCTTCGGCTCCGGTATTCAGGTGAAGGCTGAACTCCTCGCCAGGGGAGGTTCGGCCGCGACCGTCCCGCGACCCAGAGGGGGTGGCATGTCCGCAGATCAGGGCAGCTCGAAGGTGCTCACGCTCACGAAGAGCGAGACCGCGCCCGACGCCGTTCTCGACGACGTCACGGTCCTGGAGGCCGTGCCGGCCCCGGCCCTTCCGGCCTCCTCGGAGGCCATCGACACCCGCACCCTGTCCCGCTCCCTCTTCCTGCGGCTGGCCGCGCTGGACGAGAACAGCCCCGAGCGCATGTACGTCCGGGACACCCTGATCGAGCTCAACCTCCCGCTCGTGCGGTACGCGGCGGCCCGGTTCCGCTCGCGCAACGAGCCGATGGAGGACATCGTCCAGGTCGGCACGATCGGCCTGATCAAGGCGATCGACCGGTTCGACTGCGAGCGGGGCGTGGAGTTCCCGACCTTCGCGATGCCGACGGTCGTGGGCGAGATCAAGCGGTTCTTCCGCGACACCTCGTGGTCGGTGCGGGTGCCGCGCCGGCTGCAGGAGCTGCGCCTGGCCCTCACCAAGGCCAGCGACGAGCTCTCGCAGAAGCTGGACCGCTCCCCGACCGTCCCCGAACTCGCCGCCGTGCTCGGCGTGTCCGAGGAGGACGTGGTCGACGGCCTCGCGGTCGGCAACGCGTACACCGCGTCCTCGCTGGACTCGCCGGCCCCGGAGGACGACGGCGGCGAGGGCTCGCTGGCGGACCGGCTGGGTTACGAGGACACGGCGCTGGAGGGCGTCGAGTACCGCGAGTCCCTGAAGCCGCTGCTGGCCAAACTCCCGCCCCGGGAGCGGCAGATCATCATGCTCCGCTTCTTCGCGAACATGACCCAGTCGCAGATCGGCGAGGAGGTCGGCATCTCCCAGATGCACGTCTCCCGCCTGCTCACCCGCACCCTGGCCCAGCTGCGCGAGGGCCTGATCTCGGACTGAGCGCGGAACGGGACCCGGGGTCCTCCCGGGACGAGATGAACACGCGGCCGTCGAGGCGCCCTGACCGGCGCGTCGACGGCCGTCGTCTGCCTGGGCGCATGCGGTGGCGGCGGGCTCGAGGGCTATACCGCCCACCGCGCGCGGTGGGCGGTCCGCGGAACTCCGGCTGAGAGCGGAACGGAACCCCGGGGGTTCTCCCGAGACGACCTGGACACGCGGCCGTCGAGGCGCCCTGACCGGCGCATCGGCGGCCGTCGTCTGCCTGGGCCGCATGCGCTGGCGGCGGACGCGAGGGCTATACCGCCACCGGCGCGGGCGGCGGTCCACGGAACTCCGGCTGAGAGCGGAACGGAACCCCGGGGGTTCCTTTTTGACGGAGCGTCAGCCACCATGGCGCGATGCTGCGAGCGACTCCCGGGACGACATGGACACGTGGCCGTCGAGGCGCCCTGATCGGCGCGTCGGCGGCCGTCGTCTGCCTGGGCGCCACACTGGCGGCGTGCGGGGGCGACCAACGCGAGGGCTATACCGCCACGGGCGCGGTGGGCGGTCCGCTGGTCTCCGGTTCGGCGGTCCCGACGGGCGGGGTGACGCTAGTGCCGCTGGAGCGGCCCGGGGCGACTACGGGCGGGAGTGGGGCGCCTGCGCCCGCGAAGGGCGACCGCGGCTCGGGCGCGGGGAGTGGGGACCCGGCGGGGAGCACCCCGGCCGCCGGGGATCGGGGCACACCGAGCAGCGCCCCGGCGGCCGGGACTTCCGGTGCGCAGGTCGGGGGTGCCGAGTCCGGTCGTACGGCGCCCACTTCGCCGCCCGCGACGGCAACTCCCGCTCCGACGGCCCCCGTCGGGCCCGCCGCGCTGAGCTGGGGTGAGCCGGTGCGTACGGCCACCGACCGGCGGTGGTGCGAGGACGTCGAGCTGACCTTCGTCAACTCGGGCGGAACCGCGGTGCGTTCGGGCACGGTGACGTTCGGGACGCACATCATCGGGCTGCTCGGCATCGACTGGGGGACGGTCGAGTCGGCCGAGCGGCTTCCGCTGCCGATCGGGGCCGGGGCGCGCAAGGAGAAGACCTGGACGGTGTGCGTCGACGCCTGGCGCGTGCCGCTGGGCATGCACGTCGAGACGCGCGACGTCACCGTCCAGTGGAAGTAGAGCGGTGAGTTACATCAGGGCGAGCCACGCCACCGCGGCGACGACCGCGACGGCCACGACGACGCCGACGATCAGGCCGATGCGGGGGCCCGCGGGGGCGGCGGGGGCCTGCTGCTGCCGGCCCTGCGGTCCCTCGTCCACGAACGCACGGAACATCTGCGTGCTGCCGGCGGGGTCGTAGTTGCCCTGGGGGTTCTGGGGGTTAGCCATAGCCCGAGACCCTAGCGAATAGGCGAGGGGGACCCAAGTGGGGGCCCTCCGGCCCCGGCGACCCGCCCCACCTGCGCATTTACTTTCGCAATACTTGTCTTTGCCAAGTTTTTATACCGATCACACCCCTATTTGTTTGCCTGCAGCAACCAACAACTTCTATGGTTGCCCCAAGCAACGAATGCGGGAGGTGTGATGGCCGAGCGGGTGCAGTACGAGGAGTTGATGCGCCAGTTCAGCGCCTTCGGTGCCGTGAAGCGGGAGATCGGACGGATCATGCCGTCCGACTGCCCGAGCGGCAGCGCCGCCGTACTGACCCTGCTGGGCCGCTTCGGCGACATGCGCATGAGCAAGCTGGCCGACCTCCTCGCCGTGGACATGTCGGTCACCAGCCGCCATGTCGCGCACCTCGCGGAGCGCGGCTGGATCGACCGCTCCCCCGATCCGGCGGACAAGCGGTCCCGGATCGTGCACCTCACCCCCGCGGGCCTCGCCCGCCTGGAGGCGCTGTCCGAGCGGACCACGCAACTGCTCGCCGAGCGGCTCGCCGACTGGAGCGACGAGGAGGTCGCCCAGCTCACCGGCCTCATGGCCAGGCTGCGCGCCAGCTTCGACGACAGCCGCCTCGCCGCGCTGCCGCCCCGGCTCCCGCCGCCCGCCCCCGCACTCGAACCGACCACCCGTACACCCGCGAGCACATAAGAAAAGGAAGCCCATGGCAACGACCACACCAGCCGGTGTGCGGGCTCATGCCAAGCACTGGGGAGCGGCCGGTGCCGGCGACGCCCCGATGACGCACCGGCAGATCATGGAGGCGCTCTCCGGGCTGCTGCTCGGCATGTTCGTGGCGATCCTGTCCTCCACGATCGTCACCAACGCGCTCCCGCACATCATCAGCGACCTCGGCGGCGGCCAGTCCGCCTACACCTGGGTCGTCACCGCCTCCCTGCTGGCGATGACCGCGACCACGCCCCTGTGGGGCAAGCTCGCCGACCTCTACAGCAAGAAGGCGCTCGTCCAGATAGCCCTGGTCGTCTACGTACTGGGGTCGATGGCCGCCGGCCTCTCGCAGAACCCGGGCATGCTGATCGCCTGCCGTGTCGTGCAGGGCATCGGCGTCGGCGGTCTGAGCGCGCTCGCCCAGATCGTCATGGCCGCGATGATCTCCCCGCGTGAGCGCGGCCGTTACTCCGGATACCTCGGCGCGACCTTCGCCGTCGCCACCGTCGGCGGCCCGCTGCTCGGCGGCGTCATCACCGACACCTCGTGGCTGGGCTGGCGCTGGTGCTTCTACGTCGGCGTCCCCTTCGCCGTCATCGCGCTGATCGTGCTGCAGAAGACCCTGCACCTGCCCGTCGTGAAGCGGGACGTGAAGGTCGACTGGGCCGGCGCGACCTTCGTCGCCGCCGCCGTCTCGCTGCTCCTGGTCTGGGTCACCTTCGCCGGCGACAAGTACGACTGGATCTCCTGGCAGACCTACGCGATGGTCGGCGGTTCGATCGTCCTCGGTCTGGTCTTCGTGCTCGTGGAGTCGAAGGCGAGCGAGCCGATCATCCCGCTGCGGCTGTTCCGCAACCGCACCATCACGCTGGCCTCGCTGGCCTCGCTGTTCGTCGGTGTCGCGATGTTCACCGGCACGGTGTTCTTCAGCCAGTACTTCCAGCTGGCCCGCGACAAGTCCCCGACGATGTCGGGTGTGATGACCATCCCCATGATCGGCGGGCTGTTCGTCTCCTCCACCGTCTCCGGGCAGTTCATCACCCGCACCGGCCGCTGGAAGGCCTGGCTGGTCAGTGGTGGCGTCCTGGTGACGGCCGGCCTCGGGCTGCTCGGCACCATCCGGTACGACACGGCCTACTGGAAGATGTCGATCTTCATGGCCATGCTGGGTCTCGGCATCGGCATGATGATGCAGAACCTGGTGCTGTGCACGCAGAACCAGGTCGACCCGTCCGACCTCGGCTCGGCCAGCTCCACGGTCACCTTCTTCCGCTCCCTCGGCGGTGCGGTCGGCGTCTCGGCGCTGGGCGCGGTGATGGCCCGCCGGATCACCCACTACGTCTCGGACGGCGTCGCCGCCCTCGACCCCAAGTACCGGGCGGCGCTGGCCGGTTCCAGCTCCTCCGCGGACAGCATCCCGGACCTGGGCAAGCTGCCGGCCCCCGTCCGCACCCTCATGGAGAGCGCGTACGGCCACGGCATCGCCGACGTCTTCCTGATCGCCGGCGGCCTCGCGGCCGTCGCGTTCCTGATCACCCTGTTCATCAAGGAGGTCCCGCTGAAGACCAAGGGCGCCCTGGCGCAGGCCGCGGACGCGGAGCGGACGCCGGCCCCGGAGCAGGCCGAAGCGGCCGCCGAGGCCCCGGTCGCCGCACAGGCTTCCGCCGCCGGGCACGTCCCGAGCTGGGCCGTGTCCGACACGGAGACCGCGGCCGACGGCACGCAGAAGCTCGCCGCGGTGGCCACCATCGCCCGGCCCGAGGCGTCCTCCGAGGGGGGCTCCGGCGGGATCCCGGTGCGCGGCTTCGTGCGCGGCGCCGAGAGCGCGCCGGTGCCGCAGGCCGCCGTCACGCTGATCTCGCTGGCCGGACGGCAGCTGGGCCGCTCGGTGACGCAGTCGGACGGTTCGTACGCGGTGGACGCGCCGAGCGTCGGGTCGTACGTCCTGATCGCCTCCGCGGACGGGTTCCAGCCGCAGGCGTCCACGGTCGTGGTGAACGGCGAGCCGGTGTCGTACGACATCCTGCTCAGCGGCACCAGCGAGCTGAACGGGCTGGTGCGGGCCGCGGAGAACGGGCTGCCGGTCAAGGACGCCATGGTCATCGTGACCGATGTGCGCGGGGATCTGCTGGCCACCGGAAACACCGGTGAGCAGGGCGAGTTCTCCTTCGCCGAGCTGGTGCCGGGGCAGGTCACCATCGCCGTGAACGCCGCCGGGTTCCGGCCGCGGGCGCTGCCCGTCGAGGTCGGCGGGGCCGGGGTGACCCGGATCGAGGTCGACCTGGACTCCGGGGCCCAGCTGCAGGGTGTCGTACGGGCGCCGCACGGGCCGCTGGCGGACGCGCGGGTCACGCTGGTCGACGCGGCCGGCAACGTCGTGGGGACCGCGACCACCGGGGCGGACGGGGCGTACGCCTTCACCGACCTGAACAGCGGCGACTACACGGTCATCGCGACCGGCTACCCGCCGGTGGCGACGGCCCTGACGGTGAACGGCCGCGGGGTCGACGGCCACGACATCGAACTGGCCCACCCGGCCGAGTAGTTCGAACTCCGGCCCGTGGTGGTGACGCGCTCCGCTTCTCGGACGCGTCCCCGCCACGGGCCGGTTCTCTTGAGACCGACAGCTTTCGCAGGGAGAAACGGGATGGGACTGACCGCGAGGATCCGTACGCGGGACGGATGGGCCGTGTCGCACGCGGTCGTCACGGTGACCGACATGACCGGCGCGCAGGTGCTGCGGGCCGAGGCGGACGCCGAGGGGGCCGTACGGGACACGACCGCGCTGACCCCGGGGCCGTACGTCGTCATCGTCACCGCCGTCGGGTACGCGCCCGCCGCCTCCACGGCGATCGTCACCGCGAGCGGCCGGGCCGAGCTCGGGAACGTGACGCTGGCCCGGCAGGGCGGCACCGAGCTGCCGCCGCCCGGGCCGTGGACCATCGACCCCGCGCACTCCTCGGTGGGCGCCATCGCCCAGCACCTGGGCATCTCCAGCGTCCACGGCCGCTTCACCGACTTCGCCGGGCGGATCGAGATCGCGCCGGACGAGGTGGAGAAGTCGCGGGTGGAGGCGGTGATCCGGGCGGCCTCCATCGACACCGGCAACGGCATGCGCGACGACCATCTGCGCTCGCCGGACTTCCTGGACGCCGAGAAGCACCCGGAGATCACCTACCGGTCCTCCGGGCTCACAGCGGCGGGCTCCGACCGCTGGACCGTGCACGGGGAACTGACCCTGCACGGGGTGGTCCGGCCGGTGGACCTGGACCTCGCCTACCTGGGCACGGGCGCCGACCCGTGGGGCGGCACACGCGCCGCCTTCCGCGCGACGACCGAACTGCGGCGCGAGGACTTCGCCATGAACTACAACCAGATCGTCCAGGCGGGCATCGCCGCCATCGGCACGACACTGCGCGTGGAGCTGGACATCCAGGCCGTACAGGGGGAGTCCCTGCCGCAGGCGTAGGCCCGGCGGGAGCGGGCCGAGCGGGGGCCGTCCGCCTAGGCTGGCCCCATGGCACCGAACATCGCTACGAACACGACCGTCTCGCTGGACGAGTTGCTGGACTTCGTACGGCCGCGGCACCGCGCGATCCTGCTCACCCGACGCGCCGACGGCAGCCCGCAGGCCTCGCCGCTGACCTGCGGGGTCGACGACTCGGGGCGGATCGTGGTCTCCACGTACCCCGAGCGGGCGAAGACGCGGAACGCGAAGCGGGACGACCGGGTCAGCCTGGTGGTCCTGAGCGACGAGTGGAACGGGCCCTGGGTCCAGATCGACGGCACCGCGGAGGTCATCGACTCGCCCGACTCCGTGGAGCCGCTGGTGGAGTACTACCGCAACATCGCCGGTGAGCATCCCGACTGGGACGAGTACCGGGAGGCGATGGTCAAGCAGGGCAAGTCCATCATCCGGGTCACGCCGGAGCGGTGGGGGCCGGTGGCCACCGGCGGCTTCCCGGCACGGCTGGCCACGCCGGACGCCTGAGGGCTAGCGGCAAGGCCGTGAAGTTTGCGGTGGGGGCGGGTTGTCAAGGGCCTGTGGGCGCGAGGATGTTGATGCCGGTGGTGGCTTTGTAGCTGGTCCGGTCGATGTGAGGGCCGCGGGCCTGGTATTTGGAGATCGCGCGTTTGACGATGCGGGGGCTGACGCGTAGCCGCCGTGCGGGCAGCAAGCCGGCCAGGACCTGTCGGCCGATGGTGCCGGCGAGATCGATGACCGTGTCGGCGATGACGCCCGCGGCCTGGATGACCAGGTCGCGGGCGGTCTGCCAGGCGATGCTGAAGCTGGCGCGGTCGGGATCGGTGCCGGGCCGGGTGCTGGTGGCGTCCGCCATGGCGGTCCGCAGCAGCTGATAAACGACCAGCAGGGCGTAGATCTCCTGCTCGATGCCGTCGGGGGTGCGGGCCCGCAGGACCCGGCCGCCGAGGATGGTCGACTTCAGTTCCAGGTAGGCCGTTTCGATCTCCCAGCGCTGGTGATACAGCGCGGCCAGTTCGGCTGCCGGGTGGCGGTGGTGGTCGAGCAGGGTGGTGGCCAGCCGGTAGAGGCCGGCATGCTTCCCGGCGGTGGTGGTGACCGTGATCTCGCAGTCGATGACGCGGACGGGAAGGCCGCCCAGGGCGGAGAGGCAGGAGCCGTCCCGGTAGCGGGCCAGGACGGGCATGCGGCGGCCGTTTTTGAGCCGGACCAGGACCTCGGCGCCGGTGGCAGCGATGTCGGCCACGAGCTTTTGGGCGCCGAAGTTGCGGTCGGCGAGGAGGATCATCCCAGGCCGCAGGCTGGGCAGCAGGCGCGGGGCGTAGGTGGTCTCGCCCGCGGTGGTGGGTCCGAACACCGCGTCGATGAGGGTGCGGGTGCCGCAGGCGACCAGGGCGAGCAGGCGGACCTGTGGGTATCCGGTCCCGCCGTGGTTGCCGGCCTGCTTGGTGAACCGGGTCATGACGGCGGGGGTGTCGGGGACCGTCAGGGTGGTGCCGTCGAGTGCAGCCACCAGCAGGCCGTGCCAGCGGATCCCTGGCCCGTGCGCGGTCGCGGCCGGGCCCCGCAGCAGGTCGAACAGCCACCGCAGCGGTCTGCTGCCGACGCGGCGTCGGGCCTGGGCCAGCGCACTCGCCGACGGCGAGACCACCGGCAGCCCGGCCAGTGCTCCCGTGAGCTTGCGCCACACTCCCGGACAGCCGGCCTCCGGGAACAGGCACCCGGCCAGGACCAGGTACACCACGACCCGGGAGGGCAGATCCCGCAGCCGCGACTGCACCGTCCTGGTCGCACTCAGCGCCGCATCGACCATCTCGAAGGGCACCAGCTGGGTGAGTTCACCGAGGTGACCGGGCGCAAACCGGCCTCCGGCCACCGTGACGGTACGCGTGATGGCACACTGTTCGGACAGCGGAGCCTCCGGTCCTGTGAACGGCTTGTCTTGGTCGACTGCCAGTTCTACCGGGGCTCCGCTCCTCACGTCCGCCGAAACCGCACCTCAAGGCCCCCTGGACAACCCCACCCGATCCATAACTTCACGGCCTTGGGGCTAGCGGGGCTTGTCGGTCATCGCCTCGATGCCCGCGATCAGCAGGTCCAGGGCGAAGGTGAAGTCCCGCGCCCGCATCTCCTCCACCGTGTCACCGCCCCGGGCCGCCATGATCTCCTCGTTCTCCTTGACGATCTCGGCGGCCTCCGGTGACCGGGTCACCGCGCTCATCGCGTGCTGGAAGTACTCGTCCTGGGTCATGCCCGCCTCCGTGCACCGGGCGATGAAGTGGCCCTCGATGGTGCCGTAGCCGTACACGAACTGGAAGACGAGCGAGATGGCGCCGGTCAGGCCGTGCACCGGCAGGCCGGTCTTGCGGATGACCAGCTGCATGACCCGGGAGAAGGCCAGCGAGTTCGGGCCGATGTTGAGGAACGTGCCCGCCAGCGGGGACAGCCAGGGATGGCGGACCAGCAGGGAGCGGTACTCCGTCGCCAGCGTGCGCAGCTGCTCGCGCCAGTCCTCGTCGGTGTCCGGGTCGGGCAGGGTGAGTTCGCCGTAGGCGGCGTCCAGGGCGAGTTCGAGGAGGTCGTCCTTGGTGTCGACGTACCAGTAGACGGACATCGCCGTGACGTGCAGCTCGGCGGCCAGTCTGCGCATGGAGAACTTCGCCAGCCCCTCGGCGTCCAGGAGCCGCACGGTCACCTCGGTGATCCGGTCCCGGTCCAGGCCCGACGGCTGTCCGCCGCCGCGTCCGCCCCGACGGACCTTGCCCTCGAGCCACACACTGGTCCGCACGGCCCGCTCGGCTGCCCTCACCATGGCGTACCTTCCTAGACTTCCGTTCACGCATCGAGGTGCCGGTCGGCGGCCGGCCCTCAGGCGACCGCCATCTCCGAGTCTGCCCGCCGCGCCCGTCGCAGCAACGCCGCCGCCACGAACCCGCCCAGCAACACGGCCACGGCACCCACCAGCTGACCGGCCCTCAGCCCCTCGGCCAGCCCTCCGGAGGAGCCGAGCACGGCCCCGAGGACGGCGACGCCGAGGCCGTTGCCGAACTCGGCCAGGGTGCCGTTGACGCCGGCCCCGACCCCCGCCTTCTCCGGGGGAATCGCGCTCATGATCGCATGTGCCATCGCCGGGTTGGCGATCGCGCACCCGCCCCCGATCAGCAGCAGCCCCACCAGCGTCCCGGCATAGCCCCCGGCGTCCAGCAGGGCGATCGACACCAGCCCGCCCGCCATCAGCACCATCCCGAGCGCGATGGACGCCGGCGTCCCCAGCCGCGCCGCCCACTTCGCCGACAGCCCCGAGAAGTTCAGGGCGACGACCGTGAGAGCGAGCGGCGCCGTGCGGAGACCGGCTTCGAGCGGCCCGTAACCGAGCACCAACTGCAGATGCTGGGTGAGCAGGAAGAGCGCGCCGCCCATGCCGAAGGTGATCAGCACCGCCCCGGTGACCGCCCCCGTGAACCGGCGGTCCCGGAAGAAGTGCAGGTCCAGCATGGGATGCGGAACGCGGCTCTCCCAGTAGGCGAACAGGGCCAGTACGGCGACGGCCACGCCCGCCGGGGCCAGCACCCGGCCCGAGAGCCATCCGTGCTCCGGCCCGGAGATGATCGCGAACACCAGCGAGGCCATCCCGACGGTGGACAGCAGCGCGCCCGGCAGGTCGGGGCGGTCGCCGCTCGGGCTCTTCGACTCCGGTACGAGCGCCACCACGGCCACCAGGCCCAGCGCCGCCACCGGCAGGTTGATCAGGAAGATCGCGCCCCACCGGAAGTGGTTCAGCAGGAACCCGCCGATCAGCGGTCCGGCCGCGAAGCCCAGCGCGTTGACCGCGGCCCACACGCCGATCGCCCTCGGCTGCTCCTCGGGGGCGAAGATCTGCATCGCCACCGCCAGCGTGGTCGTCAGCAGCAGCGCCCCGCCGACTCCCATACCGGCCCGCGCGGCGATCAACTGGCCCGTGGAGCCCGCGAGTCCGGCCGCCAGCGAACCGATGCCGAACAGGGCGAGCCCCGCGATCAGCATCTTCTTGCGGCCGTAGCGGTCCGCCGCGCTGCCGGCGCTCAGCAGCAGGCCGGACTGGACCAGCGAGTACGCGTTGATCATCCACTGGAGGTCGGAGGTCCCGGCGTGCAGCTCCCGGGTCAGGGAGGGGATCGCCACGTTCAGGACGGTGTTGTCGAGCAGCACGGTGAGCTGGGCCAGGCAGATGACACCGAGGATCAGCCAGCGGCGGGGGTGGCCCTGGGCCGGGGTGTGGGGGGACGGAGACATGCCATACACCGTATAGCTGGCTGCTATACGGTGTACAACACGTTTTCCGTCAGATCTTCGGGCCGCCGGTCAGCTGCTCGCCTTCTGCGTCAGGTCGTAGAAGGTCGACGAACCCACGGTCACCTTCTTGAAGTTCTTCTCGACCCAGGAGGTGATCTGCGAGGACGTACCAGTGCTGCTGCCGCCCATGCCGCCTCCGGTGCCGGAGGAGATGAAGTAGTGGATCTTGCCCTGCGCCACGTACTTCTGGAACTGGGCCAGCGTCGGGGACGGGTCGGTGCCGTTGAAGCCGCCGATCGCCATCACCGGGTCGCCGGTGGAGAGCTGGTAGCTCGCCGCGTTCTGGGCGCCGATGGCCGCGGCGACCCAGGTGTACTTGGACGAGTCCGTCTCCAGCAGCTTCTTGGCCGCGGAGGAGACGCTGGCGCCGTTCAGCAGGCCGCCGGCGCCACCGCCGCCGCCCATGCCACCGCCGTCGCCGCCCATGCCGGGGAAGCCGTTGCCGTTCTGCCGGCCCTGGGTGCTGCCGTTGCCCTGCTGGTTCTGGCCCTGCGTGCTGCCGTTGCCGTTCTGGCCCGGCATGCCGCCGAAGCCGCCGTTGCCGTTGCCCGTCGTGCCGCCGCCCGGGAAGCCGTTGCCCTGCTGGTTCTGGCTCTGGGAGTTGCCGTTGCCGTTCTGGCCGCCCGGCATGCCGCCGCGCGTACCGCCGCCGCCGGGACCGCCCATCATGCTCGCGCCCGCCGGACCGGCCGTGACGATGGAGCCGGTGTGGCCCGTCTGCAGGGTGCTGATGGTGTACGCGGTCGGGCCGGCCAGGGCGGCGACCAGACCCACGGCCGCCGCCCCGAGGGCCAGCTGCCGGTTGATCCGGCCCGCGAAGATCAGGCCCAGCGCGGCGGTCAGACCGCCGATCAGGACCACGTACTTCAGCCACGGCAGATAGCTGGAGGTGCGGTTGAGCAGGACGTAACTCCACACCGCGCTCGCCACGACCGCGCCCGCGAGGGTGATCGAGGCCCAGGTCTCCCTGCGCTTCTCCCACAGGACCGCCGAGCCCATGCCGATCACGGCGGCCATGTAGGGGGCGAGAGCGACCGTGTAGTACTGGTGGAAGATGCCCGCCATGTAGCTGAAGACGACCATGGTCATCAGCAGCGAGCCGCCCCAGACCAGGAACGAGGCGCGGGTGGCGGAGGTCCGCTTCAGCTTGCGCGTGGCGACGAGGCCGGCGACGAAGAGGATCAGCGCGGCCGGGAGCAGCCAGGAGATCTGGCCGCCGACCTCGGAGTTGAACATCCGGTTCCAGCCGGTGGCCCCCCACATGCCGGTGCCGCCGCCCCCGCCACCGCCGCCGACGCTGCCGGTCTCGTCGCCGTTGAGGCGGCCGAGGCCGTTGTAGCCGAAGGTCAGCTCCAGGAAGCTGTTGTTCTGCGAACCGCCGATGTAGGGGCGGGAGGACGCGGGCCACAGCTCGACGATCGCGACCCACCAGCCGCCGGAGACGACCAGCGCGAGCGTCGCCGCGGCCAGCTGTCCGAACCGCTTCTTCAGCGACACCGGCGCGCACACCGCGTACACGATCGCCAGCGGCGGCAGGATCAGGAAGGCCTGCAGGGTCTTGGCGAGGAACGCGAAGCCGATCGCGACCCCGGCCCACACCAGCCACCGCGTCCTGCCGTCCTCGACGGCACGCACCACGAAGTAGCAGGCCAGCGCCATCAGCAGGGCCAGCATGGCGTCCGGGTTGTTGAACCGGAACATCAGCGCCGCGACGGGAGTGAGCGCGAGCACCGCGCCCGCGATCAGACCGGCCCCGGGGCTGAAGCGGCGCCGCACGGCCGCGTAGACCACGGCCACCGCGCCGACGCCCATCAGGACCTCGGGGAGCAGGATCGCCCAGGAGTTGAGGCCGAGGATCCGGACCGACAGCTCCATCGGCCACAGGGACGCCGGGGGCTTGTCGACGGTGATCGCGTTGCCCGCGTCCAGCGAGCCGAAGAAGAACGCCTTCCAGGACTCGCTGCCGGCCTGCACGGCCGCCGAGTAGAAGGAGTTGGCGTAGCCGGAGGCGCTGAGGTTGTAGAGGTAGAGCAGGAGGGTGGCGGCCAGCAGTCCGAGGAAGGCCGGGCGCGCCCAGCGGGGGTCCTCGGGGCGGCCGCGCCACAGTCTCCGTACGAAGGGCTGCTGCGGCTCACCGGCCCGGGGCTCCGTGGGGGCCGGCGGCTCCTGCACGGCCGTGGTGACCGTGGGCGCGGGGGGCGGCCCCCAGGAGGAGGGACCGGGTCCCCCCTGATACGTCGTCTGGTCGTAGTGGGTGGTCATCGGGCGTCCCTCGGATCGGTGTCGGTCGGACGCACCGGCTGCAGATGCATCGTGGCGTCCTCCCAGCTGCGGTCCGCGACTTCGCCGGCGCGGAACGGGGTGGTGTCGTGGCCGCGGTGCGCGGCCGGGCGCTGCGGCAACGGGGGCTGCGGCTGGTACTGCGGGAGGGGGGCCGTCATGTACGTCGGCGAGGACGGGGTGTGCGCGGCCACCACCGTGGACGGCCGGCTGTCGTCGCGCTCGGGGAAGACCCAGGCGCGGAAGAGCAGGAAGCGCAGCACGGTCGCCGCGAGGTTGGCGGCGATCAGCACCGCCAGCTCGGTGGAGTGCGCCGGGTCGGACGTCGCCGCGTTCAGGGCGGCGAGCGAGCCGCTGGTCAGCGCGAGGCCGATGCCGAAGACGACGAGGCCCTGCGCCTGGTGGCGGACGGCGCCGCCGCGGCCGCGCACCCCGAAGGTCAGCCGCCGGTTGGCCGCGGTGTTGGCGACCGCGGAGACCAGCAGCGCGAGCGCGTTGGCGAGCTGCGAGCCGCCGAACTGCCGGAAGAGGCTGTAGAGGACGAGGTAGAAGAGGGTCGACAGACCGCCGACGACACAGAACCCGACGAGCTGGCGGGCCAGTCCCTTCGGCACGTCCTGGATCTCGCGGTCGCGCGGGTCGTCGCCGAACGGGCGGGTGATCCGGTCCAGCGGCAGCGAACCGGTCGCGAGCGCCTTGCCCACCCGCCACACGCCCTTGAGGTCCTCGGTCGCCGTCTTCACGATGTGGACGGTGGAGTTCGGGTCGTCGACCCAGTCGACGGGCACCTCGTGGATACGAAGACCCGCGCGCTCCGCGATGACCAGCATCTCGGTGTCGAAGAACCAGCCGGTGTCCTCCACCAGCGGCAGCAGCACCTGGGCGACGTCACGCCGGATCGCCTTGAATCCGCACTGCGCGTCCGAGAAGCGGGCCTGCAGCGAGCCGCGCAGGATCAGGTTGTACGTCCGGGAGATGAACTCCCGCTTGGGACCGCGCACCACCCGGGAGCTGCGGGCGAGCCGCGAGCCGATGGCGAGGTCGGAGTGGCCCGAGATCAGCGGGGCCACCAGCGGGAGCAGGGCGTTGAGGTCGGTGGAGAGGTCCACGTCCATGTAGGCGAGGATCGGGGCGTCCGAGGCGGACCACACGGTGCGCAGGGCGCGTCCGCGGCCCTTCTGCTCCAGGCGGAAGTTCCTGACCTCGGCGATCTCCGACTCCAGCCGCGACGCCACCATCGGGGTGGTGTCGGTCGACGCGTTGTCCGCGATGGTGATGCGGAACGCGTACGGGAACGTGCGCTTGAGGTGGTCGTGCAGTCTCAGCACACACGGCTGGAGGTCCTTCTCCTCGTTGTAGACGGGGATCACTACGTCCAGGACAGGCGTACCGGCGTCGCCGGCCGGGAGGTGCTCCCGCGCCGGCAGGGTGCCGGGAGAAGAATCGGTTCGCATGGAAACGACTCTGGTCAAGTGCCCTGTTGCACCCATGTGCCGGCACTGTGCTGCACCTGTGAGTGCGACTCCCAGTCCGTCTCAGGAGCCGGGTGGGGGACCGCCGGGGCGAGCGCCGGCAGATGGACGGTGAAGACCGTACGGCCCGGCACGCTGTCCACGGTCACCGCGCCGCCGTGCGCGGTCGCGACGGCCTGCACGATGGCGAGGCCGAGCCCGGTGGACCCGGTGGCACGCGAACGCGCCGAGTCGCCGCGGGCGAACCGCTCGAAGACGTGCGGCAGCAGGTCGGGCGGGATGCCCTGGCCGTTGTCCTCGACGTCCACGCACATCCACGGGCCGCGCCGCTGGATGCGTGCGGTGACGGTGGTGCCGGGCGGGGTGTGCTTGCGGGCGTTGCCGAGGAGGTTGACCAGCACCTGCTGGATCCGGGCCGCGTCCGCCGACACCAGCGCCGGTTCGTCGGGCAGGTCCAGCCGCCAGTTGTGGTCCATGCCGGCCGCGCGGGAGTCGCTGACGGTGTCCACGACCAGCGGGATGAGATCGGTCTGCTCGAACTGCAGCGGGCGCCCCGCGTCGAGCCGGGCGAGCAGCAGCAGATCCTCGACGAGGAGGGTCATCCGCCCGGCCTCGGACTCGATCCGGCCCAGGGCGTGCCGGGTGTCGGGCCCGACCTGCTCCCGCCCGCGCCGGGTCAGCTCGGCGTACCCGCGGATGGAGGCGAGAGGAGTCCTCAGCTCGTGACTGGCGTCCGCGACGAACTGCCGTACCCGCATCTCGCTCTGCTGACGGGCGTGCAGGGCGCCGTGGACGTGGTCCAGCATCCGGTTGAGCGCGGCGCCGACCTGGCCGACCTCGGTGTGCGGATCGGTCTCGGACTCGGGCACCCGCTCACTGAGGTTCACCTCGCCGGTGTGCAGGGGCAGTTCGGACACCCGGGTCGCGGTGGCGGCGACCCGCCGCAGCGGCCGGGTGGCGACACCGACGAGCACGTAGCCGGCGATCACGGCGGCTCCGAGACCGGCGGCGGTGACACTGACCTCGACGAGGATCAGGGTGTTGATGGTGTTGTCGGTCTCCTTGGTGGGGAGAGCGACGTAGTAGTTGCCGTTGGGGCCATGGACGTACGAGACGCGGTACGAGCCCAGACCCGGGATGTCCACCGTGTGCTTGTTGGCGTCACGGGCGACGGAGTTGAGGGCCGCCAACTGGGCCTTGGTGAGTGACACCGCGCTCATCGAGAACGTGGAGGTGGACTTGTGGCCCACCTTGCCCTCGGTGGCGGAGCCGTTCACGACCTTGGCGGCGATCGTCGACGACGCGGGCTGCGGCCCCCGGGTGACGAAGTCGCTGAGGTCGGTCGTATGGGTACTCGTGGGTGCGTTGTTCTGCCCGTTGCCCTGCTGGCCGGGCATGCCGTTGCCGTCCTTGCCAGGACCACCCGGTGCGAACGCACCGGACGCGCGCTTGCCCACCTCACCCAGTTGCTGGTCGAGCTCGTTGTACAAATGCGACCTCAGCGCCAGCGTCGTCACCGTGCCGATCACCGCGCACACCACCGCGATCAGCACCACGGACGCGACGACGAGCCGCGCCCGCAGGGTGCGCGGCTGTCCCGCTCGTCGCTTCTGCGTGCGCGGCCGTCGTCGCCCGCTCATGAGGCGGCGGGCTTGATCAGATAACCGGCCCCGCGCCGCGTGTGGATCATCGGCTCCCGGCCGGCGTCGATCTTGCGCCGCAGATACGAGATGTAGAGCTCGACCACATTGGCCTGCCCACCGAAGTCGTACGACCACACCCGGTCGAGGATCTGCGCCTTGCTGAGCACGCGCCGCGGATTGCGCATGAGGAAACGCAGCAGCTCGAACTCGGTCGCGGTGAGGTGGATGTTGTCCCCGGCCCGCGACACCTCGTGGCTGTCCTCGTCCAGGGTGAGGTCACCGACCACGAGCACGGAGTCGGAACGCCGGTCGGCGGCACCGGAGCGGCGGATGAGACCCCGCAGCCGCGCCACGACCTCCTCCAGGGAGAACGGCTTGGTGACATAGTCGTCGCCGCCCGCGGTGAGTCCGGCGATACGGTCCTCGACCGCGTCCTTGGCCGTCAGGAACAGCACCGGCACGTCCGGCAGTTCCCGGCGCAGCCGCCCCAGGACGGTCAGCCCGTCCATGTCCGGCAGCATCATGTCGAGTACGACGGCGTCGGGACGGAACTCACGAGCGGTCTGGATGGCTCCCGTGCCGTCTCCGGCCGACCGTATCTGCCAGCCCTCGTAACGGAGGGCCATGGACAGCAGTTCGGTGATCGACAGCTCGTCGTCCACCACAAGCACTCGGACGGGGCTCCCGTCCGGCCTCAGCAGTTCGGTGCGCCCCTGGGGCGAGGTCGTGGTCATGGTGGACAGACTGTCTGGATCCTCTGAGAGCACCCTTTCGACAACCTGTGATTTCTCTGAGAAACGCACAGGCGCCTCTCAGGGAACCCCTGGGAAGCTCCTTGACGCGAGGGGCTCCGGAAGTGGTCTCACAGTCCGAACAGCCGCGCCCCGTTGTCGTGGCACACCGCCCGCAGCCAGTCGTCGCCGAGGTCCAGGCGCTCCAGGGCGTGGAGTTGGTGGAGGTAGGGGTACGGGATGTTGGGGAAGTCGCTGCCCAGCAGGACGCGGTCGCCGAGGTCCGCGAGCCGGGGCAGGGCCCGCCCGGGGAACGGCGCGAACCGTTCGCCGAAGTCCGTGAACGCCATCGTCGTGTCCAGCCGCACCTCCCGGTACCGCTCGGCCAGGTCGAGGAAGTCCTCGTACTCGGGCATCCCCATGTGCGCGACGACCAACCGCAGCCGGGGATGGCGGGCCAGCACGCGGGCGATCGGCTCGGGCCCGGTGTGCTTGCCCGGCGCGGGTCCCGAACCGCAGTGGATCACCACCGGCACGCCCGCCTCCGCGAGCAACCCCCAAGCGGGATCGAGGAGTTCGCTCGCCGGGTCGTACGCGCCCACCTGCACGTGCGCCTTGAAGACCCGCGCCCCCGCGTCGACCGCCTCCTGGACGTAGGCCTCGACCCCGTCCTCCGGGAAGAGCGTGGAGGTGTGCAGACAGTCGGGAGTGCGGGTGGCGAACTCGACGGCCCAGCTGTTGAGCCACCGCGCCATTCCGGGCTTGTGCGGGTAGAGCATGGCGGTGAAGGCCCGCACCCCGAACTCCCGTATCAGCGCGACCCGTTCCGCCTCCTCCGCGCGGTACGTGATCGGCCACTCCACCCCGCCGGTCAGCGCCCCCAGCGAGTCGAAGTAGCCCCACACCTTGCGCAGCACGCGCTCGGGCATGAAGTGCGTGTGCACGTCGACCAGCCCCGGCAGCCCCAGCCGCTCCCAGAACCGCCGGACCTGCCCGGCCTCCGCCATCTCAGCCATACGCCCTCTCGAACCCGCTCGCGCCGGTATCCAGCCTCTACCCCTCTACCCCTCTACCTCTACCTCGATCTCTCATCCCCTCCTCACCCGCACCCACGCCCGGGTGTGCGGAACAGCCAGGCAGAGCAGAACAGCCAGGCAGATCGGTCCGTCAGAAGAGTCCGTCCTGAACGCCGTCCGCCTCCCTCACCCCCCTCACCTCTCTGACCGGAGCGGTGACGCCCTCCTCGTCCCCGCTCGGCACTATGTCCCACCCCGTCATCAGCCGCGTGTCGAGCACGACGACCCCGCGTCCCGTCGCGAGGTGCAGATCGGGCCCCGCGGCCGCGAGCAGCTTCCCGCTCACCCCGCTGCCCGCGGCCAGCTCGGTCACCTCCCCGGTGGCGGCCGGGAGGCCGGTGAGCCCGAACGCCCCCACATGGTCGACGACTTGGCACGACTCCCGCCGCAGCGACTCCGGCCAGGCGGTCAGTGCGCAGGCCCGGCCGTGCAGCGCCTCCACCTCGGCCGCCCGCTCAGCCGCCGACGCCGGCAGCCGGGAACGGACGGCGCGCTTCTCGCCGTACGGGATGCGGTCGGGCACCCGGAGCGCGGCGCGCAGCAGTTCCTCCGTGCGCCGGGCCCCCATCAGCGGACCGAGGCCGAGCCAGCTGAAGCAGACCGCGCCCTGCTCCAGCAGCCGCGCCGAGCCCCGCTCTTCGGCGGTGATCCCGACCTTGACCATGCCGGGCCCGAACCACGCCAGATACACGTGGTACGGGCGCGGGTCGTCCGCGATGGTGTCGGCGGCCACGGAGTGCGCCCGGTCCAGCCGCGCGCACTCCTCGCACCGCGCCCCCGTACTCCGTCCCGGCACCGCCGCCCGCACCGGGCACGCATGCCCCCGCGCTCCCACACATGACCGCACACCCCCGTCCGCGACCCTGAAGGCCACCCGTTTCCCCCAGGTCAGCGCGCTGCGCCGACCACCGTCCCACGCCAGCACGGGACCGCCGCCCGCCCACCGCAGCCCCGAGCACTTCCATGCCTGTGCCATCGCCTCCGAGAGTAGACGCCACCACTGACAACGGGCTCCGGCGACGGCATCCGCGCAGGTCAGGGACCCGTGGGCGCCTGCAGCGAGCCGTACGACTCCGGCGAAATCCGGCGGGACCGGCAGGAACCGGCGGGACCGGCAGGAACCGGCGGGACCCGGCTCAGCGCAGGGCCGCGGCGAAGGACCCGTGATGGGCGGCCGTGAAGGCGTGTTCGCGCTCGGACCAGGTGACGCGCTCGGCGATGACCGCGGGTGGGGCGAGCCGACTGGCCGCCCACCAGCGGGCGTTACGGGACTGACGTTCGATGATGGCGTCGACAAGACGGGGACGCGCGTCCGGGCCGAGTCCGTAGGCATCGGCGAGGACGCGGACCTGTGCGGCCTGCGCGGCGACCGGCGACGCCTCGCGCTTGGACGACACGCACCAGGTCCACGCCATGTAGCCGAGATCCTCCAGCGGATCGCCGGGTGCGGCCGTGTCGAAGTCGATGAAGGCGACCGGTGCACCGTCCGGGCCGTTCCTGAAGACGGTGTTGTTCGGGCCGGGGTCGTTGTGGCAGACGACCGGGTGCCCGCCTGCGAGGCGGCACGCGCGCGTGGCGTCGTGCAGCGCGCGCAGCAGGGCGCCGGCGGCGGCGACCTGGGCGTCGGTCCAGTGCTGGAAGCGGGCGGGGACCCAGCCGGGGAGGTAGCTGAGGACGTCCCGTCCGGCGGCGTCGAGTCCGAGGTGCCGCGGGGCGCCGGCGAAACCCGCGTCGGCGAGATGCCCCAGCAGTTCGGCGACGAAGGCGGACGAGGCGCCGACGGGCCGCCGTACCGTGTCCCCCACCCGGACCACTCCCGGAGTGATCCGCCCGCCGGCCAACGGCACCTCCGCCTCCGTACGGCCTTCCTCGCTCACCACGTCACCATCCGGTACGGATCCTCGGGGGTGCGGGCAACCCCCGGGAGTAGGGCCACCTACACCTCCCGTCCGGTGGGAGGCTTCATGGCGGGGGCGCCGCCACAGCGGCATGGTGGAACCGAAGCCGACACGCGCCGAAGGGACATCCGATGAACCCGCCCGAGCCCACCACCACCGCGAAGGCAACCCTACAGACCCCCGCCGAGCCCCCTGACGAGGGCGAACTGACCCTCCTCCTCACCGCCTGGGACCTGGCCCACCCGAGCCTCTCCGACCCCGAATGGCGCCACCTCCTGGACGAACTCGCCCACCCCCGCACCACCCGCGCCTTCCAACACCTGGCGGACACGAAGGCCTGACCCGCCAGGACGTTCCTCGCGGCCGACGCGGCCACCCTCCGGAACCCCCGTTTGCGGGTGTGCCGTTCGCAGCCCGCGCGTACTGTGGTCCGGGTACGTCCAGACCGCGCCCCAGGGCGTGAATTCGTCAATCCCGGCGTGCCCCCACACCTCCGTGCCACCGGAGCACGCCCGGGCGAGCGGAGGATCAGCGATGGGTACAGTCATCACCGACGACGGCACCACCATCTTCTACAAGGACTGGGGGCCGCGAGACGCCCGGCCGGTCGTCTTCCACCACGGATGGCCACTGAGCGCCGACGACTGGGACAACCAGATGTTGTTCTTCCTGGCGCACGGCTACCGGGTCATCGCCCACGACCGCCGAGGGCACGGACGCTCGAGCCAGTCCGCCACCGGCCACGACATGGACACCTACGCCGCCGACGTGATCGCCCTCACCGACGCGCTCGACCTGCGGGACGCGGCCCACATCGGTCACTCCACCGGCGGCGGCGAGGTCGCCCGCTACGTCGCACGCGCCAAGCCCGGCCGTGTCGCGAAGGCGGTGCTGGTGGGCGCCGTACCGCCCGTCATGGTCAAGTCGGAGAGCAATCCGGGCGGCCTGCCCATCGAGGTCTTCGACGGCTTCCGCACGGCCCTCGCCGCCAACCGCGCGCAGTTCTTCATCGACGTGCCCTCGGGCCCGTTCTACGGCTTCAACCGCCCTGGCGCGCAGGTGTCGCAGGGACTGATCGACAACTGGTGGCGGCAGGGCATGATGGGCGCGGCCAACGCCCACTACGAATGCATCAAGGCCTTCTCGGAGACCGACTTCACCGAGGACCTCAGGCAGATCGACGTACCGGTCCTGGTCTGCCACGGCACCGACGACCAGGTCGTCCCCTACGACGACTCGGCACCGCTGACGGTGGAGCTCCTGAAGAACGGCACCCTCAAGAGTTACGAGGGCCTACCGCACGGCATGTTGTCGACCCACCCGGACGTCCTCAACCCGGACATCCTCGCCTTCCTCCAGTCCTGACGGTCCGTCCCCGAAGAACCGCCGAAGGCCCCGGGGCATCGCTCCGGGGCCTGTCACCTGACATCACACACACGCGTGGAGACCCGATCACGTGCGAGAGGCGCTGCCACCCGTGGCACCGACGCTGCCCCGTTCGCCCTGCTGCTCGAGCCGCTCGATCATGTGGTCACTCCATGCGCTGACGGCCGCTGCCTGCTCGGGCGCGAGCTGATCGATGAAGTAGCGGCGGACGTTGCCGGCGTGCGCGACGACGGCGCGCTCCGCGAGGCGGCGCCCGTCCGGCGTCAGCCCGATCCCGGTACGCCGCCCACTGGCCCCGCTCTCGGTACGGACCACGAACCCGCGGCGCTCCATGCGCGTGAGCTGATGGGAGACCCGGCTCTTCTCCCAGCCGAGCGAATCCGCCATGTCCACGACGCGCACCTCACGGCCGGGCGCCCTCAGCAGGGTGACGAGGACGCTGAACTCCGCCTTGGAGATGCCGAATTCGGCCTGCAAGCGCCGGTCGATCTCCTGAAGGAGCAGGCGCTGTGCGTGCATCCACCGGTCCCAGAGATCCCACTCCTCCGGCTTGAGCGCGTCGGGTTCCACCATGCCGGCAAGGCTACCCGGAAGAGAGTTGACGCGACAACTCACCCTTCCTAGAGTTGTCACGTCAACTCTTCTCCGCCGAAAGGCCGCAATGACCCTCCGTATCGGCATCATCCTCGGCAGCACCAGGCCCGGACGCCGCGGCGACCGGATAGCCGCCTGGCTCCTCGACACCGCCCGCGCCCACGGCGGCGCCGACTACGAACTCATCGACCTCGCCCACCACGACCTCGGCAACCTGGACGAGCCCGGCAACCCGAACCACCAGCAGTACCAGCACGCCCACACCCGCACGTGGGCCGAACTGATCGACGGTTTCGACAGTTACGTCTTCCTCGTCCCCGAGTACAACCACTCCTTCCCCGGGGACCTCAAGAACGCCCTGGACTACGTCTACCGGGAGTGGAACGACAAGGCCGCCGGCATCGTGAGCTACGGCGGCTGGGCGGCCGGGGTCCGGGCCGCCGAGGCACTGCGGCTCGTCCTGGCCGAACTCCAGATCGCCACGGTCCGCACCCAGCCGGCCATCCCCCTGCTCCCCGCCTTCGCCTCCGGCACCTTCACCCCCGGCGACGGCCTGCCGGCATCGGTCGCCACGATGCTCGACCAGCTGACCAGCTGGTCGAACGCGCTGCGCACGGTACGAGCGGTGACGGCGACCACGACGACATAGCGGCCCTCGGCTCCCCCAGGACGCCTGCCCGACTCAGCCGCGGCCATGGAGGGGCACCTGGTAGCCGTCCGGGTCCGCGAAGGTGAAAGTGCGGCCGAACGGCCCATCGGCCAATCATGGTCGCAGTGACGGCGGATGACGGTCTCGGCGTCGCAGTAGCCCACGACAAAGCCCCCTCCGGGATGATCCCGAGGGGGCTTTGAGCTGTGTGCACTCGGCAGGATTCGAACCTGCAACCTTCTGATCCGTAGCTCTACAGAGAACGGTCAACGGCGGTCATTTAGGCCGTCGTTCGGTCTCGCAGAGTGGCTGTCGGCCGTGGTCGGTTGCTGGGGTTGCTGTACTTCGCTGCTGTACGCACTGGTGCTTCGATCAGACGGTGTCGATCTGCCAGGCGATCACACCTGTGGACCCTTTGACGCCGTCGACATCGATGCGGACCGGCATCTTGTGGGCGGTGATCCGTCGCTGCACCACTGACTGATCGCAAGGCACATCGGCCTTCGGCCCGGTACTCGCCGGCGTGAACGTCAAGCGTGCGTTGCCGCTGCCGATGCACACCAGGTTGAGCTTGTACGTCTTGCCCTGGCTCAGCGTGGGCTCTGTGTGGATGCCGTCAGTCATGCGCTCCGCGCCGGCCTCGACCATTTTCCCGCTGTGCACGGCGGCAAGGGCCGCTTGGGCCTGGTCGGTGAGCTTCTTCTCCTGCGCCTTGGTTGCGGTCCGAGACGCGCTCGCCGCGTGGGGTGAAGACGTCGTTTTAGCAGGCTCACCGCTGCCGGAGGTACACGAGGCCAAGAACAGTGCCGATGCTGCCACAGCGCATCCGGTGGACCATGCCCGCAGGCTCAAGTCGGTCATGACGAGGTTTCCCAGTACTTCCAGCCAGTCTCGGACGTGGGCAAAGACGCTGATCCATGACCGATCTCAACGGCGTTACAGCGGCTACCGCTGTTCGAACGCCACTTCTTCCAGGTTATTTTGTACCCCCACGAACCGTACTGCAGATGGCCGTACTTGTTCCTGCTGATGTCGTGAGAGTACGTGTGCCCGGTAGTGATGCTCACGCTGAAGCCGATCTTCACACTGACGCTGACCTTGGCCTTATAAACGACGTCGCTGGCCTCGAACTCTCCAGTGCCCGTTACATCGGCCGAGATGGTGCCGCCCCTGGTCACGGACACGGTCATCGTGCCGCCTGGTCCATCCTTGTACTTGGTTCCGTTCCACCACGACGGAATGTGGACGGCCTTCTTCGACGTGATGGTGTACCACGTCTCCGCTCTGTCGCACATGGTCGGCGCCTTGTCGCTGAGCGGTTGATCGTCGGTGTCTTCCCACCCCTGTCTGTCGTTGATGTCTGTCGTCTGGTCGGCAGATATCGTCGTGCTGTCGGAACCTGCGCTTTCAGACGCCGTGCTGTCGGACGGCGCCTCCTCAGCGGCGGCAGTGCCCGCGCTCATGAGGCAAAGAAGCAGTGCAGTGGCAGCGCCGGTCATTGCGCGCCGTGAGCTGATGCCCATGTGACACCTGTTCTGGTGGACCGCCCCCGTGGCGATCGAGCTCTTGGACCGTATGTGATGATCATGCACGCGACAATGACAAAGTGGATGTTCTGAGGAGGACTTGAGGCTTCCACTGGGGGGCTCGGCCCTCGTATCGGGATGGGGGTCTTGGCCTCACCGGTGACGACTTCCGCGAAACCAAGCCGACCGGGTCTGCTGGCTGGCGGGGCCCGACGTGCCGTCGACCTTGTCCCAACACGCTTTCCAACTGTGTTGGTGGGCCGTTGGGGTGAGTGCAGGGGCGTTCACCTGCGTTCATGGACGGCTGGACGCTCACTCGCTCTCGGCTTCCGGTCTCCCCTGAACGGCCGTGAACCGTGCTGAATGAGACGGAAACCGAGACGGGGACCGCGCACAACTTGGGTGACTGCGGGCTTCGGTTGGCGCTAACGTGCGGCGGTGATCAGCAATGAGGGAACACGCCTGGGTGCGGAGGCCGCACGCCGTCTGGCAGAGACGGGCCTCTATGCGTTTGAGCCGGGACTGACGGACGCCGAGTTCGCGCGCATCGAGCGCGAGTACGGCTTCGAGTTCGCAGACGATCACCGAGCATTCCTTGCAGCCGGCCTGCCGGTCAACGTATCTCCCGAGGAAGGGCAGACCTGGTCCAGGCCCTGGCCGGAGTGGCGGGGTGGCGACCTGGACAGCTTGCGTCGACAGCTCGACTGGCCGGTCGAGGGTGTGCTCCTCGACATTGAGCACAACCGGTTCTGGTACGACGGCTGGGGCGAGCGTCCGCCTGACGATGCGGCGGCACTGGATGCGGCGAGGCGTCATCTTGGGGCGGCGCCGGTGCTGGTGCCCGTGTACGCCCACCGATACCTGCCGGCCGGGCGGGGAAGCTTCGGGCATCCGGTGCTCTCGATGTGGCAGACCGATGTCATCTACTACGGGCTGGACCTGGCCGACTACATGCACCAGGAATTCGACGAGGCACGCGGCGACGTCGACGAGAACTGGAACCCGAGGGCAACGGTCCCCTTTTGGCGAGACCTCGTCTGACTCGGCTGCTGGACCGAGCAACGCATGCCATCAGCTTGGGAAGCTTGGGTTCCCTGGCGATGGATGGTGGGATGACCTGCGGCGGAGCGCCGTTGGCGTCAGGTGGATAGGCCACTGGTCCCCGGTATTCCCCGTGGTTCCCCGCGCGATGTGGCAGACACATGCCAAGGTCGGCGGAGCGGCTTTGGGGTGCCGCTGCTTTGGCGCGAGTGATCATGGCCCCGTAAGCTTCCGGCGCGTCGGGCAGTCTGTGGACCTGCCCGGTCGTACCCGTCCCGCCGCGTGGTTCAGGCGGCACGCCGCCCTGCGCGCCGCGTTCACGCACGCCGTGACCGAGGAGGAGATCACCAAGAACGTCGCCTCTCTGGTCAAGGTCCCGAAGCCTCGTCGCCGGCGGATCAAGCCGTGGTCCGTCGTCGAGGCGGGGCGCTTCCTCGCCGATTCCGTGGCGCGCGAAGATCCGCTGTTCGCAGCCTGGGTCCTGGTGCTCTGCCTCGGGCTCCGTCGTGGTGAAGTCCTCGGACTGACCTGGAAGTCCATCGACTTCGAAAGCGGTGAGCTGTACGTCGATCACCAGATCCAGCGCGCGGGCCGTCAGATCCTTCATCGGGAGACCAAGACCGAGGAGCGAGGAAGAGGTGCGGGCCGCGCTCGGCAAGCTGTCCGCCGCGATGGGCGGCACCGACACCGACGCCGACAGCGACACTGACACCGGCTGATCTCGACCGTTGCTGGACTTCACTGCTGTACACCACGACAAAGCCCCCTCCGGGATGATCCC
>NZ_JAKWBE010000046.1 GCF_022513565.1 Streptomyces gilvus | reverse complement strand
GGGCGAGGCGGTAGGACTCGGTGCCGGTCTCGATGATGGTGCCGTTGAAGGTGAGCCGGTCGACGATGGCCGCGCAGAGCCTGGGGTCGGTGAACGTCTTGGTCCAGCCTCCGAACGATTCGTTCGAGGCGATGGCCACACTGTTCTTCTCCTCCCGCTCGGTCAAAACCTGGAACAGCATCTCGGCTCCGCGACGGTCGAGTTCGAGGTAGCCAAGCTCGTCGATGCAAAGCAGGTCGACGCGCCCGTATCGGGCGATCGTCTTGGTCAGTTGTTTCTCGTCGGCGGCTTCGACGAGTTCGTTGACGAGTTTTGCGGCGAGCGCGTAGCGGACCCGGAAGCCGGACATCGCGGCGGCCGAACCGAGGCCGATCAGCAGATGAGACTTGCCGGTGCCGGAGTCACCGATCAAGCAGAGCGGCTCGCCCTTCTTGACCCATTCGCAGGTGGCGAGGTTGTTGATCAGGGCCGGGGTGACGTTCCGGTTGGCCGTGTAGTCGAAATCCGAGAGCCACTTCGGGCGTGGGAAGCCGGCCGCGCGAATGCGGCGCTCGGACCGGCGGCGGTCCCGGTCCTCGCACTCGGCCATCAGCAACTCGGCGAGGAAGCCGCGGTAGGACAGGTGCTCGCGCTCGGCGCGGGCGACGGTGTCGGCGAACTGGGCCCGCATCGTCGGCAGCCGCAGGACCCGGCAGGCGGTGTCGATCGCGGCGTCGGAGGCGGGCTCGGTCAGGGTGTGGTGCGGGCCGGTCATCGGGTTTCCTTTCCAGGACGGTGCAGGAGCTGGTCCCAGCGTTCGAGGGTGGGCAGCGGCCGCTGGTCGGCGGGAAGGCGTGTGGCCCGGCGCTCGGTCAGGCTGGGCAGCGGCAGGTCCGGCGGGGTGACCGGCTCGGGCAGGACGGTGGTGGCGGTGACGGTCGGGGACCGGCCCTCGGTCTCGGCGGCCTTGCGGGCTTCCAGCGCGACCACGTCCGCGGTGCAGGCGCCGACCGCGAGCGCGGCACGGATCCCGGCGACCACGTCGCGGTGCTGCAGGTGGCGGTGCAGCAGCAGGACCTGAACCAGGGCCTTGGTGCCCTCGGACTCGCCGAGTGTGTGTTTGGCCGTGGACCAGAGTGCTTCGTGGGCGGGGGTGAAGGTGCCCTCGCGGCGAGCCTGATCGAGCGCCTCGGAGCCGGCCAGGGCGCCGGGCTTGGCCAGCAGGACTTCCAGGAAGTGGTCCAGCACCACCCGTTCGGCGCCCTTGGTCGTCAGGCGGGGGTGGCGGGCGATCTCGGTGCGGCCGTGGAAGACCACGACCTCGCTCGAGCGCAGGAGAACGTGGACGGTGCGGCCGATGAAGCGGACCGGAACCGAGTAGCGGCAGACCCGGACGGCGACCATGCCGTAGCGGTCGACCCGCGGGTTCAGGGCGAGGCCGGTCTCGAAGGGATCCGCGGGAAGGGGCAGCAGAAGCGGTGCTTCGCGGACGAAGTCCTGGCCGATGGTGCGGATCCGCATCCCGATCCGCCGGTTCTCCTCGGCCTCCTCGAAGCCGGCGAAGGCGTCGTTGAGCTCGTCGAGGGAGTCGACGCGCGGGACCGGGGTCAGGTAGTTCCGGCGCCAGTAGCCCACCTGGCCCTCGACCCCTCCCTTCTCATGGGCCCCGCGAAGACCGGGCTCGCAGTAGAAAGGGGTGATCGAGAAGTGCCTGCGGAAGTCCGCCCAGCGTGGATGCTCCTCACGGGAGCGACTCCTGTGCACCACTCGGGAGACTGCCGGGGAGAGGTTGTCGTAGCGGATCTGACCGGCCGGGATACCGCCCAGCGTGCGGAACGCGTGGACGTGTCCGTCGAAGAACGCCTCCTGTCCGCAGGACGCGGTGATGCGGTGCACGGCCTTGCCGGAGTAGGCCAGCCGGAACGCGAACACGAAGCACTTGGTGCGTTCGCCGGCCAGGTCCACCCATGCCTCGCCGAAGTCGACCTCCGCGTCCATGCCGGGCTGGTTGTGGCGGATCACGAAGCCCGCCGCCGGTGTCGCCCCTGCTGCCTCGGCGATCTCCTGCCGGCGCCGGTGCACGTAGTCCCACACCGTCGAGTAGGCGATGTCGGCGCCGGCCTCCTGCTGAAGCCGGCTCAGGATCCTTTTCACTGTGTGCCGCTGCTTCGGCGGAGCATCCAGGTCGTCGAGCAGCCACTGGTCGATCGTCTTCTTGAACGGCTCCAGCCTGGGCGAAGGCCGTCGCGGCGTCCGACGCGGGGCGGGCACGGTCGAACACAGTGCCTCGCGCACCAGCCGTCGGTGGACCCGGTACTTGCGCGCCAACGCGCGGACCGACAGCCCCTGCTGCCACGAGTCCCGGCGGATCAGCAGGAACAGTTCTTCCTTCGAGGACGCCACCCGGCATCGCCCCCTCACGGCGACCTACCGCGAGCGTCCCAGCCCCAGCTCCAAGACGGGGCCAACTCAAGCCGGAACAACCCCCGAACGCTCCCGTACGCCCCGCCGGTGGGGCCAGTTCGGGCCGGAAAAGTGGGGCCAGTTCAGACCGTTAACGCCATGCGCCGGCCGCTGGACGAACTCGCCAAGGACTGCGAGTCGATCACCCGGTTCCTCGGGAGCAACGAGCACTGGCACCCCGAGGTCAACGAGGCCTTCGGCGTCCCGTACCGCGACGGGAGCGGCAAGGGCCACGACGTCCTGGGCGTCCGGGCCTGGTATCGGAGCGTCCTCATGGCCGGTGACCCCCGCCCGCTCAAGGAGTTCCCGGACTGGGACGCCGAGCACGGCCGCCTGGCCGCCGGTGACATCACGTCCACCTCCACCGACGCCGAACTCGACCGCTGGGCCGACCGCGAGGAGGAGAACGCCGCACGACAGGGGTGGCGCCTGCTGGGAGCACGGGAGGCCGCCGCCGCTCACCGGGAGCAGCTGCGCAACCGAGGCTGGGACCGGCTGGCGGTCGTAGGCGCCGACATCGCCGAGCTGGAGAACTCGACGGACGCCGTGGACAAGAAGCTGGAGACCACCCGCCAGGAGCGCCTGCATCTGGTCACGGCCGCGATCGGCTGGGGCCGCAGTGACAGCGAGATCGCCACCCGCGCCAGGGTGCCCCGCCGGGCAGTGCACGAACTCCGCGACACCGCGGCCGCAGCCCAGCAGAAGTAGAGCGTGCCCGGGACTGCCGTTAACAGCCCCGGACACTGGATCATCGTCCCATCCGGAGCCCCGCCTCGTGCGGGGCTTCGGCCGTTGACCGGTTCGTTCCCGCGAGCCGGGAACAACGCGGCAGTTACCGAAGGCTCGTCGCAGAATGCCGTCCTCAAGTACTCGGCAGGGTGCGGTTCAGTCGCTTCCCGAGTCGTACCACTCGGGCACGTAGTCGTCGAACGACGGCTCGTCGGGCGCATCAAGCTGGGCGTACAGTCGCGCTCGCGTCGTCACGTCTTGCAGGTTGACCAGGCCGAACGCGGCCTCGGTAAAGCCGGCATCGAACCCGAGGAAGAGTTCCTTGCCGGGCAGCTCGTCGATGGACCACTTCTTCCTCTTGTTCTTCGGATCGAGCGGGCCCCTCTGTGCGACGAGGTCGGTGAAGGATGCCTCGTCGAGGTGCTCGATGGTGTTGCGCAGCATCCTCAGTTGATCGTCCGATTGCTCGCTGCCGCCGGTGATCTGCTGGTGGGCCCGCGACCAGCGCTCCATCTGGTAGGCCGACATGACGAGCCGGTAGCCCCGGACCCAGACGTCCTCGAGCACCCGTGCGAGATCATCCTCAGTGGGTGACCATTCCTCGCCGTAGTCGATCGCCCGGTCCGTCCAAACGGCTTTGCTCGCGGCCTGGTAGTAGCTGTGTGCGTCACGCTGGACGGATCGCGCCCACAGGGCCAGCATCCGTACCACGACGCGGTCGCGTGCATCCGCGACGTCGGCCGGTGGTTCGAGCGCGGAGGGCCCCTCAGCGTCGGGCGGCCCGGGCAGCAGCACACCGTGTCCGTCAGGCGGAATACGGACGGGTCGGCGCGCGTCCGGCCTCCAACCCGTCGGCGGTGTCCAGTCGTCGGACGGTGGCGGCCACCCATCCGGTGGCGGCCACGAGGGGGGAGCTATGTAGGCCATCCGTACATCATCGGCTCACCTCCGCCCGAGGAGACCGCGTGTGCCAGACATCGCGCCGGCCGGAATCTGCAAGGCCTGCGGGACGGGTCAGGCGTTCGCCGCGGCGACAGCCGCGCGGAACTCCTGCGTCATCAGGGCGACCGAGCCGCGCTGGACCGGCGCCTCGCCCGGCTCACCCCACACCCTGGCCAGCGCGGCACTCATACGCTTCTCCATCGCCGCGTCGACTATCAGCCGGTACTCCTCGGGAACGTCCCGGGTGTCCTGGACGGCGACAGTCGTGCCGAAGCGAGTCCCGATCATCCCGACCGTGGTGACCTTCCAGCCGAGCTGACGGGCTGCCTTGCGCATCGCGGCCCTGATCAGTTCCACCCCGCCCAGGCCGACGGCCTCCTCATCGTCCAGATTCACCTGGTACGAGCCTCCGTAGCCGCCGGCGTCCTCGGGACAGGCACGGCGCAGCAACGGGACGAGGGCCTCGGCCATGGAGGTGCAGCGAGGGTCCTTCGCGTAGGAAGCCATCTCGGCATCGTAGAACCGCGCCCTCGCCCCGGTCCCTCGTACGGTGGCCGCTCACTCAAAGAGGTGCTCCCCAAGCTGCGTCCTCCTGAGCCAAGGGACGGCGGCCGCAGTGTTCAGCGACAGCTCGGGTGTCGGTGGTGCGTGCCAGGATGCCATCACGTCACAGGGACGGCACCCAAGAGGAGTGTTTGTGCGGGGGATTGGCGTTGGGGAAGAAGTAGGCCTGCCCGAATGGCTGCAGGGCGGGCGCGCACGGCGCGCGGTATCCCGTGAACCGGAACTTCTGGAAGGTATCGGGCGATTCGGCATGGGCTATCGGATCGCGCTGAACAGTCAGATCGGCGCGGGCAAGACGATCGCGGCGGGCCGCCTCCTCACGGACATGATTCGCGGGGCGCCAGGGCCGAACGTGCTCGGGCTCGTGAACGGGCAGACCCGCGCACGGGGCTTGCTGAGGATCAATCAAGTACTCGACGCGGCGGAGCACCCCACGGCACCCGCTGAACTCCTCCTGCGCGAGGAGCCCTTCGCGCGCCGGAAGATGCGCGCCAAGACAGTGCCATGGCGCGCGCGATACCGCGAACTGCGGCGGCGAACCGAGACAGGGGAGGCAGCCGGCCGGGACCAGGCCCGGGTCCTCACCTCGGGGGAGCGCCGGGTCCGCAGCGGTGCCGCCCGCGAGGCGGTTCTCCTGCGCAGCCAGGGCCGGTGTGAGAACCCCGACTGTCTGCTCGCCGTCCTGCCCTACCGCACTCCAGCAGGACAGCCCCTGCTGGAGATCGATCACATCGACGACCACGCCCAGGGCGGCCGCGACCACCCAGGCGCCATGATCGCGTTGTGCCCCAACTGCCATGCCAACAAGACTCGCGGTGCGGACCGCAGCGCACTGCGGGAGCGCCTGAGAGGCGTGGCACAGGCGCTGGACGCTGCCGTTATGCCGCAGGAGCAGAACGGCTCGCGCACATGAGCCACTGCCTACTCGTGCAGTGACGACCTCAACCGTCAGACGGGTTCCAGGAGGTCGACAACGGAAAGCCCCGTCTCGCCGTTGACGAGTTGAAGGGCGACTTCGGCCCGGGCCGCGAGATCGAGCGGGTCGAGATCTTCGGCGTACGCGGCGTGCACGATGCGGTCCAGGCCGGCACCGACGAGCGGGGCCGCGGTGCGCAGTGAGGCCTCCAGCGCCACGCCCTCGGTGGCGCCGCCGTGCAGGATGATGTTCCGCGTGCGATACAGGCGCCGCAGGGCGATCCGGAAGGCGCCGGCGACATCGCCCAGCACCGGACGGGGGTCCTTCACCAGGTCGGCCATGCGCTGGGCAGCGGGCCGGTCGCTGTACTTCGTGGAGGCCCCGGTGAAGTCCAGGGCCGAGGCGCCGCCCGCCTGCAACGCAGCAGCTGCCAGACGGGCGCGCTCCTGGTTCGTGGCGCAGGCCGCGATGCCCCGGGCGAGCTCGTCTTTCGTGCGGGGCTTGTGGTGGTGTGCGAGGGCGGTGAGCTCGGCGCGGGGCCACGAGCAGGCGATGATGGCTGCCATACGGTCGGCGGCCACCGCCTTTCCGGACCTCTCGTTCTCCCCCTTTGGATCGTCTGGGTGGGTCAGCAGCGATTCGACGGCGGCCCAGGCGCCGGCGACGGCCGGGGCCATCGGGCCGCGGTTGACCGCGGCCGCGAGTTCCAGGGCGTCGTCGATACGCCTGCGGGTGCCGGCGACCTGGTAGAGGTGTCCCTCGTTGACCAGGGTCAGAACGTCGGCGCCTCGCGCCGGGGGATCGAGCGGGATGGCACGCGCATGTCCGGCGACCCAGATGTGGGGGAGGGGCTCCACGCCTCCGCGGTCCCGGCGCAGGAACTGGGAGCGGGCGGTCATCCGCTCCAGCATCTGCCGGGCCTGTTCGGCGGCACTGAAGGCGTCCAGTGCCGTGAACCGGTAGACGAACCCGCCGCCGGGCCGGATGCCAGCGGTGTCGTGGCCGTGTTCGCGTAGCCAGGCGATGATCTTGCCCTTGTCGTACCAGTGCTCCAGCGGCTCGGCGAGCTGCCGCTGGGGCACCTTCTCCAGCGCCACCAGCACCTCGTACGGCCGGGCTGGCGTCCGCGCAAGCGCAGCAGCGCTGTCCGCTATGTCCGCCGTCGTGGCGCGCGTGTCGTAGAGATCTTTCGCCCAGGCCTTGAGGTGGCTGGCGCTGTAGCCAAGATCAAGAAGGTGAGAGGCCACGGTGCGGGAGAACCGCTCCGGCTTGACCCGCTCCTCGATGGGAACGTTGATCGACGCAGCCCACCGCTCCAGATACCCGGACCGGACGTGCCCGATGATCTCCTTGAGCCGACGGCGCTCAGGGCTCGGATCCGGCAGCGGATTCCTCAGCAGTCCGGTGAGCTCCCTGCGCAGGTCCCGGTCTCCAAGACCCCGGTCAGGACCGATCAGAGCGTTGAGCTGGATGCGCTGCCAGTCGCAAGCGGTCTGCGACAGTACCCCGTGGGCCTTCCAGTAGCCGGCCTCCCACAGTTCCTCGAGGGCCAGCACCGAACCTATGTCCCACAGGCGGCGCGCCCACGGCGTGCCTTCGTCGGTGAAAAAGTCCGACATGCGGGCGAGCACGTGCCGGGCGTAGGGATCGGATGCAGGAGCGGATGTCACCGCAGCACCCTAGTCGAGGGGATCACACACCCCGCGCCCGGCGACGATCACGTGGTACGCTCGTCGCAGACTTAAAGGGGCACCCGCCGTCTAACGGCCGCTGCCCCTTTCTTCTTGCCTGAACGCGGTCGGCAGGAGCCGGGCCCGCTGGTACCGTCCCTCGCGTGGAGACCGGATCCCAGGTGCCGCCCTTCGAGCCGGGCGACGATGCACGCGTCGAGGCAGCCGCCGGTGACCCGTTCCTCAAGGCCCTCCGTGAAGCCCGCGACCGCATCCCGCTGCTCGCCGATGTCTTTGCCACCCGGGACACTTCCGTAGCCGACACCAGCCGGGGATCGTGGCCTGACCCTGCACCCATGAGCAGCCGGGACCTACACGAGTTCCAGCAGCGCGGTCAACCGCGTGACTAGGTACCTCACCCCTGATCGCTGAGCGGCCCCTCAGTCTCATCCCAGGGGCGACGCGTACCAAGCGGACTTGCGGAGCGACTGATGTCAGTGGCCGCTTCTACCGTTCTCAACGGTGATCGCGCGGAAGTCTTGAGCCGAGTCGTGAAGTCGGCGGGGTACGGACACGGCATCCAGGCATCCCAGATCTCCTGCGGCGTGACCGATACGGCGCCGGCGAACGTCGAAGTAATCGCGGACGTGCTTACTCGAGACGGATCTCAGGCAAGGAACACCCTCGACGACAAGATCGGCGAACGCCGGAGAACACCCAACGGCTCACAGAGATGGTTTCCACGCGAAGCCAGAGTGTTGCGAGACTGCTGCGAGAACGTACGGAGGACGTAGCGAGAAGGTACTCCGACAACGATCGCGGATGTTGGCATCGAATCCGATGACGTGAGAGATTGTCGTACGAGCTAAGTCGAGCAGACTAGAAGTAACTAGAGCTCGATGAAGTCTCGCCCCGGAAGGGGTGTAAAGCACGAAGGGCCTAGCTCCGGCGGGAACCAGAACTAGGCCTTCACGCAGTTGACGAGCCCGGTCGAGTAGATGCCGACCGGGCTCGCTGCATGCAGCTGCCGGTCCGACCGGGTCCTCGGGTGGGCACTCAGAAGTACTGAGCGAACTGTCCCACCAGGGCGATGGCCGCCACCCCGAAGCTCAGCGCGGACAGGATGACCTGCCACTTCTCAGGGCCGGTCCACTTCTTCCTGCCGTGCTTGTCCAGGTCGGACATCGCACCACCACCTCACCTTTCCCTCCGTCCGGCACCCGCGGTCCGGGTCCCGGTGGTCTGTGAACTCGCGTCCCCCAACGCGGAGTTCAAGGGAGGGTCTGGTGAGGCGGGATTCATACTACTGGGGCTCCCGACAGTAGACGTCACCTCAAGTGCTAGGCGCTCGCCTTGCGTTGACGGCTGAGTGAGGGGGCGGAAAGCCGTAGCACGACAGTCCGCCGGCGTATAGCACACCCGCCCACTGCGGCGGGACCGGGCTGTACTCCCGCATCCGACCGCGGTCGGCAGGCGAGATCCGTTGCCGGGACCGCCGCGGCCGCCGTCGCGGACTCATTCCTCATGGGAGAGCACTCCGCTCATCCCTCCCCTCAGCGACCGGGTCCGGCTACCGTGGGGGCATGGCCAGGGAAATCCGCATCGAGATCGATGACGAGCAGTACGAGCAGCTGAAGCGCGAGGCGCACCAGCGGCACGAGGACCCGGACGTGTACGCCGGCCGCGTCCTGGCCGACGGCCTGAACAAGGCGCGGTTCCTTCAGGGCTGCGCCGAGTTCCTGGCCACGCCGGGAATGCGCGAGGAGTTCGCCAGCCGGTTCGGACCGCAGCCCGGGCCCAGCGCTACCGCTGCGTGAGGGCGGGCCTGCCGCAGTGGACCTGACCATTGATCTTCCGTGGCTGCTGGAGCTTGCCCGCACCCAGCTCGGCGACCCGGACGTGACGGACTGGGGAGCCCTGGAGGCCGCCCGCGCCAGGCACTGCTTCCGCGTGATGGACGACCTCATCTACGACCAGCCCCACCACCGCGCCGCCGCGCTGTTCCACTCGCTGTGCCGCGTCCCGGCGCTGGAGCACAGCAACGCCCTGTTCGGCATCACCGTCGCGGCCGGCTACCTACACGCCAGCGGCAGGACGGCACGGTTCACCGCAAAGGAGGCGGCCGACCTAGCCGAGCAGGTGACGGCCGGGGACATGGACATACGGGCCCTCGCCGACACGCTCAAAGAGTGGACCGAGCGAGCCTGAACCCAGGCTCGGTCCAGGAGAGACGTTGAGATCTCCGCCCGGGGGCAGGAGTCATGCCACCGCTTCGGGCAGCTGACCCGGCTTGGTCTCCACGATCTGCACGTCGCGGCAACCAGCGTCCTCGAGTCCTTGCTTGCGTCTGCCAGCGCTCGGCTTGTCATAGGCGACAGCGGAGGAGCGCGGGGTGCCGTCCGGGTCGGTCCAGGTGAGCGCAAAATTCTGCATCGTGATCGTCATGCGGCCATCATCGCCATCGGCACTGACAACGCCCCGCTCGCGCCCTCTCTATCACCGCTGACGACCGTGAGCCCCAGGAGACCGTTCTCCCGGGGGCCCGGGACCGGGTGGGGCGGGGTCAGCCAAGCAGGCGCAGCAGCGCGGCCGCCATCGCGATCATCGTCTCCGCCTCGGCACGGCTGTACGTGAACGTCTTGGTGACGGCGTCCTTGTGGAGCGCGCCGCTCGCCTGGTCCTCGATCGCGGCCCGGATCCAGGCCCAGCGTTCCTCCGGGGTGCGCTCGCGGGCCGGCTTGCTGCCGGGCCAGGACCAGCCGCTGTTGACCTTGATGTACTCCAGCGTGCGACGCGCTTCGAGCATGGCGCCGTCGATGTCGTCGTCCCGCAGCCGGCGCTGGGCCTCCCGCAGGTAGCCGACGGCTTCCTGGCGCCCTTCGTCGTCCGCGGGGAAGGGCACGGACATCTCGACGGCGAGGGACGGACCGAGGCCCTCCATCTGCTGGCGCCAGCGGCTCTCGGCGACTGAGATGTACAGCGTCGCCGAGGCACCCGGGTACGAGGTCGCCTGGGGCAGGGTGGCGCGGACCTCGATCTCCAGGCGCAGGTCGCCAGAGCGGTGTTCGTCCAGGGCCCGCACCTGTGCGCTCGTGAGCATGTAGCGCAGCTCCGGGCGCTCGACGGAGTCGGGGCGGAATGCGACGGTGGCCGTGGCGGTGCCGAGCATGCCCCGCTGCCCGTTGTCGGACGGCGCCCACAAGACGGTGTCCAGAATCAGCACGCGACCGGCCTCGACCGGGTGTTCACGAGTGAGTGTGACGTGCGGCGACAAGAAGCCCTGAAGATCATTCCCCGTGACGTCGAAGATCGTTCCCCACCGGCTTCACATGCGAACAGCGCCTCTGTCCGCGTGCTGTCGAAAATGCTGTATATCTGCTGTCTCGTGAACAAAGCCGGCCCGATTGCTCGACCATGACGGCCGCGCCCGCCGGGCTGTCCCCGGTCGATCTCTGGGCCCGGGTCGACCGAGGGGAATGGTGACGCTCGGGTGGTCCGCCAGCAGGTCGTGGCTGTCGGCTCTTGGTGGCATGGCGGAAACGGACGTGGTCTTTTCGTTGAAGTGCAGGTCACACACCCCGTAAAAGCTCTCCGTTCAACTGAGCGGGCTCGGTCACGCGTTCCACTTCGTGCCGCAGCCCGCCCCCGCGATGTCTCGGCCGTACTGGTGCGGGGCGCCGAAGTGCCCACGGAGCGTGGCGGATTCGTAGTCCTCGTGGAAGAGCCCGCGGCGCTGAAGAACCGGGACGACCTTCTCCGCAAAGGCGGGCAGGCCGTCGCTCACCACATCGGGGGTGATGACGAAGCCGTCGCAGGCATCGGCCTCGAAGAGCTCCTGCATCTCGTCCGCGATCTCCTCAGGGCTGCCGAGGAACGTGGTGTGGAAGTCGGTGATTCCCCGCAGGATGACCTCGTAGGGGGAGCGCCCCTCCTCCAGCAGGCGCACGGCCTTCTTGGAGTGCAGCTGGTAGGGCGCCGGGCGCAGGAGGGCGCGGTCCTGCGCGGGAAGCGGTTCGCGGAGCCCGCTCGCCGGGATGTCGAGACCCACGAGGGCCGACAGCTGCCGCACCTTCGTGGACAGGGGTGTCGCTGACAGGCGTAGCAGGGCCTCGCGGCGGGCCAGCGCCTCTTCCGTGCTGTCCGCGACGGTCGTGAAGGCCCCCATGAAGAGCTTGACGTCCTCGGGCGCCCGGCCTGCCCGCGTGGCCGCGTCCTGGAGGGCACGGCGGTGTTCACGCCCGGTCTCGATGTCGGTCGCCATGGAGTAGACCCCGGAGGCGTACCTGGCGGCGAAGGCGAGGGCCTCGGCACCGCCGCCCGCCTGGAATAGGATCGGCTGCCCCTGTGGTGAGGGCGGGATGGGCAGCGGGCCTCGCGAGGCGACATGCCGGCCGCCGAGGTCGATCGGGCGGATCTCGGAGGCGTCGGCGAACACCCCGGCCTCCGTGTCGAGCTTGAGCGCGTCGGGCCCCCAGCTTCCCCACAGGGCCTGCACGAGCTGCACGAACTCGTGCGCCCGCTCGTACCGGGTGGCCCGGTCGGCGACGGGGACGCCGAAGTTCGCGGCGATGGTCGGGTCATTGGTGGTGACTGCGTTCCAGCCGATCCGACCGCCGCTGAGCAGGTCGAGAGCCTTGAGCTGACGGGCCACGGTGTAAGGGAAGTTGAAGGTCGTCGACTGCGTGAGCACGACGCCGATGCGCTCCGTGTGGTCGATCACATGGCTGACCACCACGATCGGGTCGATCGTGGCCGAGGGCTTCTGGTGGGTCAGGTCCTCGCGGACGGCAGCGTGGTCGGCGATGAACAGGAAGTGGAACTTGCCGCTTTCGGCCACGTGAGCCGTCTCGGCCCAGGTGTCCGGGTTCAGGTAGGTCCGGGAATCGCTGCCGGGCCAGCGCCAGGCCGCCTCGGCGGAGCCGTAGTTCATGACCTGGGCGCCGAGGATCATCGAGCGCTGTGGGGTACTGGAGTTCATGTCGTGTTCCTTTGCGTGGCAGTGGTCAGTGGGTGTGCCGCAGCCCGGCGCGGCTGTGCAGGCGGGAGCCCAACTCGTCGGCCGCCCGGCCGATTCGTGCCGCCAGCCGGTCCTCGCCCTCGGGGCCCCAGTCCTCGGGGGCGGCGAACACGGCCGTGGGGACGGTGTCGGCGCGCAGGTGGGCGAAGAGCGGCCGCAGTGCGTACTCCAGCGCCAGCTGGTGCCTCGACGAGCCCCCGGTAGCGCCCAGCAGCACGGGCTTGTCGACGAGGGACTCCTTGCCGAGAATGTCGACGAACGACTTGAACAGGCCCGAATACGACGCTGTGAACACCGGAGTCACGGCGATCAGGGCATGCGCACCGTTGACCGCCGTGATCGCCTCGGTGAGCGACGCGCTGGTGCGGCCGGTCAGCAACATGTCGACGATGTCGTGGGCGTAGTCGCGCAGTTCGATCGTGCGGGCACTCGATTCAACGCCGACTGAAGCGAGTTGGGAAGTCACGGCCTCGGTGAGACGGTCCGTGAGCAGCCGGGTGGACGACGGCTGACGCAACCCGGCCGTGACGGAGACGATCGTCGACGGGGTCAGTACGGGACGCGCGGGGATCGCCAGCTCTTCAAGGGCACCCATCAGCGGGACGCCTTCGTGCCCGCCGCGGCCTCGGCGATGATCTCGAAGCTCCGCCGGTGGTCGTCGGCGGAGTGCACGGTCGCGGTGATCATGAGTTCGTCGGCGCCCGTGGTTTCGAGCAGGTCGCTCAGCCCGGCCTCGACCGTCTTCGGACCCCCGATGATCTGCCCCTGGAGGTAGGACTGACCGACGGCGCGCTCCTGGTCGGTCCAGCGGTGCGCGTCCACCTCCTCCGGGCTCGGTATCGGCTGCGGCCGCCCCGTCGCTGTGCGGACGAAGCCCAGGGCGCTGGAGCCGGCCAGCCGGTCGGCCTGCATGTCGTCCTCGGCGGCGATCACCGTGGCGGAGGCGATGGCGTACGGCTGCTGCAGAGCGGCGCTGGGCCGGAACTGCTCCCGGTAGTGCTGCACGGCCACCCCTGCGAGGTGGGGAGCAAGGTGCGCGGCGAAGACATACCGCTCTCCCCGGGCTGCCGCGAGGGACGCGCTCGCCAGGCTGGACCCCAGGAGCCACAGCGTCGGCCGGCTCGGCCCCTGAGGCAGGGCCCGTATCCCCTCGTAACGGTGCCCGGGCGGCAGGGCACCGTCCAGAAAGCCGGTCAGTTCGTCGATCTGGCTCCCGAAGTCGAGGGCCTCCGAGCGGCGCACGGCGTGCGCGGTGCGCCGGTCGGTGCCCGGTGCGCGGCCGAGCCCGAGGTCGATGCGGCCTGGGTGGAATGCCTCCAGAGTGAGATAGCGCTCCGCGACTTGGAGTGGGGAGTGGTTGGGCAGCATCACCCCTCCCGCGCCGACCCGGATGGTCGAGGTGGCGTCCGCCACGCGCAGCGCCAGGAGGTCGGGCGCGCTGCTGGCCACCGACGGGATGTTGTGGTGCTCGGCGGTCCAGAACCGCTGGTATCCCAGTCCCTCGACGTGCTGTGCGAGTGAGACGGAGCGGTTGACGGCCTCGGCGTCGGTGCTGCCGGAACTGACGGTCGCCAGATCCAGGACGGACAGCGGAACGGAGCCCAGTCGGGACATGGGGGTCTCCTTCGATGGTTCTGATCTCGCGTTCTTACCTAACCCGAAACTGTACCGTATCGAGACGTCGTGGTATCGAGTGTACGTTCTGCAGCACTGCCCGATCCGTCGCCATGCCCTCGGATCACCCTCGGCGCCGGCGCCTACCTGCTTGGAGGGGCGCATCAGCACGCGCACAACAATGCTGCTGATCAGCCGGACAGGACCGTCCTGGCCGCACGGGCGGCCCGAGGTCTACTGCCACCGCCAACTGCTGGATGCGATCCGCTACGTGGTGGCAGGTGGAATCTCCTGCTGGGCGATACCCGCGGGCTCTTTACGGGTCGAGAGGATCCGACCGGACGCGGGTCGCCGTGCCCTGGCGCGAACATCTCGACGCCGGGCCGCCGCCGGCGCAGTCGTGGGTCGCGGCGCGTACCGAGCCCCGCCCTCACGGATGCCCGGCTCCTGCCCGCGAATCCCAAGATCATTCAGATAGCCCCTCGCCGGGAGCGCTCTCCATCCTCGCCACCGACTGGGCGTACCGCAGACACGCAACTCGATACGATACAGTCTAGGGTGTGAGCAGGAAGACCAGTACCTCCGGACGACAGCGCCCCAGCGCCTCTTACGGCCCTGCGCGCGACACCGCGCGCGACGCAAGCATCATCGAAGCCGTCTTGGACCTCCTCACGGAGCACGGCTATGCCAACCTCACCATGAACGCCGTCGCTCTACGTGCCGGCGTCGCCAAAGCCACCGTCTACCGACGCTGGGCCTCGCGCGAAGACCTCGTCGCAGACGCGCTGGAAAGCCTCCTGCTTCCTGACCCACCCCAAAGTGTCACCGATGCCGCCACTCTCCGTGATGACCTGATCCTCACTCTCGTGGGAACCAGCGCCTGCGGACAACCCAGAGCGCAGCGCCTCACCACCGTTCTCGCCGCCACCACCCCCACACACCCACAGATCACCGCGATCCTCCGCGCACGATACGTCGCCGCGCAACGCGACGGCATCGCCGCGTGCCTTAACCGGGCCCACCATCGCGGGGAACTCACCTCCGAACGCGTTGAGCGCATCCTGGCGCCCGATCGCCTCGAAATCGCGTCCGCCATCGCGCTCATGCTCGGACACGAATCACTCCTCGGCGCACCTCTCCATGCCGACGGCATCACCCGCATCGTCGACCAAGTCCTCCTGCCGCTCCTTGTCGACGCCGCCGGGACCAAATGAATTGTTCGTGAGTTCCGTGGTGGTTCTGGAGGGATGGTCCGTCCGGTCTCCAGAAGACGCGACCGCATTGACGAAACCTCCAGGCGAGGGCGACTCAGGCATCCGTCCACCTGCCCGATCGTTACCTCGAACTGCCATTGACTGGTCGATGGCGTCCCGCCGAGTGGTGTAGCAGCGATCTCTGCATAGCCCCCCCGCCCCGCGGCGGACGAGACGGCCGCACGCGCCCTGCGACCCCGCATCCGCCCCGGAAAGATCACCAGGATCGAGGACTTCAAGGTCGGCCTCACCATCCTCGCCCCCGCCCGCCGCGACCGCCGCTCCCGCCTGCCCAGAAGACCGCCGACGCCTGCGCGGACGGCCTGGAACGTCCCCGCCGGCCGGCAAGCCGCCGAACGGCTCCAGCAGCTGGCCAACCAACTGGTCCTGGCCCCGGTCCGATCTGCCCAGGTCCGGGGCCACCTGCGCGGCTGGCGCGGGGACCTCGGCGTGGACGCCACCGCCATCCCGGTCCTCGCCCGCCACGCCAGCGAACGGTCCCAGACCGCGTCGGTGGAGATCACCGCAGGCTGGCACTTCAGGGGGGGCTCCGACGAAGGCACCTTCGGCTACAGCGCCACGTTCGCCGTCGCCGCGCACCGCCGCCGCCCCGGCGAGCCCGCGGGCAAGCCGACGGCCTACCCGCAGATGTGCGTCGGCCCGGTCCTGGACACCCCCACCGTCCGCACCGGCCGCAACGCCGTCCTCGCCCTGGAGGAACTCGGCGGCCTCGGCCTGCCGGTGGGCACCTGCGCGGCCGACCGCGCCTACACCGGGTGCTCTCCTGAGAACTTTCAGATCCCCGTACGCCGCCTCGGCTACCGACTCGCCCTCGACTACAAGGTCAATGACCGCGGTCAGCAGGGCAGCTGGCAGGGCGCCCTGCTCGTCGACGGCTCCCTCGCCTGCCCTCACATGCCCGCCGCACTCGTGCAGGCCACCCGCGGCCTGGACGACAAAGCCGTACGCGAAATCCACGACAACCAGCAGCTCACCGAGCACATCACCGCCCGCGAGCCGCACTACCTCAAGACCAAACAAGGACCCGACGCACGCGGCGCCATCCGCCTCCAATGCCCTGCCGCCGGACCCTCGCCGTCGGTAAACTGCGCACGCCGCGACCGGCTCCGCCCCCGCACACCCCGCACCCCGGGCCCGCCCTCTGCAACGGTCGACTTCAGCGACAGCCGCAAACGCGCCGCACACCCCTCCGCCCGACCAACCGTCCAGCTCCCCCAGGACGAATGGCTCACCCCGCCACCGGCGGACGAACTGCCCCGTGTCAGCAGCAAGTCCGACATCACCGTCCCCGCCGACGCCTCCGGCGACCTCAAGACCGCCAAGTTCCGGCAGGACAGCCACTACCTGTCCGACGACTGGATCGCCGCCTACAAACCCATCCGCTCGCACAACGAGGGCATCCACGGGCGCCTCAAGGGCGAAGAGATCGACATCGGCAACCCGAAACACCGCCCGGCACCGGGCCAGGCAGCCCAGACGCTCCTCGTCGCCATCCTGGTCACCGCCGGAAACCTCGACATCCTCGAAACCTGGCTCTGCCAGCGCAGCGGCACCCAACTCACCGACACCGTCTTCGACAACACCGACCCCCAGCCGCCAGCACCACGGGAGACCGAACCACCCACACAGACCGGACGGCCGCCGCCACCCACCACAGGCCGCTGAACCACAAGAACCGAACACGACCGCAGCCAGCCCCGGCACCCCGGGGCTGGCTGCGATGCGTGTGACACGGAGAAGCCGGACAGCGGCACGGCCACGCTGGGCGTCCGCCGCCATCCACCACCCCGAACAGGCTCGAACAGACCCCGGAAACGACGAAGATCCCGACCGATCATGAAGATCGGCGGGATCTCGTCAACCGCTCCCGAGCGAACTCAAGAACAGTCGTGCGTGGGGTGTTCACGAGTGCGTGTGACGTGCGGCGACTATACGCTCCGAAGATCGTTCCCCGTGACGTCGAAGATCGTTCCCCGTCGGCTTCACATGAGGTTGACTCACAGCGAGTGCGAGCGAGCAGTGCCCTGGGTTCCGCTACATGCTCTGCTCGATCTCCAGCATGCGAGTGCGAGCGTCGCTGAGAAGGGCCTTGAGCCGGGGTGTCGCGAGAGCGTCGAGGTTGGGATGCGCCATGCAGCGGTCGTACGTCCTCTTCGCGGTGGCCAGGATCTCGGGAGTGGACCCGTGTATGCCTACGCCGGGGCAGATTTCGGGATGCCGGTGTCGGACGGTGAGGATCTCGGCTGCGATGAGGAAGCTCTGGAACGCGAAGAAGATTGAACGACGGCGCCCGGTGATCGCGGTTTCCGCCTCGTTTTCCGGCATGTCGAGCAGGCGGTAGTCAGGGTGGTGAGTGTGCCGTAGGGCATCCAGGTAGAGGAGCGTGTGGGCGAACTCATGGACCAGGCATTCGATGACGTCCTGCGTGCTCCACTCGGGCAGAGGGTTGACGTAGACGAGCCCGACTCCGTCGAAGGAGGAACCGCTGCCCGGTTCCTGTGGGAGCGTCATGACGAATACCTGATTGACGACCAGATCGAACAGCGGGGCAAGTTCGGGTTCGCTCCCGCACAGGATGCGGAATCCTTCTTCGACTCGGTCCATGGCCCGTTCTACTGCCGAAGAGTCTTCCGGTACTCCTGCCGCGTCAGGTGCGTCAGGGTTGCGGAACCAGCGGCTCAGCTCTGTCCGCCATGATGCATCGCGGACGAATTCCGTGTGTTCCACGGTCTTCGCTGGGACCTTGGGCTGTTGAACGGCAAGGTACGTCTGGTAGGCGGCCTTGACCGCGGGAAGCGAAACGCTGCGCCGGTCGAGGTAGGGAGCGGAGAGTGTGACGACGTCCTGGAGTCCTTCTTCGGGACCTCGGAGAAAAAACATTGTCCACCTTCTCTCGATCAGGATCCCAGTGCGCCAGGACGAAGGGTGTCCAGCTGCTTTCCTGTTGTTTCGAGCAGGTCCCGGAGCCGGGGACTGGCAAGGCGATCGATGTTCGGGAGAGCAAGAATGGATTCGAGAGCCGCAAGCGACTTTTCGCGCATGTTCCGCGATGGCGGGTGTATGCGAAACTCCAGCCGGTGGCCGTGATGGACTTCTCGCAGCTGAAGAAGTTCGCTCGCCACGAAGACACTGTGCACGGAGGCGAAGAGTGAGCGTTTCTCGTTCCTGATCGCAGAGTTCACGAGATTCTCTTCGTATTCCAGTTCGTCGTAGTGCGGGTAGTGGGTGAAGCGGCGCTCGTCGAGCATGACGAGCGTGTGCGTGAGTTCATGCACATACGCCTCGATCAGGTCCTCGATCGCCCAGGTTTTGAGCGGGTACACCCACATGACGCCGAGCGCGGCACGTACGGTCATGCTTCCGGGGATGTGACTGGCCGGGGTGGAGAAAATCGACTTCACGGCCATCTGGAAGAGCATGGAGAGTTCCGCGTCGTACTGGGCGAGCCCCTTCAGCCCTTCGCCAAAGAAAGCGGACTTCGTGTCATCCATTGATGGCGTTTCCGCCACCGCGTCTTCCTGGGTTCTCTCCGGGCTCTCCTTCAGTCCGAACAGGTCGGCCAGGAATTCGGACTGGGATTCGTCACGCACAAGGAATGTCTCGGTGGTGGGGGTGCTGGGGACGCCCGGCTGAAGGTCGGCGAGGTAGTCGCGGTAGGCCCGGGCGACGGTTGTCTCGTTGACCGGTTCGCCCTCCGGCAGGTGTGGCCGGGCGAGCACCATGACCGTCTGCAGGTTGGCTGCAGCGCCTCCGAGAAAATACACGGCTGGCCAGCTCCTCACTCGCCGGCCGGGACGGCCATCGGCCACCCGTTCTTCCGCGTCAGACGCTCTACTTCTTGTCGGCAGCGGTCCAGGGTTTCCAGCGCGTGCGGGGTGAGGAGATCTCGTGTGGGCGGAAGGCTGATGTCCCTGATGGCCTCCATGGCTCCCTGCGCCATGGCCGGCGAGAGAGGGTGAAGTATCGCGGAATCCGGGTGCCCGAGAATTTCTTCACGCGCGAGCAGGACGTCCGCAGCGACAATCGCACTGTGATACGCCTTGTCCAGCGGTCGGACTGTCTTGCGGATCGCGGAGGTAACCCAGTTCTCCTGTTTGAGGAGTTCCGGGTAGGACGTGAAGAGTCCGAACCGACACTCGTCCAGGAAGATCAGCGTGTGGTTCAGTTCGTGTATCAGAAATTCTTCGAGATCACGGTCGTCCCACGAGTCCCTCGGGTCAACCCACAGGACACCGAGTGCAGCGCTGGTGGTGCCTCCGCTGGCGATCCCGCTGGGCGCCTGGAAGACCGCGTTCATGGCCAGCGGGAAGAGCGCGGCGAAGGCTTCGTCTCGCCGAGCGATCGAGTCCGCGCACTTCTGGGTCCAGGCCAGCGCTTTCTGCGCACCTGTTTCTATCGCCACCGAGGATTCGTTCACGGTTCCGAACTGGTAGCGGGTGTCGGTCAAGGCCGAGTCTGCGCTGAAGACGCCCAGGTACTCCAGGGTTCGACGCGTCTCCTGGATGTAAGCGGGCTCGTCACCGGTTTCCGACGGGACGCTCGGCTGCACAGTTCGGAGGAAGGATCGGTACGCCTCCTTGAGGACAGGGAATGTCACCGGCTGCCCCTCACCGATGAAAGGAAAGGCGAGAGCGGTGATTGTCCTCAGATTTTCTTCGGCTCCGAACAGATGCAGCATGACCTCTCCTCGCCTCATCGGCGGCAGCTACTGTTGGGGGTGCGATCGCGGGCCGCCGCCGCAGGGATTCTTGAGTGGATCTTTCCTGCGGCGGCGGCCCGCTCGGGCTCAGCCCTGGTCGGCGGCGAACATCTGCAGCCGGTACTTCTTGGCGTCACCGCTCGTCTCGCTCATGGCGGCGGAGGACTCCTGCGCCTGCGTGATGTCCTCGTTCGTGATCGTCGCGGCGATCTTCTGGAGGAGGTCGTCCACTGTATTCACTCCCTTCGGGGCTGGTCGTGGCCTTGCGACACCGTGCGTCCGGACACCCGTTGCCGCTTCAACACTCTCTCCCGCGAGGGGGGGGCGATCACAGTGCGGTTACCGGACGAACACCGGACGTGAGTGCGACTGCATATGCGCTGGTCACACGCAGAGCAGGAAATGAGGGTGGTGTCTCCACTTGCCGCTGCGGTCTGCGGCCCACCCCTCGAAGGTGCAGGTGGGCATGTTCTTGACAGGACTCAGTGCGCGAGGTCCGGGGTGTCCTCGTGGGACATGTCCGGTTCGACGCGCTTTCGCGCTGTCCCCGTGCGTGTTACACCGACCGTCCAGACGGCTGCGCAGGCGATGGCGAGTGCAGCGAGAAGTCGGGTGGTGTCGGGCATGCCGATGGACGCGGCCAGAGGTGCCACCGCGAGAGACGACACGCCTTGGAAAGCGGAGGAGAGGCCGAAGACGAGGACCATGACCCGGCCGCGGATGTGGTCGGGGGTCGCGAGCTGAAGGCCGTTGACGGCGAGGATGGCGCAGGCGCCCACTCCGATGTGGCCGATCAGAGCTGCGGCCATGCCGGGACCGAGGGCTGTGACCTGCGCCAGGGCAAGATAGCCGATCCCGAAGAGCGCCAGGGCGGCACCGGCGGCGTTCAGTCTGCGGCGCATCGACCCGGCGACGAGTCGTCGGCCGAGGAAGGGACCCAGTACAGCGCCGAGTCCTTGTGCCAGATACAGGGCACCGACGCCGGCGTCGCCGACGTGGAAGCGGTCGAGAGCGTAAACAGGCAGCAGGCCGACCATGCCGTAGCAGAGGCGCAGTCCCACGGTCAGCCACAGAAAGGCGGAGACCACCGAGGTGGTCCGTACGAAGGTCCAGAGTTCGGCCGTATCGGCCCGCATCCGGATCCGACGATTCGCGATCGTCTTGGAGAGCGGCTGCCTGATCCTCATGATGAGGAGTGCGGAGACGGCGAAGGTCGCCCCATCGATGACGAGAGTGACCGAGGGGCCCCATGCCGCGGAGACCACGCCTCCCAGGCCAGCTCCCACAAGGAGGCCCGCCGAGTAGAGGCTTCCCAGAGCAGTCTGTGCCAGTGGAAGCTCTCGGGCAGTGACGAGGTTCGGCAGTGCGGCCTCGGGGATGGGACTCGCGATCGCTGCGGCGATGGACAGTCCTGCCAGGCACCCGAGGGCCAGAGGGACGGACTGGATGTGGAAGGCGACCAGCAGGCCGGCGACCGGGATGATCGCGCCCAGGTCGCACGCGATGCGCAGGCGTTGCCGGTCGAACCGGTCGGTGAGGGGTCCGATCAGCGGCAGCAGCACGACCCCGGGCAGGGAGTTGACGGCGAACAGCAGTGCTGTCCAGCCCGGCGAGCCCGTGTGGCGGTAGACGAAGCTGCTCAGGGCGACGAAAGTGAACCAGTCACCGGTCAGGCTGAGAGCGGAAGCGCAGAAGAGGCGTCGGAAGTCGGCGTTGTCACGCAGGAGCGCGACAAGGCTTCCGTGAGGGCGGCGTCGAGCGAGGAACACCAGTGACTCCAGCAGTGTGACGTCCCGAAAGATGAACGGGACGAACGACGGAATGACGTCGTGTGTGCCCCGTGGCCTGCGGAGGGCCACAGAACGATCGCTGGTCAGTCACAGAGGTGATGCATGAGAGGCATCGTAGTGGTGATGCCGCCGCCCGCTGCCGGAGACGACGAAATGCGTTTCGGGGAACTCATTCCGGCCCGGGGCGACATCGGTGCGGCTGCGGTCCTGTTCGGTACGTCTGGCAGCGGTAGTCGTCAGCCGCGGGTGCGAGGCCGTGCCGTGCGGAGGCCAGTCTGTCTGGCCAACTGCCAGACGTGGTTTGCCATTTGGCTGTCTGGGACGTCTGGCGTTGCCTACGATGTCTGGCGATGCGCCTGAGGCGTCGTCTGGCTGGGGAGGGCGGATGGATTTCGCTGACACGGATGATGCTGCTGCGGCGTCAGGGGTGCGTGCGGCCGTGAACTTCTACGCCCGCAAGGCAGACCGTCTCCAGGAACGCCAGCGTGAGCTGGCGGCCGAACTCGCGGCTGTCCAGGATGATCTGCTGAAAGCCCAGACCACCCGTGATCAGCTCGCCGGTGCCCTCGACGAGATCCTCGCCCAGGCACCGAGCGCTGCTGAGGAGCATGAAACCGCTTCGGAGACGGCCGGGAGCGACACCCCACCCTCGCACGACGACTCCCCTGCTCCGGCAGCTGAGACGGCTGCGTCCCCGCAGGGACGCCGGCAGGCAGGCACCAAGAACGCGCGGCCGAAGCAGAGGGCTGGGGCGAAGTCCGGCGAGGTGATGCAGGCCATCGAGCAGTTGCTGGCCACGTCCGGGAAGCAGATGCACGTCAGGGATCTCACCGCTGCTCTGGGGCGCCCGACGGAGGGCAAGTCCGGGACGGCGGCGGTGGAGACGATCCGCGCGACCTGCAAGCGGCTTGCCGGACACGGACGGATCGCCGAGGTGAAGACCGCCGTGTTCGCGATCGTGCGGACACCCGAGGCCGGGCAGGCAGCGCGGTCCGGGCCCGGTGACGAGACCGGGTTGGAAGGGGCCGCCTGACGACAGCGCCATCCCGAAACTGTCCCCTCCTCCCGTTACGGGGAGGAGGGGACGGGTTCCGTTGAGCTTGGACCCTCTTCGAAACCTTCGACGTGGACCCCATTGGTAGTGGCTCACGCACTCTCCCGAGGTTAGAGCAACCGCGCTCGCCCCGGGGGGTGCGTGGCCTATTTCGTCGTTCCTGGACGCCGTTGGTGCCCGGGGGCGGGAAGGCCGGTTTTCAGTGGTCGGGATGCGTTCCGCCGCAGGTCGGATACAGCGGCACGGCAAGGAAGTTCTCCAGGCGGGCGACGGTGGCGACGTCGGGCCAGCAGCGTCCGGCGAGCAGGTCGGCGATGGCCTGCCGGTTGACCCCGGCGCCGGCGGCGGTCTGCCGCAGGCTCCGCTTCTGGGTCTCCAGGATGCTCGTGAGGGTTCGGGCGATGGCCTGGACGGCGACGGCACCGGGGTCGGTGAGCTGGGCGTGGGGCCAGGCTTCCGGATCGCGGGCAAGCTCGCGCGGCGGCCTTCGGCGGTTCATGCCTCCGACCATGCAGATGCACTCCTTTCCGTGAAGATCGGCTTCAACCCCTTCGCTGGCTGCTTGACCAGCCGGTGGGCTTGGGCCGTGACGTTGAACTCGGAGATCTCCGGCCGGATCCGTGACTACCGCCCGCGGCTGCCGCACCGGCGGTGGGCGCCGGTCGCCGACCAGGTACGGGCGACGGTGGCGGCTACCGCCCCGGCCACCAGCTACGAGGTGCGGCGGCTTCTGTATGCCGTCGGGCGGCTGGCCGTATGGGCCGACAGCGGCGGACTGCCGCGCGATCCAGGGGTGTGACCGAGATACGCGTCAAAGGGGCAACAGGATGATCTTGAAGCCCTGAGGGCCCGGCCCGTCACCCGTTCGGCTCAGTGTCGTTGGTGGTGATGTTGAGCGTCATCTGGGCCTGGGGTGGGTTGTGACTTCGATCGAGCGGACCGCGTATCCGCGGTTCAAGCGGCTGATCACCGCGCACGAGCTGCATCTGTTCTTCTCGCCGACTCGCGAGGAGCTGGAGTGGGCGGCCGATGCCACGGACTGCGATGAGTATCTGCTGGCCCTGCTGCTGATGTTGAAGTCGTACCGGCGCATGGGGTTTCCCGGCTCTGGAGGACGTCCCGGTGATGGTGGTGGACTTCGTACGGCGGGCGGTGGAGCTGCCGGAGGGCACTCTGCCGGTCTACCGATCGGAGAGGACGGCCAAGCATCACCGTGGCCTGGTCCGCAAGCGGGTCGGCGTGACGTACGACCAGGCAAAGGCCCGGGGGATCGTCGAACAGTCGATCCGCAAGGAGGCCGCGGCGAAGAACCGCCCAGCAGATCTAATCAACATCGCGCTGGAGAAGGTGGTGGAGGCCGGGCTGGAACTGCCGGGATTCTCGACCTTCGACAAGATGGCCTCGAAGATCCGCACCGAGGTGAACGCCTCGATCCGCGCGGGCATCCACGACCGCATGAGCGCCGCTCAGCGGGCAGGGCTCATGCGGCTGCTGGAGGAGCGCGACAGCGACGGGACGACGCTGTTCAACCGGCTGAAGAAGCCCGCCAAGGGCCCGACCTGGTCGCACTTCAAGAACCTGACCAAGCGTCTGGAATGGCTGGACGGTCTCGGCGACACCGATGTGTGGATGGACGGAGTCGCCGCAGGGAAGATCACCGACTTCGCCGGGGAGGCCGACGCGGCTGATGCCTCGGAGCTACGGGACTTCGCCCCCGTCAAACGCATCGCGCTGGTCGCGGCCCTGACGCACAAGGCGCGGATGCGAGTGCGGGACGACCTGGCGACGATGTTCTGCAAGCGCGTGGCGACGAAGATCAAGAAGGCCAAGGCGGAGCTGGAGGAGATCCGGCTCGCCGAGCGGGAGATCGTTGAGACCCTGATCGGGAACTACCGCACCGTGCTCAAGCACATCGACGAGGGCGGCCCGGCCCACGAAGCGCTGGAGAAGGCCGCGGCCATGACCGCCGAGGCCCGCCAGGCCCTGGAGGGCCTGGACGAGGAGGCGTCGGTGGCCGAGGTCGCGAAGCGGCTGGAGGGCCGAGTCTCCCCTGCGGTCCTCACCTTGGTGAAGGCGCAGATGGTGCAGGCCGGCGGGCTCGGCGCGGTCACACGGGCGGTGGAGGGTTTCGGCGGGTTCGCCAAGCAGTACGAGCAGATCGAGAAGGTCTCCGCCCACCACGGCAACTTCTGGGAAGTCCTGCTGTACGGGCAGATCGGCCGGGACCGGGCAGTGACGTTCGACCTGGCCGCCGCCGAGAACCTGAAGTTCACCGCGACCAGCGAGGACAGCCGGGTGCTGGACGCGCTCGCGCACGCCCAGCGTCACCAAGCGGCCCGCGGCGAGTACATCACCGCCTTCAACGAGGAGGGCAAGGAGGTCGACATCTCCTTCGCCACCCAGAACTGGCGCAAGGCCGTCCTCGACAAGACCCGGACCGGGCAGTTCGTCCGCAAGCACTTCGAGGCGATGGTCTTCACCGCACTCGCCGAGGAGCTGCGTACCGGCGACGTCGCGGTGGTCGGCTCGGAGGAGTACGCCGACTGGTCCGAGCAACTGCTGGACTGGGAAGTCGTCCAGGAGACGCTGGGGTCCTACCTGGTGGAGGTCGGCCTCGCCGAGCCGGGCGAGAGCGCCGAGTTCGACGCGAAGTTCTTCCGACGGCAGCTGGAGGACAAGCTGCGAGGCGCTGCCGCGGCGGCGGACGCCGGGTACCCGGAGAACGAGGGCCTGGTCATCGATCCGGAGACGGGCATCCCGTCGCTGAAGGCGTTCCGCGCTGACGGCCAGCGGCCTTCAGCGAAGCGCCTGGAGCAGGAGATCAAGGCGAGGATGCCGGAGCGGTCCCTGATGGGGATCGTGGCCCGGACCGCGTACTGGGTGGAGTGGTGGCGCCGCTTCGGCCCGCCGTCCGGCAACGAGCCCAAGCTCACCGACCCCTTGGGCCGCTACGTGATCGTCACGTTCGTCAAGGGCACCAACATGGGCCCCTACGAGGCCGCCCGGCACATCCCCGGCGTGAGCGGGCACGAGCTGTCGTACGTCGCCAACAAGCACTTCTCGATCGTGCTGCTGAACGAGGCGGTCGCCGACCTGGTGAACGCGCACGCCCGCCTGGACATCTCGCAGGCGTGGGGCGACGGCACCGCGGTGGCTGCGGACGGCACCCACATGGACACCTACCTCGACAACCTGCTCTCCGAGACGAGCGTCCGGTACGGCAAGCCGGGCGGCATCGCCTACCACCACGTCTCGGACACCTACATCGCGCTGTTCACGCACTTCATCCCATGCGGCGTCTGGGAGGCCGTCTACATCATCGAGGGCCTGCTGAAGAACACCAGCGAGGTGCAGCCGACCACTGTGCACGCCGATACCCAAGGCCAGAGTTTCCCTGTCTTCGCGCTCACCCACCTGCTGGGCTTCGACCTGATGCCCAGGATCAGGAACTGGAAGGAACTGACCTTTCTACCGGCCCTCCAAGGCCACGGAGTACGTGCACATCGACGCCCTGTTCGGCGAGCCGGGCAAGCACGTCATCGACTTCGACCTGATCGAGTCCCAGTTCCGCCACCTGATGCGCGTGGCCGTCTCCGTACGCGAAGGTGCCATCTCCTCCTCCACGCTGCTGAAGCGGCTGCGCTCCGGTTCACGGAAGAACGCCACCTACGCCGCCTTCCGGGAGGTCGGCCGGGTGATCCGTACGGTGCAGCTATCAGTTACGTGGAATCTGACCGCAGCGGAGATCATCTCCCTGCGGTACGACCACGGACTGAGGAGATGTGTTGGGCACGGTGGTGCTGGACGAGAAGTGGCCGGTGCTCGGCAGGCACGAGCAGGCCGCTGGGTGGTTGCAGGTGTGGAGCGACCTGGGTCGGGCTCCCCGGACGATCGATGCCTACGCCCGGGGGCTGGCCGAGTACCTGGAGATGTGCGAGCGGGAGAATGTCGACCCACTGACCGCGAACCGGGCACACATCGCCGTCTATGTAAGGGAGTTGACATCTCGGCCGAGCCGCCGGGGAGCGAATGTGGTCTCGATCGACTCGGGCTCGGGCCTGGCCAACGCCACGATTCAGCAGCGCCTGGTACCGGTCCGGCTGTTCTACGACTTCCTTGTGGAGGACGGACTGCGCGACTCCAACCCGGTCGGCCGGGGCCGCTACACGCCTGGCCGCCGGCACCGTGGCGGGCACGAGCGCGGCCTCGTTCCGAGGCTCACGAAGCTGCCGTGGATACCCACCGAGCGGCAGTGGTTGGACATCCTCGCGGTCGCCGCCGCGGAGCCGGTCCGCAACCGGGTCATGCTCGCTCTCGCCTATGACGCCGCACTGCGCCGCGAGGAGCTGTGCTCGCTGCGGACCGATGACCTCGACCCGGCCCACCGAACCCTGCGGGTACGGGCTGAGACGACCAAGAACCGGCTGGAGCGCGTCGTCCCGTACTCCGCGCCGACCGGCGTCCTGCTCTCGGGCTACCTCGCACACCGGGCCAGGATCAGCCGGGCCCGCGGCCCGCTGTTCCTGTCGGAGTCCCGGCGCAACCACGCCCAGCCGCTGAGCCTGTGGACCTGGTCGAAGGTCGTCCGCCGGATCGCATTGGCCGCCGATGTCCCGCGATTCTCCACGCACACCACGCGACACCTCTGCTTGACCGACCTGGCCCGGATGGGCTGGGAACTGCACGCCATCGCCACCTTCGCCGGCCACCGGCACACCGACTCCACACTCACCTACATCCACCTGTCGGGCCGGGATCTGGCCGACAAGCTCAGCCGTGGCATGGAGCAGATCCACGGCTGGCGGGTGCAGATGCTGGCCCGTCTCGGCGAGCAGGCGACCGGGACGGTCGCGCTGTGACCGCGGCGATATCGGCGGCCGCTTCCGAGACGGCCACGGCCCCTTCCTGGCCTTGGCCCATTGACCCGGCCCGATACGACCGTCGCCCCGAACTCGCTGAACGCGAGAGCGCGGCGCTGACCGGTCTGGGTTGGGAGGTTCGCCGACGCCGGGGCTATGCCCCGGAGCGGGTCGAGTGGCGGGCGATCTCCCGACTGCTCCGCCCGCTCGACGATGCACGAGCCGTGCTTCGGTGGTGCCCGGACACGCCCGCCCATCGCCGGGCCGTGACCGACGCCATCGGCCTGATCCTGCGGCGCTGCCTGGAGGACGGCACGTCGTTCTGGGCGTGGTCGGCAGACGACTGGGTCCGCCTCATCGCCCCTGGCCACAAGGAGTTCGAGGCCGCCTGGCCAGGGTGGATTGACGGCACGGTCCGGCCCTACGTGGCCGCGTTCGCCTACCTGCTCGGCGACTTTACCGACTTCCACCGCATCGGCGGGTTCATCCGCCGCTCGCTTGCCTGGCGCGTCTTCGGTCAAGAGCCGGTCGAGGAGACGATCGCGCAGGTGGCGGCCACCCTCCAGGGCTGGGGCTATCACCCCTCGAACGGCGCCTTCGGCCAGTTCCGCACCGTGCTGGTCCAGATCATGCTGATCAACCGCAGCCCGCTTCTGCAGGACATGACCACCGATGCCTTGCAACGGGCCCGCGAGAGCCCTGCGCTCCCGTCCGGGGCCCGGCGCGGAAACCTCCACGGTGTTCACCGGGCGATCGCCGCCCTCGGACACGCCGGCCCACCGCCCAAGCCCATCCACGCCGTGATGCCCGACCTCGAAGGCGTTCCTGAGCCCTGGGCCGCGATGGTGGAGCGCTGGCACGACACCTCGACGCTCACGCCGAAGGTCAGGGGCGGGTTCCGGTCCATCGTGGCCAAGGCGGGCCGGTGGCTCGCCGCCGAGCACCCCGAGATCGTCGAACCCGCCCAGTGGACCCGCGAGACCTGCGCGGCCTGGGTCGCGGCCCTGGACCGGATGACCGTCGGCGAGCACGTGCAGCGCCGGGCGGGACTCGACAAGCGCGGCGGCAAACCGCTGTCCCCTCGCACGAAGGCCGGCTACCTCACCGCGACCAGGACGTTCTTCCGGGACTGCCAGGAATGGGAGTGGATTCCCCGCCGCTTCGACCCCGTTCGCGCACTGGCCACGCCCAGGAGCGTCGCGGCGCTGATCGGCCCCAACCCCCGGGTGATCGCCGACGACATATGGGCGAAGCTGCTGTGGGCCGGGCTCAACGTCGATCCCGAGGACTTCCCGACCAACACCTACGGACTTTGCTACCCGATCGAACTCATCCGCGCCGTCACCCTGACCTGGCTCTTCGGTGGCCTGCGCAGCGACGAGATATCCCGCCTCCGCACGGGCTGCATCCGCTGGCAGCACGACGGCTTCCCCATTCCCGGCGACTCCGACGAGGTGCTGGCGCGCGACGCCGTTTGCCTGCTGGACGTCCCCACCCACAAGACCGGCACCTCCTTCACCAAGCCCATCGACCCCCTGCTGGGCAAGGCGATCGAGGCATGGCAGGATGCACGGCCGCAGCAGCCGAGGATGCTGGACCGCAAGACGGGTGAGCAGGTGGACTTCCTGTTCGCGCACCGGGCCAAACGCCTCGCGAACACCTACATCAACACCGCGGTCATCCCCTCGCTCTGCCGCAAGGCCGGCGTCCCGACCGCCGATGTCCGGGGCAACATCACCAGCCACCGGGCCCGGTCAACGATCGCCAGCCAGCTCTACAACGCCAAGGAGCCGATGACGCTGTTCGAGCTGCAAGCCTGGCTCGGTCACCGGAGCCCAGAAGCTACTCAGCATTACGCCAAAATCACCCCGAACACGCTGGCCAGGGCCTACAACGACGCCGGGTACTTCGAGCGCAACGTCCGCACCATCGAAGTCCTGGTCGACCGGGACGCGGTCACCTCCGGAGCGGCCGCGTCGGGCGAGCCGTGGCAGTACTACGACCTCGGTCACGGGTTCTGCACCTACACGTTCTTCGAGCAGTGCCCGCACCGGATGGCCTGCGCTCGCTGCGACTTCTACACACCGAAGGGCTCCAGCAAGGGCCAGCTCCTGGAGGCCAAGGACAACCTTCAGCGCATGCTGGCGAGCGTCCCGCTCAGCGACAAGGAACGCGCTGCCGTCGACGACGGTCAGGCCGCGCTCGACCAGCTGCTGGAACGACTGGTCGACATCCCCACGCCAGCCGGAACGACACCCCGCGAGATCGGCGTTCCGGCGACCGCGACGCTCCTACCGATCGTCGCCGTCAACCAGGGCAAAGGCTGAACTACTTGACAAATCAGATTCCACAGAATGCAGTAGCCGTGGCCCAGGTCGTAGTGCTGCCACGGTTCCCCGGCGGCGGCCGCGCCGGAGGCGACGGCGTCGCGGTCGACGAGGACCTCGATGGTGCGTACGTTGCGGGCGAAGTACCCGGCGTCCTCGTACGCCTTGGTCAGCGTGTTGGGGCTGATCTTCGCGTAGTGCTGGGTGGATTCCGGGGAGCGGTGGCCAAGCCACGCCTGCAGTTCGAACACGGTCATGGGCTCTTTGGCGTTGTAGAGCTGGCTGGCGATGGTGGAGCGGGCACGGTGGCTGGTGATGTTGCCGCGGACGTCGGCGGCCGGGACGCCGGCCTTGCGGCAGAGCATGGGGATGATGCTGCTGTTGATGTAGCCGCTGGAAACAGGACGGGCGCGGTGGGAGAACAGGAAGTCGACCTGTTCTCCGGTGCGTTTGTCGGTTCGCTTCGGCTGCTGGGGTCGGAGTGATTCCCAGGCGTTGATGGCCTGTCCGAGCAGCGGGTCGACCGGTTTGGTGAACGCGGTGCCGGTCTTGTGCGCGGGTACGTCCAGCAGGCAGACGGCGTCCCGGGCGAGGACGTTATCGGAGTCGCCGGCGACGGGATTGCCGTCGTGCTGCCAGCGGATGCAGCCCAGGCGCAGCCGGGCGATCTCGTTGCTGCGCTGCCCGGCGAACAGCCAGGTCAGCGTGACGGCTCTGACGAGTTCCAGGGGGTAGGTGGGTCCGGCTTTGCCGCGGGGGATGTCGGCCGATTCCAGGTTGAGTCCGGCCCACAGCAGCTTGGCCCAGACCTCGTCAGCGATCACCCGTGGGTGCGGGCCGAGCAGGGCAATGATGCTGAGCGGCACCGACAGAGCTCGCAGGGGGTCGAATCCCGGGCGCAGCCACTCCCAGTCCTGGAGGTCGCGGAAGAAGACCCGTACGGAGCGGATCAGGCCGGCCTTCGAGTTGGCCTGCAGCGGTTGGCCGAGGCGTTCTGCGAAGCTGCTGGTGCGCACGACGTAGTCGCCGATCTCCATGCGGTCGACGGCCGCGATCCAGGCCGCGCACGTCTGCCGGGTCCATGCGGCGGGATCGGCGGCTTGCGGCTGCTGTGCGGCGATCCACCGTCCGGTCTTCAGCAGCGCGGCCCTGACGTGGAGGCGGGAGCGGTGGGTCATGGTCGTCGTGGCGTTCCACCGTTCCACCCAGGCGGCCCATACCGGTGGCACCCCGGTCTGGCTGACCACATCGGAGCCGGAGACCGTGGCGGGCGGGTCGCAGAAACCGAGGGCTGCCACGGCCCGTTGCACCGCGTACAGGACCCTCATGCCCCCGTCGGTCAGAAGCTCCTCGCGCCGGACGCGGTCAAAGAACGGCGTGGTGAGGTCACCGGTGTGCGGGCTGCGGTTGAGGAGGAAGAGCTGGCTCATCACCGAGGGCACGCCTTTGTCCTCTTCCTTGCCGTACTGATAGCCCCAGCCGGTCAGCACGGTACGAACGCGCGCGATCTCCTCTTCGACCAGCCGTCGCCCGAAGACGCGGCAGGCCAGCGACAAACGGTCGAAGTGCCCCAGATGCCGGAACCGAGCGTAGCCGCCCAGGTGGTAGGCGTGGCCGCAGAGGAAGGGCCTTACGTACCCCTCCGCCCAGGCGGGCACCTGCTCCTGGTAGGCCTTATGGTTGCGGCCGAGGAAGTCCAGCCAATCCTGCTGGCTCCAGCCCCAGAAGGTTCGGCCCACGTCCGCAGACCTCAGCAGGCGGCTGCGTCGTGTATGGCCCGCCGCGTGTGCATGCTGGGCGGCGTGTCGAAGCTGGCGTTGACATCCTGCAGAGGTCGCAGGAGTCGCCCGATCTCGGCCCACTGGGGAGCATCCGGGTCGTGATGGCGCAGCCGGCGCAGGTTTCGCACGCCCAGCTCGCGAATGGCACGCTGCTCCGCCATCGACAGCACGGGCGAACGGTCGTAGCGGCGCAGGTCGATCGGACACTGCCAGCCTCCGCCGGTACCCACAGTCGCAACGGTGGTCGTCATCGCGAGACTCCTCCCGCCGCGTCGTTCTGCGTGCCCGCGGCGGCGAGCATCCGTACCCGCCAGGCGTGAATGTGGTCCATCCCGCTCTTCAGCTTCTCGGCGAGATCACGGCCGGAGAGGTGGATGTACCGCAACGTCGTGTCGGTGCGGCGATGCCCGGCGAACGACGCGATGGCGTGCACCTCCCAGCCCATCCGTGCCAGATCGGTCAGGCACAGATGCCGGGTGGTGTGGGTGGAAAACCGTTCGACACCGGCCGTCAGCGCGAGACGGCGCACCACCTTCGACCACGTCCACAGACTCAGCGGCTGACCGTGGTTGCGCCGCGACTCCGACAAGAACAGCGGCCCCCGGGCCCGGCTGATGGCCGCGCGACGGGCGAGGTAGTCGGCCAGCAGCACACCCGTCGGCGCGGAGTACGGCACCACACGCTCCAGCCGGTTCTTCGTCGTCTCCGCCCGCACCCGTACCGTCCGGTGCGCCGGATCCAGATCACCGGTGCGCAGCGAGCACAACTCCTCCCGGCGCAGCGCCGCATCGTAGGCGAGCGCCAGCATCACCCGGTTCCGCACCGGCTCACGCCGCGCGACCTCCAGCAGGTCCAGCCACTGCTGCTCCGTCGGGATCCAGGGCAGCTTGGAAAACCGCGGCACCAGCCCCCGCTGACCGCTCGCGCGCCGACCAGGGGTATACCGTCCGCGGCCCACGGGATTGGACTCGCGCAGCCCTTCCTCGACAAGGAAGTCGTAGAACAGGCGCACCGGCACCAGACGCTGCTGGATCGTCGCGTTCGCCAGCCCTACCCCCGACTCGATGGACACGACGTTCGCGCCGCAGCGATGCGGCCGAGACGTCAACTCGCGGACGAACATTCCCACATGCGGTCGACCCGCCGACAGCGGATCGACCGCCTCGCGCTCACACAGCGCAAGGTATTCCGCCAGCCCGCGCGCATAGGCGTCCAGAGTCCGCGGGGCGCGCCCGAGATCTTCCCACGCCTGCAGCCAGGTTGCCGCGTGATCGTTTCGCGCCAGTACCGGCCACTTGGCCATGAGTACCGATGTGCTGCTCAAGCCGTTCCCCAGGATCGTGGATGAACCCGGGCTACATGATCACCCAGGGAGATTTTACGTAACTTCTACGTACACGTTCTTCGAGCAGTGCCTGCACCGCATGGCGTGCGCCCGCTGCGACTTCTACGCACCCAAGGACTCCAGCAAGGCCCAGCTTCTGGAGGCGAAGGACAACCTCCAGCGCATGCGGGCCGCGATCCCGCTGACCGACGAAGAACAAGCCGCCGTCGACGATGGCCAAGCCGCCCTGGGCCAGCTCCTGGAACGCCTCGCCGACATCCCCACGCCGTCCGGGCCCACCCCGCGCCAGTTGCTGCCGATCATCGAGGTCCGGCGGGGCATCGCCGATGGCCTGTGACACGGCCGCACCCGGCATGAGCCGACGATAAGTGCCCGTGTCCGAAGTCGCTGAAGTGACCTTCTGGCGGGCCTAGCCTGGTCACATGGCCCATGGTGACGGCCGGGCGCCCGTCCGGTATTGCCCAGCCTGTGGTGAGCGGCTCCGACCGGACGCAGACCCGCGGGCCCGGTTCTGCCGGACGAAGACTGCAGACCAGATCATCGATGCCATCGGACGCCAGTGCGCCAAGGATCTCCGGACCGGGACACAGGGTCGCCGGACGCTCACAGTGCGATCAAAAGCCTCCCGCGAAATGAACCGCCCTGGACTGTGACAGTTCACACCCTCCGTTCCGCGCCAGCGCAGCCGTGTGCATAATAAGGAAAGGAAACAGTTTCCCTTCCTGTGGAGGCGGCAATGAAAGAGCCCAAGGCGGCTACCGTCGGCCGGCCACTGAGCCGTGAGCGGGAGGAGGCACTCCTTGACGCGGCGCTTGAGGTGCTGTCCCAGGTTGGGTACGACAGGCTCACCGTCGGCGCAGTGTGTGAGGCGGCCGGAGCCAGCACGAAGACCGCCTACCGGCGGTGGGCCAACAAGGATGAACTGATGGCGGCGGCCCTTCAGCGAGCGGTTGAGCAAGAGCTGGCGGCATCCGTCACCCTGGCAGACACCGGAACACTCCGCGGCGACCTGATCGCCAATATGGAGAGCCAAGCAGCGTCCGAGAAGGCGTCGCCCAACCTCGCGGTGGGTCTGATCGTCGCGTCCCGGATCGCGGGCGACCTGGGTGCCTTCGCGCGTGAGCTCATCCGGCGACACGAGACCGCTTACTGCACAGACCTCCTCACCGCTGCGGCCGAGCGGGGAGAGATCGGGCCCGACGTCGACGCAGAGTACGTCGCCGATGCGGCGCGATCGTTCTACCTGCACGAGCTCCTGGTGCATGGCGTTCGTCCCGACCGGGCCCGGATCGCCCGGTTCGTCGACCGTGTGCTTCTGCCCCTCTGTCACGACCGGAAGACCTGAGACCCAATGAGAGCCTCCTCCATCTCTGAGGGACGGTCCCCGTCGTGAGCAAGACCGGCAACAGCCCTCGTCTTCGACAGTCCTTGACCGGCCCGGAGACCGAACCTGTCTCCGTGGGCCATGAACACCCCGAGGTAGCGGGTGCTTTGATCACCGACCACGAGCTGCGCCGCTTGGTCCATCAGATGGTGCTGCCCGCTTGGCGGCGCCCCTGTGCGGACTGACGGCGCAAAGCCGGCCTGGACCGGCGTGTCGGCGCGAGCTCTGTCTTGCGACCACTGCCGCCCCGGCCAGAGGGCGCCCGTCGGGCTGCTCGAACTCCTCATCCCGAACAGAAAGTTCGTCATGCTGCAAGATGTCCCTGCCGTCGACGTCGCCGGTCGGCGTCGGCTTCGGCCCGTGCATGTCTGGGCCGGCCTCGGCGCGGTATTCATCGCCGTCCAGACTGCCGTCTACATCCGATGGATCGCCTCGTCGGATTTCAGAGCCACACCCACCGGCCCTGACCACCTCTCCTCGACCGGGCTGTTGATGGTGCGGGGCTTCGAGGCCATCAGCACCGTGATGGGGGTCGTCGGGCTGATCTGGTTCATCCGCGGGATCTACAAGACCCGGCGGATCGACTCAGCCCGCCTTCTGATGCTCGGCTGGTTGTCCTCCTACTGGCTGGACCCGTGGCTGAACTTCCTCACCCCCATGTTCACCTACAACTCCGCCGCGGTGAACCGCGGCAGCTGGGCCGGATTCATCCCCGGATATCACAGCACGAACGGCAACCGCATCGCCGAACCCCTGCTGATCAATCCGTCCAACTACTTCGTCACCTTCACCTTGGCCACCTTCGTGTCCCTGTGGGCCATACGCACAGTGAAGCGACGCCGGCCCGAGGCCCCGCTCTGGCTTGTGATCCTCGCGGGGTTCGCCAGCGTGTGGTGCACCCTAAGCCTCATGGACCTGGCCGGCGCCCTAGTCCAGCACATCGACGCCTGGCCCGGCGCCATCCAGGGTTTCTCCATCCATGGCGGCCACTACGACCAGTTCCCGATCCTTGAGTTGGTCTTCTTCCCCACCCCGTTCGTCATCGCCGGCTACCTGCTCTACCGCCGCGACGAAAACGGCCTGACGGCCGTCGAGCGCGGCAGCGAGCAGATCACCGGCCCCCGCTGGAAGGCCAACGCCGCGCGCATCCTCGCCGTCGTCGCCCTGTGCAACGTTCTCAACCTCGGCTACACCACCGCCATCGGCACCTTCACCCACTACACCACCGACCACTGGCCCTCGGACATGCCCAGCTATCTCACCAACGAGCAATGCGGCGGCATCACCGACATCACCTGCCCCACACGATGATCCCTCAGCGCAGCCGTGTGGATAATAAGGAAAGGAAATACTTTCCCTTCCTATGGAGGCGGCGATGAGAGAACCCCGGTAGCGCTGCAGATAGGACACAAAGGGAACTGCGGGCTCGGCGCCATCAATACCAGCCGAGGGGCCGGATGACGGCGCCGCGCCGCCGCGCTCATCACCGGCGGCGCGGCGCCGACGAGGAACGGCGGGCCGCCCGGGATCCCGGCGCCGAATCACCGGGCGGCTGCTCATCGATCCCGACGACCTCGCCGGCCGGCACTGATCATGTATACCGAAGGAATTCCGCACGAGGTAGTCACCCGTACTGACAACCCGTTCACCTCCTGACCGGGGCGGGAAAGACGCGGAACCCCCATACCAGAAAGGAACAAACACCATGCCCGTGACGACGCTCGATGAGCGCACCGCCCTGGTGGTCGTCGACCTGCAGGCAGGCACCATGGCCTACGAGATGGTCCACCCGATCGCCGACGTGATCGCCAACAGCGCGGCCCTGGCCGCACACTTCCGGGCCGCCGGCCTGCCCGTCGTGCTGGTCCGGCTCGATCCCGCCCAGATGCCCATCGGGCGCAGCGAGGTCTCTGTTCCCCGTGTCGAGCAGACCCCGGACGGGTTCCTGGACATCGTCCCCGAACTGGATCAGCAGCCCGGCGACCTGGTCATCACCAAGGGCGGCTGGAGCGCACTGGAAGGCACCGACCTGGCCACTGAGCTCCAGCAGCGGGACGTGACCCAGGTAGTGGTCACCGGCATCGCCACGAGCCTCGGCGTGGAGTCCACCGCCCGCCACGCACACGACGCCGGCTTCAGTGTCACCATCGCCACCGACGCCGTCACCGACATCAACGCGGAGGCGCACAAGCACGCCATAGGGACGATCTTCCCCCTCCTGGCCGAGAACGGCACCACCGCCGAAATCCTCGCCCTGCTGTAGACGTACCGCTGAACGTGACTCTGACAAGATTTTCGGGCGTCGGAGATTTGGTGCCGTGGTCGACCGGTCCGCATAGACGGCGGGCCATTTGATCAATCTCGACATCCAGGCGTTCGCAGGGCACACGGCTTGACACAGCAGATTCCACAGAATGCTGCGCTACCTCTCGGATGCGCCACTGCGCCGGCGGGTGACGGCGGCGACCAACAAGGTGGAGTCGTTCAACCGGTTCTCCCAGTGGATCGGCTTCGGCAACCGTGGCGTCATCGCCGACAACGACCCCATCGAGCAGGAGAAGGCGATGAAGTTCAACGCGCTGCTCACGAACGCGGTGATCTTCCACAACGCCCTGGACATCGCGGAGATCGTCCGTCAGCTACTGGAGGAAGGGTGGGAGATCGCCCCGGAGGACTTGGCGCACATCTCGCCATACCTGACCGAGCACATCAACCGGTTCGGCGAGTACTCCACGCACGAACTCGGCATCCAGCCCGACGCATACGACCCGAAACTCGACGTCGACTTCACCCCACTGCGCGAGCAGGACCTGACCGCCGCCGGCCTCGACCAGGCCGCCTGACGTGACGTGGCTTCAGCGGCGCAGGACGCTGACGCCTCCCTGCCCAGGATCGGGGCGTCCTCGCATCCTTCGGGGGTGACGAGGTAGGGGCCGTCACCACCGCCGCCCGGCGCCTGGCCCGCGAGGAAGCGGCCGACGACGAGGACAGCTGACCGCTCCGCAGGGGCTGGTCGCCCTGGTTGCTACTCGGCCTGCAGGACGAAGAACAGGAAGCACAGGAAGCGCGGCTCGGCCGCGATGGCCTCGGGGAACATCTCGCGGGCGGCGGGATCAGGCTCCGGCTCGCTGATGACCGTGATCCGGAAACCGGCCCCGGTGAAAGCCTCGACCATCGCGTGCAGCGGCCTGTTCCAGCGACTCACCAGGGCGGTATAGCCGCCCACGGTCCACTCTACGGTCCAGCTGGTGGTGTCGAAGTAGCTGCACTCGGCCTCGCGGCCGGCCTCACGGTGTATGAGGTTGATGGCAAAGGGATGGTCGACGGAAGCGATCAGCCGACCGCCGGGCTTGAGTATGCGTCGCAGCTCGGCCAGCGCCGGCCCCCAGTCCTCCAGGTAGTGCAGCACCAGGGACGCCACTACATCGTCGAACGTGTCATCAGAGTAAGGAAGCGGGCTGCCCAGGTCCGCCACCTGCAGGTCCGCACCGTCGCCGAGCCGCTGCCGGGCCAGCTCCAGCATCCCGCCACTCGCGTCGAAGCCACTCACCATGGCGCCACGGTCGCGCAGCGCGGCAAACAGGGACCCCGAGCCGCAGCCGGCGTCGAGGATCCGCCGGCCGGCCACGTCTCCAGCGAGGGCCAGCATCGCGGGCCGCTCGTAGTAGGCATTGACCAGGTTGGTCTCGTTTGCGGCCGCGTACGCCCCGGCGAAGCTGTCGTAGTCGTTGCCCTTCGACGGATCCACACTCACCTCGGACGGCGAGACCAGCCTGGAGGAAATCGCGTGCTCTTGGCGCTCGCTTGAGATCATGGTGCGGGAGACGTGCGCTGCAGCAGTTCGGTTCCTGGCTGCGGCCAACTGCTGCGCTGCATCGTCGCACGGGTCGAACTCGTCTCCCCGGAGTCCTCTCCCCGTCCGGGCCACGCCGGTGCGGCGGGCCCTCCCGGAACACAGCGAGCGTCCCCGGCGCCGGTGCCGGAGAGCCGAAGCGCGAGCGCGAGGCTCCCTGGCCCGGGTTTGTTTCATAGGTGTCCTGTCCCAGATAACTGTGGGCAGGGTGGGGCTCTGACCTGTGGTGCCTACGGTTGCGTGGGACAGGTTGGCGGTCGGTGTCCCGCTCAACCGTAGGCAGCGCGATGTTCACCCGCAGAGCCAGGCCAGCAGGCGCCGTGTAGTCGGTCGCGACGTGCTGGCTGCCGTGGCTCGGGGAGCCGACTTCGCTCTTCTGACTTGTTGGGCGAGTCGGTACTCGTCGGCGTCACGGATGAGTTCTTGAGAGCGGATGTCGGCGTACGGACTTTCCTGGCCCCGGCAAGATTTCCGTGAAGCTGGAGTGTGCCACCGTGCGCCGGTGACGCTCCGTCACGGGCGAGGGCATTGTCAGCGAGTGTGATGACCTCTTACCGATCATGTCTCCGCACCTTGATGCGGTGCGGGTGGAACGAGTGTGGGTGGTGGGCGATGTGGTCCGCATCAGCGCCTGCACTCGCGAGGTGACGGTGGCGTGTCCGGACTGCGGTCGTGGTTCTGCGCGGTTGCACAGTCGCTATGGCCGATGTCGCCGTCGGTGGGCGCCCGGTGCTGATCGGGCTGTCGGTGCGGCGGTTGTTCTGTGACAACCCGCGCTGCGGCCGGCGGACGTTTGCCGAGCAGGTCGAGGGGCTGACGGTGCGCTACCAGCGCCGCAGCCCGCTGGTGCAGCACCTGGTGGAGATGGCCGGGGTGCTCCTTGCCGGACGTGGCGGCGCCCGGCTGCTGCAGATCCTGAAGGTGCCGCTGTCACGGACCAGCGTGCTGTTCCACTTGATGCGCTTGCCGCTACCGCCGGCCGCAACCCCGAGAGTGCTGGGCGTGGACGACTTCGCCCTGTACGCGGACGTCTACGGAACCCTGCTGGTGGACGCCGAGACCCGCTTGCCGATCGAGCTGTGGGCCGGGCGCGACGCCGAGCAGCTGGCCGCCTGGCTGCGGACGCACCCCGGTGTTGAGGTGGTCTGCCGGGACGGCTCGCTGGTCTACCGTCAGGGCATCGCTGACGGCGCGCCGGACGCGGTGCAGGTCAGCGACCGCTTCCATCTGTGGCAGGGGCTGTCGAAGCGGATCGGGGACATCGCTGCCGCCCACCGCGACTGCCTGACCGCCGCGGTGCCTGAGCCCGAACCGGCACCACCGCCGTCGCACGAACCGTGTGAGGCGGCCGATACTCCCGCTCGCCGTCACGCGAAGCGACTGTTCGAGACCGTCCAGGGATACACCGGTACAGCCCGCAGTCTCAGCGCGATAGCCCGCGAACTCGGCTTGAACCGCCGCACCGTGGCCAAGTACGCACGCGCTGGATCCTGGCAGGAGTGCATACGCCGCACACCGCCCCGCCGGTCCACGAGCCTCGCCCCGTATCTGGACTACTTGCGGCAGCGGTGGGAGGAAGGCGAGCACACCGCGACCGTGCTGCACCAGGAGATCGCCGCCAAGGGCTACCGCGGCCATTACCAGCGGGTCAAGATGGCCATCGCGCCGCTGCGTCGCGGTCTGCCGATCGACACACCGCGCGAGCGGCCACCCTCGCCCCGCCAGGTCGCCCGGTGGATCACCACCACACCGCCCCGGCGCGGCCTGCACGCCACCGAGACACTCCATCGACTGCTCGAACACTGCCCGGAGCTCGACCAAACCCACACTCTGGTAAGGCAGTTCGCGGCCATGCTCGATGCCTGCGACGCCGCCCCGCTGCCGGACTGGCTCGACCAACTCGCGGCCTCTGGCCTGCCTGCCTTGGCGAGCCTGGCCAACGCCATTCGCGAAGACCAGCCAGCAGTCGTGCAAGGGATCACCACCCCGTTCAACTCCGGCGTCAACGAAGGCCGCATCACGGATCTGAAGCTCCAGAAGAGGATCATGGCTGGCCGCGCCGGTGTTCCGCTCCTGCGCCACCGCGTCGTCCTCATGGCGCACCTCCGACGCCGCTACCCGTGACGGAGCGTCACCGGCGCACGGTGGCACACTCCAGCTTCACGGAAATCTTGCCGGGGCCACGTTCACGTGTACGCCGACAGATGATCGTCGACAGCACGTTGGCCAGTTCCGGGCCGACGACCAGGAGTCGTTCGATGTCGGTCTTGGACGGGGCTATCTGCAGCAGCGGTACGATCTCGGCGGTGGTGGGGGGCCGGTATTGGACCAGGCTGTGGTGGCTGAGCTCCAGCATCTCCTCGATGCGGATTCCGGTCAGCCGCAGCACTTCGATGATCGCCCAGGCCCAGAAGGCGTGGTTCTCCTCGCGGTTGAGGAGCCGCTGTCGGCCTGTGACCGGATCAGTGGCCCAGATGTTGTCCGGCGTGGCGTGGGGGCGATGTGTGCGAATCAGCGTCTGGCCGACTGCGGCGAACTCCTGGCCGGGTTCGGCTTGGCGTCCGGCGGCCAGGAGCGTCTCGGCTTCTTTGCGGTGCTGGTAGGTGGAGCGCACGAGGGCTGGCAGAACGAGCAGCCGCTCGCGGGTCCGGGCGTCCATCCGGGCTTTTCGGCGTCGTGTGGCTTTGCGCCGGTCGAGGTCGTGCTGGCTCACTGGGCTGGGCGCAACCCAGGGGCCCCAGCGGGCGGGATCCTCCAGCGTCCACTGCGCGAGGTCCAGGTAGAAGGCGCGGACCGTTGCCAGGGTGTCGTGGTAGTTGAGGCGTTCGACGGTCACCTCGATCCGCTGCCCGTCGTCGGTCGCGATCTTCTTGGTTCTGGTCTGCAGGCGCTGTTTCCAGGCCGTCGCCGCAGCCTGGTCCAGGCGCAGCGAGGCGATGCCAGGGTGGTGCTGCTCCAGATCCACCCAGAAGCTTTTGGCCAGGTGATAGACCTCGCCGCGTCGCGTGGAGTAGTCGAGGGCGGGCTGCCGCTCCTTGAGGTAGTCCACCAGCAGGTCGCGGATCGGGCGGCAGGCGATCAGGTAGCGGTCGACGAGTTCCTCGACAGCCAGCTGGCCGTTGCCCGTGATCTCCCTCAGCGTTGGGACGCCGGGGCCGAAGACCCCCAGCTCTCGCAGGACCCGGAACGCGGCTGAGCCCAGGCGCCGTTCTCCGCGCAGGGAGTACTCGATGTCCAGGGACTCCAGCAGGTCGCCGACGGTGATGTCGGCCGTCGTCCCGCCTTTGGCCGCGATGATCACTGCGAGGCGGAACACGATGTGCTCACGCGCGTCGTCGGTGATCCGGAGTCCTGGCGGCAGAACCGATTGACGCGGTCGAAGCCTGCGGCGTCGCGGGACCAGATCATGTTCCGTGCGACCTTGCGCTTCTTTCCGCCGGTGAAGAGCCAGGACAGCGAGGGGCGTATCACGTCGGCCCCGACCAAGATGATCAGCGCGCTGGTCATGGTCTCCAGCCGTGTCCGCGAGTATTTGCCCTGCCGCTGCAGCCAGCAGGCCAGTCCGTCAGCCCAACGCTCGCCGGCTGCGTCCGCGCCGCTGGCCAGCCATCGCTGCTGCCAGTTGTCTCCGGGCTGCTCTTGCAGCCACTCCAGCAGCAGCCTGAGCCCGCGGCGGCGGAAATTGTGGCTGCGCGGCGTCTGCCTGCGGGGAGACACCGCCGCCCACAGCTCCAGCACCTGCTCAGTCGGCTGTCTTGTTGCCGGCCAGTCATCAGGCACCGGCCGAGCCGGGTAGCGGTCACCGATCGCTGCCACCGAGGTCGACGCGTTGACGGTCCTGGTCGCCGTGCTCACCGGACCTCCCTGGCGAAGAGCACGTCCAGCGTCCGCTGGTCGTAGCCGGGAGCCGGCGTCGGCTCTTGCCGCGCCGCAGCCTGCCGCGTCTGCTCGGCATGGTGGGCCAGCACCCTCCTGATCACGTCCTCTTTCCGGGGCGTCAGGTAGATCTGCGTCGTGGTCAGCAGCGCGTGGCCGAGGACCAGCTGTACGTCAGTCAGCGGAAGCATCGGATCCTCCGCCATCCGGTAGGCCGCGGTGTGCCGCAGAGCGTGCAGCGTGGCCGAGGTGCCAGCTGCGGCGTTCACCCGCTCGAACATCCGGTGCGCGGCGTGGTAAGTCAGCGGACGCATCGGCCGCCGCAACGTCCACCACAGAGGAAGCCTGCGCCCCTTCGGGATCAGACCCTCCATCTCGACCTGGTAGAGCCGCAACCACACGCATGCGTCCGTGGACGCCGGGAGCTCGGCGACCTCACCCGCGCCCTTGCGGACCACCGAGACCAACTGTCGACCCGGATCAACCCCGCCCTGCGTCGTCGACAGCAACTCCGAGGCCCTGGCGCCGGTGGACACATAGAACGCGACCAGCGCCCGGTCCCGGTGAGATGGCAGCCGCGCGAAGATCTCGTTGAACTCCTCGTCAGGGATGGAACGGGGAACACGTTTGGGCACCCGTGGCCGATACAGCCCGGTCCGCTCCTTGCGGAACGGCTCCATCGGGTTGTGATGCGCATTGGGCCGGCTTCCGCGGCGGGATCGGTCGAGGGGGAACGGGTTGATCAGAATCGGGCCGCTGCTAATCCCGAGGTGGAAGTCGTAGAAGCAGCGCAGCACTGTCTCGTTATGTGCTCGCACCGAGGCCGCGAACGGAACCCCGGACAGCTTCATCACCGCAGCGTCCTCGCCGTGGCGCCAATGCGGGCGGACCGGTTTGCCGGCGATCAGTAGCCATCTGCAGAAGTCCCGTGCCTCCACGCGCGTCGCGCGGTCCCACGAGAGGCCAATCGCCCACAGGAATCGGAACCACCGCAGTAGGTCCATCCCGTAGGAGCGAATTGTTGCCGCGCTGCGGCCGGCTGCTTGCAGATCACGGAAGTACAGAAGTACGCGCTCACCGCCTCGACCGGAACCCCGTCGCAGTCAAGCAGGCAATACGGCTCCCACGGATCGCCGGTCGCTGCGAGCGAGCCCACCAGCGGAACCGCCAGGGACGCGAGATCCCGCTGCGACACCTCGTCTGTCGTCACGGGCAGCGACCGTAGAGCAACGAGCCCCGACATGTCCTCTGAACTGCGAAAACAGCCGCTTTAGTGCAGTCAACATGAGGCTGTAGCGGTCGGCCCTGGGAGTGAACACCCGCCCGGTCTCGAACGGCTCATCCGGCAGGGGCAGCAGCAGCGGCTGTTCGACGGCGAAGTACTCGTCGATGGTCCGCGGCCGCGAGCCGATCCGGCGCCGGCCGTCGTGCAGGTCCCAGCCCCGCCGCAGGCACCCTCGGCCGGCTGGCGCGGCCCGCACCCTCCACGAGCAGGCGGGCCCCGGCCTTCGCTGCCGACAACAACCACCCGGACAATCAACAGCAGCCCTGCCGGAAATCCACGGCTGTGGCCGCAGTGCGTGACCGCCTCGAAGACGCAGCGGATCCTTCTGCGGCGCCCAAGCCGCCGTGCCCCGCAGGGCAGGACCCGCCACCCCGGCGCCAGGGGCCCGCGGGGAACCGACACAGGGTGGGTGGGCGTCTTGAAGACCATGATCAACGCTCCCGGGACGGCGGCACACCGGCAAAGACGCACGGCGGCGGCCCCAGCAGCCGTGATTGCGGCAGTCGCGGTCCTGGCCGGGTGCGCCAGCACGCCGCAGCCGACCGGGGACCCCGACCCGGGCGGACGGCTGCTCGCGGCGATCAAACCAGTGCTCGGCGCCGCACCCGCAGGGGCACACATCTCCTCCAGACACGCGACCATGCCGAAGTGGGACTCCTGCGACGGGATTGAATCAACCTACGGCTGGGACGAGCCGACCGTGAACCTGGACTTCACCGGCGGAGGCACCGACGCCCAGGTCATCGCGCACCTGAAGGCAGCCCTGCGAACATTGGGCTGGACCTTCGACACCGCGAACTCCTCCCCCACCGGGCCCTGGTACTGGCACAAGACCGTCGCCACAAACGTCCAGGGCACCGTCCAACTACTGGGCGGCTCCGCCTCCAACCCCCCCGACTGGGACCTCCAGGCCACCACTCCCCCAGCCACCCACCCCGCCACCGGCTGCTGAACCGCCACCCGCCCCCCGTCAGGCAGACCACACCCGGCCAGCCCGCTTGCAACCGCGGGCGCCGCACGCGCCAGCGCCAGTGCGAAGACGAACTCGAACTACGCCAACTCGGCTGGTCGCCCATACCCCCCGGCAGTAAGGGCACCCCGGATTCCACGCCCAACCGGCCCAGTGCCCGTCGCCGACGAACGCACTCCCCTCTGCGAGGGCCAGGCCGCACCCCACCAATTCACCCTGCTGAGCCGGCTCGCCGCCCGCCCTGTCGACGATCACGTAATTCGGCTCTGGCGCCGATCTTGTGACGCATGGCCTGAGCTCCAGGGAGTGGAGAGCCCGGCGGTGGCGGCGTCGATGTCGCGGCTCAGTCCGTTGACCAGGGAGTGCAGGGCAGGTAGATCGTCGGCGAGTATGCGGTCCATCCAGGCAGGCAGTTGATCGCCCGTCAGGTCGCGCATCATGGCAGTGAAGTCGCGGACATGGTGGGTGACGGCATCGAGTTCGGGGCAGCTGGTCCGGATCTCCTTGAGATCGGCGGCCTCATCGGTCAGGTTGCCGGGGTCGGTCATGATCCAGCGGACGATACGGCGGGGCCGTGGAGCCGGACCACGCACCGGCGGCGCGGCGGTGGCGGCCTTCAACAGGCGGAGGTAGCGCTGGACGGTCTGGATCCTTCCGGCGAAACCCAAGGCGACGATCTCCTGGTGGAGCTGGGCAAGGCACGTGAACCGCCGCACCAGCAGCTCGATCACCACACTGGCCCCACCGACCCCGGCATCCGCGAGCCTGCGCATGCACCGGCCGTGCACCCGGCCCGACGCACTACCGCAGTGCGGACAGTCCGCACCCTCCGAGCGGGCCCGCGCATGCATCGTGACCACCCCGGTCGCAGCCCGCTCGACCAACTCCACGATGACACCGTCCAGATGAGGGAACAACACCTGGAAACCCTGCGAAGAACAGGCGAGACATGATCACAGCTAACCGCTAAGTCCTCGCGTACTCCTGTCCGTCATGCTTGCCGGACCAGGAGCGTGAGCGCAGCCCCGGCCCTGCGCGCCCCGCAGGACCCAATGTGGGGTCCAGCAGGGCGGTTTCGGCCACTTCGTGCGGCGTCGCGGCTGGTCAGCGAGGGCGAACAGGCTCGGTCGGAAGATCGCTGGGTATAGTGCAGGCGTTTCGGGGAACCGGCGGCCCGGAGTCGGTCGACTTCACGCGCAACGTGGCGTTCATCGACGTCCGGGATCCTGGCGGAGCCCCGATGACCACATCGTTGAGGAGGCCGTCCCATGGAACCCGTCACGCTGATCACCGGTGGCTCGACCGGAATCGGCGCTGCCACCGCCCGCGCCCTGCTCAAGCAGGGCCACCGCGTGGCCGTCACCGGACGTGACGCGGACAAGCTGGCCGCCTTCGCCGCTTCGGCCGCAGCGGGCGAGCGGCTGCTGACGATCACCGGCGACACCAGCGACGCGCACGACGTCGCCTCCGCCGTGCGCCGCGTGGTCGACGCGTGGGGCCGACTGGATACCGTCATCGCCAACGCCGGTTTCTCACTGCCCGGCAACCTGGAGAGCCACGCCCCCGAGGACATGCGCGCCATGGTCCTCACCAACGTCCTGGGCCCGGCCCTGCTGGTGCGGGAGACCCTGCCGCATCTGCGGGAGTCCAAGGGCCGGATCGTGATCATCGGTTCGGTCGCCGGGGTGCGCAACACGCCGGGCAACCTGTACTCGGTCACCAAGTGGGCCGCGCACGCGCTGGCCGAGAACACTCGGCTGCTGGTCGGCAAGGACGGGGTCGGCGTGACCGTCGTCGCCCCCGGGGTGGTGGACACCCCGTTCTGGGACGAGCGCGGCGGCACCCCCGAGGCGGCGCCGGCGATGACCGCCGAGCAGATCGCGGACACGATCGTCTTCGCCGTCAACCAGCCCGCGGGCGTTGACATCAACCACATCACCCTGCGGCCGACCGGGCAGCTCGGCTGACGCCGCGCTCCCAACGACCGTACGACAAGGCGCCTTCGACCTCCGCCGCGTACCACGCGGTGCAGGCCGAAGGCGCCTTCGTGTCCTGTCCCAGATGACTGTGGGCAGGGTGGCCCTCTGACCTGCGGTGCCTATGGTTGAGTGGAACGAACGTGCCCCCACCGTCCCGTTCAACCTTAGGCAGTCGACTCTGAAGCGTGCAGCTGAGCGGCATGAGCAGAGCCCTGGGCACCAGTTGTCATGGTTGTTCGGCAATCACTCAATTGAGTGGACGAGCGGATCTTTCGCAGGTAGCTTGATCGCGCAGTACGCCGCTGACCACGACGTATTGCTGATGCCTGTGAAAAAGAAGAGGGGGGTAACGAATGAAGGCCAAAGTGGCTTCGTTCGCACTGTTGGGGTCCGTTGTTCTTGGGTGGCTCCCGCTTACGCCGATGCTCCCGATGTCTCCGACCAGAGCTCAGTAGGGTCTGCGGGCACCAGTGCCGCTGACGGCGACGCAGCGGCCAGTGCAGAGGGAGGTCAACTTCTCCTTGCGACCGATGAGCAGTACGTCCAGACTTTCGGTGCGGCCAAGGCTGCTCAGCAAGGACTCACGTACGAAGCTGTCACCGAGGCGGACTCGCCGACGGATTCTGCCGTAGCGGATGACACGGACAAGACCATCGCGGAGGCAGACTCTGCTGCCGCGGCTGACGCAGGGGCGGCAGCCGATGAGGCTGCTAGCAGCCATTGAGCGATTTTCATCCTGAATTCGCAGGTCGGGCCGCTGGTGTGGGTGGAGATTGACGCGCTCGTGCTGATCTCGGACGTGATCATTAGCAGGTGATCGTCTGCCACGGGCCGGTTCGCGGGTTCTGGGGTGGTCCGCCCGAGGCGTCTCGTAGGTTTTGCAACGGGAGGGAGGCGCATGGTGGACGTGCTGACGTGGACGATCGAGCGGCGGATGCGACTGACTGAGCGGGCCGAGCTGCTGCGCAAGGAGCTGGCGGAGATTGACGCCGAGCTGGGCCGGCTGGAGGCGGCCGAGGTGGTGTTCGGGCAGTGGACCGAGGCGACGGACGGGGGACGGCGGCCCTCGGGCCTCGTGGAGCCGGAGCCGGTGGTGGTGACGCCCGGGGCGGGTGGGATGCGGCTGATCCCGGACCGCGAG
>NZ_JAKWBE010000045.1 GCF_022513565.1 Streptomyces gilvus | reverse complement strand
GACCTTGACGATCTTCTGCCCGTAGACCTCGCCCAGGGCGCCGCCGAAGACCGTGAAGTCCTGGGAGAACACGGCGACCGGGCGGCCGTCGACCGTGCCGTAACCGGTCACCACGCCGTCGCCGTAGGGCCGGTTGGCCTCCAGACCGAAGTTCGTGGAGCGGTGCCGGGCGAACTCGTCCAGCTCCACGAACGACCCCTCGTCGAGGAGGAGTTCGATCCGCTCACGGGCCGTCAGCTTGCCCTTGGCGTGCTGCTTCTCGACGGCGCGCGCGGAGCCGGCATGCGTCGCCTCGTCAATACGACGCTGGAGATCCGCGAGCTTGCCCGCGGTCGTGCGAATGTCGATCTCGGACGATTCTGTCGGCTTGGCGCTCATCGAACGTATTCCTTCTGGCGACTGCAGCCGAAGACTTGGTACGTGGGACGTTGTGGTCCTGCCAGGGGCTCCCGGGCGAACGAGTCGTCGTGCTCGGTGAGACCAGTGCCAGGAGGGACGGAGACGTCCTTGCGTCCGAGGATCCTGGGATGGGAGGCGTCAGGGGGCATCGGTGGCCGGCGCGGCAGGTCGTGGCAGCAGATCATGGAGTGCTCCAGAAGCGATGGGTGACGGCTCCCCAAGCGGGCCCGTCTGGGGGGTGGGTCAGAAAGTCTCGTGAGGGACGTACACACCCCAGACATCGCGCAGGGCATGGGAGACCTCGCCGACCGTGGCGTGCAGCCCCAGCGCCGCACGCATCGAGGGCAGGACGTTCTCCTCGCTCCGAGCGGCGGTACGCAGTTCGTCGAGCGCGCGCCCGACTGCGGCGTTGTCCCGTTCCCCGCGCAGCGCGGCCAGACGCTCGCACTGGTCGGCCTCGATCTGGGGGTCGACCCGCAGTGGCTCGTACGGTTCTTCCTCGTCGAGGACGTACTTGTTGACTCCGACCACGGTCCGTTCCTGCCGGTCGATCTCGAGGGCGATCCGGTACGCCGACTTCTCGATCTCGGATTTCTGGAAGCCCTGCTCGATTGCCTCGACCGCGCCGCCGCGCTCCTCGACGGCCTGAATCAACTCCAGTGCGGCAGTCTCAAGATCGTCGGTCATCGACTCCATGACGTACGACCCGGCGAACGGGTCCACCGTCCTGGTCACGTCGGTCTCGTAGGCGATGACCTGCTGGGTGCGCAGGGCGAGCCGGGCCGCCTTCTGGGTGGGCAGGGCGATGGCCTCGTCGAAGGAGTTCGTGTGCAGGGACTGCGTGCCGCCCAGGACCGCGCCCAGGCCCTGCAGGGCGACCCGGACGAGGTTGACCTCGGGCTGCTGGGCGGCCAGCTGCACGCCGGCGGTCTGGGTGTGGAAGCGCAGCATCTGGGACTTGGGGTTCTTCGCGCCGAACTCGTCGCGCATGATGCGGGCCCAGATGCGGCGGGCGGCGCGGAACTTGGCGATCTCCTCCAGCAGCGTGGTGCGTGCGACGAAGAAGAAGGACAGGCGTGGCGCGAAGTCGTCGACATCCAGCCCGGCGGCGATGGCGGCGCGTACGTATTCCTTCGCGTTGGCGAGGGTGAAGGCGATCTCCTGCGCGGGGTTCGCCCCGGCCTCGGCCATGTGATAGCCGGAGATGGAGATGGTGTTCCAGCGCGGCAGTTCCTTGTGGCAGTAGGCGAAGATGTCGCTGATCAACCGCAGGGACTGCTTCGGCGGGAAGATGTACGTGCCGCGGGCGATGTACTCCTTGAGCACGTCGTTCTGGATCGTGCCGGTCAGCTGGTGGCCCGCGACACCCTGTTCGGCCGCGACCAGCTGGTACAGCAGGAGAAGCGTCGAGGCGGGCGCGTTGATCGTCATGGAGGTCGACACCTTGTCCAGCGGAAGGCCCTGGAACAGGGTGCGCATGTCCTCGATCGAGTCGATGGCCACGCCGACCTTGCCGACCTCGCCCTGGGCGATGGCCTCGTCGGAGTCGTAGCCCATCTGCGTCGGCAGGTCGAACGCCACGCTCAGGCCACCGGTGCCGGCGCCCACCAGGTCGTGGTAGCGCTCGTTGGACTCCTTCGCCGTGCCGAACCCGGCGTACTGCCGCATCGTCCACGGCCGACCGGTGTACATCGACGGGTACACGCCCCGGGTGAACGGGAACTGCCCCGGCGCTCCCAGCTTGGCGGCCACGTCGAAATCCGTCAGCGACAAGCCGTCGTAGAGCGGCTGGATCGGCAGGCCGGATTCGCTCTGTCCAACGGAATCCACGCCGGAACCTCCTTTGGTACTCAATGTCAATGATACGGTACTGAGTTCCATCGAGCAGGGCAAGTGGCCTCCATCGGTCGAGACGGGGAAGGATGTGCGCTCATGAGCAAGCCACCTGCGCGGATGCGCCTTGCGGACGCCGCGTTCGCCCTCTTCGACGAGCGCGGATACGAGCAGACCACCGTCGACGACATCGCCGAGCGGGCCGGAGTCGGGCGTACGACGTTCTTCCGGCACTACGGGTCGAAGGAAGCCGTGATCTTCCCGGACCACGACCGGATGCTGGACCTGATCCGGGACCGCCTGGCGACCTCCAGTCACAGCACTGCTCTGGTCGCCGTGTCCGACGCGGTCCGCCTGGTGCTGCTGCACTACGTCGACGAGGGCGATCTGGCGAGACGGCGGTACGCCCTCACCAGCAAGGTGGCTGCCCTGCGGGACCGCGAGATCGCCAGTGTGGCCCGCTACCAGCGGCTGTTCCGTGAGTTCATTTCGGACTGGATGGGTGACCCCACCGAATCGGCCTCGCTCCGGGCGGAACTCATGGCCGCTGCGGTCGTCGCGGCGCACAACCACGTCCTGCGCCGATGGCTCCGGGGCGAGTCCGCCGACCCCGTCGCAGAGGTCGACGAGGCGATGCGCGAGGTGCTCGCCCTCTTCCCGCCACGTCAGTCCCAGCAGGTATCGGGCGAAGGCGGCACCACCGTCGTCGCCTTCCGGTCCGGTCAGGACCTCGATGCCTTGCTCCCCTCGCTGCGGCGTCTCATCGAGGGCGGCCCTGAGCAGTGAAGGCCCCGAGCCGGTGGAGCCAGGCCCCGATGTCAGCCGGGCCCGGCCGCGCGGCGCCCGCAACTGCTCTCATCGACGGGTGACACGCGTGGCAAGGGACGCTTGCGGGATCGCCCTCAGCGTTCCGTGTCGCAGGGAGGAGCGCACCGTGCGATGACGGTCACTGCGTGCTCGATCTGGGCGTCGGCCAGGTCGCCCCGGGCGGTGAGCCGCAGCCGGGAGAATCGGTCGGGCACGGACGGCGGCCTGAAACAGCCCACTGCCACGCCCGCCTCCCGGCACGCTCGCGCCCACGCCACGGCTGCCTCCGGTGAGGGGGCGCGGACGGAGACCACGGCCGCGTCCGGCACGCTCGCCCGAAGCCCCGCAGCGGTCAGACCCGCCGACAGCTTCCGGGCCACCTCGCGAGCCCGCGCGGCCCGTTCCGGTTCTTCGCGCAGCAGCCGCAGTGCGCCCAGTGCCGCTCCCACGCTCGCCGGGGCGAGGCCGGTGTCGAAGATGAAGGTGCGGGCCGTCTCCGTCAGATGCCGGATGACTCTGCGCGGGCCCAGTACGGCGCCGCCCTGTGATCCCAGGGATTTCGACAGGGTCACCGTCGCCACCACGTCAGGGGCGTGGGCCAGACCGGCGGCGGCCAGTGCGCCGGTGCCGCCGTCGCCGACCACGCCGAGGCCGTGGGCGTCGTCCACCAGCAGTGCGGCGCCGTGCGCGCGGCAGGCGGCGGTCAGCTCCGTCAGGGGTGCGGCGTCGCCGTCCACCGAGAAGACCGAGTCGGTCACCACCAGGGCCCGGCCCGCGCCGTGCTCGCCGAGCGCGGCGCGGACCGCTTCCGGTGCGCGGTGCGGCACGTGGGCGACCTTGGCGCGGGAGAGTCGGCAGCCGTCGAGAAGGGAGGCGTGGTTGCAGGCGTCGCAGACGATGAGTGTGCCCGGGCCGGTCAGCGCGGTGAGGGCGGCCAGGTTGGCCGCGTACCCGGAGGAGAAGACCAGCGCGGCCTCGGCACCGCAGAAGGCGGCGAGTTCCTCCTCGAGTGCGGTGTGCAGCTGGGTCGTGCCCGTGACCAGGCGGGAGCCGGTGGCGCCGGCGCCCCAGCGCTGCACCGCGTCGGTAGCGGCCCGCGTCACCCGGGGGTGGCGGACCAGGCCCAGGTAGTCGTTGCTGGCCAGGTCCAGCACCGGGTCGTCGGCCGGGCGCGACCGCAGCGGGCGGGCCAGCCCGGCGCGGGCGCGCAGTTCGGCGCGCCGCTCCAGCCAGTCGAAGACCGCCGCCGGGTCGGGGACTGCCTCCCGTGACCGGGCAGGACGGGGCTTGTTGGCTCGGTCCGCCGGTTGGTCCTGGTCCTTCGGCACGGTGGACGGCCGGGCGCGGGAGGATGGGGCGGGGACGGTCGGGACGGTGCGGTGGGCCATGACGGGCACTCTGGCACGCCCGCCACAAGTGATCCAGGGCGGCCGCCCGGATTCGGGCGAGTGATCGCGTGATGCCGCGCACACAACGGCGGGGCTGCGTGGGGTGCGTGTTAGCGTCCGGCCGTGACTTCCCCGGCTCTCGACGACACCGCGCCGAACACCGGAACAGCCGGGTGCGGCCCGGCGGCCGGCTCTCGATCGCCGGACATCCGTGATTCGCTCGGCACGCTCGACCTGTTCGGCGACGACTTCGTTCGTGACCCCTATCCCTGGCTGGACGCACTACGGTCCACCTCGCCCGTGCACCACGACCCTGCCACCGGGCTGTGGCTGGTCAGCCGCCACCAGGACATACGCCGGGTACTCCTCGACCCGGGCCTGTTCCACCCGGACAACGCCCAGCACGCCGTCACTCCGCTACCCGTTGCCGTGCTGCGGGTCCTCGCCCGGGCCGGCTTCACCCTCCCACCCGCGCTCGCCAACAACGGCACCCCCAGCCACCCGGGGCTGCGCCGGGTGGTCACCCGGTTCTTCAATGCCCAGCAGGTCATGGCCGCCGTACCCGTCATCGAGCGCATCGCCGGGGAGCTGCTCGCCGCGGTGCGGTCACAGATCGATACCACCGGCAGCAGCGAGTTGTTCACCTCCTTCGCCCAAGTCCTGCCCTGCAGGGTGCTGATGGAACTCCTCGGCATCCAGGGCATCGACCCGGCCACCCTGATTCGCTGGAGCGACGCCTCACTGGAACTTTTCTGGGGCAGGCCCGCACTCGAGCGGCAACTGGAACTCGCAGAGCACGTCGGCGCCTTTCACCAGTGGCTCACCGCCACCGTGCGCAGCGGCACGGCGGCTTCCGGGTCTTTCATCGGGGGACTGACCCGTCACCGCCTGCCGGGTGGCGAGCCGCTGGACGTGGCGACCGCGGTCGGCGCGTGCTTCTTCGTCTTCATCGCCGGGCAGTCCACCACCGGACAACTCATCGCCACCGTGCTGCGCCGGGCGCTGGCCGAGCCCGGTCTGCGGCCGAGGGCGGCCAGTGCGGAAGGTCTGGCCGAGGCCTTGGTGGAGGAGGTGTTGCGGCGCGAGCCGCCGGTGACCACGTGGCGCCGGGTCGCGGGTCGGCCGACCGAACTCGGCGGGGTGCGGCTGCCCCAAGGCGCACAGCTGCTGCTGATGCTGCTGGGCAGCGGTTCCGATCCCTCGGTCTTCCCCGACCCGGAACGGATGTGCCCGCACCGCACGAACACCCGGCACCACCTGGCCTTCGGCGTCGGGCGCCATCGCTGCCCTGGAGCGTCCCTGGCACGTACTGAGGCGGCGGTGGCCCTGCGGGCAGTGGCCCGCAACCTGCCGGACGTACGGCTCGCCGCAGAGAACGCGAACCCCCCGATGCTTGGCCTGCTGTCCTTCAGGGCACCCCTGCGAGTGACAGTGGAAGCCGTAAGCCGCCCAGCTGTGTCATAGAGGTCATGGACCGCGTGCGCGCATCAGCTCGAAGTGCCGCACGAGTACAAGATCCGGTATCTCAACTCGGCGGGCAGGCAGACGGAGCAGACCGGTTCGCGACGCAGGACCGGGTCATCGAGCGTTTGACGGTGATCCACAGCGGGACGCGGGCGGCGGCACGGTCGTTTTTGAACGCGGAGCGCATCCAGAATTATGGGGCGCTGCCGTTCGAGGAGTGGACGGCCGACCGACGGCACCTGGCCGTCCAGTCGGTACGACACCTCGACTCGCTCCTGGCCCACGACCTCACCGGGCGCTCGCCAGCCGGTGGATGAACTCCTTCTACCCCGATCGCAAGTGGCCGCGGTGCAGTCTCGAGGCCCGAGCCCGGGGAGGTGGAGCGCTTTCGACTCTGCAACGCCGGTGACAGCGCCGCAGTGGGTAGCGGCGCTGGTGACCGACAGGGCGCCGCTGTCGGGCGGTCCGATGCGATCTGACAAGCCCCTCAGGTAAATGGACCCTGAGGTTCGGTTATGATGAGCAGGAATCGGACCCTCGGGTCCACTTATGTGATCCCTTTCGGAGACGGAACCATGGCGGGTACGAACAACCGGAGAAGCGCGAGTACCGGGGGCAATCTGGCCATCCTGGGACTGGCTGCGCTCGCCTTCTCCTTGGCGCAGACCTCGGTGGCGCCGGCACTGGGGGACATGGCGTCCTCCCTGCACACCAACTCGCAGAATGTGACCTGGGCCCTCAGCGGCTACCTGGTCTCGGCGGCGGTGCTGACGCCGGTGTTCGGACGGTTGGGCGACATGTTCGGCAAGCGGCGGTTGCTGGTGATCTCACTGGTGCTGTTCGCTCTCGGCGGCGCCTGGGCGGCACTCGGCAACAGCCTCGCCGTGGTGGTGGCCGGACGAGTGGTGATGGGGGCGGGCGGCGGTATCTTCCCGCTGTGCTTCGGCATCATCCGTGATGAGTTCCCGGAGCAGCGGCGTACTGGCGCGGTGGGGCTGATCTCGGCCACCGCCGGTATCGGGGGCGGGCTGGGCCTGTTGATGGGCGGTCTGCTGGTGGACCATTCCTCCTACCGATGGATCTTCATCGCGGGCACGGTCATGGCGGTCCTCGCGGCCGTGGCCGCCCAGTTCCTGCTGCCGGAGTCGAAGGTGCGTACCCCGGGACGCATCGACCTGCTCGGCACGGTTCTGCTCGGTGCGGGTATCACGGCTCCGCTGGTCGCGATCAGCCAGGCCACGTCCTGGGGTTGGACCAGTGGCCGCACTCTCGGTCTGATCGCCGCCGGTCTCGCCGTGCTCGTGGTCTTCGTCCTCGTCGAGCGCCGCACCGCCGAGCCGCTGGTCGACATGACGGTACTGGCCCGTCGGCCGGTGCTGATGACCAACGTCGCCACGTTGCTCGTCGGCTTCGGGATGTTCGGTGTCTTCCTGCTGGTCCCCCAACTCGTGGAGACCCCCAAAGCCAGCGGGTACGGCTTCGGCGGCGACGCCACCCGCGCCGGTCTGCTGATGCTGCCCGGGTGCCTGATGATGCTGGTCGCAGGGCCGCTCTCCGGCGTGCTGACCGCGCGTTTCGGAGGCAAGGTCCCGCTCGCACTGGGCGGTGTGGTCACCGCCGCGGGCATGGGACTGCTCGCCGCCGAGCACGGCTCCCAGGGTGCCGTCCTCGGTGGCACCATGGTCGTCTTCGTCGGCATCGGACTGGCCTTCGCCGCCATGCCCAACCTGATCGTGGACGCCGTCGAAGCGGCCAAGACCGGTGAGGCCACCGGGGTCAACACGCTTGTGCGCTCAGTGGGTTCCTCACTCGGTAGCCAGGTGATCGCCAGCATCCTTGCCCACAGCATCACCGCGCCGAACCCCCTGCCGACCGAGCACGCCTACACCGTGTCCTTCGTCGTCGCCGGCGCCGGCGCGCTGGTGGCAGCCGTGGCCACCGCGTTCATCCCCCGGTCGCGCCGGCACGTACAGGTCCCGATTCTGGAAGAGGTAGGCGCCGCCGCACCGCTGCCCGAGCCGGCGCTGGCTGCCGACGATGAGGGCAGGCGGCACACTTGATCCCATGCATACGCACAGAGTCGCAGCTCCCGTGACGGCGGACGCGCAGGCGCCGGACTGGTCCGACCGCCGAGCTGACGCCCGCCGCAACCATGAGCGCATCGTCGCTGCGGCCCTCCAGGTCTTCGCGGAACGAGGCCTGGAGGCAACCGTCCCCGAGGTCGCCGCCCGTGCGGGCGTCGGCAAGGCAACGGTCTATCGCAGCTATCCCACCAAGGACGACCTGATCCAGGCGGCCATCCGGCACCGGTTCCGGCAGATCGAGGAACGCACTGCCGCCGCCCTGGCCGACCAGGACGCCGGCAGGGCCCTGTCCGCGCTCCTGCCGGACCTCTTCGAGGTGATGGCAGCGGACCGTCTGCTGGCACATGTCATGTACGAGTACCCGGCGCGTGGTGCACACGTCCTTGACCTGCTGGACGCGCTTGTCACCGCCGCTCGGGACCAGGGAGCGATCCGTCCCGACGCGACTGTGACCGATCTCAGAGTTCTGGCAGGCGGCACTGCCAAGCAACTGGCCCGTACCGGCGTCGAGGATCCAGCGGAATGGCGTCGTTACGGAGAACTCGTGTTGGCCGCCCTGCGTCCCGGATGACGTGCATCGACTCGGAGGCCTTTGCGTGCAGGGGGCGTTGGGCTGTCTGACGATCGTTCGGACCCGCCTCCACGCCGGTCTCTGTTCTGTTGCGAGGGTTGGCGGACGCACGAGTGGTGGTGCCGACGCCCTCCGCGAGTACGGAGTGATCCACGGTCGTGATCCGGGAGTGGGACCGTCGGGTGGCGGAGCGCAATGGATGGCCGGGGAAGGCGCGTTCAAGGACGCGCCGCTGACGTGGACGGCCTCCCTGATGGGGTGTCAGGATCACCTGGACGCCTCGTTCACCGTGCCACGTCCATGGGCTTGGCCGTGCGCCCGGTGGTCCTGGCGGGCGGGCGCTTCGGTCCCGGCGCGCGACGACGCTACGGCTGACTGAGTCTGCGGTAGGTGCTCTGGAAGAAGACGAGCGGAGACCGGCCCGACAGCACGTCGAGATCCTGGACGCGGCCCAGGACGACATAGTGGTCACCGGCTTCGGCCACGTCCTCGATCTCGCAGTCGATCCAGGCGACGACTCCGTCGATGATCGGGGACCCCGATCCCGCGGGCCGCCACGGCACCCCGTCGAACTTGTCCCCGCCGCTGACGGAGAACGCGCGGCTGAAGTCCTCCTGATCCGAGCCGAGTACATTGACGCAGAACGATCCGGACGACCTTATCCGGGGAAACGTGGTCGACGTCCTGGCCGGCAGGAAGGCCACCAACGGCGGGTCGAGCGACACGGACGTGAACGAGCCGACGGCCATTCCGGCGGGGTCCCCTGTGCCGTCGATCGCGGTGACCACCACGACGCCGGTGGGGAAGTGGCTCAGGACGTGACGGAACACGCCTCGGTCGAGTTCGGGGGCCGTTCCTGGCATGGAGTCGCCTCGCAATCTGGAGTTCATCCGCGGGTACGGGACTGAGGCAGACCGCTGCCCTGATCCCGGTGGTCGGCGCACGCACCGAGCCAGTCCCGGAACACGTCCGCCGTGTGTTCCCCGGGTTCGGGCGCGGTGGCCGGCCGGGTGTCGTCGTGAGCGGAGAAACGGGGAGCCCGCCCCGGCTGGAGCATGCCGTCCGCCACGACGACGCTGCCGCGCGCGGCGATCTGAGGGTCGGATACCGCCTCGAACAGGCTGCGCACCGGTGTGACACAGCTGTCCGTGCCGGCGAACACCTCGGTCCATTCGCTCTGTGTCCGCGAGCGGAACGCGGCGGCGATCCGCTCGCGCAGCGCCGGCCAGGTCGATCGGTCGTTCTGCCGGGCGGGGTCCGCCGGCACACCGAGGGCCGCCACGAACGCTCTGTAGAACTGCGGCTCGATCGCCCCCACCGCCATGTGCCGTCCGTCCGAGGTCTCGTACACCGAGTAGAAGGGGGCGCCACCGTCGAGCAGGTTGACACCGCGTTCGTCGGCCCACGTCCCCGATGCCACTCGCGCGTGTGTTCCGGCCAGCAGATGGCAGACCCCGTCGGTGATCGCCGCGTCGACCACCTGGCCGTGCCCGGTCCGAGCCGCCTCGCGGAGGGCGGCGAGGACGCCGATCACGAGGTACGTTCCGCCGCCTGCGAAGTCGCCGAGGAGGTTGAGCGGGATCTGGGGCGGTCCGCCCGCCGCCCCGATCGCGTGCAACGCTCCGGTGACGCCTATGTAGTTGAGGTCGTGCCCGGCCGTGGCGGCCAGCGGCCCGGTCTGGCCCCACCCCGTCATCCGCCCGTACACGAGCGCCGTGTTGAGCCCGAGGCATTCCGACGGCCCCAGCCCCAGCCGCTCGGCGACACCGGGGCGGAAGCCCTCCACGAGCACGTCGGCCCGTGCGACGAGCGCTCGCGCGGACGCCAGACCCTGCGGGGACTTCAGATCGATGTCGACGGACCGCTTGCCGCGGTGCAGCAGGTTCTGCCGCGGAGTGCCGGGGAAGATCGTGGGGCGATCGGCGCGATCCACACGGACCACGTCCGCGCCCAGGTCCGCAAGGAGCATCGCGGCGAAGGGCCCGGGACCGATCCCGCCCAGTTCCAGGACGCGCAGGCCCGACAGGGGGCCGGTCGCACCACCCGATGGAGCAGTTGAATCCATCTTCATCGTGGCCGTGTTCTCCCTTGCGTTTGGAGGTCGACACCCAGGTCGCGATGCGACGAGTCTAGCCAGAATGAATTCATCTCTGCGATGCTAGCGCAAGAAGCCGCGACTTGGAGGGCCGTGATGGGCGGTGTGGAAAGGGCCTTGTACGGGGTGCTCGTGCGGGACGAGGGCCCCGTGCGGGTGGTTGCCCTGGACCGGGACGAACGGCGCAACGCGATCGACCTGGAGATCCGTCCGGTGCTCGCCGGCGTGATCGAGGAGGCCGACCGGGACCCCGGCGTCCGCGCCCTGGTGCTCACCGGTAGGGGTGAGGCCTTCTGCGCCGGCGGAGACCTGCGGATCATGGAGCGGATGCCGGCCGAGGCCGCCGTTCCGCGACTGGAGGCGGCCCAGCGGATCGTGCGGGCCATCGCCGGCGGCCGCACGCCCGTGGTCGCCGCGGTGAACGGAATCGCGTTCGCCGCGGGCCTCGGGCTGGCGCTCGCCTGCGATCGGGTGGTGGCCGCCGACACGGCGAGGTTCACCGCGTCCTTCACACGCGTGGGGCTGGCCGCCGACCTCGGCGTGACATGGTCGCTGTCGCGTCGCGTCGGACCGGCCCGCGCCCAGCAGATGATGATGTTCGGCGATCTCCTCGACGCGGAACAGGCACTGCGCGCCGGCCTCGTCGACACGGTCGTCCCACGCAGCGACCTCCTCGCCGTCGCCCTCGCGGACGCGCGGCGGCTGGCCGAGGCGCCGCCACGGGCCATCGCCCTGCTGAAGCAGCACTTCCGCACACCACCCACGACGCTGGACGAGGCGCTCGGCCGTGAGGTCGAGATCCAGTCCGAGCTCATGGACACCGATGACTTCGCCGAGGGCATCGCCGCGATCGCCGAGCGTCGCCCGCCCACTTTCGTCGGACGCTGACGCGCCCGTCCGGGACACGTACACAACTGGAGGCAGGAACGTGCAAGTTGCCGGAACATCCACACTCGTCACGGGAGGCGGCTCCGGCCTGGGCAGGGCCACGGCGGCCGCGCTGGCGGCCCGCGGGGCCCTCGTCACGATCGTCGATCTGCCGTCCTCGCCCGGTGAGAAGGCCGCCGCCGAACTCGGCGCGCGGTTCGTCGCCGCGGATGTCACCGACGAGCGGCAGATGGCCGCCGCCCTGGACGCCGCAGAAGAGGCGGGCCCGCTGCGCGGAGTGGTCCACTGCGCCGGGCGGGGCGGCGACCGGGTGCGCATCCTCGACCGGAAGACCCGGCAACCGGGCACGCTCGAAGGCTTCGCCGAGGTGATCCGGGTCAACCTGGTCGGGACGTACAACGTGCTGCGGCTGGCGGCCCAGCGGATGGCGGGGAACGACGAACTGCTCGACGGGGACCGTGGAGCCATCGTCATGACGGCCTCGGTGGCCGCCTTCGACGGGCAGATCGGCCAGACCTCCTACACCGCCTCCAAGGCGGCGGTGCACGGCATCACCCTGGTCGCCGCGCGGGACCTGGCGAGCTGGGCGATCCGGGTCAACACCATCGCCCCGGGTACCTTCGAGACCCCGATGCTGGGCCGGCTCCGCGACGACATCCGGGAAGGCCTGGCAGCCACGGTCCCCCACCCGAAGCGACTCGGCCGGCCCGAGGAGTTCGGGCGGCTCGCGGTGGACCTGCTGGAGAACGCCTATCTGAACGGCCAGACAGTCAGGCTGGACGGCGCGATCCGGATGGCTCCGCGATGACCGGGACGACGTCGGACGTCCGGGTCGACACGGACGCGCGGGTCATGGTGATCAGCATCGACCGCCCGGCCCAGCGCAACGCCATGACGAAAGCCGCCGCCGAGCGCATCTCCGAGGCGCTCGTCGAACTGGACGAGCGCTCCGATCTGGCCGTGGGCATCCTGACCGGGACCGGGGGCTCCTTCTGCGCGGGAATGGACCTCAAGCGCTTCGCGGCCGGGGAGCTGGCGCGGGTGCCCGGACGAGGCTTCGGCGGGCTGACCCAGGCACCGCCGAAGAAGCCGCTCATCGCGGCGGTCGAGGGCTGGGCGCTCGGTGGCGGGTTCGAACTCGTCCTCGCCTGTGATCTCGTCGTCGCGGGCCACGGCGCCCGGTTCGGTCTGCCCGAGGCCAAACGGGGTCTGATCGCAGCCGGCGGCGGTGCCCTCCGCCTGCCGCGTCGCCTCCCGAGGGCGGTGGCGCTGCAGGCTCTGCTGACGGGAGAGCCGATCAGCGCGGCCACGGCCCACCACCACGGCCTGGTGAACCAGCTGGTCGAGGACGGACAGGCCCTCGACGCAGCCCGCGATCTGGCGCGGAAGATCGCCGGCAACGCGCCACTCGCGGTGGCGGCGGCCAAACGCATCGTGGTCGAGTCCGAGGACTGGCCGTCCGACGAACTGTTCAGACGGCAGGAGCCGATCACGGAACCGGTGCTCGCCTCGGCGGACGCCCGGGAGGGTGCCAAGGCTTTCGCCGAACGCAGAACCCCGCTGTGGACCGGCCGGTGAGGGCCTGCGCCGTCGACCGCGCCGGTCGACCACGACAAGAACCACGACCACGACAAGGGGAGCGGTCATGCGTGAGGCGGTAGTCGTCGCAGCGGTGCGCACGCCCATCGGCCGACGGAACGGCACGCTGGCCGGTGTGCATCCGGTCGACCTTTCCGCACTGGTGCTGAAGGAACTCGTACGCAGGACCGGGATCGACCCGCAGGACGTCGACGACGTCCAGTGGGGCTGCGTGACCCAGATGGGGGACCAGTCCAGCAACGTCGCACGCTTCGCGGTCCTCGCCGCGGGCTGGCCGGCGAGTGTTCCCGGCGTCACCGTGAACCGCGCCTGCGGTTCCAGCCAGCAGGCCCTCGACCACGCGGCCCACGCCGTGATGTCGGGACAGCAGGAACTCGTCGTGGCCGGCGGGGTGGAGTCGATGAGCCGTGTCCCGCTCGGCGCGGCCCGCGGTACCGGGCTGCCGTACGGGCCGGCCGCCCGGGCCCGCTACGACGGGTCCGACTTCAACCAGGGCACCGGCGCGGAGATGATCGCCGAGCGCTGGCGGCTGTCCCGGCAGGCACTCGACGAGTACGCCGCCGAGTCGCACGCGCGCACCGCGGCGGCCGCCGACAGCGGAGCCTTCGACGAGCAGATCGTCCCCGTCGTGACCCCCGAGGGCACACTGGCCGCGGACGAGGGGCTGCGCCGGGGCACCACGGCCGAGAAGCTGGCGGCTCTGAAGCCGTCCTTCCGCGAGGACGGGGTCATCCACGCGGGCAACGCGTCCCAGATCTCGGACGGCGCGGCGGCCCTCCTGGTCACGACCGTGGAGCGAGCCCGCGCACTCGGTCTCACCCCGCTCGTGCGCTACCACAGCGGTGCGGTCATCGGTGACGACCCGGTGATGGTCCTGACCGGTCCGATCCCGGCCACGGCGAAGGTGCTGCGACGCGCGGGCCTGTCCATCGACGACATCGGCGCCTTCGAGGTCAACGAGGCATTCGCGCCCGTCCCCCTGGCCTGGCTGGCGGAGACCGGGGCCGATCCGAAACGGCTCAACCCGGTCGGCGGGGCCATCGCGGTCGGACATCCGCTGGGTGCCTCGGGAGCCGTCCTGATGACCCGGCTGATCCACCACATGAAGGACCAGGGCATCCGCTACGGCCTGCAGACGATGTGCGAGGGCGGCGGCACCGCCAACGCGACGGTCGTCGAGCTGGTGCGGTAGGGGAGCGGTGGAGCGGGCAGCTGCTCGCGCACGGGGCGCCGCCCGGGGCGCCCGGCAGGATCGGACCGTTCGTGGAGGGGCCGGGTGCACGGCACTTGGCCCGAAAGGAGGTGCGACGTGGGATATCTCGAAGAGCTGGCAGGGCTGCGCGGAAGGCACGCCGTCGTGATCGGCGGTGCCGGCGGCCTGGGCGCGCTGAGTTCCCGCGCGCTCGTCCGGGCCGGGATGCGGGTGACCGTCCTCGACCGGGACGCGGCGGCGGCAGACGCGCTCCGCGAGGAACTGGGCGGCGCACTCGCGACCGTGGTCGGCGACGCCCGCGACGACGCTTGTCTCGACGAGGTCGCGGACGTCGCGGGGCCCCGCGTGGCGGTGCTGGTGAACGTCGTGGGAGGAACGTTCTGGTCGGAACTGGACAAGCTCAGCGACAACGCCATCGACAGCCTGGTCGGCCTGAACTTCCTGGCGCCGGTGCGGGCCGTGCGCCGTCTCCTTCCCGCGCTGCGCACCGCGGGCGCGGAAGGAGCCGGCGCCGCGATCGTGAACGTCACCTCCATCGAGGCGCACCGGGGCGCTCCGGCGATCTCCGTCTACGCCGCCATGAAGGCGGCCCTGACGAGTATGACCGCGTCGCTCGCCGTGGAACTCGCGCCCAGCGGCATCCGGGTGAACACCATCGCGCCGGACGTCGTCGAGACGCCCGCGCTCGACCGGATCCTGGGCCACGACACGGCCTCCGAGGAGACCAAGCGAGCCCGCTACTCGGCCACGATCCCGCTCGGCCGGCCCGGTTCCCCCGAGGACTGGGCGGGAGCTCTGCTGTTCCTCGCTTCCGGCCTGTCCCGCTACGTCACCGGTCAGAGCCTGCGCGTCGACGGGGGAAGCAGCGCGGCCCCCGGGTTCACCCACTGGACCGGTGACGGCTGGTTCCCCTTCCTGCCGCTCACCGCGGCGGAGAACATGTCGAAGTTCGACGAACTACGAGGGGCCGCAGACCGCTGAGCGGTCCGGCCGTCCCGCCGGCGTCCGCCGGCCCCGACGCGTGAGAGGTCAGCATGGAGAAACCGACGGTTCTGGTGACTGGTGCGAACAAAGGGCTCGGACGGGCGATCGTCGAGCGACTCGCGGCCGAGGGCGCCACGGTCTGGCTCGGGTCCCGCGACCGGGCACGCGGCAGGGCCGCCGTGGACGAACTGACCGCGGCGGGCAACGACGTGCGCCTGCTGGAACTGGACGTGGCCGACGACGCGGGCGTGGCGAGGGCCGCGACGGAACTGGCGGAGCAGACCGGCCGGCTCGACGCCCTCGTCAACAACGCCGGGCTGGCCTTCGACTGGTCCACGCCGCCGAGCCAGGAGCCACTGTCCCGGATCAAGGCCATCTACGAGGTCAACCTGTTCGGGGCGATCCGGGTGACGCAGGCGTTCCTGCCCCTTCTGCGCAAGGCCCCGTCCGCCAACGTCGTCATGGTCAGCAGCATGTCCGGGTCGCTGACCGCGGGCATCGACAGGTCGAGCGAGTTCTACCGGATCAACCAGCTCGGCTACAACTCGTCCAAGACCGCTCTCAACGCCGTGGTGGTCGCCTTCGCCAAGGAACTTCAGCCGCTCGGCATCCGGGTCAACGCGGTGGAGCCCGGCTGGGTGAGCACCGACATGAACGAGCACCGCGGGCCCGTCACGCCCGCACAGGCGGCGGTGCTGCCCGCGCGTCTGGCACTCCTGGACAAGGACGGGCCCACCGGATGCTTTCACGGGGGCGACGGTCTGCGCCCCTGGTAGACCAACGCGTGATGAATTCAAGACTGCTGGGACATTCCTCGGCGGCCGGTGCGCCCGTGACCCGGACCGGCCCAGATGTGCAGGCGCAAGGAGGCGCACACGGTGGATAGTTCGTTCCCGGAGTTGTTCCGGCGTCGAGCGCTGCGTGACCCCGAACGCCGGGCGCTGACCTTCGGCGGCCGGTCATGGACCTACGCGGAGCTACGGCGGTCCTTCGAAACGCTGGCGGGCCGACTGCACGAGCTCGGACTGCGCCGCGGGGACCGTCTGCTGTACGCCGGCCTGAACCACCCCTCGCTGGTGCACGCCATGTTCGCGGCCATGGACCTCGGCGCGGTCTTCGTCCCGGTGGATCCACGCCTCGCGTCGCCGGAGCGGGCGTGGGTCATGGAGGACATCCGACCGCAGGTCGTGGTCGTCGCCGACGAGTTCCGGGAGGCGTTCGCGGCGGCCGCGCCGGGGCAGACGACCGTCCTGTCGGCGGACGGCCCGGGCCAGGGCGGCATCGCGGGTCTCATCGAGTCCGGCGGCGCTCCGGCGCGTTCCCCGGTGGCACGCACCGACCTCGCGCTGATCCTCTACACCTCCGGTACGACGGGCCGGGCGAAGGGCGTGCTGCACACCCACGAGATGATCCTGGCCAACGGGCTCAACCTCGCGCGGCTGCTCGGCACCCGGCGCGACGACGTCGGGCTGGTCATGACCCCCATGTTCCACACGGCCGGGATCAACACCAGCCCGGTCAACCTGTGGGCGTACGGCGGCGAGGTCGTGCTGCTGCCCAGGATGGACGGTCCCGCGGCGCTCGACGCGATCGTCCGGCACCGGGTCACGCGCATCGACACGGTCACGGCCGCGCTCCATGTCCTCTTCCACACACCTGGCTTCGGCGACGCCGACCTGGCCGCCATCCGGTCGCTCAACGTCGGCGGTGCGGCGATCCCCGCCGAACAGGTCGCCTCGTTCCGCAAGCACGGCGCCGAGGTCTTCATGGCCGTCGGGATGACGGAGTGCTGCGTGGCGGCGGCGCTCGCGCCCGAGCGGATCGATGCCAAGCCGGCCTCGGTGGGCACACCGTTGTCCCTGGTGGACGCACGCCTCGTGGACATCGAGTCCGGCCGGGAGGTGACCGGGCCGGGAGTCCCGGGCGAACTGCGCCTGCGCGGCCCCTCGGTCAGCCAGGGTTACTGGAACAACCCGCAGGCCACGGCCGCGGCCTTCGACAGCGAGGGCTGGTACCGGACGGGGGACATCGCGCGCATGGACGAGGACGGGGACCTGTATCTCGTCGGGCGGGTCAAGGACGTCATCAAGACCGGCGGCGAGAGCGTGGCGGCGGCCGAGGTCGAACGGGTGATCGCAGAGCATCCGGCGGTGTCGGTGTGCGCCGTCGTCGGAGCGCCCGACGAGCGGTGGGGGGAGACCATCGTCGCGGTGGTCTCCGTCCGCGCGGGCCGCACCCTGGGGCTGGAGGAACTGCGCGCGTTCTGCGCGGACCGGCTGGCCCGTTTCAAGCTGCCGACCGGCCTCGTCGTCACCGACGACATTCCGATGACCGCCTCGGGAAAGATCGCGAAGGGCAGGATCCGGGAACGGATCGCCGCGTCCCCTCCGCCGGCCGGCTGAGGCGTCCGCGGGCTTACGGCAGGGGCGCGGGGCCACGGCGGCCGAAGGCGCTGGGCAGGACCGGGACAGGGTGCGAGACGGAGGAGTGGTTGTTGTGCGAGTGACGGTACTGGGGGCGGGAGGCTACCTCGGATCGGCGGTGACCCGGAGACTCGTCTCTGACGGACACCAGGTCACGGGGCTGGTCCGCAGCGAACGGGCGGCGGAGCGGGTACGGGAGGCCGGGGCGCGCTGTGTCCTCGGTGATCTGGAGGACACCGAACGGACCCGGGTGGCGGTGGCGGGCGCGCAGGCCGTCGTCTTCGCTCCCCAGATGACACTGGAGGCCGAGCACGAAGCGGTCTCGGGTGTGCTGCGCCAACTGCGCGGCACGGGCGCCGCGTTCCTGTTCACCTCCGGGACGGGCGTCCTGAGCCGGCGGACGGACGGCGACTGGAGCGAGGACACGTTCGCCGAGAACGACGAGTTCGAGCCCTCCAGGTACATCGGTGCCCGCGTGGAGACGGAACGGTCCGTCCTCGCCGCCGGGGACGGTGTGCGCGGGATGGTCGTCCGGCCGGGCATGATCTGGGGCCACGGCGGCTGCCCGATGATCAGGGAGTTCTACCGGTCGGCGGCCTCGACGGGGGAGGTCCGCTATCTGGGCAGGGGGCTGAACCTCTACTCGAACGTGCACGTGGACGACGTGGCGGCGCTGTACGCGCTCGCGCTGGAGTCCGGTACGGCGGGCGCGGTCTACCACGCGGTCTCCGGCGAGACCAACTACCGCACCCTCGCCCAGGCGGTGGCCCGCGACCTGGGCGTCACGTCGCGCAGCGTGGACTTCGCCGAGGCGGTCAAGACCTGGGGGAAGTTCCCGGCACTCGTGTACTTCGCGGTCTGCAGCCGGGCGCGCGCACCGCGCAGCCGGGGCGAACTCGGCTGGGAGCCGGGCGCCGACCGGCTGGACATCATGACGGACATCGGACACCCGGCCTACCGGGAGGCGGCCAGTGCGGTGCCGCCCGGGTAGTCCAGGCGGCCCGCCCGCCCGTCGCGTCCGGGTATGCGAACGCCGACCCGCCAAGTCGCTCTGATCCGGGAGGTGCTGGGCCTGGCAGTCGTCCCGTGGTGGGTCAGGACCGACACCGTGGCTCCCACGGCGATCCGGACGGCCGTGACGACCGACGACCTGGCGAGGCGCCCGGTTCCGGTCCCGGGCGGAGCAGCCGACGAACCCGAAGGCATCGCCCGCACGGTGGCTTCTCCGTTGTCCCCCGAGAGCCGCCATACCAAGCTGCGGGACATATCCCGGCCGATGGCGGCAGCCCGGCCGGACGCTGAGAGACGAGTCCGCTTCCGGGCTCTGTCGGGAGTGGAGGAGAGATGGTCCGGAGCGGACAGGAAACACCGTGGGCGGCCACGCTCGCGCGGACCGACGACAAGGGGCGGTGACCGATGCCGAGGCAGTCACCCGTACCGGAGACGGTCGATCGCGAGTTCTTCGCCGCCGCGAACCGTGGCCGGCTGGTGGTCCAGTACTGCGGCCGGTGCGACCGGTGGCAGTACCCGCCCACGACGCGGTGCCCGGTCTGCGACGGCGCGGAGTCGTTCCTCTGGCGAGAGGTGGAGGGCCGGGGCACCGTGTACTCGTTCGCGGTCGTCCACGACACGCAGATCGCCTCCCTCCGCGCGGACCTGCCGTACACCGTGGTGGTCGTGAGCCTCGACGAGTGCCCGGGAGTGCTGATGCTGTCGCACCTGCCGGGTGCGGCGGACGTGGCGATCGGGCAGGCGGTGCGGCCGCGGTTCGCGGTCACGGAGGCGACGGGCCAACGGGTCCCGGAGTGGGAGCCCCTGTCATGACGGCGCCACAGGTGCGCGAGTCCGCGGCCGGACTGTTCCGGGTCGACGACGGCCTGGGGGTGTGGCCCCACCGGGGACGGGTCGCCGCGGTGGGGATCGGCCATTCGCCGACGGCGCGCCGGTGGGACGGCGCCGCCGAGACGTCCATCGGGGCATGGACGATCCTGGCGGTCCGCCGGGCGGTCGCCGACGCCGGAGTGGATCCGGCGGCGGTCGACGTGCTCGTACTGGACCGGCACACGACCGGAGGCGGATCGCCGTGGCCGGAGGGAGCCGAGATCCCCCGGGAGGTCGCCGAACGGTTCCGGCCGACCGACGACCCGCTCGACGGCGTCGCACGGCTCAGCCCGCAGTGGCTGCTGGCCAACCTTCCCGAGCTGTCCGGAGTGAAACTCGTGGTGGTCACCACGATGTGCATGTCGATGGCGCTGACCGCCGCGATCGAGACTGTCGGGAGAGGTCACGGCACCACCGCGATCGCGGTGAAGGCCTGGCACAACTTCCCGGGACGGTACGGAGTGCGCGGCGCGAACGCCGACCCGACCGTGTCGGGGCCCGCCAAGCACGGAGTCAGGGGAGCGGGGATCGCCGGGGCGAACTCCTTCATGAACGCCATGGAGTTCCGTCGGTACCTGTTCAAGTACGGCAAGTCACGCGAGATGATGGCGCCCTTCGTGGTGAACTCGCGGGCGAACGGGCTGTTGATGCCCGAAGGCTACTGGGCCCAGCACGATCCGCGCCCCCTGACAGCCGCGGACTATCTGGGGTCCAGGATGATCGCCGACCCGTCGAGCCTGCTCGACAACGACCTGCCGGTCCACGCCGCCGCCGCGTACCTGGTCACCACCGCCGAGCGGGCGGTCGACCTGCGGCAGCCGCCGGCCTATGTGCTCGGGCACGCGGGCTCCGGCGTGGCGCGCGGCGACCGCTACGACGGTCTGCCCTACCGGTCGGTGGTGGAGACGCTGGAGGAGTCGGAGGCCTGGGCCGCGGCCACCGCCAGACGCGTGTACGAGTCGGCCGCCGTACGGGCGGACGATCTGGCGTTCGAGAACTGCTACGACGGATTCAGTTTCCTGCACCCGTTCTGGCTGGAGGCCTTCGGGTACGCCGGCGTCCGCCATGGCGAAGCCCTCGACTTCTACCAGGGGGACATCGGACTGAAAGGGCCGCACCCCGTGTCGCCGTCGGGCGGCAACATAGGCGGTGGCCGCACCCGTTTCTGGGGGCACACCGACTCGATCCAGCAGATCCAGCAGCGGGCCGGAGCACGGCAGATAGGCCGTCCGGCGACGATCGGGCTGTCCGGCGGGTTCATGCCTTACTGGAGCAACTTCGTGATCTGGAGCCGGGACCCCGACGGTCCTTGAGCACCGGGGAGAGCCGAGCGGAAGCCGGGCGGGAGAGGAGACACACCGATGGATCCGGAGCAGGACGGCGCGGCGGGGAAAGCGGGGGCCGGGGAGAGAGGGGGGCCGGCATGGGGCAGGTGGGGCGAGGACGACGAGCGCGGTGCGCTGAACCTGCTGACCCCGGAGCGGGTGGTGGCGGCGGCCGGACGCGTACGCACCGGCCGGGTCTACCCGCTCGGGCTGCCGATCCAGCGCGACGGCGTCCCGTGCTATCCGTGGCGGGGCGCGCCGTACCGGCTGACCATGTACAACGAACAGGACGCGACCGCGCGGGGCTCGGACGTGGGAGCGAACGCGGACATCCTGATGGCGGCGACCCACAACGGAACACACCTGGACGCGTTGTCGCACGTCTTCGCCGGCGGCTCGATGTACAACGGTCATCCCGCCGCGTCGTTCACGCCCGGGTCCGGGGCGGCCCGGTGCGGGATCGAGAAGGTGGGGGGTGTCGTCGCCCCGGCGGTGCTGCTCGACCTGGCCGCGGGACAGGGCGTTCCCTGGCTGGCACCGGGCACCGGGATCACCCGGCAGATGATCGTCGAGGCCGAGCGGCGGCAGGGCGTACGGATCGGGGCGGGCGACGTCGTGCTGCTGCACACCGGATGGATGCGCTGGTACCTGGAGGAGGCAGAGCGGGGCGGGGCCCCCTCCCTCGATGTCCAGCCCGGCCTCGGGCGCGACGGTGCCGGACTGCTCGCCGAACGGGACGTGTCACTCGTCGGCGCGGACAACCTGGCGGTGGAAGTGCTCTCCCCGAGCGCCCCGGTGATGGATCTGCACGTCGAGATGATCGTGCGACGGGGGATCACCTTCCTCGAGGGACTGGATCTGCGCGCGCCGGTGGACGCCTCGGTCGCTCAGGGCATGCTCGTGCTGGCGCCGCTCAGGATCACCGGAGGCAGCGGGAGTCCGGTCAACCCGCTTCTGGTGGTCTGAAAGCCCGTCCGTACCGGGCAAGGGCAGACGGCAGACCCTGGTCCAAGCCAGGCCAGGCCGGGCTACGCCCAGTCCACGATCTGGTCGCCGGCCTCGGCCGGCGCCGGATAGTGCCTCATGTGCCGGGCCATCAGCGTCTCGGCCTCCTCGGCGGCGCCCCGGATGATCGCCTCGCCGATCGGGACGTGCTCGGCCATCAGCGTGGTCCACTGACGGGTGGGTTCCGCGCGCATCGGGTCGATGATCAGCTGCAGGGACACGCTCAGCGGGCCGAGCACCGGATCGTGGCTGATCACGGCCACACTGTGGTGGAACCGCTGGCTCTCGGCGAGTGACCCCGGGATCTCCGCCGAGAGGTGCAGCATCTCGGCCAGTTGCTGCCGTTCGGTCTCGCTGGCGTTGAGCGCGGCCAGCCGCGCGAGGGTGGGTTCGATGGTCCGGCGCGCGGCGGCGACTTCCGTGTACGTCACGCGACGCGACGCGAAGTGCAGGGACAGCAACCGGGCCAGGTCGCGGGTGTCGCTGCGCCTCACGCGCGGCCCGCCGCTTCGACCGGTCTTGATCGTGATCAGCCCGTTCACCTCGAGGATGCGCAGGGCCTCGCGCAGCGTGGGCCGGCCCACCCGGTACGTGGCGAGCATGACGGGCTCCGGTGGAAGGGGCGCGCCCTCCCCGAGCCCCTGTCCGACGATGTCCCGGACGATCGCACGGGCGATCTGGCGCGCCGCCTTCTCCCCCGACTCGCGTTCCACGGCGAACGGAGCGTCGTAACCCTCCTCGGCAGCCTCATCCATGGTCCACTTCGTATCACACACCAGGCCGGGGCGGTGCCGTGGGCCGGGTGCTCCGGGCGCTCAAGGTGCCCCGGGAACCCGCAGGTCCTCGCCGGGTTCGAGCGCGGCGAGGACCTCGGTGGTGTGCCGGCCCAGCTCCGGCGCGGGTCCGACGCCCGGCAGCGGCGGCGTCGTACGCACCGGCAGAGCCGGTACTGAGGGCTCATCTCCTTCGCCGGGCAGCCAGCGTGTCCGGGCGCGGAACTGCGGATCGTCCAGCACCTCCCGTCCCGCGTTGACCGGAGTGCAGGGAATGTCGTGACGCAGGCACAGCTCCACCCAGTAGGCGCTGGTCTCGCGCGCGAACACCTCGGCGAGAGCGGCCCGGACGTCGTCGCGGCCGTACAGCCAGTCCGTGTCCTTGCCCGCCGGGAACTCGGCGGCGAGTTCCGGCCGACCCACGAGTGCGGCGAAGCGCTCGAAGAACTTGCGTTCCATGGCCTGGAAGAGCACGTGCCCGCCGTCGGCGGTGCGGTAGTACTGGACGAGCGCCGACCCGTGGAAGAGGTCCTTCGTCATCGGGTCCGCCGGCGCGTCGGTCCGCGGCGCCCGCCAACGGACGATGTCGAGGGACCGCGCGTGCACCGCGGCGTCGGCCTGCGCGACGTCCAGCCGGGTCGGGCGCCCGGTCGCGCGTGCGTGCAGGACCGCGGCCAGCGTCGCGGTCGCCGCGTACAGGGGCGCGGTGAGCACGCCGACGGGCAGGTGCCCCGGCCGCGGGATCCGCGGCCGCCCCCGCTCGTCCGTCACCGGGGGCGCGAGGCCGGCGTAGGCGTCGAAGGCCGGACCGTGGCTGGGCATGTCGCGGTACGGCCCGCTCTCGCCGAACCCCGACAGACACGTGAACACGAGGGACGGGTTGACCGCCAGGAGGTCCTCGTACCCGAGACCGCGTCGGTCCAGGTACCCGGGGCGGCGCCCCTCGATCACGACCTCCGCCCCGGCCGCCAGGCGCAGGAACGCCCGGCGGCCCGCCTCGGAGTCGAGATCGAGGGCGACGCTGCGCTTGCCCCGGTTCCACACCTGGTGCATGTCCGATCCCCGCTGGCCGGGACGGCGCCCGATGGAGCGGACGTAGTCCCCGGCACCGGGCTCGACCTTGATCACATCCGCGCCCAGTTCCGCCAGGTGGCCGCCGAGCGCGCTGGGCGCGAGCAGAGCCACCTCGATCACCCGGACGTCGGTGAGCAGGCCCTCCGGCCGCGTCGTCTCACCCGGCATGTGCGGCCGCTCCCGAACCCACGGCGCTGCCGAGGCCGGCCGGATGGCGGCGGTCGGGCGGCGCGGACAGCACGACCCCTGCCTTCTCCAGGCGGGCGATCTCGTCCCGGTCGTACCCGAGGAAGCGCAGCACCTCCTCGGTGTGCTCGCCCAGTTCGCACGGGAGTCCCGCCGCCGGTTCGCAGCCCGATACCCGTATCCGGGGCCTGAGCCGCCAGTAGGTGCCGAACGCCGGGTGCTCCATGCCTTCGACGAGCCCGGAGCGGACCAGGAACTCCTCGAGGGTGCCCTCGGCCGCGGAGACGAGGGGAACGCCGAGCCGCTGCGCGTCCGCCTCCCACTCGGCGGCGGTGCGCGTGACGAACACGTCTTCCAGCAGCCACTGCAGCAGCCGGTCGTGCCGCCGGCGGGCGTCCGCGTCGGCGAACCGGCGGTCGTGAGGCCATTCCGGCTTGCCGACCAGTTCGGTGAGCGCCAGCCACTCCCGGTCCTCGGCGGCGAGCATCACCCACCCCTGCGAGCACGGGTACAGGCGGTCCAGGGCGCTGAAACCGGTCTGCTCGGTGTTCAGTTGGGAAAGGGGCGGGCGGCCCGGGTAGGACTCCATCCGGGCCGACTGCACCCAGCCCGCGCTGACCAGCATGCTGGTCTCCAGGTACTGCCCGACGCCGTGCCGTTTTCGGGCGTACAGCCCGAGTGCCAGCGCGACCCCGGTGGCCAGGCCCGAACAGGGGTCCGCGTACGAGTCGTTGACCGGCGGGTTCTTCCTGCCCGCCTGAAGGATGCCGCTGCCGCACAACGCGTTGGGCGTCGAGTGGAACGCGGCCCGGCCCGACTCCGGGCCCTTGCTGCCGTAGGAGGCCCCGTAGAGGTAGACGATCTCCGGCTTGATCCGGCGTACCTCCTCGTAGCCGAAGCCGAGCCGCTCGGGCACGCCCGGGCGGAAGTTGTGGATCAGCGCGTCCGAACTTTCGATCAGCCGGTGCAGGATCTCGCGTCCCTCGGCGGACTTGAGGTCGAGCGCGATGCTCTCCTTCCCGTTGCCGATGTGGACGAACTCCAGCCCGCTGCTGCGGAAGGGGTCACCGCTGAGCGGTTCGACCTTGATGACCCGGGCGCCCAGCTCGGCCAGGAGGGTCGGGCCGAGCGGCGCGGCGAGGAACGAGGCGATCTCCAGGACGGTGTAGCCGCTCAGGGGCAGTGCGGCGGGCTCCCGCGGTCCGTCCGTGACAGGCGCCGCCGGCTCCTGCCAGCCCGGCCAGTCCCGCTCGGAGTCCAGGGCGGGTGCGGGCGTGGGCGGCCGCGCGGGCGTCTTCGTCGCCGAGACCAGGGCTCCCAGCTGCAGGACAGGTCCCAGCTCCGGGTCCTCGACGGTCACCAGCCGCTCGTTGGCGGTCAGCTGGGGATGGTGCAGGAACTCCTCCTCCGTCAGGAACGGGTCCGCGCCGATGTCCCGGGTGCGGAACAGCTCCATCCACTCGGCCTGGCTCCGCTCGCCCATCCGTTCCCGGACCCGCTGCTCCCACTCGTCGGCGTCCTCGTGGCTGCGCACGCCGAGCGGCAGCTCGCTCCAGCGTTCGGAGCGCATCTCGCCCCCGAGCCCGATGGCCTCCATCCAGTTGCGGTAGAGCCGCGGCTGGCGGCAGCACATCTGGATGAAACGGCCGTCGCTCGTGCGGACGGTGAGGAAGCACAGCCGGATGCCCCGCATCAGCAGGGTCACCGTGCCGTCGCCCCGGGCGCTCACCGGTACCACCGTGTCGCCACGCCGTTCGAACGCCAGCCGCATGGTCGCCGCCGAGATCCCGTCCAGCAGGCTCGTCGACACCGCGCGGCCCACTCCGGTGTCCTCCCGTTGCACCAGCGCGCCGACGATCCCCTGCAGGGCCAGCATCGCGGCGCCGTAGGTGCTCGCGGGGGTGGCGAGGTAGAGCGGGCGCTCGGTGTCCCCGTGCGCCCCGCTGAGCGCGTCGTTGCCCATCAGCCGGCCGGTCTTCGCGGTCACCAGTTGCTCGCGGTGTCCGAAGCGCTCCAGGTCCGTCGCCTCCCCGAAGCCGGTCAGCGAGCAGTGGACGAGCCGCGGGTTGCGGGCCCGGGTCGTGGCCGGGTCGAGTCCCAGGCGCGCCGCCTCGGCGCCGAGGGACTCGATGACGACGTCGGCGCGGTCCACGAGCTCACCCAGGCGGCGCCGGCCCTCGGCGGTGTGCGGATCCACCACCAGACTGCGCTTGCCCCGGTTCCAGAAGTGGAAGCCGGGCCGGCCCCGGCCGAACTCGCCGCCGGCCGGCTCGATCTTCACGACGTCCGCGCCGAAGTCCGCCAGGACCGTGCCGGCCATGGCCTGCATGCCCTCGGTGAGGTCGACGACCCGCAGGCCGGCGAAGAGAGCGGTCATTATCGTCTCCTTCGGGTTCCTCGGGCAGGTCCCGGCATCAGCCGACCTTGTAGAGAGCGGCCGCGTTGTCGTGCAGGATCATCCGGAGCTGGTCCTCCGGCAGCACGCCCATCACCTCGTCGATATAGGTGTCGGGCCGGACGGCCGGGGACGCCGGCCCCGGGGACATGCTCGTGGGGTGCGGGAAGTCGGTCTCGAACAGGATCCGGTCGGCGCCCAGTTGCTCGATGGAGGACTGGAGGGTGCCCCGCTCGAACCAGAACGTCGTGTAGAACTGCCGCTTGAAGTACTCGCTGGGCAGCATCCGGTCGGGCAGGCTCTCGTGCAGGCCGGTGGCCTGCCACTGCCAGTCCATCGCCTCCAGCTGGAAGGGCACCCATCCGACGCCGCTCTCGACGGAGACGAACTGCAGAGTGGGGAACCGGTCGCAGATCCCGGCGAAGATCGTGTCGACGATCGCGTTGGCGTTGCTCATGAACAGCAGCGCGGACGAGATCGCGTAGTTGACCGAGGCCCCGTTGCCCTCGTAGTTGACGCCGAAGTCACCGACCCCGCTGCCGCCGATGTGGAAGTTCACGGGCATCTCCAGCTCCGAGCACACCTCCCAGATCGGGTCCCAGTGGCGGTCGGCGATGTAGGGCTGGCCGTGCTTGTTGGGGTGCGAGGAGAACAGGATGCCGCGGTGGCCGAGCGCGTGGCAGCGGCGGATCTCCCTGACCGACTCGGGGACGTCCCAGAACGGGACCGAGCAGTTCAGGACGAACCGCTCGGGGGCGACGGCGGTGTACTCCGCCAGCCAGTCGTTGTAGGCGCGGGTCGCTTCCAGGCGCAGGTTGGGATCGGGCATCGTGGCGTAGAGGCCGCCGCCGAAGCCGGCGATGTTCGGGTACAGCACCTGGGCCCAGATGCCGTACTCGTCCATCCGCTTGAGCCGCGCGGTGACGTCGTACGTCGCCGGGTCGGCGTCGGTCAGACGCGGCGGACGGTTCGGCGGGTACTGGTGCCATCCGGCCATGGCGGCGCCCGCGGCGGCGGCCATCAGCGGACGGTCGGGCATGTACCAGACGTCCTGCTGCCTCTCCTCGTCCCATCGGACCTGCGGCACCTGACTGCGGTACTTCGGCGAGACGCGTGAGGTCCACAGGTCGTACGGCTCGACGATATGGGTGTCACAGTCAATGATCTTGATGTCGTTCCTGGTGCGGGCTGCCTGGGTTGTCATGGGATACCCCTCCTGACTCTCGACGTTAAAACCATGTACAGGGTTTTGGAGAGCTGTCAAGGCGCGTGACGGGACATGCCCTGGAAACAGCATTGAAATTTCTCTTGACTATGGACATGGTTCGCGGACTAATACTCCCAATGCCGTTGCAGAGCGGGCTCTTCCCGAGGTGAAGGGCATGCCTCGCCCGAGGGCGCACCGGCGCTCTCATCTCCCCCTCGCACCTCCATCGGCACTGAACCGAGAGGAAGCGGACCAATGACGAACACGATCACCGGCGACCCCGGCCCCGGTCTCTCCGAGGCCGCCTCCGTCGACGCACTCCGCCACGCCGACCTGCTGCTGCGATCGCAGAGTCAGGCGGACCGGCACATCGACATCGAGATCACGGGGGACGTCGACGCCATCCTGGGCACGCTGACCGCTCAGGGGCCGTACGCCTACACGGTCAACCCGACCGTGGAGAGCGGACGGCTGCGACAGCACCTCGTCCAGACCCGCACGGGGATCAGGCAGTGCTACGTCGACCTGCACACCGGGATGGGACTGCGGGACTGGCATTCGTTGAGCCGGGTTCTCGCTCCCTGGTACACCTTCCACGCCGGCTGGGCGACCGTCGAGTTCATGGCCGAGATCGCCGTCCGCGGGGCGACGGTGTCGCCGGGCGACCTGATGGACTTCGAGGCGCTCGTCCTCTTCCCCACGATGGGCGGCACCGGCATCACCGGCGAACTCTTCTGGGCCCGGGTCACGGAGGGAGCGAGCCCCCGGGACGGGCAGAGCCGGCACGACCTCCTGCGCGACCTGCTCGCCGATCACGACGCCTATCTCGACGCCCTCGGCAGCGCCGACATCGAGGGCGTGCTCGCTGCGCTGGCGCCCGACGGGCAGGTGGGCATCCGCGACTACACCAGTGACACACCCGGCATGACCGTGGAGCTGGACGGGCAGGAGCAACTCCGGGCACACCTGGCGGACTTCTACGGCCGGTACGTCCCGGAGCGCATCGACCTGCTCCAGCGGCACGTCGAGGACTGGTTCGTGTTCGCCGAGACCAGGTGGACGGTCGCCTCGGTGGCCGACGGCAGCCGCTTCACCTTCCTCGTCGCGGACTACGCCGAGATCGGTCCAGACCGCAAGGTCATCGCCCGCCTCGGGCACGGCACCGACCCGGTGCCGGTGTGACCCGACAGATCGGGACGGACAGGGTGCGGGTGACGGAACTCCGCTGCGACGTGGGCAGCGGCGGCTGGGTGGCGGGAACGGCCTTCCTGCCGCCCGACCCCGTCGCCGCGGCCGTCTGCCTTCCGGGCGGGGGCCTCGACCGGTCCTATTGGGACCTCCAGGTGACGGCGGCCCCCGCGAGCGCGTACAGCTTCGCACGCTACGCCGCGGCCCTCGGCCTGGGAGTGATCACCCTCGACCACCTGGGCACGGGCCGCAGCGCCCGCCCGGATCCGGAGCCCGCGCCCGACGCGGTCGCGGCCGCGAACGCCTCCGCCACCACGGCCTTCCTCGCGTCGACCGGGCTGGCGGACCTGCCGGTGGCCGGCGTCGGCCACTCGATGGGAGCGGCGCTGATGCTGCTGCAGCAGGCCCGCCACCGGTCGTTCGAGGGGCTGGCGGTGCTCGGCTACCCGTCCCGGGAGCTGACGATGTGGCGTCCGGACGGGCGCCGATGGCGGCTGACCCCCGAGACGGCGGCCGCGTCGAAGGCCGACGTGGGCTACACCAACGTCGGACCGGCCCTCGACGGTCCCCTGCTGGCGGCCGTTCGGACGGCCCGGACGCCGGTCCCCGCTCCGCTCGCCGCCTGGGTCTCGGGCCCGGGCGCGGTCGCCGGGCTGGCCGGGCGCGTCGACGTGCCCGTGTTCCTCGGCTTCGGCGAACGGGACGTGGTCGCGGATCCGGTGCGCGAGCCGGCAGCGTACGGCAACGCGCCGTCGGTGCGACTCGAGGTGGTCAGCGGGTCCTTCCACTGCCACAACCTCGCAGCGAACCGGCACCGGCTCTGGGCGGCACTCGTGGAGTGGGCCTCGCGGATCACGCCTGTCGCTTCTGCGCAGCCGGTGCAAAGACCCCGCGCCGGGTGAGCTCGGCGACGAGCAGCTCCCCTTCCTCCGCACAGCGACTCTCGGCCGCACGCCGGGCCCCCGCGCCGTCGTGCTTGACGAGGGCACGGCATTCCGCGCGGTAGTGCTGCAGAATCCTGGTCCGGGTACGCGGGCGCTCGACCAGGACGCCGTAGGCCGTCGGCATGAAGGTGCGGAAGGTGGACAGCATCGCCCGCATCCGCGGTCCACTGGCGGCGGTGTTGACCTTCCGGCGGAACTCCCAGGTCAGATCACGGAACGCCCCGTTGTCGGCCTCCCGCAGCTCGTCCACCAACTGCTGGAGCTCATAGGCGAGTTGAGAGGTCATGGCCTGGGCCGCCGTGGCTGCCGAATGCCCCGTGACCAGTCCGAACAGCTCGTATGTCTCGTGCACCACGTCGGGATCGAAGCGCTCCAGGTAGGCACCGCGGTGGTACTCACTGCGGACGATGCCGTCGCGTTCGAGCTGGACGATCATCTCCTGGACCGGGACCCGGCTGATACCGACGCCTTCGGCGATCTCGTTGCGGTCCAACCGGTCCCCGGAGCGGAGCCTGCCGTCGAACAGCCGCTCCATCACCCAGGCCGCGGCCACATCGCGGTCCTTCACTCCGTACCGCTTGGGCATGCGCGCACTCTCTCCTTTTCTCAGGTGAAGCATGATGCCGGTGCCGCGGCCACGGGGAGCACCGGCTCGCGACGCCGGCACGGCATCTCGGCGCGGTGACTCCCTCCGGCCACGGCATCAGTTCCCGATGCGATTTTCCTGCGCCGTGAGGAAACGCCGGTGTTCGGCCTCGGTCATGCTGTAGCGCTCCGCGACGAGCGCGTAGTTGCGGGTGGAGGCGAGGGCGAGTTCGAGGTTCTGGTTCAGCGCCCTCTTGGTGTCGCGGAGTGCCTGCGCCGGCAGGCCCGCCAGCCGCTCGGCCAGGGCCAGGGCCCGAGCGGTGAGCTCGGCCGCGGGGACCACGTGGTTGGCCATGCCCATGGACACGGCCCGTTGCGCGTCCACGCGGTCGCCGAGGAAGAGGAACTCCTTGGCGCGCAACATGCCGATGTGCGCCGGGAGAACGGCCGCTCCGCCGTCGCCGGGTACCAGGCCGACCAGGATGTGCGGATCGGCGAGGAAGGCGGTGTCCGCCATGAGGACCAGGTCGCTCATGAGAGCGAGGCTGCATCCGAGGCCCACCGCGGGCCCGTTGACCGCGGCGACGACCGGAAGCGGGAACTGGAGCATCTCGACGGCGATCCGCCGGGCCTCCTCGATGATGCGCCACCGTGCCGCGGGATCGCGGTGCTCGCGCATGAAGCCGAAGTCACCCCCCGCGCTGAACGCGCGGCCGGCGCCGGTCAGGACCACCGCCCGCGCCTCGGGGTCGTCCGCCAGTTCGGCCCAGACACGGGCCAGCCGGCGGTGCATCGCCGCGTCGGCCGCGTTGAGGTCGTCCGGGCGGTTGAGGGTGACGGTCCGCACCGGTCCGTCGGCGGTGACGACGACCGGCTCGTCGGACCCCGGGGCGATGGCCTCGGTGGCTGCCGATGTCATGGGTTCTCCGATCATGGGTGGTCGGCCGGCGCGAGGGGGTTCGCCGGGTCGGGGGAACGGGGCGTGAGGGGTGCGAAGTCGGGCGGACGCCTGTCCAGGAAGCTGCGGACCCCCTCCTCGAAGTCGACCCGGTGCCCGGGGGCGTGTCCCAGCTCCTTCGCGTGGTCCTCCGCGGCGGTCCGGTCGCGCAGCCAGTCGCCGGCGATCTGCGCCTTGGTGTCGGCGAGTGCCGTGGGAGACGCGGTCCGGGCCAGACGGCGGGCGTAGTCCAGGGTCTGGTCGAGGAGGTTCTCGTCGTCGCGGACACCGTTGACGAGGCCCACGCGTTCCGCCTCCGCCGCGTCCATCCGCCGGCCGGAGAAGAGCCATTCGGTGGCGCGGGTCTGCCCGATCATCCGGGGGAGCAGCCAACTCGTGCCGTACTCCGCGTTGAGCCCACGCTGGGCGAAGGCCGGCAGGAAGTAGGCGGAGGCGGCGGCGAAGCGGATGTCGCAGGCGAGGGCCTGGACCAGCCCGAAGCCGACACAGGCCCCGTTGACCGCGGCGATGAGGGGTTTGCGGAAGCTCTGGGCGTGTGTCATACGGCGCCCCGCGGCCGGGCGGGGGAGCCGGCCGCCGGCCGCCGCGCCGAGGACCTCCATGTCGATGCCCGCGCAGAAGCCGCGGCCGGCCCCGGTCAGGACGACGACCCGGATCCCGGGATCGTCGTCGGCCCGGTCCAGGACGTCGAAATACGCGTCGCCCATCTCCATCGTCCAGGCGTTCAGGCGCTCGGGCCGGTTGAGTGTCACGGTGAGGACACCGCCCGCCACCTCAGTCAGTATGTGTTCGGACACTCCTGCAGCCTAGCAGTTGAATTCAAATTTCGGTCACAGTTCGAGGCGCTCGCCGTGTGGGTATGTTTGAATTCAAAGTCGGTACCTGCGGCGCGACGAAGGAGTCCACGTGAGACAGACCGACCGAGCGGGGAGCACGCCGGACAGTCGGGCGACGGCCGGTGTCACAGCCGTGCGTGAGCACCGTCAGCGGCTGCGTGCCTGGATCGAGTCCCGCACGGACGAGCTGAAGGAGTTCCACGGCGCTGTGTACCGCACCGCCGAGGCCGCGCTGGGAGCGGGACGACTCCTCACCCGCCTGCTGTACGACCACGGGTGGGGCCGTACCGGCTGGCCGGTTCAGGCAGGGGGACTCGGGGGCCCGCCCGTCCTGCGGTCCGTTCTCTACGACGAACTCGAACGGGCCGGCTACCCGGCGCCCGTGCAGTACGAGATGCTCGAAACCCTCGCACCGGCGGTGATCCGGTTCGCGCCGGATCTGGCGGCCCGCCTGCTGCCGTCGGCGCTGACCGGTGAGGCGACCTGGGCGCAGGGCTTCTCCGAGCCCGAGGCGGGCAGCGATCTCGCCTCGCTGCGCTGCCGTGCCCGGCGGGAGGGCGACGAGTACGTGCTCAGCGGTCAGAAGATCTGGAGCAGCCAGGGCGTCGGCGCCACCCGCATGGGCACGCTGGTGCGCACCGGTACGACGGAGAGCAGGCACCGTGGCCTGTCCATGCTGATGGTCGACCTCTCCACCCCCGGTGTGGAAGTGCGCCCGATCCGCTACGCCAACGGCCACAACGAGCTGGCGGAGGTCTTCTTCGACGGCGCCCGCGTGCCGGCCGACCGTCTGGTCGGAGACGAGGGACAGGGCTGGGCGGTGGCGATGTACCTCCTCCAGTTCGAACGGGGGAACTACGCCTGGGTCCGGCAGGCCCACATCGGGCGGCTGGTCGCGGAACTCGCCGCGCACACCGCGCCGGACACCCCCGCCGCCGCCGAGGTGGGGGCGGCCTGGCTGGCGCAGCAGGCGCTGCGGCTGCGGTGCGGGCGCACCGTCCAGCGGCTCGGCGCCGGCGAGGTAGCGGGTGCGGAGACCTCGATCGACAAGGTGCTGCTGGGCACCGCCGAACAGCGGGTGTGCGACGCCGCCCTGAGCCTGCGCCGGCCCGAGTTCCTCTTCTCCGACCGGGACGCCGACGAGGCGTGGCGGTCGGACTGGTTCTACACCCGGGCGTCGACGCTCTACGGCGGCACGGCCGAGATCCAGCGGACGATCATCGCCGACCGAGTGCTCGGTCTGCCCAGGGAGGGATCGTGATGGACGCGGACGAGACACGCCTGCTGACAGAGAGCCTGCGGGCACTGTTCGCCGAGACCTCCGATCCGGAGGGCCTCCCGGTGGCCCTGGCCGAACTCGGCTGGGACGAGGTGACCGCGGAACACCCCGCCGCGGAGGCACTGCTCTTCGAGGAACAGGGGCGCGCCCGGGCGGTGTCGGGACTGCTCGACGGTGTGGTGCTCAGGGAGCTCGGCGCGCCCCCCACCGCGGCGGTGGCCTATCGGCTCGGTACGGGCGGCGACCTCTTCGAGCCCGCCGCCCCGGTGGTGGACGGTACGGTCCGCCTCGACGCCGTGCTCCGCGCGGTCGGACCCAGGGCGTCGATCGTCGTCCCCGTGGCCGCCCCGGAAGGCACGCGCGTCCTGCGCGTCCCGTCCGCCGACGTCGAGGTCAAGGAGGTCGCCGGGCTGGACCCCGACGGCGGCTGGTCGAGGGTCACCGCCGCACTGGACCCCGCGTCGGCTGAGCCCGCGCCCCTGTGGGGCCAGGCGGTGGCAGCCGGGCGCCGGGCGCTCGCGGCGGAGTTGGTGGGCCTTGCCCGGGCCGCTTTGGAACTCGCCGTCCGGCATGTGACGGACCGGCGGCAGTTCGGCCGTCCGGTCGGCGGTTTCCAGGCGGTCCGCTTCCGGCTCGCGGAGGTCGCGGTGGGGATCGAGGCGGCGGCCGAGGCGATCAGGGTGGCCTTCGCCGACGGCGGTCCGCTGGCCGCGGCGGTCGCCAAGGCACTCGCCGGCGCGGCCGTCGACCGGGCGGTGCGCCAGGCCGCGCAGGTGTGCGGTGCGATGGGACTGACGTGGGAATTCCCCCTGCACGAGGTGATGCGCAGGGCCTACGGTCTCGACATGCTGTTCGGGGACTGGGAGACGCTCACCGCGGACCTCGGCCGTCATGTGATGGCGGCCGGGACACTTCCCCAGCTCGACCCTTTCTCGGTGCCCGCGCTCTGAACGCCTTCTCGCACCGCGCAACGGCTTCGCCGCCGCACTCACGGGCGGCGAAGCCCCGCGGTACGCGGTGGTCACCGGATGCGGCTCACTCACGCCTCGCCGGATCGCCGGCCCTGTTCCTGGCGTGACGCGCCTGTCACCGCTACCGGCGAGGGCCCTGGCGCTGACCGGGGCGCGCCCTTGGACACAGCTTGCGGCCCATGGCCGTCGGCTCTCGGCCCTGGACTCCAGATCGCCGGCGCCAGGACCAGTCGACCATGTCGCGGTCCTGACGCCCGTTCTGCGCTCCCAGCTTCCCCGGCTGACCCAAGGAGCCGAGAACTACCGCCTCACCGGCCGTTTCCTCTGCTTACTTCCGTCCGTCGCGACACGTGTTCTTCGGTGCCACGCCGTCCGGCGGCCAGGCGGTCATGCCGTCGTCCAACGGCACCCGCAGGCTCCGGACCAGGACACTCACATGGTGCCAGGTGGCCAGGACGGCGATCAGTTCCAGTTGCTCGGACTCCGAGAAGTGCTGCCGCAGGGCACGCCACGACCGGTCGCCCACCTCGCCCCGCTCGACGACCTCGTCCGCGGCGGCGAGCGCCGCGCGGTCGGCCTCCGCGAACCGGTCGCTGCCCTGCCAGTCGCGGACCGCCAGCAGATCCGCGGGATCCACACCGGCCCGCGTGGCGACCTCCCAGTGCTGCGCCCACTCGAACTCCGCCGCCGTGGTCCACCCGATGCGCATGATGAGCAGTTCGCGCAGGCGGACCGGCAGTGTGGTGCGGAACAGCAGGTCGGTGAGCACGCCGTAGAGCGCCCTCGCGTACTTCGGCCGGGCCAGCAGCATTGTCCAGATCGGCTGGGTGAGATACGCGGGATCGATCCCCACCTCCTCGGCGGCGGCGCGCGCGGCGGCCGGGGACAGCAGCGGCAGCCGGGCACCGTCGGCGGGAGGCCGGACCCGGTCCTTCCCCTCGGTCATGGCACGACCACCGCGTGCAGGGGCGGGGCGTCGCCACCGGCCATGGTCGTCAGCAGCTCGGAGAGCGCCTCGGGGTCGAGACCGACCGTGCGGCGAGGCAGCGTGCGCAGGCGCTGGTCTGCGGCGAGCAGGTCGAGCGCCGCGGAGTACGCCGCTCCGTCCACACCGCGTGCGCCCAGCAGCCGCAGTTCCTTGAGCACGATCCGGTCCGGGTTGAACTCGCGCAGCGGATGGGCGCCCCGGGTACCGGCCACCACGACCGTGCCGCCCGGCCGCACCAGATCGAGGGCCTGGACGAACGCCGCGGGCGCCGCCGCCGTCACGTCGACCACGACGTCGGCGAGGCCGCCCACCCGCTCCTTGAGCAGTGCCCGCGGATCGGCCTGGGTGACGTCGACCGCCTCGGTCGCGCCGAGAAGGCGGCCGAGTTCCAGCCGGTCGGCGTCCCGCCCGCCCGCGCCGGTCAGCAGGATGAATCCGGCCTTCGCCGCCGACGCCGCGGCCACCGCGCCCAGCCCGCGCAGCCCTGGGCCGAGCACCGCGACGACGTCGCCCTCCCGGACTCCGGGCAGGGTGACACCCCAGCGGATACCCGCCCCGAGGGGATTGAACAGCGTGGCGTGTACGGGATCCAGCCCCGCAGGGACCCGGTGGACGACGGCGTCCGTGGTGAGGACGACGTGGGTGGCGTATCCGCCCCACAGCCCCGCGCCGGAGGAGAGCGGGCTGTTGCCGTAGGAGTCGCGCAGCCCGTGCCGCCGGCACAGCGGGTAGGCACCCGAGCGGCACGGACCGCAGTCACCGCAGCGTTGGAAGACCTCGAGCGCGACGCGATCGCCCTCGGCGAGGGATCTGACCGAGAGGAACTCGGGTGTCGCCGCTTCGATCGTGCCGATCACCTCGTGTCCCGGGACGAGCGGCAGGGCCGCCGGCATGGCGCCGGTGAACATCTCGTGGTCGGTTCCGCACAGCCCGCACGCCTCGACGCGCAGCAGAGCCTCCCCGGGAAGCGGCTCGGGCACCTCGATCTCGTGGGCCACCAGTCGCCCCGGGGCCTCCAGCACCAGGGCCGTAGCGGTACTCACCGGCCCTCCCGGCCGGTGCTCCCGGTGTCGCCGAACACGAACGTCGCCCATCCTCTGAGGTGGACTCCACCGGTCTGCCGGGTCACGGTGAACTCGGCGTCGACCTCGCGCCGTCCCTCGGCCGGCCCTTCCCGGACGTCGGTGACGACGCCCGCATAGGTGAGCACGTCGCCCGGCCAGGCCTGCTCGGCGAAGCGCACCCTGAACCGCCGGATCGCGTGGGGGCCGAGCCAGCGGGCCGCGAAACCGCCCAGTACCCCCGCGGCGAGCATGCCCACCGCGAAGGGCCTGTCGAAACCGGCCGCGACGGCCTTGTCGTGGTCGTGATGCAGCGGGTTGAAGTCCCCCGAGGCGCCCTGGTAGCGGACGAAGTCGGTGACGGTGAGGGGCTTGCCGACGTACGGCTCGGCCTCGGTTCCCTTGCGGATCTCGACGGACGCATCCGCGGGCATTGAATTCATGTCCGGGCCGCCTTGGAGGTCTCGACGGTCGTCGAACGGACCTCGGCGATCACCCGGTCCTGTTCGTCCCGGTACTCGGTGACCACTTCGGTGAAGGTCATCGTGCCTCCGCGTCTGCCGTGCTTCGTGTAGCGCCGGTCGATCCGGGACTGGCCGCGCAGGGTCGTTCCCGCCGCCGGGGGCGGACCTGTGAACACGAACTCCTGCTCGGCGTGGAGCGTGCGGGCGAGCGCGCGCGGGTGGTCGCCCCACGGCGAGTTGGCCCGGCTCTGCCACAGGTCGGCGGCCATCAGGAAGGTGGGGGGTGTGACCGAGCCGTCCGTGTACGCGACATCCCGGCTCGCCACGGCACGGGCGAACTCGCGGATCTTGCCGAGTTCCACGGGGAACTCGAAGGGCTCCCCCGTGCGGCCGACCAATTCGTCTGCCTCTTCCTGGGGCTGCGCCGCAGCCCTGCCCGGCGCGTTCACGGGGCGATCCGGTAGGTCATGACGCAGCTCGCGACGGGGCGGCCGGACTCGCTGACCGCCTCGACCGTGGCGAAGTTCAGTTCCCGGGCCCTGCGCACGCACCGCCCGGTGGCGACGACGGCCTCGTTCCGGGCCGCGCCGAGGTAGTTGACGGTCAGCGAGATCGTGGAGCCCCGGGTGCCCCGCTCGTAGTCGTGCCCGTTCCACACCGCGGCCGCGCCCGTGGTGTCCAGCAGGGTGGCGACCGCGCCGCCGTGTGGTGTGCCACCGCCGTTGTCCGCCATGTCCGCCCACGGCATGCGCACCACCACCACTCCCTCCTGTCCCTCCCACTCGACGAGTTCCAGCCCAAGTGCCCTGATGAACGGCACTTTGGAGAACATGAATTCAAGAGATTTCGCATGACGGCTTCGCACGTCGATCTGAGTCATGGCATGATGCTAGCAACTTTGAATTCATCTTGGGAGGTTCTGGAGTGGCCGACCATCACTACGTGCGGGCGCTGGAGGCGTTCGCCCGTCTCGATCCGGACCGCCCTCTGGTGGGAACCCCGGACGGGACGATCTCGGCAGGCCGGCTCCACAGGAACGCGTCGGCACTCGCCGGCCACCTGCACCGCACCGCACGGTTGGAGGGACGGCCGGTCACGACGATGCTGGTGAACCGTCCGGCGATCCTGGAGACGTTCTACGCGGCGCTGATGCTGGGCTCGCCACCGGCGAACGTGAATCCCCGTTACACCGCGCAGGAGATCGCCGAGATCGTGCGGGACTGCGACGCCGGCGCCCTGGTGTACGAACCCGCCGCCGCCGACGAGGTCGCTCGCGCCGTCAAGCTCCTGGACCGCCCCGTGGCACTTCTGGAGGCGACATCGCAGGAGTGGTACGAGGCCCTGGCCGGTGACCCCGCACCGCCACGGAGGCTCTCGCCGCACGACAGGCTGCTGTGGTATACGGGGGGCACCACGGGCCGCCCCCGGGGCGTCGTCTGGGAGGTGGACACCCACTACCGCATGTTGTGGGAGGTCATCCGCCCCGGCACCGAGCCGCCCGACCCCCGGACGGTGGCCGCCGGGGCCACCCGCCCCGCTCCGACCACGTTGCCGGCCTCTCCGCTGGCCCACGGCACGGCCATGGGCCTGGCACTGAACGCGCTGAACGGCGGCGGCGTCGTGGTCCTCCACGAGCAGGCGTCGTTCGACGCGCGCGCCACCCTCGAACTCGCCGAGCGCCATCGCGTCCGGGTGCTCGGCATCGTGGGCGACGCCTATGCCAGACCACTCCTGGCCGAACTGGAGACCGGCCGGTGGGCCGGCCGGCTCGACGCGCTCTCGGCGCTGTCGTCGTCGGGAGCCGTATGGAGCCCGGAGGTGCGGGAGAGCCTGTCGGCACACCTGCCGGGCATCCGACTGATCGACAACTTCGGTTCCACCGAGGCTCTCGTCAGCCGGGACGTGGACGGCAAGGGCTTCCAGCCCCGCGAGGGGCTCGTCGTCCTCGGGCCCGACAACCGGCCGGTGCTCCCGGGGTCCGGGCGGGTCGGACTCGTGGCGACCGCCGGACGCCTGCCCCTGGGATACCTGAACGACCCGGTCAAGACCGCGGAGTCGTTCCGGGAGGTGGACGGCGTGCGGTACCTGGTGATCGGCGACGAGGCGGTCGTCAACGAGGACGGCACCATCCGCATCCTGGGCCGGGGCAACGCCTGCATCAACACCGGTGGGGAGAAGGTCTGGCCCGAGGAGGTCGAGATCGTCGTACGCGACCACCCGGACGTCACCGACGCCGCGATCATCGGCCTGCCCGACGAGAAGTGGGGCGAGCGCGTCACCGGGGTCGTCGCCGTCCGCAACGGCGTCAGCGACGCCGAGCTCACCGCCCACTGCCGGAGCCGGCTGACCCCGTACAAGTGCCCCAAGACCTGGATCCGGGTGGACGAGGTGCCCCGCACCTACGTGGGCAAACCCGACTACGCCGCTGTCCGCGCCGCCGCCGGGATCCACACGAGGATCTCCTGACGACTTCCTGAGAGGACCCGCATGCGCCGTACCCTCTACACCCAGGAACACGAGGACCTCCGTCACCTCGTGCGCACCTTCCTCGCCAAGGAGGTCGCTCCGTACTTCGCGGAATGGGAGCGGGCGGGCGCCGTGCCCCGGTCCCTCTACCACCGCCTGGGCGAACTCGGGATCATGGGCCTGTCCGTGCCGCAGGAGTACGGGGGTGCGGGCAGCGACGACTACCGGTTCAACGCGGTGCTCCAGGAGGAGATCAACCGCGCCACGTTCACCCTGGGCACGCTCCGCACCCACCTGGACATCGTCCTGCCGTACTTCCTGCACCTCGCCGACGCCGAGCAGCGCGCGCGGTGGTTCCCCGGCATCGCCGCCGGCGACCTGTTCACCGCCATCGCCATGACCGAGCCGGGGACCGGATCGGACCTCGCGGGCGTCACCACCACCGCCACCCGCGACGGCGGCCACTACGTCCTGAACGGCGCCAAGACCTTCATCAGCGGTGGCCTGCACGCGGACCTCGTGATCGTGCTGGCCCGTACCTCCACCGACACGGGTGACCGCAGGGCGGGGCTGTCGCTGATCGTGGTGGAGCGGGGGATGCCCGGTTTCGAGGTCGGCAGGGTCCTGCCGAAGATCGGTATCAAAGTCCAGGACACGGTGGAGCTGTCCTTCACCGATGTGCGGGTGCCGGTGGCCAACCTCCTGGGCGAGGAGGGAGCCGGGTTCGGATATCTGGGGCACAACCTCCCGCAGGAGCGGCTGGCCATCGCCGTCGGCGCGGTCGCCGCGGCACGAGCCGCGCTCGACGTCACCGTCGAGTACGTCACGCAACGGCACGTCTTCGGCAGGCCGGTCGGCCACTTCCAGAACACCAAGTTCGAACTCGCCGCCATGGAGACGGAGCTGACGGCCGGACAGGTCCTGGTGGACCGCGCCGTGCAGGACCATGTCGCGGGCGAGCTGACCCCGGTGGACGCCGCCAAGGTCAAGCTGTTCTGCACCGAACTGCAGGGCCGGGTGGCCGACCGCTGCCTCCAGCTCTTCGGCGGCTACGGCTACATGCTGGAGTACCCCATCGCCCGGCTCTACGCCGACGCCCGCGTCACGCGCATCTACGGCGGCACGAGCGAGGTCATGAAGTCGATCATCAGCAAGTCGCTGGGTCTGTGACACCGGCCCGTCGACAGCCAGGCGTTCAACTATCCGGACAGAGGTGTTCGAGATGCTCTCAGTCGCCGGTGAGGACAGGAGCGGCAAGCCCGCAGAGGGGCTGCCGGAACTCGGCGCCTTCGTCCGGGGCTGCCGGGCGGGGGTGGGCCGGCTCGGTGAGGACGTGCGCCCGAGGCTTCCGGCGGACACCTGGAGCGCGGCCGCCGTACCCGCCGGGGTGGTGGTGGAACTCGTCTCCCACGCACAGGCCCTGGTGCTCGTCCTGGAGACCGCACCGCGGCATCCGCTCGCCGCACCCACCACAGGGGACCACGTCACCGTCTGGCAGGGCGAGCGGAAGGTGGGCCAGGTCGAGGTGCCCGCGGACGGCGGACCGGTCACGGTGCCGCTCAGGCCCGACGGAGCCGCCTACACCCTGCACCTGCCCGAGGCCCGGCTCGGGCGGATCGTCTCCCTGGAACCGGTCCGGGGCCGGGTGGAGCCGGTGGCGGACCGGCCGCGGTGGCTCGCCTACGGCGACTCCATCACCCAGGGCTGGTCGGTGTCCGACCCGGCGTGCGCCTACCCCGCGACGGTGGCTCGCCGGTACGGCTTCGAGGCATGGAACCTCGGGTTCGCGGGCGCTGCCAGGGGCGAGATCGCGGCCGCCCAGTACCTGGCGACCCTCGAGGCCGACGTGATCTCCCTCGCGTTCGGTACCAACAACTGGAGCGTGCTGCCCACCGGGCCGCAGCACATGGCCGGGCTCCTGCGCGACTTCGTCGCCGTCGTCCGGTCGGGACACCCCCGGACGCCGCTGGTGGTGATCAGCCCCCTCCTGCGGCCCGAAGCCGAGGACCGGCCGAACGCGGTCGGCGCGACGCTCGCGGACCTGCGCCACGCCGTCGAGGAGACGGTCGGTGAACTCGCGCGGGAGGACCGGGCGCTGAGGCTGCTCGCGGGCGGGGAGCTGGTCGGCGCCGGTGAACTCGTCGACGGGATCCACCCCGGTGACGCGGGGCACCGCAGGATCGCCGACGCCCTCGGCCCGGTCCTTGCGCAGATGGTCGAAGCGGGCCGAGCCGCGGCCCCGGACGATGGGACGACACGATGAACACAACAGGCAGGCCCGGGCTGACGCTCGGCCTCGAGGGACGCAGCGCCGTCGTCGTGGGCACCGGTCCCGCGATCGGCAGGGCGTGCGCGGTCGGTCTCGCGCGCGCCGGGGCCCGCATCGCCTGCTTCGACCGCGACGAGGCGGCCGCCAAGTCCTCCGCCGACGCCGCGCAGGCGGCGGGCGGCGAGAGCACGGCCCACGTCGTCGACGTCCTCGACCGCGGCGCGGTCCGCGCCGCCTTCGCCGAGGTCGCCCGGCTGCGCGGAGGGGTGGACGTCGTCGTCGACGTGGTGGGGGCGTCGCGTTGGTCACCGAGCGCCGACACCTCCGACGGCGACTGGGACGACGTGCTCGCGCTCAACCTGCGTCAGCAGTGGGTGGTGGCGCAGGAGGCACTCAGGCACATGATCCCCGCGGGTTCGGGTTCACTCGTGTGCATCGCGTCGGTGAGCGGGCTGGCGGCCTCGACCCTGCACGGCGCCTACGGCGCGGCGAAGGCCGGCCTGATGAGTCTCGTGCGGACCCTCGCCGTGGAGAACGGCGCCCACGGGATCCGGGTGAACGCCGTCGCGCCCGGCACCATCGACACCCCGGCGCGCGCCGGTGACACGGCCCTGGCGGCCAAGGTCCCGCTCCGCCGCCGGGGCCGCCCCGAGGACATCGGTGACGCGGCGGTCTTCCTGTCCTCCGCCGCGGCGTCGTACATCAGCGGCCACGTGCTCGTCGTCGACGGTGCCGCGTCGGTCGTCCACCCGCTCATCGCACTCGACTGACAACGCCGACACCAGAGGTGATGCTGACCATGATCCGCGGAACACTTGCCGGCGGCGGCGAAGAGCCCGTCATCGCCGTGATCGGCGCGGGGTTCGCCGGAATCGGCGCCGCCGTACGGCTGCGGCGCGCGGGATTCAGGCGGGTGACGCTGCTGGAACGGGCCGAGGGGCCCGGCGGCACCTGGTGGCACAACACGTACGAGGGCGCCGAGGTCGACACCCCCTCGATGCTCTACAGCTACTCGTGGATGCCGTGGAACTGGACCAGGACCCACGTCCGCCAGGCCGAACTGCGGGACTATCTCGCCGCCGTCCTCGACGCCTTCGACCTCCGCGACCGCTGCCGCTTCGGAGTGACGGTGGACCGCGTGGAATGGGACGCGGGGGCGCGGGAGTACTCGCTGAGGTCGGGCCGCGACGAGATCATGCGGGCCCGGTACGTCGTCAGCGCGGTCGGTCTGCTGAGCGACCCCAGGATGCCGGACCTGCCCGGCCTCAACACCTTCGAGGGGCCCGTCTTCCACTCCTCGCAGTGGAGGCACGACGTCGACCTGAGCGGCAAACGCGTCGCGGTCGTCGGATCCGGGTCCACCGCCACCCAACTCGTGCCGGCACTGCGCGACAAGGCCAAGCAGGTGACGATGTTCTCCCGCGAGCCGAACTGGATCGTGCCGAAGCGCGCGCGCCCGTACACGGACAAGGAGAGGCGCGCACTCGACTCCCGCGTGGCGCAGCGCATCGTGCGCGCCTCGACGATCTACCGGCGGGACAAGGCGCAGTTCGGCGGCGCCCTGTGGCGTTCCGGATCCCCGCAGAACACGGCGGCCGAGAACGCCGCCCGCGGCTACCTGGAAGCCTCGCTGGGGGAACGCCCGGACCTCCTCGAAGCGCTGACACCGCGCTACCCGTATGGCGGTAAACGCCCGGTGATCAGCGACGACTTCTACACCGCCGTACTGGCCGACAACGTCCAACTGGTCCCGCACGCGGTGCGCGAGGTCACCGAACACGGGCTGGTGGACGCCACCGGGGTCGAGCGCGAGTTCGACGTCCTGATCATGGCGACCGGCTTCAAGGCCGACTTCCTGTCCACGCTTCAGGTCACGGGCCGCGACGGCCAGGAGATCCATCGCCACTGGAACGGCGACGAACGAGCGTTCCTCGGCGTGATGGTCCCCGGATTCCCCAACTTCTTCATCATGTACGGGCCGAACACCAACGGCGGCACCATCGTCACCAACCTGGAACTGCAGGCCTCCTTCCTCACCGCCGCGGTCAAGCGTGCCGAACGGGGCGGCGCCGGGGAGGTCGAGGTCAGGGGGTGGGCGGCCGAGGCGTACGACCGGGCGGTCCAGCGGATGCTCCAGGGCACCGCCTTCCAGTACGGCAACAACTACTACCGCAGCGGATCGGGCCGGATCTCCACCCAGTGGCCCGACGGAGTGCTGCTGTACGCGCTGCTGACGAAGCTCCTGCGCGGCCCCTTCCTGCGGGTCACGCCGGGTACGCGCGGCCGGGCGGGCGCCGGGGGAGCCGAGGGCCGCGAACGCGCCGCATCGGAGGTCTCCTCATGAAGCGCACCCGCGCGAGGGCCGCACTGGGCGCGCTGGCCGTGCCGTTGCTCGCGGCCGTGGTCCCCGGCGCCGTGCTGAGGTGCCGGCGAACGGTGCAGGCCGTACGGATCCTGCGGGCCGTGGACACGGGCTCGGTGGTGAACGCCGGCCCGGCGCCCGCCCCGACGACGCCCGACGCCGGGACGCCCGACGCGGAGACGACCACGCGGGCTCGCTGAGCGGGACGGCCCCCTCGCGAGCCGCCCCCCGGAAACGACCGAACAACCCTTTCGAGGAGGACACCTCATGACAACCGAGGTCGTCGACACCACAGCGTCACAGGAAGCGGGAACCGGCCCGGTCACCGAGTCCTTCGTGGACCGGGCGAGGAGTCTCGCGCCGCTCATCGAGTCGGAGGCCGACGCCATCGAGGAGGGCGGAAGGCTCACCGCGTCCGTGGTCGAGGCCATCCGCGACAACAACCTCTTCTGGGTGGGCGTGCCCGAGACGGCCGGCGGCAGCGGCGGCGAGGTCTGCGACGCCATCGAGGTGATCGAGGAACTGGCGCGCGCGGACGCCTCGGTCGGCTGGATCGCCATGGTCAACATCAGCGCGGCCGCCATGATCGCCGGTTTCCTGCCCGAGGACGGCGTGCGGCGCCTGTACTCCGGCACCTCGCGCGCGCTCATGGCCGGGTACGCGGCTCCCGTCGGCAAGGGCCGCCGGGCCGACGGGGGATTCGAGGTCTCCGGGCACTGGACCTTCGCCAGCGGGTGCGACTGGGCCGACTGGTTCGGCGTCGGCTTCACGGTCGTCGACGAAAAGGGCAAACCCGCCCTCGACGAGAACGGGCAGCGGCAGGCCCTCTACGCCGTCATACCGCGCGATGCGGCCCGGATCGTCCGGAACTGGGATGTGACGGGTCTGCGGGGAACCGGCAGTCACGACCTGGAATCGGACGGGGTGTTCGTGCCGGACAGCATGGTCCTGGACGCGTACTCACTCACTCCCGTCCGCTCGGACGCCGTCTTCCACCTCGGCAAGGACGGGATCGCGGTCGCCGGCCACGCCGGCGTGGCGCTGGGCCTGATGAAGCGGGCCCTGGAAGAGGTCGCCGGGATCACGGACGGGAAGGCCCGGCGGGGCTACCCGGTGCCCGTGGCCGACCACCCCGTCTTCGGGTTCGAGTTCGCGAAGGCGGACGCGCAGTACCGAAGCGCCCGCGCCTACCTGATGGAGACCTTCCGGGCGGCGCAGGAGCAGGCCGTACGGGAGCAGCGGGTCGACCCGGAGCTGCGGGCACGGATGCGCCAGGCCGCGGTCTGGGCGCACCGCGTCGTCGACGACGTCGTCGGCTTCGCCCGGCTCTGGGGCGGCACCCAGGCGTTCCGCAACCCCAGCGTCCTGGGGCGGGTGGTCCGGGACGCCGCCGTGCTGACCCAGCATCTGCACGTCGACAACATCTGGCTCGTAGATGTGGCCCCCCAGCTGCTGCAGGGCGCGAAGAAGAACTGACCGCCGGCCGCGCGAGCGCGGATCACCGCGGCCGACCGACGTGGGAGAGGAAGACAAGCGTGTCAGGAACGGAAGACGGGCGGCCGGCGTCCGCGTTGGCCGATGTCCGGGTGCTCGACCTCAGCGTCGGCATCGCGGGCCAGGTGGCCGCGATGGTGCTGGGCGACTACGGCGCCGAAGTGATCAGGATCGAGACGGACCCGCCCGCCGACCGGGACCCCGGTGCGCCGATGTGGGACCGGAACAAGCGGGTCATGAGGACCGGATCCGCCGAGGAGGCGGTCGCCTCGCTGCTGGCGACGGCCGATGTCGTGGTCACCACACGGAGTGCGTCGGCGGCGACGGCGGACGGGGGGCGGACCGCCAACCCTCGGCTCGTGCACCTCTCGCTTCCCCGCTTCCGGGTCGACGAGCAGGTCCCGTCCCGGTCGGCCGACGGCCTGATGACCGCGGCGAGCGGCATCGCGCGACGGCAGTCTTCGTACGACGGGGGCCCGGTCGAACCCGTCTTCCCGTACGTCAGCTATCAGCAGGCCCTGTGGGGTGCGACCTGCGCCGTCGCGGCCCTGGTCGAGCGTGAGCGGACCGGCCTGGGACAGCGGGTCACGGTCGACGGTATGCACGGGGCGCTCATCACGGGTGCCGCGACCATGGTGGTCGACCCCGAGGTGCCGCCGCCGCCCACCGCGGTCGGACCGCACGGCCCGAACCCCGCCTACTCCACCTACCGCTGCGCGGACGGGAACTGGCTCCTGCTGGGCGCGCTCACGCCCAAGTTCCAGATCGCCGCGTTCGCTCTGCTCGGCACCTCCGACCTGTTGACGGACCCGCGTGTCGACGGCGACCACACCAGGCTGTATGCGGTGGACAACCGCGACTGGGTGCGTCGGCGCCTCGCGGCGGCCTTCGCCACCAGGCCCCGGGACGAGTGGCTGCGGCTGCTGGACGAGGTGGACTGCCCGGCCGGTGTCGTTGCCGAGGCCGGCGCGTATCTCGACCATCCACAGATGCTCGCCCTGGGCCAGCGCAAGACGGTCGAGGACCCCGAGGCGGGCCGGGTCGAGATGCCCTGGGCACCCGTGGAGTTCCAACTGACCCCGCCCGTCGAGCCGCGGCCGCGTGCCTACGTGAGCGACGCCGAGTGGCGGCCGCGCGACCGCGCGGAATCCCCCCGGGGCCCGGTCGGCCGGCTGTCCGCGACGGCGCCCGCGGCGGGACCGCTCGCCGGCCTGCGGGTACTGGACCTGGGCGCCGTGCTCGCGGGACCGTTCGCCGGGTCGCTCCTGGCCGAACTGGGCGCGGAGGTCGTCAAGGTGGAGCAGAGCGCGGGGGACGACTTCCGCCAGATCGGCTGGCACTACAACCGCGGGCAGCGCAGTCTGGCCGTGAACCTGCGCGATCCGGCCGGCCATGACGCCTTCCGCGCCGTGGTACGGGAGTCCGACGTCGTCCTCGACAACTTCCGGCCGGGCGTGCTGGAGCGCCTGCGCATCGACCACACAGCGCTCACCCGGGTACGGCCGGACATCGTGACCGGTTCGATCACGGGATTCGGCGACGTCGGACCCTTCGCGGGCAAGCCCGGGTTCGACCCGATCCTCCAGGCGGTGTCGGGGATGATGGCCGCCCAGGGCGGCGACGGGGACCCGGTGTTCTCCAGCATCGCGGTCAACGACGTCACCGCGGCGTGCGCCACCGCACTCGGCTCCTGCGTCGGGCTCTACCACCGGGCGCGTACCGGCGAGGGACAGCGGTTCGGCGTGTCGCTCACGGCCGTCGCCGCCTTCATGCAGTGCGGTGAACTCACCCGGTACCCCACCCGCCCGGCGGTCACCCGGGGCGGGGCCGACTATCAGGGGCCTTCCGCACTGGACCGGCTCTATCCCACGGCGGACGGATTCGTACGACTCCGGCTGCCGTCGGCCCGGGTGCTCGCGGACGCCGGGATCAGTACGACGCCGTCGCTCCCGCCGGACGAGGCGGCGTCCGAGCCGGTGCCCCGGCAGGCGACGGCCGCCGCGTCGCGACGCCCGGCACGCACGACGCTCCCCGACGGGCGGACGCCGTCTGCCGGGGCACTTGCCGCCGCTCTGCGTGAGATCGACACCGCGGACGTGGTCAAGCGCCTCACCGACGCCGGAGGAGCGGTCACCGCGGCGGTCACCTACCTCGACCTCACCACGGATCCCGACGTGCTCGCGGCGGAGTACCTCCTGCCCATCGACCGCGCAGACGGGACGACGCTGTTCGTCCCCGGGAGGTACGCCCGATTCGACCGGGGACGGCGCCCGGGAGTGCTGCGGGCCCCCGGGCTGGGCGAGCACTCGCGGGACGTGCTCCGCGCGGCCGGGCTGACCGACGAGGCCGTCGACCGGCTCGTCGCCTCCGGCGCCGTGACCGAGGGCGGACCGCTGACCCACTTCACCGTCGCGCTCTACCGCTGACGCGGCCGGGCCGCCCCCCGATACCGACCGAAGGAAGGCAAGGAAGGCACATGAAGGTCGACGCGAAGTTGAGCCGGACGGACAAGGACGGGGGAGCGCGCCCCGTCTCGGACATCGCGGAACAGGCGCGGGACGCCGAGAACGCGGGCTATCACGCGTTGTGGGGCGGCGAGTCGGCGTACGACCCCTTCCTCCCGCTGGTGCCGGCCGCCGGGGCCACCACACGGCTGGAGGTGGGTACCGCCGTGGCCGTCGCGTTCGCCCGCAGCCCGATGACCCTGGCGTACACCGCCCACGACCTGAACCTGCTCGCGGACGGCCGGCTTCTGCTGGGGCTCGGCAGTCAGGTCCGGCCGCACGTCGAACGCCGCTTCGGCATGCCCTGGAGCCGGCCGGCGAGCCGGATGCGGGAGTTCGTGGAGGCGATGCGGGCGATCTGGTCCGCGTGGAACGAGGGCACCAGGCTGGACTTCCGCGGCGACTTCTACCAGCACACGCTGATGACGCCGTTCTTCTCGCCCGCACCGAGTCCGAGCGGTCCGCCGAAGGTGTACCTGGCCGGGGTGGGCGACCGGATGACCGAGGTCGCCGGGGCCGTGTGCGACGGGTTCCTCCCGCACCCGTTCACCACCGAGAGGTACCTGAGGGAGCACACCCTGCCGATTCTGCGCGGCGCGCTTCAGAAGGCGGGCCGTGACCTCGGTGGCTTCTCCGTCAGCCTGTCCGGCATGGTGGTCACCGGGCGGTCGGAGGAGGAGTTCGAGGCGGCCGCCTCCGCGATGCGGCGGCAGATCGCCTTCTACGGCAGTACGCCCGCCTACCGCGGCGTCCTCGAACTGCACGGTTGGGGTGACCTCGGACAGGAACTGGCGAATCTGGCCCGGGGCGACTCCGAGGACCGGTGGCGCCGGATGGGTGACCTGGTCGACGACGAGGTTCTGCACGCCTTCGCCGTGGTCGCCGAACCGGACAGGCTGGCCCAGGCCGTCGCGGCGCGCTTCGGCGGCCTCGTGGACCGCTTCTCCTTCTACTCCCCCTACCAGCACGATCCGGGCATCTGGGCGCCCGCGGTGGCCGAGCTCTCGAAGCTCTGAGCTCCTTGGCCCGGACGTGTACATGGACGTCAACCGTGGCTGGAGACGCCGGATAGGGCCTTCAGCCGCTTGCACCGGATGGTTCACTTCACCTGGCCGCCCGGCGTTTCATGACGACTCGGCCGCTGACCGGCATTCGCGACCGCGATGCCCCGCGGCGCTTCTACGAACGCAAGCGCAGCGAGGGCAAGCGACACGTTCAAGCGATCCTCGCCCCGGCCCGGCGACGAGTGAACGGCTCAAAAGGGGGTTCGGCCCGCTCACACCGGGCGGCGCAGAACCGTCGCCTCGATCTCGTCCCCCACGCCTTGGCAGACCGTCTCCGCGGTCGATACACCGCTCGGCCGTTGTATCGACTGCTCGTCGGGGAGACTCGGCGGGGAGGCCGAAGGCGACGGCCGGATTGATCGCGGTGCCCTGCTCGGCAACGGCCTGGCCGAGGAGACCGGTCTGGCGCACGGAACGGGTGAAGCCGTCGAGCAGGAATCCGCCGGCGTGGGCTGGTCGAGTCGGCTCGTGATGAGGGTGGTGATGAGCCGTGAGGCACCAGATCCCCGGCCTCGGTACGCCGCTTGAGGGTCCGGCCGAGCTCGGTGCCGTCGCTGATCCGGGCGCGGAAGAGGTCTCCGCTGGAGATCACCGGCACCGAGATGCGCTCGGCCGGAACGCGGGCCGCGGTTCCTGATCAGCCCTGTGCCGGTGTTGT
>NZ_JAKWBE010000044.1 GCF_022513565.1 Streptomyces gilvus | reverse complement strand
CGCGTCCATCAGCTCCGGCGCCGCGATCTGCGAGATCAAGGACTGACGCCTCGCGGTCCACACGAGGCGCCCGGCGGACTGGAACCCCAGCCCCCGGGCGCCTCGCCTTTCCCGAACCCCGCCCGCGCTCTCCTCTCCCCGCCCCCGGCCGACACACCTTTCCGAGCCCGGCCGCTCCCCCATCCCTGCTCCCGACCGGCGCACCCTTTCCCGATCCCCGCCGCTCCCCCATCCCTGCTCCCGGCCACTCCCCCATCCCCGCCCCCGACCGGCGTACCTCGGTGGCATGCTGGACGCACGAGGAAGCACCGCGGGGAGCACATGGAGGGCATGGTGACCACGACGTCGGCGCGGACAGCGGACACCGGCGGCACGGGAACGCCGCCCACCGCCCCGCGCCCCATGCGCGCCGACGCCCGCCGCAACTACGACCGCCTGCTCACCGAGGCCCGCGCGGCCTTCGCGACCCACGGCACGGACGCGTCCCTGGAGGACGTGGCCCGCCGCGCCGGAGTGGGCATCGGCACCCTCTACCGCCACTTCCCCAACCGCCACGCCCTGCTGAGCGCGGTCTTCGAGGACGCCGTCAACGACCTGCTCTCCCGGGCGAGGGAACTCCGGACGGCCCCGGAACCGTGCACGGCGCTGGTGACGTGGCTGCGGGAGGTCGTGGCGCACGCCGGTGAATACCGGGGACTGGCCAGGGCGTTGATGTCCGTGTCATCGGACCGGGCCTCTGCCCTCGCCCGTTGCAGCACCCCCATGCGCGAGGCGGGTGAGGCCTTGCTGACCCGGGCTCAGCAGGCGGGCAGAATCCGCGCGGACGTCGAGATGGGCGACCTGCTCCAGCTGACCCACGCGATCGCACTGGCGGCGGAGGAGTCACCGGCGGACCCACAACTGCCGGACAGGTTGCTCGATCTGACCCTGAGAGGCTTGAAAGACGCCTGAGGACAAGGGCCGCCGAGGGGCCTATCGCCGCCGCATGTCCGCGACGCGGGCCCGCTCAACCCCGGCGTCCCCCAGCACCGTCGCCGTCCTGAGACCGGACCCGGGAACCTGCCGCCGCTGTCCCGGCAGGGCCCGCGCCTGACGCGGGGGGACCGCATCGCCTCCCGGGTTCCCGGAACCTCCGGCCGCCCCCGCCACGGCGATCTGCACACCCTGGTCCGCCAAGGCCTGCAACTCCGTCGCCGCCCGGTCGTCGTGGGCCGGGGGCTCGTCCGTCACGAGCCGGGTGATCACGTCCGTAGGCACGGTCTGGAACATCGTGTCCGTACCGAGCTTGGTGTGATCGGCGAGCACCACGACCTCCGCGGCCGCCTGGACCAGCGCCCGGTCGACGGAGGCCGACAGCATGTTGGACGTGGACAGCCCGCGCTCGGCCGTGAGACCGCTGCCGGACAGGAAGGCACGGGAGACCCGCAGCCCCTGCAGGGACTGCTCCGCCCCACTGCCCACCAGGGCGTAGTTGGAGCCGCGCAGGGTCCCGCCGGTCATCACGACCTCCACCCGGTTGGCATGGGCCAAGGCCTGGGCGACCAGCAGGGAGTTGGTGACGACGGTCAGGCCGGGCACCCGGGCGAGCCGGCGGGCCAGCTCCTGGGTGGTCGTACCGGCCCCCACCACGATGGCCTCGCCTTCTTCGACGAAGCTCGCGGCGAGATCGGCGATGGCCGTCTTCTCGGCGGTCGCGAGATGGGATTTCTGCGGAAAGCCGGACTCCCGCGTGAACCCGCCCGGCAGTACCGCACCGCCGTGCCGGCGGTCGAGGAGTCCTTCTGCCTCCAGTGCGCGCACGTCCCGCCGTACGGTCACTTCAGAGGTCTGGACGACGCGGGCGAGCTCACGGAGCGACACGGCCCCGTTCGCTCGCACCATTTCGAGGATCAATTGGCGACGTTCTGCAGCGAACACGAAACTGACAGTAATGCCAACGACCGTCTGCTTTCAGCTGTTTGCGCCGAATAGCAGAAGTTGTTCGCACGCAGGCACGCCAAGTGGTATAGGGCCTACCCATCCCGCCTATGCCGCACGCACGCTCGACAACTCCCCGTGACCAGCGGGGAATCGCTTTCGGCCGTCAGACCTCGCCACCGCTCTTGCGGGTGTGGAGCTGACGGGCGACCTCCGCGATCGACCCCGAAAGGGAGGGGTACACGGTGAAGGCGTTCGCGATCTGTTCGACCGTCAGATTGTTGTCGACGGCGATCGAGATCGGATGGATCAGTTCCGAGGCGCGCGGAGAGACCACGACACCACCGACCACGATGCCCGTGCCCGGCCGGCAGAACAGCTTCACGAAGCCGTCCCGGATGCCCTGCATCTTGGCCCGCGGATTCCGCAGCAGCGGCAGCTTCACCACGCGCGCGTCGATCTTCCCACCGTCCACGTCCGCCTGGGTGTACCCCACCGTGGCGATCTCGGGGTCGGTGAAGACGTTCGACGACACGGTCTTCAGGTTCAGCGGGGCCACCGCGTCACCGAGGAAGTGGTACATCGCGATGCGCCCCTGCATGGCAGCGACGGAGGCGAGGGCGAACACGCCGGTCACGTCACCGGCGGCGTACACACCGGGAGCCGTGGTCCGCGACACCTTGTCGGTCCAGATGTGCCCGGACTCCCGCAGCCTGACCCCGGCCTCCTCGAGCCCCAGCCCGGCACTGTTCGGAATGGCTCCGACGGCCATCAGGCAGTGCGACCCGCTGATCACCCGCCCGTCCGACAGCGTGACCTCCACCCGGTCACCGACCCGCTTCGCGGCGGCGGCCCGGGAGCGGGCCATGACGTTCATGCCGCGGCGGCGGAACACGTCCTCCAGCACCGCGGCCGCGTCCGGGTCCTCGCCGGGCAGCACGCGGTCCCGCGAGGACACCAGGGTCACCTTGGACCCGAGCGCCTGGTAGGCGCCGGCGAACTCGGCGCCGGTGACACCCGAGCCGACCACGATGAGCTCTTCCGGCAGCTCGTCGAGGTCGTAGACCTGGGTCCAGTTCAGGATGCGCTCGCCGTCGGGCTGGGCGTCGGGCAGTTCACGGGGATGACCGCCGGTCGCGATGAGCACGGCGTCCGCCGTCAGCGTCTCCTCGCTGCCGTCGGCCGCGGAGACGACGACCTTCCGGGACCCGTCGAGGGCCTGCATGCCCTCCAGCCGCCCGCGCCCGCGCATGACCCGGGCCCCGGCGCGCGTCACGGAGGCGGTGATGTCGTGCGACTGGGCCAGCGCGAGCCGCTTCACACGCCGGTTGACCTTCCCGAGATCGACCCCGACCACCCGGGCGGCCTGCTCCAGGGGCGGGGTGTCGTCGGCGACGATGATCCCCAGCTCTTCGTATGAGGAATCGAAGGTGGTCATCACCTCGGCCGTGGCAATGAGAGTCTTCGACGGCACGCAGTCGGTCAGCACCGACGCCCCGCCCAGACCGTCGCAGTCGACGACGGTCACCTCCGCGCCGAGCTGGGCGGCCACCAGGGCCGCCTCGTATCCGCCTGGTCCGCCACCGATGATCACGATCCGAGTCACGTACCCCATTGTCCCGCACCGTTCAAGGTGCTACTGCCCGGGGCCGTGGCAACGGGTTGGGCAAGGGGCGCCTGTTCCCTGTGAGCCCCCTGTTCCTCCTGCCGTACCCTCTCCCCATGTCGCTCTACGCCGCGTACGCCGGCAACCTCGACGCGCGGCTGATGACCCGCCGCGCCCCGCACTCGCCGATGCGCGCCACGGGCTGGCTGAACGGCTGGCGGCTGACGTTCGGGGGCGAGCACATGGGCTGGGAGGGCGCCCTGGCGACCATCGTCGAGGACCCCTTCTCCCAGGTCTTCGTCGCCCTCTACGACATCGCGCCGCCCGACGAGGACTCGCTGGACCGCTGGGAGGGCGTGGGCCTCGGCATCTACCGCCGCCTGCGCGTCCGCGTCCACACCCTGGAGGGCGAGGAGCCGGCCTGGCTCTACGTCCTCAACGGCTACGAGGGCGGCCTCCCCTCGGCCCGCTACCTGGGCGAGCTCGCGGACGCGGCGGAATCGGCCGGGGCGCCACACGATTACGTGATGGAGCTGCGCAAGCGGCCGTGCTGAGGAGCCCGACCCTTAGACTCGGCCGCGACCAATGCACGAACGGGAGAGCGCGATGGGCCCCACGTCCACGTATCAGGTCTACTTCACCGAGCAGGCCGCGGCTGCCCGCGATCGGCTCGACGACCAACAGCGCGCCGCATTCGACAAGGGCATCTCGCTCCTTGCCCGCGACCCCTTTCCGGACCTGTCCCGACCGATAAGCGCCACAGGCGACGACAGGACGATCCGGCTGACGCAGAACATCCTCGTCGAGTACACCATCAGCATGGGCCGATTGCTGATCTTCATCGTCGAGGTCTTCAACGACAAGGACGTCTTCGTCACCGATTGACATGCTCCTCGCCCTGAAGGGCGAGGATTGTGGCCTTTCCCACCGGTTGCTGTGCCGCTACGCGGACTCCGCCGGGGTGGGCCGTCATGACGCTTCGCGTCATGAGGGACGAATGCGCCATCTCCGGCTCCGCCGGAGCAGACGCGGCGACGCTCCGCGTCGCCATCATCAGATTCGCTTCACCCCCGGCGTGAACGCCGAGGCATTGCGAATGAATCCCGGTAGCGCCGCCTGGCTCATGTGGAGCGCTTCGTTGGAAACGACAAGACAACGATCGCCATCCCGTCCGCTCCGTCATCTACGCGCGTAGGCAGAGACCGGCTACCCTCAGTCGCGTGAACGCATCTCTTCTTCCGGACGACATCCAGGGCGACCCGCACGCCGCCGCCGACGCCGCCGCCGCGCGCCTGCGCGAACTGACCGGCGCCGAGACCCACGACGTCGCCCTCGTGATGGGCTCCGGCTGGGCCCCGGCCGTGGACGCCCTCGGCACCCCCGACGCCGAGCTCCAGGTCACCGAGCTGCCCGGTTTCCCGCCCCCGGCGGTGGAGGGCCACGGCGGCAAGATCCGCTCATACGCCATCGGCGACAAGCGCGCCCTGGTCTTCCTGGGCCGCACGCACTACTACGAGGGCCGCGGTGTCGCGGCGGTGGCTCACGGCGTCCGCACCGCGGTCGCCGCCGGCTGCAAGACGGTCGTCCTCACCAACGGCTGCGGCGGCCTCCGCGAGGGCATGCGCCCCGGCCAGCCGGTCCTGATCAGCGACCACATCAACCTCACGGCCACCTCCCCCATCATCGGCGCGAACTTCGTCGACCTCACCGACCTCTACTCCCCCCGCCTGCGCGCCCTGTGCAAGGAGATCGACCCCACCCTGGAGGAGGGCGTCTACGCCCAGTTCCCCGGCCCGCACTACGAGACCCCGGCCGAGATCCGCATGGCCCGCGTCATCGGAGCGGACCTGGTGGGCATGTCGACGGTCCTGGAGGCGATCGCCGCACGCGAGGCAGGCGCCGAGGTCCTGGGCATCTCCCTGGTCACGAACCTGGCGGCGGGCATGACGGGCGAGCCCCTGAACCACGAGGAGGTCCTGCAGGCAGGCCGCGACAGCGCGACCCGCATGGGCTCCCTGCTGGCGCAGGTCCTGGGCCGCCTGTAGAAGGTCGCCGACGGGGGGGGTGCCACGTACGGCCGTAGGCGCCTGCGGGCCCGCAGTGGCCGGTCGCGCAGTTCCCCGCGCCCCTTTGGGGCGCGTTGCAGTCGCCGTACGTGCGAAGGGGACGGGGTGGGGGGTGTCCGCCCGCAGTGTCAGGCGTCAACAGACTGCACCGCATGACGAACAGCACCGCCCGACCGAGGACGGACACCCCCCGCCCCGGCCCCGACCCACAATCGAACCGTAGGCGCTACGCCCGCCCCCACCGACCCCGCACAGGCGCCGCAGGCATCCGCACCCGCACCACACGAGACCGGAGACCGACCGTGCACGACGACCTCATCGCACAGGCCAAGACCTGGCTCGCCGAGGACCCCGACCCGGACACCCGAGCCGAACTGGCCAAGCTCCTCGAGACCGGCGACCGCCAAGACCTCGCCGACCGCTTCGACGGCACCCTCCAGTTCGGCACCGCAGGCCTCCGCGGCGAACTGGGCGCCGGCCCCAACCGCATGAACCGCTCGGTCGTCATCCGCGCAGCCGCCGGCCTCGCCGCGTACCTGAAGAAGCACGGCACCCCCCACGGAGGCAGCGACGCCGGCCTCGTCGTCATCGGCTACGACGCCCGCCACAAGTCCGCCGACTTCGCCCGCGACACCGCCGCCGTCATGACCGGCGCCGGCCTCAGAGCGGCCGTCCTCCCCCGCCCCCTCCCCACCCCCGTCCTGGCCTTCGCCATAAGGCACCTGGGCGCGGCCGCCGGCGTAGAGGTCACCGCCAGCCACAACCCGCCCCGGGACAACGGCTACAAGGTCTACCTCGGCGACGGCTCCCAGATCGTCCCGCCCGCGGACGCGGAGATCGCCGCGGAGATCCAGGCGATCACGTCCCTCAAGGACGTCAAACGTCCCGACACCGGCTGGGAGACCCTCGACGACACGGTCCTGACGGCCTACCTCGCCCGCACGGACGCCGTCCTGTCCCCCACCTCCCCCCGCACCGCCCGCACGGTCTACACGGCGATGCACGGCGTGGGCAAGGACACCCTCCTCGCCGCCTTCGCAAGGGCCGGCTTCCCCGAACCGGTCCTCGTCCCCGAGCAGGCCGACCCGGACCCCGACTTCCCGACCGTCGCCTTCCCCAACCCGGAAGAGCCCGGCGCCATGGACCTGGCCTTCGCGAAGGCCCGCGAAACCACCCCCGACCTGGTCATCGCGAACGACCCCGACGCGGACCGCTGCGCGGTGGCGGTCTCCGAGAACGTTTCCGAGAACAACGCCGACAACACCTGGCGCATGCTCCGGGGCGACGAGGTCGGCGCCCTCCTGGCCGCCCACCTGGTCCGCCGCGGAGCACAGGGCACCTTCGCCGAGTCGATCGTCTCCTCGTCCCTCCTGGGCCGCATCGCCGAGAAGGCGAAGCTCCCCTACGAGGAGACCCTGACCGGCTTCAAGTGGATCGCCCGCGTGGAGGGCCTGCGCTACGGCTACGAGGAGGCCCTCGGCTACTGCGTGGACCCGGACGGCGTACGGGACAAGGACGGCATCACGGCGGCCCTGCTGATCACGGAACTGGCCTCGCAGCTGAAGGAGGAGGGCCGCACCCTCCTCGACCTCCTCGACGACCTCGCCGTGGAACACGGCCTGCACGCGACCGACCAGCTGAGCGTCCGCGTCCAGGACCTGTCCCTCATCGCGGACGCGATGCGCCGCCTGCGCGAACAACCGCCCACGGAACTCGCGGGCCTGCCCGTCACCAGGGCGGAGGACCTCACACAGGGCACCGCCGCACTGCCCTCCACAGACGGCCTCCGCTACACCCTCGCCGGCGCCCGTGTCATCGTCCGCCCGAGCGGCACGGAACCGAAGCTGAAATGCTACCTAGAGGTGGTGATCCCGGTCGAGAACCACAAGGCCCTCCCGACGGCCCGCGCCAAGGCAACAGACCTCCTCACGCTGATCAAACGAGACCTCTCGACGGCAGCCGGCATCTGACGCACCGAGAGCCACCTACTGAACCTCACCCGAGGGGCACCCACCCAAGGGCGCCCCTCACCCCACCGCCAGCAGAATGGCCAGCAGCAGCGCCCCGGCCAGCGCCGGCCCCACGACCTCGTACGCCCAGCGAACCGTGACCTCGCCCCGCGCGCTCTCCGCCTCGCCCCTGGTGTCGAGCAGTTCGCGCAGATCGTCCATGATCTTGTCGGTCTCGGCGCGCGCGGGCCCCTCCGGCGCGGCGGTGCCGCGCGTGTAGCCGCCACCGCCCAGCGCGCCCGTACCGCCGAAGCCGCCGAAGCCGCCCCGGCGTGGCCGTCCGCTCGCCTCCGCGGAGCGCTCGGCCGCCGACCTGGCCTCCTGACGGGCCGCCCGCTTGCGGGCCCGCAGGGAGACGGGGACGGCCCACAGCTGGTACTTGGTGCCGGACTTGGCGACGACCTCGTTCGAGTAGCCGGACCGCAGCGCGGCGGCCTCGCCCCAGGGGACGACGATCACGCGGAAGGGGTTGCGGATGCGCAGCCGTTCCTCGTTGGCGTAGACGGCGGGGCGGAGGGTGAAGGCGACGACCAGCGGCACGACGAGGATCAGGGTGGCCAGCGCGAGCCAGGGGGTGCGGCCGTGGCCGGCGACGACGGCGTCGACGCCGAGCCAGACGGCGATGGCCAGCAGCAGGACACCACCGGCGATGCCGGCGGAGGATCGGTAGATCCGGTCGGGGCTCGTCATGCTGCGATTGTGCCTCAGCCTCACACACAGCAGTTCCTCGACTGCACCCAAAGCCGCCCTCCCCAGCCCACCCAGAGCCGCCCTCCCCAGCCCACCCAAAGTCGCCCTGCAGTAGCCCGCCCAGAGCCGGCCTCCCCAGCCCACCCAAAGCCTCCCGCTTCGTCCGCAGCCGTCCCCGGGGCTGTACAGCCGCTACGCGCGTAGATATGCTCGTCTGGTGACCATGCCCACCAACGCACCCTCCCCCACTGCCGAAAGCGTGGGCGGTGCCCCCATCGCCCACGCACTGACGGACGTCACGGCGTCCCACGCGACGCTGCGCCGCTTCCTGCACGGGCTGCCCGGCGTCGACGCGGTCGGCCTGGAGGCGCGGGCCGCCTCGCTCGGGACCCGTTCCATCAAGACGACCGCGAAGGCGTACGCCATCGACCTCGCCATCTCGATGGTCGACCTGACGACGCTGGAAGGCGCGGACACCCCGGGCAAGGTCCGGGCGCTCGGCGCCAAGGCGGTCCGCCCCGACCCGACGGACCGTACGACCCCCTCGACCGCGGCCGTCTGCGTCTATCCCGACATGGTGCCCGCGGCGAAGGCGGCCGTCGCCGGCTCCTCCGTGAAGGTCGCCTCCGTCGCCACCGCCTTCCCGGCCGGCCGCGCGCCGCTGTCCGTGAAGCTCGCCGACGTGCGGGAGGCGGTCGCCGCGGGCGCCGACGAGATCGACATGGTCATCGACCGCGGGGCCTTCCTCGCGGGCGACTACCTCAAGGTGTACGACGAGATCACGGCCGTGAAGCAGGCCTGCGGGTCCGAGGCCCGGCTCAAGGTCATCTTCGAGACCGGCGAGCTGTCGACGTACGACAACATCCGGCGCGCGAGCTGGCTCGGCATGCTGGCGGGCGCCGACTTCATCAAGACGTCCACGGGCAAGGTCGCGGTCAACGCCACGCCCGCCAACACCCTGCTGATGCTGGAGGCCGTGCGCGACTTCCGCGCGCAGACCGGCGTCCAGGTCGGCGTGAAGCCGGCCGGCGGCATCCGCACCTCCAAGGACGCCGTCAAGTTCCTCGTGCTGGTCAACGAGACCGCCGGCGAGGACTGGCTGGACAACCACTGGTTCCGCTTCGGCGCCTCCTCGCTCCTGAACGACCTGCTGATGCAGCGTCAGAAGCTGGCCACCGGCCGCTACTCCGGCCCCGACTACGTGACGGTGGACTGATCACCATGGCACCCGCATCCGCATCCGCATCCGCCCCCGCATCTGCCTCCGCGTTCGAGTACGCCCCGGCACCCGAGTCCCGCGCGATCGTCGACATCGCGCCCTCGTACGGCCTGTTCATCGACGGCGACTTCACGGAGGCCGCCGACGGCAGGGTCTTCAAGACTGTCTCCCCGTCCACCGAGGAGGTCCTCTCCGAGATCGCCCAGGCCGGTGCCGAGGACGTCGACCGCGCGGTGAAGGCCGCCCGCAAGGCCTTCGAGAAGTGGTCGGCGCTGCCCGGCGCCGAGCGCGCCAAGTACCTGTTCCGCATCGCGCGGATCATCCAGGAACGCTCGCGCGAGCTCGCCGTCCTCGAAACCCTCGACAACGGCAAGCCGATCAAGGAGACCCGCGACGCGGACCTCCCCCTGGTCGCCGCGCACTTCTTCTACTACGCGGGCTGGGCGGACAAGCTCGACCACGCGGGTTTCGGCGCGAACCCGCGACCGCTGGGCGTCGCCGGCCAGGTCATCCCCTGGAACTTCCCCCTCCTCATGCTGGCGTGGAAGATCGCCCCGGCGCTCGCCACGGGCAACACGGTGGTCCTGAAGCCCGCCGAGACGACCCCGCTGTCCGCCCTGTTCTTCGCGGACATCTGCCGCCAGGCCGGCCTCCCCAAGGGTGTCGTCAACATCCTTCCCGGTTACGGCGACACGGGCGCCGCGCTCGTCGCGCACCCGGACGTGAACAAGGTGGCGTTCACCGGTTCCACGGCCGTCGGCAAGGAGATCGCCCGGACGGTCGCGGGCACCCGCAAGAAGCTCACCCTCGAACTGGGCGGCAAGGGCGCCAACATCGTCTTCGACGACGCCCCGATCGACCAGGCGGTGGAGGGGATCGTCAACGGGATCTTCTTCAACCAGGGCCAGGTCTGCTGCGCGGGCTCCCGTCTCCTCGTCCAGGAGTCGATCCACGACGAGCTGCTCGACTCCCTCAAGCGCCGTCTGTCCACGCTCCGCCTCGGCGACCCGCTGGACAAGAACACGGACATCGGCGCGATCAACTCCGAGGAGCAGCTGGCCCGGATCACCCGGCTCGTGGAGCAGGGCGAGGCGGAGGGCGCGGAGCGCTGGTCGCCCGCCTGCGAGATCCCCTCCTCCGGTTACTGGTTCGCCCCGACGCTGTTCACGAACGTCACCCAGGCGCACACCGTCGCCCGCGACGAGATCTTCGGCCCGGTGCTGTCGGTCCTCACCTTCCGTACGCCGGACGAGGCGGTGGCCAAGGCGAACAACACGCCGTACGGCCTGTCCGCCGGCATCTGGACGGAGAAGGGCTCGCGCATCCTCGCGGTCGCGAACAGGCTCCGGGCGGGCGTCGTCTGGTCCAACACGTTCAACAAGTTCGACCCGACCTCGCCGTTCGGCGGTTACAAGGAGTCGGGCTTCGGCCGCGAGGGCGGCCGCCACGGCCTGGAGGCATACCTCGATGTCTGATCGCCTGTCTGTCTTCAAGACCTACAAGCTGTACGTCGGCGGGAAGTTCCCGCGTTCCGAGAGCGGCCGGGTGTACGAGGTGACCGACTCGAAGGGCAACTGGCTGGCCAACGCACCGCAGTCCTCCCGCAAGGACGCCCGTGACGCGGTGGTCGCGGCCCGCAAGGCGTTCGGGGCCTGGTCCGGGGCCACCGCCTACAACCGCGGTCAGGTCCTCTACCGGGTCGCGGAGATGCTGGAGGGCCGCAAGGCGCAGTTCGTCCACGAGGTGGCGGACGCGGAGGGACTGTCGAAGTCCAAGGCGGCGGAGCAGGTCGAGGCGGCGATCGACCGCTGGGTCTGGTACGCGGGCTGGACGGACAAGATCGCGCAGGTGGTGGGCGGCGGAAACCCGGTCGCGGGGCCGTACTTCAACCTCTCCTCGCCCGAACCGACGGGTGTGGTGGCCGTACTGGCCCCGCAGGAGTCGTCCTTCCTCGGCCTGGTCTCCGTCGTGGCGCCGGTGATCGCGACGGGCAACACGGCGGTGGTGGTGGCCAGCGAGAAGTCCCCGCTTCCGGCCCTGTCCCTGGCCGAGGTCCTGGCCACGTCGGACGTGCCGGGCGGCGTGGTCAACGTCCTGTCCGGCCGTACGGCGGAGATCGCGACGCCGCTGGCGGCCCACCAGGACGTCAACGCGATCGACCTCGCGGGCGCGGACGAGGTCCTGGCGAAGGAACTGGAGATCGCGGCGGCGGACAACCTGAAGCGGGCCCTTCGTCCACAGCCTGTGGACAACTGGCTCGCCACCCCCGGCACCGACCGCCTGACGGCGTTCCTGGAAACCAAGACGGTCTGGCACCCCACGGGCTCCCTGGGCGCCTCGGGCTCGTCCTACTGACCCCCACGAACCGAGCCGCGCCTCCCCTCCGACCGGGGGAGGCGCTGCCCCCTAGTTCAATAAATTGCCCACTAGATGAACCATGTGCGAGAATCTGAACATGGTTGAGATCGCCATCAGCGCAGCACGCTCCCAACTCGGCGACCTGGTCCGCCGCGCCGCCCACGGCCGCGAGACCATCGCCCTCACCGACCACGGGCACGTGGCCGCCCTTCTCGTGTCGCCGCAGGTGATAGAGGACTTCGAAGACGCCCTGGCGGTAGCGGACTACCAGCGGCGCAAGGCGGAGGGAACTCTCGGACCAGGCATCCCCATGGCCGAGGTTCGTCGACGACTGGGGCTCGAACAGCAGTGAAGTACGAGATCGTCTTCGAGCCGCACGCCCTCGACTCGGCAGCCCGGTTCCTGAAAGAAGATCCGCACGGCCTCGCCCTGGTCCTGGACACCATCGACAAGCTGGCCGATGACCCGCGCCCGGCCGCGTCGACTCCGTACGGGTCACCCGACATCCGCCGTCTCCGCATCGGCGACTACCGGGTCCTGTACGTCATCGACAGCGAAGTGATCCACATCATGGTCACCCACCTCGGCCGCACCGCCTGACCGGCAGAAGCCGAGAGCCGCGCCCCCCTTCACCCAGGGAAGCGCGGCTCTTCGGTGTGGGTCAGTGGTTCAGGAGGGTCGTCACCTGGCCCACGACCGGGATGCTGCCGATGGACTGGGCCTCGGCGATCGGGCCGGTCAGGGCCTGGGAGGCGACGGGCTGGAAGTCGCCGAGTTGGGTGGCCACGCCGTTGTCGAGGGGGTCGACGCCGGTGCCCGCGAGGGGGTTGGGCTTGAGGCCGGCGAGGGGACCGGTGACGTAGCCGACCATGCCGGTGACGGCCTGGAGGCCGGACTGGGGGTCGACGCGGCCGAGCGAGGTCGGCCGGGTGTGCACCCCCTCGTCCAGCACCGGCGCGGTGTTCGCGGAGGCCGTCGCGGCCCCCGCGCCGAGCGCCACCCCTGCCGTGGCGAGGGCGACGAGGGCGCGCTGGGCGGTCGGGGTCGGGGAGGACGTGTGTCGGGCCATCGCTGGTGCCACCTTCTGAGGCGCAGGGTGATCAGGTCGACACGAAGGGTAGTTGAGGTGTGACGCACGCTCCAAAGCCGACCCGCGGGGTCGATCAGGCGTACGGAATACGTCAAACTGGTGTCCCGTGAGCATCCATCTCCCCTCCCCCGCCCGCGTCGTGCTGCTGTGCGGCCCCTCGGGCTCGGGCAAGTCCCTGGTCGCCGCCCGCTCCGGCCTCCCCGTGCTGCGCCTCGACGACTTCTACAAGGAGGGCGACGACCCGACACTGCCGCTGGTGGCGGGAAGCTCCGACATCGACTGGGACCATCCGGACTCCTGGGACACGGACGTCGCGGTCGCGGCCATCGAGGAGCTGTGCCGCACGGGCCGTACGAAGATCCCGGTCTACGACATCTCCCTCTCCGCCCGCACCGGCGAGGAGACCGTCGACATCGGCCGCACGCCCCTCTTCATCGCGGAGGGCATCTTCGCCGCCGAGATCGTCGACCGCTGCCGGGAGTTGGGCCTGCTGGCCGACGCGCTGTGCCTGAACCGCGGTCCGGTGCGCACGTTCCGCCGCCGCTTCCTGCGCGACCTGAAGGAGGGCCGCAAATCGGTGCCCTTCCTGCTGCGCCGCGGCTGGCGTCTGATGCGCCAGGAACGCACGATCATCGCCCGCCAGACCTCCCTCGGCGCCCACCCCTGCGACAAGGACGAGGCCCTCGGCCGCCTGGCCGCGGCAGCGGTCGGCCGCCGCCCGGCAGCGACCCCGACCTCCTGAGCCGAGTATGGGTGAGCGCACGTGAAAGCGGGGCTGGACGGACCCCCCGGCCCTCCAGCCCCGCTATCCCCCGTTCCCCCGTGGTGGTGCTTCCCCCGTGGGTCCAACCCCCGTTGGTCCCCCGTGACCCCCGTTTCCCCCGTGGGTCCCCCCGGTTACCGCTCCCCCGTGACCTGCTTCCCCCCCGGCCCTCAGGCGACGAGCTCCCCGAAGGCGTTCTCCTCGTCACGGCCGAAGCTGAGGACCTCGTCCTCGCGCAGCCGGCGGAGCGACCGCCAGATGCTGGACTTCACCGTGCCGACACTGATGTCGAGGATCTCCGCGATCTCCGGGTCTGTGCGGCCCTCGTAGTAGCGCAGGACCAGCATCGTCCGCTGGAGTTCGGGGAGCCGGGCCAGCGCCTGCCACAGGACCGCGCGCAGTTCGGTGCCGCGCATCGCGTCCGTGTCGCCGGGCGTCTCCGGCAGTTCCTCGGTCGGGTACTCGTTCAGCTTGCGGCGGCGCCACGCGCTGATGTGCAGGTTCGTCATGGTGCGGCGGAGGTAACCCCCGACCGCGGCCTTGTCGCTGATCCGGTCCCACGCCCGGTACGTCGAGAACAACGCGCTCTGCAGCAGGTCCTCGGCCTCGAAACGGTCACCGGTCAGGTGATAGGCGGTGGCGTACAGGGAGGCGCGGCGCTCCTGGACGTAGGCGGTGAACTCCGCCTCCGACAGCGAACGACGCTCCCCCGTGTCCTCCCTGTACGCGCTTCCCCCGTGCGGTTCCCCCGTGAAACCGTCAACCACCGTCATGTACGCGGTGTGCTGACGCCCGGCGCCGCGAGCGCACCCCCGCCCTCCCCCACGCTCGAATCCGCTCGCGCGGGAGGGACCCCCATCTGCTCCGGACTCCTTGGAACCCCGGCCCCCGTTCACGTCGTGCAGGCGCGTGATCACTGCGCTATTGCTGGTGCTGTGCAGCGTGTTCATCTCGCGCCCCCCGTCGTGGACTTCCGGTGTTCTGCTTGCTCAGGCGGTGGATCTCTGCGGTGCTGCCTTGCCTGTGCCGAAAAGCTTGCCCGCGCACCTTCATGGCCGTGTCCGCCGACTGTCACAGACCTGTCACAGGGGTCGGTCGCAGCGGACGCACAGTCCGGTCACAGAGAAGAGCGGTACGGGCACCCAGTCGTACAGGTGCGTTGCAGGAGTCGAAACACCACCCCGCCATGGGCCAGAATGACCCCCGTGCCTTCCCTGTTGCTGATCGAGGACGACGACGCCATCCGCACGGCCCTGGAGCTCTCACTGACGCGCCAGGGACACCGTGTGGCCACCGCTGCCACCGGTGAGGACGGCCTGAAGCTGCTGCGCGAGCAGCGGCCGGACCTGATCGTGCTGGACGTGATGCTGCCCGGCATCGACGGGTTCGAGGTGTGCCGGCGCATCCGGCGCACGGACCAGTTGCCGATCATCCTGCTGACCGCGCGCAGCGACGACATCGACGTGGTCGTCGGGCTGGAGTCCGGCGCCGACGACTATGTCGTCAAGCCCGTGCAGGGGCGGGTGCTCGACGCCCGGATCCGGGCCGTGCTGCGGCGCGGCGAGCGGGAGGCGAACGACGCGGCGACCTTCGGCAGCCTCGTCATCGACCGCGCGGCCATGACCGTGACGAAGAACGGCGAGGACCTGCAGCTCACCCCGACCGAGCTGCGGCTGCTGCTGGAGCTCAGCCGGCGGCCCGGTCAGGCGCTCTCCCGCCAGCAGTTGCTGCGGCTGGTGTGGGAGCACGACTACCTCGGCGACTCCCGGCTGGTGGACGCGTGTGTCCAGCGGCTGCGCGCCAAGGTCGAGGACGTCCCCTCGTCCCCGACGCTGATCCGTACCGTGCGGGGCGTGGGCTACCGGCTGGACACGCCTCAGTGACACCAGCGCAAGGGGGGGTTCGCGGCTGGGCCGCGACCCGCAAGGGACATCTGTCACGCCTGCGGTTCACTAGTCTGCGGCTGAGGCTGGTCGTGGTGTTCGGGCTGGTCGCGCTCACCGCCGCCGTCTCCGCGTCCGGCATCGCGTACTGGCTCAACCGCGAGGCCGTGCTCACCCGTACCCAGGACGCCGTGCTCGGCGACTTCCGGCAGGCCATGCAGACCCGGGCCGGCACGCTGCCCCCGCACCCCACGCAGGACGAACTGCAGCACACCGCGGGCCAGATGGCGAACAGCAGCCAGCGCTTCAGCGTGCTGCTCGTCGCCCAGGACGCCGACGGCCGCACGGTGTACGGCAGTTCGGGCGCCCTGGACGGCTTCTCGCTGCAGGACGTGCCCGCGTCGCTGCGCGCGGCGGTGAACAAGCGGCAGCAGGTCGACTCCGGCAACAAGTACGCGTACCACCTGTACTGGCAGCGGATCGTGGACCACGGCACGCCCTATCTGGTGGCCGGCACGCGGATGATCGACGGCGGGCCGACCGGCTACATGCTGAAGTCGCTGGAGCCGGAGGCCAAGGACCTCAACTCGCTCGCCTGGTCGCTGGGCATCGCCACCGGTCTCGCGCTGGTCGGCTCCGCGCTGCTCGCGCAGGCCGCCGCCTCGACCGTGCTCAAGCCCGTGCAGCGGCTGGGGGCCGCCGCGCGCCGGCTCGGCGAGGGCAGGCTGGACACCCGGCTGAGGGTGTCCGGGACCGATGAACTCGCCGATCTGTCACGGACGTTCAACGACGCGGCCGAGGCGCTGGAGAAGCGGGTGGACGACATGGCCGCGCGGGACGAGGCGTCCCGGCGGTTCGTCGCCGACATGAGCCACGAGCTGCGTACTCCGCTCACCGCGATCACCGCGGTGACGGAGATCCTGGAGGAGGAGCTGGAGGCCGGGTCCGGGTCGATCGATCCGATGATCGAGCCGGCCGTGCGGCTCGTGGTCAGCGAGACCCGGCGGCTCAACGACCTCGTCGAGAACCTCATGGAGGTCACCCGCTTCGACGCGGGTACGGCCCGGCTGGTGCTGGACGACGTGGACGTGGCCGACCAGATCACCGCGTGCATCGACGCCCGCGCCTGGCTGGACGCGGTCGACCTGGACGCCGAGCGCGGCATCCACGCCCGGCTCGACCCGCGCCGGCTGGACGTCATCCTCGCCAACCTGATCGGCAACGCCCTCAAGCACGGCGGCTCCCCGGTGCGGGTGTCGGTGCGGACCGCGGACGACCACGTGGTGATCGCCGTACGGGACCACGGGCCCGGCATCCCCGAGGACGTCCTGCCGCACGTGTTCGACCGGTTCTACAAGGCGAGCGCCTCGCGGCCCCGCTCCGACGGCAGCGGCCTCGGTCTGTCCATCGCGCTGGAGAACGCGCACATCCACGGCGGCGAGATCACCGCCGCCAACTCGCCCGACGGCGGCGCGGTGTTCACGCTGCGGCTGCCGCGCGACGCCTCGGCGCTGGCGCAGGAAGCGGCCGAGGGCGACGCGAAGAAGGGGGAGGCGTGAGGAACGTACGCCGGCTGACGGCGCTGTCCCTGCTGGGTGTGGTGCTCACCGGGTGCGGCATCCGCTCCACCCAGGTACCGACCGACTTCGGCGCGGCGCCCTCGCGGGTGCTGTGCTCGCTGGCCGGGCCGGACGTCTCCACGCAGGCCTCGCGCGGGCTGCCCGTGCAGGTGTTCCTGCTGTGCGGCTCCTCGCTGGTGGCCGTCGACCGGGCGGTGCGCGTCCCGGACGGCACGGCGGACACGCGGCGGCGGGTGCTGGTGGCGCAGGGGCTGCTGGACCAGCTCGCGGCGACGCCGTCGCCGGCCGAGAAGGAGGCCGGGTACACGACGGACGTACGGGGCGGCATGACGGTCGGCGGGCCGCGCCCCGGCGATCCCGACGACGCCCTGCGGCTGAGCACCGCGCCCGGCGACCTGACCTCCTACGCGCTGGCGCAGCTGGTGTGCACGTTCTCCGACTCGGCCGCCGCCGAGGGCGACGGCTCGGTCATCCTGGGCGGCCCCGGCAAGGAGCCGCCGCGCCGCTACGCGTGCACCGGCGACCTCCGCTCCCGGCCGGGCAGCGAGACACCGCCGTCCAGCGAGGTCACGGGCGGCTGAGGCCCGGCGCGGCCCCGCGCGGGTGAACGGGGTCTGGAACGCGGGTGTGGCACAGGCCTCGTACAGGTACGTCGGCGGACCCGGAACCGATCGTGCCGGGCGCCGCGTCTTGGGTGGCGTGCAGCGTCAAGGCTCCATCGGCGGCAGCGCCGCGATCCGCATCCGTGTGACGGGAGGTGTCCTCCTCGTCGCACACCTCGCGTTCGTCGCCTGGCTCACGCTGCGTCCGCTGGACGTGCCCTGGGTGCAGCCGCCCAATCTGCGCCCCCTGGCCGGCATCCGGGCCGACCTGACGCTGGGGTGGCCGGCGGCGGCCCACCGCATCGCCGAGGGCGTCGCCCTGCTCGCCCCGCTCGGGGTCCTGCTCCCGATGACCCACGGCAGGCTCGGCGCCTCCCCGCTCGCCTCCCTGGTCCGTACGGTGGCCGCGGGCGCCTTTGTCTCGCTGGGCATCCTGATCCTGCAGACGGGGGTGCCGGGCCGGGTCCCGGACATCGACTCGCTGCTGCTCAACACGGTGGGGGTGGCCCTCGCCCACCTCGCCGTCGTCCCCGCCTCCCGGGTCCGGCTCCGTCGCAGGTCCGAACGGCGGGAGCGGGCGGCCCTCCGCCAGGAGGAAGCGGCTCAGGGTCCGACCCCGACGTTTCCCAGGGTCGGGATGGCTCCGTAGTGTGACGTTTTGCGAGCTTCGGGTACGTAGCGTCGAAGGCAGTCGGGGAGGCCGTACGGGCCCCTCGGAACCAGCCGTACAACGCGAAGGAGCCGCACATGTCCGCCCTCGTCCGCCCCACCAACGGCCGCATGATCGGCGGAGTGTGCGCCGGTCTGGCCCGTCGCTTCGGCACCTCCGCGACCACGATGCGGGTGATCTTCCTGCTGTCGTGTCTGCTGCCGGGCCCGCAGTTCCTGCTCTACATAGCGCTGTGGATCCTGTTGCCCTCGGAGGGGAAGGCGGCCCGCACCGCCTGGTAGTCCCGGAGCATGTACGCCGACGGGGCGCGCCCCGTGTCCAGGAGGTGCGCCCCGTCGGCGTGTTCGGGCGGGCCGGTTCAGCCCGAGCGGGATGTTCAGCCGAGCGGGAGGCCGTTCATCGCCAGGCCGTGGGTGGGCAGGCCGGTCTGGCCCACGGGGAGCCCGCCGAGCAGTCCGGCGACGGGCGCGACCGCCTCGCCGGCACCCGGCAGCGCCTTGGAGACGTTCTCCGTCGGCAGCGTCCTGGTGACGGTGTCCAGCGCCCCGGAGGTGTCCGGGAGCGCGGGGGCGGCGTTCGCGGCGCCGGCACCGACGGCGGCGAAGGCGGCACCGAGAGCGGCGACACCGAGGGTCTTGGCAGCAGACTGCTTCATGAAATGCGTCCTCGAAATGGGATGAGGGAGAATGCGAGCGGTCCACGACCGTAAACATGCCGACCCGCCCGCCGCAAACATCGAAATGCGGACGGGCTGTGAACACCCGCCCGCACTCCCCGCACCCCGCTGTCCCCCGATCAGCCCTCGATGTCCGCGGAACCGCTGGTGGAGGCCGTTTGCTGGAACAGCCATTCGGACTTGAGCTCGGCATATCCGGGCTTGACGACGTCATTGATCATCGCCAGTCGTTCATCGAAAGGAATGAACGCTGATTTCATCGCATTGACGGAGAACCACTGCATGTCGTCGAGCGTGTAACCGAACGCGTCGACAAGGTGCTCGAATTCCCGGCTCATGCTGGTGTTGGACATCAGCCTGTTGTCGGTGTTCACGGTCGCCCGGAAGTGCAGCCGCCTCAGCAGCCCGATCGGGTGCTCGGCGTAGGAGGCGGCGGCGCCGGTCTGGAGGTTGGAGCTGGGGCACATCTCGAGCGGGATGCGCTTGTCCCGTACGTAGGACGCGAGCCGGCCGAGCTTCACCGTGCCGTCGGCGTGCACCTGGATGTCGTCGATGATGCGCACCCCGTGCCCGAGCCGGTCCGCGCCGCACCACTGCAGGGCCTGCCAGATCGACGGCAGCCCGAAGGCCTCGCCCGCGTGGATGGTGAAGTGGTTGTTCTCGCGCTTGAGGTACTCGAAGGCGTCGAGGTGCCGGGTGGGCGGGTAACCGGCCTCCGCGCCCGCGATGTCGAAGCCGACGACGCCGAGATCCCGGTAGCGGTTGGCGAGTTCGGCGATCTCCAGGGCGCGGGCGGCGTGCCGCATCGCGGTGAGCAGGGCGCCGACGCGGATGCGCCGGCCGTTCTCGCGGGCGGTCCGCTCCCCTTCCCGGAAGCCCTCGTTGACGGCCTCGACGACCTCTTCGAGGCTGAGCCCGCCGTCGAGGTGCTGTTCGGGCGCGTAGCGCACCTCCGCGTAGACGACCCCGTCCTCGGCGAGGTCCTCGGCGCACTCGCGGGCGACCCGGACCAGGGCGTCCCGGGTCTGCATCACACCGACGGTGTGGGAGAAGGTCTCCAGGTACCGCTCCAGGGAGCCGGAGTCGGCGGCCTCGCGGAACCAGACGCCGAGCCGGCCGGGATCGGTCTCCGGGAGACGTGAGTAGCCCGTGTCGCGGGCGAGTTCGACGATCGTCCCCGGGCGGAGGCCGCCGTCGAGGTGGTCGTGCAGCAGAACCTTCGGCGCCCGGCGGATCTGGTCCGGCGTCGGGGTGTTCGAGATGGTCTGGCTCGTCATTTCCGCACTGTACCTCCTACGCGCGTAGACGACTCGGTGTACAACTCCGTCGATACGTAACGGTGACCGCATCACCTCTGGCGAGAGGGTCACCTCGCCCCCGATGCACTCAGGCCGATCTGCGCGCCGAGGGACGGCGCCTGCTCGCCGCAGGGACTGCGGAGAGATAAAACGCCTGCGGAGCCCACATAACACCGCGCACGTCGCGGCGGCGGGCGATGAAACAGGAACCACGTGGCGGAGCAGCCGCCCGCAACCCTGGTCATCAGGCCAGGGAGGAGTCCAAACTGTTCTGTCATGGCACACCAAGCGACGCCGGTTCGACGGGCCCGGCTGGGGAGGGCACTCGGCCCGGAGCCGACGGCGGTGAGCGGAGCGGTGCTGCTGCTCCCCGGCGGCGACGAGGAGTCCGACCGCAGACCGTCCACCGTGCTCGCCACGGCCTCCGTACGGACGCTGGGCCGCCGGCTGGCCCGCGCGGGCCGGGAGCAGGGCCTCGCCGCGCATGTCGTCCACTACCGGTACCGGGGGTGGAACGGCAGCGAGGCGCACCTGGCGCAGGACGCCTCCTGGGCCGCGGACGAGGTCGTACGGCGCTACGGCGACGTCCCCGTCTGCCTCGTCGGGCTCGACATGGGCGGCCGGGCCGCGCTCCGGGCGGGCGGGCACGAGGCCGTCAACTCCGTGGTGGCGATCGCCCCTTGGCTTCCCGAGGACGACGTGGCGGCCTCGCCCGAACCGGTGAAACAGCTCGTCGGGCGGCAGGTGCTGATCGTGCACGGCACCAACGACGACGTGTGCGACCCCGAGTTGTCCTTCCGGCTGGCGGCCCGGGCGAAGAAGGCGAACCGGGAGGTGTGCCGGTTCGAAGTGCACTCCGACGGACACGGGTTGCACCAGTACCGGGCGGAAGTGCAGGCGCTCGCCGAGGACTTCGTGATGGGCGCGCTGTTCGGCGGGGTGGTCTCGCGGCCCGTCCAGGACGCGCTGGCGGCTCCGCCGCCGCTGGGGCTGCGGATGCCGCTGGCCGTCGGGTTCGGAAAATCGTTGGGCCGGTGAGCTGGTCGTTGGGCCGGTGATCTAGGAGGGGAGCAGGCCGCCCCTCCTGGACAGCAGGAACTTCTTGAAGGCCGCCACCGGGGGTGTGTCCGGATGGCCGTCGAGCCAGGCCACGCCGATCTCGCGGGCCGCCCTCGGGGACGTGACGGTCAGCTCCACGACCCCGGGGCGGGGGAAGGCCGGTGGGGGCAGCAGGGCGACGCCCAGGCCCGCCGCGACCAGGCCCCTGAGGGTCTCCGCCTCCTCCCCCTCGAAGGCGATCCGGGGCCTGAAGCCGGCCTCCTTGCACAGGTCGTCCGTGATGCGGCGCAGGCCGTATCCCGGTTCCAGGGTCACGAAGGTCTCGTCGGCGGCTTCCGCGAGGCGGACGCGTCTGCGGGCGGCGAGGCGGTGGTCGGCGGGGACGACCAGACGCAGTTTCTGTTCGTCGAGGCGGCGGGCGACGAGGTCGGGGGCGTCCGGGACGGGCGAGGTCAGACAGAGGTCCAGCTCGCCCGCGCGGAGTTTCTCCAGCATGGCCTCGCCGTAGTTCTGGACGAGGCTGAAGCGGACGCGGGGATGGTCGACGCGGAAGGCCTGGATGAGGCCGGGGACGGTTTCCGCGCCCATGGTGTGCAGGAAGCCGAAGGCGACCTTGCCGCTGGTCGGGTCGGCGTCGGCGCGTACCTCGTCGGCGGCCCGTTCGATCTCGGCGAGGGCACGCTCGACGGAGGCGAGGAAGGTGCGGCCGGCCGGGGTGAGGGAGAGGGTGCGGCCGTGGCGGGCGAACAGGTCGACGCCGAGGTCCTGTTCGAGGCGGACCATCGCGCGGGAGAGCGTCGACTGGGGGACCTGGAGTTCCTGGGCGGCGCGGGTGACGTGCTCGGTGCGGGCGACGCCGGCGAAGTGGGCGAGGCGCGGGGCGAGCAGCATCGCCATGTCCGCGGTGTCTTGTGTGTCACTGGTCGGTGACAGGCGGGCCTGTGAACTCGGTTGATGCACCATGGGAACGATTATGGGGATTCCGTGCATTGGACGGATGAGCGGGGCGTACGTAGCTTCGAGGCATGTCTCCCGCCAGTACCGGGGCGTCCACCGCCGTGGGCGCCACCAGGCCCGTCCCCGTCGTCGACTCCCGTATGGCCCCAGGTGGGCCCGGCTATCGCCGGATGAGTTTCGCGCTGTTCCTCGCCGGGGTCGCGACCTTCGCGCTGCTGTACTCCACGCAGGCCCTGCTGCCGCTGATCTCCGGTGAGTTCGGGGTGGCGGCGAGCGAGGCGAGCTGGACGGTGGCGGCGGCGACCGGCGGACTGGCGCTGTTCGTGCTGCCGATGAGCGCGCTGTCGGAGCGGTTCGGGCGCCGTACGGTGATGACCGCCTCCCTCGCGGTGGCGGTGACCGTGGGACTGCTGGTGCCGTTCGCTCCCTCGCTGGGCGTGCTGGTGGTGCTGCGGGGTCTGCAGGGCGCCGCGCTGGCCGGGCTCCCGGCGTCCGCGACGGCGTACCTCGCCGAGGAGGTCCGGCCGAAGGCCCTGGTCACGGCGATCGGGCTGTTCGTGGCGGGCAACAGCGTCGGCGGGATGAGCGGCCGGGTCGTCACCGGCTGGGTCGCGCAGGAGTGGGGCTGGCGGGTCGCGGTGGGCGTCATCGGGGTGATCGCCGTCGTCTGCGCGGCCGCCTTCCGGATGCTGCTGCCGGCGCCGGCCCACTTCGTCGCCGGTTCGCTGCGGCCGCGGGTCCTGGCCCGGACGGTCCGCGACCACCTCTCCGACCCGCTGCTGCGCCGGCTGTACGCGATCGGCGCGCTGTTCATGACGGTGTTCGGCGGGGTCTACACGGTCATCGGCTACCGCCTGACGGAGGCCCCCTTCTCGCTCCCCCAGGGCATCATCGGGTCGATCTTCCTGGTGTACCTGGTGGGCACGGTCTCGGCGTCGACGGCCGGGCGGCTGGTGGGCCGGCTGGGCCGCCGCGGGGCCCTGTACCTGGCGGGCGCTACGACCGCCACGGGGCTGCTGGTGTCGCTGGCGCCGTCGCTGCCGCTGGTCCTGCTGGGCCTGGTGCTGATCACGGCGGGCTTCTTCGCGGGCCACGCGGTCGCCTCCTCGGCCGTGAGCAAGACGGCCACGACCGGGCGCGCGCAGGCGTCGGCGCTGTACCAGTCGGCGTACTACGTCGGCTCCAGCGCGGGCAGCACGGTGGGCGCGACGGCCTTCCACGCCGGGGGCTGGGCCGGGACGGTCGGCGTCGGACTGCTGGCGGTCCTGGGGGTCGTGACGATCACGGTGTTGGGCACGCGGGCGGCGAGGGTCGCCGCGCGCCGCCCGGTCACGGCGTAGCCCCTTTCCGCCCACCCCCTGCCACCTGCGCCTTTCCCCGCTCGACACGCCATTGTCAGTGCCCTGCGGTAGCTTCCGAAGTGCTGGGCGCAAAGGCGCGACACAGAACGGCCACAGGGGTGGGTGGACGATGAGTGAGAGCACGGCGGGGACCGCGACGGCGGACCTGGACCTCAAGCTGGAGAAACACCGCGTCGAGCTGACCGGCTACTGCTACCGCATGCTCGGCTCGTCCTTCGAGGCCGAGGACGCGGTGCAGGACACCATGGTCCGCGCCTGGCGGAGCTACGAGAAGTTCGAGGGCCGCTCCAGCCTGCGTTCCTGGCTCTACCGCATCGCGACCAACGTCTGCCTCGACATGCTGACCGCCGGCAACAAGCGCGCCCGCCCGATGGACCTCAGCGAGTCGACCCCGCTCGCCCAGGCCGCCCTCTCCCCCCGCCCGGACAACACCTGGCTCGAGCCGATGCCGGACAACCGTGTGCTGCCCACGACCGACGACCCGGCGGAGGCGGCCGTCGCCAAGGAGTCCGTGCGGCTGGCCTTCATGGCGGCGCTGCAGCAGCTGCCCGCCAAGCAGCGCGCCGTGCTGATCCTGCGCGAGGTGCTGGCCTGGAAGGCGAGCGAGGTCGCGGAGCTGCTCGACACCTCGGTCGCCTCGGTCAACAGCGCGCTGCAGCGGGCCCGGGCCACCCTCGCCGACCGCGAGCAGGGCGACAAGACGGCCTCGGCGGCCGTCTCCGACCCTCTCGACGAGGAGCAGCAGAAACTCCTGGAGCGCTATGTGGCGGCCTTCGAGGGCTACGACATGACCGCTCTGACGGCCCTGCTGCACGAGGACGCGGTCATGACGATGCCGCCGTTCGACCTGTGGCTGACCGGCCACGACGACATCACGGGCTTCATGACCACGCTCGGCTCCGCCTGCGAGGGCTCCCGGCTGGTGCCGGTCCAGGTCAACGGCCTGCCCGGGTTCGCCCAGTACAAGCCGGACCCGGAAGCGGGCGGTTACGCGCCCTGGGCGGTGCAGGTGCTGGAGATCTCAGACGGCCGGCTCACCGGGTTCCACTTCTTCCTCGACACCAAGCGGTGGTTCCCGCTGTTCGGGCTGCCCCTCCACCTCGAAGCGGAGCCCGACCAGGTCGAGCAGGGCGCGTAGGGAGGGCGCCGGGTCCCGCAGCCGGATCCGTCCGCCGGCCCGCCGGGCGGCCAGCTGGAGCCGGGCCAGCAGGTCCACGGCGGCCAGCCCCGGAGGCCCGATGCCGGCGACGTCGACCACGACCACTCCCGCCCCGCCGGCCTCCAGCAGCGCCCGTACGTCCTCGCACAGCCCCGCCGCCTCGTCACGGGTGACGGGGCCGGGCAGCACGAGTACGGCGGGTGTCATGGCGTCCACGACCGGTTAGACCGGGCGGGCGGGTGGAACTCATCGGAGCGCACCGCCCACGAGGCGTGTCCACGGCGCACCGGACGGCGTCACGGCCGGCATCACGACGGTCGGCATCACGACGGTCGGAATCACATTGACCGCCCGCCGTCCCGCCCCGGAGGGTTGCCTGTATGCGCCACCGACCAGCACCGCCCCGGATACCCGACGTCCCCCTGCCCGTCCAGGAGGCGCCGTGCAGGGGGTGTTGACGGGATTCGCGGTGATCGCGGTCGTCATCGGGGTGGGGTACGTCATCGGCAGACAGGGGCATCTCGGCGAACACGGCCGGGAGGTGCTGACCAAGCTCGCCTTCCATGTGGCCTCCCCCGCCCTGCTGTTCACCACGCTCGCCCGGGCCGACCTGTCGGTGGTCTTCTCCAGCCGGCTGCTGGTGACGGCGATGAGCACGGCCGCCGCGGCGGGCGTCTTCGTCGCGGTGGGTGCCGCACGGGACTGGGGCGTGGGCCGCACCACCATCGGCGCGCTGTGCTCCAGTTACGTCAACTCGGGCAACCTCGGCATCCCGATCGCGGTGTACGTCCTCGGTGACGCCTCGCTGGTCGCGCCCGTCCTGCTCTTCCAGCTCATCGGAGTCACTCCGGTCGCCCTGACGATCCTCGACCTGTCCGGCAAGGGTGAGAAGGGCCCGCTGTGGCTGCGCCTGCTGACGCCCCTGCGCAACCCCATCGCGGTGGGCTCGCTGGCGGGCGTCGCGGTGTCGGCGCTCGGCGTGCAGGTTCCGGCCCCCGTCATGGACCCGCTCACCCTGATCGGCAACATGTCGGTCCCGGCGGTCCTGCTGGCCTTCGGCATCTCCCTGTGCGGCAGCACGATGCCGGGACGGGGCGCGGAGAGGGGGCCGGTCCTGCTCTCCGTGGCGCTGAAGGCGGTGGGCCAACCGGCGGCGGCCTGGGCGCTGGCGACCGGCGTGTTCGGACTGCGGGGCCACCAACTCCTCGACGTGGTGGTGACGTCGGCACTCCCGGCGGCGCAGAACCTGTACACGTACGCGAGCCGCTACCGGGTGGCCGAGGGCCTGGCGCGGGACTCGATCCTGCTGTCGACGTTGCTGTCGGTGCCGGTGCTGGTCGTTGTCGCCGCGTTGTTGGGGTGACTTAGGTCTCGGGGAACTCGCTGGTGTCGATGACGAGGTCGAAGGGCGCGGGGAGAGTGAGCAGTTCGCCGAACTTGGCAACGGCGAGCGGGCGGTAGACGTCTCCGTGCGGCTCTCCGTAGAGCGTCGCGGTGGGGCCCTCGGGAGCCCAGCGGTCGACCAGGAGGTAGAGCGGGATGCCCGCAGAGGCGTAGGCGGCCGGCTTGCTCACACGGTCGTGGCGGGCGTTCTTCCTGGACGTGACCTCCACGACGAGTTCGGCGACGGCGCCCGGCAGATAGGTGTCCGCCTTGGTGCACTCCTGGACCGGGGCCACCAGGATGTCCGGGATGAACATGCCCAGCCGCGAGGGGACGGCGATGGCCTGTGTCTGGAAGATCTCCCAGTCCTCGGGGATCACGGAGTACAGGCGACGCTGGATGCGGGCCGCGATCACGTTGTGACGGGGTGCGGGAGCAGGTGACACGGTGATGATCCCCTCGATGATCTCCACCTTGCTGCCCTCGGGCCAGTCCATCTCCTCCCAGAACCGGACGAGGTCGTCCCAGCTCTGCTCGGGGTCGTGGCCCACGGTGAGTGCGCTCATGGCGGTCTCCCTCGGTTGCGTCACCGATCCCAGCATGCCGAACGGGACCGGTGGCGGTCCACCGATCCCGTTCACTCGAAAGGGCCGCAACATCAGCGGCCTCCGGCCGCGGGCCCCTGGTCAGGCGATACGTTCCAGCACCACCGGCGACGCCGAGTAGGCCGTCCCCGCCGCCCCGATGTCGTACGAACCCTCCACCGCCCGGAGCGCGTACTCGAAGCGTTCGGGGGTGTCGGTGTGGAGGGTCAGGAGGGGCTGGCCCTCGGTGACCTGGTCGCCGGGCTTGGCGTGCATCTCCACGCCCGCGCCCGCCTGCACCGGGTCCTCCTTGCGGGCGCGCCCCGCGCCGAGGCGCCAGGCGGCGACGCCGATGTCGTAGGCGTCGAGGCGGGTCAGGACGCCCGTGGACGGGGCCTTGACGACGTGCTGCTCACGCGCCACCGGCAGCTCCGCGTCCGGGTCGCCGCCCTGGGCCGCGATCATGCGGCGCCAGACGTCCATCGCCGAGCCGTCGGCCAGGGCCTTCGCCGGGTCGGCAGCGCGGACGCCGGCCGCGTCGAGCATCTCGCGGGCCAGCGCGAGGGTCAGTTCGACGACGTCCGCGGGACCGCCGCCCGCCAGGACCTCGACCGACTCGCGGACCTCGAGGGCGTTGCCGGCGGTGAGGCCGAGCGGGGTGGACATGTCGGTGAGGAGGGCGACCGTCTTCACGCCGTGGTCGGTGCCGAGGCCCACCATCGTCGAGGCCAGTTCGCGGGCGTCGTCCAGCGTCTTCATGAAGGCGCCCGTGCCCACCTTCACGTCCAGGACCAGGGAGCCCGTGCCCTCCGCGATCTTCTTGGACATGATGGAGGAGGCGATCAGCGGGATCGCCTCGACGGTGCCGGTGACGTCACGGAGGGCGTAGAGCTTCTTGTCGGCGGGGGCCAGGCCGTCGCCCGCCGCGCAGATCACCGCGCCGGTGCCGTCCAGCACCGACAGCATCTCCTCGTTGGAGAGCAGTGCGCGCCAGCCGGGGATCGACTCCAGCTTGTCCAGGGTTCCGCCGGTGTGGCCGAGGCCGCGGCCCGAGAGTTGCGGGACGGCGGCGCCGCACGCGGCGACCAGGGGGGCCAGCGGGAGGGTGATCTTGTCGCCGACGCCGCCCGTGGAGTGCTTGTCGGCCGTCGGGCGGGACAGGGCGGAGAAGTCCATGCGCTCGCCGGAGGCGATCATCGCGGCCGTCCAGCGGGCGATCTCGCGGCGGTTCATGCCGTTGAGGAGGATCGCCATGGCGAGCGCGGACATCTGCTCGTCGGCGACCTCCCCGCGGGTGTACGCGTCGATGACCCAGTCGATCTGCTCGTCGCTGAGTTCGCCGCGGTCCCGCTTGGTGCGGATGACGGAGATGGCGTCCATGGCCATGGCGTGCGGTCCTTCCGTGGTTCAGAAAGTGTGCGGCCCCTCCGCTCGAGCCAAGGGGGAGGGGCCGTACGGGAGTTACCTGGTGAGATGGTCCGGGCCGAAGGCCTGGGGCAGCATCTCGGAGAGCGGGAGGATGCCCGCCGGGGTCTCCAGGAGCAGGTCGGAGCCCCCGAACTCGTACAGCAGCTGACGGCAGCGGCCGCACGGGACCAGGATCTCGCCCCGGCCGTCGACGCACGTGAAGTGCGTCAGCCGGCCGCCGCCGGTGCGCTGCAGCTCCGAGACCAGCCCGCACTCGGCGCACAGGCCGAGGCCGTAGCTGGCGTTCTCGACGTTGCAGCCGGAGACCGTGCGGCCGTCGTCGACCAGGGCGGCGACGCCGACCGGGTAGCCGGAGTAGGGGGCGTAGGCGTGCGTCATGGCCTCGCGGGCCAGCTCGCGCAGCGCCTCCCAGTCGACGGCGGCCGGCCGGGTCACTTGCCCTGGCCCTTGCGGTAGCGCATGCCGTCGGCCTTCGGCATCCTCAGGCGCTGCGCGGACAGCGACAGCACGAGCAGGGTGACGACGTACGGCGTGGCGCCGACGAAGTCGCTCGGGACCTCGTCGGTGACCAGGTACCAGAGCAGGACGAGCGCGCCCACGAAGAGGCTGATGCCGCCCTGCCAGTGGGCCTTCTTGTACATCTTCCAGCCGGCCATCGCCACGAGCAGCACGACCAGCAGGAGCAGCAGCGCGTGCACGGTCTGGCCGCCGTTGCGCAGCTGCAGCGCGTCGGAGTAGCCGAACAGGCCCGCGCCCATGGCGAGTCCGCCGGGCCGCCAGTTGCCGAAGATCATGGCCGCGAGACCGATGTAGCCGCGGCCGCCGGTCTGGCCCTCCAGGTAGATGTGCGAGGTGACCAGCGCGAGGAACGCGCCGCCGAGGCCGGCCAGGCCGCCGGAGACGGCGACGGCCGCGTACTTGTACTTGTAGACGTTGACGCCGAGGGACTCCGCGGCGACCGGGTTCTCGCCGCAGGAGCGCAGCCGCAGACCGAACGGCGTGCGCCACAGCAGCCACCAGCTGCCGATGAACAGCGCGAAGGCCAGGATCGTGATCACGGACAGGTTGGTGACCACACCGCCGAGGATGCCGGCGATGTCGGAGATCAGGAACCAGTGGTGCTTCTCGACGGACTGCAGGGCGTCGGACAGGCCCGGGATGTCGAAGTTGGGCAGCGAGCCCACCGGCGGGGACTGCTTGGGGTTGCCGCCGGCGTCGGCCGCCTTGCCGTTGGTGAAGAACAGCTTGGCGAGGTACTGGGTGGTGCCCAGCGCGAGCAGGTTGATCGCGACACCGGAGACGATGTGGTCCACGCCGAAGGTGACGGTGGCGACTGCGTGCAGCAGTCCGCCGAGGACGCCGAAGCCGACGCCGCACAGCAGGCCGAGCCAGGGGCTGGACTGCCAGCCGATCCAGCCGGCGCCGAAGGTGCCGAGGATCATCATGCCCTCGAGGCCGATGTTGACCACGCCGGAGCGCTCGGACCACAGGCCGGCGAGTCCGGCGAGGCCGATCGGCACGGCGAGGCTCAGCGCGGCGCTGACCTGTCCGTCGGAGGTGAGCTGGTTCGCCCCGGTGATGACGCGGACCGCGGCGACGAGCAGCAGGGCGCCGGCGACGATCATGAGGATCTGGCCGAGCGGACGGCCCGACCGGGTGCGTTCGGTGTCCGCCTTGGGGGCCGCGGGCGGCGGCGTGTCGGTCATCGTGGCACTCATCACGCCACCTCCTGCTTCTCGGTCGGGGCGGCGGCCTGGGCGGCGAGTTCGGCGCCGACCCGCTGCTGCTGGCGCTTGAGGCCGTAACGTCGTACGACCTCGTAGGCGATCACGACGCACAGGACGATCACGCCCTGGATGACGCCGAGGATCTCCTTGTCGTAGCCCTGGAACTCCAGGTGGTTGGTGGTGCGCTCCAGAAAGCCCCACAGCAGGGCGCCCAGCGCGATGCCGATCGGGTTGTTGCGGCCGAGCAGGGCGATGGCGATGCCGGTGAAGCCGATGCCGGTCGGGAAGTCGTTGCTGAACTGGTGGCTGTCGTTGAGCAGGGTCGGCATGCCGATCAGACCGGCGATGGCGCCGGAGATGAGCATGCTGGTCGCGATCATCTTCTTCACGGACACACCGCTCGCGGCGGCCGCGCTCTCGGACTGGCCGACGGTGCGCAGGTCGAAGCCGAACCGGGTGCGGCCGAGCACGAACCAGTACGCGACGCCGACGAGCACGGCGATGAAGATGAAGCCCCACAGCTCGCCCGCCGGGCCGGTGTTGATCTGGAAGAAGTACGCGTCCGAGTGCAGCGGCTTGGTGGAGACGACCGTGCCGCCGGCCTGGAGTTCGGCGAGCTTCCCGGGCTGGAGGAGGTAGGCGATGATCGCGGTGGCGATCGCGTTGAGCATGATCGTCGAGATGACCTCGCTGACGCCCCGGGTCACCTTCAGGACGCCCGCGATGCCCGCCCACACCGCGCCGGTGCCCATCGCGCACAGGATGATCAGCGGGATGGAGATCCAGCCGGGCGTGGTCAGCGCGCCGCCGAGGACGGCGGCGAAGAAGGCGGCGATGCGGTACTGGCCGTCGACGCCGATGTTGAACAGGTTCATGCGGAAGCCGATGGCCACCGCGACACCCGCCAGGTAGTACGTCGTCGCCTTGTTGAGGATGTAGACCTGGCTGTCGCTGGCGGTGCCGTAGGTCACCATGTCGCTGAAGGCGTCGAACGGGTTCTTGCCGGTGGCGAGGATGACCAGGGTGGTGACGACGAGCGCGGCGACGATCGCGAGCAGCGGGGCCGCGATGCCGAGGAGCAGCCGCTCCTTGTCGATGCGTTGGGTCAGCTTGTTCATCGGGCGTCGTCCTCTGTGTGCTCCAGGTGGCCGGTGGCCGCACCCGTCATGGCGGAGCCCAGCTCCTCGGGGGTGATGGTGGCGGGGTCGGCGTCGGCGACCAGTCGGCCGCGGTACATCACCCGCAGGGTGTCGGACAGGCCGATGAGCTCGTCCAGGTCGGCGGAGATCAGCAGCACCGCCAGGCCCTCGCGGCGGGCCTCGCGGATGTGGTCCCAGATCGCGGCCTGCGCGCCGACGTCCACGCCCCGGGTGGGGTGGGCGGCGATGAGCAGCTTGGGCGCGTGGCTCATCTCGCGGCCGACGATCAGCTTCTGCTGGTTGCCGCCGGAGAGGGAGGCGGCGGTGACGTCGATGCCGGGGGTGCGGACGTCGTACGCCTCGATGATGCGCTCGGTGTCGCCGCGGGCGGCCCTGATGTCGAGCAGCTGGCCGCGGGAGTTGGGCTTCTCGGTGACGTGGCCGAGGATGCGGTTCTCCCACAGCGGGGCTTCGAGGAGCAGGCCGTGGCGGTGGCGGTCCTCGGGGATGTAGCCGACGCCGGCCTCGCGGCGGTGGCGGGTGGGGACGTGGGAGATGTCGGTTCCGTCGAGGGCGATCGTGCCGGAGTTCAGGGCACGGATGCCCATGATGGCCTCGACCAGTTCGGACTGGCCGTTGCCCTCGACGCCGGCGATGCCGAGGACCTCGCCCTTGTGGATGGTGAAGGCGATGTCGTCGAGGACGGTCCGCTCGACGCCGTCGAGGTCGGTCTGGGCCAGGCGCAGGCCGTCCACCTTCAGCAGCGGGACGTCCGTGACCGTGGACTCCTCGGTCTCCGGCGTGGGCAGTTCGCTGCCGACCATCAGCTCGGCGAGCTGTTTGGTCGTGGTGCCGGCCGGCTTCACCGTGCCGACGGTGGTGCCGCGGCGGATGACGGTGATCTCGTCGGCCACGGACAGGACTTCGCCGAGCTTGTGGGAGATGAAGATGACGGTGAGGCCCTCGGCCTTGAGCTCGCGCAGGTTGTCGAAGAGGGCGTCGACCTCCTGCGGGACGAGGACGGCGGTGGGCTCGTCGAGGATGAGGGTCTTCGCGCCGCGGTAGAGGACCTTGAGGATCTCCACGCGCTGGCGGTCGGCGACGCCGAGCTCCTCCAGCAGGACGTCGGGGCGCACGTTGAGCCCGTACGCGTCGGACAGCTCCTTGATCTTGCCGCGGGCCTTGGCGCCGATGCCGTACAGCTTCTCCGCGCCCAGGACGACGTTCTCCAGGACGGTGAGGTTGTCGGCGAGCATGAAGTGCTGGTGCACCATGCCGATGCCGCGGGCGATGGCGTCGGCGGGGTTGTGGAAGACGACGGTCTCGCCGCCCACGGTGATGGTGCCCTCGTCCGGCTGCTGCATGCCGTAGAGGATCTTCATCAGGGTGGACTTGCCGGCGCCGTTCTCACCGCACAGGGCGTGGACGGTTCCCGTGCGGACGGTGATGTCGATGTCCTTGTTGGCCACGACACCGGGGAAACGCTTGGTGATGCCGCGCAGTTCGACGGCAGCGGGAGGGCTGGACGCGTTGATGGCGCACTCTCCTCGGGGAAAAGGGGCTGCGTAGGGGAGGGCAGGCGTCGGCGACGCTTAGGGCCTGGCCGGCGGATCATGCCGGTGTCGCGGGGCCTGGCACGCCCATCTGCGGCGTTGTCGTCGGTTGCCGACGCTCCGCGTCGGCGCCCTCCTCCGCCTTGCAGCTGGACGCACCAGGCCCCGCTCACCCGCGTTGACAAGGTACCGCTGCTGGGAACCGGCCTGATCCGCCGGCCAGGCCCTGGCGCGGCAACTCCGTGCTACACGCGTAGAGTTGACACATTGTTATGGCTCGGCGAGGGGGTTGGCGTGCGCCCCCTCACCGAGCCTCGGTCCGGCGGGAACCGTCGGGTCAGCTGGTCTTGACCTTGACGGTGCCGTCGACGATCTTCTTCTTCGCGGCGTCCAGCTGGGCCTTGATGTCGTCGATGTAACCACCGCTGGTGGCCAGGCCGACACCGCCCTTGGCGAGGGAGTAGACCTGGTTGCCGGTCAGCGGCTTGCCGTCGTGCACGGACTTGATGAAGTCGTACACACCGACGTCCACGTTCTTGACCATCGAGGTGAGGATCGAGGTCTTGTACGCGGCCAGACCCGGGATGTTGTACTGGTCCGAGTCCACGCCGATCGCCCAGGCGCCCTTGACGCCGTGGACGGCCTCGATCGCGCCGTTGCCGGAGGAGCCGGCCGCGGTGTAGATCACGTCGGCGCCGTTGTCGAGCATGCCGGACGCGGCCTCCTTGCCCTTGTCGGGGCTGGAGAAGCCGGACAGGTCCGAGCCGTGCGTCAGGTACTGCACGTCCACCTTGACCTTGGCGTTGGTGTCGTGCACGCCCTGGACGTAGCCCGCCGCGAACTTCTTGATCAGCGGGGTGTCGACACCGCCGATGAAGCCGACGTGGTCCTTCTTGGTCTTCAGCGCCGCCGCCACACCGGCCAGGTAGGAGCCCTGCTCCTCGGTGAAGGTGATGCTGTCGACGTTCGGGGAGGTCGCGACCGAGTCGATGAGACCGAAGCTGACCTTCGGGAACTGCTTGGCGACCTTGTCGACCGAGGTGGCGTAGGAGAAGCCGACCGCCACGATCGGGTTGTAGCCGGCGCTGGCCAGGTCGGTCAGGCGCTGCTCGCGGTCGGCCTCGGTGTCGGAGGTCTTCGCGGTCAGCTCCTTGATGGAGCCGCCGAACTCCTTCTCGGCCCTGTCGGCGCCGCGCGCGGCGGAGTCGTTGAAGGAGCGGTCACCGCGGCCGCCGACGTCGTAGGCGAGGCCGATCTTGATGCCCTTGCCGCCGCCCGAGGCCGAGGCGGAGGACGAGCTGCTGTTGCTGTCGGACGAGGTGCTGCCACAGGCTGTGGCAGTCAGTGCGAGAGCTGCGGTGGCGATACACGCAGCGGAAAGCTTGGCTACCCGGCGCACGGGAAGGCTCCTTCACCTGACCTGAGCGCCTTGTCGGCGCTTCATGTGAGCACCATGCCAGTGCTCGGGCCCGGACGCCCCTGCGGCGTAGGCTTCGCGGCATCGTAACGCGCGTAGATGTCAGAAAAAGACCTCTTCCGAAGCCGTTATCGATTCGAGGCAAACAGTGTCTGAACTCCGGGTCTTCGGCCCTCACACGCCGTGATTTCGAAGAGTGCACGATTGGCTTACAACCATGTTGCGCCGGGCAGCGCAACGGCCCCCGAAGGGGCCGTCGGTCACCCGCGGGTCACTCCGCCGCGTCCAGCAGGGCCGCCGCCGTGAACAGCTCCACACCGACGGTGATGGCCGACTCGTCGGCGTCGAAGTCGCCCTGGTGCAGATCGCGCACGGTCCGCTCGCCGGGGGTGCGCACCCCGAGCCGGGCCATGGCGCCCGGGACGTGCTCCAGGTACCAGGAGAAGTCCTCGCCGCCCAGGCTCTGCTCGGTGCCCTCGACCGAGAGGTCGCCGCGGCGGGCGGTCATGGCCGCGCGCAGCAGCTCGGTGACGTCCGGGTCGTTGACGACGGGCGGGACACCGCGGACGTAGTTGATCTCCGACTTGGCTCCGTGCAGGTTGGCGACCTCGTCGATGGCGGCGACCACCAGGTCCGGGGCCTGCCGCCAGGCGCCGAGGTCGAGGCAGCGGACGGTCCCGGAGAGCTCGGCGTGCTGCGGGATCACGTTCGGGGCGTGGCCGGACTCGATACGGCCCCAGGTGATGGCGAGACCGGCGCGTGTGTCGACCCGGCGGGCGACCAGCGCGGGCACGTCGGTGACGACCCGGGCGGCGGCGGTGACCAGGTCGGTGGTCAGGTGCGGACGGGCGGTGTGGCCGCCGGGGCCGTCGAGCGCGACCTCCAGACGGTCGCAGGCGGAGGTGATGGCGCCCTCGCGCAGTCCGATGCGGCCGGCGTCCAGCCGGGGGTCGCAGTGCAGGGCGAGGATCCGGCCCACGCCCTCCAGCGCCCCGCACTCGATCGCGTCGGCCGCGCCGCCGGGCAGGACCTCCTCGGCGGGCTGGAACAGCAGCCGGACCGGGCGCGGCAGCCTGCCCTGCCGGTGCATCTCGGCGAGCACGAGGCCGGCGCCGAGCACGACGGTGGTGTGCACGTCGTGACCGCAGGCGTGCGCGCGGTCGGGCACGGTGGAGCGGTAGGCGCACTCGGTCTTCATGTCCGGGATGGGCAGGGCGTCGATGTCGGCGCGCAAGGCCAGCATGGGGCGGCCGCCGTCCCAGTCCCCGATGTCACAGATGAGCCCGGTTCCCAGCGTGAGCACCCGCGGCTTCAGGCCCGCCTTCTCCAGGCGGGCCTTGATCGCGGCGGTGGTACGGAACTCCTGGTTGCCCAGCTCGGGGTGCATGTGCAGATCGCGGCGGAACTCCACGAGCTCGGCACGCAGCGACTCGGGCAGCGTGCCGGGGAGCTCGGCATCCCCGGGAGCGACGGCTTCGGACTCCAGTGACATCAGTTGCTTCACCCTCTAAAGGCTATGACGCCGGGACGGCCGGGCGACCTCGATCAACAAAACTTCAACCCGTCCGGGGAAGAAAATCTGGTCGCTCGACGCATGGGTGCGGTTCGGGATGGGTAAACCTCTTGTTTCTCTACGCATACCACGCCCCGCACACTCAAGTCGGTTCTGTTCATCTGTCGGACGCGGTGTCCTTGTAAGGTGCGGGCCCGTGAGTTCCGAGATGCCGGGTAGCCCGGATTTCCTGCATGCCACCAGGACGTCGTACGACGCGATCGCCCGTCCGTACGCCGAGCAGCTCTCCGACTGGCTCGGGGACAGACCTCTCGACCTCGCGCTGGTCACCGCCTTCGCGGAACTGGTCCGCTCCTCGGGTACGGCGCCGGTGGCCGACGTCGGCAGCGGGCCCGGGCATGTCACGGCGCGGCTGGACGGCCTCGGGGTGCCGGTGTTCGGCGTGGACCTCTCACCGCGGATGGTGGCCCTCGCCCGGGAGGCGCATCCCGGGCTGCGGTTCCACGTCGGTTCGATGACCGCGCTGGATCTGCCGGACGAGACACTGGGCGGGGTCCTCGCCCTGTACTCGCTGATCCACGTCCCGGACGACCAACTCCCCACGGTCTTCACCGAGTTCCACCGCGTCCTGGTCCCCGGCGGCCATGTCCTGCTCGGTTTCCAGACCGGCGAGGAGGACACCCGCCTCCACCTCACGGAGCGCTTCGACCAGCAGATCTCCCTGGACTACTACTGGCGCACCCCGGAAACGGTCACCGACCACCTGACCAAGGCAGGCCTCCACCCCCAGGCCCAGCTCCGCCGCGAACCAGCCCCCGACGAGACCCGCCCCAGGGCCTACGTGCTGGCTCAGAAGGACGCCTGAGCGGGGGGCGGTACTGCGGGGACGCCTCACGGCATGTGGGCGGGCGGCGCGCGGCCTGACCGCTGTGACGCCCAGGAGGGCTGTGTCCGGCCCGAACGGGACGGCCTCGGCCCCTTGGACCGGCCGGGGGCTTTCACGCCCGCAGGACGGGATGCAGGACCACCGGTGCCCCGTCCCGTGGCGGCCCGGCGTCTTTGCACCCGGTGCGACGCTCAGGCCGGTGTGGTCATTGTCTGTAGGCGGGTTACGTCTCGGGCCGTTCCTGTGACGTCCGAGAGGAAGCCCTGGGCTCGGGGGGAGGCTTTTTCCGTCAGCCAGGTGGGGTCGATGTCGCAGACCGCCACGCGGACCTCCGTGCCGACCAGGGCCAGGGGGAGGGTGTGGACGACCGTGGAGGGGAAGCTGAGGATCGTGCGGCCCACCGGGCCCCGGCGGGCGATCAGCTCCAGGGGGAGGTCGGGGCGGACGATCTCCAGCCCCGTCTCCAGCGCCAGCTGGTGGAGTTTCGCGGTGCTCTCGCGACGGTGGGCGAAGTAGCGCGTGGCACCGTGGGCCTTGGCCAGGGTGCGCACCGCCTCCAGGTAGCGGTCGGGGTCCACGACACCGGTCTCCACCAGCGAGGTGCCCACCATGTCGGCGCCCTTGGTGATCCGCGGCGGCCCGAAGCGGAACCGGGTCCAGGAGAAGTCGTTGGCGAGGAGGGTGACACCGGGCGGCGTCTCGTCCATCGGCATCGAGGAGAACACCGTCACCCGGCGCTTGTCGCTGGGCGTCAGCCGGCGCCGTGCCGTGGAGGACACCGGCGCGAAGATCAGGTCGCGCGGGCCCGGCCGCCCGCCCTTGCGGTGCCAGCGCACCAGACGCTCACCCCGGGCGAGCTGCGCCACGAACTCCATCGTCGCCGTGCCGTCGTCGACGACGACCAGGTCACGGGCCCGGGTGATGGTCAGCAGCAGCTGTACGTAGCGGGAGAAGGGATCGCCGAGAACGATCCGGTCGGCGCGGCGCAGCCTCGCCGTGAGACCGCCGATCGTCTGGAACGGGGCCGCGGGCCCGCCCCGGGCCTCCTCCCAGCGGACCTCGTGCCCCTCCTCGCGGGCCAGTTCGGCCATCCGGCGCAGCTGCCCCCGGGTCATGGGGTCGGTCGGGGCCAGCACGACGAGGGTGAGCGCCGCCTCGGGCGCGTGCGCGTGCGCCCACTCCAGCACGTTCAGGAGCTGTACGGGGCTCTCGACGAACGCGAGGGTGTGGGGGCCGGTGTTCCCGGCGCGGGGGCTCATCGACGTACGACCGTCCCGTCGTAAGGCGCTCATGAGGCGCGCGGAGGATGCGGAGTCCGAGCGCCCGGGCCGGAAGCGACCGCGGTGGTCGCGTCCCGGCCCGGTGCGTTCGGGCTCGGTGCTTTCGGGCTCAGACGGACACCGGCTCGCCGGCCGCCGCCGCGATCTCCGCCTCGGCGACGACGCCCGCGACGCGGCGCAGCTTCTTCATCGGGCCGAGCTCGGAGTCGTAGACCTTCTTGACGCCGTCACCGAGGGAGGCCTCGATGGTGCGGATGTCGCGGACGAGGCGCGTGAGGCCCTGCGGCTCGACGGAGGCGGCCTGGTCGGAGCCCCACATCGCGCGGTCGAGGGTGATGTGGCGCTCGACGAAGGTGGCGCCGAGGGCGACGGCGGCCAGCGTGGTCTGCAGGCCCGTCTCGTGGCCGGAGTAGCCGATCGGGACGTTCGGGTACTCGTCCTGCAGGGTGTTGATCACGCGCAGGTTGAGCTCCTCGGCCTTCGCCGGGTACGTCGACGTGGCGTGGCAGAGCAGGATGTTGTCGCTGCCGAGGACCTCGACCGCGTGGCGGATCTGCTTCGGGGTCGACATGCCGGAGGACAGGATGATCGTGCGGCCGGTGGAGCGCAGGGCGCGCAGCAGCTCGTCGTCGGTGAGGGAGGCGGAGGCCACCTTGTGGGCGGGGACGTCGAACTTCTCCAGGAAGGCGACGGCCTCGGTGTCCCACGGGGAGGCGAACCAGTCGATCCCCTTCTCCTTGCAGTACTCGTCGATCTGGCGGTACTCGTCCTCGCCGAACTCCACGCGGTGGCGGTAGTCGATGTAGGTCATCCGGCCCCAGGGGGTGTCGCGCTCGATGTCCCACTGGTCGCGCGGTGTGCAGATCTCGGGCGTGCGCTTCTGGAACTTCACGGCGTCACAGCCGGCCTCGGCGGCCACGTCGATGAGCTTGAAGGCGTTCTCGAGCTCGCCGTTGTGGTTGATGCCGATCTCGCCGCAGATGTACACGGGGCGGCCCGGGCCGGCCTCGCGCGAACCGAAGCTGCGGATGCGGGAGTTGGTGCTCATGGCGTGAACTGTCCTTACGTGTCGAGGGAGTCGAGAGAGGGGCCGAGGATCCAGCTGGCGATCTCTCGGATCGCGCCGTCGCCACCGGGGACGGTGGTGACCGCACGGGCGGCGCCGCGTACCACGTCGTGGGCGCTCGCGACCGCCACGGGCCAGCCCACGAGGGCGAAGCACGGGAGGTCGTTGACGTCGTTGCCGACGTAGAGCACGCGCTCGGGCGCGATGCCCTGCTCCTCGCACCACTGCTTCAGTGCGAGGTCCTTCCGGTCGATGCCGTGCAGCACGGGAATCTGCAGCTTCCGTGCGCGTGCGGCGACGACCGGGTTCTGCTCCGTGGAGAGGGTCAGCATCTTCAGGCCGCTCCTGCGGAGGGCCGCGACGCCGAGTCCGTCCCCGCGGTGCACGGAGACGAACTCCTTTCCATCGGCGTCGACCAGCACCCGGTCGTCTGTCTGGGTGCCGTCGAAGTCCAGTACGACCGCGTCGACGTCGTCGGCGGTCGGCAGCGAACCGGGCCGGTCCGCGTCGAAGAGGGGCGCCAGGGCGCGGGCCCGGGCGAGGTCGTGCGGGTCATCGATCTCCAGCACGCGCGCGGGGTCGGTGCGGACGAGTTCCGTTCGGCCGAAGAAGCGGTGCTGGTGCTTGCGGAAGCCGGGGGCGTCCATCGCGTAGGCGGCGCCGGTCTCCAGGAGGTCCTGGGGGCGGTCCTGACGGCGCGGGCGGAAGGACTTGTCGTGGTTGACGCCGTAGCCGCCGCCGGTGGCCGCGTCGGCCTCGGAGACGGTGCCGGCGGCGACCTCGTCCTCGGCGTCGCGCCAGATGAACCCGTGGAAGGGGGCGACGGTCACGGCGGTGTCGGCGCCGTTCTCGACGACCGCGGACGCCACCCCGTCGATGTCCTCGCGGACGATGAACGGGCTGGTGCACTGCACGAACACCACCACGTCGACGGCCGCGCCGTGCAGCGCCTCGTGCGCGTCCATGGCGTGCAGCACGGCGGCCTCGGAGGTCGCGGTGTCCCCGGCGATGGCGGCCGGCCGCAGCACGACCTCGGCGCCGGCCTCACGGGCGGCGGCCGCGATGGCCCGGTCGTCGGTGGAGACCACGACATCGGTCACGAGACGGGTCGCGAGACACTCCCGCACCGCCCGCGCCACCAACGGCACCCCGCCGACCGGGGCGAGGTTCTTCGCGGGCACACCCTTGGAGCCCCCGCGAGCGGGAATCACGGCGAGCACACGACGCACGGAGGCCCCGGCGGTGGCCGGCGAGTCGGACATGGGTTGCACTCCTTGTGCAGAGTTCGCTGAGGTCTGATGGGCGGCGGAGCCGCCCTGAAGGGGCGCGGGGCTGTGTTGATCAGCGGCTCCGCCGCGGGGCGCGACCGGCCGAGACGGCGCCGCACCCGCCACACGGTCCGAGGAGGCACCCCGGCTGGCGCTCACAACTCCCCCATCCGCCGAATAACGGGCGCCACCCGCTGCACCCCGTGCCGATAGGCACCACGAGCGGCCCGTCGCACGATCTGCCGGACAGGCCCCGGCTCCTTGTCGGCCGCCGGCGCCCCCGGCAACACGCTGCCGTCGGGCGCGAGATGATGGCGGGCGAGAATGCCGGGGAGGTAGCCGGGCGCCGTCTCGCGTGTGTAGTACGGCGTAATGGGCCCCAGCCCCCCGGGCTGCGCAAGGAGTTTGGCGATCCGCTCCCGCGCCGCGTCGAAGGCGCTCGCGTAGGAGCCGTCCGCCACGACACCCTGCCGGGCCACCCACTCCGCGTCCGGCACCGGCCGGTGCCCCGCGTCCAGCTGGTCCCAGGAGGCGAGACAGCCGGAGCCGACGAAGTGGTGGTTGCCCAGCATCTCGCGCACGCCGAGGTCGGTCAGGATCACCGTCGGGATGCGCCGGTGCAGGGACTCCAGCGCGGCCGTCGAGCTGATGGTGACCAGCAGGTCGGTGCGGTCGAGGACCTCGCCCATGTTCCCGTACACCAGGCGGAAGTTGGCCGGCGGGTCGAGCCGCTGGACCAGCTTCTGGTAGGGCAACTCCTCGATGTGCGTGGTGTGTTCGCCCGGCCGGGAGCGCAGCTTGAGCAGCACCTCGCGCTCGGGGTGCAGCCGGGCGTGCCGGATCAGCCGGTCGAGCAGGTACACCCGGTCCCTGCGGTTGTCCGGGACGGACGGCTGGACGGCGAACACCACGGTGTACGGGTCGTGTTCACCTTCGTAGGCCGCTCCGCCGAGGAAGGGCAGTGCCACCTCGGTCACCGACGAGGCGTCGGCGCCCACCCCCTCGTACACCGCCCGGAAACGCTCCGCGTCCTGGCGGGAGTTGGCGAGGACGAGATCGGCGCCGTGCCGCAGCAGCAGGCCGTCGGCGAGCTTCTCGTAGACCACGCCGACGTAGCCGGTGACCACGACGGGACGCGAACCGCGGCCCTCCCACACGCGCCCCAGACCGTGCAGCATCGCCTGCACGCCGCCGCCGACGAGCGCGAGCACGACGACGTCGTACTCCTGCTCGGCCATGGCGCGCAGGAACTCGACGGCGGTGACCTCCCGCAGGGAGTCGGCTCGCACGCCCACCTCGGCCAGCTGGCGCGCGGTCGGCGTGGCACGGCCGCGCAGCAGGAATCCGCTCAGCTCGAGACCGACTTGCGCGTCCTCGCCGGGTGCGGCTTCCATGGACGTGCCCGGAGCGATCCGCGCGGCGGTCAACGCACCCCATTTCCAGCGGGTGTCGGAGTCCGCGAGCACGGCGATTCGCGTGGGCTTCGATGAACTTGGTGGCACGTCGAAGACGCTAGGAAGCAATTCCTAGGCGCGGCCCAACCGCACTTGTCCAAAAAGTTAACAGCACCCCGCCGAGAGCCGAACTGGCCCGCGAAATCGCCGGAAGCACAGGGGATGCACCGTTCCGACACACGGAGTTCACCCCCTGTACGGGCATCGGAAAAGTACCCAGCTGAGCGGCCTCATAGGCTCTCAGCCGTGCCAAAGCTTTCCGTGATCGTGCCGTTCTACAACGTGCAGCAATACGCCCCGGACACCCTCAGAAGCCTTCGACTGAACGCCCGCAAGGATTTCGAGTTCGTACTGGTCGACGACCATTCGAAGGACGAGACTCCGGCGATTCTCGAACGCGCGGCCGACGAGCTTTCCGATGTCGCGCAGGTGCGTTATATCCGCCATGAGAAGAACGGGGGACTCGCCACCGCGCGCAACACCGGCCTGGACGCGGCGCGGGGCGAGTACCTCACCTTCCTGGACGGCGACGACTGGCTGGCTCCCGGCTACTTCGCCGACCTGGTGGCGGCCATCGAGGGGCTGGGCTGCGACTTCGTACGCACCGACCATGTGCAGGCGACCGCCCGCGCGCGCACGGTGCAGAGGGTGCCGATCGGGCGGCGCTGGGAGGTGTTCGACCCGCGCGCGGCGATACTGCCCGCCAACCGCTCGACCTCCGTGGACTACGCCTTCGCCTGGGCCGGCGCCTATCACCGCCGGCTGCTCGACCAGGGCCTGCTGCACTTCACGGACGGGCTGCGCACGGCCGAGGACCGGCCGTGGATCTGGAAGCTGCACCGCGAGGCGAAGTCGTTCGCCGTGGTGAGCCTGCTCGGTGTGTTCTACCGCCGGGGGGTCGCCTCCTCGCTGACCCAGATCGGCGACGCCCGCCAACTCGACTTCATCCGCGCCTTCGACCAGGTGATCGAGGAGACGGCGCAGGACCCGGACGCCGACCAGCTGCTGCCGAAGGCCGTGCGCACGTACTGCGCGATCATCGCCCACCATCTCTCGGACGAGGAGAAGTGGGAGCCGTCGGTGCACCGGCAGCTGCGGACGATGAGCGCGGCGGCGATCAAGCGGATGCCGCAGGACATGCTCGGTGACGTCCTGGAGACCATGGACTTCCACCGCTCCACCAAGCTGCGGCGACTGCGCCGCCGGGTCACCACTGCGAAGGCGGCCGCCTGATGCCCCGTACGACTCGTGTCTTCTGCGTCTCGACGCTGTACGGCGCCGCCACCCTGGCCGCCGCGCTGGACTCGGGGTGCTTCCCGGAGCGGGAGGGGGAGGAGGAGGCCCGGCGGCTGCTGCTGGTGTTCAACAACTCCTCGACGCCGGAAGTGACGTCGCCGGTCGACGAGATGCCGGGTTTTGAGCCGCTGCGCCGCCACTTCGACGGCACAGTGTCCTTCAACGAGGCGATCCGCCCCTTCCATCCCGGCGCCTGGATCCCGCGCCCGGACGACGTCCCGCTCTTCGAGCGCTATCTGCGCATGCTGTGGGAGCTGGGCGAGGACCGGGTGGAGCTGGTCCTGGAGTCCCTCCAGGTCGCCCCGGCGCTGTCCGTGGCCCAGCTGTTCACGGACGCCCCGATCCATGTCTACGCCGACGGCCTGATGAGCTACGGCCCCACCCGCAACAAACTCGACCCGCTGGTCGGCACCCGGGTGCGCCGGCTGCTCCACCTCGACCTGGTACCGGGTCTGAAGCCGCTGCTGCTCACCGAGTTCGACGTCCCCGCGCAGCTCCTGCCGACCGAGGCCTTCCGCAAGGTCATGGGTGAACTGACCGCCGCCGTACCGGAGTTGCCCGCGCTGCCGGACAACGCGGCGCTGCTGCTCGGGCAGTACCTGTCCGCGCTGGACATCCTCTCCCCCGAGGACGAGGAGAACCTGCACGTGCGGATGATGCGCGGGGCCGTCGAGCGCGGTCACCGCGCGATCGTGTTCAAGCCGCACCCCACCGCGCCGGCCCGCTACAGCCGCGCCCTGGAGGCGGAGGCAGAGAAGCTGGGCGTCGAGCTGACCGTCCTGGACCTGCCCGTCCTCGCCGAGGTGCTGTTCGAGAAGTCGCCGCCCGCACTGGTCGTCGGCTGCTTCTCCACCGCGCTGTTCACGGCGTCGGCGTTCTACGACCTCCCGGTCGCCCGCATCGGCACCGAGCCGCTCCTGGAGCGGCTGACGCCGTACCAGAACAGCAACCGCGTCCCGGCGGTGCTGGCGGACGCGCTGATCCCGGACCTGGAGGGCCGCAAGGGCGAGGATACGATCCCCGCGCGGACACTGGACGGCCTGGTCAAGGCGGTCGGGTTCGCCATGCAGCCGCAGATCCACCCGTCGCTGCGCCGGGACGCGGAACGCTATCTGGCGAAGAACCTCACGGCGCGCACCAAACGGTACTTCAGGCGGCGCCGGCTGACCTCGCTGGGTCTGCCGGGCGGCATCCCGGAACGGCTCGCGTTCCTGCCGAACAACTCCACCGCGCGCCGAGTGGTGCGGCGCGCACGGGCGTTGAAGAAGGCCGTCAAGCGCTGACCCGGGCCCGGCCCACGCAGCTCCTTGCGGTCGCACGGTGGCGACACCGCGCGACCGCAAGGAGCTTCTTGCTTTTTTGGTCCCTTTTGGCCTCCCGCATAGGAACGCCATAGGGCCGCATCCTCAGTTGTTCACCGATGGTTCCCCCGAAGTTCGATTACGGAGGGAACCTGGTCGTATTTCATGCCCTCTTATGAAGGTTATGCGCATCGCCGTCTTCGTCGAGAACCGCAACGGTGTCGGTCTCGCGGCGGAGATCATGAAGGCCCCCGGAGCCCACGCCCACTCGTTCCACCTGGTCACCGCCGACCGGGACGGAGATGTGGCGGGCTGGATCGAACAGGAGGCCGCGGCCCGTTTCGACGATCTCAAGGTGCACAACCTCTTCCAGGTGGACGAGCCGCTGAGCGCCGCCGAGTTCCTCGAGGAGGTGGGCCGCCGGATGCGTGCGTTCACCGAGCAGGAGCGCATCGACCGGCTGGTGTTCTTCAACGACCAGTCGCAGCGCGGCCGCCGGGTCGCCGGGGAACTCGGCCGGACCCTGCCGCTGGTCCTCGTCCAGGACGGGCACCTCGACTTCCACTTCAAGAAGACCGACGCGGGCCTGCGCGACCAGAACTGGTACTACGGCTCCTCCTCCCCCGCCGCCGTCTGCGTCTGGGGTCCGGCGACCGCGCACCACCTGCTGTTCCGCTCCGCGGACGCCGACGCGCCGGTCCACATCACCGGCGCGCTCGGCCACAGCGACGACCCGCTGCTGCTGCGCGCGGCCCGCTCCACCACCCACCGGCACGCGGGGCGCCCCGGGGACCCGCTGCGCATGGTCGTCCTCGACCAGCCGCTCAGCGACCAGCGCAAGCTCTCCCGGGGCGACCACCGCGAGCAGCTGACACAGCTGTGCGAAGCGCTCACCGCCTTCGGCGAGGTGGAGATCAAGCCGCACCCCTCCACCCTGCGCGGCCACCTCGAATGGCTGCGGACCCTGCCCGACGTGACCGTGCTGGACGAGAGCGCGCTGCTGGAGGCCGAGGCCCTCGACGGCTACGACCTCGCCATCACCTTCTTCTCCACCACCTATCTGCAGACCCTGCGCGCGGGCACCCCGCTGGTCCTGTTCAGCCCGCCCGCGCTGAACATCGTCTTCCCGACGATCAACCACCCGCTGCTGCGCAACGTCGGCACGGTCGGCGAACTCGTCGACGTCGCCGCCGACCTGCGGCGCTCGGGCAAGTTCACGGCCAACGCGCACGGCGAGCCGGTCGAGCACTTCATCACCTTCCACGACGACGTCCCGGCCCGTGTGCTGCGCCGCATCGAGGAGGCCGAGATCCCCGTCGAGCGGCCGGCGCCCCGCTGGTCCGCCCCCGAGGACGGGCCGCGGGGCCACCTCTCGCGCGCCGAGCGCGCCCTGAAGGCGGTCGAGGGCCGGATGAACCGGCCGCGCTCGCTGGCGATCCTGGGCCTCGGCTTCTCCTACGTCACCGGCGTGGCGATCCCCGTGCTCACCTACACCCAGGCCCTGCTCGCGCAGTCCCCGGTCGACATCCGCTACTTCGACCTCGGGGTGTACTCGCGCACCGAGGACGTGCTGGCCGACCTGGAGGGCACCGAGGTCGTCCTGATCAACAGCCTCGCCCCGTTCTGGCGTTCGCCGCTCGCCAACGAACTGACCGAGGCGCTGGTCGCGTTGGGCAAGTCCGTGGTGCTCTACGCCCACGAGACCGAGTACGTCATGAACTTCGAGGGCGAGCAGCACGCGCTGCGGCACGCCGAGATGCTCAAGGTGCTGCCGAAGATCAAGGTGCTGTGCGTGTCCACCGCGCAGGCCGACATGTTCCGGCAGATCGGCGTGAGCGACCCGGTCGTCGTCTACAACACCGTGCCGCTCGACACCCACCGCGCCCGGGCCCGGCGGACGCCGGGTGAGCGGCCGCGGATCGTGATGGTCGGCTCGATGCAGGACCGCAAGGGGCTGGACCTGTTCTCGCGGGTCGCGGAACTGGCGTACGCGCAGGGGCTGCCGTGGCGGTTCGCCTGGATCGGCCACAAGACCTGGCGGATCGGTCCCTCGACGCTGCTGTCGGACCGCGTCGAGTGGATGGGAGCGCTCTCCCGGGACCGGGTGCGCGAGGAACTCGCCGCCTCCGACGTCTTCTTCCTCTCCAGCGTGGACGACCCGATGCCGCTGTCGGTGGTCGAGGCGGTGCAGCAGCGGCTGCGTGCCGTCACCTACCACCGGGTGGGCTCGCGCGAGGTGCTGGAGGGCGTGCCCGGCTACCGCTCCTTCACCGAGTACACGCCGGAGGCGGCGCTGGACGCGCTGCGGCAGGTCCTGGACGAGGCGGTCTCGGAGGAGGAGTACCAGGACGTCGAGGCGCTGTTCGACATCTCCGCCTTCACCGCCCGGATGACGACGGCACTGGGCCTGGCCGGCCCCGAGGACGTGGCACCCACCGCGGCCCCCGCGGAGCCGGACGACGAGACCGCCTACGGCGAGGGCCCCTTCTCCGCGGTGCTCTCCCGGCACGGCAAGTACCTCGCCGAGGACTTCACCCGGCACTTCACCGCGGGCAAGCACGACGACGCGCTGCGGGTCGGCACCGAGATCCTGCGCCGCCGGCAGCCCGTGGACGTGCTGATCGGCATGGCCGAGATCCGCTCCGGGCGCGGCGACGTCGACGAGGCGTGCCGGCTGCTGTCCGCCGCCGCGATCGCGGGCGGCGACCGGATGCGGGTGTGGTCGGAGATCTACCGGGTGGCCGGCGGCCTCGGCGCGCGCGGCAAGGCGATACGGCAGCTCGCCCGCAAGGAGGCGATCCGGATCGACCTCGCCAACCGCTCGGCGCGGCTGCTGAAGTCCGACTGAGGGCGACGAACCGCGTGGGGTGAGGTCCTGACGAGCGCGTCGGGGCCTCACCCCTTCGGCGCGTGCTCCTGGTCCGCCCGGATCGGCCTGAGCCGACCCTGCGCGCTCGTCGGCGACCGTGCTGGTCAGAAGGCGTCCGAGGGCACGTAGGTGCCCCAGACCTCCCGCAGCGCGTTGCAGACCTCGCCGACCGTCGCGCGGGCGCGCAGGGCGTCCTTCATCGGGTAGAGGACGTTGTCCTCGCCCTCGGCCGCCTTCTTCAGGGCGTCCAGGGCCGCGTCCACCGCCTGCTGGTCGCGCTCGGCGCGGAGCTTCGCCAGGCGTTCGGCCTGCTGGGCCTCGATGGCGGGGTCGACGCGCAGGGGCTCGTAGGGCTCCTCCTCGTCGAGCTGGAAGCGGTTGACGCCGACCACGACCCGCTCGCCGGAGTCGGTCTCCTGGGCGATGCGGTAGGCGCTGCGCTCGATCTCGTTCTTCTGGAAGCCGTGCTCGATGGCGGAGACGGCCCCGCCGAGGTCCTCGACCTTCTGCATCAGCTCCAGCGCCGCGGCCTCGACGTCGTCGGTCATCTTCTCGATGACGTAGGACCCGGCGAAGGGGTCGACCGTCGCCGTCACGTCCGTCTCGTAGGCCAGGACCTGCTGGGTGCGCAGCGCCAGGCGGGCCGACTTGTCGGTCGGCAGGGCGATCGCCTCGTCGAAGGAGTTGGTGTGCAGCGACTGCGTGCCGCCGAGCACCGCCGCCAGGCCCTGGACGGCGACCCGGACCAGGTTCACCTCCGGCTGCTGGGCCGTCAGCTGCACGCCCGCCGTCTGCGTGTGGAAGCGCAGCATCAGCGACTTGGGGTTCTTCGCGCCGAACTCGTCCCGCATCACGCGGGCCCAGATGCGCCGTGCGGCACGGAACTTGGCGACCTCTTCGAGGATCGTCGTCCGGGCCACGAAGAAGAAGGACAGCCGGGGGGCGAAGTCGTCGACGTCCATGCCCGCCGCCACCGCCGTGCGCACGTACTCGATGCCGTCCGCGAGCGTGAACGCGATCTCCTGCGCGGGAGACGCGCCCGCCTCCGCCATGTGGTAGCCGGAGATCGAGATGGTGTTCCACTTCGGGATCTCGGCCTTGCAGTACTTGAAGATGTCGGCGATCAGACGCAGCGAGGGCTTGGGCGGGAAGATGTACGTCCCGCGCGCGATGTACTCCTTCAGCACGTCGTTCTGGATCGTGCCGGTCAACTGGTCGGCGGAGACGCCCTGTTCCTCGGCGACCAGTTGGTACAGGAGCAGCAGCAACGACGCCGGCGCGTTGATCGTCATCGACGTGGAGACCTTGTCCAGCGGGATCCCGCCGAACAGCACCCGCATGTCGTCGACCGAGTCGATGGCCACGCCCACCTTGCCGACCTCGCCGTGCGCGATCGGCGCGTCGGAGTCGTGGCCCATCTGGGTGGGCAGGTCGAAGGCGACCGACAGACCCATCGTGCCGTTGGCGATCAGCTGCTTGTAGCGGGCGTTGGACTCCGTCGCCGTACCGAAACCGGCGTACTGGCGCATGGTCCAGGGCCGGCCGGTGTACATCGACGGATACACGCCCCGCGTGAAGGGGAACTCGCCCGGCTCGCCCAGCTTCTCCGCCGGGTCCCAGCCCTCCAGGCTCCCAGGCCCGTAGACCGGCTCGATGGGCAGTCCGGACTCCGACTCGCGCGCCATGGTGTGATGCCTCCCGCTGAGCTACTGGCCAGTACAGACCGACCCTCCTGCGGAGCGTAGCGGTGCCCGTGCAACCGGTGCAGGGGAGCACGCTGGGAGCTTCCTCACAGGTGTTCTGCGGCCTCCGTCACAACCATGCACCGCCGTTCGCGAGGCGTCACCCGCGGGCAGCATGTCAGGTGACACACGGGCGCATCGGTGAGACGTCGGGGGTCGGCTTTGCGTACTACGGGCATGGGCACCAAGGCCGCCGTCGGTGCGGCGCTCGTGGCTCTGGTGAGCGTCTGGGGCTGCACCGTGCAGGGAGGCGACGGCAAGGGCGGATCGCCGGTGCGCATCGTGCTGCCGAGCAGCGCCCCGCCGACCGCGGAGTCCGACGGCGGGCGGAGCACGCCCCCCGCCACCTCCGGCTCCACCACCGCCGTGCTGTGGTCCCGCGGCGACTCGGGATCGGGCGTGCGCGAACTCCAGGCGCGGCTGCGGCAGGTCGACTGGCTCTTCGACGGCCCGACGGGGTCGTACGACGACCTGACCGAGGCCGCGGTCAAGGGGTTCCAGGGCAAGCGGGGGCTACCGAGAACCGGTGAGACGGACACCGTCACCTGGCAGCGGCTGAAGAAGATGACCCACGAGCCGGGCACGTGGGAGCTGTACCTGATGGGCGGGCAACCCGCCGGCGCCCCCGATCCGCGCTGCGCGACCGGGCGTGTGCTGTGCATCGACAAGACCACCCGCACCCTGCGCTGGATGATCGACGGCCGGACCGTCTCCGAGATGTCGGTCCGCTTCGGCGCCGTCGGCACGCCCACCCGGGAGGGCGTGTTCCACGTGTACTGGAAGTCCCGCGACCACTGGTCCACGCTGTACGACTCCCCGATGCCGTACGCCATGTTCTTCAGCGGCGGCCAGGCGGTGCACTACTCGTACGACTTCGCGGCCCGCGGTTACGCCGGCGGCTCGCACGGCTGTGTCAACGTCCGGGACGAGGCGGCGATCTCGAGCCTGTACGCGCAGGTGCGCGACGGCGACAAGGTCGTCGTGTACCGGTGAGGCACAGGGAAGGGGAGGTGTGGGGCGGGGGGGGGGGCCGGGGGGCCGGTGGCCCCCCCCCCCCCGGGGGGCCCCCCCGGGGCCCGGGGGGA
>NZ_JAKWBE010000043.1 GCF_022513565.1 Streptomyces gilvus | reverse complement strand
GGCGCGGGACGGCAGCAATGTGCGGCTCCGCCGCGTGGGCGCGACCAGCCCCGCGAACCCGCACTCGCCATCCGGCCTCTCCCAGCGGAGCGCTACGCGCCTCCCACCGCCGTCAGCAGAGCGAGCGGTGCCGCCGCCGAGCGGGACTCCCGCACGCACGCGTGTGGGTAGGGGACGGGCTCCGCGTGGGAGTCCCGGCCGTACCCGGCGATGACCTCCGGCAGGCGGTGCCCGGCGGCCGTCGCCGCGTCGACCAGGGCGTGGGCGACCGTGCGGGCCTCGTCGTGCAGGCCGTAGCGGGCCAGGCCCAGGGTGATCAGCGCGTTGTCGTGCGGCCAGACCGAGCCGCGGTGGTACGACAGCGGGTGGTACGCCGGCTGTCCCGCGGCCAGCGTGCGCACGCCCCAGCCGGAGAAGAAGTCCGGTTCCAGCAGCCGCCGGCCCACCACCTCGCCGTACTCCTTGTCCAGCAGGCCCGACCACAGCAGGTGCCCGGCGTCCGAGGCGAGCGCGTCGACCTGGCGGCCCCGGCCGTCCAGCGCGAGCGCCGGGAAGGATGCGTCCGGCATCCAGAAGTCCCGCTGGAAGCGGTCCCGCAGATCGGCCGCCGCCTGTTCCAGCAGCGCCGCGTACGTCTCGTCGCCCCAGACGGTGCGGGCGACCGACGCCGTGCGGCGCAGGGCGTCGTAGGCGTAGCCCTGTGCCCCGGCCGCCATCACCGGTCCGCTCGCCCGGGTGCCGTCGGCGGAGCAGATCGCGCCGGGGGAGTCCTTCCAGTTCTGGTTGGCGAGTCCGCCCTGGTCGGCGCGGTAGACGAGGTAGCCGCGCGAGGTCAGCCCGCCGTGGTCCAGCATCCAGCCGATCGCCGCGCGGGCGTTGGGCTCCAGTCGGCGCGCGAGGTCCGCGTCGCCGGTGTGCTCGACGTAGGCGCCGAGGAGGACGAGGAAGAGGGGCGTCGCGTCCACCGAGCCGTAGTAGCGGCCGTAGGGGACCTGGCGGAAGTGGGCCAGCTCGCCGTGGCGGACCTCGTGCACGATCTTGCCCGGCTGCGCCACCGAGTCCGCGCCGGTCTCCGTCGCCTGGGTGGCCGCGAGCGCGGGCAGGGTGGCGGCGGCGAGCTGCGGGCGGTAGGGGAGGGCGAACAGCGAGGTCAGCAGGGCGTCCCGGCCGAGCAGGGTCAGGAACCAGGGGGCTCCGGCGGCGGGCACCCGCAGGTCCTCGCCGTCCGGGCCGCTCGCCGGGACCTGGAGGGCGGCGAGGTCGGCGAGGCCCCGTGCGCAGGCCGCCGCCAGCTCCGGCCAGCCCGTGGGGAAGGGCACGCCCTCCACGAACTCGCCTTCGAGAGCGAGGAGTTGTTCGTTCAGTGCGGCTGGGGACGCCGGTACGCGCCGGGCCCGCCGGTCGCCGTGCGGGCGGGCCATCACCCGCAGCGTCAGCTCCGCCGTGCCGTGCGGGTCCAGGTCGAGGGTCCACACGAGGCGACGGGCGCCGGTGCCGGTCTCCTCGACGCCGTCCGGGGCGGGCTCGGCCGTCACCGTCGTACAGGACCGCCACTCACCGCGCTGGTAGCCGAACTCCACGCCGTCGTCGAGGACCTGGCGGGAGCGGGTGGCGCCGATCTTGGCGTAGGTGCGGTGGTCGGAGCGCAGCTCGAACTGGTCCGTGAAGTCCGCGTCCGCAGTGACGGCGAGGCGGACCGTGGTGGGGGTCGGGCGGTTGCTGGTGATGCGGAGGGACTCGACGAACGAGCCGTCCCCCACCGCCTGTTCGCGGAAGATCGTGTACGCGGGCGGCTCCTGCCGTCCGCCGCGCGGGACGAGGACACAGCGGGCCGTGTCCCCGTCCGCGACCGGCGTGAGCGACTCCGGTACCGCGCCGTCGACCGTCAGTTGCCAACGGCTCAGGTGACGGGCGTCGCGCACGAACAGTCCGGCCGGTGAGCCGGTTCCCCGTACCCCGTTGATGTCCCCGCCGTCGTCCACGGCCGCGAACGTCCCGCCGCGCACGAGCAGATGATGCCGGTCCGTCATGCCCGGTCCCCTCCCTTGTCACTCGTCTCGAACGTGCCGACGCCCGTGGGGGACACGCCGTGTCCGGGGCGCGAATGGAGCAGATCCAGCGCGAGGGCGGCGGTCCAGCCGAAGCCGAGTGCTCCGCAGGCCTCGCCGGTGTGCGGGTCGACGTACTCCGCGAATCCGGAGGCGTCGGCCAGGTCCAGGACGGACTCCCGCAGGGCGTCGGCGCGCTCCTGCTCGCCGTGGGTGCGCAGCCCGCGTTCCAGCAGCCAGCTCGTGTTGAACCAGGCCGGGCCCCGCCAGTACCGGTGCGGGTCGAAGGCCTCGCCGAGGAGGTCGTAGGACGGGGGCAGCCGGGTCGTGTCACCGAGCCCGAAGTGCGGGCCGTGGAGGGTGGTGACGAGCGTCCGCACGAGGTCGCGGGGGAGGCCGGGGAGGAGGAGCGGGATCAGTCCGGAGACGCCGCGCTCGGGGATCAGGGTGCCGGTGGGCGGGCGGTGGTGCGGGGCGGGGGCGCTGTGGCCGTCGCCGCGCAGGTCCCGGCAGAGGAACATGCCGCTCGGCGCGTCCCACAGGCGGTCCACCAGGGCCGCCGTCAGCCGCTCCGCGCGGGCGTGCCGTGCCGTGCCCGGCGCTCCCAGCTCCGCGGCGATCCGGGCCAACGCGTGCTCGGAGGCGATGAGCAGGGCGTTGAACGCCGGGTCCTCCACGGCGAAGCCGCTGCCCGGTCCGTCCTCGTACCCGGCGTCCCGGTAGTCCGTCGCCAGGCGGACGTAGCGGCCGTAGTCCAGGTCCGTCGGGCGGTCCTCGGGGGCGCCGTGGGTGAGGTCGGCGCGGCGGAAGGAGCGGGACGGGGCGGGGGTGATCCGGGCGAGCGGGGCGTCCCAGCAGGGGCTGTTGTCCATACCCTGTTCCCAGGGGTGGACGACCGAGGCGAGGCCACCCCCGCCCAGGTCACGGCGGTGCAGGAGGTAGCGGTGCCAGGCGGCCAGGCGCGGGTGGACCCGGGTGAGGAAGCCGCGGGCGCGGGACAGGCCCGGGTCGGCGCGGTGCACCAGCCAGGCCGCCAGCGCGTGCACCGGTGGCTGCACGATGCCGGAGGTCTGTACGGTGCGCGGGGCGCCCGCAGCGCGCCCCGCGGTCGAGGAGCGCCAGAAGTCGGGGCTCGGGAAGTAGGCGTCGAGCGGGACGGAGGGGTTGAAGACGATGTGCGGGATGCGTCCGTCCGCCCACTGCGCGGCCAGCAGCGTCTCCAGCTCCGTCTGCGCCCGTAACGGCGACAGGTGGCGCAGGCCGATCGCGATGAACGCCGAGTCCCAGGACCACTGGTGCGGATACAGGCTGCGCGAGGGGACGGTGGAGGCGCCCGTCCAGTTCTCCTCCAGCACCCGGGCGGCCCTGGCGTGCAGGGGACCCGGGACGGGCGGCGGATCGTATGCAACGGGGTGCTGTTCGCCGCGGCTGGTGAGTTGGGCAGTGCGATCCACTCGGGGCTCCCCGAAAGACGTACGGCCGACCGGTTCGGTCTGGGCTACCGTAGAGTTACGTCTATTTAACACGCAAAACTCACTATGTAATGCACGCTTGAGAAGCACAAGGGGGTGCGCATGACGGGACGCGGCCAGGCCAGCTCCGGAGATCTGCTCGAACTGGTACGAAGCGGACGCGCGACCACACGCGGAGCCCTCCAGCAGGTCACCGGTCTGTCCCGGGCCACCGTCGGTCAGCGCCTCGACCGCCTCTTCCGCGCGGGCTGGCTGCGCGAGGGCGCCGGCGGTCCCGTCGACTCGCCCCAGGGCGGCCGCCCCTCCATCACCCTGGAGTTCGACGACGAGCACGCCGTCGTCCTCGCCGCCGACCTCGACACCCGGCACGCGCGCGCCGCCGTCCTGACCCTGACCGGCGAGATACTCGCCGAGCACGCGGACACCCTCGTCGTGGAGGACGGGCCGGACGTCGTCCTCGGGGCGCTCGGGCAGTGGTTCGGACAGCTGCTGGAGAAGGCCGGGCGGCCGGCGCGGGCCGTGTGCGGGATCGGGCTCGCGGTGCCGGGGCCGGTCGACAGCGAGACCGGGCGGGTCGTCCAGCCGCCGATCATGCCCGGCTGGGACGGCTACGACATAAGGGGCCGCCTGGCCCGGGCCTTCACCGAGCAGACGGGCGCCGGTCCGGTGCCGGTCCTGGTGGACAACGACGCGAATCTCATGGCGTACGGCGAACAGCGCACGGGACACCCCGGCTGCTCGGCCTTCGTGCTGGTCAAGGTCTCCACCGGCATCGGCGCGGGCGTCGTGGTCGACGGCTCGGTCTACCGGGGGATCGACGGGGGCGCCGGGGACATCGGGCACATACGGGTGGGCGCCGACGCGCTGTGCCGGTGCGGGTCGTACGGCTGTCTCGCCGCCGTCGCCAGTGGCGGCGCCGTGGCCGGGCGGCTGGCGGAGGCGGGGGTCGCGGCCACCTCCGGCTCGGACGTACGGGATCTGCTGTCGGCCGGGCACCCGGAGGCGGCCCGGCTGGCTCGGGAGGCCGGGCGGCTCGTGGGGGACGTGCTGGCGACCGTCGTGACGCTGCTCAATCCCGGGGTGCTGATGATCGCCGGGGATCTGGCCGGAACCGCCTTCCTGACCGGGGTGCGGGAGCTGCTGTACCAGCGGGCACTGCCCCGCTCCACGGCCCACCTGGACGTGGTCACCTCACGGCTCGGTGAGCGGGCGGGGCTGGTGGGAGCCGGGGCGCTGGTCGTGGAGCATCTCTACGCGCCGGAGCGGGTCGAGGAACGGCTGCTCGCGATGGGCGTGTAAAGCGTCCGCATGGTGAAATCCGGTCCTCTGTGGGAGCGTGATTCTCGCCACCCTTGATAAGGGTTGCGCTCAGATGAGCGGATCTTGAGCGGCTGCACTTCCTCAAGGGGTGGCACTGGGTGCCACCCCTTGATCGTTCATCGATCGAAATCAGGTGTCATGGTCGACCGCTCATCTGAGCGTAAAACCGCACCTGTGGGCACTGGTGTCTTCAGGAAGTGAAAACATAAGCGCTTGATTGCTTGCCCTCCCTTGACTTTCGATCCGCTGGCGGAGGGATGGTTACGAGCGCATGACACGCGAGTAGACGTATCCAGACACCTTTGATCTGGGTATGTTCCTCGCCGTCAGGGCAGCCACCGCGTCCTCGAGGAGTCGAGACCCGTGTCGGAAAACAAAGAACCCCACGTAGCGAAGTTCGTTTACGACTTCACCGAGGGAAACAAAGACCTCAAGGACCTCCTGGGTGGCAAGGGCGCGAACCTCGCCGAGATGACCAACCTGGGACTCCCCGTTCCCCCGGGCTTCACCATCACGACGGAAGCCTGCAAGGTCTACCTCGACAGCGGCGAGGAGCCCGCGGCACTGCGTGACGAGGTGAGTGCGCACCTCGACGCGCTGGAGTCCCGGATGGGCAAGAAGCTCGGCCAGCCGGACAACCCGCTGCTGGTCTCCGTCCGCTCCGGCGCGAAGTTCTCCATGCCCGGCATGATGGACACCGTCCTGAACATCGGGCTCTCCGACAAGTCCGTGAAGGGCCTCGCCGACCAGGCCGGCGACGAGCGCTTCGCCTGGGACTCCTACCGCCGCCTCATCCAGATGTTCGGCAAGACCGTCCTCGGCGTCGACGGCGACCTCTTCGAGGAAGCTCTCGAGAAGGCCAAGGAGGCCAAGAAGGTCACCGTCGACACCGAGCTGGAGGCCGCGGACCTGAAGAAGCTGGTCGCCACCTTCAAGAAGATCGTCAAGAAGGAGGCCGGCCGGGACTTCCCGCAGGACCCGCGCGAGCAGATGGACCTCGCCATCCACGCGGTCTTCGACTCCTGGAACACCGACCGCGCCAAGCTCTACCGCCGTCAGGAGCGCATCCCGCACGACCTCGGCACCGCCGTCAACGTCTGCTCGATGGTCTTCGGCAACCTGGGCCCCGACTCCGGCACGGGCGTCGCCTTCACCCGCGACCCCGCCTCCGGCCACCAGGGCGTCTACGGCGACTACCTGCAGAACGCACAGGGCGAGGACGTGGTCGCGGGCATCCGCAACACCGTGCCGCTCGCGGAGCTGGAGCAGATCGACAAGAAGTCGTACGACCAGCTCATGCAGATCATGGAGACCCTGGAGAACCACTACAAGGATCTCTGCGACATCGAGTTCACCATCGAGCGCGGACAGCTGTGGATGCTCCAGACCCGCGTCGGCAAGCGCACGGCGGGCGCCGCCTTCCGGATCGCGACCCAGCTGGTCGACCAGGGCCTGATCGACGAGACCGAGGCGCTGCAGCGGGTGACGGGCGCCCAGCTCGCGCAGCTGATGTTCCCGCGGTTCGACGAGCACGCCAAGACCGAGATGGTCGGCCGGGGCATCGCGGCCTCGCCGGGCGCGGCGGTCGGCAAGGCGGTCTTCGACTCGTACACCGCCGTGAAGTGGTCGCGTTCGGGCGAGAAGGTCATCCTGGTGCGCCGGGAGACCAACCCCGACGACCTCGACGGCATGATCGCGGCCGAGGGCATCCTCACCTCCCGCGGCGGCAAGACCTCCCACGCGGCCGTCGTCGCGCGCGGCATGGGCAAGACCTGTGTGTGCGGCGCGGAGGAGCTCGAGGTCGACACCAAGCGGCGCCGGATGACCGTCCCGGGCGGGCGGATCGTCGAGGAGGGCGACGTCATCTCCATCGACGGCTCCAGCGGCAAGGTCTACCTGGGCGAGGTCCCGGTCGTCCCCTCACCGGTCGTGGAGTACTTCGAGGGCCGGATGCACGCCGGCGCCCACGACGCCGACGAGCTGGTCGAGGCCGTGCACCGGATCATGGCCTTCGCCGACCGCAAGCGCCGGCTGCGGGTGCGGGCCAACGCGGACAACGCCGAGGACGCGCTGCGCGCCCGTCGCTTCGGCGCGCAGGGCATCGGGCTGTGCCGTACCGAGCACATGTTCCTGGGCGAGCGCCGCGAGATGGTCGAGAAGCTGATCCTCGCCGACACCCAGGACGAGCGCGAGGCGGCGCTGGCGGAGCTGCTGCCGCTGCAGAAGAAGGACTTCGTCGAGCTGTTCTCGGCGATGGACGGCCTGCCGGTGACGGTCCGTCTCCTCGACCCGCCGCTGCACGAGTTCCTGCCGGACATCACCGAACTGTCGGTGCGGGTGGCGCTGGCGGAGTCCCGTCAGGAGTCCCACGAGAACGACCTCCGGCTGCTCCAGGCGGTCCACCGCCTGCACGAGCAGAACCCGATGCTGGGCTTGCGCGGCGTACGCCTCGGCCTGGTCATCCCCGGCCTGTTCACCATGCAGGTCCGCGCGATCGCCGAGGCCGCCGCCGAGCGCAAGAACGCCAAGGGCGACCCGCGCGCCGAGATCATGATCCCGCTCGTCGGCACCGTCCAGGAGCTGGAGATCGTCCGCGAGGAGGCCGACCAGGTCATCGCGGAGGTCGAGGCGGCGACGGGCACGCAGCTCAAGCTCGCCATCGGCACGATGATCGAGCTCCCGCGCGCCGCGCTGACCGCCGGGCAGATCGCGGAGGCGGCGGAGTTCTTCAGCTTCGGCACGAACGACCTGACCCAGACGGTGTGGGGCTTCAGCCGGGACGACGTGGAGGCGAGCTTCTTCACGGCCTACCTGGAGAAGGGCATCTTCGGCGTCTCCCCGTTCGAGACGATCGACAAGGACGGCGTCGGCTCCCTGGTGAAGGCGGCGGCGACGGCGGGCCGCGAGACCCGCCCCGACCTCAAGCTCGGCGTCTGCGGCGAGCACGGCGGCGACCCGGAGTCCGTCCACTTCTTCCACGAGGTGGGCCTGGACTACGTCTCCTGCTCCCCGTTCCGCATCCCGGTGGCCCGCCTGGAGGCGGGCCGCGCGGCGACGGAGTCGACGGGCAGCGACCACCGCTAGCCGGTACGACCCCGGTCGCCCGTAGGCCCGGGTAGCCCGTACGGCCCCGGCCGGACCCCCGGCCACCGAAACCCCGGAACCGCCGCCCGTCCCCGACCCTCAACACCGATGGACGGCGGCTCCGGCTCTCCAGGAGGGCGGCATCCTGTGCGGGGGTGCCGCCCTCTTCTATGCGAAATGAATCACGTCCCCGGCTATCCCTTTTGGGGAGGTGCCTTCCAGCGCATCGTCCAGCGGCGGCGGCCCTTGCCGGTCGGGTCCAGGCTCATCAGTGCCATGTAGGAGATCGATCCGGACGTCGCCACCACGATCGTGGAGCCGGTCGGATTCCTGCTCACCGATGTTCCCGAGGACGCACGGGAACGACTCGTCCGTCTCCTCGCCCGACGTTACATCGGGTGCGCTCCACTCGTAGGGTGGATCCCACCCCGTCTGCGGAGGGAGCGTCCATGCCGGGCTGGAGTGTTGAGGCCATCCCCGATCAGAGCGGACGCGTGGCCGTGGTCACCGGGGCCAACAGCGGGATCGGGTACGCCACCGTGCGGGAACTGGCCCGCAAGGGTGCCCGCGTGGTGCTCGCCTGTCGCAGTGAGCGGCGGGGCGGCGCGGCCCGGGACCGGCTGCTGAGCGAAGTGCCGGGCGCAAAGGCGGAGTTGGCCCGCCTCGACCTCGGGGACCTGTCCTCCGTACGGGAGTTCGCGACCTCGTACCCGTACGACCGCCTCGACCTGCTGGTCAACAACGCGGGCGTAATGGCGCTGCCGTACGGCACGACCGCGGACGGCTTCGAGACCCAGTTCGGCACCAACCACCTGGGCCACTTCGCCCTGACCGGCCTGCTGTTGCCCTCGATCCTCGCGACACCCGGCGCACGCGTCGTGACGGTCTCCAGCGGGATGCACGCCCTGGCCAACATCGACATCGACGACCTCAACAGCGAGCGCCGGTACCGGCGTTGGGTCGCCTACGCCCGGTCCAAGACGGCCAACCTGCTCTTCACCCACGAACTGGCCCGAAGGCTCGCGGCGCAGGGGGCGGACGTGGTGGCGGCCGCCGCGCATCCGGGCTACGCGGAGACCAACCTCCAGGGCGCCGCGCCGCGGATGGAGGGGCGTCGGCTGATGGGACGGGCGATGGAGATCGGCAACCGTGTCTTCGCCCAGTCGGCGGAGGCCGGTGCGCTGCCCGTGCTGTACGCCGCGACTGCCCCCGACGTACGGCCAGACTCCTTCACCGGGCCGTCGTTCATGATGTGGCGCGGGGCACCGGGGCCGTCGTGGCGGGCGCCCTGGACGCTCAACGACGTGGCGGGCGAGAGGCTTTGGGCCGCCTCGGAGCGGCTCACCGGTGTGGCGGACGAGGCCCTGAAGGGCTGATGAGCGTCACCTCCGCCTGCCCCCGCCAGACCGTGAAGTAAGCCGGCGCCGCCAGTGCCGCCGTGGCGGACGCCAGCGTCAGGGCGCCGGGCAGGGAGTGGCCCGCGATCGTGCCCGCTGTCGCCGCGCCCAGGGCGAACCCGGTGATCTTCAGGCTGGCGCCCGTCGTGAAGATCTGGCCGCGCAGATGGTCGGGGGCCTCCCGGTGTCGTATCGCGAACAGGGCCGTGAGCTGGGGGCCGGCGCCGATGCCGGTGAGCAGGGCGGCGGTGACGAGGACGGCCGGATGCGTCGTCACCGCCAGGGCCAGTGCGGTGGCCTGGATGACAGCGCCGACCCAGATCGCCGTGTCCGGGGCGATCAGGCGGGGGCGTCGCGCCAGTACGGAGTTGGCCGCCAGCGAGGCGACGGCCGTGCAGGACAGCAGGAGCGCGCCGCGCCCGGAGCCGCCCAGGGCGCGCTGCCCGAGAAGGGGGACGCAGGCGGTGAACATGCCCTCGGCCGCGCAGCAGAGGACCGAGGTGAGGGTCGCTCGGGCCAGGGCGGGGCGCTGGACGATGAAACGGAGACCCGCGGTGAGGGGGGCGCGTCGCCCGGTGTCGGCTTGTCCGTCCGACCGAGTCCGGGACCCCACTCCAGCGCCCCCGTCACGCGCACGCGTCTTCATCGGGGCCCTCGCGTCGGCGTCCTCATCGCTGTCCGGGCCCGGTCCGGCCGCCCCTCGGTGGCCGGCCGTCGGCAGGCGCCAGGCCGCCGGTGTCGCGAGGCCGATCAGGGTCACCGCCACCGCCACCGCCGTCGGCGCCCCCAGCGTCTCCGTCGCCGTCCCCGCGAGGGCCGGTCCGGCGAGGCTCGCGGTGGTGAAGGTCATCGCGTCCAGGGCGTTGGCCCGGGGCAGCGCGTCGCCCGGCACCACCCGGGGGAGCTGGGCCGTCCAGCCACCCGAGAGGGCCGGTCCCAGCAGGCCGGTGCACACGGCGATCAGGACGGTCACGGGGAGGGGCAGGTGTCCGAGTCCCAGCAGGATGACCGCCACTCCGGCGCCGTACCCGGCCAGCGCGCAGGCCAGCAGGCGGCCCGGGCGCGACGCCCGGTCCAGGAACGCGCCGAGCAGCGGTCCGCCGACCGCCGCGGCGACGTTGAGCCCGGCCAGCAGCGACGAGGCGGTCGCCGTCGAGCCGGTCAGGGCGAAGCCCGCCAGCATCATCGCCGGTCCGGACATCTCGTCGCCGGTACGGGCGGACACCGCGCCGACGAAGTAGGAGGCCGTCGCCGTCGTGTAACGCCTTCGCATCGGGAACACGTTACGTGAGTAACCCTAATGGTGGTCAATATGCGTTACATTCGAATTCGTGACACCCCTTCCTTCCGACGATCTGTCCGCCCGGCACTCCGTACTGGCCGCGGCCCGACGCGCCGCGGCCCTGGTCAGCGTCCTCACCCGCGAGCGCCCGGACCCGGAGGAGGTCGTCGCCGTCCTGCGTGAGTACGGCGAGCAGGGCCCCCTCGATCTCACGCCGGACGACCTCGACGAGATGTGCGCGGCCGCCGTCCTGCTGCGCGAGGTCTTCACCGCCGACGACCTCGACACCGCCGCCGTGCTCCTCAACCGCCTCCTCCGGGAGCACACCGGCCCCCTCCGGCTGACCTCCCACGGCGGCAGCCCCTGGCACCCCCACCTCGACCGCGATGACGACGGACCCTGGGGCGAGTGGCTGCTGGCCTCCTCCTGCCTGGCGCTGACCGTGCTCGTGTGGGACACCCAGCGTCCGCCCGGCCGTCTGTGCGCCGCGCACAACTGCCGCCAGGTCTTCGTCACCCAGGGCGCCGGCCCCGAACGCCGCTACTGCTCCCGCCGCTGCGCGACCCGGGAACGGGTCGCGGCCCACCGCCGCCGCACCGCCGGTTCGCAGTGACCCCGCCGCTGTCCACCACCGGGCCGGCGCCGACGACGAACAGCGCCCCGACCCCACGGAGGGATCGAGGCGCTGCGGTGGGAAACGCTGTCAGTCGGCGCGCACCTGGTACGTGGCCACCCGCACCGTCTCGTCGTCCAGGCACTGGCCCGACTCCAGGTCGAACCGCTGCTTGAGCAGGGGGGAGGCGACGAAGGGGCGGCCCTGGTGGGTGCCGATCAGGCCGCGGGAGAGGACGGCCGCGCCGCCGAAGGGGTCGCGGTTGTCGATGGCGTACAGGTTGCCGTTGCGGTCCCGGAACAGGGCGGCCTGGCGGCCGTCCGGCAGGAGCGCGGCGACGCCGCGTCCGGGGATCAGCCGGGTCAGGTCGCAGACCGTGAACCAGTCGTCCTCGAGCTGGAGTTGGACCTTGAGGTCGGTCGTCTCGGGTGCCAGGGTCATCGCTGGGCGCTTCCTTCCAGGGGACGGTGGCCGATGGTGAGCAGCGGCAGGTCGGGCTTGATCTGGTCGCGCTCCGGGACGAAGCCGACGACCGGGTCGGGGGTGTCGGGGGCGTTGACGAAGGACACGAACCGGGCGAGCTTCTCGGGGTCGTTGATGGTCTCGGCCCACTCGTCGCGGTAGTGGGCGACATGCGCGGCCATCAGGGACTCCAGCTCCTCGCAGATGCCGAGGGAGTCCTCCACCACCACCTCGCGGACGTGGTCGAGGCCGCCGGGGATCCGCTCCAGCCAGGTCGAGGTGCGCTCCAGGCGGTCGGCGGTGCGGATGTAGAACATCAGGAACCGGTCGATGAGACGGATCAGTTCGGCGTCGGAGAGGTCCTGGGCGAGCAGGTCCGCGTGGCGCGGGGTGGCGCCGCCGTTGCCGGCGACGTACAGGTTCCAGCCGTTGGCGGTGGCGATGATGCCGAAGTCCTTCGACTGGGCCTCGGCGCACTCGCGGGCGCACCCGGAGACCGCCGACTTCAGCTTGTGCGGGGAGCGCAGGCCCCGGTAGCGCAGCTCCAGTTCGATCGCCATGCGGACCGAGTCCTGGACGCCGTAGCGGCACCAGGTCTGGCCGACGCAGGACTTCACCGTGCGCAGCGACTTGCCGTAGGCGTGCCCGGACTCGAAGCCGGCGTCCACCAACCGGGCCCAGATCAGGGGGAGTTGTTCGACGCGGGCGCCGAACATGTCGATCCGCTGGCCGCCGGTGATCTTCGTGTACAGGCCGAAGTCGCGGGCGATCTCGCCGATCACGATGAGGCCCTCGGGGGTGATCTCACCGCCGGGGATGCGCGGCACGACCGAGTACGAGCCGTTCTTCTGCAGGTTGGCCAGGAAGTGGTCGTTGGAGTCCTGCAGGGCCGCCTGCTCGCCGTCCAGGACATAGCCGCTCGCGCCGATCGTCGGGGCGAGGGAGGCGATGATCGAGCCGACGGCCGGCTTGCAGATCTCGCAGCCGTCGCCGCCCCGGGCGCCGTCGCGGCCGTAGCGGTCCAGCAGGTCCTGGTAGCTGTTGATGCGCAGGGCGAGGACGATCTCGTACAGCTCCTCGCGGGTCTGCCCGAAGCAGCCGCACAGGCCCTTGTCGACCTCGACGCCGGACGCCTCCAGCTCGGCGTCGACCAGCTGGCCGAGCACCTTGACGCAACTGCCGCAGGTCGTACCGGCCTTGGTGCACTTCTTCACCTCGGGCACCGTGGTGCACCGGTGCTCGGTGACCGCGCCGCGGATCGTGCCCTTGGTGACGTTGTTGCAGGAGCAGATGATCGCGTCGTCCGGCAGCGCCGTCGGGCCGAGCTGGACCGACTCGCCGGCGCCGGCGGGCAGCACCAGCGACTCCGGCTTGACCGGCGGCACGGAACCGGTGAACGCCTTCAGCGTGCCGTACGCCTCCGCGTCACCGACCAGGATGCCGCCGAGCAGGGTGCCGTCGCGGCCGATGACCAGCTTCTTGTACAGGCCGGCGCGGGAGTCGGAGTACACGACGTCCAGGCAGTCGTCCGTCGTGCCGTGCGCGTCGCCGAAGGAGGCGACGTCCACGCCGAGGAGCTTCAGCTTCGTCGAGAGGTCGGCGCCGGTGAAGGACGCCTCGTCCTCGGCGATGGTCGCGGCCGCCGTCTCCGCCTGCTCGTAACCGGGGGCGACCAGGCCGTACACCCGGCCGTCGGAGGCCAGCGCGCACTCGCCGATCGCGAAGACGTGCGGGTCGGAGACGGTACGGCACTGCTCGTCGACCGTGATGCCGCCGCGCTCGCCGACGGTGAGACCGCAGTCCCGGGCCAGCTGGTCGCGGGGGCGGACACCGGCGCTGAACACCACCATGTCCGTGGCGAGTTCGGAGCCGTCGGACAGCTTCATACCGGTGACCGCGCCGTCCTCGCCGACCACGATCTCCTGCGTGCCGACGCCCGTGTGGACGCTCAGCCCCATCTCCTCGATGGTCCGCAGCAGGGCCGCGCCGCCGCCCTCGTCCACCTGTACGGGCATCAGCCGCGGCGCGAACTCCACGATGTGGGAGGTGAGTCCGAGGCCCTTGAGCGCGCCCGCCGCCTCGAGCCCGAGCAGACCGCCGCCGACCACCGCGCCGACCGAAGCACGCGACTTCGCGTACTCCTCGATCGCGAGCAGGTCCTCGATCGTCCGGTAGACGAAGCAGCCCTCGGCGTCCTTGTTCGGGACCGGCGGCACGAACGGGTAGGAGCCGGTGGCGAGGACGAGGGTGTCGTACTCGAAGACCTGCCCGGAGCGGGCGGTGACCTTCCGGGCCTCGCGGTCGATGGTCTGCGCGGGGTCGCCGACGTACAGCTCGATGCCGTGGTCGTTGATGAACTCCATGTCGGTCATGGACAGTTCTTCAGGCGTCTTGCCCGAGAAGTACGAGGTGAGAGCGACGCGGTCGTACGCGGGACGCGGCTCCTCGCACAGCACGACCACGCGGTGCGTGGCGGTCAGGCCGCGCCCGGCGAGCGCTTCGAGGAAGCGCTGGCCGACCATGCCATGGCCGACGAGCACGATCGTGGGGGTGCCGGTGGTCATCAGGAGCCTCCATCGTTGGTGAGCAGGTGGAGCAGGGGGCCGTTGTCGGGGAGCGGCTCTGCTCCCTCCCAGGCGCGGGCGAGCGCGCCGACGGTGCCGAGTTCGCCGACGAGGACCCCGCCGACCAGGCGGTCGTCGCGGACGACGACCTTGCGGTAGGTGCCGCGGGTGGCGTCCGCGAGCTGGACGACGTCGTCCCCGGGACGCGGCTCCGTCTCGCCGAACGCGGCGAGGTCGAAGAAGCCCTCACCGGCCAGGGTCAGCCGGGTGAGCGAACGGGTGCCGGTGTAGCGGGCGTTCGCGTCGCCCGCCAGCGACTCGGCCAGGACTTCGGCCTGTTCGAGCGCCGGGGCGGCCAGGCCGTACACCGTGCCCGCGTGCTGGACGCAGTCGCCGATCGCCCGGATGTGCGGGTCGGAGGTGCGCAGTTCGTCGTCGACGAGGACGCCCTTGTGCACGGCGAGGCCCGCGTCCTGGGCCATACCGACGCGCGGGTGCACCCCGCACGCGACGACCACGAGGTCGGCGTCGAGGGCGTACCCGTCGGCCATCTCGACCGAGCGGACCACCCCGCCGACGCAGCGCACGTCCCGCACCCGGCACTCGGTGTGGATCTCGACCCCGAGGTCCTTCAGGTGCCGCCGGACCAGCTCGGAGGCCGTCGGGTCGAGCTGATGCTCCATCAGGCGCTCGGCCTGCTGGGCCAGAACGACCTGTGCGCCGCGCCGGGCGAGCGCCCGGGCCGCGGAGACCCCGAGCAGCCCGCCGCCGATGACGACCGCGCGCACGCCCGGCCGTACCGCCTCGGACAGGCCCAGGCAGTCGTCCATCGTGCGGAACGCGTGGACGCCGACGGGCAGTTCGTGGTTCTCGGTGAACAGACCGCGCAGCGGCGGCAGTACCGGGTTGGAGCCGGTGGCCAGGACCAGCGTGTCGTATGCGATCTTCGAGCCGTCCGCGAGGTGTACGGCTCGCACCTCGCGGTCGATGCCCGTGACCCGGCCGCGGACCAGCTCCGCGGGCGTGGGCAGCGCGATGACGTCGGGGCTGTACCGCCCGGCCAGCACCTCGGCGAGCAGCACCCGGTTGTACGGGCGGTGCTCCTCCTCGCCGACCAGGGTCACGGGCGTACCGAGCTCACCGAGCCGCCGGGCGAGACGGACGCCCGCGAGTCCGGCGCCGATCACCACCACACGCGTATTCGAGGTCATGTCCAGGAGCGTGCGATGCCGGTGTTACCCGACCGCATCACGTCTGTTTCCCGCGAGGAACGCTGCCCTCCTCGCAGGCGCGGCCGGGGTGTGAGGGTTCGGCGCACGCGCCGGGAGGGCGGTGTGAGGTCGCCGGGGGCGGGGCCGGCCCTGCCCCCGGGATCCGTGCGAGCACCATGGTCCGAGGCAGGGTGCACGGGAGGCTGGACCCGTCGGTTTCACCAGCTCAGACCGCTCACCGCTCCACACCCAGCGGGAAGCACCAGGGAAACAGTCCGGGACGTCCCGGTTCGCGACGGCGCCGCCGTACGCCTTCGGCACATCGCGCGGGAGCCCTTCACCGCCGGCACCTGGCGCCGTCTCGCCTACGCCGTGCTCGCCCTGCCGGCGGGTGTGGCGTGTGTCCCACTGGCGCTCCTCACCCGCTATGGCTGGTCGATCGTCCCGACAGGAAAACAGCAGGAGCTGACGCCGCCCCGAGGCTACGGTGTCCGGATGACGACTCGGGTGATCGTGCTCAATGGCGGCTCCAGCAGCGGCAAGTCCGGCATCGTGCGGTGTCTGCAGGCGGTCCTGCCCGAGCCGTGGCTGGCCTTCGCGATCGACACGTTCGTCGACTCGCTGCCGGCGTCCCTGCGGGCGTCGCTCGCCGGGATCGAGTTCGCCCCGGACGGCACGGTCAGTGTCGGACCGGAGTTCTCCAGACTCGAACGGGCCTGGATGGAGGGCGTCGCGGCCACGGCACGCGCGGGCGCCCACGTCGTCGTCGACGACGTCTTCCTCGGCGGCGCGGACTCCCAGAGCCGCTGGCGCACGGCGCTGACCGGCCTGGACGTGCTCTGGGTCGGCGTCCGCTGCGACCCGGCCGTCGCCGCCGGCCGGGAGATCGCCCGTGGCGACCGGCCCCCCGGGATGGCGGAGCAGCAGGCGGGCCTGGTCCACCGGGACGTCCACTACGACGTGGAGGTGGACACCACCCACACGGAGTCCCTGGTGTGCGCGCGGACCATCGCGCAGGCTGTCACCACGACCGCTACCGCTGTCACCGCCTCCCCGTGAGGTGCGCGAACACGACGACGTTCCCCTGGTAGCCGGTCGACCGCGAATACCCTCCGCCGCAGGTGATGATCCGCAACTCGGGCCGGCCGGCGGCGCCGTACACCTTCTCGTCGGGGAAGTCGGTCGCCTTGTAGACGGCGATGGCGTCGACGGTGAACACGGCGACACCGCCGTCGCGCCGGTCGACCTCCACCGAGGCGCCCTTCCTCAGGGCGCCGAGGTCGTAGAAGACGGCGGGTCCGTCCGCGTTGTCGACATGCCCGGCGACGATCGCCGTACCGGTCTCCCCGGGCGTGGGGCCGGCCTCGTACCAGCCGGCGAGGTTCTTCCGCGCGGCCGGCGGGACGGCCAGGCTGCCGGAGGAGGTGAGGCCGAGGCCCATGAGCGGCGCGTTCACGTGGATGGAGGGGATGCGGATGCGGTCGGGCGGGGAGGGCGGCAGCGCGGGCGCCGACCGTGTGCCGCCGCTGCCCGAGTGCGCCTCGGCCGCCGTGGGCTGTGGCGGGGCGTGTGTCCCGGCGCCACCGCTCAGCAACCACGCGCCGGAGCAGAGCGCGGCCACCGTCACGGCCGCTATCGCGGTGTTGCCCAACCTGCGCATTCGAGCCTCCTGGAGGGACCCGGTCCCCCTCCGGGCCGCGAGGGGCGTCGGACCCGGAGGGGGAGGGACATGCGGTACCGGCGGACGGACAGCGGAGGGTGTCCGTCAGATCCCGTCGCCTCTCGCCCGGCGATGCAGGAGCCAGGTACCGCCCGCGGCGGCGACGGCGAGGGCCGCCACACCGGCCGCGGTCTGCACGGGGTCGGGGCCCATCACGCCGCCGACCCCCGTCTTCACACTTCCGCGGGGCTGCACCTGGCCGTGCGGCGCGCTCAGCGTCACCACCAGGTCGCCCGAGACCTGCCGTCCGCCCTCGGCGCACTCCGCGACGATCTCGTACGTCCCCCGCTGCGCGCTCTCGGGCACCCGGAACTGCCCGATCGCCTCGCCCTCGTGGGCGCTCGGCGCCAGCGTGAAGGCACCGGCGCCCACCGCGCCGGCGTCCCCGGCGGCCGTGCCCCCGTCCCCGCAGGCCGAGGTGTTCACACTGACCTCCGCGCCCGGCACGACCGACGACGGGTAGACCTCCAGACTGCCGCCGCCGTCGTCGCCGTACGCGGGCGCCGCGACGAACCCCGCGGCGGCGACGGCGAGGGCGGTACCGGTCAGCAGACGGGCGGTACGTCGCATCGATGCTCCTCCGGGCGTCTTCGATGTCCCCTGCCCTTCCGAGGAAAGGCCCACCGAGCCGACCGCGCTTGCTGAGGAGCCGTCAGAACTGCGGCGAACGGGTGTCGCCCGCCTCCCGGCCCACCCCGATCGACCAGCGTTTCGGCAGGTCACAGGCCTAGGGCGGGCCGGGAGGTAAGAGAACCCGAAGGACGCAGCCGGAGCGGGTGAACGGGTGACGAGCACCCGAAACCGGGTCCCCGCCGGCGGTGTCAGTTCACGTTGACCGCGCTCCACGCCGCCGCCACCGCGTCGTACTCCGTGCTGCCCGCGCCGTAGAGGTCCTTCGCCGCGTTCAGGGTGGCGGTGCGGGCGCCCGCGTAGTTCGTCGACGACGTCATGTAGACCGTCAGGGCCCGGTACCAGATCGCGCCCAGCTTGGCGCGGCCGATGCCGGTGACCGTGGAGCCGTTGTACGTGGGGGAGTTGTAGCCGACACCGTTGATGGTCTTCGGGCCGCTGCCCTCGGCCAGCAGGTAGGCGAAGTGGTTCGCGACGCCCGAGGAGTAGTGGACGTCGAGGTTCCCGACCGAGGAACTCCAGTAGTCGGCGGAGGCGCCGTCGCGCGACGGCTTGTCCATGTAGCGCAGCGCCTCACGGCCGAAGCCGGACCGGACGACCTTCTCGCCGATCAGGTAATCCCCGGGATCGGAGGGGTTGTCGGCGTACCACTCGACCAGCGTGCCGAGGATGTCGGACGTCGCCTCGTTCAGCCCGCCGGACTCGCCGGAGTACGTCAGTGCCGCCGTCTTCGACGTGACGCCGTGGGTCATCTCGTGTCCGGCCACGTCCAGCGACACCAGCGGCCCGAAGGTCGTCCCGTCACCGTCGCCGTACGTCATGCAGAAGCAACTGTCGTCCCAGAACGCGTTGTTGTACGCGTTGCCGTAGTGCACCCGGTTGTACGACCCCTTCCCGTCGCCCGCGATGCCGTTGCGCCCGAAGGTGTTCTTGTAGAAGTCCCAGGTGACGTCCGTGCCGTACTGCGCGTCGACGGCGGCGGAGGCCCGGTCGGCCGTCGCCCCCGTGCCCCAGTGGTTGTCGGTGTCCGTGAACACGGTCGAAGGGGCCCGGCTGACGCAGATGCTGGTCAGGAAGCACAGGTCGGTCTTGTTCGCCGCGTCACCGGTGTACGTGTTCCCGCGCGTCGGATCCTTCAGCTGGTACGTCGACCCCGAGACCGTCGTCTCCAGCGGAACCGTGCCGCTGTAAAGGGACTTGCCGTCTCCGGTCGCCGTCTCGATGTCGTCCCAGGCGTCGATCTGCCGCCCGGAGACGGCGTCCGTGATCACCGTGCGGGCGACCGGGTTGCCGAGCGTGTCCTTGGCCGTGACGTTCGTCCGCCACGCCAGCTTCGGCGCCCCGTGCAGGGCGTCGACCACCAACTGGGGGCTCGCCGTCAGCTTCTTCAGCGTCTCGCCCAGGTTCACGGCGCGCAGCGCGTTCGCCGCGATGTCGGCGGCCTTCGGGGCCGATATGGAGGGGGTGATCGAGGTGAGGGATATCCGGCTCCGCGTCGCCCGGTTCGCGCCCCGGTACGCGCCGTCGGGAGCCAAGTGGACCACGAAGTCCCCGCCCAGCACCGGCAGTTGACGGTACGTCCGGTCGTAACGGACGTGCTGTGTACCGTCCTTGTCGACGATCACGTCCCGCACCGACGTGCCCTCGGCGGAGGTCAGACCGAGAGTCGCCGCGTGCGCCAGCAGGGCCGACGCCGCGTTCTCGATGGCGCCGGCCCTGCTCGGCCGGTCGGCCGCGACGGCGGCGGGGGAGAGTGCGGACGCCAGCAGGGTGGCGGTGGTGGCGGCCACGCCGGCGGCGGCGAGACGACGGGAACCTCGGACGGGCGGCCGTATCCGGCTCATCGGTCTCCTCGGGGAGGCGCATGCGAATGCGTGGGGGGAAGCGCGGTCGACCAAGATTTAAGGGGCCATGACAGCCAGAGGTAAAGAGTGCGAACGAGGAGGTGTGTGTGGAGAGAGAATCGTTTTTGTGAGCCTCCACCTCCCCTTCTTCGTCTACGGCACCCTCCGCCCCGGCGAGGTCAACCACGACCTCTTCCTGCGCGGCCGCACCCGGCACGCGGCCCCGGCGCGGCTGAACGGCTCGGTCCTGTACGACGGCCCCGGCTATCCCTACGCCGTGGAGGAACCCGGCGGCGGCACGGTGTACGGGGAGCTGGTCACCGCCCTGCCCGAGCGGTACGCGGAGCTGCTCGTCGCCCTCGACCGGCTGGAGGAGTACGCGCCGGACGATCCCGCCGGCCTCTACGTGCGGCGCGAGCGCGAGGTGACCCGCGAGAGCGACGGGAGGTCCGTGCGGGCCTGGGTGTACCTCGCCGCCCCCGCCGTGGCCGCCCGCCTCCGCGCCGGGGGCGAGCTCATCGAGAGCGGCGACTGGCGGGTCAGGACCTGACGGCCTCCAGCCGCACCGCGCACGTCTTGAACTCGGGCATCCGCGAAGTGGGGTCCAGCGCCGGGTTGGTGAGCGTGTTGGCGCGGCCCTCGCCCGGCCAGTGGAACGGCATGAACACGGTGTCGGGCCGGATGGCGGTGGTGATACGGGCCGGCGCCACCGCCCGCCCGCGCCGCGAGACCACGGCCACCGGATCGCCCTCCGCCGCCCCGAGCCGCGCCGCCAGCCGCGGGTGCAGCTCCACGAAGGGGCCCGGCGCGGCCGCGTTCAGCTCCTCGACGCGGCGGGTCTGGGCGCCGGACTGGTACTGGGCGACCACCCGCCCGGTCGTCAGCAGCACCGGGTACTCGGCGTCCGGCTCCTCCGCGGACGCCCGGTGCGAAACGGCCACGAACCTCGCCCGCCCGTCCGGAGTGGCGAAACGGTCCAGGAAGAGGCGGGGCGTACCCGGATGCACCGCGCCGTCCGCCGCCGGGCCGTCCTGCGGCTCCCCGTCCGCTGCCCGGGCGTCGTTCGAGTCCGCCGGGCAGGGCCAGAACACCCCGTTCTCCTCGGCGAGTCGGCGGTAGGTGATGCCGGAGTAGTCCGCGAGTCCGCCCGCGCTCGCCCGCCGCAACTCCTCGAAGACCTCTTCGGGATCGGTCGGGAAGCCCTTCTCCACACCGAGCCGGTCGGCGAGTTCGCGCAGCACCTCGAGGTCGCTGCGGACGCCGTCGGGAGGGGTGATCGCGCGTCGGCGCAGCAGCACCCGGCCCTCCAGGCTGGTGGTCGTGCCGGTCTCCTCGGCCCACTGCGTCACGGGGAGGACGACATCGGCCTGAGCCGCGGTCTCGGACAGTACTACGTCACATACCACCAGCAGGTCCAGCGACCTCAGCCGCTCCTCCACATGCCCCGCCCGAGGCGCCGACACCACCGGGTTCGACCCCATCAACAGCAACGCCCGGACATCCGTGCCCAGCGCGTCCAGCAACTCGTACGCACTGCGCCCCGGCCCCGGAAGCGAGTCCGGGTCCACGCCCCACACCTCGGCCACATGCCGCCGGGCCGCCGGGTCGTCCAGCTTGCGGTACCCGGGCAACTGGTCGGCCTTCTGGCCGTGTTCACGTCCGCCCTGCCCGTTGCCCTGCCCGGTCAGACAGCCGTACCCGCTGAGCGGTCGCCCCGCCCGCCCGGTCGCCAGGCACAGGTTGATCCACGCGCCCACCGTGTCCGTGCCCTTGGACTGCTGCTCGGGCCCGCGCGCGGTGAGCACCATCGCGGCCTCCGGCTCGCAGAACATCCGCACGGCTTCCCGGAGTTGGGGGACGGGCACGCCCGTGATCCGCTCCACGTACTCCGGCCAGTGCGCCATCGCCGCGGCCCGCGCGTCCTCCCAGCCGACGGTCCGCCGCTCGACGTACTCCTCGTCCACCCGGCCCTCGGCGACGACGAGGTGCAACAGCCCCAGCGCCAGGGCGAGATCGGTCCCGGGCCGCGGCGCCAGATGCAGGTCGGCCTGCTCGGCCGTCCTGGTCCGCCGCGGGTCGACGACGATCAACGTGCCGCCGTTCTCCTTCAGTTCGGTGAAGAACCGCAGCGACGGCGGCATGGTCTCGGCGAGGTTCGACCCGACCAGGATCACGCATCCGGTCTTCGGGATGTCCTCCAGCGGGAAGGGCAGCCCCCGGTCCAGGCCGAAGGCCTTGGTCCCGGCCGCCGCGGCCGATGACATGCAGAAGCGCCCGTTGTAGTCGATCTGCGAGGTGCCGAGCACGACCCGCGCGAACTTGCCGAGCGTGTACGCCTTCTCGTTGGTCAGCCCGCCCCCGCCGAACACCCCGACCGCGTCCGGCCCGTACTCCGTACGAGTGCGGCGCAGCCCCTCGGTGATCCGGTCCAGCGCCTCGTCCCAGGTGGCGGGCACCAGCGTGCCCCCGGAGCGCACCAACGGCGAAGTGAGGCGCACCCGGGACGAGAGCACGGCCGGCGCGGTACGGCCCTTGCCGCACAGCGCGCCCCGGTTCACCGGGAAGTCCGTGCGCTCGCCCACCTCGACCGTGCCGTCCGGCGTGGGCGTCAGGTTCATCCCGCACTGCAGGGCGCAGTACGGGCAGTGGGTGGGCGTCACGGAGTTCTGCATACCGGCCAGCGTGCTTCGGTCGTGTTACGTGCGGCGCGGCCCCTTGTTACACGGCCGGGACGGCGACCTCCCCGCGCCGGACCGGCCGGCGTGAGCCCCCGGTCACCGGGCGCTCGCCAGCGCCTTCGCGACCCCCGTCTCCTTGTGGCCGAGGAACTGGGGATCGGGATGGAACACGGCGTCCAGCGCCGCCTTGCCGGCCGCGAAGAGCTCCCGGGCGCCGCCGTAGTACCAGGTCACGTCGTGCTTGTCCTGGACCCCGATGCCGTACGACGCCACACCCGCCGCCCGGCACAGCGCGACCGCGCGCCGGATGTGGAAGCCCTGGCTGATCAGCACCGCCCGGTCGACGCCGAAGATCTTCTTCGCGCGGACGCAGGAGTCCCAGGTGTCGAAACCGGCGTAGTCGCTGACGATCCGCGAGGCCGGGACGCCGTGCTGGGTCAGATAGGTGCGCATGGCGTCCGGCTCGTCGTAGTCCTTGCGGCTGTTGTCGCCGGTGACGAGGACGACCTCGACGCGGCCCTCCCGGTACAGCCCGGCCGCCGCGTCGAGACGGTGGGCGAGATACGGGGAGGGCTCGCCGTCCCACAGGCCCGCGCCGAAGACGACGGCGACCTGGGTGCGCGGCACGCCCGCGACCGTGCGCAGCCGGTCGACCGTCGTGACGTACATCCAGGTGGCGGGCAGCAGGGCGAGCACGCACACCGCCACCACGGCCTGCACGAGCCGCCGCTGTCCCGCACGCGTACGCGGCAGACGCGGTCTGCGCAGCTTGGGTCGGCGCATCGGACGGTCCCCCTCTTCGGCCTGTTTTCGACACTCAGAGACGTCCTGTCAGGCCGTCCGGTTCGCCCACGATACGTGACCAGGCTCACTCCGCCCGATGAAACCGCAGGTCACCTCGCCTCACAAACCCCCGGCACCCCACGGTGAAGCTACGGAAAACGCCCGTCATTCCCGCGCAACGGGACGGCAACCTGCCACCGCGAGGATCGGTCCATGACGGACAGTACGGCGCACCTCATGAGCCAGATCGGCAGCCGGCTCGCCAGCCAGCTCAGCCTCATCTCTCTCGACGGCAGGCGGCGCCCCGGCCCGCCCGCGCTCGTCGTCGTCGCCCACGGCAGCCGCAACCCGCGCGCCCTGAGCACGGTCCGCGCGCTCCTGGACCGGGTCCGCGACCAACGCCCCGGCCTGTCCGTGCACCTGGGCCACATCGAACTGAACGCCCCGCTGCTCCCCGACACCCTGGCCGGCCTCGGCACGGCGGAGGCCGTCCTCGTGCCCCTGTTGCTCAGCCGCGGCTACCACATCAAGCGGGACATCCCCGAGATGGCGGCCGCCTCCGGGGTACGCGCACGCGTGGCCGACGCGCTCGGCCCCCACCCCCTCCTGGTGGACGCCCTGTACGCCCGCCTGGTCGAGGCGGGCTGGCGCACCCGCATGGACGAGCAGACGCGCCGCACCAGCGCGGTCGTCCTCGCCGCGGCGGGCTCCCGCGACCCCGAGTCCAAGGTCGACACCAACCGCACGGCCCAGCTGTTCGCCGAACGCCTGGGCGTACCCGTGGTCCCGGCCTACGCCACCACAGCGGCCCCGACGGTCCCGGACGCGATCCAGTCCCTGACGTCGAGGGGCCGGACCCGGGTCGCCGTGGCGTCGTACTTCACAGCCCCGGGCCGCTTCGCCACGGAGTGCGCGGAGGCGGCCCCCTGGATCGCCTCGGCTCCCCTGGGCACCCACCCGGCAATGGCGGAACTGATCCTCCACCGTTACGACCAAGCACTCGCGACGCCGGCGAGGACGGCTGCGTGAAGGAGCGCGGGGGCGTGTCGATCCGCGTACGCGCATTGTCAGTCCATGCCCGTACTGTCGAGACATGCCGTACGACCTGTCCTCAACCGAGCGTTGGGCCCCAGAACCCGACAAACGCCCCGGCCGCACCGCATTCCAACGCGACCGCGCCCGCGTACTCCATTCGGCCTCACTCCGAAGGCTCGCCGGTAAGACCCAGGTCGTCACCCCGGGCGAGCGCAGCGCCACCGTGTGGGACGCCAGCCCCCGCACCCGCCTCACCCACTCCCTGGAGTGCGCCCAGGTCGGACGCGAGCTGGGCGCGGCCCTCGGCTGCGACCCGGACCTCGTGGAGGCCGCCTGCCTCTCCCACGACCTCGGCCACCCTCCCTTCGGCCACAACGGCGAACACGCGCTGAACGAGTTCGCCGAGGACTGCGGCGGCTTCGAGGGCAACGCCCAGTCCCTCAGGCTCCTCACCCGCATCGAGCCCAAGCGGTTCACCCCGGAGGGCTCCGTCGGCCTCAACCTCACCCGCGCCACCCTGGACGCCGCCACCAAGTACCCCTGGCCCAGAGGCGCCCACCCCACCGACCCGGCCTCCCCCAAGTTCGGGGTGTACGAGGACGACAGACCCGTCTTCGACTGGATCCGCAAGGACGCGCCCGCCACCCGCACCACCTTCGAGGCCCAGGTCATGGACTGGTCGGACGACGTGGCGTACTCGGTGCACGACGTCGAGGACGGACTGCACGCCGGCCACATCGACCCGAACTGCCTGCACGCGGAACCGGACCGCCGGGCGGTCTTCGAGGTCGCCGTCGGACGGTACGTCCCCGCCGGCACCGACCCGGCGGAGCTGTCCGCCGCCCTGGACCGTCTCCAGGACCAGGACTGGTGGCCGCACGGCTACGACGGCTCGGCGGTCGCGCAGGCCCGCCTCAAGGACGCCACCAGCCAGCTCATCGGCCGCTTCTGTCTGGCCGCCGAGTCGGCCACGCGCGCCGCGTACGGCACGGGCCGCCTCACCCGGTACGGCGCCGAACTGGTCGTACCGCACGAGACGCGGCTGGAGTGCGCGGTGCTCAAGGCCGTCGCCGACCGGTACGTCATGCAGCGCGCCGAGCAGGAGCGGCTGCGGGCCGATCAGCGGATCGTGGTGGCCGAACTGGCACAGGCGCTCACCGCGCGTGCACCCGACGGCCTCGACCCGCAGTTCCGGGCGCTGTTCGAGCAGGCCGGGGACGACCGGGCGCGCAAGCGGGTGATCGTGGACCAGATCGCCTCGCTGACCGACGCGTCCGCCCGGTCGCTTCACTCCCGTCTGACGGGGAAGGCGAGGGACTGACGCGACACGAGTGACCCCGATTGCGCCCGAACGTGACCCTCCGTGGCCTGATCGGGCCACTCCCTCTTCCCCCATCACACTCCGTGCGGGACGCTCGCATGTGGCGGCACCCGCTGCGTTCTCCGAGGGGAAACCCCTCGGACACCCCGTAGGAGGCATCAAGTGGTCGACGCGGATCAGACATTCGTCATCGTCGGAGGCGGTCTCGCCGGTGCGAAGGCGGCCGAGACGCTCCGAGCGGAGGGCTTCAGCGGCCGCGTCATACTGATCTGCGACGAGCGCGACCACCCGTACGAGCGCCCTCCGCTGTCCAAGGGGTATCTGCTGGGCAAGGAGGAACGCGACAGCGTCTTCGTCCACGAACCGGCCTGGTACGCGCGGAACGACATCGAGCTGCACCTCGGCGAGACCGTGGACGCCATCGACCGCGCGGCGAAGACGGTCCGCTTCGGCGAGGACGGCACGCTCGTCCACTACGACAAGCTGCTCCTGGCGACGGGCGCGGAGCCGCGGCGCCTCGACATCCCGGGCACCGACCTCGCGGGCGTCCACCATCTGCGCCGCCTCGCCCACGCCGAGCGGCTCAAGGGCGTACTGGCGGCGCTCGGCCGGGACAACGGGCACATCGTGATCGCGGGCGCCGGCTGGATCGGTCTGGAGGTCGCGGCGGCGGCCCGGGAGTACGGCGCCGAGGTCACCGTCGTCGAACCCGCGCAGACCCCGCTGCACGGCGTCCTCGGGCCCGAGCTCGGCAACCTCTTCGCCGAGCTGCACCGCGAGCACGGGGTGCGCTTCCACTTCGGCGTGCAGCTGACGGAGATCGTCGGCCAGGACGGCATGGTGCTGGCGGCGCGCACCGACGACGGCGAGGAGCACCCGGCGCACGACGTCCTCGCGGCGATCGGCGCGGCCCCGCGCATCGGCCTCGCGGAGGCGGCGGGCCTGGAGATCGCCGACCGTGCGCACGGGGGAGGGGTGGTGGTCGACGACCGGCTGCGCACCTCCGACCCCGACATCTACGCGGCCGGCGACGTCGCCTCCTTCCACCACGCCCTGTTCACCACCCGGCTGCGCGTCGAGCACTGGGCCAATGCCCTCAACGGCGGTCCCGCGGCGGCCCGCGCGATGCTCGGCCAGGACCTGACCTACGACCGTGTGCCCTACTTCTTCTCCGACCAGTACGACCTGGGGATGGAGTACAGCGGATGGGCGCCGCCGGGGTCGTACGACGAGGTGGTGATCCGCGGGGACGCCGGGAAGCGTGAGTTCATCGCCTTCTGGGTCAAGGACGACCGGGTGCTGGCCGGGATGAACGTCAACGTGTGGGACGTCACAGAGCCCATCCAGAAGCTGATCAGGTCGAAGGCACAGGTGAACACGGAGTCCCTGGCGGACCCGCACGTTCCGCTCGAAAGCCTCGTCCCGTAGGTGTCACACCACCACCGTAGAATTCACGCGTGGCTGGACGGATCAACGACGAGGACGTGAAGGCGGTACGGGACGCGGTTCCCATCGACGCCGTCGTGTCCGAGTACCTCCAGCTGCGCAACGCGGGCGGGGGCAACCTCAAGGGACTCTGCCCGTTCCACGACGAGAAGTCGCCGTCCTTCCAGGTCAGCCCGAGCAAGGGACTCTTCCACTGCTTCGGCTGCCAGGAGGGCGGCGACACCATCACGTTCGTGATGAAGGTCGACCACCTCACCTTCTCCGAGGCGGTCGAGCGCCTGGCCGCCCAGGCCGGCATCACCCTGCGCTACGAGGAGGGCGGCTACAACCCCTCCCACCAGCGCGGCGAACGCATCCGCCTGGTCGAGGCGCACAAGATCGCCGCCGACTGGTACGTGGAGCAGCTCGCCACCAGCCCCGAGGCCGAGACCGGCCGGCTCTTCCTCGCCGAGCGCGGCTTCGACCAGAACGCCGCCGCGCACTTCTCCGTCGGCTACAGCCCCCAGGGCTGGGACCACCTCACCCGCTATCTGCGCGGCAAGGGCTTCACCGACAAGGAACTCCTCCTCTCGGGCCTCGCCCAGGAGGGCCGCCGCGGCCCCATCGACCGCTTCCGGGGCCGACTGATGTGGCCCATCCGCGACATCGGCGGGGACGTCGTCGGCTTCGGCGCCCGCAAGCTGTACGAGGCGGACAACGGCCCCAAGTACCTCAACACCCCCGACACCGCGATCTACAAGAAGTCCCAGGTCCTGTACGGCATCGACCTCGCCAAGAAGGACATCGCCAAGGCCTCCCGCGCGGTCGTCGTCGAGGGCTACACGGACGTCATGGCCTGCCACCTCGCCGGCGTCACCACCGCGATCGCCACCTGCGGCACCGCCTTCGGCGGCGAGCACATCAAGATCCTGCGCCGGCTGCTGATGGACAACGGCTCGGCCCGCGTGATCTTCACCTTCGACGGCGACTCGGCCGGCCAGAAGGCGGCCCTGCGCGCCTTCGAGGACGACCAGAAGTTCGCCGCCGAGACGTACATCGCGATCGCCCCCGACGGCATGGACCCCTGCGAGCTCCGGCTCGCCAAGGGCGACGAGGCGGTCGCCGACCTGGTCGAACCCCGCACCCCGCTGTTCGAGTTCGCCCTGCGCCAGATCGTCGTCCGCTACGACCTCGACACCCCCGCGGGCCGGGCCGCGGCCCTGGACGAGGCGGCGCCCATCGTCGCCCGCATCAAGAACACCGGCGCCCAGCACGAGGTCGCCGTCCAGCTCGCCGGAATGCTCGGCATCCTCGACACCCAGTTCGTGGTCAAGCGGGTCGCCCAGCTGGCCCGTTGGGCCCGCGACCGCGGCGGCAAGGGCGCCCCGGCGCCGGCGCCCCGCGGCCCGCAGTCGTACGAGGCCGCGCCCCGCCCGGCGACCTCCGGCCCCGCCCTCACCCTCCGCAACCCCGTCTACGCCACCGAGCGCGAGCTGCTCAAACTCGCCCTGCAGCGGCCCGAGTTGGTCTCCCCGGCCGTCGACGCGTACGGCGTCGACGAGTTCACCGCCGCCCCGTACGCCGCCGTACGTCAGGCGGTCATGGACGCGGGCGGCGCCGAGTACGGCGTGCAGGACGGCCAGGAGTACCTGGTCCGCGTCCGCGAGGCGGCCCCCGACGACACCGTCCGCGCGATGGTCACCGAACTCGCCGTCGAGCCGATCATGCGCCGCACTGTCGACGAGGTGTACGCGGGCACGGTGCTGGTCCAGGTCCGCCGGCGGGCGGTGGAGCGCCGGATCCGGGACGTCCAGTCCCAGATGACCCGCCTCTCCGCCGGCGGCGACCCGGCCCACCTGGCCGCCGTACAGAACGAGTTGTGGGTCCTCCAGCAGTACGACCAGGCCCTCAGGGAACACGGCGCCGCGGCTCTCTGACCGCACCCGTACGCCACGGTAACCGCCGGGTCACGGGCCGATTGCAAAAAGTCACCGCACGCCCCTCGTGGCGGCGATGTGTCGTACTCCACACTGGGGTGCGGTGCCTGAGTCCTCGGAGCGCGGCCGATCCGTCCCACACGGGTCCCACACCCCCGCGGTTCCGCTCATCGCGTACGGGACGGACAGCGGCGTGGCCGCCGACTCCGCTCCCGAAGTACCGCTGCCGTACCCCCTGGCAGCGATCATCCTGGAGGTCGCCCCCGTGCAGACCCAGACCCTCACACAGACCGACATCAGTACGGACGGCGCGGAGCCGGACGCGGAGACCGACGTCCTCGTCGCGGTCCCCCCGCAGACCTGTGTCGTGCACCACCCCGAGGCGGATCCCGTGGAACCCGAAGGGCCGCCAGAGCCGGCCGAACCGCCCGCCGAGGCACTGGAGGCCGCCGAGGCCCCCGAACCGGCGGAGACCACCGCCGCGGAACGCGCCCGCGCCGACACCGGCGGCCCGTCCTCGGACCTGTTCCGCCAGTACCTGCGCGAGATCGGCCGCATCCCGCTGCTCACCGCGGCCGAGGAGGTCGAGCTCGCCCGCCGGGTCGAGGCCGGCCTGTTCGCCGAGGAGAAACTGAGCAACACCCCCGATCTGGACAGCCAGTTGGGCCTCGACCTGGACCGTCTGGTGGTCATGGGCCGCATGGCCAAGCGCCGGCTCATCGAGGCGAACCTGCGGCTGGTCGTGTCCGTGGCGAAGCGGTACGTCGGCCGCGGGCTGACCATGCTCGACCTCGTCCAGGAGGGCAACCTCGGCCTGATCAGGGCGGTCGAGAAGTTCGACTACGCCCGCGGCTACAAGTTCTCGACGTACGCCACCTGGTGGATCCGCCAGGCCATGTCACGGGCCCTCGCCGACCAGGCCCGCACCATCCGGGTCCCGGTGCACGTCGTCGAGCTGATCAACCGGGTCGTCCGGGTCCAGCGCCGCATGCTGCAGGAGCGGGGCTACGAGCCGACCCCCGAGGAGGTCGCCGCCCACCTCGAGCTCGCGCCCGAGCGCGTCAGCGAGGTCCTGCGCCTGGCCCAGGAACCGGTGTCGCTGCACGCCCCGGTGGGCGAGGAGGACGACGTGGCCCTCGGCGACCTCATCGAGGACGGGGACGCGGCGTCACCCGTGGAGTCGGCGGCGTTCCTGCTGCTGCGGGAGCATCTGGAGGCGGTGCTGTCGACGCTGGGGGAGCGGGAGCGGAAGGTCGTCCAGCTGCGGTACGGGCTGGCCGACGGGCGGCCCCGGACGCTGGAGGAGATAGGCCGCATCTTCGGGGTGACCCGGGAGCGGATACGGCAGATCGAGTCGAAGACGCTCAACAAGCTCCGGGATCACGCTTTTGCGGATCAGCTACGGGGTTATCTGGACTGAGCAGGGGCCACTCACCGAGATGAGTGGCCCCCACCCGCTAGTCCACCTCCGCGACCGCCTGCGCGAACTGGGCCTTGTACAGGCGGGCGTACGCCCCGTCCGCCGCCAACAGGTCCGCGTGCGCGCCCTGTTCCACGATCGAGCCGTTCTCCATGACCAGGATCGTGTCCGCGTCCCGGATGGTCGACAGGCGGTGGGCGATCACGAAGGACGTGCGGCCGTGGGCGAGTTTGGCCATCGCCTTCTGGATCAGCACCTCGGTACGGGTGTCGACCGAGGACGTCGCCTCGTCGAGGACCAGGATCGTCGGGTCGGACAGGAACGCCCGCGCGATGGTGATGAGCTGCTTCTCACCGGCGCTCACGCCCGTGCCCTCGTCGTCGATCACGGTGTCGTACCCGTCGGGCAGCGTCCGCACGAACCGGTCCGCGTGGGCCGCCCGCGCCGCCTCCTCGATCTCGCCGCGGGTGACCTCGCGCGAGGCGCCGTACGCGATGTTCTCCGCGATCGTGCCGCCGAACAGCCAGGTGTCCTGCAGCACCATGCCGATCTGGGCGCGCAGTTCGTCCCGGGACATGGTGGCGATGTCGACGCCGTCGAGGGTGATGCGCCCGCCGGAGACGTCGTAGAACCGCATGAGCAGGTTGACCAGGGTCGTCTTGCCGGCGCCGGTCGGGCCGACGATCGCGACCGTGTGCCCGGGCTCCACCGTGAGGGAGAGGTCCTCGATGAGCGGCTTCTCCGGGTCGTAGCGGAACGACACGTGCTCCAGCGCCACCTGTCCGCGCAACTCCTCGGGCAGCGCGCCCGGCATCGGGTCCGCCTCCTGCTCCTCCGCGTCCAGGAGTTCGAAGATCCGCTCGGCCGAGGCCACGCCGGACTGCACCAGGTTCGCCATCGAGGCGACCTGGGTCAGCGGCATCGAGAACTGCCGCGAGTACTGGATGAAGGCCTGCACGTCACCGATGGACAGCGCGCCCGAGGCGACCCGCAGACCGCCCACGACCGCCACCAGCACGTAGTTGAGGTTGGAGACGAACATCATCAGCGGCTGCATGATCCCGCTGTTGAACTGCGCCTTGAACCCCGCCTCGTACAGCGCGTCGTTCTGCTCGGCGAACTGCTGCGCCGACTCCTCCTGCCGCCCGAACACCTTCACCAGGGTGTGCCCGGTGTACATCTCCTCGATGTGGGCGTTGAGCTTGCCGGTGGTGCGCCACTGCTGCACGAAGTGCGGCTGCGACCGCTTGCCGATCCGGGTGGCCACCACGAACGACAGCGGCACGGTCACCAGCGCGACCAGCGCCAGCAGCCAGGACACCCAGAACATCACCGCGAGCACACCGATGATGGTCAGCAGCGAGTTGATCAGCTGGCCCATCGACTGCTGCAGGGTCTGCCCGATGTTGTCGATGTCGTTGGTGGCGCGGGAGAGCACCTCACCGCGCTGCCGCTTGTCGAAGTACGACAGCGGCAGCCGTGACAGCTTCGCCTGCACGTCCTCGCGCAGCCGGAACATCGTGCGGTTGACGGACCGGTTCACCAGCCGGGTGGCGAACGCCATCAGCAGACCGGCGACCAGGAACGTGCACAGCGCCAGCAGCAGGACCCGGCCCACCGCGTCGAAGTCGATGCCCTTGCCCGGGGTGAAGTCGGTGCTGCGGAGCATGTCGGCGATCTGCCCCTGGCCCCGCTCCCGCATCGAGGCGAGGACCTGGTCCTTGGTCGCCCCGGCCGGCATCTGCCGACCGATGATCCCCGAGAAGACCAGGTCGGTGGCCCGGCCGAGGATCTTCGGGCCGATCACGTTCAGGCCCACGCTCACGACCACGCACAGCAACAGGGCGTAGATGGTGAGGCGTTCCGGCTTGAACTGGGCGATCAGGCGCCTGCCCGACACCTTGAAGTCCATCGAACGGCTGTCGGGGCCGCCGCCCTGGCCCATCATCCGCGCCATCGGCCCGGCCATCAGGCAGCCTCCGCTTCCGTCAGCTGGGAGAGCACGATCTCCCGGTAGGTCTCGTTGTCGGCCATCAGCTCGTGATGGCGGCCGGTGCCGACGACCCGTCCCTCGTCGAGGACGACGATCCGGTCGGCGTCCCGGATGGTCGCCACCCGCTGGGCGACGATCACCACGGTCGCCTCGGCGGTCTCCCGGGCGAGCGCCGCACGGAGCGCCGCGTCGGTGGCGTAGTCGAGGGCGGAGAAGGAGTCGTCGAAGAGGTAGATCTCCGGCCGCTGGACGAGCGTGCGCGCGATGGCGAGCCGCTGGCGCTGACCACCGGAGACATTGGTGCCGCCCTGCGCGATCGGCGCGTTGAGCCCGCCCTCGAGCTTGCTGACGAACTCCTTGGCCTGCGCCACCTCCAGCGCGTGCCACAGCTCCTCGTCCGTGGCGTCCGGATTGCCGTACCGCAGGTTGGTCGCCACCGTCCCCGCGAACAGGTAGGGCTTCTGTGGGACCAGGCCGACCGTTTTCGCCAGCAGCTTCGGGTCGAGGGTGGAGACCTCCGTGCCGTCGACCAGGACCTCGCCGTCGGTCGCGTCGAACAGCCGGGGGACCAGGCCGAGCAGCGTCGACTTGCCGCTGCCGGTCGAGCCGATGACGGCGGTCACCTCACCGGGCCGGGCGACCAGGTCGATCGACTTCAGCACGGGCTCCTCGGCACCCGGATAGCGGAAGCCCGCGCCCCGGATCTCCAGATGCCCGTGCCGGCGCAGCTCGACGACCGGCGCGCTCGGCGGCACGACGCTGGAGTCGGTGTCCAGCACCTCCTCGATGCGCTCGGCGCAGACCTCCGCGCGCGGCACCATCATGAACATGAAGGTGGCCATCATCACGGACATCACGATCTGCATCAGATAGGCGAGGAAGGCGGTCAGGTCACCGATCTGCATCCCGCCGTCGGCGATGCGGTGCGCGCCGAACCACACGACCGCGATCGACGACAGGTTCACGGTCGTCATGACCACCGGGAACATCAGCGCGAGCAGGTTGCCCGTCTTCAGCTGCATCTCGGTGAGGTCGGTGTTCGCCTTCCGGAACCGGCCCTTCTCGTACTCGTCCCGCACGAAGGCCCTGATCACCCGGTTGCCGGTGATCTGCTCGCGCAGCACCCGGTTGACGGTGTCCAGACGGACCTGCATGGACCGGAACAGCGGGCGCAGCCGCCGTACGATCAACGTCACGCAGATGCCCAGCGTCGGCACCACGGCGACCAGCACCCCCGACAGCGGCACGTCCAGGCCGAGTGCCAGCACGATGCCGCCCACACACATGATGGGCGCCGACACCATCAGGGTGAACGTCATCAGGGCCAGCATCTGGACCTGCTGCACGTCATTGGTCGTACGGGTGATCAGCGAGGGGGCGCCGAAGTGGCCGACCTCACGCGCCGAGAAGGACTGCACCCGGTCGAACACGGCGGCCCGTACGTCCCGGCCGAGCGCGGACGCGGTCCGGGCGCCGTAGTACACGGCCCCGATGTTGCACACGACCTGCGCCAGCGAGATGCCGATCATCAGGGCACCGAAGGAGAGGATGTAGCCGGTGTCGCCCTTGACGACGCCGTTGTCGATGATGTGGGCGTTCAGCGTGGGCAGGTAGAGGGTGGCGCAGGTCTGCAGGAACTGCAGCAGCACCAGCACACTGATGGGTTTCTTGTACGGCCTCAGATAGGTCCGCAGTAGTCGTATGAGCACGCTACGTCTCTCGGAGTCGGCGATGGGGCGGGTTCGTTGCCCGTGGCCCCTATCGTCGGACACTCCACCCGTGTTACCTCAACCGATTAAGCCGACAGCAGTGCCTTTCGCCGTCCTACGGGCGGAACGCGCCGGGGTCTGCCGGGGGCCTACGGGCGGAACGCGCCGGGATCTGCCGGGGTCCTACGGGCGAAAGGCGCCCGGATGGGTCTGCTCCCGCACCGACACGTACTGCTGCCGCACCGCCTGCCCCACCGCCAGCTCCTCACCGGGCTCCAGCACCTGCGCCGCCGCGCCCTGCCAGGCCGGCGGAGTGCGCGGATCCAGCGTCCCCTGCGAGGCGCCGAGCGCCCACGCGGCCTGCCTGGCGGCCCCGATCGCCGCGTAGTCGGCGGGCTGCGGTACGACGACCTGCGCGCCGAACAGCGCCGGCGCCGCCGCCTGCACGGCCGTCAGCTCGGCGGCCGCCCCCAGCAGGAAGATCCGCCGCACCTCCACGCCCCGCCCGCGCAGCACGTCCAGCGCGTCCGCGAGCCCGCACAGCATGCCCTCGAACGCGGCCCGCGCCAGATGCTCGGCCTTCATCGACTCCCGCCGCAGCCCCGACAGGGTCCCCGCGGTGTGCGGCAGGTTCGGCGTCCGCTCACCTTCCAGATAGGGCAGGAGTACGAGGCCGTGGGCGCCCGGCGTCGACTTCATCGCCAGGTCGGACAGGCTCTCCAGATCCGGCAGCCCGAGCAGCTCGGCGGTCCCGCGCAGGGTCCGCACGGCGTTCAGGGTGGTGACGACGGGCAGGTGCATGCCGGTCGCGTCGGCGAGGGCGGTGATCATCCCGGTGCCGTCGACCAGGGCCTCGGGGTGGACGGCCATGACGGACCCGGACGCCCCGAGCGAGACGACGGCGTCGCCGAGCCCGATGCCGAGCCCGAAGGCGGCGGCCATGGTCTCGCCGGTGCCGGCGGAGATCAGCAGCCCCTCGGGGGTCGTACCGGCCGCCTCGGCCGGGCCGATCACATCGGGCAGTATGGCCTGGTGACCGAGCGCCAGCTCGACGAGGTCGGTGCGGTAACTGCCGGTGGCCGCCGACCAGTACCCGGTCCCGGAGGCGCCGCCCCGGTCCGTGGTTCTCCTCACGGGCCGCCCCAGCAACTGCCAGACCAGCCAGTCGTGGGCCTGCATGAGGATCGCGGTGCGCAGGGCGGCGTCGGGTTCGTTCTTGGCGAGCCAGCGCAGCTTGGTCACGGGCTGCGCCGCCTGCGGCACGCACCCCACGGCCTGTGCCCACGCCTCCCGCCCGCCGAGCGCGTCGATGAGATCGGCCGCCGCGACCTGCGTGCGCTTGTCGCCGCCGACCATCGCCGGGCGCACGGTGCCGCCCTGCGCGTCCAGCGGGATCACGGCGTTCTGCTGCGCGGACACGCCGATGGCCTGCACGCCCTCCAGCAGACCTCCGCCGGCCGCCTCGCCGAGGGACAGCAGCCAGGCCTGCGGATCGACGTCCGCGGGGCGGTCGCCGTCCACCGGATGCGGGGCGTACCCCTGCCTGAGCACGGCGCCCGTGTCCGTGTCGCAGACGACGATGCGAGTGAAATCGGGCGAACTGTCCAGCCCGGCGACTATCCCCATGGCGGAAATTCTATGGGCCGTCCGCCATGGGGGTGTGTGCCGCGGGGCTGTGTGCCACCGGCTGCCGCGTACCTATGTATTGCTGGTACCCCAGTCGTCCTGGCCCGTCCCGTTGGTGGTGCGGTCCTTCAAGGACCGCACCCGCCCGGCCACCGACTCCGGCACCCGGTCGACGACCTTGTCGCTGACCGTGTGGTACGCCTTGCCGGCGAACTGGCGGCCCTGCTGGGCCGCCGTCTCGGCGGTGTTGCGGACGGCCGGGTTCTGGGCGACCTGGCGTGCGGACTTCTTCAGCTGCTCGTAGCGTTCGCGCCCTGCGCGTGTGCCGAGCACGTAACCCAGAGCCAGGCCGACGACGAACGTGAGCTTGTAGCGCATGGAGGCCACCCTTCCCTCGTGTGGTCGGCGCCGGGGGAACCGATTGGCGGAGCACCCCCCTGCTTGCGCTAATGTATGTGTCGCAGCGAGCGCCCGCCCCCTGGCGAATACCCAGGTAGGTACGTTCGATGCAACGAGGCATTCCTCCGTAGCTCAATTGGCAGAGCAGCCGGCTGTTAACCGGCAGGTTACTGGTTCGAGTCCAGTCGGGGGAGCTCGGTCCTCCGTAGCTCAATTGGCAGAGCAGCCGGCTGTTAACCGGCAGGTTACTGGTTCGAGTCCAGTCGGGGGAGCATGCTGAACGAGGGCCCCCGAAGGGGTCCTTTTTCATGTCCTCACCCCTGTCTCGGGAACCGCGCAGGTCACGGCGGAGTCCTCAAGGGCAGGCGAAGTCGCCCCTGCGAAGCAGGAGATCGTATGAGCGGCTATGCTGCGGCAGACGGCGCGTACACATGTACGCGACACGCCGTACGGGGCGGTAGCTCAGCCGGTTAGAGCAGCGGACTCATAATCCGTCGGCCGTGGGTTCGAGTCCCACCCGCCCCACCTGTGCAGGGCTGTGACCTGCGGAAACGTTCATTTTGGGCTGTCGGAACGTCAACTTCGCCTGAACGGACTGAATCCGCTGCTCGTGAGTTTGGGGCCGGATCGGTTTGCGTCTGCTCATGCTCCCCTGACCTGGGCAAATGCGGGTAGGAGCGTAGCCGGCGAGACCTGTTCTGCTGGGCGGCGCAGCGGTGGTGCCGTGAATTGTGGCCATCCTGAGGCCGCTGGTAACGAGAACAGGGCTGTCGATCTGGCTGTGCTCCAGCCATGGCATGCAGGTCGACGTGTTTGATGTCGCGGTCGTCTGGGCTCGCGACACGCGAGGAAAGCAGGGCGGAGCGGCTCCGGGGAAAGATTTGGAAGCGACCGGTGCGCGCCCTCCGGGGCGTAGGTCTGCTGCCGCAGTCGCGCAGGGGGCGAAACTGTCCGTAGTGGAAACGGCCCGGAGGTACACCAAGACCTGTTCGCCGGCCGTGCACCGAAAACAGGAACCGACGGCTTCAGTAAGGGGCAGGTCGCGTGGCAGGAGGCTGGCGGTGGACGTGCTCCGGGAGCGGTCGCTGGTCGGTATCGGCGCCGTGACGCTCGCCGCCCAGGGCGGACTGCATTTTGTCTTCCATGCCGTCCAGCCGCACCACGCCGGGATGGTCACGCACCGCATGCGGATGACCACCGACGCCCACGCCCGCTCACATGCGCTGACACCGCACGCCACCGCCGCCCACGTCGGGGCGGCGCTCGTGCTGACCTGGTGGCTGCGGAGGGGCGAGGCCGCGGTGTGGTCGCTGCTGCGGTGGGCGATCGAGTTCGTGCCGGGGCTCGCCGCTTGGTGGCGGACCGCCGGAGGGGTGCCGGACACGCGGCGGCCGGGGCTGCGGGCTTTCGCGGGGTCCCGGTCGATGAAGGGTGTGCGGCTGCGGTACGCCGTGCACCGGCGGGGGCCGCCGCCGGGGATGTCGTACGCCATCTGACCGCGACATTCCTTCCAGTACGGAGATTCACCCACCCATGTCCAGAGCACGTATCGCCCTGCGCCGCGTCGGCACCGTGACCGCCCTGACCGCCGCCGGCCTCCTCGCCGCGGCCGGTATCGCCTCCGCGCACGTCACCGTCCACCCCGAGAGCTACGCCAAGGGCGCCACCGACGGTGTCCTGACCTTCCGGGTCCCCAACGAGGAGGACAACGCCGGCACCACCAAGGTGCAGGTCTTCCTTCCCACCGACCACCCCGTACTCGGCGTCCTCGTCTCCCCGCAGGACGGCTGGACCGCGAAGGTCACGAACACCAAGCTGAAGACGCCGGTGAAGACCGACGACGGCACCATCACCGACGCCGTCTCCGAGATCACCTGGACCGGAGGCAAGATCGACCCCGGTCACTACGAGGACTTCAACGTCGCCTTCGGTCAACTGCCCGAGGACGCCGACCAGCTGACGTTCAAGACCCTCCAGACGTACTCCGACGGCAAGACCGTCCGCTGGATCGAGGAGGCGTCCGGCGGCGAGGAGCCGGAGAACCCGGCGCCGGTCCTCAAGCTGACCGCCAAGGGAACGGACGAGGGCGCCAGCAGCACGACCCCGTTGCCGACAAGTTCGAAGACCTCAACCAGCACCAAGTCGACAGCATCGAGCAGTGACTCGACCGCGCGCGGGCTCGGTGTCGCCGGGCTGATCGTGGGCGTTCTGGGGCTGGCCGCGGCGGTGTTCGCCGTCCTGCGCAGCCGCGCCACCGGACCCCGCGCCAAATAGGGCACGCATCGATGGCCCTGTCGACGGTGATTGCGTCGGCAGGGCTGGTGCGTTGAGCCTCGCGTGACGGGGGCCACAACGGTGATGTGGAACTCGACCACCGGTCGGCCCGACTCCTGAAGCGGTACGGCTCGATCCGACCGAGTTCGTACGACGTGATCTGGAGACACGGTTGATGGACGAGTCCCGGCAATCCCCCGCCGACCCGGGTGCGGTGCTGCGAAGGTTCGCGCCTGCGCCCGCGCTCTGCGGGTTTCTTCTGCTGCTGGCGCTGATGTTCACGGCGTCGTACGCCGTCGGGTCCGCCGCCGGTCCGGTGGCGCCCGGCATGCACGGCACCCGGACGGGCAGCATCGGCGGCGGCACCGACATGGGCGACATGGACATGGGCGGGTCGCACGGGGGAGGCCGCTGATGGCCGCGGCCGTGACCGCCCTGGTGACCACCGACCTGACGGTCGACGGAATGACTTGCGCAGCCTGTGTGAGGCGGGTCGAGAAGAAGCTCGGCAAGCTGGACGGTGTCACGGCGACGGTCAATCTCGCCACCGGGCGGGCCCGCGTGAGCCATCCGGCGGGGATCAGCCCACAGGAACTCGTCGAGACCGTGGAGAAGGCCGGCTATACGGCCGCCCTGCCCGAGCCGCCCAAGAAGCGGGAGCGTGAGGGCGAAGACGAGGTGGAAGGCGGTCGGCAGGAACGCGACCGGCTGCTGATCACCGCCTTGCTCGCGCTGCCGGTGCTCGTGCTGTCGATGGTGCCCGCCCTGCAGTTCCGCAACTGGCAGTGGCTGTGCTTCGTGCTAGCCGCGCCGGTCGCCGTGTGGGGTGCTTGGCCCTTCCATGTGCGGGCGGTACGGGGGTTGCGGCACTCGGCGGCCACCATGGACACCCTGGTGTCCCTCGGCGTGGTCGCTTCCTTCTGCTGGTCGACGTACGCGCTGTTCCTCGGTGGCGCGGGTGATCCCGGCATGCGGATGCCGTTCAGTCTGGTGCCCTCCGCCTCCGACGGTGTCGCGCACATCTATCTCGAAGCTGCCGTGGGTGTACCGCTGTTCGTGCTGGCCGGCCGGTTCCTGGAGGCGCGGGCCCGGCGCGGGACGGGGGCGGCGCTGCGGTCGCTGGCCCAACTCGCCGCCAAGGAAGTCGCGGTACGGGAGGGCGGCTCCGAAAGGCTCATCGCCGTCGAGGACTTGGGTGTCGGGCAGGTCTTCGTCGTACGCCCGGGGGAGCGGGTCGCCACCGACGGGCAGGTGACGGAGGGGAGTTCGGCGATCGACCTGTCCCTCGTCACCGGCGAGAGCGAGCCCGTCGAGGTCGGGCCCGGCTCGGCCGTGGTCGGCGGGGCCGTCAACGCCGGCGGGCTACTGCTGGTGCGGGCCACCGCGGTCGGCGCCGACACCCAGCTCGCCCGGATCACCCGGCTGGTGACCGAGGCGCAGGCGGGCAAGGCGCGGGCGCAGCGGCTGGCCGACACGGTGGCCGGGGTCTTCGTGCCGGTCGTGCTGGCGCTGGCCGTCACGGCGCTGGGGTTCTGGCTCGGCGCGGGGGCTGATCCGCAGGCGGCGATCACGGCGTGCGTGGCCGTGCTCGTCGTGGCCTGCCCGTGCGCCCTCGGGCTGGCGACGCCGACCGCGCTGATGGCGGCGACCGGGCGCGGCGCCCAACTGGGCGTCCTCGTCACCGGCCCGCAGGCTCTGGAGGGGCTTCAGCATCTCGACGCCGTGGTGCTGGACAAGACCGGCACGCTCACGTCCGGACACATGAGCGTCGCCCGCGTCACCGCCGTACCGGACGGGCTCGGTCGGGAGAACGTCCTGCGGCTGGCGGGGACCGTGGAGCAGGGCTCGGAACATCCGCTGGGACGGGCCATCGCCGCGTACGCCCGGCGGGAGCTGGATCAGCCGCTTCCCGAGGTAGAAGAGTTCAGCGCGCTGCCAGGGCGGGGCGTGCGCGGCCGGGTCGAGGGGCATCTTGTCGAAGTCCTCGCTCCGGAAGACGAGTTGCCCCCTGGACTGTCGGTGGCGGAGGCCGGGGCGCACACGCCGGTGCTGGTGTACGTGGACGGTGTCGCGGAGGCCCGCATCGAGGTCGGGGACGTCGTACGGCCGGGCAGCTACCGCGCCGTCGAGTGGCTGCGGCGACTCGGCGTACGGCCGATACTCGCCACCGGCGACGGGGAGGCGCCCGCGCAGGCCGTCGCGAAGGCATTGGGCATCGCCGAGGTGCACGCCCGCTGCACTCCCGAGGGCAAGGCCGGCCTTGTACGAGATCTCCAGGCGGAGGGATACCGGGTCGCGGTCATCGGCGACGGCGTGAACGACGCCGCGGCGCTGGCCGGCGCCGACCTCGGGATCGCGATGGGTACCGGAACGGACGTGGCCATCGGCGCCGCCGACGTCACCCTCGTACGCGGAGACATCGAGGCGCTGGCGGACGCCGTCCGGCTTGCCCGGAGCACGCTGGTCACGATCCGCGCCAACCTCGTGTGGGCCTTCGGCTACAACGTCGTCACCGTGCCGCTCGCCATGGTCGGCCTGCTGAATCCGATGGTCGCCGCGGCGGCCATGTCGGCCAGCTCGGTGCTGGTGGTCTGCAACAGCCTGCGGCTGCGCGCCTGGCAGCCCTCGCCCACCCGGAGGCGTACCCGATGAACGGACAGAACCCCTGGCGGCCCACCCGCCGACGGCTGACCGACAGCCTGCTCGCCGCGATCGCGCCCGTCGCCGCGTTCAGCCTCGCCCTCGGGGGCCTGACGACCTGGGTGACGGCCGGGAAGGCGGGCAGCCCGGCGAGGATCGCCGTATCGAACGGGCGGGTCTTCCTGCCGTACGGGGACAGCACGGAGACCGCGGCGTTCTTCGACGTGATGAATCTGGGTGGGGCGGACGACCGGCTGGTCGGCGTGACCACACCTGCGGCCCGGGGAGAGGCGGAACTGACCCGTCATCGCATGACCGGGAGCGCGGCCGCCTCCCGGGAGAGCGTGGCCTCGGTCGCCGTCCGGGCGGGCGGTGAACTGTCCATGTCGCCGCAGGGTCTGGACGTGACCCTGCAGCCCAAGGCGGGGTGGCGGGCCGGCGACCTCGTGTCCTTCACCCTGCATTTCGAACACCAGTCGCCGATCAGGACCCTCGCGGTGGTGATCCGCCCGAGCGGCCGCGCCTCCTGATCACCGGGGCCGCAAAAAACGCACAAAAGTGAATATCCGGCGCTTCTCGCTCGTATACATGGGCGGGACCAGCGAGCGGAGGTGCCGGCTCATGACCGTCGACGAGCGGCAGATCCAGGATTTCTCCCTGCGGCATATGGGCGGCACGCCAGGGGTGACACGGCGCGGAGTGGAGATCGCGCTGGGTGTGCTGTGGCTGGTGGACGGGGCGCTGCAGTTCCAGCCGTCCATGTTCACCCGGGGCTTCTTCGTGGACACGCTGGGCATGGCGAACATGGGCCTGCCCGGGCCCGTGGCGACGGTGGAGTACGACCTGACGAGCATGCTCGCCGCCCACCCCGCCCTGTGGAACGCGCTGTTCGCCTCGCTCCAGGTCGCGCTCGGCGTGGGCCTGCTGTGGCGGCGCACCGCCCGCCCGGCCCTGGCCTTCTCGGTCCTGTGGGCGCTGGGGGTCTGGATCATCGGCGAAGGTTTCGGCGGTCTGTTCATGAGCGGCACCGACCTGCTGACCGGCGCCCCGGGCGCGGCCCTGCTCTACGCGCTGGTCGCCCTGGCGCTGTGGCCGCGCCCCGGACGTGCCGGGCCGGCCATCGCGGATCGAGGGCTCCTGGGCGGGGCGGTGGCCCGCTGGGCGTGGCTGGTGGTGTGGGTCGGCACGGCGGCCCTGGAGCTGGAACCCGCCGCCCATGTGCCGGCCGCCCAGCTGTCCAACACCGGAGAGGACGAGCCGGCCGTGGTCGCCGCCATCAACCACGCGGCGGGCGGGCTGGCCAGCGGATGGGAGGCGGTGTTCGTCGTCGTCCTCGGGCTGCTCGCGATCGCCGTCGGCGTGGGGGTCCTGACCCCTCGCACGCGGTGCCTGGCCCTGTCGGCGGGCATCGCCCTGACGGTCGCAACCGGCCTTCTGGGCCAGGATCTAGGCGGACTCCTGACCGGCCACGCCACCGACCCGGGCACCGGCCCTCCACTGGTGCTGTTCGCCCTGACGCTGTGGCCGCACGCGACCCGCCCCATGGAGCACTCTCCGACTCCCGCACATGCCCCCGGCCAAGGAAACGTCGGGCCGAAGTCCCGTTGACTTCCCGCCCATTTGCGTGGTCTGGATCACACGCTGTGGATTGAGTGGGGGTAGCTGTGGATATCCGTACCCCCACCTGACGAGCGACGCCCGGATGCGAGGATGAGGCGCCATGACAGCAGGGTGGTGTTCTCGCACGGTAAGGGCCGCGGTGTTCGCGGCCGTCTGTGTGCTGCTCGCCGCCCTGGGCCACATCCTGATGTCCGGCACCGACGTGCCCGCCTGGGCGCTGGCAGCCGGGGTGGTTGCGACCGGTGCCGTGGGCTGGTCTCTGGCGGGCCGGGAACGTGGGCTGCCGTTGATCGTGGCGGTCGTGGTCGCCACCCAGACGGCGCTACATGAGGCGTTCTCGCTCGCCCAGTCGATGACTGAGGCGTCCGGGTCCTCGGGATCCATGGACATGAGCAACATGGGCCCAATGCACATGGGCCCGATGCACATGGAGCCGATGCATACGGGCTCCATGGACATGACCCACATGGATCACATGGGGCATGCGGCGGCCGGTACTTCGCCTACGGCGGGAATGCTCGGCGCCCACCTGCTGGCCGCGCTGCTGTGCGGGCTGTGGCTGGCGTACGGCGAGAAGGCCGCTTTCCGCATCCTGCGCGCCGTCGCCGGACGGCTGGCCGCACCACTGAGGCTGCTGCTCACTCTGCCGGACACCCCGGAGCGCCCCCGCCCGCACCTGCGGCGCCGCCGCTCGGACCGGGCGCCGCGTCTCCTCCTGCTCGTCCACACGATCATCTCTCGGGGTCCGCCCGCGGGAACGGCTGTCGCCTGACGACAGCTGGATCCCGAGGCTGCCCGTGCGCACCTCGGAACACGGCCGTACGACCGCACCGGCGCCGTAGCGCCACTGTGCCGTAGGCCGTCTCCCCACTCACCGGAACCGCCCGCGTGCCCTTGCGTGCGTCGGTGCGGATCACGGATCCCGAGAAGGACACCGGGTGATTACATCTGCCTTGCCCACCCCGCGCACCCAAAGCGGTAAAGGTGACGAAACGGCAGCCCTCGACGAGTCGATCACAGCCTGCGCACTCGCCGCCGGAAGTGGCGACGCCAACGCGGTCGAGCGGTTCGTGCGCGCCCTGCAGCGGGACGTCCAGCGTTACGTCGCCCATCTGTGCGCCGACCCACAGGCCGCGGAAGACCTCGCCCAGGACACGTTCCTGCGCGCCCTCGGCAGCCTGCACCGCTTCGAGGGCCGCTCGTCGGCGCGCACCTGGCTGCTGTCCATCGCCCGTCGGGCCGTCATCGACAGCTACCGGTACGCCGCCGCCAGGCCCCGCCTGTCCGACGTACCGGACTGGCAGTTGGCCATCGAGCTGTCCCAGCCGTGCGACCTGCCCGGCTTCGACGACGGCATCGCCCTGCTGGACCTCCTGGCGGCGCTCCCCGAGGAGCGCCGGGAAGCGTTCATCCTCACGCAGATGGTCGGTCTGCCGTACGCGGAGGCAGCCGAGGTCAGCGACTGCCCGATCGGCACGGTCCGCTCCCGCGTGGCCCGCGCCCGGGCGAGCCTGATGGACCTGCTGGAGGACGGGGGCACCTCCCACGCCCTTGAGGCAGTGGGGGAGGAGGGACCCGCCCGAGCGATGGCGGCGGTCTGAGCCCGGTTGGTGCGGGGGTTGTCGGGGCGGTCGGCCCCGGCACCCCCACTTCGCCCTGGTGCGTGGGTCGTATTCATGACGGCGGATCAGTAGGGGCGGGACGGGAACTGCGCGAGCGGCGTGTCCGACTCCTAGGTCGAGCCAGCCCAGGGAGACGGGCCGCTGGAGCGCAGATCCCGCTCCGGGGTGTCCGTGGACGCTTCACCAGCCAAGGAGACAAGCCGATGCCCCTACGTGTTCAGGTCATCGTGTACGACGGGGTGGAGGAGCAGGACGCCATCGGACCGCGTGACGTCTTCGGGCACGCTGTACAGGCGGGCGGGGACGTGGAGACGACGCTGGTACGGCCCTCGGCTCCCGGCGAGGTGACCTGATTCTTCGGCACCAGGATCACCGTGCCGGCCGCGTGGGAGCCCACTGAAACCGATCTTCTGGTCGTGCCGGGCGGCGGCGACCGGCTGATCCACGATCAGGATGTCCTGCGGGACCTGGTACGGGCACAGGAGGCGGGAGTCGCCGTCGCCGGTGTCTGCACAGGGGTGATGGTGCTGTCCGCGGCAGGCCTGACCAAGGGCCGCCCGTGCACGACCCACCACCTGGCCAAGGACGAACTCGCGGCCCAGGGCGGCAAGGTGATCTGCTGCGTACGGTCTACCGCTCGCTCCGCCCGGTGGACGGAGCGGTCAGGGTGGGCGAGGACGTATGGCGGCTGTCCGCGCGCGCCGCCGCCCGCCGTACGGCCGCCGTCCTCCAGGACGCCGGCGGCAACACCACCGGCCTGACCGTCACCGAGATCGTCGCCCTCGGCCGCGCCCCCCACCACGGTCTCCTCGGCCGCGACGGAACCGAGGACCACAGGGCCGTGTCGGACGCCATCGACCGCTGCGGCGTACGCCCCTTCGCGGACCGCGACTACGCCTCCCTCTCCGGCGGCGAACGCCAACACGTCCTGCTCGCACGGGCGTTGGCCCAGGACCCGCAGCTCCTCGTGCTGGACGAACTCACCAACCACCTCGACATCCGCGCCCGGTTCGAGCTCCTGGACCTCGTCCGGGCCACCGGCGTCACCACCCTCGCCGTGCTCCACGACCTCGACCTCGCCGCCCGCCTCTGCGACCACCTGGTCGTCCTGCAGGAGGGAGTTGTCGCGGCGGCGGGCCCGGTCCTGGAGGTCCTCACCCCGGCCCTTCTCGCCGACGTCTTCGGCGTATGCGCGAGCACCGAACGTCACGTAGACGGCGTCATCCGGATCACGTACGCGGCCCGGCCTCTCGCGGGCGGCGGGAGCCCCCAGGGCGCCCAAGCCAGCCCTGCCAGAGCCGCTGAATGAAAGAGCACTCCCGTCCGTAAGAGGCAATGAGCCCATCGGTACGAGGAGTTGACTTGTGTCCCGGAGATGGCGCGGCATCACGCGCCCGGCGACCCGCGTGACGTCGGCCGGAGAACGCGCCGGCAGCCCACGCGCGCTGTCGGCGGTCGTCTTCGCGGCCGTCTGCGTGGTGACGAGCGCACTGGGACATGCCCTGATGTCCGGTGACCTGCTGCCCTGGTGGGCGCTGGGCGCGGCGTTCGCGGGGACGGTCTCGGCCGGCTGGTGGCTCACCGGCCGGGAACGCGGTCCCGGCACCGTGGTCGGGTTCACGACCGTCGCGCAGGGACTGCTGCACCGGCTGTTCGACCTGGCACACCAGATGACCCACGGGCCGACGAGTGTGGCGGAGGCCGGATCCGCGTCCGGCATGGACCACGCGATGATGTTCTCCCACTCGGGAATGGCCATGCACATGGACCATTCGGGGGCCGGCATGACCATGGCACCGAGCGGAACGGCAGGCACCTCCGCCGGCATGCCGATGTTCCTCGCCGCGGCCCATCAGGGCCCCGCCGCGATGTTCCTGGCACACCTTCTCGCCGCCGTCGTGTGCGGGGTGTGGCTGTGGCGCGGCGAGACGGCGATGTACCGGCTGGGCCGGGCCCTCGCCGTCGTACTCCTCGCGCCGCTGAAGCGCGTCCGCCGACTGCTCGCGCGACCCGTGCTCGATCGCCGGACTCTCGCGGGCCGACCGGCTCCGGACGCCGCCCCGGCCTCGCCGACAGGCTTCGCCGTGCTCAGGCACGCCGTCGTCCGCAGAGGACCGCCAAGGGTCCCCTCGGCAGTCCAACGCGCGTCCTTCGGCCCACTGTTCGCCACGCACTCCTGAATCACCCCGGTCCGCCGGGGTCGACAGGACGGGTCCACGTGCGCCGCTGCCGCGCGCTCCTGTGTCCCCGTGTTCCTGTCCATCTCGGCCCGGCACGCGTCCTCCGCCCGCGCGGGTGGCGGCGCATGCTTCCCCGTACCGATCGGGAGTCCCATGCACCACGTCACGTCCGCCCACCCGTCCCCGACCGACTGTCCCTCCGCGCCCCAACTCGGCCGCCGAACCAGTCGGTTGGTCCTCGGCACTCTCCTCGCCACGACCCTGACGGCCCTGCTCACCGGCTGCGGTGGAGACTCGGTCGACCACGCATCCACCCACGGCGGAGCCTCCGCATCGTCCTCCGCCCACGACATGCAGGGCATGTCCGACAAGGCGATGGGCGACCCCTCGGCCACCCCCGCCTACGAGTTGACCGGAGCGAAGGTGGTGAAGGGCGCCTTCAAGATGCTCGACACCCGCCCGCCGGGCATGAACGACGTCAAGGGCACGGCCTGGCTGGCCCAGGGCGCCAAGGGCACCACCGTCACGGTTTCCCTGACCGGACTCAAGGCGGGGCACGTCTACATGGCCCATCTGCACGCCCAGCACTGCTCGGACGACAACGGCGGGAGTCACTTCCAGTTCGACAAGGGCGGCCCGACCATGCCCCCGAACGAGATCCATCTGATGTTCACCGCCGACAAATCCGGCATGGGCCTGACCACGGTGACCAACGCGCGCAAGACCGGCACGGACGCGGTCGCGATCGTCGTCCATCCCAACGAGGCACAGGACAACCGAATCGCATGCGCCGACTTCGACTTCTGACGGCGCCGGCCGGACTCGCCGCGTGCGCAGGTGCGTTGCTGCTCCTCGGCAGCGCACCCGCACAGGCCCACACCGCGCTCAAGAACGCCGCCCCGGCCCCCGGAGCCACGGTCGGCGCGGGGACCGAGGCGGTCAGGCTGACGTTTGACAACCTGACCTCCGGCATCGCGCCGGAGATCAGGATGGTCGGGCCGGACGGCAAGGAGATCCCGGTCGGACGGCCCGTCGTCACCGACGCCAACACCGCCTGTGCCGCCGTGTCCCCGCTGCCCAAGGGCGTCATCACCCTCACCTACTCGATCACCGCGGGAGACGGGGACGCCCAGACCAACGCCTACCAGTTCGAGGCCGCCGAGGGCACCAAGCCCGCCGGCACGCCTGCGGCCTGCGCGGACCTGAGCCTGCCCGCCCCGCAGACGGGAGGCTCGGACACCGTCGCGGGCATGAGTCGTACCACTGCGACTGCCGCTGTCGCGGGGGCGTTCGCCGTGGTGGCGGGCGGTGGGTTACTCGCCGTCCGCACACTGCGACGCCGTAGAACCCTGGAAGGGGGCGCCGGCGACTGACCTGGCGTCCAGACTCCCGTACTCCGGGCGGGAGTCCGGGCTCCGGTGATGGATTCTTTGAGCCTGCCGGCCGCCGCCCGCACCGGGCGGGGCATGGCGACGTGGCGGTCGGCAGGCACAGACCGGGCCACGCTCGGGAAGGCGAATTCCATCGTGGCCCGGGTGCCGTCATCGTGGCACGACGCCACCGGGTACGGGAGCACCGACGAGGAACCGTCCCACGTGAGGATTGTCCTCATGGCGCCGGCGAACCGAAGCGGTCCCTACGACGACTACGTGCAAATGCCCAGCGCCGTCGTCCGGCCCGATTCCGTCCCGTAGGCCCGTCCGAACCGCCCCGCCTGTCAACAGCGGCGAATTCGAGTGATTCCCCAGGAACTCGCAGGACCTTCCATCCGACTAGTTCAGGACAGCGGCTGAATTCGGGCCGCTGGAGCGGTGTCGCGGCGATCAGGCGGCCGGCGCCGAGCGTCCCGCACGAATACCGGTGTCCCGCGCACCGTCGACCCCAGCACGAGGTGAAGATGACGACCGTCGACTCCGAAGAACCCCCTCTGTCCGAACAAGCCGGTGCGGGCGCCGAGGCCACGGCCACCGCAACGGCCGCGCAACCGACGGCGCCCGCGCCCGCCCGGAAGCCGGAAGGGCTCGGCACCCTGCTGGCACGACTGCACTTCTACGCCGGGATCCTGGTGGCGCCGTTCCTGCTCGTCGCGGCCGTAACCGGGCTGCTCTACACCTTCACGCCGCAACTGGACTCGCTCGTCTACGGCAAGGAACTCCACGTCTCCCAAACGGATGGCACCACCGTGCCCCTGTCCGAGCAGGTCGCCGCCGCCCGCGCGGCGCACCCGAACGGCACGCTCACCGCCGTACGCCCGGGAAGCGGCGATGACACCACGCAGGTCGACTTCGCCCTGCCCGAACTCGGCGAGAAGAGCCACACCGTCTACGTAGACCCGTACACGGGCAAGACCAAGGGACAGCTGACCACCTGGTACGCCGAGACCCCGCTCACCACGTGGCTGGACGCGCTGCACCGCAACCTGCACCTGGGGACCGTCGGCCGCTACTACTCGGAGACCGCGGCCAGTTGGCTGTGGGTGCTCGTCCTCGGTGGACTTGTTCTGTGGTGGCGCCGCCGGCACGGCCGGCGGACCGCGCGCCGCCTGCTGCTGCCGGACCGGGCCGCGAAGAAGGGCGTCCGGCGCACCCGCAGCTGGCACGCCGCCACCGGAGTCTGGCTCTCCATCGGCCTGTTGGGCCTGTCAGCCACCGGCCTGACCTGGTCGCGCTACGCCGGCGCCAACTTCACCGAGGCAGTCGACGCGCTGCACGCTCACACGCCCTCGGTGGCCACATCCCTGACGACAGGCACGGCAAGTTCCGGCGCCAAGAAGAGCGTCGACCCGGCCGCGATAGACGGCGTCCTGAAGGCGGCCCGGGCCGACGGCGTGGACGGCCCGGTGTCGATCGCCGTGCCCGCGGACGGCAGCACCGCATGGACGGTGACGCAGACCCGCAACCTCTGGCCGGTCGGACGCGACAGCGTCGCCGTCGACCCGACCACCGACCGCGTGACCGACCGGATCGCCTTCGCCGACTGGCCGGTGATGGCCAAACTCACCCGCTGGGGCATCAACGCCCACATGGGCACGCTTTTCGGTCTCGCCAACCAGATCCTGCTGGCCGTGCTCGCCATCGGTCTGATCTGCGTGATCGTGTGGGGCTACCGCATGTGGTGGCAGCGCCGTCCCACCCGGGACGACCGCCGTGCCGGCCTCGGCGCCCCGCCCGCCCGCGGCGCCTGGCGCGGTCTGCCGTCCTGGGCTGTCGCTGTCGGTATTGTCGCGGTCGCCGTGGTCGGCTGGGTCATTCCCTTGTTCGGCATACCGCTGGCCGCGTTCCTCGCCGTCGACCTGGCCGTGGGAGCGGTCCGGAATCGCCGTACGGCTGGATCCGCCACCGCGCGCTGACCGCGCCAAGGGCCGGGGCGCGAACGAGCGTGCCCCGGCCCCGCGCGTAATGCTCCGGAAGAGTGAACCGCACCACAGCCGGGAACTCGCCGAGCAGGCGCCCCGACTCAGTAGTGGACGGCACCGGGTGAACGCGTGAACCGGTGCATTCGTATCAAGAGGTGTACGAACGCCTAACCAGCACCCAGGAGTTGGGCCATGGCACAGAAGCAGTACCTCGTCACCGGAATGAGCTGTGAGCACTGCGCTGCGAGCATCACCGACGAGGTCTCCCAGGTCCCCGGCGTCACCGACGTGAACGTCGACGTCACGGCGGGATCGGTCTCCGTCGGCGGTACGGAGCTGGACGACGCGCGACTGCGGGCGGCGATCGTGGAGGCGGGGTACGAGGTCACCGAAACGATCGCAGCCTGACGGACACGTTCCCCGCCACGGACGCGAGCCCGTACCCGTTCTCGGCGGCCGGGCGCCATGGCCTGTACGTCAGTACGCGTCCGGGCGTCCAGGACCGGAAACGGTACGGCGCCCGCGCGGGCCCGACACGACCCGGTTCACCGTCATGTGCAGCCCACCGGTCATCACCAGCCCCGCGGCGGCACCGACCGCGGCCCCGATCACACCCCCGACGAAAGAGCCGAGCCAGGCGTAGCCCGCGATCAGTACGACCGTGGTCAGCACGGGCAACAGACCCTGCTCAGGCGTTGACCCACCGCCGTCCACCCGCGCGGACGGATGACGGGCCGCTCCCAGGGCCACGTCCCGTCCGTGACGCTCACCTGCCTGCCGAGTGCTTCGGCCACGGAACCTCACCCCTGCTTCCCCCGCCGCTGTCCCGCTCACCGCGTCCGGCCATGGACGGCCCGACCGTTACCTGCCCAAGCCGGCCCCCGAAAAACAGCGAACCGACAGGCCTCTACGGCACTTTGCCGACGGGCCCCGGCCGAGAGGTGACCTCGGTCTGGCGCACCCCGGGCGAACTGGGGCACCGCGCGCAGGGACGTGTCTCCTGGAGGCCGACGACGTCACGCCAACAGAGCGAACATGACCGCCATCCCGAGCGCCATAGCCGCATGACAGCCGGGGCCCAGAGCCCCGTCGCGTCCCGCCTCGGGCGAGCAGTCGTCCCCCGGACGCCGACCTTCCTCCTCGTGCCTGCCCCGGGCCCGGTCCAGCGCACGGGTCAGCCAGGACAGCCCGAGACCGCCCAGGACGACCGCGAGAAGCACCGCCGTCGCCACGGGCCCCGTCCCGGCCAGAGTCATGGAGGCGAGACCCGAGCCACCCGACATGTCCATCCCGGCCATGTCGTGCGCCCCGCCCGAAGTGGCGCCGCCGGACATCCTCCCGGAGGAGTCCATCGCCCACACCATCCAAGCCATGGCGCCCATCATCACGACGTGTGGCAGGACGGCGACCACCGACCGCCCCCGCGATCCGCCCAGCGATCGGAACGGAGCGGCGGCGACGAACCAAAGCGCGCCCACGCAGAACAGCACGACCTGAGGAACGACCGGCAGATCCATTCCTTGAGGCCAGGCCATCGCGATCATCAGCACCCCCATGGCCGCGTGCAGCGCGTGATCCACCCGCTCCGCGATGCCCGTCCCGGGCGAAACCGTCCGCCACACCCCGTACACGACCGGCACGGCGAACATAAGACTTAGCACCCAACGCAGCCCGCTCGCGGCAATCAACCGACCACCCCAACTCCAGGACGCCGCGCGGCGCCGACGAACAGATCCAGGGCCGGCCCAC
>NZ_JAKWBE010000042.1 GCF_022513565.1 Streptomyces gilvus | reverse complement strand
CATCAACCACACCGACCACGACGCCCAGATCCCCGTCTCCGGGGACGCCACCGAACTCCTCTCCGGCAAACCCGCGACCGGTTCGGTCACGGTGCCGGCGGGCGAGGTGGCGGTGGTACGCGAACCCCGCTGACCTGGTCATCGCGAACCCTGTTGACCTGATCGAGATGATGAGGGGGACGGAGGCGAGGACGAGGCGTTCCACGACGAGGGCGTAGACGCGGCCGTCCTCGATCTGCACCGGGTAGGGGAACGTCCTCCTCAGTACGTCGCACGCGCAGACGTACATGTAGCCGTCGCTCGGCGTCGCCCTTCGCCCGCTGATCCTTGCGCGGCACCGACGCGAACACGTCCGCGACGAATAACTCCAACTTCGCCCGAGCCCGGTTCACTTCATGTGCATCCACACCCCCAACCTGCCCCCAAACAGGACCGTAAGACAGACATAACGGAGTCCTACTAGGACACCGCCGCTCCCGGGGACGGTCAGGCCGGATGGCCCGGGTCGATGTCCAGCGCGTCGCGGAGCCTGAGCAGTGGACCGTCCGTGCCGCCTCCCCACTGGACCGGTGCCAGGACGAAGCCGACGTGATCGCCTCCGTCGATGTGGCTCTCGACGGTGCCGACGAACCACGCGGCGACATCGTCCAGGATGGCCGAGCCGCCGTACCCTTCCGTCCACGGTGTCCGGGCGAACTTGTCGGTCCGGCCGCCGGTCCGGCCGCCGAACAGCTCCGCCTGCGCGTGCTGCTCCCGGGTCAGCAGATGGACGGCGAGGCAGTCGGCCCGGCGGGCGACGTCGTAGGTGTGGTTGGCCTTGGAGATCCACACCGCGAACCGCGCGGGCTGGATGGAGCACTGGCTGAAGAACCCCACCAGACACCCGGCCCGCCGCCCACCTGCCGAGGCCGTGACCACGCACATGTCGGGGTTCAGCCGGTCGGTGAACGTGTCGATGTCTGTCATGGCTGCCCGTTCCGGATCCCTCGCCGATCACTCCGCGTACGAGTGCCCGCCTTCCACCCCGGCTCACGGGCGTGAACACGGCCCTGCGGCCCGGGCCTTTTCGGCCGGAATGCGGGCGGCGCGGCCCTGGGGCGCACATACTCGACACCTGTGGGGCGCGCGGGCGTCGTGCCGACGGGAGGTGTGCGGGCGTATGCGGATACCTGGTCGTCTCCCGGTCGCCGGGCGGCTCATGGCGTGGCTGCGGGACCACGATCCGGGGCTGGCGGCGACGCGCCGGGCGGGCCGGACCGCGCTGGTCATGCCGGCCCTGTTCGCCCTGTGCAGTCAGGTCCTGCACGCGCCGACGATCGCCACGTTCGCGGCGTTCGGCTCGTTCTCGATGCTGCTGCTCGTGGAGTTCACCGGTCCGATGGTGCAGCGGCTGCGCGCCCATGTGGGGCTCGCGGTGGCGTGGGCGCTGCTGATCTGTCTGGGCACGCTTGTCGCCCGGCAGACCTGGCTCGCGGTCGTGGTCACCGTCGTGGTCGGCTTCCTGGTGCTGTTCTCGGGTGTGGTCAGCTCCGTCCTCGCGGGGGCGTCGACGGCACTGCTGCTGGCCTTCGTCCTTCCGGTGACCTCACCCGGACCGCTCTCTCAGCTGCCCGACCGGCTCGCCGGCGCGGGCCTCGCGGCGGCCGCCGCCCTGCCCGCGATCGCCCTGCTGTGGCCCCGGCCCACCGCGGACCCGCTCAGCGCGCCCGCCGCCCGGGTCTGCCGCGCGGCCGGGGCCCAGCTGCACGCCGACGCGTCCCGGCTCGCGGCCGACCCGGAGGCGCCGAGCCCGGCGCACTGCCGGGCGGCCGCCGCCGACGCCGCCACCGCGGCCGCCGAGCTGCGCGCCGCCTTCGACGCCACGCCCTACCGGCCGACAGGCCTGTCGACCGGGTCGCGGGCCGTCGTCCGACTGGTCGACGAACTGACCTGGCTGAGCGCCATCGTGGCCGAGAGCGCACCGCCGGACGACGAGAACGCCGGCTGCGACCGCGACGCGCACCGGGTACGACGATCCGTCGCCGTGGTCCTGGAGCGGGCCGCCGATCTCCTGGACGCCCCGCGGTCGGATCCGAAGGCTCTGCGGGCCGCCTCGGCGGAGCTGCGGGAGGTCATGGACGGCATGGAGCACGGGGCCGTCACCCGGCTGCCGACGCACCGGCCCCGCCCGAGCACGGAGGCGGAGATCCGGGACTTCCTCGGCTCCCTGGACCTGTCCTTCCGCGCGCAGGAACTGGGGTTCGCCACCCTGCAGATCGCCGCCAACGTGGACCTTGCCGCGGCCGCCGAGCGCCGCAGCTGGCCGGAGCGGCTGCTGGGCCTCGAACCCGGTACCGTCGTCCAGCCGCTGGCCTCGGCGCGCGAGCGGGCGGCCGCGCACCTCCAGCGCGGTTCCGTCTGGCTGCACAACAGTCTGCGCGGCGCGCTCGGCCTCGGCGTCGCGGTGGCCCTCGCCGACGCCACCGGCGTCCAGCACTCCTTCTGGGTGCTCCTGGGCACGCTGTCGGTCCTGCGCTCCAACGCCCTCAACACCGGCCAGAACGCCGTGCGCGCGCTGGGCGGCACCCTCGTCGGCTCGGTCCTGGGCGCCGGGCTGCTCCAGCTGATCGGCGACCACAGCACGGTGCTGTGGTTCCTGCTGCCGGTCGCCGTGCTGGTCGCGGGCATCGCCCCCGCCGCCATCTCCTTCGCCGCGGGTCAGGCGGCCTTCACCGTCACGCTGGTCATCCTGTTCAACATCGGCCGGCATCCGGACTGGCACATCGTGCTGCTGCGGATCGAGGACATCGCGCTGGGCTGCGGGGTGAGCGTGCTGGTCGGTCTGTTCTTCTGGCCGCGCGGCGCGACGGCCGCCGTCGACCGTGCCCTCGCCGCCGCCTACACCGACAGCGCGCGCTATCTGGCCGGCGCGGTGCGGTACGCGGTGGGCCGCTGCGCCGGCGGTCCCCCGCCCGTCGCGGCCCCGGAACAGGAGAACCGCCAGGCGGCGGCCGCGGCTCGACGCCTGGACGACGCCTTCCGCAGCTATCTCGCGGAACGCGGATCCAAACCGGTGCCCCTGGCCGACATGACCACCCTCGTCACCGGCGTCGTCGGACTGCGGCTCGCCGCGGACGCCGTCCTGGGCCTGTGGCAGCGCGCCGGTGAGCAGCCCGACGGAACGGACCGGGTCGACGCACGTCTGGTGCTGATGGGCACCGCGGACCATGTCTCCGTCTGGTACCGCGACCTGGCCAAGGGCCTGGACGGCGGCACCGCGGTGCCGGACCCGATGCCCCCGGACCCGGCCGCCGAGGCCCGCCTGGTCACCTCCCTGCGGCGCGATCTGAGCGACGAGGACGGAAAGGCCACGGACACGGCGGTCCGCATGATCTGGACCGCCGACCACCTCGACGCGGCCCGCCGCCTGCAGTCCGGGCTGGCCGCGGCGGCGAGGCCCGCCGAGACGTGAGACCAGCTCGCACGAGGCCCCCTCACTCGTGCGCCGGACGAGCGTCCTCCCGCCGTGGATCGACGAGGACCTTGGGTCCGGGACCCGCCTGCGCGGGCCAAGGAACTCGTCGCCGAGCAGATAGTGGCCGCGCCCGTCCTGGTCGGCGAATCCGGCCCGCCGCAGGGCGGCCAGCGCCCGGTGCACGGTGGGCTTCGGGCTGCGCATCGCCCGGGTCAGTTCCTCCAGGCCCACGCCCTCGGGATGCCGGGCGAGCTGTTTGAGGACCGCGAGCACCCGGTCCGACCCAACCAGCCGAGCACCCCCGACGCGCTCGGAGCCGTCTTCGCCGGGGTCTGCCGATCCCCCATCGGGCTGCGTATGCTCCATGGCGTTCCACAGATTAGACCTGTGTGTCGCATGCCGGAAGGGACTCGAGGGTGACGCTCCGCAGCGCCCAGTGGTACGAGGGTCAGGACCGCAACGCCTACATCCACCGGGCGTGGATGCGCCGAGGGGTTCCCGAGGACGCGTTCTCGGGCCGGCCGCAGATCGCCATCGCCAACACCGCCTCGGATCTCACCCCCTGCAACGCGCATTTCGACGAGGTGGCGGCCTCGGTCCGCGACGGCGTCCACGAGGCAGGCGGCATCCCGCTGGATCTGCCCGTGGTGTCGCTGGGCGAGACCCAGGTCCGTCCGACGGCGATGCTCTGGCGCAACATGGCGGCGATGGCCACGGAGGAGATGCTCCGCGCCAACCCCATCGACGGCGTGGTCCTGCTCGGCGGCTGCGACAAGACGATCCCGTCCCTGCTGATGGCCGCCGGGTCCGTGGACCTGCCCGCGGTCGTGGTGCCGGGCGGCCCCATGCTGACCGGGACCTTCCGCGGGCGCCCGCTGGGCTGCGGTACGGACGTGTGGCGGCTGTCGGAGGAGGTCCGCGCCGGGACGCTCACCCAGGAGCAGTTCACCCGCTCCGAATCCGGGATGATCCGCAGCCGCGGGCACTGCAACACGATGGGAACCGCTTCCACGATGGCGCTGGTGGCCGAGGCCCTGGGCACCGTCGTACCCGGCGTCGCCGGAACCCCCGCGCCCGACAGCCGGCTGCTGCAGGCCGCGCACCACACCGGCCGGCTGGCCGTGGAGCTGGTCGGCGCCGACCGCAGGCCGTCGACCTTCCTGACCAAGGCCTCCTTCCACAACGCGATCGTGGCGCTGGCCGCGATCGGCGGCTCCACGAACGCCGTCGTCCATCTCCTCGCGATCGCGGGCCGGTTGGGCGTCGAGCTGAGCCTCGACGACTTCGACCGCATCGGCTCGCGCGTGCCCGTCCTGGTCGACCTCCAGCCGGCCGGCCGCTTCCTGATGGAGGACTTCCACCGCGCCGGCGGCCTCCTCGCCGTCCTGCGCGAGGTCCGCGACCTGCTCGACCCCGACGCGCTGACCGTCACCGGCGAACCGCTGGTCCACTACCTCGACGAGGCGCCGATCTGGGACGGCGAGGTCATCCGCACCCGCGCCGAACCGCTCGTCGCCGAGGGCGGCATCGCCGTACTGCGCGGCAACCTCGCCCCCGACGGCGCGCTCGTCAAACCGGCGGCCGCCTCACCGCACCTGCTGCGCCACCGGGGCCGGGCGGTCGTCTTCGACTCCATCGAGGACTTCCACGCCCGTATCGACGACCCCGACCTCGACGTGGACGCCGACTCCGTCCTGGTCCTGCGCGGCTGCGGCCCCAAGGGCTACCCGGGCATGCCCGAGGTCTCGAACATGCCGCTGCCCAGGAAGCTCCTCGCGCAGGGCGTCCGCGACATGGTCCGCGTCTGCGACGGCCGTATGAGCGGTACGGCGTACGGCACGGTCGTCCTGCACGTGGCCCCGGAAGCCGCGGCGGGCGGCCCCCTCGCCCTCGTCCGGACCGGGGACCTCATCACCCTCGACGTCGCGGCCCGGCGCATCGACATGGACGTACCGGACGAGGAACTCGCCCGCCGCACCCCGACCAAGGCCACCGTCACCGGCTTCGCCAACCCCGGGCGCGGCTGGGAACGCCTCTACGTCGACCACGTCCTGCAGGCCGACACCGGAGCCGACCTGGACTTCCTGGTCGGCTCCAGCGGCTCGGAGGTCAGCCGCGAGTCGCACTGAGGGCCGCGGTGACGCTCACTCCGTCGCCGCGACCCCGAACCCACGCCGAGAGCCGCGGCTCTGCCCAGTACGCGTCGCCGGACGGGCGCCCGGACGATGACCGTCAGACGTTACGGCGGTACTGTCCGCCCACCTCGAAGAACGCGTCGGTGATCTGCTGGAGGGAGCAGACCCGGGCGGCGTCCATCAGGACGGCGAAGACGTTGTCGCCGCTGACCGCGGCGTCCTTCAGGGCGGCCAGGGCGGCATGGGCCGGCTCCTGGTGGCGGGCCTGGAAGTCGTGGACACGGCCCAGTTGGCCGTGCTTCTCCTCCTCGGTGGCGCGGGCGAGTTCGACGACGGCCGGCTCGGCGGTGTCGGCGTGCGGGTTGCGGAAGGTGTTGACGCCGATCAGCGGCAGCGAGCCGTCGTGCTTGCGCTGCTCGTACAGCATCGACTCGTCCTGGATGCGTCCGCGCTGGTAGCCGGTCTCCATCGCGCCGAGCACACCGCCGCGTTCGCTGATCCGCTCGAACTCCTGAAGCACAGCCTCCTCGACCAGGTCGGTCAGCTCGTCGATGACGAACGAACCCTGCAGCGGGTTCTCGTTCATCGCCAGGCCCCACTCCCGGTTGATGATCAGCTGGATGGCCAGGGCCCGGCGGACGGAGTCCTCGGTGGGGGTGGTGACGGCCTCGTCGTAGGCGTTGGTGTGCAGGCTGTTGCAGTTGTCGTAGATGGCGATGAGCGCCTGCAGCGTGGTGCGGATGTCGTTGAAGTCCATCTCCTGGGCGTGCAGGGAGCGTCCGGAGGTCTGGACGTGGTACTTCAGCTTCTGCGAGCGCTCGCCCGCGCCGTACTTCTCCTTCATCGCCACCGCCCAGATCCGGCGGGCCACCCGGCCGAGGACGGAGTACTCGGGGTCCATGCCGTTGGAGAAGAAGAAGGACAGGTTGGGGGCGAAGTCGTCGATTTGCATGCCGCGGGCGAGGTAGGCCTCGACGTAGGTGAAGCCGTTGGCCAGGGTGAAGGCGAGCTGGCTGATGGGGTTCGCGCCGGCTTCGGCGATGTGGTAGCCGGAGATGGAGACCGAGTAGAAGTTGCGGACCTTGTTCTGGATGAACCACTCCTGGATGTCGGCCATCATCCGCAGCGAGAACTCGGTGGAGAACAGGCAGGTGTTCTGTCCCTGGTCCTCTTTCAGGATGTCGGCCTGCACGGTGCCGCGCACGGTCGCCAGCGCGTGCGCCCGCAGTTCGGCCGCTTCCTCGGGGGACGGGTCGCGGCCCTCGGCGGCGCGGAACTTCTCCAGCTGCTGGTCGATCGCGGTGTTGAGGAAGAAGGCCAGGATGGTCGGCGCGGGCCCGTTGATGGTCATGGAGACCGAGGTGGTGGGCGCTACGAGGTCGAAGCCGTCGTAGAGCGCCTTCATGTCCTCCAGGGTGGCCACCGAGACGCCGGAGGTGCCGACCTTGCCGTAGATGTCGGGGCGTTCGTCGGGGTCGCGGCCGTAGAGGGTGACGGAGTCGAAGGCGGTGGAGAGGCGGGTGGCGGGCTGGCCTTCGGAGAGCAGCTTGAAGCGCCGGTTGGTGCGGAAGGGGTCGCCCTCGCCGGCGAACATCCGGGCCGGGTCCTCGCCGTCGCGCTTGAAGGGGAACACCCCGGCGGTGAAGGGGAAGTGGCCGGGCAGGTTCTCCGCTCGCCAGAACCGCACCAGTTCGCCGTGGTCGGTGAAGCGGGGCAGGGCGACGCGGGGGATCTTGTTGCCGGACAGCGACTCGCGGGTGAGCTTGGTACGGATCTCCTTGTCCCGCACCTTCACCACCTGCTCGTCGCCGGAGTAGGCGGCCACGACCGCGGGCCAGTTCTGGATCTGCTCCGTGATCTCGTACGGCAGCTGCCGCCGCGCCTGGTCCAGCAGTGACCGTACGTCCTCGGCGTCCAGGCCGGCGTCGACCAGCTCCCCCTCGACCGTCGCCAGGCGCTGCACCCGCCGTGCGGCGTCGGCCAGTTGGCCGGTGGTGGTGTGGTAGGCGCGGACGGAGTCGGTGATCTCGGCGAGGTAGCGGACCCGGTCCGCCGGGACCACCTGGCGGATGCCGGAGGAGTGCCGTACCTCGACCGGTGCCAGCGTGCCCTCGACCAGCGGCAGCCCCTTCCCCGCGAGGACGGTCTTCAGGTGCTGGTGCAGGGCGGTGACGCCGTCGTCGTTGAAGGTCGCCGCGGAGGTGCCGTACACCGGCATGTCCTCCGGCCGTTGGCCGAACGCCTCGCGGTTGCGCACCAGTTGGCGGCCGACATCCCGCATCGCGTCCTTCGCGCCGCGCCGCTCGAACTTGTTGATCGCCACCACGTCGGCGAAGTCGAGCATGTCGATCTTCTCCAGCTGGGAGGCGGCGCCGAACTCCGGCGTCATCACATACAGCGAGGTGTCGACGAACGGCACGATCGCCGCGTCGCCCTGGCCGATGCCCGGCGTCTCCACGATCACCAGATCGAACCCGGCGGCCTTCACGACGTCGATGACGTCGGACAGGTGCTCGGGCAGCTCGCGGCTGCCGCGCGTGGCCAGACTGCGGAAGAACACCCGGTTGCCGTCCAGGGAGTTCATCCGGATCCGGTCGCCGAGCAGGGCGCCCCCGCCGCGGCGGCGGGTCGGGTCGACGGCGATCACCGCGATGCGCAGCTTGTCCTGCTGGTCGACGCGGAAGCGGCGCACCAACTCGTCGGTGAGGGAGGACTTTCCGGAGCCGCCGGTGCCGGTGATGCCCAGCACCGGCACCGTCCGGGCGGTGGCCGCGGCGCGCACCTGGCCCAGGAACTCCGTGTCCAGCTTGCCGAGTTCGGCGCCGGTGACGGCACGCGCGATCGCGAACCGGTCGCCGGCCAGCACGGCGGCGGCATCGGCAGGCTTGGCGTCCCACAGGTCGAAGTCGCAGTCCCGCACGACCGAGTTGACCATCCCCGCCAGACCCATCCGCTGCCCGTCCTCCGGGGAGAAGATGGTCACCCCGCTCCCCCGCAGCCGGGCGATCTCCTCGGGAACGATGACCCCGCCACCGCCGCCCACCACCCGCACGTGCTCCGCACCCTGCTCGCGCAGCGACTGGACGAGGTACTCAAAGTACTCGACGTGCCCGCCCTGGTAGGAGGAGACCGCCACACCGTGCGCGTCCTCTTCGAGGGCGGCGTCGACGACCTCCTGTACGGAGCGGTTGTGACCGAGGTGGATCACCTCGGCGCCCTGGGACTGGAAGATGCGCCGCATGATGTTGATCGACGCGTCGTGCCCGTCGAACAGGGCCGAGGCCGTGACCAGACGGACGGGGTGCACGGGCCGGTGCAGATCGCTCATGGCGGGGCCTTCCCAGGGCAGGTCGCGGGCGCTGACGAAGAAATAGTAGGACGTCCTAGTAACGGGACGGCGGGGGGCGGCGTGTGAGGAGGAGCACAGTTACTTGGACGTCCTACTAACCTGTGCCCTCGCGCGGCACGGTCAACGCCCGGCACTCCGCAGATACCGCAGCGCCGACTCGGCCGCGTGCGCACCGCACATGCCGTGCGCGCCCGCTCCCGGCGGGGTGGCGGCCGAGCAGATGAACATGCCGGGCACGCCCGTGGCGTACGGGTCGAGGGCGGGTCGGGGACGGGCCAGCAGCTGGCGGACGGTGTTGGCGCCGGTGACGATGTCGCCGCCGACGAAGTTCGGGTTGCACTCCTCGAAGGCGGCCGGCGTACGCACCGCCTTGCCGACGACCCGGTCGCGGAACCCGGGGGCGAACCGTTCGATCTGCCCGACGATCGCCTCGGTGGCGTCGCCGTCGTAACCGTGGGGCACATGCGCGTACGTCCACACCGGGTGGAGGTCTCCTCGGGAGCGCTGCGGGTCGGCCAGGTACTGCTGTCCGACCAGGACGAACGGCCGCTCGGGCATACGGCCGAGGTGGACGGCGTGCTCGGCGGCGGCGACCTGCTCGAAGGTCCCGCCGAGGTGCACGGTTCCCGCCCGCCGGGCTGCCTCGTTGGTCCAGGGCACCCCGCCCTGGACCGCGAAGTCCACCTTGAACGCGGCCGGCCCGTGCCGGAAACGTCGGTAGGCGCGGGTGACCGGGGGCGGCAGCCGGTCGCCGAGCACGTCGGCCACCGCGACCGGCGCCAGATCGAACAACACAACGTCGGCGAGGGGAAGTTGAGCCGCGGACCGCACCCGGACACCCGTCTCGATCCGGCCGCCCAGCTCTCCCAGCAGACCGGCCAGGGCATCACTGATCGCGCGCGAGCCGCCCGCCGCCACCGGCCAGCCGTACCGGTGCCCGGACGCGATGATCGACACCCCGATGGCGGACGTGGCCGGGCGGTTCAGCGGCCGGAAGGCGTGCGCGGCGATGCCGCCGTACAGTGCCCGCGCCGCCTCCGAGCGCCACACTCGCGCCAGCACGGACGCCGGCAGCATCGACGGGACGCCGAAACGGGCCAGCAGCAGCGGGTGACGGGGCACGCGGGTCAGGGGGCCCAGGAAGTCCTCGGCCAGCGCGTCGAATTGCTCACCCAGGGGCCCGAACAGCCGCTCCCATCGGTCACCGTCGGGACGGCCGAGCCCCTCGGCGGTCCGCCGCACCGACCGGTGCAGCACGCCCGCCGCTCCCGAGTCCAGCGGATGCACGCAGTCGATCTCCGGCAGGCACCAGCGCAGGCCGAACCGCTCCAGGTCCAGGGTCCGCAGGAAGGGCGAGCCGGCCGCCATCGAGTGGATCGCGGAACAGTGGTCGTGCAGCAGGCCGGGCGTGAGTTCGCTGGTGCGGGTACCACCGCCGATGACGTCCGCCGCCTCCAGCACGGTGACGGTGACCCCCTCGCATGCGAGCCGGACGGCCGCCGCGAGACCGTTGGGACCACTGCCCACGACGACGGCTGTGCTCATGGAAACTCCTCGGCGTGCGGATCGGGCGCGGTGGACGGGGCGAGCGGCCCATGCGGGCTCTTGTGACACCACTGTGACCGGAGGAGTGGCCTCCGTCACAGTCCAACGCCCTCGGGCCTGGTGGAGTTGCCCGAACCGACAAAGATCATGCCGAACAGGGGGGGCTCATGATCGCCGGACTCGGCGTCTTCGCCATCTGCGCCCTGGGCGTGCTGATCGCCGCGGTCTCAGTCCTCGCGATGGCTCTGCCGGGCCGCCCCCAGCCCTGGGCGGTCCATCTGCTGCACCGCGCCGCGTGGCTGGCGGCGGCCTGCGCGGCGGCGGTCTACGCACTGGGACTCACCGGCGTCCTGGCCTCCCAGCTCGCCTACAACGACGGCGCGGACTCCGTGCCCGCGCCCGCGTGCCGGGACGGCTTCAGCGCCGACACGGTCCGGCACCTCGTCCGGCACGAGGCGTCGTACCTGCCGCTGCGCTTCGACTGCGTCCGCGACGACGGCACCACGTACCCCAGCGATCCGAACTACGGCTGGATGAACTGGACGACCCTGCTCCTCGGTGTCTGCGCCGCCCTGTTCGTGATCGGCGCCGGCTGTGTGACCGAGTTCCGCGCCCGGAAGGCGCTGCGGTGATCCGTCGCTACGGTGGGCCGCTGCTGGTCCATGTCCTCATCGGGATACCGGCCGTCGTCGTGGTGTGGTGCGCCCGTTGGTATGCCGCGTACGGCCACTGCGGGCTCGACGACCTGGAACGGCCCGACCTGGACGGCTGCACCTACAACCAGATCGACCACAGTGGTCCGGTCCTGGGCCTCCTCGTTATCACCGGCCTGTTCGTGCTGGCGCTGATGGTGATCGCCGTTGTGCTCGTGCCTCTCAGACGTGAACGTCCGCTCAAGCCCTGGCTGTTGACGCTGCCCGCCGTCCTGCTGCCCTACCTCGCACTCTCCGTGTCGGCGCGCTGACGCTATCGGTGGTGCGGGGGATGCGGCGGTGGGGGTGGGATGGTGGCCAGGCCGGGGGCCGGTTCGGGCCAGACCAGGAGGACGGGGCAGGGGGCGTGGTCGAGGACGAAGCGGCTGGCGGGGCCGAGGCTGTGCGGGCCCAGGTGGGTACGGTCGCCGTCGCGGGCCAGGACGAGCAGATCGGCGTCCTCGACCGCCGCGACGACCTCGCGTTCGACGCGTCCGGTGCGCTCGGTGCGGCTGCAGGGCCGGCCGAGCCGGTCGGCGGCGGCGCGCAGGAGCTGGTCGGCGGAGGCCGCGGCGAGGTGTTCGACGCGGGTGCCGGGATCGCGTTCCGCGTGTCCTCGGCCCAGCAGCCCGGCGAACGCGCCGTGCGCCACGCTCGGCAGGTCCTCCGGGGTCACATGGAGCAGGAGGACGTCCGCGTCCTCGGGCGCGTGTCTGCGCGCGGCGTCCACACACGCGGGCCAGGTGCCCTCGACGATCCAGACCACCACATTCACGCGGCCAGCCTCCTTCGGCGACGACGGGCGGCACTCGCCGATGAACGGCGATGACTGCGACACCTACAGTGCCATGATCCCGCCGCAGGGCAAGGTCATTCGACGCCAGGCATCCTGTCCTCCGCAGCCGGGCGTCCTGCCCGGTCAGCCGGGCATCCTGTCCTCCGCATGGGCGCCGAACTCCGCCACCCGGACCTCCGCCACGCGCTCGTACCGCCTGATCCGGTCGGTCCAGGCCGCGTCGACGCCGAAGGCGACCCGGGCGAACCCGACCTGGGCGACGGCCGCGGCGACCCCCGGGTCGCCCGGAGCCAGGACGCGCACGGGGTCGTCCAGGGCGAGGGTGTGCGGGGGCACGAAGAACTCGTCCGGCAGCACGGCCCGGGCGTGGACCAGCGCGCCGACGGCCACGACCGCGCCGGCGCCGAGCCGTGCGCCCTGCAGGACGGTCGCCGAGGTGGCGAGGTAGGCGCACCGGCCCACCTCGCACCCGAGCAGGGTGGCGTGCGGTCCCACGAAGACGTGGTCGCCGAGCAGCACGGGCTGGTCGCCGGCCACCGCGGAGGCGCGCAGGACCGCGTTCTCGCAGATCACCGACGCCTCGCCGATCTCGATCCGGGAGCCCTCGGCATCGAGCACCGCGCCGTACATCACCCGCGCCCGTGGCCCGACCCGTACGTCGCCGACCAGCGTGGCGGTCGGTGCCACGTAGGCGGTGGGGTGGACCTGCGGGGCGTGCCCGCGGTGCTCGATGCGGATCCCGTCCTGGTTCACGGTCATACGTCGATTGTTTCCGCCGGCGGGCTCGGCGCCTGGCGGATTTCGGACGTCGTGTCCGCGCCTGCCCCGGTCAGCCGTCCCGGCGGGCGGTGACGGTGTGCGTGCCCGAGGCCAGTCCGGAGATGGTGACGCGTCCGTCCTCGACACCGACCCTGCCGTCCGACGCGCGGTGCCCGTCCCACACCCGCCGCCCGTCGGCCCGTACGGTCAGACGGCCGCTGTCCCCCGGCAGCGCGACCGTGCCCCGGGTTCCCTCGGGGACGTCGACGTCCAGTCGGAAGACGCGTCCGGAGTTCTCCCATGCGACGCGCAAGGCGCCGTGCGGGGTGGGGAGTTGGCCCTGCGCCCAGGTGACGTCGCCGGGTTCGGGGCGCACCTCCCAGGTGGCGTATCCGGGGGACGTCGGCCGGGCGCCCAGCAGGTGGTGGGTCAGTGCCGGAAGGACGCCGGTGGACCAGCCGTGGGCCATGCTGGTGTAGGCGTCCTCGTAGAGCGAGCCGCCCGGGCCGATGCCCTCCCAGTTCGTGATGCCGGGGTCGTGGGCGTCCATCCAGCCGTAGGTCCGGCGGATCTGGTCGAGCGCGGAGTCGGCGCGTCCCGAGATGAAGCGGGCCACGATCTCCGGGTACGACGTGAAGGCGTAGACGCGCTGGGAGGCGCCGTCGAAGATCGTGTCGTTGTCCATGAAGGCGTTGCCGTACGGGCGCCTCGTGGTGGCGTCGAGATGGGCGAGCGCGGACCGGGCGCGGTCGGTGTCGGCGACTCCGGCGGTGACGGCGAGGGAGTTGCCGTCCTGGGCGTGCCGGACGGCCCCGGTTCCGGAGTCGAGATAGGCGCCTGAACTCGCGTCCCACAGGCGGGAGTTGATGGCGTCCGTCACCGCGGCGGCCCGCTGCGTCCAGCGTGTCGCGTCGGCCTGCTGGCCGAGTAGACGGGCGAGTTGGGCGGCGTCCTTGAGTGCCTGGACGTAGAGGGCGTTGTAGTAGGTGACCCTGCCTGTGCGTCCGAGGAAGGCGTAGTCGCCGTATCCGCCGGTGTTGTTGAGTCCCTTGCTGAGCAGCCCGGCCTCGTCGGTGACGCTCGGGTACCAGGTGTCCAGGACCTTCTGCAGGTTGGGGTAGTAGCGGGTGGCGTAGGCGCGGTCCCCGGTGTAGAGCACGTAGTCCCAGCTGCAAGTCACCCACCACAGCGGATAGTCGAAGAGCGGGAGGGTGTAGTCGGCGATGGAGGCCGGGGGGATCCAGCCGTCGGCGCGCTGGTGGTCGGCGAGGTCGGCGAGCACGTTGCGGGCGGCGGCCGCGGTGTCGTCGTGGGTGAGGTACAGGGTCCGGGCGGAGACGGCGAGATCGCCGACGTACGGGTCGCGGTCGCGTTTGGCTCCGTCGTGCAGGACGAGCTTGCCCTCCAGGGAGGCGGTCCAGGCGTTGCGCGGATCGACGTCGTCCTGGCGGAAGGTGTCGGTGACGAGTTCGTTGGTGTAGGCGGCGCCGTACCAGTAGCGGTTGAGGTCGTCGTCGGAGCAGAGGAACCAGCCGCGGTAGGTGCCCGGGGTGCCGACATAGGCGGTGAAGTCCAGGCTGACGGAGTCGATCTCGACGGTTCCCCAGGGCTGCGCGGCCGGGACGTCGGTCGCCAGGGCGTCCAGCGCGATGCGCAGGTAGCGGAAGCCGTGCAGTCCGTCGGCGTAGACCTTGTCGCCGGACTGGAAGCCCTTGTGGTCGGTCCAGTCCGCGCCCTTGGCCGGTACGGCGAACTGGTCGGTCCCCTGGGCCGCGACGCCGGACTGGTCGGAGCGGGTGAAGTCGGAGCGGTCGGTGAGGAACTGCTTGGTCTCGGAGAACGCGAGGCGCACGCCGGGCGAGTTGTCCGAGGCGAAGGTGAAGCGGACGCGCGGGTACCCGACCACGACCTTGCCGAAGTCGACCGTGACGCTGGGGGCCACGACCGGTGGGACCGCCTCGGGCCAGACCTCGTTGATCCGTGTGAAGGCCCCGCGCGGGGTGTCCTGGACGGCGGTGACGGTGATGCGGACCTGGGTCGTCGAGAACGTGGCGCCGAAGGGCACCGCCCGCTGGATGACATCGTTGTCGGAGATCGTCGCGGCGGTCTGCCAGGCCCCGTTGACCCAGACGTCGACCGTGAAGTCGGTCGGCACTCCGTCGCTGTTGGAGATCACGGTGATGCCGGACATGCTGCGGGGCTGCGGCAGGGTGATGGTCAGGGTGTCGGGGAAGGCGGCGATCGTGTCGTCGTTCCAGAAGGTGTCGGGGTTGCCGTCGATGGCGTTGGCGGCGTCATAGGTGCGCGGCTGGCCGTCGTTGCCGTTGTTGCCGGCGTGCGTGGAGGACGCCGAGGCCTGTGTGCCCTCCGGCCAGCGCGGAGTGGGGGCGGGCTGCGGGCGGCGCAGGACGGTTCTGGCGCCGCCGGGCTTCAGCAGGGCCTCGGGCTTGCGGACGTCACCGGTCGAGGCGAGGACACGCTCGGGTCGTACGGTGCGGGAGGCGGGGCCCTGGACGTAGCGCTGCCAGCCCGTGCCGATGCGCGGGGGTCTGGCGGTGGCCGCTCCGGTGTCGGCCGCCGCGGAGGTCACGGCGGGAAGTCCGGCGGTCAGGGCGACGGCTCCGGCGCCGGCGGCGAGGACCGTACGGCGGCGGGGGCCGGGTTGTGCAGGGTGCTCGGATGGGCTGCTGGAAGTCATGGCACCTCGTCCCTCACAGGCGGTTGAAACGATTCAATACGCTGGGGCAGGGTGACGCTATCTCAAGTCCGGTATCTCGTACAGGGATTGCGCAGCGCTTGACACCAGGCAAGAGTTCTTCCGCCTGCATGCACCAGATCGGAGTCGGCCTCTCAACCCGGGCGGGTGTGAACCGGACGGCTGGCTCCTGTATCTGCCGTCGACCGCATACCCAGGACGGCTCCGGCGTTGTCACGCAACAGCTCTTTGATCTGCGACTTCAGGTCGGCGAGGGCTCACTGGTCGGCGACCGGGTCGGCGCGGAGCGCGGGGTCGAGCAGGTCATGGGAGGCCTGGGGCGGGGCTTCGTCCTCGCCGTAGGCGTTTGCGGTGAGGAAGTCGGTCTCGATGGGCGTCAGGTTCGCGATCAGGGTGTCGAGTGGGTGGGTGTCCACGAAGCGGGCTCGGGTGTGAGTGACGAGCATGATCGCGAGGGGCTCGTCGCCGGGCATCGGGAGGCCGGGGTAGACGTCGCCGCCCCAGTACATGACCGGTGCCTCGGTGCCTGGGTGCGCGAAGCGGCCCGCGCCGGCCAGCATCAGCAGATCGGTCTGGGTGCTGGTCTCCTCGCCGTGGTAGTCGTACAGATAGACCTCCAGAGCCTCGTCACGGTGGCGGAGCAGGCTGAAGCCTTGGGCGGCGCGGGGGGCGAGCAGTTGCAGGGGGGTCTTGTCCCGCCCGGCGCGGATCCCGGCCACCGCCTGCGGGTAGTGGGCGGCGGTCTCGGCCAGGTCCCAGTCCGGGGCGGCGCCGTCGCTGGCCCACCCCACGTACATCGCGGACGGGTTCTCGATGATGTCAAGGCCCGGCAAGGGCGTGCGCAGCCACTCGGCGAAGCCATCGCGCGACATCGGTATCCGTGTCGCGAGCATGAACGAACGAGCGCCCATCACGTGTCTCCTCGGGGCAGCAGCAGCGGACCTGACCGGCGTCCGCCGACGACCGGCCCGGAAACCATCGGGTGCCTCGCACCCTAGCCCCGCCCACCGACGCCGTTTCAGGCCCGCGTACTTCCACGGCGAACGTCAGTAGCAAGTTCCGTGGTTTCACCTAGCGGCCGCCACCGCGCCCCCAGGGAATGCGGCGTCGCGAAAACGGCTTGGTGACGCGGTGGGAGCCGGGGCCGACGGGGGCCACAGGGTCGGCCAGGCCGCCAGGGACAGCATCACGCACCTCATGCGCGCCTTGCTCGTTCCGGAGAGCCTCGAACTCAACTCCTGTCCGGGCGCCCCTCGACTGGGCGAACCACGGCCCCCCATCCCGGGACCGCCGGAATCCTCGTCGCGGCCGGAGCGCGCTCCGCCGACGGACCCAGCCTCACGGCCTTTCCTGCTCCGCCCAGATGATCTTTCCCTCGGGGGTGTAGCGGGCGCCCCAGCGGTCGGTCAGTTGGGCCACGAGGAAGAGGCCGCGGCCGCCCTCGTCCGTGCTGCGGGCGTGTCGCAGGCGGGGGGCCGTGCTGCTGGAGTCGGCGACCTCGCAGGTCAGGTCGGTGTCGCGGATCAGCCGTAGACGTATGGGCGGCTCGGCGTAGCGGATCGCGTTGGTGACCAGTTCGCTGACGACGAGTTCCGTCGTCAGGGCGAGGTCCTCAAGTCCCCAGGCCTCCACCTGGCGGGTGGCCCGCGCGCGGAGGTCGGCGACGGCGGCCGGGTCCACGGGCACGTCCCAGGAGGCGACATGATCCGCGCCCAGGGTGTGGGTGCGGGCCAGGAGCAGGGCGATGTCGTCGGGCTGCGATCCGGGGACGAGCTGCTGCACCGCGGACGTGCACAGCGTGGGCAGGTCGGTCTCGGAGCGGGTCAGAGCCCCGGCCAGGCGGGACATGCCGCGCTCGATGTCGCCGTCGGACCCCTCGATGAGACCGTCGGTGTAGAGGCCGATCAGGCTGTTCTCGGCGAGTTCGATCTCGGTGGCCTCGAACGCCATGGCGCCCAGTCCCAGCGGCGGTCCGGCCGGGGGCTCGGGGAAGGAGACCCGGCCGTCGGGTGCGACCACGACGGGCGGGGGGTGTCCGGCGCGGGCCATCGTGCAGCGACCGGTGACCGGGTCGTAGACGGCGTACAGGCAGGTCGCCCCGAGGAAGGCGGTCATGCTTCCCTGGGCCGGCCCGCCACCGTCGGTCTTCTCGGCGCTCAGCCGCAGGACGAGGTCGTCGAGGTGGGCCAGCAGTTCGTCGGGCGGCAGTTCCATGTCGGCGAGGGTCTGCACCGCCGTACGCAGCCGGCCCATGGCCGCCGCGGCGGTGATGCCGTGTCCCACCACGTCGCCGATGACGAGACCGACCCGGGCCCCGGACAGCGGGATCACGTCGAACCAGTCGCCGCCCACACCGTCCGTGGGGTCGGCCGGCAGATAGGCGGAGGCCACCTCCAGCGCGGTTCCGCCGGAGAGGGCCTGCGGCAGCAGACTGCGCTGCAGGGTCACCGCCGCGGTGTGCTCGCGGGTGTAGCGGCGGGCGTTGTCGACGCACAGCGCCGCCCGGGCCACCACTTCCCGGGCCAGCAGTACGTCGTCCGGCTGGAAGGGGACCGGGTTGAGGGAGCGCATGAAGGTGGTGATGCCGAGCGCGGTGTTGCGTGCCCGCATCGGCACGGATATCAGGGAGTGCAGGCCGAACTCACGGATGCGCTGGGCGCGTTCGGGCTGCTCGGTGACCCACTCCTTCGCCGAGGGATCGACGACCGGGAGCAGGATCGGTTCACCGTCGATGAGCAGGCTCAGATCGTGTGTCGGGGGCAGGAAGCCCGCTTTCTCCCCGATCCGCACCACGGCCTCGGGACAGCCCTCCCGCACCGAACTCATCCCGGCACGCCGCAGCACCGGCTGGGCGGGGGCGGGCCCGGCGTCCGTGAGCCACGCCCCGTGCCCCTCGGTGCTCAGGACGGGCTCCAGGAGGTCGACGACGACGAAGTCCGCGAACCGCGGTACCGCGAAGTCGGCGAGTTCCTGGGCCGTCCGGATGACGTCCAGGGTGGTGCCGACGCAGGTGCCGGCCTCGTTGACCAGCGTCAGCAGCCGTCGCGCGGTCCAGCGCTCGGTGACGTCCTGGACCATGTAGCAGACCCCGGTGACGGTCTCCCCCGCGTCCACCAGGGGGAAGAAGGACGTGGAGTACGCGCGCTGGCGGTGCGGGTCGGCCCAGCTCCAGCCCAGGTACTCGTAGTCGGTGACCGGGACCCCGCTCTGCAGGACCTTGCGCATCAGCCCTTCGAGCGTGGCCGCCTGCAGCCCCGGCAGCAGTTCGCTCAGCCGGCGCCCGAGCCGCTGTTCACGCGGCACGCCGCCGAAGGATTCGAGGGTGTCGTTGAGCCACACGTAGCGCAGCTCCAGGTCCATCACCGCCATGCCGACCGGGGAACGGGTGAGGAACCCGTCGAGCACGGACTGGCCGATCATCCACTGCTGACGCCGCTCCCGCGCCGAGAGCAGGAAGCACTCGCTCTCCCCGACCTGGAAGGACGCGGAGACCCGCAGGTCGGCGTCGACGGACCGGCCGTCGCGGTGCCGGAGCGGGACCAGGCCGTTCCACCCCATGCCGGCCCGGCACCGCCGCACCACCCCGGCCACCCGCGCCGGGTCCCTGGGGACGGCCAGCAGGCGGGCGGCGGACGTGCCGACCACCTCGGCGGCCGGGTGGCCGAGCAGCGCCTCGGCGGCACGGGTCCAGCCGAGCACGACCCCCTGAGCGGTGAGGACCGCCGCCGCGTCGCTGGACGCGTCGAGGAGATCGCGCGGTCCCGCGGGCGTCGGCCCGTCGGGCTCGTCTCGCGCTGGATCCATGGGTGCCATCCGGGTGCCGTCCTGTACACCCCCATGTTCCTGCTAGACCGCCCGAAGCGCACGGGCCTGACGGACCGGGCTGCCCGCCCTCGCCCGCTTCCGCCCGTCCGGAAGCGGAGGGACCATGGAAGGACCGCTGGTCAAAACCCGGGTGTGCGACGACGCCGGCAAGGGTCGCCGGATCCTGCGGAACGGTGGAGGTGCGTGCCGGATGACAGCCGAATCCTTCTCGACGGACGACGATGTCCCCGACGTCGAGTCACCCCCGCCGACCGGTCTGCTGGACCTGCTGAGCGTGGCCGCGACGGTCGTCGACGCCGACGGGCGCATCGTGTTCTGGACCCCGCAGGCCGAGGAACTGTTCGGGTACTCCGCGCAGGAGGCGCTCGGCAAGTACGCGGCACGGCTGTTCATCCATCCCGAGCATCTCAAGGCCGTGGTCAGGCTGTTCACCGAGGTGCTGCAGACCGGCCGCAGCTGGGCCGGCGCCTTCCCGATCCGGCACAAGGACGGCACCACCCGGGTCATGGAGTTCCGCAACATGCGGCTGCAGGACGATCTCGGGGACGTCTACGCGCTGGGCATCGCCGCCGACCACAACCTCCTGCAGCGCGTCGAGACCGACCTGGCCCTGTGCGACCGGCTGATCAGGCAGTCCCCCATCGGCCTTGCCCTGCTCGACCCCGATCTGCGCTACCTGCTGGTCAACCCGGCGCTGGAGCGCATCGACGGCGTCCCGGCCGAGGAGCACGTGGGCCGGGGCCTGCGGGAGACCCTGCCGCTGCCGGACATCGACACCATCGAGTCCGCGCTGCGGCAGGTGCTCACGACGGGCACTCCGCTGCTGGACCAGTACCACGTCGGCCGTCCGCGGACCGACCCCGAGCACGAACACGCCTGGTCCATGTCGTTCTACCGACTTGAAGACCCCGGTGGCCGGGTCCTGGGCGCGGCCGCCTCGGTCGTCGACGTCACCGAGCGGCACCGCGCGGCGGCCGAGGCCGACCGGGCGCGGCGCCGGCTCGCGCTGATCGCGGACGCCTCGGTGCGGGTCGGGACCACGCTGGAGGTGGAGGAGACCGCCCGGGAGCTGGCCGAGATCGCCGTGCCGCAGCTCGCCGACGTGGTCGCCGTCGACGTCCTGGACTCGGCGCTGGCCTGCCGCCGCTCCCGCAGACCGGACGACGGACCCGAACTCTTCCGCGCCCTCGCGCTCAAGGCGGCCCATCCGACGGTGGCCCTGCGCGCCGCCGACCCGCCCGGCGGACTGGCGGCCTACGAGGGCGACCGGCTGGTCACCCTGTGCGTCCACAGCGGCCGCCCGGTCCTGGTGCGGCACGTCGGCGAACGGGACCTGCCGCGCATCGCGCGGGACGCCGAGGCCGGCTCGCTGCTGGCCCGGGCGGGCGTCCATTCGTACCTCGCGGTGCCGCTGATCGCCCACGGTGAGGTGCTCGGCGCGCTCGACCTGAAACGGACCCGCAATCCGGCGCCGTTCGACGACGACGACGTCGTGCTGGCCGCCGAGCTCGCCGGGCGGGCGGCGGTGGCCATCGACAACGCCCGCTGGTTCCAGAGCGTGCGCAACACCTCCCTCACGCTGCAACGCAGCCTGCTGCCCGATCATCCGCCCCAGCACGCGGGCCTGGAGCTGGCCTCCCGCTACCAGCCCGCCCAGGCCACCAGCGAGGTCGGCGGCGACTGGTACGACGTCATCCCGCTCGACGACGACAAGACCGCGCTGGTCGTCGGCGACGTCATGGGCAACGGCATCGACGCCGCCGCCACCATGGGCCGGCTGCGCACCGCCACGTGTGCCTACGCCGACCTCGATCTCGAACCCGGCTCCGTGCTCCGCCACCTCGACAAGATCACCTGCGATCTGGAGCACTACATCGTCACCTGCCTCTACGCCGTGTACGACCCCCGCACCCGCGAGTGCCTGCTCGCCAACGCCGGCCACATGCCGCCCGCTCTGGTCGGCCCCCGTCACGCCCCGAAGCTGCTCGACCTGCCCTCCGGCGCACCGCTCGGTGTCGGCGGCATCACCTTCGAGACCACCTCGGTCCGTCTTGACCCCGGCGATCTGCTCGTCCTCTACACCGACGGCCTGGTCGAGACCCGGCACCACTCCATCGACGACCGTCTGCAGACCCTGCTCGGCTTCCTCGACGAGCCGCACCGCCCCCTGGAGGAGACCTGCGACCTCCTGCTCTACGGCCTGCGCCACCCCGACGACTACGACGACGTCGCCCTCCTCATCGCCCGGGCCCTGTAGGCAAGGGCACCGCACTCGCCGCGTCGGGCGCCGTCGCTCTGCCCGCGTCGGCGCCGGAAGGACGTACGAGAACGCTCTCTGACCGACGGGCAGTTGAGACCCGACAGTGAACGTGTGCGGCTGGTCGGACATTGTTCGAAACCTCTTGACGGTGGCATGACCTTCGATTGACACTCTCGCAACACGACGTCACCCAGCCGAAACGATCAGGCGCCCCTGGCCGAGGCGCCCGTTCCCGGCCGGCTTCCCCTGCCTTGCTCCCCCCGTCAGCCATGCCTCCGCAAGGAACCCCACATGACGTACCTCGCACGCCGGCGCACCCGTGTCAGACGCCGGGCCGGCCGGCTCGCCGGTCTGACCACCGTGTCGCTGTTCCTGGGCCTCACCGCACCGCTCTCCCCCGCGCACGCGGCGGACACCTCGGACGTCGCCGACGGGCTGGCCCTCTGGTACAAGCTCGACGCGGACTCCGGAAGCACCGTCCCCGACGCCTCCGGCAACGGCCGCGACGGCACCGTGAACGGCACCGCCGACTGGTCGGCCACCGGGCAGGGACTCGCCTTCAACGGCTCCGACACCTACATCAAGGTGCCGAACGACGTCATGAAGGGCATGTCCGCGATCACCGTCTCGACGGACGTGCTGATCGACTCCGCCCAGTCCACGCCGTACTTCCTCTACGGCTTCGGCAACTCCAGCGGCGGCAACGGCAACGGCTACCTCTTCACCACCGGAAACTCCCTGCGCACCTCGATCGCGACCGGCAACTGGTCGACGGAGCAGACCACCAAGCCCGCCGACGCGCACAACCTCAGCCGCGGGGTGTGGAAGCACCTCACCTACACCCAGGCCGGCACCACGGGCGTGCTGTACGAGGACGGCGTCGAGGTCGGCCGCAACACCTCGGTCACCATCACCCCCGGCTCCATCGGTTCGGGCACCACGACCGGCAACTACATCGGAAAGTCGCTCTACTCCGGCGACAAGCTCTTCAAGGGCCGCGTGCGCGACTTCCGCGTCTACGACCGCTCCCTCGACGCCTCCGAGGTCGCCCGGCTCGCCCTTCCTGTCGCCACACAGGGCGTCGCCGACGACAAGGCCGCCCTCAGCCTCGGCGACACCGGCGCGGTGACCGCCGACCTGGACCTGCCGAAGACCGGGACGGCCGGCGGCTCCACGATCAGCTGGGCCAGCGACGACACCGGCGTGGTGAGCGACACGGGCAGGGTGACCCGCCCGGCCGCCGGCGAACCCGCCGCCCACGCGAAGCTCACGGCCACCCTGCGCAAGGGCGCCGTGAGCGACACCAAGTCCTTCGACGTCACGGTGCTGCCCGACTTCGACGACCAAACGGCCACCGAGCACGCCGCCGAGGACCTCACCGTCCACAACCTCGACGACGTACGCGGCAACCTGTCGCTCCCGGCGACCGGTTCGTACGGCACCCGGGTCACCTGGTCCTCCGCCGCTCCGGACGTCGTCTCCGCCGACGGCGTCGTCCACCGCCCCGCACACGGCGCCGGTGCCACCACCGTCGAGCTGACCGCCACCGTCACCAAGGGCGAGGCGCGAACGACCCGCGTCCTGACCGCGAAGGTCCCCGAACTCCCCGCGCGACAGGCCCTCAAGGGCTACATGTTCAGCTACTTCACCGGCGAGGGAACCGCGGACGGCGAACAGCTCTACGCGGCGCTGAGCAAGGGCGACGACCCCCTGAAGTGGCGGGAGCTGAACGACGGCAAGCCCGTGCTGACCTCCACGCTCGGCGAGAAGGGCCTGCGCGACCCGTTCATCATCCGCTCCCCCGAGGGCGACAAGTTCTACCAGATCGCCACCGACCTGAGGATCTACGGCAACGGCGACTGGGACGCCGCCCAGCGCAGCGGCAGCAAGTCCATCATGGTCTGGGAGTCCACCGACCTGGTCCACTGGACGAACCAGCGCCTGGTCAGGGTCTCCCCCGACAGCGCGGGCAACACCTGGGCCCCGGAGGCGTTCTACGACGCCCAGCTCGGCGAGTACGTCGTCTTCTGGGCGTCGAAGCTGTACGACAACGCCGGGCACACCGGCGACACGTACAACCGCATGATGTACGCGACCACCCGCGACTTCTACACCTTCAGCGAGCCCAGGGTCTGGATCGACCGCGGCTGGTCCGTCATCGACTCCACGATGATCCAGAAGGACGGTACGTACTACCGCCTCTCGAAGGACGAGCGCAACAACTCCTCCTCGACTCCCAACAGCAAGTTCATCTTCGAGGAGAAGAGCGACTCCATCCTGGGCTCGTGGAGCCCGGTCGCCGAGGGGATCGGCAAGGGCGTGATGAGCGCCGCCGAGGGGCCGTTGGTCTTCAAGTCGAACACCGAGGACAAGTGGTACGCGTTCCTGGACGAGTTCGGCGGCCGCGGCTACCTCCCGTTCGAGACCAGCGACCTCGACTCGGGCAACTGGACCCCCGTCACCGACTACGACCTGCCGGCCAAGCCGCGCCACGGCACCGTCCTGCCCGTCACCCAGGCCGAGTACGACCGGCTGCTGCGCGCCTACCAGCCGGACCAACTGGTCGAGAGCGTCGAGGACGTGCCGGTGACGACACGGACCGGTGAACGGCCGGTCCTGCCGGCCACGGTGCTCGCCACCTACGCCGACGGTGTCAAGCGCCCTGTCGCCGTCTCCTGGGAGGACGTGCCCGAGTCGAAGTACGCCCAGGCCGGCACCTTCACCGTGACGGGCAGCCTGCCCGACGGCGCCGCGCTCCCGGTCCGGGCCCGGGTGACGGTGTCGGAGGAGGGCCCGGCCGTCCCGGCCGACCTGCTGCTGCACTACGGCTTCGACGAGACGTCCGGCAGCATCGTGGTCGACTCCAGCGGACACGGCTACCACGGCACGTACGTCCGAACCCCCGCCTTCGGCACCGGCGTCGACGGCGGCTCGTTCAAGATGTCCGGCGCCTCCGACTCGCCGTACGTGAGGATCCCGAACGGTGTGCTGAACGACGCCGACAGCGTCACCGTGTCGACGTACGCCAAGTGGCAGGGCGGAAACGCCTTCCAGTGGCTGTTCGGGCTCGGGCCGGACAGCGACAAGTACCTCTTCGCCACGCCCTCCAACGGCGGCTCCAGCCTCTACTCGGCCATCACCAAGGCGAGTTGGTCGGCGGAGTCGAAGCTGACGGCCGGCTCGCAGCTCACGCCCGGCCAGTGGCGGCACGTCACCGTCACCCTCGACGGCTCCACCGGCACGATGGTCCTCTACGTCGACGGCGTCGAGGCGGCCCGTACGACGACGAGCATCAAACCGTCCGAACTGTACGACGCGCACAAGGACTACACCGGCTACATCGGCCGGTCGCTGTACTCGGCCGACCCGTACTACGGCGGCGAGGTCGACGACTTCCGCATCTACGACCGGGCGTTGTCGGCCGCCGAGGTGATGGAGCTCAGCGGCAACACGGCGGGGATCGCCCATGTCTCCCACCCCGACCTCAAGGTCGACGCCATCGTCGACAACGCGGACGGCAGGATCACGCTGCCGATGAAGGAGGGCACCGATCTCACCTCCCTCGCACCGGAGTTCACCCTCGCCCACGGCGCGGCGATCAGCCCCGCCTCCGGCAGCGTGCAGGACTTCGGCAAGCCGGTGACGTACGAGGTGACGGGGTCCGACGGCACGAAGCGCAGCTGGACGGTCTCGGCGCTCGTCATGAAGAGCCCGGTCCTGCCGGGCCTCAACGCCGACCCGAACATCGTCCGCTTCGGCGACACCTTCTACCTCTACCCGACCACCGACGGCTACGACGGCTGGAGCGGCACGCAGTTCAAGGCGTACTCCTCCACCGACCTGGTCCACTGGAAGGACCACGGCGTCATCCTCGACCTCGGTCCCGACGTCTCCTGGGCGGACAGCAGAGCCTGGGCGCCGACGATCGCGGAGAGGAACGGCAAGTACTACTTCTACTTCTGCGCCGACGCCAACATCGGTGTCGCGGTCGCCGACTCCCCGACCGGCCCCTTCAAGGACGCTCTCGGCAAGCCGTTGTTGAAGGCAGGGCAGTTCAGCGGCCAGATGATCGACCCGGCGGTCTTCACCGACGACGACGGCCAGTCGTATCTGTACTTCGGCAACGGCCACGCGTACGTGGTGCCGCTGAACGACGACATGACCTCGCTGGACCACGCGAAGGTCAAGGACATCACGCCCAGCGGCTACAACGAGGGCTCCTTCGTCATCAAGCGCAAGGGCACCTACTACTTCATGTGGTCGGAGAACGACACCCGCGACGAGAACTACCGCGTCGCCTACGCCACCGGCCCCTCCCCCACCGGTCCCTGGACCAAGCGGGGCGTGATCCTCTCCAAGGACCTCTCCCTGGGCATCAAGGGCACCGGCCACCACTCGGTCGTCCAGGTGCCGAACACCGACGACTGGTACATCGCCTACCACCGCTTCGCCATCCCCGGCGGCGACGGCACACACCGCGAAACGACCGTCGACAGGCTGGAGTTCGACTCCGACGGCCTCATCAAGCCGGTCGTCCCCACGCTGACGAGCATCGACCCGGTGACCATCGTGCACGCCGGTGGGAACGCGGCAGGCGCGGAGGGCGACGCGATCACGCTGAACGGCTCGCTCTCCGGTGCGGGCAGCGCGCGGTGGACGGTCGAGCAGGGAGCGCCCTGCACCCTCGCCGACCCCGCCGCCGCGAGGACCACCATCACGTGCACCGACGACGGCACCTACACGGTCACCCTGACCGGCGGACGCAGCCACGACACGGCGAGGGTCACGGTGACCAACGCGGCCCCCGCCATCACCTCCGCCCAAGGTCCGCGATCCGCGGTGCCGGTCGGCCAACGGGCGGTCGTCACGGCCCGGTTCAGGGACCCGGGGACGAGCGACACCCACACCTGCGCGGTCGACTGGAAGGACGGCGGCAGGCCGACCCCCGGGACGGTCACCGCTGCGGGCTGCCGGGCCGAACACACGTATGCCAAGGCCGGAATCCGCCGCCCGGTGATCACGGTGACGGACGACGACGGTGGCTCCGCCAGCAGGACCCTTCCCGAACTCATCGCCTATGACCGCTCGGCCGGATCCGCGTTCGGCACCGGAGTCTTCACCTCCCCCGCCGGCGCGTACCCCGCCCAGCCGGACCTGACCGGCAAGGCAGCCTTCTTCTTCACCGCCCACTACCCGAAGCGGGGCACCGTCCCGGCCGGGGAGGCGTCCTTCGAGTTCGGCCCGGCGAAGCTGAGGCTCCGCTCGACCGCCTCCGACTGGCTCGTGGTCACCGGCGACCAGGCCGTGTACCAGGGGTCGGGAACGGTCAACGGCAAGTCCGGCTACGCCTTCCGCGTCACCGCCACCGACACCCCGGACAACTTCCGCATCGGGATCTGGAAGAAGTCCGACGGTGACGTCGTGTACGACAACGCCACCAGCCCCAGGCTCCTGGGTGTCCTCACGATCGGCGACCACGCTCGCTGAACCGGATCCACAACCTGATCTACGGCACGGCCCCCTTGAACCTCACCCCGTAGGGTGGGGTTCAAGGTTTCCCAAAGAGATGTCAAAGTCGGAGGGGGTCGGCCGTGGGTGCGCCACGCCTCAGCAGTACGCCGTTGCCAGGGATCGGGGTCCGTTACGACCTCACGACGCGCGAACAGCGCCGCTTGTCGGTGGTGGCGCACCGGGACGGCACCCGCACGATGAGCGCGTACCGCACGGACGATCCCGACGCGTGCGCGCTGTCGGTGCGGCTGACCGCGGGCGAGGCGGAGGCACTGGTCGACGCCATGAAGCCGACGCACCACAGCCCGAACCTGCTGTCCACGACCGAACTGGGCCTGGTGGCCGAGCGGATCGAGCTGTCCGCCGTGTCGTACTGGAACGGGCGGCTGCTGGGTGAGACCCGGATGCGCACCGAGACCGGCGTGTCCATCGTGGCGGTGCTACGCCGGGCCGAGGCGATTCCCTCGCCGACTCCGGACTTCCGGCTGGCGGGCGGCGACACGCTGATCGTGATCGGTACCCGTGAGGGCGTCGAGGCGGCCGCCGCGATACTCGGGCGGGAGTGAGCCGTATGCACTCCTCCGCACGCTTCCTGATCGAGTTCGGCGGCATCATCCTCGGCCTGGGACTGCTCGGCCGATTCGCCGCGCGCTTCCGCTTCTCCCCCATCCCGCTGTATCTGCTCGCCGGACTCGCCTTCGGCGAGGGCGGGTTGCTGCCGCTGGGCGCCAGTGAGGAGTTCGTCGCCATCGGCGCCGAGATCGGGGTGATCCTGCTGCTGCTGATGCTCGGCCTGGAGTACACCGCCAGCGATCTCGTCTCCAACCTCAAGACCCAGTACCCGGCCGGCCTCGTCGACGCCGCCCTCAACGCCCTTCCCGGCGCGGTGATGGCGCTGCTGCTGGGGTGGGGGCCGGTCGCCGCCGTCGTCCTGGCCGGGGTGACCTGGATATCGTCGTCCGGCGTGATCGCCAAGGTGCTCGGCGACCTCGGGCGGCTGGGCAACCGTGAGACGCCGGTCATCCTCAGCATCCTGGTGCTGGAGGACCTCTCCATGGCGGTCTACCTGCCGATCGTCACCGCGCTGCTGGCGGGCGCCGGGATCGCGGCGGGCAGTCTCACCCTGGGCATCGCCCTCGGGGTGGCCGGGCTCGTCCTCGTCGTCGCGGTCCGCTGGGGACGGCACATCTCGCGTTTCGTCTCCAACGACGACCCGGAGAAGCTGCTGCTGGTCGTCCTCGGGCTGACTCTCGTCGTCGCCGGTCTCGCGCAGCAACTGCAGGTCTCCGCCGCCGTGGGCGCCTTCCTCGTCGGCATCGCCCTGTCCGGTGAGGTGGCCGAGGGCGCGCACAACCTGCTGGCCCCGCTGCGCGATCTGTTCGCCGCCGTCTTCTTCGTCTTCTTCGGCCTGCACACCGACCCGGCCAGCATCCCGCCGGTCCTGCTTCCGGCCCTCGCCCTGGCCGTCGTCACGGCCGCGACGAAGATCGCGACCGGTTACTGGGCGGCACGCCGGGCCGGCATCTCCGCCAAGGGCCGCTGGCGCGCGGGCGGCACGCTCGTCGCGCGCGGGGAGTTCTCCATCGTCATCGCCGGTCTCGCCGTCACCGCCGGCATCGAGCCCTCGCTCGGCCCGCTGGCCACGGCGTACGTCCTGATCCTGGTGATCCTGGGCCCGCTCACCGCCCGCTACACGGAGCCGGTGGCGCTGTCCCTGACACACCGGCCGCGCAGGCCCGAACGGCCGAAGGAGGCGCCGGGCGAGAGCGAGCCGGCCGTCGCGGAACCGCACGAGGTGGGCCGGCCCTGAACCGTCGTACGGCAGCGGCCGGGCTCAGCCGGTGAATCCGATGTGGACGTGGTCGTGGTGGGTGTTGTCGCTGAAGAACTGGTTGGCGGTGGCGCCACCGGAGAGCTGGACGGGTCCGCCGACGTTGTAGGAGCCGGCCGCCGCCGCGTCCCGCATGAAGCGTTCGATGAGGCCGCGGGGCGTGGCCGGGTCGACCACCGCGTGGCCGTCGATCTGCCACACGTCGAAGGCGCGGCCGCGGGGATGGTCACTGGGGCGGCTGGTGCCGAAGACGTCGAGGGGATGGCCGGAGCGGACGACGCTGACGTAGATCCGGTAGGTGCCCGCCAGTTGCCGCATCGCGGTGAGGACGCTGTCGTGGATGCGGCCGCTGCGCAGATCGGCCTGGGCGGCGGGCGGCAGTTCGATGCGGGAGTCGGCGAGGATCGCGCGGACGCGGCCCGGCAGCGGTGACACGGCCGCGCCGGGCCGCGCGGGGTGCAGGGCGGTGACCGTCCAGCCGGAGGCGGCGCGGGTGAGCCGTACGTCCACCGTCGTACCGCCGGCGCCGACCCTGCCGCCCCGGAGCGTCCACTGACGGCAGACGACCAGCACGCTGGCGGAGTCGGTGAGGATGCCGCCGTACTGGGCGTCGACCACCTGCACGACAGCGGCGTCCGCGTCCGGCAGCAGCGGGCCGGCCTGGGCGACGAGGGAGGCGGGAAGCCTCAGCGCGGCCACCCGCGTCCGGGCCGCCGCCGCGCCGCCCCTGCCCTGCGGCCACGCCCCGATCGCCTCGACCAGCTGAACCGCACGCAGCTTGGCGGCCGGAGTGATCTCCGCGGAAGTCGGCCGCCACGGTGTCGTACGCGGCAGGGCGGCGGCCTGCGTCGTGGGCGGCGGCGACGTGGGCGCACCGGCCGGGGCGGTGCCCGACGGTGACGGAGCCGACAGGGAGGGGGCCGACGGGGAGGAGGCCGACGGTGACGGAGCCGTGTGGGTCGTGCCGCTGCCGCAGCCCGCCGCGCCGAGCAGACCGCCCGCCGCGCCCAGCAGGACGACGCGCCGGGACGGTTGCGTGGGCTCGCGTGTCATACCTTCCAGTGTCCGCCCATCGGGAGTCCTTCGCCGGGCGGCACGGGACCGGCGCATTACCGGCCGTTGACGGGCGTCGGACGGCGTTGCCCGGTTCTGGGCCGATGCGAGTACTTCGTACTCATGTACTTGCCAATCACTTGACGATCCGTTCCCTGGACGTTCAACCCTGGTCCCTCGCCCGCGCTGTGTGCCGTCCCTAGGTTGCCTGGGGGTTTGGGGAGAGGGGACTATGGACGCACTTCTCGCGGTCCGGGCGCGTGGGATCACCAAGTGTTTCGGCGATGTCGTGGCACTCGACGGCGTCGACCTGGATGTGACGCAGGGTCAGATACACGGCCTGGTGGGGCCGAACGGCGCCGGCAAGACGACACTGCTCGGCCTTCTGCTGGGTCTGGCCGTCGCCGACGGCGGCCGGCTGGAGATCCTCGGTACGCCGGTCGAGCGGGCGCTCGCGGTTCCCGACGGGGTCGCCGGCTTCGTGGACGGCCCCGGCCTCTACCCCTCCCTCACCGCCCGGCAGAACCTCGCGGCGCTGGCCCGACTCCGGGGCCACGACGCGCGGACGGCGGGGATCGACGAGGTGCTCGACCAGGTCGGGCTCACCGACGTCGCCGACGACAAGGCCCGCGGCTTCTCCCTCGGCATGCGGCAACGCCTCGGTCTGGCCGCCGCCCTGCTCACCGGACCGCGGCTGCTGGTGCTCGACGAACCCTCCAACGGCCTTGACCCGTCCGGCAAAAGACAGGTGCACCGGGTTCTGACCCGGCTCGCCGCGGCCGGCACCGGTGTGGTCGTCTCCAGTCACCGGATGGACGACCTCGAGGCGCTGTGCTCCGAGGTGACCATCCTCGCCACCGGACGGGTCGTCTTCTCCGGACCGCTGAACAAGCTGGCCGCGGAGAACCGCGAACTCGACTACCGGGTGCGCACCTCCGATCCGCGGGCCGCGCGCCGGCTGGCCGACGACACGGACGGGATCAGGGTCGTCGAGGACACCAGGACGCGGCAGGACGCCGAGGTACTGGTCGTCCGGGCACTGGTGCCCGCGCTCGACGAACTGGTGGCGCACCTCGTGCGGTCGGGTGTCGCGGTACGCGAACTGGCGCCCGTCGTCTCGCCGTTGGAGGCCGCCTTCCTCGCCCTCACCGAGCCCCAGGAGGACGGCCGATGACCACGGCCATCGCCGAAGACGGCGTTGCCGTCGTGCGCCGCGTGCCGCTGTCGCGCGGCTACCGCTTCGAGGTGGTGAAGCTGGTCTCGCAGTGGCGGATCCGGCTGCTGGTCCTCGCCTGCTGGATCGCGCCGGCGCTCTTCGTGGCCGGGGTCGGTCAGCAGAGCACACTGCCCTCCGACACGCTGTTCGGCCGCTGGATGCACGCCACGGGGTGGGCCGGGCCGCTGGTGATGCTCGGTTTCGCGGGCACCTGGGCGCTGCCGCTGCTGACCTCGGCGGTCGCCGGTGACGTGTTCGCCGCCGAGGACCGGCTGGGGACCTGGCGGCATCTGCTGGTGGCGGTGCGCTCACCCCGCGGGATCTTCGTGGCGAAGTCACTGGCCAGCCTCACCGTCATCCTGCTGCTGGTGGCCGGGCTCGTCTGCTCCAGCGTGATCGGCGGGCTGGCGTCGGTCGGCGACCAGCCGCTGGTCGGCCTCGACGGCCACCTGCTGACACCGGGGGACGCGGCCGGCCGGGTCGTGCTGGCGTGGCTGTGCGCGCTCGCTCCGACCCTGGCACTCACCGCGCTCGGCCTGCTCGGGTCGGTCGCCCTCGGGCGCTCCCCGATGGGCCTGCTGCTGCCGCCCCTGGTCGCGCTCGGCATGCAGGTCGCCCAGATGCTGCCGCTGCCGGTCGCCGTACGCCTCGCCCTGCCGGGCTACGCCTTCATCTCCTGGAACGGCCTGTTCACCAGCCCGGCCCAGCTCGCCCCGCTGCTGATCGGGGTCGCGGTCAGCCTGGTGTGGGCCGTGCTGGCGACGGCGCTGGCCTATCTGCTGTTCCTGCGGCGGGACTTCACCAACCTGGCCTACGACGGCGCCGGTCGCCGCGCCCTCACGGTCGGACTGCTGCCGCCGGCCGCCCTCACCGCCGTCACCGTCGCGGTGGTCGCCGTGGCGACCCCGTCCACGGGCTCCGGCATCGAGCAGAACAAGGTGCAGCGTTCGGTGGCCACCGCGTTCGCCCACCTCTACCGGCTGCAGACCCGGCAGTTGCACCGCCCCGCCGTCACGGAGGCGAAGCTGCGGACCACGGCGGCGTGCACCAAGAGCGACGGCCAGGGCGCTCAAGAAGGCGCGGGCAACGACTGGCGTTGCGTCGTGACCTGGCATCTCCCCGACGTCGCGGTGGCCGGTACGGCCGTCTACCAGCTCGACGTCGCCTCAGACGGGCGGTTCGTGGCCGACGGCGACGGACCGAAGGAAGTCAACGGCTACTTCCTCGTCCGTACCCCCACCGGGGACGCCCCGAACCCCCTTTGGCAGTTCGACGGCAACGTCGAACTGCTCGACACCACCTCGAAGGGATAAGTCCATGCAGGTAACACGGCAGCGCCGGGTCAGCGGGAAAGAGCAGGTCAGCCTCTTCGGCAGACGGGTCGGCCGGCGCACCCTCCTGGTGACGGCGGGCATCACCGTCGCGCTCGGCGTCACGGGGACCGCCGTCGCCTCGACGTGGCAGTTCGGCACCCAGCAGGTCGCCCAGGTCACCCGCAACGGCCAGGTGCTCCCCAGCGACCAGTACATCAAGCCCTACGGCGACCGCACCGTCATGACCGACGGCAAGATCATGTCGTCCACGGTCAGCCCCGACGGCACCCACCTGGCCGCGGCGGTCGCCGACGGCGACGCCTCACTGGTCGTCCTGGACCTCGCGACGGGGCAGGTGAAACAGAAGGTCGGCACCAACGCGGCGGACGACCTGCGCATCAAGTCCGGCTCCGTCGGCCAGGAAGGCCCGACGTACTCGCCCGACGGCACGCAGCTGTGGCTGGGCCAGGCCGACGGCTACACCAAGTTCACCGTCAACGCCGACGGCACCCTCGCCAACCCGGTGACCGTCTCCATCCCGGCCGACGGCACCAAGCACGCACTGGTGGGCGCGGCGGTCTTCTCGGCCGACGGCTCCACCGTGTACTCCGCGGTCAACGGCCAGAACCGGGTCGTCGCCATCGACGCGGCCGGCGGAACCATCAAGCAGAGCTGGGCCGTCGGCACCGCCCCGCGCGGTCTCGCCCTGGTGGGCGGCAAGCTCTACGTCAGCAACGAGGGCGGACGCCCGGCCAAGGCCGGCGAGACCACCATGAACTCCTACGGCACCCAGGTGCCGGCCAACCCCGCCACCGGCGCCGCCACCACCGGCACCGTCAGCGTCATCGACACGACCGACCCGTCGGCCGCCGTCGGCAGCATCGACGTCGGTCTGCACCCGACCGCGGTGTACGCCAGGAAGGGCACGGTGTTCGTCACGAACACCGCCGACAACAGCGTCTCGGTCATCAACACGGCCAAGGACAAGGTCGTCCAGACCATCGCCACCCAGCCGTGGCCGGAGGCCTCCGTCGGTTACGAGCCCAACGCCGTGACGCTCACCGACGACGGCCGCCTGCTGGTGACGCTCGGCCGCGCCAACGCCGTCGCCGTCTACCGCTACACCTCCGCCCAGCAGCCGGCCCGCTATGTCGGCCTGCTGCCCACGGACTACTTCCCCGCGGAGATCACCACCGTCGGCAAGCAGGTGATCGTCTCCAACACCCGTGGTGTCGACGCCCGCCGCCCCACCACCGCCGGCGGTCACAACACCCACGACACGACGTCCAGCCTGACGCGGTTCACGCTGCCCTCCGACAGCGTCGTCCGCTCGCAGACGGCCAACGTCTTCAAGCAGAACGGCTGGACGGCCGGCTCGGTCCTCACCGCCAAGGGCAAGAGCCACGCCAAGCCGGTGCCGGTCCCGGCCCGTCTGGGCGACCCCTCGACGATCAAGCACGTCTTCCTGCTGGTCAAGGAGAACCGGACCTACGACCAGGTCTTGGGCGACCTGCCGCAGGGCGACGGCGACTCCTCGCTGACGACGTTCGGCGAGAACGTGACGCCCAACCAGCACGCGCTGGCCCAGCAGTTCGGGCTCTACGACAACTTCTACGACGTCGGCACGAATTCCGCCGAGGGCCACAACTGGCTGATGCAGTCGGACAACCCGGAGTACACCGAGTCCTCCGCCGGCGAGTACACGCGCAGCTACGACACCGAGGACGACGTCCTCGGCCACCAGAAGACCGGCTTCATCTGGACCGGCGCGCAGGCGGCCGGGAAGTCCGTCAAGGACTTCGGCGAGTTCCAGTCGATCGAGTCCAAGCCGGCCGGCGCGACCTGGCAGAACCTGTACTGCGACAGCAAGACCATGGCCGCGACGGGGGCGCAGACCCAGTACCCCATCAAGACCGGTTCGGCGATCCCGTCGCTCAACAAGGTGGCGGTGCAGGGCTTCCCGCTGTTCGACCTGGGTGTCCCGGACATCTACAAGGAACAGATCTGGAAGCAGGACTTCGAGAAGAACGGTCCGGCGAACCTGAACATGTTCTGGTTCTCCAACGACCACACCGGCGGCCCGGCGAACGCCTCCGCCGAGGTCGCGGACAACGACCTCGCGGTCGGCCGGATGGTCGACGAGATCTCGCACAGCAAGTACTGGAAGGACTCGGCGATCTTCGTCGTCGAGGACGACTCCCAGAACGGTCTCGACCACGTCGACGGCCACCGTGCGCCGGTCCAGGTCATCAGCCCGTACGCCAACCACGGCACTGTCGACAGCCACTACTACTCGCAGATCACGATGGTCCGCACCATCGAGCAGATCCTCGGCATCCACCCGATGAACCAGCTCGACAGCGCGGCCACCCCGATGTACGGGGCGTTCACCCAGAAGGCGAACAACACCCCGTTCACCGCGGTGCCCAACCGGACCTCGCTGACCCTCGGCGTGAGCCCGCAGCCCACCTGCGGTTCGGACACCCCGGCGGCGCAGGACAAGCAGGCGGCCGCCGCGCCGACGACCACCGCGGTGCCCCAGGCGGCGCAGTCGGTCGCGGCGCAGTGGAAGGCCTGGGCCTCGCACCAGCGCCTGACCGGCCCGAACGCCGTGCCGGACTACGCCAACCCCGAGCAGATGAACCGTTACACCTGGTACCAGACGCACAACTTCACCAAGCCGTACCCGGGTGACAAGAAGGTCTACGCGCCGAACGCGGTTCCCGGCGCCTACCTCCCGTCGTCGGAGTCCGACGGCTGACCGGGCCGAGCTCATCCCGACAGGGCCCTCCGGCCGGCGTCAGCGCCGGCCGGAGGGCCCTCTGCGTGCGGCAGTGTTCACCGCTACGTTGGAGGCATGCGCTTCGCCATCTCCATCCCCCAGTTCTACCTGGACGGCGAGTTCGATCCGGGAGCCTTCCGCGAGTACCTCGCACGGGCCGAGGACCTCGGCTACCACAGTGTCTGGGCGCAGGACTCGCCGCTCGGCGCCGGGGCGGTGCTGTCGCCGATGGAGGCCATGACGTACGCCGCCGCGTGCACGACCCGGCTGCGGCTGGGGACGACCGTCTTCGTGAGCACGCTCCACCAGCCCGTCCACTTCGCGAAGGCGCTGGCGACCCTCGACCAGATGAGCGGAGGCCGGCTGGAGGTGGGGGTCGGCTCCGGCGGCCCGAACCGGCCGTTCGCCGCGTTCGGCATGGACAAGGCCCGCTACCTCGCGCGGTTCACCGAGGGCATCGACCTCGTCAAGGCGCTGTGGACACGGCCGAGCGTCACCTTCGACGGCGAGTTCTGGCAGCTCGAGGACGCCGCGATGGAGCCCAAGCCGCTCCAGAAGCCGCATCCGCCGCTGTGGTTCGGCGGGTCGAGCGAGCCGGCGCTGCGGCGCGCGGTGCGGCTGGGGGACGGGTTCTTCGGCGCGGGTTCGTCCACCACGGCCGCGTTCCGTGAGCAGGTCGCGTTCGTCACCGAGGAGGCGGCCAAGGCGGGCAGGACGGACTTCCCGGTCGCCAAGCGGGTCTACATCGACATCGACGACGACGCCGAACGGGCGCGGGAGCGGGTCAACGCCGGGCTGGCCCGGATCTACGGCCGCCGGATCGCCCGTATCGAGGCCGCCGCGGTCGCCGGGCCCCTGGACGACTGTGTGGCGGGCGTCCGCGAGGTGATCGACGCCGGCGCGGGCCTGGTCCTGTTCACCCCGCTCGGCGATCCGGCCCCACTCGCGGAGCGCATCGCCGCCGAGGTGATCCCCGCGCTGTCCGCTTGATGCCACGCACCTTCCGGCTTCGATGCGGTGCGGCCCCGGAATGAACTCGATCGTAGAACGTTGAACCAACCATGAAGAAGATCGGTTTTCTGTCCTTCGGGCACTGGACGCCGTCGCCGCATTCGCAGACGCGGTCCGCCGCCGACTCCCTGCTGCAGGCGATCGACCTGGCGGTCGCCGCCGAGGAGCTGGGCGCCGACGGCGCCTATTTCCGTGTCCACCACTTCGCCAGGCAGCACGGCTCACCGTTCCCGCTGCTCGCCGCCATCGGTGCCCGCACCAGCCGGATCGAGATCGGCACCGGTGTCATCGACATGCGCTACGAGAATCCCATGTACATGGCCGAGGACGCCGGCGCCGCCGACCTCATCTCCGGCGGGCGGCTCCAGCTCGGGATCAGCCGGGGCTCACCGGAGCAGGTCATCGACGGCTGGCGGCACTTCGGGTACCGGCCCGCGGAGGGCGAGACCGACGCCGACATGGCCCGTGCGCACACCGAGGTGCTTCTGGAGGTGCTCAAGGGCGAGGGATTCGCGGAACCGAACCCGAACCCGATGTTCGGCAACCCTCCGGGGCTGCTGAGGATCGAGCCGTACTCCGAGGGGCTGCGGGAGCGGATCTGGTGGGGGTCCGGTTCCGACGCGACCGCCGCGTGGGCCGCCAAGCTCGGCATGAACCTGCAGAGCTCGACCCTCAAGGACGACGAGAGCGGCGAACCGCTGCACGTCCAGCAGCGCAAGCAGATCGAGGCCTATCGGGAGGCCTGGCGCGCCGCGGGCCACGAACGCGAGCCCCGGGTCTCCGTCAGCCGCAGCATTTTCGCGCTCGTGGACGACCGGGACCGCGCCTACTTCGGCCGGGAACGCGATTCCAAGGACCACGTGGGGTACATCGACGCCGACACCCGCGCGGTCTTCGGCCGCACCTACGCCGCCGAACCCGACGTACTCGTCAAACGGCTCGCCGAGGACGAGGCCATCGCCGCCGCCGACACCCTGCTGCTCACGGTGCCCAACCAGCTCGGCGTCGACTACAACGCGCACGTCCTCGAAAGCATCCTCACCCACGTCGCCCCGGAACTCGGCTGGCGCTGAGCCCTCACCGGCGCACAGTGCAGCCTCGGATCACTCCGGCGTGGGCGAGTGCGGTGGCTCGGCCCTGTCGGTGGGCGGTGCCGTGGAGGCGCGGACGACGAGTTCGACCGGCGGGTCGCTCATCGGTGCCGGTTCCGCGTCCGGTCGGACAGCGTGAGCGGGGGTCACCGGGTCGGCCCGGTGACCCCCGTTCCTCGTTTCGGTCCCGCGCGCTCACTCGTCGTCGGGGAACTCGCCCGCGAACGCCGCGGCCATCCGCAGCCACGGCGTCGCCTCGTCCGGGCGTCCCGCGCGTTGCAGGGTGCGGCCCAGCATCAGGTGGGCGTAGTGCTCCACCGGGTCGCGCTCGACGATCAAGCGCAACTGTTCCTCGGCGCGCCGCAGTTGGGCCGAGTGGTAGTAGGCACGGGCCAGCAGCAGCCGGGGCCCGGTCTGTTCCGGGGCCTCCTCGACCACGGCCGCGAGCAACCGCGCGGCGCCGATGTAGTCCCGGGCCTCGAACAGCAGCTGTGCCCGCTCCCAGCGCTCCGTGGTGGTCTCCTCGTGCGGCACGCCGGCGCCGTTGTCGAACAGGTGCAGGGCGCTGGCCCACCGGTCGGGTGCCACGCCGTCGCCGGCGAGGTATCCGTTGAAGTTGTTGTCCGTCATCGTTCCTTCCCGTCCTTCCTGCAGTCCGCGGCGGGGCCGGCTCACGGCACCGGTCCGCCGGCCCGGGCGCGCTCGGCGTCACGAGCGGCGAGCAGGGACGCGTGGGTGGGCGCCTCGGGCACGCCGGCCGGCCGGTTCCTGGCGAACTCCTCGCGCAGCACCGGTACGACCTCCTCGCCGAGCATGTCGATCTGTTCCAGCGCGGTCTTCAGCGGTATGCCGCCGCCGTCCACGACGAACAGCTGGCGCTGGTAGTCGCCGGCGTACTCGCGGAAGGTGAGCGTCTTCTCGATGACCTGCTCGGGGGTGCCGACCGTCAGCGTTGTCTGCTCCATGTACTCCTCCATGGACATCCCCCCGCCCGCATGAGGTTGATACATCAACCAAAGCTGTGGAACACGAGGCCGGTCACGGCTATTCCGGCCGTCGGCCCTACCATCACCTGACGACACACCGACGTGCGGGCCATCACGGACGGCCCAGGAGGAGACCCGAAGTGAGCGACCGCACCACCGGATCGGCACCGCGCAGGATATTCATCGACAAACAGAGCCCCAAGGCCTTCCACGCGCTCGTGCAGACCTCCGAGGCGGTGCGCGCGACAGCGGCCGACGCCGGGCTCGACCGCACCACCGTGGAACTGATCAACCTCCGTGTCTCCCAGCTGAACGGCTGCGCCTACTGCCTGGACGTGCACACGAAGGCGGCCCTGCGCGCGGGCGAGTCACCACGGCGACTGGGTGTCCTGGCGGCCTGGCGGGACACCGAGGTCTTCACCGAGCAGGAGCGGGCGGCACTCGCGCTGGCGGAGGCGACGACCGCTCCGACGGACGCGGACGCGCAGGAGTCCGCGTACGAGGGGGCCCGGCGGATCTTCACCGAGGACCAGATCTCGGCCGTGATCTGGGTGGCGGTCACGATCAACGCGTTCAACCGGGTGTCGATCCTCAGCAAGCATCCGGTCCCGCCGGCCCACGAGGGGTAGGCGTCACCGTCCCACGGTCAGGGCGCTTCCTCGCCGTCGAGCTTCTCCACGACGCGTTCGGAGATCCGGGCCAGCGTGCGCAGTTCGGCCGGCGTGACATGGTCGAGGAACAGCTCGCGCACCGCCCCCACATGGCGCGGGGCGGCGGCCTCGATCATCTCGCGCCCGGCGTCCGTGATCACCACGAACGCCCCGCGTCCGTCCTCGGGGCACTCGTCCCGCACGACCAGCCCGCGCTTGACCATGCGGGCGATGTGGTGGGACATCCGGCTCTTCTCCCACTCCAGTACACGGGCGAGTTCCAGGATCCGCCGCCGCCCGTCCGGTGCCTCCGACAGCTCGACCAGCACCGCGAAGTCCGCGGACGACACATGGGACTCCGCCTGCAACCGGCGTGACAGCCGGCCCAACAGCCTGTCGTGCAGGCGGACGAAGCTCCGCCACGCGTGCTGCTCCTCCGACGTCAGCCAGCGCACCGTCTCTTCCATGCGGAAAGTGTAGACGTGGTTGACACCTCACCCTTTTTCCGTGTGCGCGCCATGACCACCCCCGGGGCCGTACGGGTGGGTCCTCTAAGCTCCGGGGCCATGAGCGACGGGGTGAGCGCCAGACGGGTCGTCGACGGGCGCTTCGAGCTGGAGAGCAGACTCGGCGGCGGGGGCATGGGCACGGTCTGGCGCGCCCACGACCTGCTGCTGCAGCGGAGCGTGGCTGTCAAGGAGGTCCGGCCCGCCGACCCGGACCTCGCCGAGTACGACCCGGACGCCGCGCGGATGCTGCGCGCACGGGTGCTGCGCGAGGCCCGGGCGCTGGCCCGGGTGCAGCATCCGAACGTCGTGACGATCCATCACATCGTCGACGGCGGCGAGGGCACCTGTCCCTGGATCGTCATGGAGCTGGTCGACGGCGGCTCCCTCGCCGACCGGCTGGCACGTGGCCCCATGGCACCCGCCGAGGCCGCCCGCATCGGCCGGGGTGTGCTGGACGCGCTGCGCGCGGCCCACGCGGTCGGCGTCCAGCACCGCGACGTGAAGCCCGCCAACGTCCTGCTGCGCACCGACGGCAGGCCCGTGCTCACCGACTTCGGCATCGCCGCGATCCGTGAGTCCACCGCCCTGACCGCCACCGGTTCGATCATCGGCACCCCGGACTACATGGCTCCCGAGCGCATCTCCGGCGGCGACGGCGGACCCGCCTCGGACCTGTGGTCCCTGGCGATGATGCTGTACGTGGCCGTCGAGGGGCACCATCCGCTGCAGCGCGGAACGACCCTGGCCACGCTGGCCGCCGTACTCCACGAAGACGTGCCGCCACCCCGACAGGCCGGGGCGCTCACGCCCGTACTGGAACGCCTGCTGGTGCGGGATCCCGGCGCGCGGCCGGGCGCGGAGGCCGTGGACGGGCTGCTGGCCGTGGCGGCCACGGACGTCGCCCGACCGGCCACGACCTCCTATCCCCTCGCGCCACCGCAACCGCCGCTACCGCCGCAGTCCAGCACGGTCGTGCCCGGCCCGCGTCGACGGCGCGGTGCCGTGCTCGCCTCGGTCGCGGCGGGCACGTTGCTCGTCGGGACGGTGACCTGGGTGGCCCTGTCCGGCGGGGACGGCAAGAAGGCGTCGGCGTCCTCCAGCCCCGCTCCCCACTCCACGCCCACGACCTCGGCCTCCGCCTCCCTCGGGTCACCCGCACCCAGCGCGACGTCGACGCTGGCCAACGGCATGCTGACGCCCACCGGAATCCGCACCGCGATCAAGGCGGTCGAGGACAAGACCGGGAGGGACAGCTTCGGCTCTCTGAACGTCTATCCCGAGTACGTGTCCATGCGGATGATGGTCCCCGGGAGCCAGAGCCACTACGACACCTACACCTACCGCCCCGGCGAGGGAGTGAAGAAGGGCATCATCAGCGGCTCCCTGGGGGCCGAGAAGCCCGTCAGTCTCAAGGGCTTCAACTGGGACGCGGTGCCCTCACTGCTCGCGCTCGCCGAGAAGAAGTGCCATGTCGACAAACCGACAAGTCAGTATCTGCTCCTGCAGTCACCGAACCGCTTCACCAACTCCCCCGCCGGCATGGCCGTCTACCTCAGCGACGACTACGGCACCTGCTACGTGGCAGCCGATCCCCAGGGCAGGGTGACGCGGGTGGTACCCGCCGAGGAGTGACGGCAGCCTCGCCCCGACCTGAACAGGCCCGATCGACAAGCGGCCACCACAACGCCCTACCCGCCGGTGACCAGCGCGTCTCCCAGCGCCGTCCGCTCGTAGCGCACGTAGTGGCCCTCGCGCCGTGCGTCGAGCAGCCCCGCCTGCCGCAGGGACGTCAGGTGGGCCGACACCGTGGACGGTGCCAGACCGTGCCGTTCGGCGAGTTCCGTCGTGGCGGCGGGGAGGGTCAAGTCGGTGAGCAGCGCGGCGCGTTGGCGGCCCAGGAGGCGGGCCAGGGCCGCGGGCGGGCGTGGTGCCGGCGCGGCGTGGAAGCGCCCCATGCCCACGGCGGGGTAGATCACCGTCGGCTGCCACGGGCGGGCGAAGCCGCTGACCACGTCCGGCCAGACGAAGACGCTCGGCATGAGCAGGATGCCGCGTCCGTCGGCCTGCTGCGCCTCGGCCAGGTCGCCGTACATGCGCAGGGTGAGGGTGTGACCGGCCCAGTCGATGCAGGGGTGAAGGTCGGTGAGGAGGGCGTCGAGGCCGCCCTCGGCCGCCCGGCGGGAGCGGTCGGCGATGTCGGCGGCGAGGACGGCACGGTGGCGCGGCCAGTCGGGGGCGAGCAGGGCGTGCCAGGCCAGTTCGGTGAGGTCGGCCAGCCGGCGGACGGTCGCGGCCGGATCGTCGAGGGCGGCGCGGCCCTGCGGCGACTCGGCCAGACCGGGCGTACAGGCGAGTGAGCGGGCGATCTCGGCGCGGGCAAGGGCGGGGTCGGTGGCGCGCATCCGGGCCAGTTCGTCCTCGATGGAGGGGCAGGGTTCCTGCGGGGGCGGGCCGAGGAAGTCGGGGGTGTAGCCGCCGGCGCGCGGGATGAACAGCCACAGGGGCGACAGGTCGAGGCCGGCCAGGGTGCGGCGCATCCGGCGCAGCCAGGTGTGGTGGTAGCCGTGCCGGGCCGGGCGGCGCAGCATGCGCAGCGCCTCGTGGGTCTGGCACAGCGGCGAGATGGCGAACCGGCAGCGCGTCAGGTCCTCGGTGCCCAGATGCAGGGTCAACGGCATAGCGGCCTCCGTCGGCGGTCGGCGATTCGATCCCGAACGAAACAGTAGAAGCCGTCGCCTGGACCCAGCACCCTTGCGCCCGGCCGCACTTGGCCGTCCCCCGACACCGACACCACCACGGAGACCTTCGGATGGGTACCCCGCCTCCGGCCCACTGGCGCAGGGCCGCCGTCGTCGCGGCGCTGATGCTGGCGGCGTTCACCTTCAACACCACCGAGAACCTGCCCGTGGGCCTGCTCTCCCTGATGGCGGACGACCTGGGTGTCTCCCTCACGGCCGTGGGCGCGCTGGTGACCGGGTACGGCCTGACCGTGGCCGTGGTCTCGCTGCCGGTCGCCCATGTCACCCGGTCCGTCCCCCGCCGGTATCTGCTCGCCGGGCTGCTGGGCGTGCTGGCGGTGGGCTGCTGGGCCTCGACGCTCACCAAGGCGTCGTACGGGCTGCTGCTGGTGGCGCGCGTCGCGACCGCGCTGGCGCAGGCGCTGTTCTGGGCGGTGATGGGCCCCGTGGCGGTCGGCCTGTTTCCGCCCGAACGGCGCGGGCGCGTCATCGGGTTATTGTCCGTGGGCGGTTCGCTGGCCACGGTGCTCGGGGTTCCGGCCGGGACCTGGCTGGGCGGACACGGGGGTTGGCGGACGCCGTTCGCGGTGCTCGGGGCGCTGGCGCTGGTCTCGCTCCTGGTCGTCGCCGCTCTGCTGCCGACATCGCGTCCGCACGAGAGCCACGCCGCGTACGGCGCCGCGCCGGACCGGCGCCGGTTCCTCGTCGTCCTCGCCACGACCGCGCTGTCGGTGACCGGGACGTTCACGGGATGGACGTACGTGGTGGCCTTCCTGGACGAGGTCAGCGGATTCGGCGAGGACGCGGTCAGCGCCGTGCTGTTCGCCTTCGGGGTGGCGGGACTGGCGGGGGTCACCCTGACCGGACCGCTGCTCGACCGCTTCCCGCGCGCCACGCTGAGCGTGCCGGTGGCGGCGCAGGCGGCCGCCCTGCTGGGCCTGTACGCGGGCGGGAGCGACCAGGTGACGGCCGTCGCGCTGCTCATGCTGCTCGGCGCGTCCGTGGGGCCCGTGTTCATGGCGACCCAGAGCCAGGTGCTGCGGGTCGCCCCCGGCCGTACCGAGACGGCTCTGGCGGCGAACTCGGCCGCCTTCAACGTGGGTGTGGCCGCCGGGGCACTCCTGGGCGGCGGCCTGTTGCCGCTCGTCGGGCTGCGCGGCGCCTTCCTGGCCGGCGGGCTGCTCACGGCAGCGGCTCTCACGGTGCTGACCTGGCCGAACCCCGAGCCGGCGACAGCGTCCGCCCGGTCGCGGTGATCCCGAGGAGCGGCGTGAGCTGCGGCATCAGCGGTGTCCGGTGCGCACCCCGGTCAACACGGCCGAGCCCGGACGTACGCCCGGTCGGGAAGCGGACCTGTGTCCCTTCGACGGACGGCCGGGCACTTCTGGGGCGTGATGCGCGTCCCTATTGGGGCGATACGGCACGGACACCCCCTCCCGGAGGTCTATCGTGTCCGCATGTCCCTCCCCGAACTGATCCGTATCGTCTCCCGCGACTCGCCCATGGCGCTGGCCCAAGTGGAGCGTGTCCGCGGCGAGTTGGCCGCACTGCACCCCGGTGTGCGCACCGAGGTCGTGCCGGTGAAGACGACCGGTGACAAGTGGATGGGCGTGCTGTCCCAGGTGGAGGGCAAGGGCGCGTTCACCAAGGAGGTGGACGCGGCGCTGCTGGCGGGCGAGGCCGATCTCGCGGTGCACTGCCTCAAGGACGTGCCCGCCGACCGTCCGCTGCCGGCGGGGACGACCTTCGCCGCGTTCCTCAAGCGGGACGACATCCGGGACGCGCTGGTGCATCCGGACGGCCTGACGCTGGACGAGCTGCCGGAGGGGACGCGGATCGGCACCTCCGCGGTGCGCCGGGTCGCCCAACTCGCGGCCACCCACCCGCACCTGCAGTGCGTGCCCTTCCGCGGCAACGCCAACCGGCGGCTGGCCAAGCTGGAGGCGGGCGAGGCGGACGCGCTGCTGCTGGCGGTGTCGGGGCTGGAGCGCATCGGCCGTACGGACGTGATCAGCGAGGCCCTCTCGCCGGAGACGATGATGCCGTCCATCGGGGCGGGCATCCTCGCGCTGCAGTGCCGGGAGGGCGACACCGAGCTGATCGACGCGGTCAGCGGGCTGGGCGACCCCGGCACGCACCGGGAGGCCACCGCCGAGCGGATGTTCCTGCACGTCCTGCAGGGCCACTGCAACAGCCCGATCGCCGGGTACGCGCGCGTGGACCACGCCGGGGAACTGTCGCTGCGCGCCTGTGTGTTCACCCCCGACGGCAAGACCCGGCTCAACGCCCACGAGTGGGCCGGCCGGCTCGACCCGGCCACGCTGGGTACGTCGGTGGCCGTGGCGCTGCTGCGTCAGGGCGCCCGGGAGATCATCGACGGCATCCCGCACTGAGGTCCGCCGCGCCCATGACGGCGGCGGCGAACGTCCGTCAGGCGGTGCCCTCTTCGGCCTGGTCGCGCAGGAAGTTGCTGACCTGGTGGGCCAGTCCCTCGCGCAGGGTTCCGGCGGGGGCGCCGACGGAGTCCTCGTGCAGTCCGATGCCGCCCGCCCACAGCCGGCGGTCGGCCCAGTCGTCGTCGACGCGCAGCTGGATCTGGACGTCGACCTGGCTCAGGCTGTCCTCGGGGCCGGCCGCGTACAGCACGGCGGTGGCGCGGCGCAGCGGGTAGACGTCGAAGCCCTCGATGAACTGCGAGTTGCGCCAGTCGATGAACGCGGACTCGCCGTCGGGGCCGATCCGCACGTCGATCTGGCCGTCCTCGAGGTGGATGGTGCAGGCCTGCTCGCCCCGGTTCTCGACGGTCACCCGCAGGGCGAAGTAGGTCAGCCCGGCGGCCGCGTCGTCCCGTCCGCGCGGGGGCTCGGCCGCTTCCAGACGGTGGACGCGGACACGCAGGCCGGCATGCTCGTCGTACTCCTGCCAGTCCCCGACCACGTTCGGCTCGTACACAGTCCACCTCTCGACCTCAGCAAGCTGCTTCCTATCTGTGTGCTCAGTGCACTGTCAAATGAGCAGAATGCGCTGTGGCCAGCTACTTCACCCCCTTTGATCACTGATCAAGCCGTGCGCAGGAACAATCGCGAAAACCGGCCACGCGCCCTCTCACGCGTGCGTGCCGCACATCACGTTCCGCGGGTGTGATCAGCGGGCCAGCCGGCCCAGGAGCGAGGAGGCCGCGGCGATGCCGAGCGCGGCGGCCACGAGCAGCACCCCGAAGTCGAGCGCCGCGTGCGCGTGGACGCCGATGAGCAGGCCGCGCAGGGCGTCCACCTCGTAGCTGAGCGGGTTGACCTTGCTGACCGCCTGGAGCCAGCCCGGCATGACGGAGACCGGGTAGAGGGCGTTGGAGCCGAAGAACAGCGGCATGGTGATGGCCTGTCCGATACCCATCAGGCGGTCGCGGCTCAGCACGATGCCGGCGATGGTCATCGACAGACAGGAGAAGAAGGCGGATCCCAGGACCACGATGGCCGCCACGGCGAGCAGTTTCAGCGGGTTCCAGGTCAGGGCCACGCCGAGCAGCGCGGCGATGATGACGACCACGACGGCCTGGATCACCGACTTCACGCCGGCCGCGAACGCCTTGCCGGTGATCAGTGCCGAGCGCGGGGTCGGCGTGACCAGCAGTTTGTTGAGGACGCCGGCGTCGCGTTCCCAGATGATCTGGATGCCGTAGAAGATCGCGATGAACATCGCGGACTGGGCGATGATGCCGGGCGCCATGTAGTCGATGTAGGGGATGCCGCCGGTGGGTATCGCCCGGATCCGGGTGAAGGTCTGGCCGAAGATCAGCAGCCACAGGGCGGGCTGGACCGCTCGGGTGTACAGCTCGGTGCGGTCGTGGCGCAGTTTCTGCAGTTCGACGGCGCACATCGCCCCGACCCGGGCGGGCAGCAGCCGCCAGCCGGCACGCGGCCGGGGCGGCCGCAGGAGCAGGTCGATGCCGCCGGCGCGGGGGGCGTCAGCCGACACGGTTCGCGGTGCGGCGGGTGCTTCGGACATCGCGGAAATCTCCTGACTCGTCGTCGAGACCGCTGCCGGCGACGTCACGGAAGACGTCCTCCAGGGTCGGCAGGGTGTCGGTGCCCCGGCGGTCGGCGAGGCCCTGGCGCAGTTCGGTGGGCGTGCCGAGGGCCCGGACGCGGCCGCGGTGCATCAGCGCGACCCGGTCGCAGTACTGGTCGGCCTCGTCCATGTAGTGGGTGGTCACCAGCACGGTCATGCCGGTGGCTTCGCGCACGGCGTTGATGTGCTCCCACACGCCGGTGCGGGCGATGGGGTCGAGCCCGATGGTCGGCTCGTCCAGGATCAGCAGCCGGGGTGCGCTGACCAGGGCCTGGGCGAGTTCGAGGCGGCGGATCATGCCGCCGGAGTAGGTCTTGGCGAGCCGTTCGGCGGCGTCGGTGAGGTCGACGGCGGCCAGGGCCTGGTCGACTCGTGCGGCCCGCTCGCGGCGGGAGACGTCGAAGACGCGGGCGAACAGTTCGACGTTCTCGCGTCCGGTGAGACCGGCGTCGGCGGACAGCTGCTGCGGCACGTAGCCGAGCAGGCGTCGTACGGCCATACGGTCCTCGGCGGCGTCGTGGTCGAAGACGCGGACCATGCCGGCGGGGACCGGCAGCAGGGTGGTGATGCAGCGGATGGCGGTGGTCTTGCCGGCGCCGTTGGGGCCGAGCAGACCGAAGACCTCGCCCTCCCCCACCGTCAGATCGAGTCCGTCGACCGCGTTGGTCTCGCCGAAGGCGTACCTGAGGCCGGTGCAGGCGATGGCCTCGGCGTGTTCGGTCCGGGCGTCCGGCGTCATGATTCCTCCGCCTCCTCGTGCAGGTTCTCGGCCAGCCTGCGCAGAACGGGGACGGCCGCGCGCAGGGCCTCCCGGTCCGTCTCGTCGAGCCCGGCGAGGCCGCCGCGTACGAGTTCCGCGCGCCGTTTGCGCCATTCGGCGATCCGCGCCTCGGCGGCCGGGGTGGGCATCAGCCGGGCGGCACGGCGGTCGGCCGGGTCGGTCTCGCGGACCAGATAGCCCTGCCGGGACAGCTGGTTGACCAGCGTCGACACCGAGTTCCCGGCCAGGTGCAGGTCCTTGGCCGCGTCCGAGATGCCGATGCCGGGCCGGGTCACGACCAGGCGCAGCAACTCGACCTCGGCGCCGCGCAGCTGCGGGGCGATCTGTTGACGAAGCCGGCGCCTGAGCCTGCGCTGGACGCCGATGAGGGCGTCGATCAGGTCGTCCGGGAAGTCGTCCGGTTGGAAGTTGTCCGGTTCCACATCCAAGAGATTACCTCTGTAGCAGAGGTAACCAACCTCAAGAGAGAGTCAAGCTCCGCTGTGCGGCCACCCGGCGACGACCCGTTACCGTATTGCCCCTTTTGTTTTGAAAGCGGTGGTCCCGGGCATCAGAAATTAAGTGCTTCGGACTGGAGGCACGTCCGTGGGAGCCGGTCAGGCCCCGGATGTCTCCGCAGGCCCGGTCCGCGCCTCCCGCGGTGTCTGTTCACCCAGCACCGCCCGAGGGAGGTGCGCGCGATGCGCGTCACCACCAGCAGAGCCAAACCCCACCCGCATGACGACGCCCCCGACACGGCCGACGCCTTCGGGCGGCTGGCCCGGATGCCCGACGGCCCCGAGCGCAAGGCGCTGCGGGACGAACTGGTCCGCATCTGGCTGCCCATGGCCGAGCGGATCGCCGTGCGGTTCAAGGGGCGCGGGGAGACCCTGGAGGACCTCTACCAGGTCGCCGCACTCGGCCTGGTCAAGGCGGTCGACCACTACGACCCGGGCCGCGGGCACGCCTTCGAGGCCTACGCGGTCCCCACCGTCACCGGCGAGATCAAGCGGCACTTCCGCGACCACATGTGGACTCTGCATGTGCCGCGCCGGGTGCAGGACCTGCGCAACCGGGTGCGGCAGGCGGCGAAGGACCTGTCGCAGACCACCCCGGGACGGGCGCCGACCGTCGCCGAGATCGCCGAGCGGGCGCACCTGAGCGAGGCCGAGGTGACCATGGGGATGGAGGCCCTGGACTGCTTCTCCACACTGTCCCTCGACGCCGAGATGCCCGGAACCGACGGCTACGCCCTGGCGGACGCGATCGGCGGACCGGATCCGGGCTACGACGTCGTGGTCGACCGCGTGGCGGCGAGCCCGTGCCTGCAGGCCCTTCCCGAGCGCGAACGCACCATTCTCTACCTGCGGTTCTTCCGCGGTATGACACAGAGCCGGATCGCCGAGCAGCTCGGCATCTCGCAGATGCACGTCTCGCGTCTGCTCAGCGCCTGCTTCGCGGAGCTGCGGGAGCAGCTGCTGGCCCAGACCCGTTGAGGGGTCCCGGACCCCGGCGTCTCACTCTTCCGACGGGGCGCCGGGAACCTGTGTCGGGCCGTGGCGGTCCAGGGCGTCCTCCAGTTCGGCCCGGATCTCCGTCGGCATCATGCCGCTGCGGCCCCAGATGACGATCAGCTCCGCGACATTGCGCAGCTTGATGTTGGTGTGCTGGGAGACGTCCCTCAGGACCGCCCACCCCTGATCGGGTGACACCCTGCCGAGGGCGACGACCATACCGATCGCCTGGTCCACGACGGCATGCGACGCCACGGCTTCCTTGAGCTGGTCGACCTGCTCCTCCAGCTCGAAGATCCGCTGGGTCTGGGCGGAGTGCTCGCGCTGTGCTGCCACGCCTCCATGGTCGCACTCGCCGCGCCCCGCGCCAGCCGAGGCGCCGCAGCGGCGGGAGCCAGTTTCGGCCCCGTCGCCGGGGTACTCGACAGGCCATCCAGCGGTTCCGGTTGGACACTGGTGACAGACCGGCGGCCGCCGGTGGACGAGACCCAGGACGCGAGTGCCATGAACGACCACACGACACGCCGCGGCGGTAAGACGAACGTCGTCTCCACGCACTCCGTGTTCGGGGCCCCCTGCTGGGTGAGCCTGACCAGCCGGGACCTCGACGCCACCGAGGACTTCTACTCGGCCGTGCTCGGCTGGCAGTGGCGCTCGGCCAAGCTCGGTGACCGGTTCCGGATGGCCATGGTGGACGGCACGCCGGTGGCCGGGATCGCCGGTGTCGCCTCCATGTGGCAGATGGCGGTGGCCTGGACGGCGTACTTCGCCGTGCCGAGCGCCGACGAAGCCGTGGCCCGCGCCCAGGAACGCGGCGGCACGGCCGCGGTCGGGCCGATCTCCTTCCCGCCGGGCCGCGCGGCCCTGCTCGCCGACCGGGACGGGGCGACCTTCGGGATCTGGGAGGGCGAGCTCGTCTCCGACTGGGACAAGTGGCGCCTCGCCGCCCCGACCTTCGTCCGGCTGCACACCCGCGACGCCTTCGACGCGGCGATCTTCTACGGCGAGGTGCTGGAGTGGGCCACCGAGCGGCCCGGCTGCTGCGAGGTGCACTACGAGGGCGGCGAGGTGGTGCTGCGCAGCCAGGGCGACATCGTGGCCCGCATCGAGTCCGGGGCGCTCGGAGCGGCGCCCGACCCGACCATCCGGCCCCACTGGCAGGTCCACTTCGCGGTCGAGGACGTGACCGCGTGCGTGCGGGCCGCGGAACTGCACGGCGGCAGCGTGCTGACCAAGGGCAGCGACGAGGCGGTGCTGCGGGACGCCGACGGGGCGCAGTTCACGGTGACGTCGCGCCGCGAACGGTAGCGTCCCGCCCCCCTCGGCCGTTCACCTCAGGATTTTCTGCGGGCGGGGCGTGACAGGAGCACCAGGCTGCGCGGCTCCACCAGCATCCGGGTGCCGGCCTTGTGTTCCGTCTCGTCCGGCGCTCCCTTGGCGGCGGCGGTGTCGATCAGGGTCGTCCACCGCTCGCCGAACTTGGCGTCCGGGAGGTGGAACTCCATCGGCTCCCAGTAGCTGTTGAACAGCAGCAGGAAGGAGTCGTCGACCACGCGGCGGCCGCAGGAGTCGTGTTCGGCGATGGCGTCGCCGTTGAGGAACGCGGCCACGGAGTGGGCGTCCGGGCGCTGCCAGTCCTCCTCCGTCATCTCCCGGCCGCCCGGCGCGAACCACACCAGGTCGGGCAGCGGCCGGCGGGGGTGGACGGGGGTCTCGCCACGGAAGAAGCGGCGGCGGCGCAGCACCGGATGGGCGGCCCGCAGCGCGATCACCTGGCGCGTGAAGTCCCCCAGGTCCCGCTGCTCCTCGCTCAACCCCCAGTCCACCCAGGAGACTTCGTTGTCCTGGCAGTAGGCGTTGTTGTTGCCGCCCTGGGTGCGCCCGAGTTCGTCGCCGTGGCAGAGCATCGGGATGCCCTGCGACAAGAGCAGCGTGGCGATGAAGTTGCGCTGCTGGCGGGCGCGCAGTTCCAGGACGGCCGAGTCGTGGGTCTCGCCCTCCGCGCCGCAGTTCCAGGACCGGTTGACGCTCTCGCCGTCCTGGTTGTGCTCGCCGTTGGCGTCGTTGTGCTTGTAGTTGTACGACACCAGGTCGCGCAGGGTGAACCCGTCGTGCGCGGTGACGAAGTTGACGCTCGCGCGGGGGCGGCGCCGGCTGTGCTGGTACAGGTCGGAGGAGCCGGTCAGCCGGGACGCGAACTCGCCCAGCGTGTGCTCCTCCCCGCGCCAGAAGTCCCGTACGGCGTCGCGGTACTTGCCGTTCCACTCCGACCACAGCGGCGGGAAGTTGCCCACCTGGTAGCCGCCCTCCCCGACGTCCCAGGGCTCGGCGATCAGCTTCACGCGGCTGATCACCGGGTCCTGCTGGATGAGGTCGAAGAACGCCGAGAGCCGGTCCACCTCGTGGAACTGCCGGGCCAGCGTGGCCGCGAGGTCGAAGCGGAAGCCGTCGACGTGCATCTCGGTGGCCCAGTACCGCAGCGAGTCCATGATCAGCTGCAGCACGTACGGGTGGCGCATCAGCAGGCTGTTGCCGGTGCCGGTGGTGTCGTAGTAGTGCTTCCAGTCGCCGTCGACCAGGCGGTAGTAGGAGGCGTTGTCGATGCCGCGGAAGGAGAGGGTGGGACCCTTCTCGTTGCCCTCGGCGGTGTGGTTGTAGACGACGTCGAGGATGACCTCGAGGCCGGCCGCGTGCAGCGCCTTGACCATGGTCTTGAACTCGGTGACCTGCTGGCCGCGGGTGCCGTGGGCGGCGTAGGAGTTGTGCGGGGCGAAGAAGCCGATCGTGTTGTAGCCCCAGTAGTTGGCGAGGCCCTTGTCCTGCAGCACGCCGTCCTGCACGTACTGGTGCACCGGCATCAGTTCGACGGCGGTGACCCCGAGCGCCGTCAGGTGCTCGATCACCGCCGGGTGGGCGAGGCCGGCGTAGGTGCCGCGCAGTTCCTCGGGGACGTCCGGGTGGGTGCGGGTCAGGCCGCGGACATGGGCCTCGTAGATGACGCTCTCGGCGTACGGCCGCCCCGGCGGCCGGTCGTCGCCCCAGTCGAAGGCCGGGTCGGTCACCACGCCGAGCATGGTGTGCCCGGCGCTGTCGGCGCGGGAGCGGCCGTGCGGGGCGCGCTCGAAGAGGGAGGCGTGGTTGTCCACCTGCCCGTCGACCGCCTTGGTGTACGGGTCCAGGAGCAGCTTCGCCGGATTGCAGCGGTGGCCGAGTTCCGGGTGCCAGGGGCCGTGCACCCGGTAGCCGTAACGCTGTCCGGGTCCGATGTCCGGCAGGTAGCAGTGCCAGACGAACCCGTCGACCTCCGTCACCGCGGCGGTGCTCTCGACGCCCTGGTCGTCGACCAGGACGAGTTCCACGCGCTCGGCGACCTCGCTGAAGAGGGCGAAGTTGGTGCCCCTGCCGTCGTAGGTGGCACCCAACGGGTAGGGGTGCCCGCTCCACACGGGCACCCCTGCCTTGCGGCGGCGTCTCGCGGTCACCGGGCGTCCACCAGCACGCCGGGGCCGTGGGCCGGGGCCGCGAGGGCCGCGACGGGCACCTCGCGGGGCACCTGGCGCACCTCGCGCAGACTGGGCGCGGGCGCGACCGGTACGAGGGGGACGCGTTCGCCGGCGCGGGCGCGCTGCGAGAACCAGATGACCTTGCTGCCGGTGTCCGTGGCGCAGCAGCCCCAGCCGTCGCTCATCGCGGCGATGCGCTGCAGACAGGACCGCAGGTCCTGGTCCGGGCGCAGTTCACAGTCGTTCTCCCCGATGGCGGTGATCAGGTGCTGGCCGTTCCACCACATCTCGATCGACGTGTTCTTGTCCGTCGCGTGCTCGTCGATGGCCTTCAGCAGCAGCTCGGCGCCGCGGCAGACGGGGTCGACCAGCGTCTCGAGGTCCCAGAGCCTGAGGTGAGCGGCCAGGATGCGCCTGACCTGTCCGACTCGCTCCGGACTGACTTCCACGTCGAGGTGGTAGTAGCAGGGCACTGCGGTCTTCATCGTCGTTGGCTCCTCACCGGCGAAGCTCTCGCTCCTCCTCGCCCCTGGTGGGACGGGGCCCCGAACACGAAGCGTGAGCACTGATCGCTCCTGAGTCACCCCAAGCGTGGGCGAACTACGCCATTCGTGCAACACGAGCGGACGCCAGGTGGGTGGTGCGCACGACGCGGTTGAATTTCCAACAAGACGCTGCGTTGTTGCACATGCACCATGTGTCACAGATCTCGATGCCCGTAACGGATCCGTGCGTGTCCACGCACGGCCGCCGCCCGACGGTCGGGAAACGCGCCATCGAGCCCCGAAAGTGAAGGGCGTCATGCTGCTACCGGCCAAAGCCGAAGTGGCCCGCCAACTGCGGCGGTACCGGGCGTGGGAACGCGTCATGCTCGCGTCCCCCACGGACCGCGCGGTGCGGGCCACCTTCGAGGACTCCGGGTACACGCTGTGCGTGTTGATGGGCAAGCGCTGTGCCCGCGAGGCCGCGGACGCCGCCGAGCGTTATCTGCGGTCGAGTCTGGTCGCCTATCTGGCGGAGCAGGACGAGCGTCCCCGCGACGAGGAGGCCGACCGGCACGGTCCGGCGACCGAGGTCCGCGGCTTTCTCGCCGGAAGGTGATCCCTCCGGCGCGGTTCGTATCCCCGGCCGGGCCCCGCGCCCGGCCTCGAGCACGGCGGAGGTGACACCCATGAGTTCGATCCCGGCCATCGGCCGTATCCCGGTGCGCGACGTCCATCCGGTCGTCGAGTGCGGCAGACGTCCCGCGAAAGCAGTCGCAGGAGAAACGTTCCAGGTCACCGCGACCGTGTTCCGCGAGGGGCACGACGCGGTCGCCGCGAACGTCGTCCTGACCGATCCCGAGGGCACCCACGGCCCCTGGACGCCGATGCGCGAGCTCGCCCCCGGCTCCGACCGCTGGGGCGCCGAGGTCACACCGACCGCGGAGGGCCGCTGGACCTTCCGGGTGGAGGCCTGGAGCGACCCGGTCGCCAGCTGGCGCCACCGCGCCCGCATCAAGGTCCCGGCCGGCATCGACGCCGGCCTGGTCCTGGAGGAGGGCGCCGAGTTGTACGACAAGGTGGCCGCCGGAGTGCCCGAGGGCGCCGGGCGCGCCACGATCCTGCTGGCCGCCGAGACCCTGCGCGACGACTCACTGCCCATCGCGACGCGGCTGGCGGGGGCGTTGACGCCGGAGGTGGACGCGGTGCTGGCCCGGCACCCGCTGCGGGAGCTGGTGACGGCCTCCGAGACGCTGCCGCTGCTGGTGGAA
>NZ_JAKWBE010000041.1 GCF_022513565.1 Streptomyces gilvus | reverse complement strand
CCCGATCTTCGACCTGGTCGACTACGGCGTGGTCGGCGACCTCTTCGACGTCGTCCCCCAGCTCACCGAGGAGATCAACACCCGCAAGGGGTAACGCCGTTCAGGCTGCCCGGGCCAGGCGTCAGGACGACCTGGGCAGCTATGGCCGCCATGGCCGCCATGGCCGGTTCATCCGTGCGATCACCAGGGCAGGCGCCCGTTGACGTCGAAGTAGCCGCCGGTCGGGCCGTCGGGGCCGGTCTGCGCCATCCGCACGATGATCTCGGCGCCCTCCTCGACGGTCTGCGTGCCCGTGTTGCCGTTCAGGTCCGTCTTGGTGAAGCCCGGTTCCACGGAGTTGATGCGCATCTTCGGGAACGCCTTGGCGAACTGCACGGTGAGCATGTTGAGCGCGGTCTTGGAGGTCGGATAGGCGACGCCGGGATAGAAGTGGGCGGGGTGCTCCGGGTCGGAGAGGTAGGTCAGCGACGCGAGTCCGCTGCTGACGTTGACCACGACCGGCGCGGCCGAGCGTTCCAGCAACGGCAGGAACGCGTGCAGGACCCGGACGACGCCGAAGACGTTGGTCTCGAACGTGGTGCGCATGTGGTCGGCGGTGACGGTCGACGGGACCGGCACGCTGTTGTCCTCGGTCCGGGTCTCCATGCCGGCGTTGTTGATCAGCACATCGAGTCCGCCGTCGGCCTCGATCGTCTTGGCGGCGGCGTTCACGGAGGCGTCGTCGGTGACGTCGAGCTGGACGAACCGGGCGCCGACGTACACGGTGTGGCCCGCTGCGACGAGCCTGCGGGCGGTCTCGAAGCCGAGACCCTTGTTCGCTCCGGTGATGAGTGTTGTCGTCATGCCGTCCACTGTCCGCCGGCAGGGCGGGGTCAGCCAGAAGACCCTTCTTCCTGGGACTGGCGGTACTGGGACTGCCGGTACGGGGACTGCCGGTACCAGGCACAGGTACGGCCGACGGTGTTCACTGGGTGGCATGACGGCGACGGAACTCGGACAGGCGCTCAGGCGCTGGCGCGACCGGGTCGCCCCGGACGCGGCCGGACTGCCCACCGGCGGGCATCGGCGTGCGGCCGGGCTGCGGCGCGAGGAGCTGGCCCTGCTGGCCGGGATCTCGGCGGACTACATCACCCGGCTCGAACAGGGCCGTGCGACGAACCCCTCCGCGCAGGTCGTCGAGGCGCTGGCGCGGGCGCTGAGGCTGTCGGCGGACGAGCGGGCGTATCTGTTCCGGCTGGCGGAGCTGGTGCCGCCGGGTCCGGAGGTGGTGCCGGCGTTCCTCACCCCGAGCGTGCAGCGCCTGATGGACCGGCTCGGGGACACGCCTGTCGGTGTCTCCGACGCCGCGATGAACCTGCTGGTGGCCAACCCGATGCACGCGGCGCTGATGGGCGATCAGTCCGGCCTGCGCGGTTTCGAACGCAACGGCGTGTGGCGTGCCTTCACCGGGGCGCCGACCCGGGTGCGGCACACCCCGGAAGAGCGCCGCGCCTTCGAGATCGGCATGGTCGCCGAACTGCGGGCGACCGCCGCGCGGTACCCCGCCGACCGTCAACTGCGGCGGATGATCGCCGAGTTGCGTGGCCGGAGCGAGCGGTTCGCCGAGCTGTGGGACGCGGGGGTGGTGGGCCGGCTGGACGCCTCCCACAAGACGATCGACCATCCGCAGGCGGGGTCGCTGACCCTGGACTGCGATCTGCTCAGGGTGGAGGGGAACGACCTCCACATCCTCGTCTACTCGGCCGAGCCGGGCACCGAGGCGGCCGAGAAGCTGCGCCTGATCTCGGTCCTCGGCACCCAGAACCTGGTCGAGAGGCCCTGAAGACGGATGCCGGGTCGGTGACGACCCGGCATCCCCTGTCCTGCTGTCCGGCTCAGTCCGTGCCGGACTCCATGGCCGCGCGGTCCAGCAGCGCGTCCTCCTCCGAGACCTCGCCGCGGGAGGCGATGGCCTCGGCGCCGCCCTCGGGCAGCTCGGGCATGGTGCCGATGAGCCCGGTCGCGGCGGCCTGGGAGGCGCCGATGGTGGGGCTGCCGGTGCCGATCAGGCCGAGGCCGACGTACTGCTCCAGCTTGGCGCGCGAGTCGGCGATGTCGAGGTTGCGCATGGTCAGCTGGCCGATCCGGTCGACCGGGCCGAACGCGGAGTCCTCGGTGCGCTCCATCGACAGCTTGTCGGGGTGGTAGCTGAACGCCGGGCCCGTGGTGTCGAGGATCGAGTAGTCCTCGCCGCGCCGCAGCCGCAGGGTGACCTCGCCGGTGATCGCCGAGCCGACCCAGCGCTGCAGCGACTCACGGATCATCAGCGCCTGCGGGTCCAGCCAGCGGCCCTCGTACATCAGCCGGCCGAGGCGACGGCCCTCGTTGTGGTACTGGGCGAGGGTGTCCTCGTTGTGGATGGCGTTGACCAGGCGCTCGTAGGCGGCGTGCAGCAGGGCCATGCCGGGGGCCTCGTAGATGCCGCGGCTCTTGGCCTCGATGATCCGGTTCTCGATCTGGTCGGACATGCCCAGGCCGTGGCGGCCGCCGATGGCGTTGGCCTCCATCACCAGGTCGACGGCGGTGGCGAACTCCTTGCCGTTGATCGTCACCGGGCGGCCCTGGTCGAAGCCGATCGTCACGTCCTCGGGGGCGATCTCCACGGCCGGGTCCCAGAACCGGACGCCCATGATGGGCTCGACGGTCTCGACGCCGGTGTCCAGGTGCTCCAGGGTCTTGGCCTCGTGGGTGGCGCCCCAGATGTTGGCGTCCGTGGAGTAGGCCTTCTCGGTGCTCGCCCGGTAGGGCAGCTCATGGGCGAGCAGCCACTCCGACATCTCCTTGCGGCCGCCGAGCTCGGTCACGAAGTCCGCGTCGAGCCAGGGCTTGTAGATCCGCAGGTTCGGGTTGGCCAGCAGGCCGTAGCGGTAGAACCGCTCGATGTCGTTGCCCTTGTAGGTCGAGCCGTCGCCCCAGATCTGGACGTTGTCCTCGAGCATCGCCCGCACCAGCAGCGTGCCGGTGACGGCGCGGCCGAGCGGCGTGGTGTTGAAGTAGGCGCGGCCGCCGGAGCGGATGTGGAACGCGCCGCAGGTCAGCGCGGCCAGGCCCTCCTCGACCAGCGCGGCGCGGCAGTCGACCAGGCGCGCGATCTCGGCACCGTAGGTCTTCGCACGCCCGGGCACCGAGGCGATGTCGGGTTCGTCGTACTGACCGATGTCGGCGGTGTAGGTGCAGGGGACGGCGCCCTTGTCGCGCATCCACGCGACCGCGACCGAGGTGTCGAGGCCGCCGGAGAAGGCGATGCCGACGCGCTCGCCGGCGGGAAGGGAGGTGAGGACCTTGGACATAGCAAGAGTATGCATCAACTCGCATGGTCATGCAAAGCCCGATTCCGCGGACCTCACCGGAGCCGCACGTCGGCTCCCCCGCACCGAGGGCGAAACCTCACGTGGACTCCCGTACGACCAGTCGGCACGGCACCGTGTGCACACCCGGAACCGGCCCCGAGTCGATGGCCTCCGGGCCGGCGGGCGAGGAAGCCGTCGGCCTGGAAGGAGTGTTTCGGGCAGGCCGTCGCCCTGGGGCGGGCCGGCCACTACGTGGTCGGCCCGCCCCAGGGCGACGGTCTTCTCCGGCGCGCGTCACCTCCGGCGAGGCGTCGCGAGCACCGGCGCCTATCGGTTCCCGCTGCGGCCGAACCGCAGGTACGCGATGAGCCCGAGGACGTTGCCGAACGCGCAGAGGGCCAGCCAGGCCTGGGGAGTCAGGTTCCGGGTGTCGGGATGCCGGGCGACGTCGATCATGCAGAGAACAGCGGGGACGAGCGCGATCAGCGGTCCGATCGCGACCCACGGCGAGGGCGGCGCGGACGCAAGAAGCTCGGTGGACATGGATCGCCGACTACGGGGTCTCGGGCGCGAGGATGAACATCCCGGCGACCTTCTCGTCCGTGTCGAAGGCGACCCGGGCCTTCATGTCGCCTGCCTCGTAGCACAGCGGGATGTCGACGACCGTGTGGTCGCCGATGCGCCGGACGAACGGTTCGCCCGTGCCGAAGCCCTCGAACGCGCCGACCAGACCGGCGACGGTGGCGAGGCCGTCACCCCGCACCTCGTCGGTGAACGCGGCCAGCACCTGGTCGTTGAACGAGCGTCGGGCCTCGTCCATCCGGCCTTCCAGGACGTCCTCGACGATGCCGCGGGCACGCTCCGCGGCGTCCGTCATGGTCACCGTCTTGTCCATGGGTTCTCCCGTCCGGGGGTCGATGGGCTTGCCGAACCGCTGAAAGGCGGCCTGGCGGGTGACACCGAGCAGGTCCCCGATCTCCTGCCAGGTGTGGCCGGCGTCCCGCGACTGCTGAACGCACAGCTTGAGCACCTGTTCCGCGAGTGCGTCGACGCCCTGGGAGCGCCGGACCAGTTCGAGATAGTCCGGCGCCGTCAGCGGGCTGCCCACCGCTTGAGCGAGAACGGTCGACTGTTCGGCCAGCAGGGCGCTCAGGTCGGCGAGACTCGGAGAGGAATCGGGCACATGTAAAGGCTTCCTTGACAGCCACTCCTTGTCAAGGAAACCTTTACAGGACCGGGGCAGATGACTCCGGCCGGTGCCGCCGTTACTCCTCGAGCACCTTCACGTCCCAGGGCCCCAGCGGCACGCCGTCGTCGTACACGGTGCCGGTGTCCGACAGCACGTCCCGCAGGGGACCGGGGACGGGCACGGACACCGGCTCCCACGACCAGTTGTGCAGGAAGCGGACCCGGCGGCCGTCGGGGGCGGTGGCCGTGGTCGAGGTGACGCTCGGGTGGGCGGGGCGCCAGGAGCCGGCCGGGGCGGTCCAGTCGAGCAGGGCGCGGGCGAAGGCCGGGTCCGGGACCGTGCCGACGTAGGTGACGCGGCCCTTGCCGTGCGGGTGCGTGGTGACCGCGGGCCAGCGGCCGAAGTGCGGGTGGACGTACGCGGCCAGTTCCTCGGCGCCCTGCGGGCGCAGACCGTCCGCCCAGTGCAGGGCGTGGGCCTCCGGCGGGAGGGCGAGGGTGGCGGTGCCGGTGACCGGGAGGGGTCCGGCGAGGTTGCTGAACTCGTCGTACGTCACCCCGGCCGCGTCCGCCAGACGCGCGGGCTGGGCGTCGGTGTGGGCCCGGGCCTCGTGATCGGCGTAGGCGGTGCGGGGACCGAGCAGAAGGTGGCCGCCCCGCTCGGCGTAGGCTCCAAGACGGTCGAGGACCGCGTCGTCGGCCGCGTAGTAGGCGGGGACCACCAGGACGGGAGGCAGGTCGGCGTCGGCGAGTTGGCCCGGGTGCAGGATGCGGGACTGCAGGCCCGCGTCGAAGGCGCCCCGGTAGAAGGCGTCGAAGATCCTCTCGTACGAGCGGGCGTCCGGGCCGCCGTCCGCGTCGGCGAGGGGCGGCTGCCCCTGCAACGCCCATTTGCTGGGGCCGTCGTAGAGGAAGGCGATGTCGGCGTCCGGGGTCAGCTGGGCCACCAGGTCCCCGGCCTTCTCCAACTCGGCGCCGAGAGCGGCCAGTTCACGGTAGACCCGGCTCGGCCGGCCGTTGTGCGGGAGGATGCCGCCCCAGTAGGTCTCGGCGCCGAAGTGCAGGGTGTGCCAGTGCCAGTACTCGATCATCGAGGCACCGCGTGAGATCAGCGCCCAGGCGGCCTGGCGCCACTGGCCGTCGTATGCGGGCCGGTTGTTCCAGGGATAGCCGATGGCCTGCGCGTCGGTCTCCGTCACCAGGAAGGGCTCCTGACGGGAGGAGTACATGCGGTCGGCGCTGCGGTAGAGGGCCCAGGTGCCGTTGGTCGTCCAGTCCTGGCCTGAACGGGACCGGTCGGGCAGGGCGAGGGCGTCCTGCATCGTGTAGTAGGGGTTGCCGGCCGTGACGTCGAGGCGTTCGGTGAGCCGGTCGTCCTCCACGCCCGGACGGTCGTAGGAGATGCACGTGGTGACGAACTGGCCGGGGCGGGCGTACTCGCGGACGATGTCGGCCTGCCAGGCGATGAACTCCGTGACCAGACGGGCCTGGAAGCGGCGCCAGGCGAGGTCGTACTGCGGCTGGACGTTGCCGTCCGGCCGCCACAGGTCGGCCCAGGTGGACAGCCGGTGCGACCAGTAGACCAGCCCCCACTCCCGGTTGAGGGTCTCCACATCGCCGTACCGCACGCGGAGTTCGTCGGTGAAGCGCTGGAACACGCCGTGGTTGTGCAGGAGATGCAGGCCCGGTTCGTTGTCGACCTGGAAGCCGATCACGGCCGGGTGGTCGGCGTACCGTGCGACGACCTTGCGGATGATCCGTTCGGCGTGGAAGCGGAACGCCGGGTGGGTGATGTCGACCTCCTGGCGGGCGCCCCAGCCGATGCGCTCACCCGTGCGTGCCTCCCCGGCGATCTCCGGGTACTGGCGGGCCAGCCACGGCGGCACGGCGTACGTCGGCGTGCCCAGGATCACCGAGATGCCCCGCTCGTGCGCGCCGTCGAGCACCGGCTGCAGCCAGTCCAGGTCGAACCGTCCGTTCTCCGGCTCCCAGGTCGACCACACCGATTCGCCGACCCGGATGACCGTGAAGCGTGCCTCGGCCATCAGGTCGAGGTCGTCCTTGAGCCGCTCGTGGGGCTGGTACTCGTGGTAGTAGGCGGCGCCGAAGAGGACTCGGCGAGGAAGCTGGAACATCCTTCTCCCATACGTTGGTTGATTGGGCGTCAGCCTTTGACGGCACCCGTGGCCAGTCCTTCGAGGAACTGTTTGCGCAGGACGCCGAAGAGGGCGACGGCGGGTACGACGGCGATGACGGCCCCGGCGAGGACGAGGTCGTACTGCCGCTGCTCGGAGACGAACAGGATCTGCAGGCCCAGCGGCAGGATGCACTGGGAGCTGTCGGTGACCAGCACCAGGGGCCACAGGAAGCTGTTGTATCGGGTGTGCCGCGTCCGGCGACGGCCTGGGCGAGCAGCTTGGTGACCAGGTCGGGAGCGGCGGCGCGGGTGACCTTCAGGTGGTGGCGGAAGTCGGTGAGCCGGTCGGCCTCGGGGATGCCCTTGCGGAAGAAGGCCTCGTATCCGGGGTCGTGGGTCCACAGGGAGAGCTTCACGTCGCCGGAGGTGCGGGCGGTGGTGGTGCCGGCTCCGCAGGCGGTGAGACCGGCGGCGGCGGCGCCGGGGCCGAGGGCGCCGCGCAGCAGGGCGCGGCGGGAGGGGGATGCTGGATACACACGTGACTCCTCACGCGGTGCGGCTACGGATGGGCGCGTGCGCGGCCGTCCCCGGGCGGCGCAGGCGGGCCGGGCCGTCCGGGCCCGCGGCCGGGGTGCCGGGGCCGGGCGGCCGGGGTTCAGCGGCGGGGCGGGGCGGGGCGGGGCTGCGGGCCGGTCCGGTGGAGGCCCGTACGGTCAACTCGACGGCGGGGGCGATGGGTCGGGTGGGAGTGGGCCGTCCTTCGATCATGGCGACGAGCACGTCGATCGCGCGCTCGGCGACGACGGTGAAGTCCTGGCGGACGGTGGTCAGGGGCGGTGAGAGGTAGGCGGCGGCGGGGATGTCGTCGAAGCCGACGACGCTCACACCGTCCGGGACGGACAGTCCCGCTTCGGTGAACGCCCGCAGCGCACCGATGGCCATGTCGTCGTTGGCGGCGAACACGGCGGTGACGTCGGGGAGTCGGGCGAGCCACCGTCCTGCGGCGTACCCGGTGGCCGGGGTCCAGTCGCCGGCCTCGGGCAGGGGCGGTTCGGGGGCGCCGGCGGCGGCGAGGGCCTCGCGCCAGCCCCGCACCCGGTCCCGGGCGGCCCACCAGTCCTGCGGACCGGGGATGTGCCAGACGGTGCGGTGGCCCAGGGAGAGCAGGTGCTCGGTGACGATGCGGGCGGCGAGGGCGCCGTCGGCGCCGACCACCGCACGGGCGCCGCCGGTCTGTTCCAGCCCCTCCGCGAGGCTGACGACGGGCACGTCCGCGCTGATCCTGAGCGGGGTGCCGTCGTCGATGGGCTCGGACAGGACGATGCCGTCCACGCCCTGCTCCAGCAGCGCCGCCACGGCGACCGGGACGCGCTGCCCTTCCAGGGTGCCGGCCACGGCGAAGGAGTAGCCCGCCCGCTGCATCGCCCGTTCCAGCGCGATGAGCAGCGTCGAGGGACCGTACAGGGCGGTGCCCAGGGAGACGACGCCGATACGCCGGTAGCGGCCCAGGAGCAGGGCGCGCGCCGCGTTGTTCGGGCGGTAGTCCAGCTCCTCGATGACCCTCAGCACGCGGTCGCGCACTTCGGGGCTGACGTGCGGTTCCCCGTTGACCACCCGCGACACGGTCTTCTGCGAGACACCGGCCGCGCGGGCCACCTCGGTCATGCCGGGGCCGCGACGGCGGCGCCCGGAACCGTCCGGGGCCCCCTCGGTTCTGCTCGTGGCCATGCGCTCTCCTGCGGATTCCCTGTCGTGACTACGTAGTCAATCGAGCCCGGCCGCGAGTGCGGCCGCTTTGACTACGTAGTCATGCCAGTGTCGGGAAGAACGGGGGCCGCGTCAATGATCGGTACGGAGACGAAGCCGCCGACGTCGGTTCCGGGTCAGCGAGCGAGCGCCGCCCGGGTGACGGTGAGGGCCTGTTCGGCGTAGGAGCGGCCGAACAGGACGGCGTGAACCAGCAGGGGGAAGAGCTGGTGCAGCCCGACGCGGTCCCGCCAGCCGTCGGCGAGCGGCGCGGCCTGCCGGTAGCCGTCCAGGACGTGGTCCAGGTGCGGGCAGCCGAAGAGGTGGAGCATCGCGAGGTCGGTCTCCCGGTGGCCGCCGTGCGCGGCCGGGTCGATCAGCCAGGCGTGGCCGTCGGCACCCCAGAGCACGTTGCCGTTCCACAGGTCGCCGTGCAGCCGGGCGGGCGGTTCGGCGGGTCCAGCCAGGTCGGGCAGCCGCTCGCAGAGGCGCTCGACGGCCGACGTCTCGGCGGCGCGGATCACGCCCCCGTCGACCGCGGCCCGCAGATACGGCAGCACCCGGTGCTCGGCGTACCAGCGGGGCCAGTCGGCGCCGGAGACGTTCCGCATCGGGGCGAGCCCGATGTACGCGTCGACGGGTCCGTCGGGCGGCGGCGCCCCGAACGCGGGGGCACCGGCCGCGTGCAGTGCGGCCAGCTCGCGCCCGAACTCCTCCGCCGCCCGTGCCGTCGCCCGGCCTTGCGGTACGAGGTCGGTGACCAGCCAACTCCCTTCGCACCCATGGACGTTCGGAACGCGGACGGTGCCCGCGTCCGCCAGCCAGCGCAGTCCCGCCGCCTCGGCCCGCGCGGCGCCGGGCTCGCCGGCCCGCTTCACCAGCGCCAGCCCACCGCCGTCGAGGGCGACCTCGGTGACCGCACCGGACAGCGGGCGCTCACCACGCACCGCACGCCCGGTCAGCCGCGCCGCCGCCGCACCGGGCCCGTCTCCGGCCGGCGCCCGTCCGCTCATGCGGTGCGCCGCCGGACGGTCCCGGGGGCCGCGGGGCCCATCGTCGAGGATCCGGGCCGGCTCACGCGGGCGGAGCCTCCATCACCCGGCGGGCCTGCGTGACCGCGGCCGCGACCTGCTGCTGGATTTCCTCGGGCAGCGGCTTCCCCTGCACCGCGCCCACCAGGTCCTGCGCCAGCACGTGCAGCTTGGTGTTGGTGTTCTGCGACGTCGTGACGAGCACGGTCCACGCGGCCTCCGGAGTCAGGTTGAACGTGGCCATCAGAATGCCCCGGGCCAGATCGATACCGGGCCGGGTCCGCATGGCACGGCGCAGCTCGGCGACCTCCCTGCGCAGTTCGCCGTCGACGTCCACGCGCGGGACACGCTCGTCCGGGGCGGCCCCCGCGCTCTTCGAGGCGGGCGCGGCCTGCGGGAACAGCTCCCAGGCGCCGGTGAGTTCCAGGAGCCGGTCGACCGAGGGGCAGCTCACGCGCAGGGTCACCGTCTTGCCGTGGTCCATGGCCCGCCGCCGTAGATCGAGCAGCAGGTTGAGCCCGGCGCAGTCGCAGAACCCGACCTCGCCCAGGTCCAGGTCGACGCCTGAGGCGGAGCCGTCGAGCGCCTCCTCCAGACCGTCCCGCAGCTGCCGGCTGCCGAAGTCGAGCTCGCCGTCGATCCGGATGGCCGTGCGCTCGCCGACCGGCAGCACATGGATCCCCGCGAGGCACGGCGACACGGACGACGGGCCACCGCCGACCACCGCGTCGTCGGTGTCCTGCGACGTACGGGGCTGCGCCGCGTGCGCAGGCTCCGGCATGGCGCCTCTCCCTCGTGTGCTCGCCTGCCTTCGACGTCAAGGTTCCCCCCATCGGCCCACATACGTCAACCAATACAGGAAACGCAGTACGTGTTTTTGAATACGTGAACACTGGGCCGCTAAAGTGGGGGCATGGATGGAGTGCCCGAGCCACACACCGGATGGACGTTCATCACGAATCACGCGCGGGTGCTGGCCGCCATCGCCGACAACCGCAGCGCCCGCATCCGCGACATCGCCGCCCACTGCCGCCTCACGGAACGCGCCGTCCAGAAGATCATCGCCGACCTGGAGCAGGCCGGATACCTCTCCCACACCAGGGAGGGACGCTCCAACACGTACCGCATCGACCCCAGCAAGGTGCTGCGGCACCCGGCCGAGGCCGGTCTCACGGTGGCGTCGCTGCTCTCGCTGCTCATCCAGGCCGAGGCGGACCGCACGACCAGCGCCCAGCCGGGCTCCCGCCCGCACGCCTCGGCCTGAGCGAACGGCGGTCCCGGCCGACCCCGGTGGCCGCGCAGATCAGCGGTCGGCGGTCTCGCCGAGGGCCGTCAGGACGTCCTCGTCCGTCAGCTGCTCGAACTCCTCGTAGCACAGGCCGACCGCCATGAAGTCGTCCGGCCGCTGCAGGCAGATCACCGCGTCGGCCTCCGCCCTCAGCTGGTCCGCGGCCTGCGGGGAGCAGACCGGGGCGGCCAGCACGACCCGCTCGGGTCCCTGCCGGCGTACGGAGCGCAGGGCGGCGCGGGCCGTGACGCCGGTGGCGAGTCCGTCGTCCACCACGATCACGGTGCGGTCCGCCAGGTCGGGGGCAGGACGGTCGTGCCGGTAACGGCGCCTACGGCGCCGGAGTTCATCGCGTTCCCGCTCGACGACGGGCGCGAGTTCGCTCTCGGTCAGGCCCAGCCGGTCCAGGGCGTCGTCGTCGAAGAGCGGCTCGTCGTCGCCGGCGATCGCGCCCACGCCGAGCTCCTCCTGGAAGGGGGCGCCGATCTTCCGTACGACCAGCACGTCGAGCGGGGCGTCCAGGGCCCGCGCCACCTCACGGGCGACGGCGACCCCGCCTCTCGGCAGGGCCAGGACCAGGGGGTGGGGAAGCACGCCCTTCTCCTGCTCGATCCGCAGCCGTTCGGCCAGTTCCCGCCCGGCGTGCCTGCGGTCATGGAACTGCATCGCGGTCGTCACCCCTTCCGCACGACGTCCACGCTCTGCTCCCCGCCTACCCCGCGAGCCCCGGCCGATGCACCGCCCCGGGTCGCGCGTGCGGGTCATGTCCCGCCGCGGCGGGGGTACCCGTGCTGGTGAACGACCTCTTGTGAGGATCTTGAGGAGATGACTCGGATGCTGTTCCTCGGACTGCTCCTCCTCGGCGCGACGGGCGCCTTCACCGCCCTGGCGATCGCCGGCAACCTGTCCGGCGGCCCCGAGTACTCGGTGTCGGTGCTGGACCACCACATCGCCACCCTGAACACGCTGGCGATCTTCAGCTCCGGCCTCGCGCTGGCGCTCCTCTTCTGCCTGGGTCTGGCCATGGCGAGCGGGGGCGCGCACCGCCGCCACCGCACCCCGCGGTCGTACGACACGGGCGCGAACAGTCACCTCGACGAGATGATGGGCCCGGACACCCGCGCCTGACGCGGCACCGAAGTGCCTCTCACCGGTCCCTCAGCTGTACGAGGTGGTGGAGCACCGGCATCGCGGCCGTGCGGTTCTCCCGCAGCGTGGGCCCCAGGAAGCGGTAGAAGCTGGGCTTGGTGAACTGGCGCAGGGCGACGGCGGCCAGGCCCGCGTCCCAGCGGGCGTGGGCGACGAAGCTGTAGTCCGACGCGCTCTCGTCCAGTGGCTGGAGCAGCACCGAGTTGTCCAGGCCCGTCTCGGCGGCGTACCAGCCGGCGAGGTGCTCCCACAGTTCGGCGGTGCGCCGCGGGTCCTCCCCGACGAAGTAGGTGAACTGGAACAGGCCCTGGTGTCCCCGGTCCACGTCCGCCAGGCACTTGGCGCAGCGGGCGGTCATCTCGTGCACGTCCCGGGCCGCGTGTTCCAGGCGTCGGCGCAGATGACGGTAGGCGACGCTGTCGCGTACCGGGGCGATGTCGTGCGGTGTCCGGGTCTCCACGAGGAGGACGACGTCGTAGCGGGCGCGGTGCAGTCCCTCGGGCGGGTCCCAGCCGACGGCGGGCGCGAGGGCCGCGGCCCGGTAGACGCTCGCCCGCTTCACCTCGGTCAGGCTGGCCAGGTCCTCCGCCTCGGCCCGCAGCAGGTCGAGCAGGTGGGACTTGCCCCGGCTGTGTCCCGGCCTGCCGACTCCGCCCGGGGGCGGCTCCACGGCGGCGGCGAGATGCAGATAGCCGGTCGGCGGCGGCTCGGCGAGCCGTGCCCGGGCGAACTTGGGGCGCGGATGAACGAGTGTGACGCTCATGGGAGTCTCCCGCGGGAGGATGCGGTCCCTGACCGTGCGCCTACCCGCGAGCGCGAGCCCTCACGCCGGGCGCGCTCAATGGTTCGGGGCGGCCCTGCTGATGTCCGCGAGGGCCGACTGGGGATCCTCGGTGGTGGCGAGATCGCCGATGCTGACCACGCCGACCGGGCAGCCGCCGCGCTCGACGACCGGGAGGCGACGGACGGCGTACCGGCCCATCAGCTCGATGGCGCGGTCGGTGGTGTCGTCCGGCGACAGGGTCGCCACCGGCGGCGGGGTGCAGACGGACCCGACGGTCGTGTGCTCCGGGTCGAGTCCCGCGGCCAGGGCCCGGATCACGATGTCACGGTCCGTGAGCACGCCGAACAGATCGCAGTCGTAGGCGACGAGTACGTCACCCACGTCCCGCTCCCGCATCACACGGGCCGCGCGTGCCACGGTGGTCATGGGTTCGACGGCTGCCGCGCCGGGCGACATCACGTCTCGTATCTTCCGGGTCATGGGGACCTCCCGGGTGCCGGAGAGAGCACAGGTGGCACCAGCCGCGTAGCCCGCACCGGCCCGGATAAACCGCGCACGCGCTGCGACGGCTACCGCACGGCCGACATCGGGGCCTGGGCCGAGCGACAGCTGACGGCCGCCGCTCTCTCCCGCTGGCGGGACGGCAAGGGCATCGGCTTCGGCGCGGGCGGCCCCGGGCCCGAACCGGGCCTGCAGGGTACGGAGATGTGGCTCGCCACCATCTGGTACCTCGCCGACCTCCCGGGCCGCTCCGACGAGCTCGGCTACCGCCCCCGCGGAGTCCACCGGCCGGAACGGGCCCGCACGGGTCTGAGCCGGCAGACCGGTTGAGGGCCGAGGCGTGCGTACGGTGCCGCGGGAGATGAGCCGGACGAAGAAGCGGCGGCCGGGCGGAGCCGTACTGGCCGTCACCGGTGCCGCGGTGGCGGCAACGGCGCCGAGCCGGCGGTGGCCGCAGCGGGCGGGCGCCGAGCCGGCGGTGGCGGCAGCGGGCGGGCGCTCACCTGCGCCGCCACGGCAGCACCGTAGGGTCGTCCGCCTTGTCGACGCGGTGCAGGGCGTCGCTGATCGTCTCGCCGATCTCCGCGAGCTGCCGTACCTGCTCGGGTGTGAGGGCGTCGAAGACCGCGCGGCGGACGGCCTCCACATGGCCCGGGGCGGCCCGTTCCAGCAGGGCGTGGCCCTCGCCGGTGAGGGCGGCGAGCCGGCCTCGGCCGTCGGCGGTCTCTCCCCATGCCTCGTCATGCTGCCGGAGCCCCCGGCGAAGCCGCTCCGCGAATCCCCGGCCCCAACCAATCCGTGCCCGCGGCGAGATTTCAGGAACGCCGTGTTCGGCCATTCTGGCCAGGTGCGGGCATATGCCAGACGGTTCGGCAGGGCGCTCCCCAACCAGCCCCCGCCTGCCGAAGAGGTATGCGGCCATCGCCCGACATGCCGCCCGAACTGCCGTTTTCCTCGCATACGGCGGACAGTGGGAGCCGTGTGCCGCCTCAGTGCCCGCCTCGCACGCCCCCGCGTTACCGGCGGTCCCGGGGTGGCCGGAATCAGTCGGGTATCGGGTCCGCAGTGACATTGACCTGTCACTGTGCGCTCTTCAGTGGGGAGGCTTTCGGTGTTGACAGGGGAGGGATGCTTTGTGCTGAGACGAGAGGCCTTCCGGGTGCCCCGGCACCCGGCTTCCGTGGGCTTCGCCCGGCATCGGGTACGCCGTCATCTGGCCACGTGGGGACATGGCAAGGATGACGCGATCACGGAGAACGTCGTGCTGCTGGCCTCCGAGCTGGCGGCGAACGTCGTCCGTCACGGACCGATCCTCGAGCGGGAGTTCGAGATATCGGTGACCGCGCGGGCCGACGGCTCCTGCTTCATAGCGGTGTCCGACCAGAGCCCGGCCCGCCCCGTGCTGCGGGACGCGCCGAGCCCGGACGACGAGCGCGGCCGCGGACTGCATCTGGTGGACCAGCTGGCCCGGACCTGGGGGGTACGGGACCGGGGACGCAACGGCAAGACCGTGTGGGCGCTGGTCGGCGCGTCCGGATAATCACCGCGAACTCCCGACGCACGTCGTCGACCGGGGGGTCGAGGGTCGTCGACCGGGGTGTCGAGGAAGGGCCCGCCGACCGCCCTTGGTCAGTGCGCGGCCGAGCGCTGGTCGAGCCGCTTCAGGGCCGCCTCGCCCCACTGCACGTTCGCCCGCTCCAGCGCCAGCCCGCCCAGCAGGGTGAGGTAGGGGCCGATGCGCTCGGCCTGCGTGAAGTACTCGTCCTCGCTGCGGCCGTCCAGCAGCCGCTCCCTCAGCCGCTCGTAGCGGGCCAGCTTCGCGGTGGCCCGCTCGACCCGCTCGGCGACCGCGGCCCGTACGGCGTCGAGGTCGCCGATGTCGACGCACTGCACCTTGACCATCAGTTCGTCCCGGATGGCCAGGGGCTTGGACGGGGTGGCCAGGATGTAGTCGCGCAGGACCTCCAGGCCCGCCTCGGTGAGGGAGAAGAGCCGCTTGTTGGGGCGGCGCTCCTGCTGCACGACCCGCGCCGAGACCAGCCCCTCGCCCTCCATGCGCTCCAGCTCCCGGTAGAGCTGCTGCGGGGTGGCCATCCAGAAGTTCGCCACCGAGGCCTCGAACCCCTTGGCGAGGTCGTACCCGGACGCCTCACCCTCCAGCAGTGCGGCCATCACCGCGTTGCGCAACGCCATTGCCCCAAACTAACACCGCGTTGATTAATCAAAGAGGTGACTAAACCCCCCTAAGGGGCGCGCGGCTGTACCGACATGCGGCACCGCCGCAGGGGCGCGACCAGCCACAACGACGCCGCAGACGCCAGACGGCAGACCGGATCGCGGCACTCCCAGCGGAGCGCTTCGCCCCGGGAGCGGCCGCGTACGCGGCGGACGATCCAGGGGCCGAGGAAGGTTCCGGCCCAGCGCCCTTCGGCGCCGACGGCCCGCGGGCCCGAGCGGGTCGCCGCGCCGGGCGGCAGGGGCCGGGTCCAACTGTCGTCGCTGTCCGGCAGCGCGAGGGCGTGGGCGAGCGCGGCGGCGATCAGCGCGTGGCCCTGGGGGCCGGCGTGCCGCCGGTCGGCGCTCCACAGCCGCGGATCTGTCACCGCCGGATGGCGCGAGGAGTCGGCCACCACGACCCCGTGCCGCCGAGCTGCCTCTCGGATGGGGGCGTTGAGCGCGAGGACCCGGGGCGCGAGCGACCGGGCCGGCGGGGCGATGCGGCCGATGTGGGGGAAGGTGAGCGCGGCCACGCGGGCACCCCGTGCGGTGAGCGCGGCGAACGTCGCCTCCAAGGTGGCCGGCGACCTCGTCGGCGTCGAACCGGGGCCGCAGGCGTCGTTGCCCCGGCGACGACCGTTGGCGAGGTCGGGCTCGAGCGCCAGGGCGGGCCCCAGTCGCTCGGCCCGCACCTGCCCGGCGGGCCGGCCGCGGACGGCGAGGTTACAGCGTCGGCCGGTCCGCTTCGTCGGTCCGGGATTCCAGGGCGTGCAGCACGGCCACCATGTCCTCGCCGCCGTGCCCCTGCTCGACGGTCTCTCCGAAGAGGGTGTGGCAGACGTCGAGGAGGGGTGAGGCCAGGCCGGCCTTGCGGGCGGCCTCGGCGATCAGCCGGTTGTTCTTCAGTACGTCCGCGGCACCCGCCTGCACCGCGAAGTCCCGGGCCAGCAGCTTCGGCGCCTTCATCCGGGAGACCGCGCTCGCCATCGGGCCCGCGTCGATGACGTCCAGGAACAGCCGCCGGTCGAGGCCGTGCCGGTCGGCGAAGTGGAAGGCCTCCGTCAGACCGGTCACCAGGGTGATCAGGAACAGGTTCACCGAGAGCTTCATCAGCAGGGCGTCCGGTACGGCACCGCAGTCGAACGTCTCGCGGCACAGGGGAGCGAGCAGCGGCCGTACCTCCGCGACGGCGTCGCTGTCGCCGGCCAGCATCGCCACCAACTGCCCCTGTTCCGCCGGGACGCGGGAGCCGGAGACCGGCGCCTCGACATAGCGCCCGCCCGCCGCCCGTACGGCGTCCTGCAGGCCGCCCGAGTACTCCGGCGCGGTCGTTCCCATGTGGACGACGGTGCGTCCCGCGAACCGCGCGGTGAAGTCCGGTGTGCCCCGGCCGAGGACGGCGTCCATCGCGGCCTCGTCGGCGAGCATGAGGAAGACGACGCCCGCCCGGGCGAAGACCTCGGCGGGGCCGGCGGCGACCTCGGCTCCGGCCGCCCGCAGGGGCTCGCAGCGGTCCGGCGTGCGGTTCCAGACGAGGAGCGGTGTTCCCGCGCGGGCGAGGTTGAGCGCCATCGGGCGGCCCATCACCCCCAGGCCGACGAATCCCACGTAGTCCACGATGCACCGCCGTTTCCGAGCCGCAGCTGCCGACTATGACCGTGGTCATAGTAGCCGTGTCTATGACCACGGTCATAGGGTGTCCGCGGAGACGTCGAAGGAGGTCGGGCATGGCGGAGTCCGAACGCGGGCCACGGGAGCGGATGGTCTTCAGCGCGGCCCAGCTCATCCGGCGCGAAGGCGTCGGGGCCACCGGGATGCGCGAGGTCGCCGCGCACGCCGAGGCCCCGCGCGGCTCGCTCCAGCACTACTTCCCGGGCGGCAAGGAGCAGTTGGTCGACGAGGCGGTGGGCTGGGCGGGCCGCTACGCGGGCCGGCGGATCGCCCGTTTCCTCGCCGGACTTCCGGAGCCGACGCCGGGCGGGCTGTTCGCCGAGATGGTGCGGCAGTGGACGGACGAGTACGAGAGAGAGGGCTTCGCGGGCGGCTGTCCCGTCGCCGCCGCCACCGTGGACTGCGCCGAGTCCAGCGCGTCCACCCGGGAGGCGGTGGCCACCGCGTTCGCCACCTGGACCGGGCCGGTGGCCGAGGCCCTGACGGACATGGGCGTACCCGGGGAGCGGGCCGGCGCCCTCGCCACGCTCATGATCAGTGCGCTGGAGGGCGCCATCCTCATCTCCCGGGCCGAACAGGACACCCGCGCCCTGACGACCGTGGCCCGGGAGCTGGGCCCCCTCCTCGACGCCGCCACGCACACCGCCGGTTGACCGCTGCTCCTCAACCGACCCTTGCGCCACAGTCGTTGACCGCGCTGCGACGGCGACAGCAGAATGGGCCCGCCACCGTTTGAGAGCGCTCTCAAGCGCGAACCGTCACATGCCCAGGGAGACCCATGACCGGCAGCCAAGGCCCCGGAATCAGCCGCCGTGCGCTCATCGGGACCGGAGTCGGCGCGGGCGCCGCCCTCCTCACCGCCGGGACCGGCACCGCCGAGGCGGCGAGCGGCCCCTCCGCCCCGCGCCGCGCCCTCTCCTTCCTCGCCGCGGCCATGGACGCCTACCCGGACCACGGCACCGTCCGCCTGGCCCAGAGCTACACCGACCAGGCGGGCCTGTTCAGCACGGCGTTCACCTACGACAACGCCCTGGTGATCCTGGCGAACCTCGCCTCCGGCACGGCGGACGGCCGCACCCGCGCCACGCTCCTCGGGGACGCGCTCCTGTACGCGCAGGCCCATGACCCGGGCTACGACGACGGCAGGCTGCGTCAGGCCTACAACGTCGGCCCGTACACCTTCTACGACGGCTCGGCCCAGCCGGACGGCTTCGTCCGGGCGGACGGCACGGCCAACGTCGGCACCCAGTTCGGCTTCACCGGCACCGCGGTGGGCGACATGGCGTGGGCCGGCATCGCGCTCGGTGCCCTCGCCGGGCGGACCGGAGAGCGCCGGTTCCTGACCGGCGCCGTGCGGATCGGCGAGTGGATCGAACGCAACGCCCGCACCGACGAGGCGCTGGGCGGCTACAAGTTCGGGGTGAACGGAGCGAACGAGAAGCAGCCGTTCAGCTCCACCGAGCACAACACCGACCTGGTGGGGCTGTTCGGCAGGCTCGCCCGGCTGACCGGCGACCGGGTGTGGCGGGAGCGGCGGGCCTGGGCGAAGGCCTTCGTGGAGCGGATGTGGGAGCCGGCCGGCGGCTTCTTCTACACCGGCACCAACGACGGCGTGACGATCAACAAGTCACCCGTCCCCGAGGACACCCAGACCTGGACCCGCCTCGCCCTCCCCTCCCCCGCCCACGCGCGCTCCGTGGACTGGGCGGCGGCCCACCTCGCCGTGCTGGACACGGCCGACCGCCCCAACAGCACGGTCCCGGCGGGACAGTCGTACGAGGGCGTCACGTTCAGCTCGGCGAGTCCGGTGGCGAACGAGGACGCGCCGATCGCCACTGGACAGCCGAAGCCCGACCGCAACGGCGTGTGGTTCGAGGGCACGGCCCATCTCGCGCTCGCCCTGCGCGACCGCCGCGCGCCCGGCGACGAGGCGCGCGCCCGACGGCTGATCGCGTCCGTCGAGCGCGCCCAGGACCTGCTCGGCGGCGGCCAGACCCTCGGATCCGTGACGGTGGCCGAGCGGTCCGGTGTCGTCTCGGCCAGCAGTCCCCTCGACACCGGTTTCGGGTTCGGCTACTACCCGTACCGGCACACCGGCGCCACCGCCTGGTACCTGCTGGCCGTCGCACGCGCCAACCCGCTGCGGGGCTGAGTCGGTTCGCCCCCGCTGCGGGCCTGAGTCAGTTCGCCGCCACGGCGCGCTCGGACCGGGAGCGCATCAGCGGCTGGATGCGGGTGCCGAAGTTCTCCAGGCCTTCGAGGAAGTCGTCGAAGACGAGCATGATGCCCTTGGTGCCGGGGACTTCGGCGATCTCGTCGAGCATCCGGGCGACGCTCTCGTACGACCCGACGAGCGTGCCCATGTTGAAGTTGACGGCTCCTTCGGGGGCCACGATGGTGCGGGCGGTGGAGGAGTCGTCGGCGGTCGTGTCCGTGGCCGACTCCCCCGCCATGTAGGCCAGGGCCGCGTGGTCGGCGTGGTCGTGGTAGTCCTGCCACTTGGCCCGGGCGGCCTCGTCCGTCTCGTCCGCGATGACCATGAACAGGGAGAGCGCGCCGACGTCCCGGCCGCTCTCGCGGGCCGCCTCCACCAGTGCGGCCGTGGTGTCCGAGAAGGCGAGCGGGGTGTTGACGCCGCTGCCCAGGACGAAGTTGTAGTCGGCGTGCTCGGCGGCGAAGCGGATGCCGGTGCCGCTCTGGCCGGCGGCGACGATGTCGATGTGCCCGTCCGCCGGGCGCGGGGAGAGCACGCAGTCGTCCATCTCGTAGAACTCGCCCTTGAAGTTGCTGACGCCCTCGCGCCACAGCTCCTTCATCACGGTGACGTACTCGACGGCCCGGGCGTAGCGGTTGCCGAAGTGCTCGTCGCCGGGCCACAGGCCCATCTGGCCGTACTCGCCGGGCGCCCAGCCGGTGACGATGTTGACGCCGAACCGGCCGGGGGCGATGGAGTCGACCGTCACGGCCATGCGGGCGACGATGGCCGGCGGCAGGGCGAGGATCGGTGTCGAGGCGTAGAGCCTGATGCGGTCCGTCACGGCGGCCAGGCCCGCCATCAGGGTGAACGATTCGAGACAGTGGTCCCAGAACTCCGTCTCGCCGCCGAAGCCCTTGAGTTTGATCATCGACAGGGCGAAGTCGAGGCCGTGTTCCTCGGCCTTGCGCACAACCGCCTTGTTCAGCTCGAACGTCGGCATGTACTGCGGTGAGCTCTTGGAGATGAGCCAGCCGTTGTTGCCGATGGGGATGAAGACACCGATGTCCATGCCGCTCCTCATGATCGGAAGCCTGCCCGTGCGAGGGCACGGTACACGGCCGAAATTTCAACAACTTGCCGTTGCCCGTTGACCGTTGGGGAGGCAGAGTGGCGAGAAGCGGCCGGTCGGAATCTGTGAAGCAGGTTTCGATCGGAAACAGGAACGATAGGTTCCCACCATGAACGCGCGGCTCGCTCTTCTCGGCTCGGTGTCTCCCGGTGTGACGGAGAGCGAGGTCTTCAGGCTGGCGCTCGGACAGGCGGTCAGCGAGCTGAGCGGGCTCGGCGGCACCATGCACCTGCGCGGGCCGATGTCGGCCCTGCGGCTGGTGTCCTCGGTGGGGCTGCCGCCCGCGCTCACCCGCTCCTGGGAGATCGTCGATCAGGCGGGCCCCCTGGCCCCGGCCCGCGCCCTCCAGCAGGGCGAGGGCGTCTGGGTGCCGCACTCCGCTTCCGGCACCGCGCCGGAACCGGCCTGGCCCGGCACGGGGCTCGCCGCCCTGCCGGTGTTCAGCGGGCGGCGCAGCATCGGCGCGCTGACGGTCCTGGCGGGCGACCGGGGCGAACCCACCCCGCAGCACTGGGACTTCCTGCGGGACGTCGTCGCCTGGACCGAGGACCGTATGGCCCAGGCCCCGCCGCCGTCCGGACCCGCGCAGCCCGAGCTGAACGGCGAGCGCCTGCGCCACGCCCTCAAGGAGGTCCAGGTCGGTTCCTGGGACTGGGACATCCGGGGCGGCGACCTGATCTGGGACGAGGCGGCCCTGGAGCTGTACGGCACCCGGCCCGCCGACTTCACCGGGAAGATCGAGAACTGGATGCGGATCGTCCACCCCGACGACCTGGCCCCCACCCTGGCGGCGGCCCAGCGGGCGATCCTCGACCACAGCGTCTACGAGGCCGAGTACCGGGTACGGCGCCTGGACGGCACCTGGGGCTGGACGCAGGCGCGCGGCCGGGCCACGTACGACGAGAACGGCGAGCCGCTGCGGATGATCGGCGTGGGCTGGGAGAGCAACGAGTCGCGCACCGCCCGCGACGCGCTCAGCCGGGCTCTGCGGCACATGAGCGACGGCTTCATCGCGGTGGACGACGAGTGGCGGATCACCTTCGCCAACCTGGAGGCGGAACGCTTTCTGGGCTTCTCCGAGGAGGAGTTGTTCGGCCGGCTGCTGTGGGACCTGCCGGCCGCCCGGGACGTGCCGGGGCTGCGCAGCGGATGTCTGGAGGCGGCGGCCGAGGAGCGGCCCACCGGCTTCGACGTCCTCGTCCCCGACTGCGGACGGCGGCTGCATCTGCGGCTGGTGCCCGGACCCGACGGGCGCACCCTCTACTTCCAGGACGTCACCGAGAAGCGGCGGCTGGCGGAGGAACAGCAGGCGGCCGAGCGCGGCGCGGCCGAACGCTCGGCTCGCCTGGCCGAACTGACCGCGGAACTGGCCAAGGCGACGACCTCCCAGGACGTGGTGGACGTGGTCGCCCGGCGGGTGCTGCCGCCGTTCACCGCCGCGGGTCTGCTCGTTCAGGTCATCGAGGAAGACCGGCTGCACCACGTCGGGGCGGTCGGCTATCCCGACGGCTTCGTCGAGAAGCTCGACACCCGCCCCCGGTCGCGAAGCGGCGACCCGGCGTGGGACACGATCACCGCCGGGACACCACTGTTCCTGTCCTCGACGTCGGAGTTCGCCGCGCGCTACCCCGAGATGGCGTACCTGGCGGCCGTCGGCGGCAAGCGGTCCTGGGCCTTTCTGCCGCTGACGGCGTCCGGGCACACCTTCGGCGTCTGCGTGGTCGCCTTCGACCGGCCTCGGCTGCTCACCTACCAGGAGCGCGACCTGCTGACCACCATCAGCGCCCTGGTCGCCCAGTCCCTGGAACGCGCCCGTCTCTACGACGCCGAGCACACCCGGTCCCGCGAGCTCCAGCGCAGTCTGCTCCCCCAGGTCCTGCCCGACCTGCCGGAGTGCACGGCCGCCGCCCGCTATCTGCCGGCCGGGCCGGGCACGGACGTGGGCGGCGACTGGTACGACATCATCCCGCTGTCGGGCGGACGGGTAGCGCTCGTCGTCGGCGACGTCATGGGCCACGGTCTGCCGGAGGCGGCCACCATGGGCCGGCTGCGCACCGCCGTGCACACGCTGGCCGACCTGGAACTGCCGCCCGACGAGATCATGGGCCACCTCAACGACATCGTCGACGGCATGGGCGAGACCTCGTACGTCACCTGCCTGTTCGCGGTGTACGACGCCACCACCCGGGTCTGTTCCATCGCCCGCGCCGGACATCCGCCGCCCGCCCTGGTCCGCCCCGACGGCTCGGTGCACTTCCCCGAGCACGAGGCCGATCCGCCGCTGGGCGCCGCTGAGCCGCCGTTCGAGACGGTGGAGTTGGAGGTGCCGGAGGGCAGTCTGCTGGTGCTGTACACGGACGGTCTGGTCGAGTCGGCGAAGCGGGACATCGACGAGGGGACGGCGGAACTGGCGCGGCTGCTGGGCACGGCCCACGCGGACGGCACGGCCGTGGATCTCGAGCGGCTGTGCGACACGCTGACGGCCGGTCTGCTGCCCGCCGGCCAGCAGGCCGCCGACGACGCCGCGTTCCTGGTGGCGCGGCTGCACGCGCTGCCCGCGGACCGGATGGCGTCCTGGTCGCTGCCCCAGGACCCGAAGGCGGCGGGCCAGGCGCGCCGCCATGTCCGCGAGCAACTGACCGCCTGGGACCTGGACGGCCTGACCGCCACCACCGAGCTCCTGGCCAGCGAACTCGTCGGCAATGTCGTGCGGCACGCCAAGGGCCCGGTGCGGCTGCGGCTGCTGTACCGGGCGGGGCTGGTCTGCGAGGTCTTCGACGGCAGCCAGACCATGCCGCGGATCCGGCGGGCGACGGAGACGGACGAGGGCGGCCGCGGCTTGCAGCTGATCGCTGCCCTGTCGGCGCGCTGGGGCGCGCGCTACACACCGACGGGCAAGTGCATCTGGGCCGAACTGCCGCTGCCGGACGGCTCGGACGAGGAGCCGTCCGACGCGACGGAGCTGATGTTCCTCGGCGGGGGTGACCTCGAGACGGACTGGGACGCGCTGCTGTGAACTCCCGCCCGGCACGTCGCGGAGCAGGACGAGCGCCCGCTGGTCGGTGACGTCGCCGGGCACGACCGGGGTGGCCGCTCCGAGCCGAGGCGCTGCCCGGCCGTCCACGAGCCCGTTCCGGCGCGGCGCGGCACAATGGCCGTATGGGCGGCGAGATCGTGGACGAGGCGGTACGGGTCGGGCCGGCGCCGCCGTTGCGGGGGCTGGTCGGCTGGTACTCCGGCTACCGGCAGCGCGGCGTCCCGGCCGCCACGCACCGCGGGCTGCCCTCGCCGTGGCTGACGCTGATCCTGACCCTGGACGAGCCGCTGAGCATCGCCGCCCACCCCGACCCGGGGGCCGCTCCGGGCGAGTATCCGACCCTGCTCGGCGGTCTGCACACCTCGCCCGCCCTCATCCGGATCCCCGGCCGGCAGTCCGGCGTCCAGCTGGCGATCAGCCCGCTCGGCGCCCGCGTCCTGCTGGGGCTGCCCGCGGGCGAGCTGGCCGGGATCGACGTCCACGCCGACGACGCCCTGGGCGCGGACGTGCGCGAGGCGCACGACAGACTGCGCGAGGCACCGGACTGGCCCGCCCGCTTCCGGGTCCTCGACGACTGGCTGCTGGCCCGGATGGCACGCCACGACGGCACCCGCACGGCCGCCGCACCCCTCACGGAGGCCTGGCGGCGGCTGCTGGCCACCGGCGGGCGGGCGCGCGTCGAGGAACTCGCCGCCGTCACCGGCTGCAGCGACCGCCATCTGCGCAACCGCTTCCGCGCGGAGATCGGCCTCACCCCCAAGGCGGCCGCCCGGGTCGTCCGCTTCGACCTGACCCGGCGCCGTCTCGCCCGGCGCCCCGGCCGGTCCGACCTCGCCGCTCTGGCCGCCGACTGCGGTTACGCGGACCAGTCCCACCTCGACCGGGAGTTCGCGGCGCTGGCCTCCTGCACACCGAGCGCCTGGCTGGCGCAGGAGTTCCGAAACATCCAATCCGGGCACCATCCGCCCGCGTGACGCTGAAGGGGTACGGCCGACTCCGGCTCCCCGCACCGAAAGGCCCGCCGTCATGACCGACACCGCCAAGCAGCCGCCCGCCCCGCAGGTCTGGCCCACCCTGCGCGCCCGCGACGCCCGGGCGCTGATCCGCTTCCTGGTCGACGCCTTCGGCTTCGAGGAGACCGTCGTCTACGGCGACGGCGACCTCGTCGAGCACGCCCAGCTCAGCTGGCCCGAGGGCGGCGGGGTGATGCTGGGCTCGGTGCGCGAGAACCAGGAACCCGGCGAGGGCCCGACCCCGCCCGGCGCCTTCAGCGCCTACGTCGTCACCGCCGACCCGGACGCCGTGCACGCCCGCGCCAAGGCGGCCGGCGCCGAGATCACCACCGGCCTCCATGTCACCGACTACGGCTCCCGCGACTTCGCCGCCCGCGATCCTGAGGGCAACCGCTGGTACTTCGGCACCTACCGGGGCGAGCCGCGCTGAGTCCCGTTCTCAGGTCGCGGTGTAGCCGAGCTGGCGTCGCATGTACGGCGTCATCAGGGTCTTCGCCTTGGCCAGCACCGAGGCGCGCCCTCCCAGGACGGCGGTCTCACCGCCCGGCATGGGCAGCGCGGTGACGCCGTCGGCGGAGCCGAACGGGACGATCATCGGGGTGCGGTGGAAGGGCCGGTACGGGCGCAGGTCCCCGCGGTGGCGGCCGCCGCTGTTCAGGTAGGTGCGGATGTTCCAGGCGGCGAGGTCGGCCTGGGCCAGCGCGGCCGGGGTGATCTTGAGTTCGGTGGCGTCGTTGACGTCGCCGACCGCGAAGACGTCCAGGCGTCCCCCGACGCGCAGTGTCCGGTCGACCTTGATGTGTCCGGCCTCGTTCAGCCAGTCGCCGTGGCCGCCCAGTCGCAGCCAGAGGGTGTTGGGCGTGGTGCCCGTCGCCCAGAAGGACAGGTCCGCGGCGAGGACGTTGCCCCGGGCGTCGCGGTAGGTGCCGAAGTCGTTGCCGGGCGACATGAACGAGTCGAGGCGGACCTCGACGTCGTGTGACTGAAGCCAGGCGCGGGCGCGCCGGCCGGCGCGCGCGATGCCCGTCGACTGCAGCAGTTCGGTGCCGGAGTGGGCGAGGGTGACCCGGGCGTCCGGGCGGGCCAGTCGGATCTCGGCGCTGAGTTCGACCCCGGAGGGGCCGCCGCCGACGACCAGGATGTGCTCGGCGCCGGCCACCTTGTGCTGGTGGCCGGCGAAGGCCTCGACCGCCTCGTCGGCGGTGCTGCCGACGAAGCGGGCCGGTTCGGGGTAGTCGGCGCCGGTGGCGATCACCACCACGTCGTACGGCAGCCGCTCTCCCGTGCCCAGCACCACCTGCCGCTCGGCGGTGTCGACACGGACCACCTTGCCCACGACGACCCGGCCGTGCCGCAGCAACCGGTCGTAGGGGATGAACGGCGTCACGGACCACTCCGGGCGGACTCCGGCCCGCAGGGAGGCGATCCGGTGGAAGAACACCTCCTTGCGGTCCACGAGCGTCACCCGCGCCGCCGCGTCGAGTCGTTTCGCCACGCGGACGCCCGCGTAGCCACCGCCTATCACCACTACGTCGCCGTGCCGCACGCCGGGTCTCCTGTGCAAGTGGGGGTGGTGAGCGGCGCCCTTCGTCGGCTCCCCCGGCCACTCGAACTGGTGACGAGCCTAGCGCTTGAACTTTTAAGCACATGAGGGGAGTTTGTGTGCGTCCCGTGAAGCGATGGGGCGGATTCGCCCCGAACTCAGCGCACGAGACAGGGGCGTTGGGCGTCGAAGGTCCAGCCGTCGATGAGATGGCGCATGCCGATCGCGTCGTCGCGGCCCGACAGCGCCTTCGCCCGGTACAACTCGTGGGCCGCCATGAGCCTTTCCCGGTCGAGGCGGACGCCGAGGCCCGGGGTGTCCGGCACGGCGACCTCGCCGCCGACGATCCTCGGCGGCTCGACGGTCAGCCGTTCCTGTCCCTCCTGCCAGATCCAGTGCGTGTCCAGCGCGTTGTACTCGCCCGGGGCCGCGGCTCCGCAGTGCGCCATCATCGCGAGCGAGATGTCGAAGTGGTTGTTGGAGTGGCAACCCCAGGTCAGCCCCATCGCGTTGCACAGCTGGGCCACGCGCACCGACCCCTGCAGGGTCCAGAAGTGCGGGTCGGCGAGCGGGATGGAGACGGACTGCAGCGCGAGCGCGTGGGTCAGCTGCCGCCAGTCGGTGGCGATCATGTTGGTGGCCGTCGGCAGCCCGGTGGCCCGGCGGAACTCCGCGAGGATCTCGCGGCCCGAGTAGCCGCCCTCGGCTCCGCAGGGGTCCTCGGCGTAGGCGAGGGTGCCGACGAGGGGGCGGCACAGCTCGACGGCCTCGCGCAGGGACCAGGCCCCGTTCGGGTCCAGTGTGACCCGGGCCTCGGGGAAGCGGTCCTTGAGCGCCCGTACGGCCTCGACCTCCTCGGCGCCGGGCAGGACACCGCCCTTGAGCTTGAAGTCCCGGAAGCCGTAGTGGTCGTAGGTCGCCTCGGCCTGGCGGACGATCGCCTCGGGGGTCAGCGCCTCCTCGTGACGGAGGCGGTACCACTCCACGTCCGCGTCCGGCGCGCGGTGGTAGTCGAGGTCGGTGCGGTCGGGGTCGCCGACGTAGAAGAGGTAGCCGAGGACGCGTACGGCGTCGCGCTGCTTGCCGTCGCCGAGGAGGGCGGCCACCGGGACCTCCAGATGCCGGCCGAGGAGGTCGAGGAGGGCCGACTCGATCGCGGTGACGGCGTGCACGGTGGTGCGCAGGTCGAAGGTCTGGGCGCCGCGGCCGCCGGTGTCACGGTCGGCGAACTCGGCCTGAACGGACCGGAGTACGCGCTTGTAGTCGCCGACGCGTGCGCCCAGCACGAGGTGTTCGGCGTCGCGCAGGGTCTGGGTGATCTGCTCACCGCCGGGCACCTCGCCCAGTCCGGTGCGCCCTTCGGAGTCCTCGATGACGAGGACGTTGCGGGTGAAGTAGGGGGCGTGGGCGCCGGAGAGGTTGAGCAGCATGGAGTCCCGGCCGGCGACCGGGTAGACGGAGAACGTCGTGACGACGGGCTGGGTCATGGGCAAGTGCCGTTCTCTTGAGGGGGGTTGGCGGTGAGCGGTCACACGTTGAGGGCGTCGAGCACCTGCTCGAGGACGAGCACGCCGCCCAGGCCGAGTATCGCGAGCACCGTCGTATAGGTCGTCCGTGCCTTGATCGCGTCGATGACGGACAGGTTGAAGTACTCCTTGAACATCCAGAAGCCGGGATCGTTCACATGGGAGAACGCGATCGAGCCGCAGGAGACGGCGAGCACCATCACCTCGGGGTGGATGCCGCTGCCGGCGAGCAGGGGCAGCGCGACACCGGAGGCGGTGACGACGGCGACGGTCGCGGAGCCGAGGGCGACGCGGAGGATGACGGCGATCAGCCAGGCCAGGAGCGAAGCCGTTCAGCCGGAGTTTGGTCATCAGGAACAGAAGGATCAGCACGCTGACCCCGACCACCACGAGCGGCATCTGTCAGTTCTCCCTTGAACCGCTGTGCATATATCTGAACGAAGTCCCCTCATGAGGACGTCGTCTACATATGAGGACGGAGGTTAGGTTGATCGACACGTCCGGGTCAATGGGTGTCCACCGGTCGACTTGCGCTGACGCGCCGTCAGCCGGTCCGGTACCAGAGCGACACGGCCAGCCCGAGCCCCGCCAGCGCGATGGCGATCCGCAGCGGTTTCTCGGGCAGCCGTCGTACGACCACCGGTCCCACCCGGCTGCCGATCAGACAGCCGAGGCCGAGTGCCGCTGCCGCCTGCCAGTGGACCGGCGCGAGGAAGGCGTAGGCGATCGCCGCGGTGACGTTGGCGGCTCCCGTGGCGACGTTCTTGACGGCGTTGGTCACCCGGAGCGGCTCGTCGGCGGCGAGGGACAGCACCGCGAGCATCAGGACGCCGGAGGCGGCCCCGAAGTAGCCGCCGTAGAGCCCCACGAGGAGGACGGCGAAGATCAGCGGGAGCCGGCCGCGCAGGCCGTCGCGTGACGGGCGTCGGCCGGCGATGCGGCGCAGTGGTTCACGTACGAGAATCAGGACCGATCCCAGGGCGATCAGCCACGGCACGACGTGTTCGAAGGTCGACGACGGCGTGCCCAGCAGCAGCGCCGCGCCGACCGAGCCGCCGACCGCCGAGAGCAGCCCGAGCCGGACCAGACGGCGGCGCTGTCCGCGCAGTTCCTCTCGTGAACCGGCCGCGGTTCCCAGGGTGTTGGTGAACAGCGCGACCGCGTTGGTGACGTTGGCGGCCACCGGCGGCAGACCGGCGGCCAGCAGCGCGGGATAGCTGAAGAGCGAGGCCAGTCCGGCGATCGATCCGGCGAGCCCGGAGGCGACGCCGGCCACGGCGAGCAGGAACACGGAGCCGGCCGACACGGGGCCTCCCTCTCCAGTCGGTGAGCACGGAGGCCCCATGTTGCCCGGTGAACGTCCCGTATGTAAGACGGTGTCTACATAGGGAGACAGCCTTGGGTGCCCTCTCGGGTTCCCTCTCGGGTTCCCTCTCGGGGTCCCTCTTGCGGGTCCTGAGGTCCCTTCCACATCCACGCCGGGGTGAGCGGGACCGGCTCGGGTCGTTCCACCGAGGTCGTCAGGGTGATGCGTCTGCCCTCGGCCGCGGAGCACAGCAGCGCCGTCATCGTCTCCAGCACGTGCAGGGCGACGTCCCCGCCGGCGCGGGGCGGGCGCCGGTCGTCGGCCCTGAGGAAGTCGAGCAGGCCGATGCCGCGGGCCGCGTCGGCGTAGCCCGCCGACGGAGGGAGGGTGCGCCAGCCGGTGCCGCCCAGCTCGTAGAGCCGTACCTCGCCGTCGAAATGGTTGGGATCGGGGACGGCCAGGGTCCCCTTCTCGCCGTGGACCTCGATCGGCGCGGCGGTGGTGGTGACGCCGTCGAAGCTGGTGGTGAGGGTGGAGAGGGCGCCGCCGGCGTGTTCCAGGACGCCGGAGACATGGCTGTCCACCTCGACCGGGACCCGCTCCCCCTGACGCGGCCCGGACCCGATGACCCGCTCACCGCGCAGCCGGCTGGACGCGCCGGTCACCGTCCGTACCGGGCCGAGGAGGTGGACGAGGGCCGAGATGTAGTAGGGCCCCATGTCCAGCAACGGGCCGCCGCCCGGCGCGTAGTAGAAGTCGGGGTTGGGGTGCCAGCGTTCGTGGCCCGGGGTGACCATGACCGCCGACGCCGCGAACGGCCGCCCGATCAGCCCGGCGTCGACGGCCGCGCGGGCTGTCTGGGTACCGGTGCCCAGGACGGTGTCCGGCGCGCAGGCGACACCGACTCCCGCCGCGGTGGCCGCGTCGAGGACCGCTTTGCCGTCGTCGAAGGTACAGGCCAGCGGCTTCTCGGCGTAGACGTGCTTGCCGTGGCCGATCGCGCCGAGGGCGATCTCGGCGTGCGCGGCGGGGGTGGTGAGGTTGAGGACCGTGTCGAGGTCGGGGGCGGCGAGCAGATCCTCGACGCTCAACGCCTCGGTGCCCGGCAGCTGTTGGGCGACCTCGGCCGCTCGGGCGGCGTCGAGGTCGGCGACGGCGGCGATCCGCACGCCGGGGTGCTGCGCGAGCGTGCCGAGGTACGCCCGCGATATGACGCCGAGCCCTACGATGCCGATGCGGTGCGCGTCGCCCACAGCATTCCCCTCTCGATGACGGTACGGACGGCGGTGTCCTCCAGTACGTCGAGACTGTGTCCCGGCGTGGTGACGACGACGCGTCCCTCGCCCCAGCGCCGGGTCCAGATCGCCGGCGAGGTCACCGGACGGTGCCAGGGCTGCCAGGGCCGTACCGGATGGGTGGTGGTGGCGAGGACGTCGATGAGGTCGTCGTGGAGCACCCAGTACTGCTCGGTCTCCAGCTCGAAGTCCTCCAGCCCCGCGGTCACGGGGTGTTCGCGGCCGAGTTCCGTGAAGTGCACGGTGTGCGGCAGGAAGTTGTCCTCGGCCTCCCCGCGCCGCAGACAGGGTTCCTTGCCGGGGTGGGTGGCGAACTGGCCGCCGATCAGGTGGAGATAGTCGGCGGAGGCGCGGAAGGAGTCGGCGATCCCGCCGTGCCAGCCGGTGAGGCCGGTTCCCGCGGCGACCGCAGCGCCGAGTCCGGCCACCTGCTCGTGGGTGATCTCCGCCATGGTCACGCACTGCACGATCAGATCGGTGGCCGCCAACTCCTCGGCGTCGCCGTACACGTCGGTCGACTCCTCGACGCGCACGGCGTAGCCGTTGTCCTCGAGGAAGGGGATGAACAGCTCGGTCGCCTTGACCGGTTGGTGCCCCTCCCATCCTCCGCGCACCACCAGGGCCCTCTTCTGCGCCACGTGCCACTCCCTCTCCGGTTGTTGGCTTCGACGCAAGGGGGCCTGCCCAGCCTGAACCACGGATGAACCGAAGTTAGACTCGGGCGGCATGACCGTCTCGCACCCGTTCAACCGTTACGTCGCGATCGGCGACAGCCTGACGGAAGGCGTCGGTGATCCCGGCCCGACGGGCGGGCCCCGGGGCTGGGCCGACCGGCTCGCCGAGACCCTCGCACGGACGCAGCCGGGTCTGACCTACGCCAATCTGGCCGTGCGCGGGAAGACCAGCACCCAGATCAGGGCCGACCAGCTGGCCCCGGCGCTGGCGCTGCGGCCCGACCTGGTGACGGTGACGGCGGGCATGAACGACGTCGTACGGCGGCGCCACGACCCGGAGGCGGTCGCCGCGAACATCGAGGAGACGTTCGCCCGGCTGACCGCGTCGGGGACGCATGTCGTCACGATGACCTTCCCCGACCTCGGCGGGATCTCCCCGGTGGCGCGCCGGGTGCGACCGCGCGTCATCGGCCTCAACTCCCGGGTGCGTGACCTCGCGGGACGGTACGGCGTGGCGGTCCTGGACGTCTTCCCGCATCCCTTCACGGCCGACCCCCGCCTGTGGAGCGACGACCGCCTGCACGCGAGCCCGCTCGGACACGCCCGGATCGCCGCCGGGATGGCCCACACCCTGGGTCTGCCGGGCCACGAGAACTGGGCGGAGCCGCTTCCCGCCCTGAGCCCGGTGTCGGTGTTCCGCGCCCTGGGAGCCGACGTCCGCTGGGCGGTGGACCATGTCGGCCCCTGGGCATGGCGGCGACTGCGCGGCCATGTACCCGGCGACGGCTTCGTGGCCAAGCGCCCCGTGCCGAGCCCGGTACTCCCCCAGCACGCGAGCTGAACCAGCGGCGGGTATCGACTCCAGCGGCGTACGGGCCTCCTCACGTGATCGACGCCACGACAGATGTTCAAAATTTGAAGCACACCCCCTAGGGTCTACCGCCAGTGCCACCGCCTACCAGGCCATCGAGGCGGCCCGGCTGGACACCGGGCACGTCATCCTCGTCAACGGCGCCTCCGGAGGCGTCGGCCAGTCGGCGATCCAGTTCGCCGTCCACGAAGGGGCACGGGTGCTGGCCACCGCCGCCCCCGACGTCGCCGGTCACCTGCGCGACCTCGGCGCCCACGAGACCCTCGACTTCACGGCCGCGCCCGTCGCCGAGCAGGTGCCGGCCGCTCACCCGGACGGCATCGACGCCGTCCTGGACCTGATCACCCACCCCGGCGGCGACATCGACGCCTTCGCCGCGCTCCTCAAGCCCGGCGGCCGGCTGATCAGCACCAACCACGCCGTCGACCCCGGCGCCCTGGCCGCCCGTGAGATCCACGGCGTCAACCTGTCCAGCAGCCCCAGCCAGGCCGAACTCGGGGCCCTCGCCGACCTCACGGCCGCCGGAAAGCTCCGTGTGACCGTCGACGCGGAGATCTCCCTGGCCGACGCTCCGGCCGCCGTGGCCCGCGCCCGCTCCGGCCACGCCCGCGGCAAGACTGTCATCCTGCTCTGAGCCGTACGGTCATCCGCCGCCCGGATCCACGGACTCGCGGCCCTCGCACTCCCTCTCGACGACGTCCCGCCCGTGCCGCCACCGCGGCGCGGGAGTCGATGTCCCGCGCGGGACGTGGACGTGCCCGCTCAGGCGGCGCAGCGGTGTCACCCGGCTGCGGATCCGTGACGTTCCCCTGGTGTTCATGGTCCCACCCTGAATCGCGGGATCCGGCGCAACCAGGTCCCTCCCGCACGCAGGATCACCGGTCCCGGTAGCGACACCACCACCGTCAGCGGGAATACGCGGGCTCCCGGCGCACCACCCAGCCGTACACGACCACGGAGCACAGGGCCGCGAACGCGCACCACGTCGAGACGAACTCCAGCCGCCACAGCGCCCAGCACACCAGCGCCCCCACCCCGGCCAGCAGACCGAGTCCGCGCACCCACCGGTCGGTGGCCAGCAGCAACGCGCCCACGGTGGCGAGCAGATACCCCGCCACGAGCACACCCCCGTGGGTCAGCCCGAGCGCGTAACCGACGGTGTGGCCCCGGATCTCGGCGCGGACGGGACGGGTGGCGATGGCGTACGCCAGCGCGGCGGCGGTCGCGACCCCGCTCGCCATGGGAACGGCGAGCCGGGCCCGGCCCTGTCGCGGAACCGCGCACAGCACGGCGAACGGCACCCACACCGCCAGCAGCGGAAACGCGATCACCGCCCAGGCGACGGTGGCCGGACCGGTACCGCCGCCCACATTCCAGACCCACGCCTCGACCAGCTGATGGCTGCCCAGCAGCAACGGCAGCGCGGCGAGCGGCAGTTCACGCACCCGCTGTAACCGCGCCACACAGACGGCACCGACCCCGGCGATCCCGGCGCCGGCGACGAGATCGGCCGTCGCACTCCAGCACATGGCTCCACCCTGACCTCGACCGTGCCGCGCCGCCACGGCGAGACACCCGCGTGCGTACCGCTGCTCAGTCCGCCGGCGGCGGCCCGCAAACCGGGAGAGCTGAAATCGTCACCACCTTGACCGGTGATGCGAGACCTGCAAGGGTGAGTGCAGCGACGGATCGCACGACTCGATCCGTCAAGCGAACAGGGGAGGTTGACCGTGGAGATCCAGAGCACCCCGGACAGCGCCGCGGCCGCGCGCCACGCACGGTTCGGCACGTTGCCCGAGCGCATCCACTACGAGGACATGACCGAGGAGAAGGCGGCCACACCGCACGACCCGGCCCGGGAGGCCTACAACCCCGAGGGCGCCTGGATGTCCTTCTCCTGCCTGGCGGCGGACCTCGGCCTGTGAGACGCCCGCGCCGACCGGGGACTCATCACCGGTCAGGACGGTGAGGGCGGCGGCAGCCGGAGGTGGCGCACGTCCTCGGGGACGGGACCGCTGGGGCGGAACAGCGGCGCCGACTCGCCGTCCGCGGCCGTGGCCGGCGCGTCGGTCAGGCGCATCCGGTCGCGCAGACGGCCGTAGAAGTCGGCGGGGCTGAGCCGGACCAGGCGCAGCGGCTCCGGCGCCGCGATCACGCCGATCCAGTCCCCGGGTTCGAGGACACCGCGCGGCTGGCCGTCGACGCTGACGGCGGCGCGCCCGGAGTGGGGCAGGACGCGCAGGGCGATCGGCTCGTCGGCGTTGGCGATCACCGTGCGGTTGAACGTCATGTGCGGGGCGACCGGCGTGAACACCACCGCCCGCATCCGGGGCGAGAGCACCGGTCCCCCGGCCGCGAAGCTGTAGGCGGTCGAGCCCGTGGGGGTGGCGACGATGAGACCGTCGGCGGAGTACGAGGCCAGCAGCCGGCCCGCGATGTAGACGCCGACGCTGACCTGGCGGTCCCGGGCCAGCTTCTCCACCACGATGTCGTTGAGCGCGGTGACGTCCAGCGCGATGCCCCAGGAGTCGTCGGCACCGGACCGCGGCGGTGGCGGCGGCAGCGCGGGACCTCGGCCGTAGCACAGGATCTGCTCCATGTCGGAGGGCATCTCCAGCGGCTTGGACGCCCGCATCGTGAGGGTCATCCGCTCCTCGCACTCCGACCGGCCGGCGTGTACGGCGTCCAGCGCCCGTTCGACCTCGGTGACCGGCGTCTCGGTCAGGAAGCCGACCTTGCCCAGGTCGACGCCGAGGACCTGGATGTTCTTCTTCGCCGCGATGCGGGCGCCGCGCAGGAAGGTGCCGTCCCCGCCGAGCGTGACGATCAGGTCGGGACTGCCCGCCGCCCGCATCTCCTCCCGGCCGCTTCGGCGGCTGCCCTGCCCCTGCCACACGTCGATGTCCACGCAGCCGATGTCGCGCCGCGCGCACCACTCGCGCACGGCCTGCGCTCCCGACACCGCCTCGGGACGTCCTTCGTGCACGACGAGTCCCAACCGGCTGATCGGCATGTCGTCTCCCGGGCTGCCGTGGTCTGTCTGCGGGCTCGTGAACATGGTCACAGCTTTCGCGGACGCCTGCCATGAGGCCGACGGACAAGCGCGCTTCATCGCCGTCTTCTTCGCGGGCGGCGCGCTGGGCTCGCAGCTGGGCTCGGTCGCCTACCACGCGGACGGCTGGAACGCGGTCACCGCGCAGGGCGCCGTCCTTCCCGTCCTTGCCCCGCTGTACTGGCTGACGGAGCGGCGGACCCGCTGAACCGTCAGGCGGGCTGCCAGAGTTCGATCCGGTTGCCGTCGGGATCGGTGACCCAGCCGAAGCGGCCGACGCCCTCCATGTCCTGGCTCTCCGGGTCCACGTCCGCTCCCTTGCCGCGCAACTGCGCGAGCATGGCGTCCAGGTCGCGGACCCGGAAGTTGAGCATGGTCTGCTGGGCGCGGGAGCCGAAGTAGTCGGTGCCGGACTCGAAGGCCGCGAACACCGTGTCCCCGGGTTCCTGACGCCACAGGCCGTGCTCGTCGGTGTCCAGGCCCAGGCACTCCCGGTACCACGCGCTCAGGGCCTGCGGGTCGGTCGCCCGCAGGAAGTATCCGCCGATTCCCAGCACACGTTCCATGCCGCCATCCTGCCAGGACCGGCCGTGTCCGGCCGGGCGAAGTCCCGGTCCCGGCCGGTCAGGTGATGTGCCGCAGCAGCGCGGCGACCGCCGGCGGCACGGGACCGGGCGGACGGGCCAGCAGGACGTCCCAGTGCGGAGCCTGCCGGGTGAAGCGGCGCGGGGTCAGATCCGGGAAGCGGGCGGCGATCGACTCCGGCATGACGCAGACCCCGAGGTCGTGCCGGACCAGCTCGGCCGCGGCCACGATGTCGTTGACCTCGAACGCCGTGCCGCGCTCCACCCCGGCCGACCGGTAGGTCCGGTCCACGGCCTGGCGGACGGCCCATCCGGGGACGAAGTCGACGAACGGCAGGCCGGCGGTCTCGGCGGGGGTGACCTCGCCGGGCCGGGCGAAGGACCGCGCGGGCGCGGCCGCCAGGACCATCTCCTCACGGGCCAGCACCTTGGTGACCAGCCCCCGTTGCTGTTGCCGGTCGAAGGCCGGGGTCGGTGTACGTCGGCGTGGTCGGGGTGAACCCGACGGCGAAGGAGGCGGCCCTGGCGCTGAGCCGGGCGGCGGGCATCGCGGGGAAGGGTGCTCGTGGGCCCGTCCGCCGAACGGGACGGATGACGTCGCTCAGCCCGCGTTGGGCCGGGCGAGACCGATGTCGTAGGCGAAGATCACCGCCTGGATGCGGTCGCGGGCGCCTATCTTCGCCAGGACGCGGCCGACATGGGTCTTCACGGTGGACTCGGAGAGCACGAAGTGCGCGGCGATCTCACCGTTGGTCCAGCCCTTGCCGATCGCTTCGAGGATCTCGCGTTCGCGGTCGGTGAGGCCGGTCAGTCTCGGGTCGTCGTCCGGATCGCGGCCGGTGGCCGGCCGGCTCCGGGCGTACTCGTCGAGGATGCGGCGGGTGAGGGCGGGGGCGATGACGGCGTCGCCGGCGGCCACGGCGCGGATGCCGGCGAGGAGTTCCTCGGGGCGGGCGTCCTTGAGGAGGAAGCCGCTGGCTCCGGCGCGCAGGGCGGCGTGGACGTACTCGTCGAGGTCGAAGGTGGTCAGCACCAGGATGCGGGAGCGGTCGCCGGCGGCGACGATGCGGCGGGTGGCCTCGATGCCGTCCATGCCGGGCATCCGGACGTCCATCAGGACCACGTCGGGGCGCAGTTCGGCGGTCATGCGGACGGCCTCGGCTCCGTGCGCGGCCTCGCCGACCACGTCGGTCTCCGGGACCGACTCCAGCAGGATGCGGAAGGCGTAGCGCTGCAGCGGCTGGTCGTCGACGATGAGCACGGTCGTCACTCGGTACCGCCCTGGGGGGTGAGGTCGAGGGTGGCCCGGACGCTCCAGCCGCCGCCGGGCGCCGGGCCGGCGCTCACCTTGCCGCCGTAGAGAGCCGCCCGTTCGCGCAGCCCCACCAGGCCGTGTCCTTCCTCGCCGGGCGGTCCGGGGAGCAGGGCGGGGCCGGTGTCCTGGACGCGGATGGTCAACAAGGTGTCCTCCACGACGATCGCCAGGTGCACCCGGGTGTCGGGGCCGGCGTGCTTGAGGGTGTTGGTGAGGGCTTCCTGCACGATCCGGTACACCGTCAACTGCACTCCGCCGTCGAGGGTCTCCACGTCCCCGGAGGTGCGGTAGACGACCTCCAGACCGGCGGCGCGCACCCCGGCGCACAGGGCGTCGATGTCGGCGAGACCGGGTTGCGGACTGAGCGCGGGCCCGGTGCCGGACGTGCCCGCACTCTCGCGCAGCACGCCGAGCACCCGCCGCAGCTCGCTCAGCGCCTGACGGCCGGTGTCGCCGATGAGCTGCAGGGCCTCCTTGCCCCGTTCGGGCGCCAGGTCGGTGGCGTATCTGCCGGCGTCGGCGAGGGAGATGATGACGGACAGGTTGTGGCCGACGATGTCGTGCATCTCGCGGGCCACCCGGGCCCGTTCGGTGGCGACCGCCAGCCTGCCGCGCTGGTCGCGCTCTATCTCCAGCCGCGCGGCCCGCTCCCGCAGACCGGCGAGCTGGGCCCGGCGGATGCGGACCGTCAGTCCCAGCGCGAGGGCCGCGGTCGCCGTGCTCAGCAGGAAGAACAGGGCGTCCCACACGGACACCGCGTGCGACACCCGCAGCGCGACCACGGTCATCGCGGCGACCGTGGCCGCGCAGGCCCACGGCAGCTGCCGCAGCCGCCCGTGCAGCACCAGGCTGTACAGGGCGATGAACAGGGCGAAGTCCGCGCGCAGTCCCGCGCCCAGCGACCACTGCAGCAGGACGACGGCCGTGATGACGCCGAAGGTCATGAGCGGCCGTCGCCGCCGCCACAGCAGGGGCAGCACCAGTCCGACCTGCACCGCCAGCACGGCCGGCAGGGGCAGGTCGGTGAGGGCGAGGCGGAGCCGGTGCGGTCCGTCGTCCCCCGTGGCCACGCCCGTGGACCGCAGCAGGTCCGGCACGCAGAACAGCAGGAAGACCAGGACCACGACCGTGGTGTCCAGCGCCCAGGGCCGCGCCCGGTCGGCCTGCCGGAGCCGCTGGCCGGCCCGGGCGAGCCGGGCGACCAGCGGCCCCAGCCCGCCGGCGTCGTCGTAGGTCACGGATGTCACCCGTCCATGGTGCCGGTGCTCAGACGTCGCTGCGCACCAGCCGGTACGCCGCGCCGGCCAGCGCGAGGACCGTCCAGCCGAGGAAGACCCACAGGCCGGCGCCGGGCGAGAGGCTGGTGGCGTCGTGGGTGAGGGCGTACATCGACTCGCCGGCGTTGCTGGGCAGGTAGGGGCTGATGTTGTCCTGCCAGGAGCTGGGCAGCAGCGTCACCAGGCCCGGAATCAGCATCAGCGTGGCGACCAGCACCGAGATCCCGCCGGCCACCGAGCGCAGCAGCATACCCAGGGCCGCGCCGATCACCCCGACCAGGCCGAGGTAGAGCCCGGCGCCGAAGAGGCTGCGGACGACACCGGCGTGCGACAGGCTCATGGCGGCCGGCGTGCCGGAGACGATGCCGCTGCCGATCTGGAAGGTGACGAACGCGCCGACCGTGCCGACGACGAGCACGACCACGCCGTACAGGGCGGCCTTGGACCACAGCACGGGCAGCCGGCGCGGCACCGCGGCCAGCGTCGAGCGGATCATGCCGGTGGAGTACTCGCCTGCGGTGACCAGGACGCCGAGGACGCCGAGGGCCAGCTGGGCGAAGTTGGTGCCGAACAGGGACAGATCCAGGCCCGTCCTGCTGGCGAAGCCCTTGTCGAGGGTGCCGGAGTCGTATCCGGACTTGTAGCGGGCCGTGGCGATCAGCCCGAACGCGACGAGGAACAGCAGCCCGAGCCCCAGCGTGATCCAGGTCGAGCGCAGGGACCACAGCTTGGCCCACTCCGAGCGCAGCACTCCCGCCGGGGTGACCCGGTAGGCGGGGCGCCGGGGGGTGGTGGTGCGCGGTGTCTGGGTGGTCGCGGTGATGGTGGTCATGCCGCCCTCCCGGGGGTCTCGATGGCGGTCGTCGTGCCGTGGTACTCCACCGCGTCCCTGGTCAGGTCCATGAAGGCCTGCTCCAGCGACACCGAGCGCGAGCTGAGCTCGAACAGGGCGATGCCGTGCTCGGCCGCCTTCAGGCCGATCTCGCGGGCGGTGACCCCGGTGACCTGGAGTTCTTCGGAGCCGATGTGCCCGGTAATGTCGACGCCGGGTCCGGCCAGCACCTCCCGCAGCCGTGCCGGGTCCTGGGTCGCCACGGTCACGGTGTCGCCGCCGGCCTCGCGGACCAGGTCGCTCACGGTGGTGTCGGCCAGCAGCCGCCCCCGGCCGACGATGATCAGGTGGTCGGCGACGAGGGCCATCTCGCTCATCAGATGCGAGGACACGAAGACCGTACGGCCCTCTTCGGCGAGCGAGGTCAGCAGGTTGCGCATCCACAGCACGCCCTCCGGGTCGAGCCCGTTGACCGGCTCGTCCAGCATGACCGTCTGCGGGTCGCCGAGCAGGGCCGCCGCGATGCCGAGCCGCTGTCCCATGCCGAGCGAGAAGGCACCGGCCCGCTTGCGGGCCACACTGCCCAGTCCCGCGAGGTCGATGACCTCGTCGACGCGGCTGCGCGGGATGCCGTGGGTCAGCGCCAGCGCCTTGAGGTGGTTGTAGGCCGAGCGCCCCGGGTGGATCGACTTCGCCTCCAGGAGCGCGCCCACCTCCTGCAGCGGGGCCCGGTGCTGGGCGTAGCGGCGGCCGTTGACCGTCACGGAACCGCTGGTCGGGGCGTCCAGCCCGACGATCATGCGCATGGTGGTGGACTTGCCCGCGCCGTTGGGTCCCAGGAAGCCCGTCACCGTGCCCGGCTTGACGACGAAGTCGAGCCCGTCCACGGCCGTCTTCTCCCCGTACCTCTTGGTGAGCTGTTGTGCCTCGATCATCCGCGTGCTCTCTCTCGGTCCGCGGCACCGGTCGGCCGCCGCACCTCACACGCTAAGGAACCGGACCGTCCGATCCGGTGGTACCGGGGTTCGATCTACGCCGGGCGGGTGGTACCGGGGTACTACGCGGGGTCGTACGCCCGGGGTCAGTCGCCGTCGGCGCTCTGCACGAGGTCGAGCAGTCCTTCCGCAGCTGCGGCTCCAGTCGGCGGAGCCGGCGAGCTCGCGGATCAACTGCAGACCCACGGGATCGGCGACCGCGGACAGTGCCGCGAGCACGGAGACGTCCTCTGGATCGGTGTGCACCGGCGACTGAGCCGGGACGGCCGCAGGGGCCCCGTCAGCCGGCGTGGCGGTGGACGGCCTCGACGAGGTGGTCGACGTCTTGCGGGGTGGCGGCGAAGGACGTGACGAGGCGGACGACGCCCGGCTCCCAGCGGTCGTGGTAGAAGGCGTAGCCGTCGGCCAGGAGTCCGTCGATGACCGGCCGGGGCAGCCGGCAGAAGACGATGTTGGCGTCGGCCGCACCGAGCAGACCGACGTCGGGCACGGCCTTCAGGCCCTCCTGGAGACGGGCCGCCATGGCGTTGGCGTGCGCCGCGTTGCGCAGCCACAGGTCGTCGGTGAGGTAGGCGTCGAACTGGGCCGCGTGGAAACGCATCTTGGCGGCGAGCTGACCGGCGCGCTTGGCGCGGAAGGACAGTTCGGCGGTGAGCGAGCGGTCGAAGACGACGATCGCGTCGGCGGTCATGGTGCCGTTCTTGGTGGCCCCGAAGGACAGCAGGTCGACCCCGGCCCGCCAGGTCACGTCGGCGGGCGCGCAGCCGAGAGCGGCGACGGCTCCGGCGAAGCGGGCACCGTCCATGTGCAGACGCAGCCCGGCGTCCCCCGGCCGGTCCGGAAGGTGGAGCCACTACGCCGGAGACCCCGGCCGGCATGACGTACGGGCTGATGACGTGTCAACGACGGCTCAGGTGCGGAGGGTTGCGGCGTGGGGTGATGACGGCGTTGGGCAGGGCGGGGGCGGGGAGGCGGCCTCCCGGGAAGTCCTCGATGACGCCGAAGCGGTCGGAGGCGGCCTCCCAGTCCTCGCGGGCCCGGGCGATGTCCTCGTGGCTGCGCCCGATGAAGTTCCACCACATGACGATCTCCTCCTCGAAGGGCGGGCCGCCGAGCAGGATCGTGCGTGCGGGGGCCGCCGATTCGTTGACCAGCGTCAGGGTGTCGGCACCGCAGGGGACGTAACCGAGATCGGCGGGGTGCACCACGGTGTCGAGGAGGCGGACGTCTCCGGCGTCCACGAGGAGTCCGTGCTCGAAGGCGGGGTCGACGGCCAGCGTGACCGTCGCATGCGGTTCGAGGGTGAGTTCCGCGCCCAGCAGGGGCGTGAACGACCGCACCGGGGACGTGCTTCCGGCGAGTGAGCCGAGGAAGACCCGGAGTTCGGCCCCTTCGACCGACACGGGCTTCGGCACATGGTGCTGGAAGTCCCGGCCGGTGCCGCGGTGCTCCTCGGGCAGGGCCACCCACAGCTGAACCCCGTGCAGGACCGTGGTGTTCGGCGTGGAGACCTCCGAGTGGGCAATGCCGTGACCGCCGGTCATCAGGTTCATCTCGCCGGGGCGGATCAGCGCGCGGGTGCCGAGGGTGTCCCGGTGCTCGATCTCGCCGCTGAAGAGCCAACTCACCGTCTGCAGACCGGTGTGCGGGTGCGGGGGTACGTTCATGCCCCGCTCGGTGGCGTCGACCGGGCCGTAGTGATCGGCGAAGCACCAGGCGCCGATCAGGGTACGGGCCCGCTGCGGGAGCGTCCGCCGTACACGCATCGCCCGCGGGCCGCCGAGGGGCACGTCCCGCGCCGACAGCACCTCCACCCGGGGCGCCGCGTCAGGCTCGCCGTCGTCCACGGTCGCACCGCAGCGCAGCGCCGCCGGTTCGGTCTCCACGTTGCTCACCGGAACCACCCTCCACCCACTCTGGTTGTTGCATCAACCAGCCTGCCACGAGAACGAGCCGACAGCCCCGGCAGGAGCCGGCTTCACCGATGGCGGCGGGGTCACGCGCCCAGGTCCCCGACGAGTCGGCCCGCGGCCGGCTCCGCGAGGGCCTCACCCCCGAGAGCGCCGCGGTCCTCTTCCAGGCGGTGCTCAACGGGCTCCAGCTGCAGTGGGTCCTCGACCAGGACCTCGACATCGTGGGGCCGGTCACCGACTTCGTACGACTGCTCTTCGAGCAGGGCGACGCCCGCCAGCGGTCACTGGGCCGGCGTCCGGCCCGCCTCGTCCGCGACCCCGGTGCCGAGCAGTGCCTCCTTGTTGTTCCACAGCCAGCTCTGTCCGCCCGGCCCCGGTCGTCTCTGTGGCGACGATCACGTCGCGCGGGGGTCGTCAGGGCGCGAGGCTCCCGTTGAGGGCGTCCGTGAGCAGGGTGTGGAGTTCCGGTTCGGTGACCGGGCGGGGGTTGGCGTAGGGCTGGGCCTGTGCCTGGGTGACGACCTCCTCCAGGTCGGCCTCGGTGAGCCCGAGTTGGGCCAGGGAGCGCGGGGTGCCGAGGGCGGCGGACGTACGGGCGAGGTGGTGGGGTACGTCGTCGGTGGCCAGGGCGCGGCGCAGGGACTGGTCGGCCTCCGGTGCCGCCGGGAGGTTGAAGGCGGCGACGTAAGGGAGGAGGACGGTGTGGGTGGCGGCGTGCGGCAGGTCGAAGGTGCCGCCGAGGATGTGGCAGAGCTTGTGGTGCAGGGACATGGTGGTGGCGCCCAGGCACGCGCCGCACAGCCAGGCACCGCGCAGGGCGTCGGCGCGGGCGTCGGTGTCCAGCGGGTCGGCGGCGATCGCGGGCAGGGCCGTGCCCAGGGAGCGGACCGCCTCCTCGGCCATGGCGGAGACGATCGGCGAGGCGTCGGGGGCGTAGAGGGCTTCCACGGCGTGCGCGACGGCGTTGAAGCCGCTGGTGACCGACACGTCGACGGGGAGGCCGACGGTGAGGTCGGGGTCGTAGACGACGCTGCGGGGCAGAACGGCGCGGTCGCGGCCGGTGCGCTTGCGGCCGTGCTCGGTCAGCCCCCACACGGGGGTCATCTCCGAGCCGGCGTAGGTCGTGGGGACGCAGATCACGGGCAGCCCGGAGTCCAGGGCGATCGCCTTGCCCAGCCCGACGGTCGATCCGCCGCCGACGGCCAGGCAGCCGTCGGCGCCGGCGTCGCGGGCCGCCGCGCGGGCGGCCTCGGCGACCTCGACCGGGACGTGCATCCGGGCCTCGGTGAAGGTCCCGGCGCACGCGTCGCCGAGGAGGGCGGCCGCCTGCTCGGCCAGGGCGCGCTGACCGGGCGTTGACAGCACCAGCAGCCGGCGCAGCCCCAACCGCCCGGCTTCCTCCGGCAGTTGGCCCAGACTGCCGGAACCGAAGACGACCCGCATGGGCAGGGCCTCGTAGGTGAAGGTCATCGGGAGCCCTCCGGCGCCAGCACGATGTCGAAGCGGGCGTGCGCGAACGGCGCGGTCACGCCGAGGCGTTCGGCGTCCCGCTCGTCGTGGGACTCGGCGAACTCGGTGATCAGGCCGCTCTTCACGGCGAAGACGGCGTCGGAGTCGATGTAGGGGCTGTCGGCGACGAACGCGTGCGTGGTCACCGGGAGGTGGCCCGCCGCCTTCGCGATGAAGTGGATGTGGGCGGGGCGGTAGGGGTGGCGGCCGGTGGCGTCGAGGAGGCGGCCGACGGGGCCGTCGGTGGGGATCGGGTAGTGGGAGGGGACGACGGTGCGGAACCAGTAGCGGCCCTCGTCGTCCGCCCGGAACAGTCCGCGTCCGTTGCCCGGCGGCTGGACGTCGGGCTGCTGGACGTCGTAGAAGCCCTGCTCGTCGCACTGCCACACGTCGAGTTCGGCCCCCGGCAGCGGGGTTCCGTCGGCGGTGAGCACCCGGCCGGAGACCACGCAGGCCCGGCCGGTGCCCAACAGGTCGATGGTGTCGCCGAGTTCGCGGCTCGGGGACTCGGTCATGTGGAAGGGGCCCAGGACCGTGCTCTCGGTGCCGTCCTCGGTTCCGTTGATGGTCTCCACCAGCATGGAGACGCCGAGCACGTCGGAGAGCAGGACGAACTCCTGCCGGGTGTCGTCGCACTTCTGGCCCACGGCGGTGAGGAAGTCGATCGCCTGCTCCCACTCCTCGAGCGTCGGCTCGACGTCCCGCACGAAGTCATGGAGGTGCCGGGTCAGGCTCCCCAGCAGCTCTCGCAGCCGCTGGTCCTTGGTGTGGCGGAAGCTCTCGACGACCGCGTCGGTGGCGGTCTCGACGGTGAAGTCCATGGCGTTCCTGACTGTTCGGAGATCACGGCCCCGTAGTTGACCCATAAACCAGTCTGCAGCGTACGCGTCGGGTTCGCGCGCGTGGAGGCTGGTCCGCGCGACGCTCGCGCGCCGCGTCACCCAGGGTGGGTTTCCGAGCGTCCGCTGCCGTGGCACGATCTGGAGGCGCCGCTCCGGAAAGCCGGCGTCCGCTGCTTCCCGGGTCCCCGGTGGGCCCTGAACGCCTCGCCGGACGTCGGGTGAACCCCGGGGGAACTCTTGGTCATGGCTTGTTGTGGACGCCTGTTCGCGAAGGTTCCGCTTCCTAGGATGTGGTGATCACGTACGTACGACTCCGGAGGTCCGGATGCCGTTCTCCGGCCTCAGGCTGACCCCGCTCCGGCTGGGCGGGGCACTCGGTCTGCTGCTGGTGCTCGCCCTGGCCGGCGTCCTGCTGGCCCGCTCCGGGGGCGGAGCCCATGCGCGGGCCGCCTCCGACGGGCTGCCGCACACCACCGTCGAGGTCTCGCCGAGCCGCTGCGGCCACGGCTGGGACGCCCCGGTCCCCGGCGTCCAGGTCTTCGACCTGCACAACACCACCGACGGCGCCGCCGAGGTCTTCCTGGAGGACCCGAGGAGCCAGGCCGTGTACGGCGAGGTGGAGGACATCGGCCCCGGCACGACCCGCACCCTGACCGTCCGCGTCGGCAAGGGCTCCTACGCCTTCAAGTGCGTCCCCGACGACGCCGACGCCGTCACCGGACCCACCGTCCGGATCAGCGGCGGCCGTCCGGGACCGGCCGCCGCCCCGGTCAGCGAGCACGACCTGATCCCGCCCGCGATCGCCTACCAGAAGTGGGTCGGCACCGGACTCGCCGATGTCGTACGGCTGACCGCCACCCTGCGCGGCGACATCGACTGCGGTGACCTCGCCCGGGCGCGCGCCGACTGGCTGCCGGCGCATCTGGCGTACGAGCGGCTGGGCGCCGCCTACGACGCCTTCGGGGACGCCGACCGGCAGATCAACGGCACCGACGCGGGACTGGCCGACGGGGTGCGCGACAAGGACTTCACCGGGTTCCACCGGATCGAGTACGGGTTGTGGCACGGGCAGTCGGCGCAGGAGCTGCGCGGTCCGGCCGGCGCCCTGGTGAAGGCCGTCACCGCGCTGCGCGACGCCTGGGCGCAGACGCGGATGGACCCCGCCCAACTCGGGCTGCGGGCGCACGAGATCCTGGAGAACACGGTGCAGTTCGAGCTGACCGGCCGGACCGACTACGGCAGCGGCAGCAACCTCGCCACCGCCCGCGCCAACCTCGACGGCACCCGCGAGGTCCTCTCCCGGCTGCGGCCGCTGCTCACCACCCGGTACGCCGATCTGCCCGGCCTGGACAAGGAGCTGGACCGGGCCGGGCGGACCCTGGACGGTTTCCGAAGCGGTGGCACCTGGACGCCGCTGGACCGGCTGAGCCGTACGCGGCGCGAGGACGTCGACGCGGTGTTCGGCGACCTGGTGGAACGGCTGGCGTCGGTGGCGACCCTGTTCGACCCGCGGAGGACGGTGTGAGCACGCACGAGCAGCCGGGCGGAGTCGGCCGGCGCCGGTTCCTGCGCGGCGCGGCCCTGGCGGGCGCGGGACTGGCCGCGGGAGGCGCGGCCGCCCCCGGCACGGCGACGACCGCCTCCGACGCGGCCACTCCCCCGGTCGCGCCCTTCCACGGCGTCCACCAGGCGTCCGCGATCGCCACGCCCCGTAGGTGCACGGTGTTCACCTCCCTGGACGTGACCGCCGAGAACCGCGCCGAACTGGCCGATCTGCTCAGGACGGTCACCGACCGCGCCCGCTTCCTGACCGCGGGCGGCACCCCTGACCCGGTCGGCATCACCGCCCCGCCCGCCGACTCCGGCGTCCTCGGCGAGCGACTGCCGTCGGGGTCGCTGGCGGTGACCGTCGGCGTCGGCGCGTCGCTCTTCGACGACCGGTTCGGGCTGGCCGGGCGCAGGCCCCGCCGTCTGACGGCCATGCCGTCCTTCCCCGACGACGACCTCAGGGCGGACTGGTGCCACGGCGACCTCAGCCTGCACCTGCACGCCGACGACACCGACACCGTGCTGCACGCCCTGCGCGACATCGCCCGGCACACCCGCGGCGGGATGCAGGTCCGCTGGCGCCTCGACGGCTTCTCCAGCCCGCCGCGGCCCTCCGGCACCCCGCGCAACCTGATGGGCTTCAAGGACGGCACCGCAAACCCGGACCACACCAGTGCGCGCGAGATGGACCGGCTGGTGTGGGTGGACCGCTCCCTGGGCGAGCCGGACTGGGCCGTGGGCGGCAGTTACCAGGTGGTCCGGCTGATCCGGATGCTGGTGGAGTTCTGGGACCGGGTCTCGCTGAACGAGCAGGAGCGCATGTTCGGCCGCTCCAGGGAGTCCGGAGCGCCCCTGGACGGCGACGCGGAGCACGACACGCCGAAGTACACGGACGACCCCAAGGGCGACGTCATCCCGCTGGACTCCCACATCCGGCTCGCCAACCCCCGTACGACGGCCACCGCCGACCAGCGCGTCCTGCGCCGCGCCTACAACTACGACCGGGGCATGGACGCCAACGGCAACCTCGACATGGGGCTGCTGTTCTGCTGCTACCAGCAGGACCTCGCCCGGCAGTTCGAGACCGTGCAGCACCGGCTGGCCGGCGAGCCGCTGACCGACTACATCAGCCCCTTCGGCGGCGGCTACTTCTTCGCCCTGCCCGGCGTGCGCGACAGCGCCGACTGGTTCGGGCGTGCCCTGCTGACCTGACCGTGTCTCACCTGACCTTGTATGGACAACTTTGTAACCCGATCGGTCAATACACAGTCAAAGTTTGCCCCAGCATCCCTGACCCGGTGTTCACCCTCGCGCCATCATGGCTCCGCCGAAGTGCCCCGCACACGGCGGAGCATCCGTGCCGGTAAGACGCACCGACCTTCACGTCCGGAGGGTGAACCAGCATGGCCAGCACTGGAAGACGAACGGCGACGAGGAGCCTCGGGGCACTGGTGGGAGCCGCCGCGCTCACCGTCCTCGGCAGCAGCGCCCCCACCTGGGCCGCCGTACCCGCGGGCCACCAGGGCCACTCCTCGACCGCGACGCCGATCAAGCACGTGGTCGTGCTGTTCGACGAGAACAACTCCTTCGACCACTACTTCGCCACCTACCCGAAGGCCGCCAACACCGACGGCACGAAGTTCACGGCGTCCAAGAAGACGCCGAAGAACATCGACACCCTGGCGCACGCGGGTCTGCTGACGAAGAACCCCAACCAGTACCTGCCCAAGCGGCTCACCCCGGCGCAGGCCCTGACCTGCGACCAGAACCATTCCTACGGGCCGGAGCAGTACGCGGCGGACGGCGGCAGGGCCGACCAGTACGTGCAGAACACCGAGGTCGACAAGTGCAGCGGCGGCCTGTTCGGCGAGCCGGGCCTGGTGATGGACTACTACGACGGCAACACCGTCACCGCGCTGTGGAACTACGCCCAGCAGTACTCCCTCAACGACCGCTCCTTCAGCTCGGTCTACGGCCCCTCCACGCCCGGCGCGCTGAACCTGGTCTCGGGTCAGACCCACGGTGTCGTCTCCGTCGACCCGACGACCGGCAAGCAGACCTCGACCCCCGACTCGTACGCGGTCAAGTCGCCCGACGCCAAGGGGGTCGGCACAGTCATCAACGACCCCGACCCGGCCTACGACGACTGCTCCGACAAGGACCACACCAGCACCAGCGCGCTGGCCGCGATGCAGGGCAGGAACATCGGTGACCTGCTCAACGCCAAGAAGGTGACGTGGGGCTGGTTCCAGGGCGGCTTCCGGCCGTCCACGGCCTGGGACGGCAAGTCCGGCGACCACGCCAAGTGCGACACCGCGCACGCCAACGTCGGCGGCGCCTCCTCGGTCGACTACAGCCCGCACCACTCGCCGTTCCAGTACTACAAGTCGACGTCCAACCCGCACCACCTGCCGCCCAGGAGCGTCGACGAGATCGGGCACAACGGCCAGGCCAACCACAACTACGACCTGACCGACTTCACCGCCGCGGTCAAGGCGGGCAAGCTCCCGGCCGTCAGCTTCGTCAAGGCCGGCGAGTACCAGGACGGCCACGCGGGCTACTCCGACCCGATCGACGAGCAGCACTTCCTCGTCAGCCAGATCAACGCGATCCAGAGTTCGCCGCAGTGGAAGTCGACGGCGATCGTCATCGCGTACGACGACTCCGACGGCTGGTACGACCACGCCTACGTCGCCCCGCGCAACGGCTCCAAGGACACCTCGCTCGGTTCCAACGACAAGGCCACGGACAGCCCCGCCTGCCAGGCCGGTCCGAAGGCGTCCGGCGGCTACGCGGACCGCTGCGGCCCCGGTACCCGTCAGCCGCTGCTGGTCGTCTCTCCCTACAGCAAGGTCAACAAGGTCGACCACACGCTGACCGACCAGTCCTCGATCATCCGTTTCGTCGAGGACAACTGGCACACCGGTCGTATCGGCGACCCCTCCTTCGACGCCACGGCCGGTTCGCTGTCGGGCATGTTCGACTTCCGGCACCCCAACGACAAGCAGGTGCTGCTGAACGCGAACGGCTCGGTGAGGTCGGTCGGTCCGATCCGGCACATCGCCCCGGTCTCCACGCACATCACACCGGGCCCGGCGATGCAGAACACCGCCGCGAGCACCGACGCCTCGGACTTCCCCGCCCTTCCGGTGGGCCTGGGCGTGGGCGCGCTGCTGGCCGCGGGTGCCACGGGCACGTACCTGACGATGCGCCGCAGGCAGCGCGGCGCCGCGTGACGCCGACCGCATGACCAGTGGGGCCCGGTCCTTCCGACAAGGACCGGGTCCCGTTGTGTGTGACCACTCAGCGCGTGCGCAACGCCGCCACGGCGGCGTCGAGGTCGCTCGCACGCGGGCGGTTGTGGGGCAGCCTGGCGAGCAGGGCCGCCAGGCCGCACCTGTTCGTCAGGGCGGAGACGACCAGACCGGCCGCGACACCGGCGGAGAGCAACCGCAGGGCCGGGTGCACCAGCAGGCCGAGGAGGAGGCCGAGCAGGACCAGGGCGCCCGCGGTGAAGCGGACCTGACGCTCCATGGTCCAGCCGGCCCGGGCGGCGGGACGATGGAGTTCATGCCCGTCGGCGGCCCAGGCGGCGGTGCCGCCCGCGAGGGTGGCGGCGGCGACGCCGTGCGCGCCCAGGAGCCGGCAGGCGGTCTCCGAGCGGGCTCCGGACGCGCAGACCACGAGGACGCCTCCCCGCTCCGCGGCCCGGCGTATCTCCGGCAGCAGGCGACGGACGTGGCCCAGGGGGATGTTGAGCACGCCCGGGAGATGACCGGAGGCGTATTCGCCGGGCGTGCGGACGTCGATGACGGTGAGGTCGGGCAGCCGGGTGCGGGCCTGGCCCGGGTCGAGGGTGCGGGGTGTGGTCATGGCAGGTGTGGTCCTTGTGATCCGGTGATGGTCGACGCCGTCCCGAACCGGGACGTACAGTACCCCTAGGGGTATAGGTCGAGGAGTGATGGTGGAACTGGAACTCGAGGGCGCGGAGCTGAAGTCCGTGCTGAACCGGCTGCGGCGCGCACAGGGGCAGATCTCCGGGGTGATCCGGATGATCGAGGAGGGACGCGACTGCGAGGACGTCGTCACCCAGCTCGCCGCCGCCTCGCGCGCCCTCGACCGGGCCGGTTTCGCGATCATCGCCACCGGTCTGCAGCAGTGCCTGACCGATGTCGAGTCCGGCCGCAGGAATGGTGAGGACACCGAGCAGATGCGGGCCCGGCTGGAGAAGCTGTTCCTGTCACTGGCGTGAGACGGGCGGCCGTGGCGGTCACAGCAGCGCGTCGAGCAGCATGAAGGCCGCCACGAGGAGCAGGACGACGGCGAAGACCCGCTGGAGCGCGGTGCCGGACACCCTGGCCGCCAGCCGCTTGCCGTCCCAGGCGCCCAGGATCGCGGCCCCGACGAACGGACCGACGACGGCCCAGTCCAGGCCCCGTGCCGTGCCGCCCCGCATCGCGAGCGCGGCCAGCGAGTTGACGGTGATGACGAGCAGGCTGGTGCCCACCGCCGCCCGCATCCGCAGGCCGAGCACGCCCACCAGCGCGGGCACGGCGAGGAAGCCCCCGCCGACACCGAGGACACCGGTGACCGCGCCGAGACCGGCACCGGCCGCCGCCGCGCGGCCCGGACGCACCGCCACGGCGCCCTGTCCGGCGGGCCGCGAGCCCAGCATCCGTACCGCCGCCGCTCCCGCCACCACCGCGAAGGCCGCCGTCAGCACCGCCTGGGGCAGGCTCCCGGCGAGCGCGCCGCCCAGCATCGCCGGGCCGGTTCCGGCGGCCGCGAACAGCAGTCCCGTACGCCAGCGCACCTGGCCGTCGCGGGCGTGCGCGGACAGGGCGGTGGCCGAGGTGAGGGTGACGATGACCAGGCTCGCGGTGGTGGCCGCGGCCGGGGTGAAGCCGAGCAGGTAGATCAGGGCGGGCACGGCCAGGACGCTGCCGCCGCCCCCGAGCGCGCCGAGCGCCAGCCCTATGGCGCCGCCGGCGATCAGGGCGAGGACGACCGCGGTCACGCGACGGTGCCGGTACGGCCTCGGGCGTCCACCACCGGCAGACCGCCGGCCGCCCAGTCCCGCATGCCGCCGATGACGTCCACGGCGTCCGCTCCCCGCGTGGCGAGCAGTTCGGCGGCCTGCCGGGAGCGGTTGCCGGAACGGCAGATCACGACCAGCGGCCGGTCCTGCGCCCCGGCGGGCAGCCCGGCTCCGGCGATCAGCGCCGAGAGGGACAGACGGACGGCCCCGGGCGCGTGCCCGGCCCGCCATTCGTGGAGTTCACGGACGTCCAGCAGGACGGCGTCGCCGCCCTCGCCGGTCCGGGCGGCGGCCTCCTGGACGCTCACCCGCCCCGGACCGCCCCGGCCCCGCCGGAAAAGACCCATCATGCTGTTCACTTCGTTCCTTGCTCTCTGCTGCGCGGGTCAGCCGTTGCGGACGACGAGCCCGGCCTGTTCGGCCGCGTCGAAGCCGTCGTCCACGGCGACGACGTCCCGGCCCGCGGCGTCCAGCAGGGAGGCGGCGACGGCGGCGCGCATACCGCCCGCGCAGTGCACCCAGACCTGACCGGCCGGGACCTCGTCGAGGCGGCGGTGCAGGGTGTGGACGGGGAGGTGCACCGAGCCCTCGACATGTCCGCCCGCGCGTTCGGAGTCACGGCGGACGTCGAGGACGACGACGCCGTCGCGGGGACGCGCGGCGAGGTCGGCGAACGTGGCACGCCGGAAGGAGGCGGGGCGTTCGCCGGGGCGGAGCCAGTCGGCCGGGGCGCCGGTCGCCGCGGCGGCCGGGCGGTCGATGCCGATCCGGGCCAACTCGCGCTGCGCGGCGGCCAGTTGCTCGGCCGACTCGGCGAGCAGGGTGACCGGCCTGCCCCAGGGGATCAGCCAGGCCAGGTAGGTGGCGAGCTGTCCCTCGGCCTCGAAGTTGAACGAGCCCGCGACATGCCCCTCGGCGAAGGCGGCCCGGTGGCGCAGATCGACCACCCACTCCCCCGCGTCCAGCCGGCCGGCGATGTCGTCGGGGTCGGCCTGGGCGGGCGGGGTCAGGTCGACGGGCGCGGGGCCGGCGGCATTGGCCGGTCCCATGTGCGTGTAGTAGGCGGGGATGTCGTCCAGGCCGGCCGGCAGACCGGCGACGAAGGTGTCCACGTCCCGGGTGAGGGCGTCGTTGGACGCCTTCTCCTTGCCGATGGTCGTGTCGTCGCCGGCCGTCGGGGCGGACGAGCAGAAGCTGCCGAACCCGTGGGTGGGCAACACGGCCGTCTCGTCGGGCAGTTCGGCGGCCAGGCGGCGCGCGGAGGCGTGCTGGGCGCGGGCGAGGCGTTCGGTCAGCCGCGGCTCGACCAGGTCCGGCCGGCCGACGGTGCCGATCAGCAGCGAGCCGCCGGTGAAGACCGCGACGGCCGTGCCGCCGTCCTGAAGGACGTAGGAGGTGTGGTGCGGGGTGTGACCGGGGGTGGCCAGCGCGCGCAGGGCGAGTCCGGTGTCGACGGTCACGCTGTCGCCGTCGTGCACGGGGGTGCGCTCGAAGGAGACGTGGGCCGCGGCGGGCACCAGGTAGGCGGCGCCCGTGACGCGGGCCAGTTCCAGGCCGCCGCTGATGTAGTCGTTGTGCACGTGCGTCTCCACGACGTGGGATATCCGCACCCCGCGCCGCGCGGCGACGGCGATCACCCGGTCGATGTCGCGCGGCGGGTCGACCACCACGGCGGTTCGCTCACCGCCCGCCAGGTAGCCGCGGTTGCCGAGGCCCGGCACCTCGATGACGTCGACGAAGAACACGACCTGCTCCCTTCCGTTCCAGAATTACCCCGGGGGGTATATGGACGACGGTAGCACGGATACCCACGGGGGTATTTTTTCGAGCACTTCCTCGGGACCTGCTGTCCGTCAGGCAGTGCCGCTCAGGCGTTCGACCCGCGCCGCGGTCGTTCTCGCGCGTCGGCCTGCCTCCCGTACGCGGCGTTCGGCGGCCCGAGCCCGTTCGCGGGCCTCGCGGACGGCGGTCCCGGCCTGTCGCTGCTGCTCCTCCAGCCGGCGCAGCTCCTCGCTCAGTTCGCCGACGCGCCGCCGCAGGACATCCGCCTGCTCCTCGGCCTCCCGGGCCCGCCGGTCGGCCTCGGCCGCCTCGTCCCGGCCGGCTCTGAGTTCGGCCTCGGCCTCTTCGGCCTCCCGCCGGGCCTCGTCCAGACGGCGGCGGCGGTCGTCGGCGGCCTTCTCCAGACGGCGACGGCGCTCGTCCTCAGCGGCCTCGTCCGGGCGCCGGGGCGCGGACGGCGGCGGCGCCGATCGACGGGCGGCCCGGGTACGGCGGGCGGTGGCACCGGCGGAGGCGTCGGCGACGGAGGCGTCGCCGGCGGAGGCGTCGCCGGCGGAGGCGTCGCCGACGCGGGCGGAGGGGGGAACGGCGGACGGGAAGCCGACGGTCGGGCCGAAGGGCTTGACCAGTCGTCCGGTGGCCCATTCCCGTCCGGCGTCGGGGTCGGCGAGGACGGTCTGCAGCATCGCCTCGATCTCGCGCTGGACGTCGTCACCGATCGGGTGGCCCGCCTGGTCGGCCAGGTGGCGTGCCTGCCGGGACAGGGCGTTGATCAGGACGTGCTGCCGGCGGCTGAGATCGCGCAGCTGCGGCCCGTCCAGGTCGTGGTGGGCCTGGCGCAGCGCCTCACCGAGCCGCAGCAGCGGTTCGACGTCCTCGGGCTGCCGCCGCACCAGGAGATTGCTGGCCCAGGCCGCGAGGCTCGGGCGGCGCAGCCTGCCGATCCGCTCGGCGAGGGCCCGGTCGCCGCTCTCGCGGGCCGCGGCCGCGCGGGCCTGCCGGGCGGCGGTGAAGTCCTCCGGCCGCAGCCCGTACAGCTCGTCGGCGACAGTGTCCAGGTCCACCAGCGTCCTCCCCGGTCACCTCCCGGGTTTCACACCTGCCGCCGCTCATGCGGTGCCACGGCCAGGGAGGAATACGAGAGCGAACTGCCGGGGCGGGACAGGCAAGCGGGAGAAGGTTGTTCCAGTTGACGCTGAGGCTCTGGACGTCCAGCATCAAAACGTTACCCTCGCGGTCAAAAACGCCCATCCTTTGACAGGTGGAAGGCGGTGCCCCATGGCAAATGGGACCTCGAGAAGGGGACTCCTCGGCGAACTCGCCGCCGAGTTCCTGGGCACCATGGTTCTGATCCTCTTCGGCTGCGGTGTGGTCGCCCAGGTGGTGGCCGGCGGCCTCGGAGATCACGACAGCATCACGTGGGCGTGGGGCTTCGGCGTCACCTTCGGTGTGTACATCGCCGCCCGGCTCAGCGGCGCTCATCTCAATCCCGCGGTGACCGTGGCCCTGGCCTGTTTCAAGGGTTTCTCCTGGGCCAAGGTGCTGCCCTATGCCGTGGCCCAGACGGTGGGGGCGTTCGTCGCCGCCCTGCTGGTGCGCTGGAACTACACGGAGGTTCTGGCCAAGTTCGACCCCGGTCACACGATCAAGAGCCAGTTCGTGTTCTCCACCCTGCCGGGCAACGGTGTCCTTCCCGTGAGCGAGCTCGGGGCGCTGCGCGACCAGATCATCGGCACCGCGATCCTGCTGTTGCTGATCTTCGCCGTGACCGACCTGCTGAACACCCCGCCCGGTGCCAACCTGGCCCCCGTGGTCATCGGCTTCCTCGTCGTGGCGATCGGCATGGCCTGGGGAACCGACGCCGGGTACGCGATCAACCCGGCCCGTGACTTCGGACCCCGGCTGGCCAGCTACATCACCGGATACGGCACGGCGTGGCGAGATCAGTACGGCAATCTGTACTGGTGGGTGCCGATCGTCGGGCCGTTCATCGGCGGTGTGGTCGGTGCCGCGCTGTACCGCTTCGTGATCAGTCCGTTCCTGCCCACCGCGGAACAGGAGCCGGGTCGCGTACCCGCGCCCGACGGCGAGTGATACGGCGGTACTCCTACGACGCCGCGGCGGGGGGGGGGGGGGGGTGGG
>NZ_JAKWBE010000040.1 GCF_022513565.1 Streptomyces gilvus | reverse complement strand
GGGGGGGGGGGGGGGGGGCCCCGGCCCCCCCCGCTGCGGGTTGTTCGTGGTTGATCGCGCTCACGCGGCGGAGCCGCATATCGATACAGCCCCGCGCCCCCGAAGGGCGCGCTTCAGTGGGCGCTTCCTGCGGTTGCCGGCGGGAGTTCCACCTCCACCCCCCGGTCTCCCGCATCCGCCGTGTAGTCCTGGGGACTGGTCTCGTCGATGCCCTCCGGGGCCTTCAGGGCCTTCAGGACGAAGGTGAGGACCACCGTGACCACCACGTTCATGACGAACGCCGTGAGGCCGATGTAGCCGATCTCCCCGATGCCCGGGATCTCCTTCGACGAGCCGCCGAAGTGCTTCTGGGTGGGGGAGGCGACGCCGTACGCCGCGACCGTGCCGTAGACCATGCCGACCGCCCAGCCGGCGAGCAGGGCCCAGCGGTGGAACCAGCGGGTGAAGAGGCCGCCGACCAGGGCCGGGAAGGTCTGCAGGATCCAGATGCCGCCCAGCAGCTGGAAGTTGATGGCGACCGTCTTGTCCATGGTGAGGACGAAGACCAGCGCGCCGACCTTCACCAGCAGCGACACGATCTTGGAGACCTGGGCCTCCTGCCGGGGCGTGGCGTCCGGCTTGATGAAGTCCTTGTAGATGTTGCGGGTGAAGAGGTTCGCGGCCGCGATGGACATGATGGCCGCCGGGACCAGCGCGCCGATGCCGATCGCCGCGAAGGCCACCCCGGCGAACCAGCTCGGGAACATGTTCTCGAAGAGCTGCGGGATCGCCAGCTGCCCGTTGGTGACCTTGACCCCGGCCGCGATCGCCATGAAGCCCAGCAGCGCGAGCAGGCCCAGCATCAGCGAGTACAGCGGCAGGATCGTGGTGTTGCGGCGGATCACCTCACGGCTCTTGGAGGAGAGCGTCGCGGTGATCGAGTGCGGGTACATGAAGAGCGCGAGCGCGGAGCCCAACGCCAGGGTGGCGTACGTCCATTGGGCGGGCTCGGCCGGTGCCAGGGCGCCGCGCGGCTTGCCCGTCGCCGGGTTGGTCTGGGCGAACGCGTGGCCGGCCTTGGCGAAGATGTCGTCGAAGCCGCCCAGCTTGATCGGGATGTAGATGATCGCCACCGCGATGACGATGTAGATCAGCGTGTCCTTCACGAACGCGATCAGGGCGGGGGCCCGGAGGCCGGAGGAGTAGGTGTAGGCCGCGAGCACGCCGAAGGCGATCAGGAGCGGCAGGTCCTTCACGAACCAGTTGGTGTTCTCGCCGCCGCCCACGCCCATGACGTCCAGCACGGCCTGGATGCCGACGAGTTGGAGCGCGATGTACGGCATCGTCGCGAGGATGCCGGTCAGCGCCACCGCCAGCGACAGGCTCTTGGAGCCGAAGCGGCCGCGCACGAAGTCCGAGGTCGTGACGTACCCGTGGCGGTGCGAGACCGACCACAGACGCGGCAGGAACGTGAATATCAGGGGGTAGACCAGGATCGTGTACGGCACGGCGAAGAAGCCGGCCGCGCCCGCCGCGTAGATCGCCGCCGGTACGGCGACGAAGGTGTACGCCGTGTACAGGTCGCCGCCGAGCAGGAACCAGGTGACCCAGGTGCCGAACGACCGTCCGCCCAGGCCCCATTCGTCGAGGCTGTGCTCGTTCTCGGCCTTGCGCCAGCGCGCGGCGAGGAAGCCCATGGCCGTGACGGCCAGGAAGAAGAAGATGAAGACGCCGAGCGCGACGCCGTTGACACCGTCCTTCACTTGCCCGCACCCCCCTTGCGGGCGCGCTGGTCACGCTGCCACAGCTTGTACGCGGTCATGGTCAGCGCGGTGGAGAGCAGCACCCACAGCATCTGGTACCAGTAGAAGAACGGGATGCCGATGAACTCCGGGTCGGTCCTGGCGTAGGAACCGACCCACAGCATCGCCACGAAGGGTGCGATCAGGCAGACGGCGATGATCACACGGACCGGGGTCACCACCGGTGGTCTCACTTCGGGTACTTCGGACATACGGCGGCTCCGTCCCCTCACGATCGCCTGTGATCACATGTGTAATGCGCAGGCAATGTAGGTCACGGTGTCGCGGCAGTGGAAGACCGCGTCGGGATATCGGTATGTCGATTCCGTGAAGACCCTGAGCGGTGGTGGAACCCCCGCCCCGTTCCGCTCAGTCGACGGGCCTCTTCAGCCTGGCCACGAACTTGTACCTGTCCCCCCGGTACACCGACCGCACCCACTCCACCGGCTGTCCGTCCCGGTCCAGGGAGTGGCGGGAGAGCATCAGCATCGGCAGGCCCACGTCGGTGCCGAGCAGGCCGGCCTCGCGCGGGGTGGCCAGCGAGGTCTCGATGGTCTCCTCGGCCTCGGCGAGATGGACGTCGTACACCTCGGCCAACGCCGTGTAGAGGGACGTGTACTTGACCAGGGACCTGCGCAGGGCGGGGAAGCGCTTGGCGCTGAGGTGGGTGGTCTCGATGGCCATCGGCTCGCCGTTGGCCATGCGCAGCCGCTCGATGCGCAGCACCCGGCCGCCGGCCGTGATGTCGAGGAGCCCGGCGAGCCGGTCGTCGGCGGTGATGTAGCCGATGTCCAGCAGCTGCGAGGTCGGCTCCAGGCCCTGGGCGCGCATGTCCTCGGTGTAGGAGGTCAGTTGCAGCGCCTGGGAGACCTTCGGCTTGGCGACGAAGGTGCCCTTGCCCTGGATGCGTTCCAGTCGCCCCTCGACGACCAGCTCCTGCAGCGCCTGCCGCACGGTGGTGCGGGAGGTGTCGAACTCGGCGGCGAGGGTGCGCTCGGGCGGTACCGGGGTGCCGGGCGACTGTGTCTCCGTCATGTCCAGCAGGTGCTTCTTCAGGCGGTAGTACTTGGGCACGCGCGCGGTACGCACGCCTGCCCCGCCCTCGTTCTCCGCACTGCTGACGTCGGTACTCATGGTCTGCCTTCCCGGCTCCGGACGCGGGTCACGTCGTGATCCCCTCTGTATACCGTCGCCACCTGTTTTGGTCTAGTCCACAGAGCCAAGTGGTCTAGCGGACGACACTACTCCGCCGCCGCTGTTTTCGCTGGCTTCTTACTTAAAGGTTCTTGCATATGTAGGTCGCATAACGGCTGGTCAGAGCCTTTTCGAGCACTCTTGACAGGCTTCGTGGTCTGGTCCAAGCTCCCGGTACTGGTCTACACCATTGGTTCAGGTCCCGGCGTATGGGCGGGGAGGTGTGGGCATCCCTGAGGAGGGTGGCGTGAAGCGCAAGCTGGCAGCCGCGATCGGTATCGCGGGCATGATGGTCTCGGTCGCTGCGTGTGGGGGAAGCGACAACAAGAGCTCGACGTCCGGCTCCGACGCCAAGGAGCTGACGGTCTGGCTCACCGTCGACGCCCAGAACAACTGGCCCAACCTCGTGAAGGCCGCCGACGCGGCCGTCGAGAAGGCCCACCCCGGCATCAAGATCAACCACGAGTACTACGGCTGGCCGGACAAGAACACCAAGCTCGACGCGGTCCTCGCCACCGACAAGGTGCCGGACGTGGTCGAGATGGGCAACACCGAGATGCTGAGCTACATGGTCAAGGGCGCCTTCGCCCCCGTCGACCCCGCGAAGTTCACCAACTCCTCCGCCTGGCTGGACGGCCTGAAGGCCTCGGTGACGTACGACGGCAAGACCTACGGCGTCCCGTACTACGCGGGCGGCCGGGTCGGCAACTGGCGCAAGGACGTCTTCGCCTCGGTGGGCGTGAAGTCCACGCCGAAGACGTACGCCGAACTCACCGCCGACCTCGACAAGGTGCAGGCGAAGGAGGGCGACAAGTTCTCCGCCTGGTACCAGCCCACCCGTGACTGGTACGCGGCCATGTCCTTCGTCTACGACGCCGGCGGCTCCATCGCCAAGCAGGACGGCGGCCAGTGGAAGGGCAACCTCTCCTCGCCTCAGTCCATCAAGGGCCTCACCGAGTTCAAGAACGTCATCGACAAGTACATGCACGGTGACAAGACCAAGGACGAGTCCGACCGCTACATCGTCTACGGCCAGGGCAAGTCCGGCATGATCTTCGGCGCCGCCTGGGAGGGCGCGACCGCCGCCGACCCGAAGAACGACAAGACCGGCAAGCTCAAGAACAACCTCGAGAACTTCGTGATGCCGGGTCCGTCCGGCAAGAACATGCCCGTCTTCCTGGGCGGTTCGGACCTCGCCATCCCGGTCAAGTCCAAGGCGCAGGGCGTCGCCGCCGAGTGGATCAACGCCTTCACCGGTCCCTCCGGCCAGAAGGGCCTGATGGCCAAGGGCAACCTGCCCAACAACAAGACCGACCTCCAGGCCCTGAAGAGCGACCCCGCCACGGCGGTCCCGGCCACCGCGGCCGAGTCCAACTGGTTCGTCCCGATGGCGCCCGGCTGGGGCCAGGTCGAGAAGTCCCAGGTGCTGCAGACCATGCTGCAGAACATCGGCACCGGCAAGCAGTCGGTCGAGGCCGCCGCGAAGGCCGCGGACGCCGCGATCGACAAGGTCATCAACACCAAGTGACCGGAGAGCAGGGCCCTTTCGACCCCCGGGCACCGTTCGGGGCGGGGGCCCTGCTTCTCGTACGACCGTACGACCTGAGGGACCGCTGAGGAGCGCGCGATGAGTGCCGCAGACACCACCACCCCTGCCAAGGTGCCGCCGCCGCGGCCGGCGCCGCCGTCACCACCGTCCGCCCCGAACGCGCCACGCAGAGGCCGTATCTCGGGCGGCGCGGCCACCCCGTGGCTGCTGCTCGCCCCCTGTCTGCTGATCCTCGCGCTGGTCATGGGCTACCCCATGGTCCGCCTGGTCACCCTGTCCTTCCAGAAGTTCGGGCAGTCCCAGCTGTGGGGCTTCCAGCCGGCCGAGTGGGTCGGGTTCGCCAACTTCACCGGGGTGCTGAGCGACACCACGTTCTGGCAGGTCGTGCTGCGCACGATCCTCTTCGCCGCCGGGTCGGTCATCTTCACGATGGTCCTCGGCATGCTGGTCGCGCTGCTGCTGCAGCGGGTCTCCGGCTGGGTGAAGACCATGGTCAACATCGTGCTGGTGGCCAGCTGGGGCATGCCGATCATCGTCGCCACGACCGTCTTCAAGTGGCTGTTCGACAGCGACTACGGCATCCTCAACGCGCTGCTCAGCAAGCTGCCCGGCGTTGAGCTGATCGGTCACAACTGGTTCGCGAGCGGACCGCAGGGTCTGGCCGTCATCATGCTGCTGGTGGTCTGGGGAGCCGTGCCCTTCGTCGTCATCACCCTCAGCGCCGGACTCACCCAGGTCCCGGCGGAGTTGGAGGAGGCGGCCCGGCTGGACGGCGCGGGCTCCTGGGGTGTCTTCCGGTACGTCACCCTGCCCATCCTCAAGCCGATCATCGTGATGCTCACGACCCTGTCGGTCATCTGGGACATGGGCGTCTTCCCGCAGGTCTTCGTGATGCGCGACGGCCATCCCGAGGACGAGTTCCAGCTCCTGACCACCTACTCCTACGACCGCGCCTTCCAGGTCAACGACTACGCGCAGGGCTCCGCGATCGCCCTGATCACCGTGCTGTTGCTGCTGGGCGTGGTCGCCGTGTACATGCGCCAGATGCTGAAGATCGGAGAGGTCGAATGAGCGCGATCTCCACTGGGGGGCGTCCCCGGAAGTCCAAGCTCGGCTGGAACCTCCTCGGTCTCCTCGTCTTCCTGACCGCCGGCTTCCCCGTCTACTGGATGCTCAACACGGCCATCAAACCGGCCAAGGACACCATCGACCCCGACCCGAGCCTGTTCCCGACCGGCTTCACCCTGGCCAACTTCCGCCGGGCGCTGGCCATCGCGGACTTCTGGGGCCCGGTCGGCCGCAGCCTGATCGTCTCCCTGTCCGTCGTGGTGATCGGCATGGTCGTCGGCCTGCTGGCGGCGCTCGCCATCTCCCGGTTCGCCTTCCGCGGCCGCAAGGTGGTCATCGTCGGCATCCTCGCCGTCCAGATGGTCCCGCTGGTGGCCATGATCATCCCGGTCTTCCTGCTCCTCAACGACCTGGAGCAGTACGACAAGCTCTCGGGCCTGATCATCACGTACCTGACCTTCATCCTCCCCTTCACGGTGTGGACGCTGCGCGGCTTCATCGTCAACATCCCCCGGGAACTGGAGGAGGCGGCGATGGTCGACGGCTGCTCCCGCACCGGCGCCTTCATCCGCGTGGTCTTCCCGCTGCTGGCCCCCGGCATGGTCGCCACCTCGGTCTACGCCTTCATCCAGGCCTGGAACGAGTACATCTACGCCCTCATGCTGCTCAGCCAGCAGCACCAGACCGCGACCGTCTGGCTCGGCAACTTCACCACCAAACACGGCACCGAGTACGCCCCGATGATGGCCGGCGCCACCATGATGGCCGTGCCGATCGTCGCCCTCTTCCTCCTCGTCCAGCGCAAGATGGCCGCGGGCCTGACCGCGGGCGCCGTGAAGGGATAACGCCCCCGATGACGACAATCGCCAGCGGCTCCGACACCCTGACCCGCGACGCCCTCACGGTCCTGCAACCGGGCTTCACCGGCACCACCGCCCCCGACTGGCTGCTGCGCCGCCTCGGGGAGGGCCTCGCCTCCGTCGGCCTCTTCGGCCGCAACATCGCCTCCCCCGAACAACTGGCGGCCCTGACCGCGCAGTTGCGCGCCGAGCGGGACGACGTGCTCGTCGCCGTCGACGAGGAGGGCGGTGACGTCACCCGCCTGGAGGTGCGCACCGGCTCCTCCTTCCCCGGCAACAACGCGCTGGGCGCGGTCGACGACGTGGAACTGACCCGGCAGGTCGCCGCCGAGTTGGGCCGCCGCCTCGCCGCCTGCGGGGTGAACCTCAACTGGGCCCCCTCCGCCGACGTCAACTCCAACCCCGCGAACCCGGTCATCGGCGTGCGCTCCTTCGGCGCCGACACCGAGTTGGTGGCCCGGCACACGGCGGCCTATGTCACCGGCCTGCAGTCCGCCGGGGTCGCCGCCTGCACCAAGCACTTCCCGGGCCACGGGGACACGGCCGTCGACTCCCACCACGCGCTTCCCCGCATCGACGTCCCCGCCGAGGTGCTCTCCGCCCGCGAACTCGCCCCGTTCCGCGCGGCCCTCGCCGCCGGCACCCGCGCCGTCATGAGCGCCCACATCCTGGTCCCGGCCCTCGACCCGGCCCGCCCCGCGACCCTGTCCCACCCGGTCCTGACCCGGCTGCTGCGCGGCGAACTCGGCTACGACGGCCTGATCGTCACCGACGGCATGGAGATGCAGGCGATCGCGGCCACGTACGGCATCGAACGCGGCAGCGTCCTCGCGATCGCCGCCGGAGCCGACGCGATCTGCGTGGGCGGCGGCCTCGCCGACGACGAGACGGTACGAAGGCTGCGCGACGCCCTGGTCACGGCGGTCCGCTCCGGCGAACTCGCCGAGGCCCGCCTCGCGGACGCGGCGGAACGCGTACGGACGCTGGCCCGCTGGACGGCCGCCGCGGGCGCCGCCGACACCAGGACGCCGGCCGACGAGGAGGTGGGCCTGCGCGCGGCCCGCCGCGCCCTGCGGCTGACGTCCGCCCAGCCCTTCACGCCCCTCACCGAACCGCCCTACGTCGCCGCCCTCAGCCCGGTCGCGAACATCGCCGTGGGCGCCGAGACCCCCTGGGGCGTGGCCGCGGAACTCTCCCGGCTGCTCCCGGGCACGGAGACCGGCACGTTCGCCGGAGAGGACGCCGGCCTGGCGACCCTGGCCGCGGCCGGCCGTCGCCGGATCGTGGCGGTGGTCCGCGACGAACACCGTCACCCCTGGATGGGCAGGGCCCTGGACACGGTCCTGCGCACCCGCCCCGACACCATCGTGGTCGAGATGGGCCTCCCCCAGGCCCCACCCCGAGGCACCCTCCACATCGCCACCCACGGAGCGGCCCGCGTCTGCGGCCGAGCGGCGGCGGAGATCATCGCGGGGGAGTAGCCGGTAGTTTGCTCGTCAAGACGTCAGGCGCCGGTCCCTCAGAGGGACCGGCGCCTGACGCGCCCCCTCAGGGGCGCGGGGCTGTGTCCGATATGCGGCTCCGCCGCGCGAGCGCGACCAGCCCCCACCGACCCGCACCCCGCACCAAACCGCTAAATCCCCTGCCAATCCGGCTTGTTCGCATAAGTGTGCCGGAAGTAGTCAGCCAGCTTGAGCTTCGACGCCGCAGCCTCGTCCACAACCACCGTCGCATGCGCATGCAGTTGCAACGCCGACGCCGGACACACAGAGGCAAGCGGCCCCTCGACCGTCGCGGCCACCGCCTCCGCCTTCCCTTCCCCCGTCGCGAGCAGCACCACGTGCCGGGCCTCGAGAATCGTCCCGATCCCCTGCGTGATCACATGGTGCGGCACCGCCTCGACGTCCCCGTCGAAGAACCGCGCGTTGTCCACCCGCGTCTGCTCGGTCAGCGTCTTGATCCGCGTCCGGGAGGCCAGCGAGGAGCACGGCTCGTTGAAGCCGATGTGCCCGTCCGTCCCGATCCCGAGCAACTGCAGGTCCACGCCCCCGGCGCCCGCCAGCGCCGCGTCGTACGCCGCGCACGCGCCCTGCACGTCCTCGGCCGTCCCGTCGGGCCCCAGGAACGCCTCCATCCCGATGCCGAGCGGCTGAAGCACCTCGCGCCGGAGCACGGAGCGGTACGACTCGGGGTGCTCGGCCGGCAGGCCCACGTACTCGTCGAGCTGCGCTATCCGCGCCCGTGAGACGTCCACGGAACCGGCGCGCACCAGGGCCGCCAGCGCCTCGTACACGGGCAGCGGAGTCGACCCCGTGGCCACGCCGAGCAGCGCGTCCGGCTTGCGCCGCAACAGCCGTGCCATGGCCTCGGCGACGAGCTCGCCGCCCGACCTGGCGTCCGGAACGATGACAACTTCCACGCTGGGCCCGCCGTTCTGAAGAACTAGTGGTTTAGACCAATCTGTGCGGGGCCAATCTAACAGAGCGGGATCCCGCGGCCCAGGTGTGTCCAGGCGCTGAAACCGCCCGCTCAGGAGCCGTTCACGCGCCGGACGGGCACCATGGGGGCCGGGGGAGTGCAATGGGTACCGCAGCGCAGCCCGATCCAGGAGGAACCACCATGACCGCCACGCCACCGGAGCCGCAGACCGACGTCCCGGGCCGGATCATGGCCCGTGAGATGGCCGAGCAGCCCGCCGTACTGCGCCGGATCCTGGACGAGGGCGCCCCGGCGATCCGGCAGGTGGCCCAGGAGATCGCCGCCCGCAGGCCCCGCTTCGTCCTGCTGACCGCGCGCGGCACCTCCGACAACGCCGCCCTGTACGCCAAGTACCTGCTGGAGATCCGCCTCGGCCTGCCCTGCGGACTGACCTCGATGTCCACCACCACGGCGTACGGCGCCCGCCCCGACCTCACGGACGTCCTGGTGATCACCGTCAGCCAGTCCGGCGGTTCCCCGGACCTGGTGGCCTCGACCCGGGCGGCCCGCGAGGCCGGCGCGATCACCCTCGCCGTCACCAACAACCCCGGTTCACCGCTGGCCGGCGTCTCCGAGTACCACGTCGACATCATGGCCGGACCGGAGAAGGCGCTCCCGGCGACCAAGACGTACACCGCCTCCCTGCTCGCCCTCTACCTCTTCGTCGAGGGACTGCGCGGCGGCGACGGCGGCGCCGCGAAGCTGCTCCCGGACCTCGCCGAGCAGCTGCTGGCCCGGCAGGACGAGGTCCGCGCCCTCGCCGCCCGCTACCGCTTCGCCGAGCGCATGGTCATCACCTCCCGCGGCTACGGCTATCCCACCGCCAAGGAGGCCGCGCTCAAGCTGATGGAGACCAGCTACATCCCCGCTCTCTCCTACTCCGGCGCCGACCTGCTGCACGGCCCGCTCGCCATGGTCGACAACGTCTCCCCGGTCATCGCGGTGGTCACCGACGGCAAGGGCGGCGAGGCCCTCCAGCCGGTCCTGGACCGGCTGCGCGGCCGCGGCGCCGACCTGTTCGTCGTCGGCCCCCGGGAGCAGGTCGAGCGGGCCTCGGCCGGTCTGGTGCTGCCCACCGAGGGCGTCGCCGAGGAGGTCCAGCCGATCCTGGAGATCATCCCGCTCCAGCTCCTCGCCTACGAGGTCACCATCGCCCGCGGCCAGGACCCGGACGCCCCCCGCGCCCTGGCGAAAGTCACGGAGACCCACTGATCCTTTCGGCGGCGCCCGCTATACAGTTCCGCCCATGGTGGGCGGCGACGAGACGAGCACCCGGGCCAGACCGGTGTCGAGGCCCCGCGGCCGCCCCCGTTCCTTCGACCGCGACGCCGCCCTGGACAAGGCCGTCCTGGCCTTCTGGGAACACGGCTACGAGGCCACCTCCGTCGCCGACCTCACCCGCGTCATGGGCATCGGCGCCCCGAGCCTGTACGCCGCCTTCGGCGACAAACGCGCGCTGTTCGACGAGGTCGTGACCGTCTACCGGGCCCGCTACGGCGCCTTCACCGACCGCGCCCTCGCCGAGGAGCCCACCGCCCGGGCGGCCGTCGAGCGGGTGCTGCGCGAGGCCGCCGCCGAGTACACGGCGCCGGGCCGCCCGCGCGGCTGCCTCGTCCTCCACGCGGCCACCAACTGCACCGCCCGCGAGGTCGAGGAGTCCCTGCGCGCGCGGCGCAACGCCGACATCGCCGCGTTCGAGAGCCGTGTCCGGGCCGGCGTCGCCGCGGGCGAGTTACCTCCCACCACCGACGTGCCCGCCCTGGCCCGGTACACCGGCGCGATGATCCAGGGCATGTCGCAGCAGGCCCGGGACGGGGCGAGCCGGGAACAGCTGGAAGCCCTCGCCGAAATTGCCATGTCCATCTGGCCCCGCACATGAACCCACACGGGTAGGCTGCGTGATGGACACCAGGGCGTCCCAGTAGCCGTCGAGCCGGTGGGGAAATTAACAACAACCAACAGGCTCCAACGCATGGACACGCACAGTGGTCTAGTCCACAATTGAAGCGAACTTCCGCCCTCCCCGCACAGGAGGACGGACCGAGGAACCGGAGCTCTCTGCCCTGACTGCCCCGGCTCCTCGACCTTCGGCCGACCGGGACCGCACACCCCGCGGCCGATACTGCTCCGGGCTGCGGTGCCGGGAGGGTTGAGGGTCCCTCCCAGGCGCCGCGGCCCGCGGGTGTCTTCGAGCCGCTTTTCGGCCACCCACATACCGCCAGGTACGCTCGCACCCGTGCCCTCCATGAACGAACTGGTCCGCCAGCACACCGCCCTCGACGACTCCGACCTCGAGTGGCTCCACCTGCTGGTCTCGGAGTGGCAGCTGCTCTCCGACCTCTCCTTCGCCGACCTCGTCCTGTGGGTGCCCACCAGCGACGGCACCCGGTACGTCTCCGTCGCCCAGATGCGCCCCAACACCGGCCCCACCTCCTACCAGGACGACATGGTCGGACACCTCGTCCCGCGCGGCCGCCGCCCCATGCTGGACGCGGCGCTCGACGAGGGCCGGATCGTGCGCGAGGGCGACCCCGAGTGGCGTGAGGAGGTTCCGGTCCGGGTCGAGTCGATCCCGGTGCGCCGGGAGGGCCGCGTCCTCGGTGTCATCGCGCGCAACACCAACCTGCTCACCGTGCGCACCCCGAGCCGGCTCGAACTGACCTATCTGCAGAGCGCCTCGGACCTCGCGCAGATGATCGCGGCCGGCGCCTTCCCCTTCGCGAACCAGCAGATGGACATGGACGCCGCCCCGCGCGTGGGCGACGGCCTGATCCGTCTCGACGCGGACGGCATCGTCCAGTACGCCTCCCCGAACGCCCTGTCCGCCTACCACCGCATGGGCCTCGCCTCCGACCTCGTCGGCCAGCACCTCGGCCGGACCACCGCCGAACTCGCCCCCACCCGCGGCCCGGTGGACGAGGCGCTCGCCAAGGTGGCCAGCGGCTGGGCGCCCCGCGAGTTCGAGATCGAGGCCCACGACGGGGTCATCCAGTTCCGCGCGATCCCGCTCAAGCCCAAGGGCACCCGCATCGGTTCGCTGGTCCTGCTCCGGGACGTCACCGAACTGCGCCGCCGCGAGCGCGAGTTGATCACCAAGGACGCCACCATCCGGGAGATCCACCACCGGGTGAAGAACAACCTCCAGACGGTGGCGGCCCTGTTGCGCCTGCAGGCCCGCCGTATCGAGTCCGACCGCGGCCGGGAGGCCCTGGAGGAGGCGGTGCGCCGGGTCGGCTCGATCGCGATCGTGCACGAGACGCTCTCCCAGAACCTGGACGAGCGCGTGGAGTTCGACGAGATCGCCGACCGGGTGCTCGCGATGGTCGCCGAGATCTCGCCGGGCAAGGTCACCGGCCGGCGCAGCGGCCGCTTCGGCATCCTGGACGCCGAGGTCGCCACCCCGCTGTCGATGGTTCTCACCGAAGTCCTGCAGAACGCCCTCGAACACGGCTTCCGCGAGGGCGAGACCGGCACGGTCGAGGTCTCCGCCGTCCGTGGCGGCACCACCAAGGAGGCCCGCCTCCTGGTCACCGTCCAGGACGACGGCGTGGGCCTGCCCGAGGGCTTCGACCCGCACACCGCCGGCAACCTGGGCCTGCAGATCGTACGGACCCTGGTGGAGGGCGAGTTGGGCGGTACGTTCGACATGGTGCCGGCGCCGGAGCGGGGGACCCGGGTGATCTTCGACGTACCGGTGCGGGCGCACAAGTAGGCGTGGGGGTGGGCGGCGAGCACAGCAAAAAGCCCCGGATCCGGGGATCCAGGGCCAGTCGCTCGTTGCTGTTCTCTCGTTGCTGCTCTATTGCTAGGCGCACCGGAGGTACTGCGCGCTGCGGCTCGGGGGCGGGAGAAGCGCACTCGCTGTGCGCGCCGCCAAGCTCAGGCTGTTTGCGGGGCGGGTGTTGTCAGGCGGAGGCCTGACGGGCCCGGTTGCGGGCGGCGCGGCGCTTCATGGCACGGCGCTCGTCCTCGCTGAGACCACCCCAGACGCCGGAGTCCTGACCGGACTCGAGCGCCCACTGCAGACACTGATCCATGACGGGGCAGCGACGGCAGACGGCCTTGGCTTCCTCGATCTGCAGCAGCGCAGGACCGGTGTTGCCGATGGGGAAGAAGAGCTCGGGGTCTTCCTCGCGGCAAACGGCGTTGTGACGCCAGTCCATGGCTGCTACCTCTCCTTGGTATTACGTGCGGGTTGCTTGTGAATGTGAACGCTTTCACGAATCCCTCAACAAGTGAAGGGCCGACCGCCGAGTCTTCCTCGGCGTGGTCCTGAGTTTGAAGAGGGGTTCCGGTGATCTGTGGATGCCGGTCTTGCGGGGCTGTCCCGATCGCCACGTAGAGACTCGCAAACCTCAGCGGCGGATACAACCCCTTCCGGAAAGTTTTTTTTGATTCCTCGGTGTCGACTAGGTCACAGCCGTACTTCCATGGGGTGGACCCTGGTCTAAACGTTCGAGTGAAAGGACTTTGGCCCCTTCTACTCACACAATCACACGCAGTGCACGGCGTACGCCTGTGAACGTCACGCTCGTGCGCAGTCCGAGGTGGTCGCCGTCCATCTGAAGGGGGAGGGGCGCCTTCGAATGCAAGGTGAACCCATCCAGGTCGTGCAGGGACACGACGTGCTTGCCGTGGGGTCCCCGCTCGGGGGACGAAGTGAGCAACTGCGTGGCATAACGGGCAGCCGTGACCGTGGACATGCGGCTGACGCCGAGTACGTCGAGCCCGGTATCGAACGAAGCCTTAGGTGACGCGTACACCGGACGATTGCCCAGATACGTCCACGGCGACGTGTTGCAGATTATGGACATCACCAGATCGGTCACCGGTTCCTCGCCGGGGCGCTCCAGCGTGATGGTGCCGTGCCGCCGGTGGGGTTCCTGCAGGAACTGGCGGGCGACCTGGCGCAGGTAAAGGGCGTGTGTGGACTTCTTGCCCAGTTCGCGCTGCTGCTCCACCCGCCCGACCACACCGGCGTCGAAACCGAGCCCCGCGCAGAAGGTGAACCAGCGCGCCGGCACCGCCTCGTCCTCGGTCCCCGGCGTCCCCGAGGCGAGGCCCATGCCGACCGCGCGCTCGCTGCCCTGGTGCAGTGCGTCCAGCACCGCGCCCGTCGCCTCGACGGCGTCGTTGGGCAGGCCCAGGGCGCGGGCGAAGACGTTGGTGGAGCCGCCCGGGACCACGGCGAGCCGGGGCAGGCCGTCCGGATTGGGGCCGGCGTGCAACAGACCGTTGACGACCTCGTTGACCGTGCCGTCGCCGCCGAGGGCCACCACGAGGTCGATGTCGTCGCTGTCGGCGGCCTGCCGGGCCAGGTCGCGTGCGTGGCCGCGGTACTCGGTGGTGACCGCCTCCAGCTTCATCTCGCTCGCCAGCGCGTGGATCAGCACATCGCGTCTGCGTGCGCTTGTGGTGGTTGCCGCTGGGTTGACCACGAGGAGTGCACGCATGAGTTGCAGCGTACCTACTGCCTGGTACCGGGCACAGCGCGAGGTAGGGATCAGGTAAGAGGAGGGGGCGTGAGTCTCGCCACCCGGGGTCGGCTCAACCCCGCCGAGAGGGCCTGCGTCCCCCGGGCCCGCCCCCGGGCCGACCGGCCTGCCCAGGGCTACCCTTCAGGGGTGACCAGTGAGAAGACCCCCGCCACCGAGGAAGACACCGGCCCCCGCCCGCGGCGTCTGACGTACGCCGCCGCGCTCGCCGGGCTGGAAGGGCTCGCGCTGGCCGTCGGGGGCGTCTGGATGCTCGTGGAGGGCCTCGTGGGCGACCCGGACGACCGGGGCTCCGCCGTCACCGGCGGCGTCACCCTGCTCGTCCTCGCCCTGCTGCCGCTGCTCGCCGCGCGCGGGCTGCTCACGCGCAGGAGCTGGAGCCGGGGCCCGGCCGTCATCACGCAGATCATGGCGCTGCCGGTGGCCTACAACCTGCTGCAGGCCGACAGCGTGGCGATCCCGGCGGGGATCGCGCTGGCGGTCGTCGCCGTCGCCGCCCTGGTGCTGCTGGTCAACCCGGCCACGACCCAGGCCCTCGGTATCAAGGGTCCGGGCCGCGCCCAGGACGGCAAGCAGTAGGCGTACGGCTACTCCTCCACCAGCAGCTTCTCCCGCAGCTGGGCCAGGGTGCGCGCCAGCAGACGGGAGACGTGCATCTGGGAGATGCCGACCTCCTGCGCGATCTGCGACTGGGTCATGTTCCCGAAGAAGCGCAGCAGCAGGATCCGCTTCTCCCTCGGCGGCAGGTCCTCCAGCAGCGGCTTGAGCGACTCGCGGTACTCGACGCCCTCCAGCGCCTCGTCCTCGGCGCCCAGGGTGTCCGCGACCGCCGGGGACTCGTCGTCGGTGTCGGGGACGTCCAGGGACAGCGTGGAGTAGGCGTTGGCCGACTCCAGGCCCTCCAGGACCTCCTCCTCCGAGATCGCCAGCTTCTCGGCGAGCTCGTGCACGGTCGGGGAGCGGCCGTGCTGCTGGGACAGCTCAGCGGTGGCCGTGGTGAGCGCGAGGCGCAGTTCCTGCAGGCGCCGCGGCACCCGAACCGCCCAGCCCTTGTCGCGGAAGTGGCGCTTGATCTCGCCAACGACCGTCGGGGTCGCGTACGTCGAGAACTCCACGCCGCGGTCGGGGTCGAAGCGGTCGACGGACTTGATCAGGCCGATGGTGGCGACCTGGGTGAGGTCGTCCAGCGGCTCGCCGCGGTTGCGGAAGCGGCGCGCGAGGTGCTCGACCAGCGGCAGATGCATACGGACCAGCTTGTTGCGCAGCTCCGCGTACTCGGGGCTGCCGTCCTTCAGCCCGCGCAGTTCGACGAACATCGCGCGCGCTCCGCTGCGGTCCTGTGCGTCGTGCTGCGTGGCCCGCTGCACGCTCTGCGCGTCCTGCTGCTCGTCTCGCTCGTGCTCGCTCATCGTCCCGCCCGTTGTCCTTCGCCCAGCCCTCGCCTGCGGCCGGGGCGGGGCGATCCCGTCCGGCCCGTCCGCAGGGGTGCTCGGCGCGGCACCTTCCCGATCCCGCCGGCCGCCGTCGTCCAGGAAGCCGGTCGCCGCCGCGTGGTCCGCGCCCTCCTCCGGATGCGGCCGGGCCTGCTCGGGGATTCCGGCGATACCCGCCGTGGCCTCGATGCCGGCCCTGCCGTCGACGGGCTCCCCCGTGTGACGGGATGCGCCTGTGCCCTCGGCCGGCAGCTCCCGTGTGCCGCGCTCTTCGTCACGCACCGGCCCGTCCCCTGTCCTCACGCCGGCCCGGGTCCCGCGCCGCGCTGTTTGTAGAGGCTGATCGAAACGGTTTTGTCCTCGTCCACGGCGGAGGAGACCTTGCCCGCGAGGGCGGACAGCACGGTCCAGGCGAAGGTGTCGCGCGAGGGGGCGTGACCGTCCGTGGTCGGGGCCGAGACGGTGACCTCGAGCGAGTCGTCGACGAGCCGGAAGACACAGCTGAGCACCGAGCCGGGCACGGCCTGCTGCAGCAGGATCGCGCAGGCCTCGTCCACCGCGATGCGCAGGTCCTCGATCTCGTCGAGGGTGAAGTCCAAACGGGCCGCGAGACCGGCCGTGGCCGTACGCAGCACCGACAGGTAGGCACCCGCGGCCGGCAGCCGGACTTCCACGAAGTCCTGGGTCGCGGGCTCGCCTGCGATCTGGGACACCCTCACCTCCATGGTGGTACAAGCTTTACGGGGCCGAGGGTCGCCCCCCGGGGTAACGCGATGTGTGGTTCAGCGGTGACGCTATCGCGCTCTCAACTTTCCTGTCCCCAGGACCCCGACCCCTTGCCGTCACTCACAGTAAAACTGTGGACACGCTCCGTGTCTAGGGGTCTGCGGCTCCCAATGGGAAGAAGACGCGCCGGGTTGACGTACCCAGACGTCAGACGGTCGAACCGTCCTGGAACCCTGGCGTCCAGGGTCACACAAGTACGTGGTCGACGAAGCACCAACGCCAGTTCTCGCCGGGCTCGAACGTGCGCATGACCGGGTGGCCGGAATCCTTGTGGTGCTCCGTCGCGTGCCGGTTCGGCGACGAGTCGCAGCAGCCGACGTGGCCGCAGGTGAGGCACAGCCGCAGCTGCACCGGGTGCGTGCCGTCCCGCAGACACTCCAGGCACGTCTCGCTGAGCGGACCGGGTTCCGGAAGCGGCAGCGCTTCGGCGTGCGTGCACTGTTTCATGATTGCCAGATTACGACGCCCGCGCGGAGGGCCGCGCGGAAAAACGAGGGTGGGCGAGGACGATGGACGTGATGCCCCTGCTGTTGCTGGTGGCGGGCAGCACCGCGGTCGCCGCGGCCGCGCGCCGCACCCCGGTGCCGGCGCCGCTGTGGCTGGTGGCGGTGGGTCTTGTGGTGTCGTACCTGCCCGGGGTGCCCGACTACACGCTCGATCCGGAGATCGTGCTGCCGCTGGTGCTGCCGCCGCTGCTGCACAAGGAGGCGGTCGAGAGCTCGTACCTCGATCTGCGCAGGAACGTGCGGCCGGTGGCGCTGCTGTCGGTGGGGTACGTGCTGTTCGCCACGTTCGTCGTCGGCTGGATCGTCTATCTCGTCGTACCGGGGCTGCCGCTGCCCGCGGCGCTCGTGCTGGGGGCCGTCGTGGCGCCGACGGACGCGGTCGCGGCGGCCGCCGTCGCCCGGCGGGTCGGGCTGCCCTCCCGGATCACCACGATCCTGCAGGGCGAGTCCCTGCTGAACGACGCGACCGCGATCACCGCCTACCGGGTTGCCGTCGCGGCCGCCGTCGGCGAGGGCGCGTCCTGGATCGGCGGGATCGGCGAGTTCCTGCTGGCGGCGGTCGGCGGTGTCGTGGTCGGACTGGTGCTGATGGCGCCGATCCACTGGCTGCGCACGCATGTGAAGGAGGCGCTGCTGCAGAACACCATGTCGCTGCTGATCCCCTTCGTCGCCTACGCCGTCGCCGAGCAGGTGCACGCCTCCGGTGTGCTGGCGGTCGTGGTCGTGGCCCTCTACATCGGGCACCGCGCGTGGGAGGTCGACTTCGCCACCCGGCTCCAGGAGGAGGCGGTGTGGAAGATGGTCGCGTTCGTCCTGGAGTCGGCGGTCTTCGCGCTCATCGGGCTGCAGCTGCCGGTCGTGCTCAAGGGCCTCGGGGACTACCGGGGCATCGACGCCGCCTGGTACGCGCTCGCCGTCTTCCTGGTGGTCGTCCTGGCCCGGTTCGTCTGGGTGTACCCGGGGACCTTCGTGCCCCGCATGCTGTCCCCGCGGATCAGGGAACGCGAGGACAATCCCACCTGGAGAGGCCCGATCGTCACCTCCTGGGCCGCGATGCGCGGTGTCGTCTCGCTGGCCATCGCCTTCTCCATCCCGCTCACCGTGCACGGCGGCGGCCCCTTCCCGCAGCGCAACCTGATCCTCTTCCTGACCTTCACCACGGTCATCGGGACCCTGGTGGTGCAGGGCCTCACCCTGGCCCCGCTGATCCGCCTGGTGCGGTTCCCCGCCAAGGACGCGCAGGCCGAGACCCTCGCCGAGGCCAACGCCCAGGCCCAGGCCTCCCGGGTCGCCGAACAGCGCCTGGACGAACTGCTCACCGACGAGCGCAACACCCTCCCGCCGCCCCTCGCCGACCGCCTCCGCCAGGTCCTGGAGCGCCGCCGCAACGCCGTCTGGGAGCGCCTGGGCCAGACCAACCCGGTCACCGGCGAGTCCGTCGACGACACCTACCGCCGCCTGTCCCGGGAGATGATCGGCGCCGAACGCGCCATGTTCGTACGGCTGCGCGACGGCCGCTACATCGACGACGAGATGCTGCGCACCCTGCTGCGTCGCCTGGACCTGGAGGAGGCGGCGGCCTACCGGGAGACGGCCTGACCGGGAGTGAGGTGCTCCGCCGGCGGACATGATGGGCCTGAAGGCGCTCGGGGCGGGAGGGGCACGCCTACCTTTGGCGGCGATCTCGACACGACGCGCGACGTGCGGGGCGGGGGAGGGGCTGTGGGGGACGAGTTCGAGCCGGGGGCGGACGCCACGCTGGCGATCGACCAGGTCAGCGCGTGGATCATCTCGGCCGACACCAAGGCCGGGCTGCTGGCGGCCAGTCTCGGAGTACTGGTCGCGGGACTGCTCACTCAGGCGAGCGCGCTGCGGGGCATGGCGCCGCCGCACACGGTCCGGCAGGCGCTGATCCTCTTGCTGGCGCACCTCACGGTGATCTCGACGATGGTGTCGGCGTGGTTCGTCCTGCGCACACTGGCGCCGAGGACCGTGACGAGCACCCCAACGCGGTACGGCTGGCCGTCGCTCGCTCGCACACAGGGACCGGTGACACCCGCTGCGGAGCCGGGACGGGCACGTGCCGAGGCATGGCAGCACGCCGTCGATCTCGCGGCGGTCGCCGAGCTCAAGTTCGCTTCCTTCCGAAGGGCTTTGTCCTGGGCGGTCGGTGCGGGTGGAGGGCTGGTGGCGCTGCTGTTCGTGATCGTTTGGACGTGATTTGATGATTCATTGGCTAAATGTCTGTGACTCTGGTTACTCTCTCAATCTCCTTCCCTGACGCATCGACACCGAGGTCAGACCTGTCTGCCGGTGTGTCGGCGGAAGGAACGATCTGTGGCGCTTGATCTTGGGGGGCGGGCGGCGTGACAGTTTCCCGGCTTTTGCCGATTCACCACGTCATGCTGGGTGTCGACGTTCGAGGGTCCTCGCAGCCGTCGCGTGACGACAGCGTCCTGCCCGCACTGCGGAGGGCGCAGACCACGGCGATCGCCGACGCCCTGAGCCAGCAGGGCGTCGACAGCGACTGCTACGTGCTGCGCAGCCGGGGCGACGGCGGCCGGTACGACTTCCTGCCGCACATCTCGCCGGTCCCCGTGGTGGAAGCCCTCATCGGTCCTCTGCCGCCTCTGCTGCGGCGCCACAACAAGCAATCCTCGGAGGCGATGCGTCTCGGCCTGCGCCTGGTCGTGCACGGCGGGTATCTCGTCCCCACCCCGGACGGCGGCGACGCGGACGGCGGGGACGTCAACCTGCTCCACGGCATGCTCGACGCCGACGAACTGCGTCAGGCGCTGGCCGAAAGCGGCCTTTCCAGTGTGGTGGCCGTGTCGGAGGAGATCTGGAACGGCGTCGTACGGCATGGGCACGGCGATCTCGACCCGGACCTGTTCGGGGAGACCCGGCTCACCGTGAAGGGCGGGAAACAGGTGGCAGCCTGGCTGACACCGGCGCCGCGCGGACCCCGCGCCCCCGGGACGGCCGAGGAGCCGGAGCGGAGTTCCCGTCGAGCCGAGAAGGACACCACTCCCGGCGCCGGGGAGCATCGTGGCGGGGGTGGCATCACCTTCCACGACGTCGTCAAGGCCGAGAACGTGGTCAACGGCCCCCAGATCAATTTCCGGAACACCCCGTGACCTCCGGCGAGCGGCCCTCGGACGGCGGAGGATCCGAGAGCGAGGACGACACCGCGAACCACGCGCCGCACGGTGACCGCGACCAGGCCGAGGGCTCAGAGGACGCCGACTTCCGGCTGGACGAGTTGCGGCGTCTGCGTTCCGAACTCGACGACGACGTGGAGCGGTTCGACCACGCCGGCTCGATGGACTTCCGGAGACGGGTGAAGGCCGAGTCGATCGTCGGGGGCGACCAGTTCGTCCTCAACATGGGCGGCCGGTCCGCGCGCCGCGCGCCCGGTTGGTACCGACTCACCGATACCGAGACGACGGAGATGGAGCAGGTCTACGTCCGCCCGCCGTGCGCGGAACAGGCGGAGGAGACCCTCCGCGCCCACCACGTGCTCGTGCTGCGCGGCCCTCGCCACAGCGGGCGCCGGTTCCTGGCCACCGCCGTCGCCGTCACCCTCCTGCAGCGCGGTGGCCAGTGCCGCTTCCTGGCCCCGGGAACCGACCCGGACGCCCTCGTCGCGGCCGATGTGAAACCCGGCTGTGCGTACGTCCTCGAAACCGGGCTGCGGACGACGGGTGAGCGAGAGCTCACGGGGTTCACCCTCTCCAGGCTGTCCCGCGTCCTCACCGACCGGCGGGCCTACCTGGTGCTGGTCGTCACCGACGCCTCCCCGGTCTCGGTGGACATGGTCACCTGGACGGTGTCGGTGGGCGAACGCCCCGACGGCAGACGCCTGTTACGCAGCCACCTGCTGTACCGGCTGCCGACGGACCGGCGTGCCCTCGCCGACGTCCTGCTCGACGATCCCGAAGTGGCCGAGTGGCTCGCCAGCGGCCCGATACCGGCTGAGATCGCCCACACCGCGCGCGAACTGGCCCGGACCGCGGACGGGACGGTCACCGTCTCCGAGTGCATGGCCCAGGCTGCCGGACGGATCAGACAGGATGCGGCGGGTCTGCTGCAGAACCAGGACCTGCACCGCGAACTGGCCCTCGCGGTGGCCTTCTTCGGGGGCTTCCCCTACGCCACCGTCAACCGTCTCGCGAACCGCCTCGCCGACGTCGTGTACGAGGCCTCCACCCAGGGGCGCGTCAGGCCCCGTCCCTTCCTCGACATGACGCGCAAGGAACGCCTCGAGGCCGTACGGGCCGTCACCTTCACGGCCGCCGTGCACACCCGTTACGGCAGCAGCCCGGCGGAAGTCGTGGACTTCGCCACCCGGGGCCTGGCCTCGGCGCTGATCGACGTCGTCTGGCAGGAGTACGACGCGGCATTGCTGCTGCGCTGGCTCTCGGACCTGGTGCACGACCGCGACGCGGCGGTACGGCGCCGGGCGGCGGTCGTCATGGGACGGCTGTCCTTGCAGAGTTTCGCCGAGATCGCGGAGGAAGTGCTGCAGCCGTGGGCCCTGTCTCCCGACTCGCGGGACAGGGTGGCGGCGGCCATCGCTCTCTCCGTGGCCGTCCGGGAGCCGGCCGTCGCCGCGCACGCACTCGGGCTGGTGGAGTCCTGGAGTTCCGCGCCGAGCCGGTACCGCCGTATGACCGCCGCTCTCGCCTGGGGACTCGCGGTGACTCCGGTGCAGCCTGTCGCCGGTCTCCAGGGGCTCGGGGAACTCCTCGACGCGAAGGACGAGGGAGTGACCTGGGCCGTCAGGTTCGGTCTGTCCGCGGCGTTCACCAGCGGGCTCCACGCGCTCGTGCTGGAGGCGATGGGGACGTGGCTGGACGATGCCGGCGACCCCGCGCGCGGACAGCTCCTCGGCGCGTTCGTGCGGATCTGCCGACTGTACGGCGCGGACGGTCGTCCCGACGCGGTGCACTGGCCCTCCGTGCTCTGGCTGTTCGACCGGTACGGGCAGCAGGGGCCGGGCGGCGACGAACGTCCCGGCGGGACGCGCATCGACGAGGACGTCGTCGACCTCTGGCGAGGCGCCCTCGCCCACCGGGTCACGACACGAGAGAGCCTGAACGTCCTGGAAGCCTGGATCCGACAGGCCGACCGGCACGGCGAGTCGCGCGAGGCCCTGTTGGACCTCGTCGACGAACTGATCGTTGACGACGGCGACTTCCGCCGTCTCGACCACCATCTCCGGCGGCTCGCCCATGAGCCGTCCGATCCCTCCTACACCGCACAACTCGCTCTACAGGAGCTGGACGCGCTGCGCTGAGCGGCACGACACGGATGACAGGAGCCAGTGTGGCCATCAAGGAACCTGTGCGCGGTCCCTTCCCGGTGACCCGTCCCCGCAACATCGAGGACCATGCGCGCCCCGACGCCGGAGAGTGCGCGGTCGTGCTCCTCGGTACCGAGCTTCGGCGCATGCCCAAGGGCGAGGTGCCCACCTCCGGAATCGGCTTCTACCGCCCCAAGGGCAAGTACTGGATCGTGGACCTCAGGGAGCGGACCACCACCCTCACCGTCGAACTCGACAGCGCCGACAAGGGACTGCGCTTCCATGGGTCGATCGAGGTGGACTGGTGTGTCTCCAACGCCGAAGCCGCCGCGGAACAGCACCCTTTCGACGTGCAGCGGATGCTCAGGCGCCGCATCGTCGACGGACTGGGCGCCCAGGCGCGGCACTATGCGCTGGACGCGGTGGGCGATCTGGAGTCGTGGATCAACGGGCAGCGGTTCACCGGGCCGACCGACAAGGGGCTGCTGGAGATCCTGGCGGTGAGCTGCGCGCTGCGCCCCGACGTCGAGGCCACCGGCATCACTCGTACGGGAACGCTCAACGCCATGCAGCGCGACCAGGCCGCCAAGGTCCTCAGCGAGGGCAAGGCCGGCCTGATGGCAGAGGCGATGATCCGCAATCCCGAGGCCGCGTTCGAGTTCTACCGCGACCAACGGGAGGACGAGCGCGCCGCGTTGCTCGTCCATCTGGAGATGGCGAAGGCCGTCGTCGGAGCGGACGGCAGCGAAGAACACGAGAAAGCACATGTGATCAACGAGCTGATCGCGCAGCTGCGTGGCACGCTGCCCGCCTCGGCCACCCAGCTGCCGTCGGCGGGCTCCGCGAACGCCCCCCGGCAACTGGGTGAGGGCCGCTCCCGCCGCCGCGACCGGCGGTCCCGGGAGCGAAGGACCGGGGACGAGGACACCGTGCTGAACGGTGACGCCGACTCGGGCGGTGGAGTGGAGCAGATCCGCGACGGGGACGAGTGACAGGACACCGCACGCGATGATCGAACTGTTCGACCTTTTGGCCAAGGTGCTGGACGAGGCCTTCTCCTGGTTGGTGTACCCGATACGCATCCCGCTGCTGACCGTCAGCTCGACACTGCTCCTCTGGGGCCTGCTGCGCGGGGCCGTGCCGCGGTTGAGCGGAGCGGCCGACTGGACGGGAGCGCAGCTGTCCCAGCTGCTGGGAACCGTGCTGTTCGCACCCGAGTACGCGTGCACTCTGCTGCTCATCGGCCAGGGGCGCGGCATCCCCCTGGTCCTCCGGATCTACGGCGAGTGGGTGGAGAACCTGGCGGACTGGACCGAGAAGGCGGGCCGGGGCCTCGGCCGGGCGATGAAGGCCTGCTCCCGTGTCTCCTTCAAGGCGGTCGGCCTGATCGTCGTGGTCTACCTCGCTCTCTACAACGTGCACGCGCTGGGCAGCCCCGGGGAACCGGCCGCCGCCAAGGCGCCGGTGGTCGTCTGGTGGGACTCGTTCAAGAGCTGGGCCGAAGCCGATGAGCACCATGTCCTGGAGGACGACACGCCCACGACTCCCGCGCCGAGTCCCAAGACCCACCCGTCTCCCCGAAGGAGCAAGCATGGCTGACTCCGACGACTTCTTCTCATCCGCCGAGCAACTACGACAGGAGCAGCAGGACTTCGTCGAGCAGCGGGAGAGGGAGGCGCGAGCGCTGGAGGCCGCGCGGGACGAGTTCACCGAGCGGTTCCACACCCTCGCCCGCGAGAGCGCCGCCCGGCTGCGCACGGCGGGAGTGCCGCTCCGCCGCGTCCCCTTGGAGCCCGCCGCGCCCCGGCCCACCCCGCCCGCCTCCCGCATAGCCCGTGTCTTCTGGGCGCCTCCACCACAGCCGGAGGTGCCTTACCTGCGGGCATGGAAATGGTCGTGGCTCAAACAGAACAAGCGCGAGTACACCCACATCGGTCGATACGCCTCGTGGGGCGGGCACTACGCATACGGCGACAAGGTCGGCGAGTGGAAGGGGTTTCCGATCCTGCTGCTTGACGAGTCGGGTGGTGTCACCATCGGTGTGAGCGCCGCCTACGAGTCGCTGGGCAGCAAGAACGAGTTCCGCGACTACGCCTACCAGCCCGGCGTCGGCGACGGGATCAGGCTGGGGGCCGGCGACCGTATCGACCGGATCACTCCCGAGGGGCTCACCGGCATCATGGGCGAGGACCACTATCCCTACGCGACGGCGGGCGGTGCCGAGTACGCCCGGCAGCAGGCAGCGACGGATCAGTGGAACGCCGAGGCGCGGTCAAGCTGTCTGCAACGCCTTGCCGCGGGTGTTCTGCACATGATCGAGAATCCAGCGGCGGAGTAGGGACTACGTGCCGGCCGACCTCCATGGTCGGCCGGTGATCACACAGGCCACGGTGGTTCCCCGGGGGAACGCCCCCTCCTCGGTGAGGGCGACAAGTCCGTACAGCAACTTGGCGACATACAGACGCTCCACCGCCACGCCATGACGTTCCTCGAAGTCCTCGGCGAAGGCGTCGAGGTCGGTGGGCACGCGCGCGTAGCCGCCGAAGTGGAAGCGTTCGTCCAGGGTCCAGGCGCCGCGGGGGCCGCCGAAGGACTGCTGCTGGAGGGCTCTTATACCGGCGGTGAGGAAGCCGCCTTTGAGGACCGGTATCCCGAGGGCGCGCTGTGCGGGGGACAGGCCTGCGGCCAGGCCCGCCAGGGTGCCGCCGGTGCCGCAGGCCAGGGCGACCACGTCCGCCTGTCCGCGCAGCTCCTCGCCCAGGGCCCGGCAGCCGCGTACCGCCTCCGCGTTGCTGCCGCCCTCCGGGATCACGTACGCGTCCTCGGCGCCCGCCGCGCGCAGCACGCCCGCGAGGACGTCCGGTTCGGTCTTGCGGCGGTACGTCGACCGGTCGACGAAGTGCAGCCGCATGCCGTCGGCCGCGCACCGGGCGAGCGAGGCGTTGAGGGGCCGGTCGGCCAGCTCCTGCCCGCGCACCACGCCGACCGTCGGCAGCCCGAGAAGCCGTCCAGCGGCCGCCGTGGCCCGCAGGTGGTTGGAGTAGGCCCCGCCGAAGGTGACGAGCGGGCGGCCGCCGCAGGCCTCGATGTTCGGCGCGAGCTTGCGCCACTTGTTGCCGATCAGCTCCGGGTGGATGAGGTCGTCCCGCTTGAGGAGAAGACGCAGACCACGGCGGCCGAAACGGGCGTCCGACAGCTCCTGCAGGGGGGAGGGGAGGCGTGGTCGCAGGGTGTCGAGGCCGGTCACGGCTCCATTGTGACCCGGTGCGTCACTTCAGGCGGGCGCGGATGCGCTCGCGCAGCCACGCCATCGTGAAGCCGCGCGGGTCCACCTTGCCCGGCTGCCACTCCAGGTGGCCGATCACCGAGCGTTCCGTCCAGCCGTGGTGCCGGCACACCGCTGCCGCCGCCTTCTCCACGGCCTCCAGCTGGGCCCGGGGCCAGGGATCGTGACCGTCGCCGAGGTTCTCGCACTCGAAGCCGTAGAAGTGGCGGTTGCCGTCGGTGTTCGCCTCGTTGTCGGGCGGCAGCGCCTTCTCGGCGATCACCGCGCGCAGCACGTCGTCGTCGCCCAGGCCCGCGTGGTTGGCGCGGCCGTAACCGACGAGGTGGACCGTGCCGTCCTTGGTGATGACCCCGTGGCAGAGGGGGCCGGGCAGGCCGGCGTAGCCGTCGCGGCAGAGTTCGACCGTGTGCTCGCTGCCGCTGGTCGCCGTGTGGTGGATCATCACGCCGTGCACCGGGCCCCACGGGCCCTTGTGGTTGCGGTTGTGACGTTCCCAGTCGCCGACCCCGACGACGGTGAGGCCCTCCGCCAGGAGCCCGGCCCGAAAAGCGCCCGCGGACATGGGTGAGGCCATGACCGCCTCCTTCGTGCATGCCGTGCCGACGACCGCCCGACGCGACCGCCCGTGCCAGGGCTCTTTACCTGAAGTGAGGGGGTGATTACACATAGTGCCCGCGGTCGCCGAACGGATCCGGCCATTCCGTGTGTCCGGCCGCTGGATGAAAGCCCTCTGTCTGCCCATCGATCCGAAGATCCAACCCCGCTCTTTCGTGTAATGGCACCAGCACGCTCCGTGATGGAAGGCTGGTCCGTGCAGATCGCAATGCGGCGGCTCCGACCGTGCCGCCGCATGACCGGGAGGGCAATTCTCATATGTCGGTAGGCGAAGAGGTCCGTTCGGAACAGGGCAAGCCGCAGCAGAGCCTCGGCACGGCCGCCGCGCGGAACCTGGCCACCACGACCAAGTCCGCGCCCCAGATGCAGGAGATCAGCTCCCGCTGGCTGCTGCGCATGCTTCCCTGGGTCAACGTCCAGGGCGGCACGTACCGGGTGAACCGGCGCCTGACGTACGCGGTGGGGGACGGCCGCATCACCTTCGTGAAGACCGGCGACCGGGTGGAGGTCATCCCCGCCGAGCTGGGCGAACTGCCCGCGCTGCGCGACTACGAGGACGACGAGGTGCTCTCGGAGCTGGCCCAGCGCTGCCGGCAGCAGGAGTTCGCGCCGGGCTCGGTGATCGCCTCCTTCGGCGGCGCGACCGACGACGTCCATCTCCTGGCGCACGGCAGGGTGGAGAAGGTCGGCACGGGCCCCTACGGCGACGACGCGGTCCTCGGCGTGCTCGCCGACGGCGCCTACTTCGGCGACGCGGCGCTGCTGAGCCCGGCCGCCATCTGGGAGTACACCATCCGCGCGGCCACCACGTGCACGGTGCTGACCCTCTCCCGGCAGGACGTCGAACAGGTCGCGGAGCGCTCCGACTCCCTGCGCGAGCACCTCCAGCAGGTGCGCTCGATCCCCGAGCAGCACACCAACAAGTACGGCGAGAAGGCCGTCGACCTCGCCGCCGGCCACAGCGGCGAACCCGACATCCCGCACACCTTCGTCGACTACGAGGCCAGGCCCCGCGAGTACGAACTGAGCATCGCCCAGACCGTGCTGCGCATCCACTCGCGCGTCGCCGATCTCTACAACCAGCCGATGAACCAGACCGAGCAGCAACTACGGCTCACCGTCGAGGCGTTGAAGGAGCGCCAGGAGCACGAGCTGGTCAACAACCGGGAGTTCGGGCTGCTGCACAACTGCGAGTACGACCAGCGGATCCAGCCGCACGACGGTGTGCCCAGCCCCGACGACCTCGACGAGCTGCTCAGCCGCCGGCGCGGCACCAAGCTGCTGCTCGCCCACCCGCGCGCGATCTCCGCGATCGGCCGCGAGCTCAACAAGCGCGGACTCGTCCCCGAGACCATCGAGGTGGCCGGCAACCGCATCCCGACCTGGCGGGGCGTGCCGATCTACCCCTGCAACAAGATCCCGGTCACCGAGGCCCGTACGTCCTCGATCATCGCCATGCGCACCGGCGAGGCCGAGCAGGGCGTGATCGGGCTGCAGCAGGCCGGCATCCCGGACGAGATCGAGCCGAGCCTGTCCGTCCGGTTCATGGGCATCAACGAACAGGCGATCATCAAGTACCTCGTGACGGCGTACTACTCGGCCGCTGTCCTGGTGCCGGACGCGCTCGGGGTCCTGGAGAACATCGAGATCGGCCGCTGGAGGTGACGTTCCTCCACCTCGGAGCCGTGTTTCCGCAGCCCGGCCGGGGTAGATCCAGGTCGTACGCGACCGGCCCGAGCGGAAGCGCCACCGTCCGCGGACTGACCGAGGGGGACCCCATGGCCGAGTTCCTGGCGGAGGCGAAGCGGCACTCCGCCGGGCGGAGGGAGGGCCGCGAGGGCGGGGGAGGGCTCGACGGGGCCGAGGCGACGGCGATCCTGGAGCGCGCCCGGGCGGCCGTCGACCCCGCCCTGCGCTGGGCCATCGACTCCCTGCCCGGCTCCATGCGGCGGATCGCGCTCTACCACTTCGGCTGGGAGCACGCCGACGGGACACCGGCGGCGGGCAACGCGGGCAAGGCGATACGGCCCGCGCTCGTCCTCACCGCGGCCGCCGCGCTCGGCGGCCCTGGGGCGGAGACGGCGGCGGTGCGGGCGGCCGCGGCGGTGGAGCTGGTGCACAACTTCACGCTGCTGCACGACGACGTGATGGACCGCGACACCACCCGTCGTCACCGGCCCACCGCCTGGACCGTGTTCGGCGACGCCGACGCGATCCTCGCCGGGGACGCCCTGCAGGCGCTGGCCCTCAGGCTGCTCGCCGAGGACCCGCACCCGGCGTCCGGGGCGGCCGCGGCCCGCCTCGCGGCCTGTGTCGTGGAGCTGTGCGCCGGACAGCACACGGACACGGCGATGGAGCGGCGCCACCCCGGCGAGGTCACCCTCGACGAGGTGCTGACCATGGCCGAGGCCAAGACGGGCGCCCTGCTGGGATGCGCCTGCGCGCTGGGCGCGCTGTACGCGGGCGCGGCGCAGGAGGACGTCGAGGCGCTGGACGCGTTCGGCCGGCAGGCCGGGCTCGCCTTCCAGCTCATCGACGACGTGATCGGCATATGGGGCGACCCGAGCCGCACCGGCAAACCGGCCGGCGCCGATCTCGCGGCCCGCAAGAAGTCCCTCCCGGTGGTCGCCGCGCTCACCTCGGGCACCCCGGCGGCGGCCGAACTGGCCGAGCTGTACGAGGCGCCGTACGCGAAGGAGGACCTGGAGCGGACCGTGCTCGCCGTCGAGCGGGCCGGAGGCCGGGACTGGGCGCAGGTCCAGGCGGCCGACCGGATGGCCCGCGCGGTGCAGGAGCTGTCCCGCGCGATCCCCGGTCCGGACCGGGCCGGCGGACTGCTCGCGCTGGCGGAGTTCGTGACCCGGCGCAGCAGCTGAGTCCGGCGCCCACCCAGACCCCGGAGCCCACCGGGGCGACCGCGCGGCTCCTGACCCCGCGCGGCCGTCGAGGCTCCGGCGAAGGCGGGTCCCGCACATCCCCACGGTGTGCGGGCCCCGCCGCCCCGTACGTTCCGGATAGGCTCAACCCCCGTACGTTCGAGGTCGGTTGAGACGAGGGGACGGCACATGGGTGTGGTGATCCGGGCGGCGGGCGCGGGCGATCGCGAGACGGTCGTACGGCTGCTGGACGAGGCGTTCCAGGACGATCCGGTCAGCAGTTGGGTCTTCCCCGGCGCGGAGCACCGCCGTGCGCGGCACCCCGGGCTGATGGCCGCCTTCACCGACCTCGTCCTCGCCGAGGGCCGCGTCGACCTCACCGAGGACGCGAGCGCGTGCGCGCTCTGGCTGCCGATGCCCGCCGACCCGCACGCCGACGACTCCGACGAGGACGGCCCCGCCCAGCTCCGCGCCGCCGTCGACCCGGACAACGAGCGCGTCGAGCTGATCGGCCGGCTCACCGAGGACCTCCACCCCACGGGCCGTGCCCACGAATACCTGTGGATGATCGGCGTCACCCCGAAGCGGCAGGGCGAGGGCCTCGGCACGGCCCTCATCCAGCACGTCCTCGCCCGCTGCGACCGCGAGGGCCTGCCCGCCTACCTGGAGGCCAGCAGCGCCCGCAGCCGCGCCCTGTACGAACGCCTCGGCTTCGAGCTCGTCGGCGAACCCCTCACCCTCCCCGACGGCCCCCACATGTGGCCGATGTGGCGCGAACCCCGGTCCGCCTGAGCCCGGGCACGAGCACCAGCCCGTCCGCAACGCGCAGCCCCTGCGGTGCGCGCCGTCGTGGAGCAGGGCGACGGTCTCGTCCCCGCCGGGCAGCCCGGCGTCCGTGGAAGGCCAGGCCCTCCTCCAGGTCGGCACGGACCGGCTCCGTGAAGGAGGCGCGCAATACGGGGTGCCGGGTGGCCACCGGGCGCATCTCCAGCAGGGCCGGACAGCCCGTGCGGTCCGGGGGCAAGGAGTCGGCAGCGGCGTGCTCGGCCGTACCCACGCGCGCAAGCGGTGAGCGGCCTAACCTGAGGAGATGGACGGCTCGGAACACGTCTGCCCCCGGTGCGGGCAGCCCGTCGAGACGGTGGTCAGGCGCCACAAGACGCTCGGGGCCTGGGTCCCGGTCTGGGGGCCGGGCCCGTGCCGCAATGCCGGGTGCGAGGCGTACGTTCCCGAGAGCGGTGAGCGAGACCGGGAGCGGAACGGCGAGCGGGAGCGGCCGACCGCGGGGGAATCCTGAGGACCGCGCGCAGACCGGGCACACGCCGTGCGGGGAGTCCCGTAAAAAATCATCCGGCCCCGTGTCGAGAAGTCCGGCCCGGCTCCGACGTCCCCCGTGAGAGCCGCCCCCCACGGGCGGCCCGAGCCGAAGGAGCAGAGTCATGAAGTACCTGGTCATGGTGGAGTGCACGCAGGCGGACTACGAGGGCATGCGCGGCAAGGCCAACGACATCTCCCCGGCGTGGAGCCAGGAGGAGATCCAGGCCATGTACGCCTTCATGGGCGCCCTCACCGACGACCTCGCCGAGAGCGGCGAGATGATCGACGCGCAGGGTCTGGTCGAGCCGGCCCGGACCCGGCTGGTCGCCCCGGGCGACGACGGGAAGCCGGTGGTCACCGACGGGCCGTACGGTGAGACCAAGGAGCTGCTGGCCGGCTACTGGGTCCTCGACTGCGCGAGCCTGGAGCGGGTCACCGAGATCGCCGAGCGCGTCCTGGAGTGCCCCCAGCCCGCCGGTGCCCGCAGGTACCCCGTGGTGATCCGGCCCATCGACAGCGGTTCCGCGGACGTCTGAGCCGCCGTGCGTCCCACCGCCGAGACCGAGGACCTGCTGCGGCTGCACGCGCCGCAGGTCCTCGGCGCGCTGGTCAGACGGTACGGCCACTTCTCCGCCGCCGAGGACGCCGTACAGGAGGCGCTGCTCGCCGCGGCCGGGCAGTGGCCCTCGGCGGGGGTTCCGGACAACCCGCGCGGCTGGCTCATCAAGGTGGCCTCGCGGCGGCTGACGGACGCCCTGCGCTCGGAGGAGGCGCGGCGGGCGCGGGAGGAGCGGGCCGTGGCGCTGACCGCGGCCCTGGCCACCGGCCCGGACCGCGCGCCGCGCGAGGACGACACCCTCAGCCTGCTCTTCCTGTGCTGCCACCCGGACCTGACCCCGCCCGCCCAGATCGCGCTCACCCTGCGCGCGGTCGGCGGCCTCACGACGGCGGAGATCGCCCGCGCGTATCTCGTGCCCGAGGCGACCATGGCCCAGCGGATCAGCCGGGCCAAGCAGAAGGTGCGGGGCGTGCGGTTCGGGCGGCCGGAGAACTGGGCTCAGCGACTGCCCGCCGTGCTGCACACGCTGTACCTGATCTTCAACGAGGGCTACACCGCCACCTCCGGCGCCGGCCTGCAACGCCGTGACCTGGCCGGCGAGGCGATCCGGCTGACCCGTACCGTCCACCGGCTCCTGCCCGACGACGGCGAGGTGGCCGGTCTGCTGGCGTTGATGCTGCTCACCGATGCCCGCCGCGACGCCCGTTCCGGACCGCACGGCGAACTGATCCCGCTCGACGAGCAGGACCGCGACCGCTGGGACAAGGCCGCGATCGAGGAGGGCGTCGCGCTGGTGACGCGGGCGCTGTCCCGGGGACCGGCCGGCCCCTACGCGCTCCGGGCCGCCATCGCCGCCGTGCACGACGAGGCGCCGTCCGCGCGGGCCACCGACTGGCGGGAGATCCTCGGACTGTACGAGGTGCTGGTGCGCCGGGTCCCGGGCCCCGTCGAACGCCTCAACCGCGCCGTCGCCCTCGCGATGGTCGACGGGCCCGAGGCGGGGCTCGCGGAACTGGCCCTGTTGGAGCCGGGGTTGGGCCACCGCCTGGACGCCGTGCGCGGTCACCTCCTGGAGCGGGCCGGCGCGTACGACCGGGCCCGGACCGCCTACGAGTCGGCCGCCGCGGCCACCCTGAGCCTTCCCGAGCAGCGTTATCTGCGGGAGCGGGCCGCCCGTCTGAGGCCGTAGCGTGATCCCCATGACCGACCCCATCCTGCACCTCACCGAACGCCCCCTGTGGGAAGCCGCCCGCGCGAAGGGCACCTACGAGATCTCGACGCGCGGCCGGACCCTTCAGGAGGAGGGCTTCATCCACTTCTCGACCCGCGCCCAACTCCCCGGCACCGCCCGCTTCTACGACGGCCTGGACGACCTGGTGGTCCTGGTCGTGGACCCGGACCGGCTCGGCATACCCGTGAAGTACGAGGCCCCCGAGCCCGGCGGCGAGGAGTTCCCGCACGTGTACGGCCCGATCCCGGTGGACGCCGTGGTGGCCGTGGAGCCGTGGACGTGAGCGGTTTAGCACGGCGGAGGGCGTGGCGCTGGGCCGTGGGGGTGTGGCTCGGCGCGGTGGTCGTCGGCGGAGCGCTGACGCTGTGGCTGGGGGAGTCGGGTTCCGACTCGCCGGCCGGCTGGGAGAAGGCGAGACCCAGTCTGTCGCCCTCCGTCGCACGGCACGTGCCCACCGACTGCCCGACCTCGGTGCGCACCTCCGGCCCTGACCGCATCATCTGCGTGGTCAGCACGGGGTAGGCAGGCCACCCGTCTCCGGAGCGCGGCCCGTCAGGCAGTACAGCCCGCCCGCCGGGTCGCGCAGCACCGTCCAGCCGAAGCCCTCGGCGGCGAACTCGGCTCCCAGGCGCTCGTGTTCGGCGCGGGTCGCCCCGGCGTCGGCGCAGGCCAGGTCCAGGTGGGCGGTGGTCGGGCGTTCCTCGCCGAGCCGCTGGAGGAGGATCCGGACCGGCAGCCCCGGCGGCGGCTTGATCACGTGGAACTCGGGTCGTGAGCCGGGGACGGACTCCCAGTCCGCCAACAGGGCGCTCCAGAAGGCGACTTCGCCGTCGTACGCGGACGGCGCGAGGTCCACGCACACCTGGTCGAGACGACTGCCGCGCACGACCGGCGGCCGGACCGACTCAGCGCGCCACGGCATGGTGCAGAACAACTGCCCGGCGGGCGAGCGCAGTACGGCCCAGGTCCCGTGATCGGCGACCGTCTCCGCCCCCAGCCGCAGCGCCGCGTCCATGAACTCCCGTACGTCCTCCACCGGGAAGTCGAGATGGGCGCCGCCGGGCCCCGAGGCGACCGCCTGCGCCTTCACGCAGGCGTCGGCTCCGTCGTGCAGAAGGGTGGTGAACTCCTTGTCGTCACCCCGGAGTTCGGACAGCCGTGTACCCGTCACGGCCGTCCAGAACGCGCAGGCGGCGCCGAAGGCCCCGGCCGGGCGGTCGATGAAGGCGTACGTCCACCGGACCCGTCCGCTCACCCCTTGCGCTCCATGAACCGCAGCATGTTCCCGGCCGGGTCCCGGAACGCGCAGTCGCGGACCCCGTACGGCATGTCCATCGGTTCCTGGATCACCTCGGCACCGGACTCCCGGACGCGGGCGAAGAGGGCGTCGCAGTCCTCGGTCGTGAAGTTGACCCCGCGCAGCACGCCCTTGGCCAGCAGCTGCTCCATCGCGTCCCGGTCGGCGGGGGAGAGGTCGGGGTTGGCCGCCGGCGGCTCCAGCACGATCGACACGTCCGGCTGCAGCGGCGACCCGACGGTCACCCAGCGCATGCCCTCGTACTTGACGTCGTTGCGGACCTCCAGGCCCAGGACGTCGCAGTAGAACTCCATCGCCTTGTCGTGATCGTCGACCGCGATGAAACACGTGTTGAGTTTGAGGTCCATGCTTCCAACCTAAGGTCAGTACGGCCGATACGTCCTGGTCGGGCGGGTGTACACCCGTGCGACACACGGCGGGATCTCCGCGCTCTCCTCGTGCGAGCGGGCCCGGTAGGCGCTCGGGGACTCCCCCACCAGCTCCGTGAAACGGGAGCTGAAGGAGCCGAGGGAGGTGCAGCCGACCGCGAAGCAGACCTCCGTGACCGTGAGGTCGCCCCGGCGCAGCAGGGTCTTGGCGCGTTCGACCCGGCGGGTCATGAGGTAGCTGTACGGAGTCTCGCCGTAGGCCTCGCGGAACAGCCGCTGGAAGTGGCCGGGCGACATCAGGGCGGTGCGGGCGAGGGCGGGCACGTCGAGGGGTTCGGCGTACTCGCGGTCCATGCGGTCGCGGGCCTTGCGCAGACGTACCAGGTCCTCACGGTTCACCACGTCAGCATCGCACGATCCTCACCGCTCGGGTGCCTGCACGGTGCCTGCACCTGGAGCGCGCTTCGCCCTGAGTTCGCCTGCCGTACGAAAGCCCTTGCTCCCATGGAGACATGGACCACATCACGTTCCTCGTGGCGGTCGTCATCGTCACGGCCCTGGCCTTCGACTTCACCAACGGATTCCACGACACCGCGAACGCGATGGCCACCTCCATCGCGACCGGCGCGCTCAGGCCGAAAGTGGCGGTGCTGGTGAGCGGGGTCCTCAACATCGTGGGGGCCTTCCTGTCCACGGAGGTCGCCAAGACGATCTCCGGCGGCATCGTCGACGACACCCTCGTCAGTCCGGGGATGATCTTCGCCGGATTGGTCGGGGCGATCCTGTGGAACCTGCTGACCTGGCTGGTCGGGCTGCCCTCCAGCTCCTCGCACGCCCTGTTCGGCGGGCTGATCGGGGCCGTGTGGGTCGGCGCCGGCTCCCACGGCGTGCACGTCGACAAGGTTGTCGAGAAGATCCTGATCCCGGCCGTCGCCTCGCCGGTCGTGGCGGGCGTCGCCGCCCTGATCGCCACCTACCTCGCCTACAAGCTCACCGCCCGTGCCCGCAAAAACTCCGTGACCAAGGGCTTCCGGCTCGGGCAGATCGCCTCCGCCTCGCTGGTATCGCTCGCGCACGGCACCAACGACGCGCAGAAGACCATGGGCGTCATCACCCTGACCCTGATCTCCGCCGGCGCCCTCGGCCACGACGCCGGCCCGCCCGTGTGGGTGATCGCCTCCGCCGGTCTCGCCATCGGCCTCGGCACCTACCTCGGCGGCTGGCGGATCATCCGCACCATGGGCAAGGGCCTGACGGAGATCCAGTCCCCGCAGGGCTTCGCCGCCGAGACGGCCTCCACGACCGTCATCCTCACCTCCGCCCACCTCGGCTTCGCCCTGTCCACCACGCAGGTGGCCTCCGGCTCCATCCTCGGCGCGGGCCTGGGCAGGCGGCTGGCGGAGGTGCGCTGGGGAGTCGCCGGCCGCATGGTGGCCGCATGGCTGATCACGCTGCCGGCCGCCGCGCTGGTCGGCGGTGTCTCGGCGAGCGCCGTCAAGCACGGCGGCAACGTCGGCACGGTCGTCGTCGCGCTGGTCGGCGCCGCGCTCGCCGGCGGCATCGTCCTGCTCTCGCGTCGCAACCCGGTGCACGCGAACAACGTCAACGACCACCACGAGGTGGCCATCCGCACCGAGGCGCCGGCCCGCGTCGGCACGGCCGCCTGAGGCAGGGAGAGCTTCGATGGATCTGGACTGGAACGCGCTCGGCAAGGTGACCGCGGTGAGCATCGGCGTCACCGTCGCCGTGGTCGTCGTCTTCGCCCTCGGCGTCCTCGGCCTCGCCCGCTACGAGGGCGCCCGCGAGGAGGGCGGCGGCACGTCGGCCGTCGGCATGGCCCAGGCCGGGCTGTGCTTCCTCGCCTGCGCGGCCGTGGTGGTGTACGGCATCTACCTGATCGTGCCGCAGTTCCACTGAGCCGCCGAGAACCACCTCAGGAGGACCGCATGACCACCCCGCCCCTGCTGGCCGAACAGGCCGACCTGAAGGTCGACTACACCGACCCCGACGACCCCGTGCTGATCCGCCCGGACGGCTCGCCCATCGACACCTGGCGGGAGAACTACCCGTACGCACAGCGGATGGAGCGCAAGGAGTACGAGTGGCACAAGCGGCTGCAGCAGATCGAACTGCTGAAGCTGCAGAGCTGGGTCAGGGAGACCGGCCGCCGGCTCGTCATCGTCTTCGAGGGACGGGACGCGGCCGGCAAGGGCGGCACCATCAAACGGTTCACCGAGCATCTCAACCCGCGGGGCGCGAGGGTGGTGGCGCTGGAGAAGCCGACGGAGCGCGAGAGCGGCCAGTGGTACTTCCAGCGCTACGTCGAACACCTGCCCACCGCCGGCGAGATCGTCCTCTTCGACCGGTCCTGGTACAACCGGGCCGGTGTGGAGCGGGTGATGGGCTTCTGCTCGGACGACGACTACCTGCGCTTCATGCGCCAGGCCCCCTTGTTCGAGCGGATGCTGGTGGACGACGGCGTCGACCTGGTGAAGTTCTGGTTCTCCGTCTCGCAGAGCGAGCAGCGCACCCGCTTCACGATCCGTCAGGTCGACCCCGTACGGCAGTGGAAGCTCAGCCCCATGGACCTCGCGTCCCTGGACCGCTGGGACGACTACACCGCGGCCAAGGTCGCCATGTTCCGGGAGACGGACACCGAACACGCGCCCTGGACCGTGGTGAAGAGCAACGACAAGAAGCGCGCCCGCGTCGAGGCGATGCGCAGCGTGCTGGCCCGCTTCGCCTACTCCGACAAGGACGAGGAGGTCGTCGGCCGCCCCGACCCCCGCATCGTGGGCGCGGCGGCGGGCCTCCTGGAGGCAGGCGAGGACGACCACGCGGACCGGCCCGGCTAGACCCCGAAGCACGTCGTCGCGTCGGCGACGAGGACTCCCACGAGCAGCGCCAGAGCGGCCGGCTCGCCCTGAAGCGCTGCGATTCCGGCCGACTTCCAGACCGGGGCAGGCATGGGGGCTTCCGATCGGCGGGGTGGTGGCGGGGATGTGCGACCGGTGTCACGGTCCGTGCGGTGCCGTGCCGGGCATGACGAAGGGGCCCGGTCGAGCGGAAGACGACCGGGCCCTCGGAAGTTCGTCAGGCCTTGTGTCAGGCCTTCTTGGTCTCCCAGTAATGGGCCGGGTCGGTGACCTGCGGGGAACTTTCCTGTGGGGCGCTGACCTGGCCTTTTGGGGATGGGTGGCGATGGGGTGCGACGGTCTTGAGCGGGTGTTCTGCGGACTGTGTGCGGACTGGTCGCCGGGCTTCTGAGCGGCCTACCTCTCGGTTTCCTCTCCGCCTTCAGCCTCGTCCGGGCCCCAGTTGGTCTCCTTGATCTCCGTCAGCAGTGCCTTGCGCTCCCGATGGGACAAGGACTCGCCATTGACACTGTGCATACCCCATGGAATGGGGCATGGCCCGTCGTGGCCCGGGTCGGGGCACAGCACTTCGACGATCCGGTCCATCACTTCTTCGTGCTGTGCGGCTGTTGCGATGAGCGCGATCTTCACTTGCCAGAGTTTGGGCTGTTCTGGAGTGTCCTGGGTCGGGTCAGGCAAGACTGTTGTCCTCTGTCCATGGGCGGGGCGGGATAGCACGCTTCCACGGCCCGGTACCGGTAGCCGCGGAGGAGTGCGGTGCCTCCCGGGACACCCATCCCGGGAGGCACCGCTGAGGCTGGGCCGACGCGTCATAGGCGCGCGTCAGCCGGGTGGGTCAGGGACTGCAGCCGCACCAGCTGCCGTAAGTGCCCCTCCATACTTCGCTGTGGAACATGATGCCCCACGAGTAGTGATTGGCGCGTCGCATCCAGTTGGGTGCGTTGTGCCGGTGGATGTTGCGCGGGCTGTAGTTGCCGTCCCACCATTGGCGGAGCGAGCTCTTCGTGCAGTCGTACGCCCTGCAGTGCCGGGGATAGCAGCCGCGCGGAGCTTGTTGCCCTGCGTCCCGCTTCGCGTCTCTGGCGGCGGCTTCCTGGCTGTGGCCTGACCCTGCCCCGTAGATGTATCCGGTGCAGTGTGCTCCCCGGCCGGCCAGCTGGCACTTGGCCTTGCACTTCCACTTGCGGCCGTCGAGGTCGTTCTTATTGACGGGGTCGCCCGGGTATCCGTAGCGGTTGTCGCCGCCACCGAAGACCGGGTCCACAGAAAGGAAGCGTCCGGTGGTCGGGTCGTACAACCGGATGCCCATGAGCATGTCGCCGGTGATCGTCTCTCCGGACCGCTGCCGGACCCCCAGCCATCCGTACCGGGAAGCTGTCGCGTCGGCGCGTACATTGCCGTACTCGTCGGTGTCGAGCGCGATCGGTGCCACAGACGAGTCGAGGGGTAGTTGCAGCGCCACGTCGCCATGAACTGTGGAGAGCTGCAACACCGTGTCGCCAGCAGCGCTCGTCGTGGCGGCCAGTCCTCCTTCCAGTGCAGAGACATTGCGGGTGACGGCGCCAGTCGCGTTGTCCTCCACGATCCACCGTGGGCTGTCGGAGTCGCAGTCGTAGTGGTTCGTCTTGCTGCCTACCTGGGTCCAGGTCCCGGACGTCCTGTCCTCAACGGTCCAGGTGCGGAACCGCAGTGCGGAGTCGATGTCCCAGGTCTGTCGTTGGGTGCCCGCCGTCAGTTGTCGCGCGATGTCATTCGCGAAATAACCAACTGTGACGGAACCCGGCAGCGTGGTGGTACGGCTGAAGGCGTCGTAGACGTAGCCCGTTGCGACGACGCGGTCGGCCGAGTCGTACGTTGTGGTGACTGCTGTTCCGCCCGAGGTCGGGCAGTCCTCGCCCGGTCCGCCCGCCACCGTGTTCAGTGTCTTGCGGTTGGTGCGGGCGTCAAAGCCGTACGCACGGCGGGTGCAAACGGTATCTGCGGTGTCCTGGACCTGCGTCAGGCGGCCTGCTGCGTCGTAGGTGTAGTTCTGGTCGGACCAGCCCGCGTTGCGGGTCGTCTGGTCGTGGACGGATTCTGCGACGCCGTTGCTGTAGACGAGCGCTCCGTCGCTGTCGCGAGTGTAGGAGCGTTCGACCGGCGTACCGGTGGTGTCGGTGCGTATGGCCAGGGAGTATCCGCCAGGCAGTTTCTCGCCGACCAGGAGCCCGTCGGGATCGTAGGTTCCTGTGAAGGATCCGGCGGCGGAGTCAGTGATCGTGGTGGCCAGTCCGCGCGGCTCCACAGTCTGGTCGTAGGTATAGGTCTGGGTGGAAGGCACGCTGTCGGTGACCTTCACCGGCCGATCCAGGCGGTCGTACTCGGTAATTGTGGTACCACCGTCGGCGTCCTTGTACGAGATGAGGCGTCCGAGAGTGTCGTAACCCTTGGTGATCGTCCCGCCGGACGTGGAGGTCACGGATATGACGCGCCCCGTGGAGGCGTCGTACGTGGTCGTGGTGGACGGCACGGCCTGGCCCAGGCCACCGCTCACCGTGACGATCGATGCACGACCGGCAGTGTCGTAGGTCGTGGTGGTGGTGCGTGTGGTGCTGTTGGCCGTGTTGGTGATCGATGCGGTGTTGCCCCAGGAGTCGTACTCGTAGGTGGCCATTTGGTTGGGATTGCTTCCGCCGCCTGTGATGGCGCCGCCGGGCCCTGAGGAGCAGAGCAAGTCGGCCCACTCTGGACGGCCGGCGCAGGTACCGGTGCCGGTGGCGGTGGCGGACCAGAAGGTGGTCACCTGGGTGGCGGTGTCACTCTCGGCCGCGCCGGGAGGGATCTGTTTCGTCACCTGGCCCTTGTCGTCGTACTGGTAGCTGGTGGTGAGGGCGAGACCGGCCGGGTCCTGGATCTTCTTGAGCGGTACGCCGCGTGTCCAGTCGTAGACGGTTTGCGTGACACGGGCGTCGCCCTGGACGGTGGGGTGCTCTCGCACCTGGACCCCGAGGGTCGTGCGGGTGATCTGGTCCCGCACGTTAGCCGTGCCGTCGGTGGGACGGTCGGTGTCGTATTCCTTCACGGTCCAGCTCCGGCCAGTCACGGAGGTACCGGTCGAAGCCAGGGTGGTTGTACCGGACTTGAGATCGGAGGTGAGGTCGATGCGTCGCAGCGGACCGAACTCCTGAAGTTCACGGACGCCTGTGTCGTTGTAGACGGTGATCGTGGACAGGAGCAGGGCACGCTCCGCGGAGCCGAGCTGTCCGATGCCCAGGTCCGCCTGGACCGTCTTGTTACCGGCGGTCAGCCCCAGGGCGACCGACCGGTTGGCTGCAGTGAGTTCTCGGACGGTGTTGCCGAAGCGGTCCGATTCGGCGGTGGAGATGTGTCCGCCTGGGGTGGCCTCATTCACTGTGTGGCCGGACGCGTCCAAATAGCTGATGGTGGCGCGACCGTAGGCTGTGGCTGCGAGACCAGCACCGGTTGAGGAACTGGGTACTGAGTCGGCAGGAAAAACAGCGGTGGCATCCGTCGGCGCGTCCGTTTGGGCCCACGCCTTCACATCGCTGGCGCCCATCTTGTAGGGGGCTGCTGTCCCGGTGAGAGGGACGCCATAGACCAGCGTAGTCACGGCGTTGCCGTCGACCGTGTTCGCGGTGCCCTGCTTGAGCGCGGGGCGCGATGCGTTGAGCAGCATTCCTTCCCCTGCGACCGCCGTGTCACCGGCCTTGCCGTAGGTGAAGGTCCATGGCTGCTCGGTGGTCGACTGGTATCGGACGACCCGTCCGGATGCGTCGTAGGAGTACTGCGTCTGGGTGTCTTGGCTCAGCCTCGGGTTCCACTGCTGGCGCAACTGCCCATTGGTGTCGTAACGGTAAGTCGCGACGGACAGTGCCGTCGACGACGTACCGCCCTTGCCAGTGGCGTACAGCCGGACGTCCTTGACCTGTCCTGTGTAGTCGCCGAAGGCCGTCTGAGTTGCGGTGGTTGAGGTTGCATAGACGAACTCCAGTACGCGGCAACCCTTCGTGGTGGGTGTGGACAAGCAGGTGGCGTTGTCGACTGCAGAGGTCGGAGCCACGATCCGTACCGGTCGTGCCAGGGTCTTGCCGCCTTGGACGACCGTTTCGGATTTGATGGTCGTGCTGGTCGTGGCGAGGCCGTCGAGGCGCGAGGTGGTGACCTGCCAGGCGTCCATTGAGGAGTCGGGCTTGGCGAACTCGGTGATAACGCCTTCACCGTCGCGGAGGGCGAACGAGGCGCTCACGCTGCCAGTCAGGGTGAGATCCGCCGCCCCGGGCTCCGGAACCCAACCGGTGCGGCCCGCGTTCGCAGTGAAACCGACCTTGGTGCCGTCGGTCTTGATAAGGGTGACGGCTGTGTCGGACACGCGGCGAAGGAAAGAGTAGTCCGACTCCGTGAGCTCTGCGGTGACCCCGGAAACCCAGGCGGAACCGAAGAGCGGTACCTGTCCTTCCTGTTCGGCGCCTTCGGTGGGCGTGCGAGAGGAGGCGGTGCGGGTGACGGTCATGCCGTAGTAGGCCACGTCGGAGGCAGAGAGGGTGTAGTCGCCGGTGAGCAGATTGACCGAGCCGGGGCCGACCTCCTGTACCGCAGCGGTGTCAGCAGTGCGGTCGACGACCACGGTCAGCGGTCCTGAGCTGCCCGAGGCACTGTTCGGGCCGGTGAAGTCGGCCTTGATCTGCACCGTGCCGTCCGGGTTGACGGTACTGGAGGCATCCCAGACCAACTGAGCGTTCTTGCCGTTAGTCAGCGGCACCGGCCATGCCGTCAGCGTGCCGCCGCCAGAGGCAATGTCACCGACCGGGATCTTCACCCAACTGTCCGCCTCGGAACGGCGCCAGGAAAAAGAGACGCTGTTGTACTTGCCTGAGTCGGCCTCGGCGGTCAGCGGCAGTCGGCGCGCGGTGCGCTCGCTGTCGGAGGGCTCGATGAAACCGCCCGGTCCGGCGTGGAAGATGTATTCGATCGGCTCGGACTTGTTGTCCGCCTTGTCCACCGCGCGGACCTGGAGGGTGTGCGTGCCGTCTTTCGGAGGGGTGACGCTGATGGCCTTGGCGGCCGTCGACCCGCCGGTGGAGACCTTGGTCCAGGTCACACCGTCCAGGGACCACTCCAGCCAGTTGTGGTCCGAGGCTGGCGGGGTGACTGTGACCGTGCCTGCCTGGCCCGCGCCCTTGACCCAGGAACTCGACGGATAGTCCGTGGAGACGATCTTCGTCGGGGCGGACGGGCCGGATCACCCTCCCGCCCATGCCGGACGAGGAGGTTACCCCGCCCACGGTCGCGCAGGTCGAGGCCATGGCCCGCGTGATGCCGCCGTACATCCGCGCGGCGATCGTCACCCTTGCCGGATCAGGCTTGCGAATAGGCGAGTTGCTCGGCCTGAAGGTGTCGGACGTCGACTTCAAGGCTGGCACCATCCGCGTCGAGCGGCAGCGCCTCCAGTCCGGGAAGATCGGCCTGCCGAAGACCGCCAAGTCGCGGCGTACGGTCCCGGTCGGCGAGGTCGTCACGGACGCTCTCCTCGCGCACCTCGCCGTGCGCCCCTCCAAGCAGTGGCTGTTCACGATGGAGGAGGGCGAGCCCCTCAACTACCGCCGCTGGAAGACGGAGTGGAACTGCGCTCGCAGGACGCTCCAATCAGCGGAGAACGAGGCGGCCGAGCGCGAGGGCCGCAAGCCCGTCGAGCTGCCGCACATGGTGACCCACGACCTGCGCCACTTCTACGCCTCCGCCCTCATCGCCGGCGGTGCGAGCGTCAAGCAGGTCCAGCTGGTTCTCGGCCACGCGTCCGCCGTCATCACACTGCGGATCTACGCGCACCTGTGGCCGGGAGAAGAAGACCGCACCCGGACCGTCATGGACGCCGTGCTCGGCGGCCTGCGGACCGGGTGCGGACAGGTAGGCGATGCGACCCGCGAAACCGCAGGTCAGACGGCCTAGCCATAGATCAAGCCTTCTTGGTCTCCCAGAAGATCTTGTCGATCTGGGCGATATAGTCGAGGGCCTTCTGGCCGGTGGCCGGGTCGGTGGACGCCTTGGCGGCCGACAGGGCCTTCAGGGTGTCGTTGACCAGCTGGTGCAGCTCCGGGTACTTCTCGAAGTGCGGGGGCTTGAAGTAGTCGCTCCAGAGCACCGAGACGTGGTGCTTCGCGAGCTCGGCACGCTGCTCCTTGATGACGGTGGCACGCGCCTGGAAGTGCGGGTCGTCGTTGCCGGCCATCTTCTCCTGGACGGCCTTCACGGACTCCGCCTCGATGCGGGCCTGGGCCGGGTCGTACACACCGCAGGGCAGGTCGCAGTGCGCGCTGACCTTGACCTTGGGGGCAAACAGGCGGGAAAGCATGAAGCATTCCTTCCTCGTGATCGTCTTCTCAGGTGCGACATTACTCCTTGGAGAAGGCGATTTGGCGAGTGCCCCCCAGGGCTTAGGACAAAAGTCCGGGGTCAGACTGAGACTGGTGGAGGAACGGACAGGGGAGGTGCCGGGGATGCCGGAGCTGTCGCAGGACATCGAGCGCGGAAAGCCGCTGCTGCCCTTCGGGGTGGCCGAGGTGACCGGCCCCTCGATGGTGCCCACGCTGCATCACGGGGACCGCCTCGTGGTCCAGTACGGAGCCAGGATCCGCCCCGGCGACGTGGTGGTCCTGCGACACCCCTTCCAGCAGGACCTGCTCGTCGTCAAGCGGGCCGCCGAGCGCCGCGAGGGCGGCTGGTGGGTACTCGGCGACAACCCTTACGCGGGCGGCGACAGCACGGACTACGGCACCGTCCCGGAGGACCTCGTGCTGGCCAAGGCGCGCTTCCGCTACCGCCCGCTGCCCCCTCGGCGCTCGCCGTTCGCGCTCGTGCGCTGGGCGCTGTCGGCCGCCAGGCCCGTCCTGTCCGACCGGTCCGCCTCCAGGCGCTTGCGGGCGCGGTAGGCCGCCACGTTCGCCCGGGTGGCGCACCGGTCCGAGCAGTAGCGCCGGGAGCGGTTGGTGGAGGTGTCCAGGTAGGCGTTGCGGCACGGCGTCGCCTCGCACAGGCCCAGCCGGTCCACGCCGTACTCCGTGAGATGGAACGCCAGGCCCATCGCCGCGATCGCCGCGTAGCCCGCCGTCGCGTTGGAGGGGTGGTCCGCCAGGTGCATGTGCCACAGCGGGCGGCCGTCGTCGTCGCGGTGGTCGTGCCCGGAGATCTGCGGGCTCACCGGGAACTCCAGCAGCAGCGAGTTCAACAGGTCCACCGCCAGCGTCTCGTCGCCCTTGTCCGCCGCCTCGAACACCGACCGCAGCCGCCCCCGGACCGAACGGAAGCGCGTGACGTCGGCGTCGGTGGCCCGCCGGGCCGCCGACTGGTTGGCGCCGAAGAGGTCGCGGACCGCCTCGATGGAGGTCAGGGAGTCCTTGCCCCGGGCCGGCTCCTCGGTGTTCACGAGGCGTACGGCGTAGTCCGAGTAATAGGCCAGTTCCACTTGTAGTCCTTACCGAGGCGCTCTATGGTCATGGGCGGGATAAGTAACGGCTGCCTACGCTCCCAGGGTATTACGCAGCGGGCGTTCCGCGGCCGAACGGAGAAGGGGACTCCATGACCACCACGACCGGAACCGGTACGACGGGCACCGACTGGCAGGCCTGGCAGCAGAGCTGGGACCGGCAGCAGGAGTGGTACATGCCGGACCGCGAGGAGCGCTTCAGGACCATGCTGGACATGGTCGAGGCCTTCGTCGGCCGCGAGCCGCGCGTCCTCGACCTGGCCTGCGGCACCGGCAGCATCACCGCCCGCCTGCTCGACCGCTTCCCGGACGCCACCAGCACCGGCGTCGACCTCGACCCGGCCCTGCTCACCATCGCCCGCGGCACCTTCGAGGGCGACGAGCGCGTCACCCTCGTCGAGGCCGACCTCCAGGACCCGCGCTGGCCGGAGCGGCTGCCGTACGACACCTACGACGCGGTGCTCACCGCCACCGCCCTGCACTGGCTGCGCAGCGACCCCCTGACGGTCCTGTACGGCCGGATCGCCGGGCTCGTCCGCCACGGCGGAGTGTTCATGAACGCCGACCACATGCCCGACGACACCACGCCCCGGATCAACGCGACCGAGGCCACCCACAGCCGCGCCCGCATGGAGCGCTCGATGCGCGACGGCGCCCTCGACTGGGCCGAGTGGTGGGCCCTGGCCGCCAAGGACCCGGTCCTCGCCGCCCCCACGGCCCGCCGCTTCGAGATCTACGGCTCCCACGCGGACGGCGAGATGCCCTCGGCGGCCTGGCACGCGCGCGTGCTGCGCGAACAGGGCTTCGGTGAGGCCCGCGCGGTGTGGGCGTCCCCGTCGGACACGCTGCTGCTGGCCCTGAAGTAGGTGCCCGACGCGAAGGGGCGGTACGGGAGTTCCGTACCGCCCCTTGGCCGTCGTACCGCCGGAGGAGCCTCAGCGGACCCTCAGCGGACCTTCAGAGGAACTTCGGAGGACCTCAGAGGACCTTGGACAGGAACGACTGCGTCCGTTCGTGCTGTGGGTTCGTCAGGACCTCGCGGGGGTGGCCCGACTCGACCACCACGCCGCCGTCCATGAACACGAGGCTGTCGCCGACCTCGCGGGCGAAGCCCATCTCGTGGGTGACGACGACCATCGTCATACCCGACTCGGCGAGGTCGCGCATGACGTCGAGCACGTCACCGACCAGCTCCGGGTCGAGGGCCGAGGTGGGCTCGTCGAAGAGCATCAGCTTCGGGTCCATCGCGAGCGCCCGGGCGATCGCGACCCGCTGCTGCTGGCCGCCGGAGAGCTGCGAGGGGTAGCTGTCGGCCTTGTCGGCCAGGCCCACCCGGTCAAGCAACTGCCGGGCGCGCTCGCGGGCCTCCGCCTTGTTCTGCTTCTTGACCTGGACCGGCGCCTCGATGACGTTCTCCAGCGCGGTCATGTGCGGGAACAGGTTGAAGCGCTGGAAGACCATGCCGATGTCCCGGCGCTTGAGGGCCACCTCGCGGTCCCGCAGCTCGTACAGCTTGTCGCCCTGCTGGCGGTAGCCGACCAGCTCCCCGTCGACGTACAGCCGGCCCGCGTTGATCTTCTCCAGGTGGTTGATGCAGCGCAGGAAGGTCGACTTGCCGGAGCCGGAGGGGCCGATGAGGCAGAACACCTCGCCCGACCTCACCTCCAGGTCGATGCCCTTGAGCACCTCGAGCGGACCGAAGCTCTTGTGCACGCCCTCGGCCTTGACCATCGCGGTGGACCTGTCGCGGGGGACGGCGTCCGTCTTGCCCGGCTTGTCGGTCATGCCGTGACCTTCCTGCTCGAGAAGGTCGTCAGGTGCGCCCTGACCTTCTGCCACGGGGTCGGCGGCAGGGCGCGGCTCGAACCGCGCGCGTAGTACCGCTCGATGTAGTACTGGCCCACGCTGAGCACGGACGTCATGATCAGGTACCAGGCCGCGGCGAGGAAGTACATCTCCACCGGGGCGCCGGAGTTCTGGCCGATGTCCTGGGCGTAGCGGAACAGCTCCGGATACTGGACGGCCGCCACGAGCGAGGTCGTCTTCAGCATGTTGATGACCTCGTTGCCCGTCGGCGGCACGATCACGCGCATCGCCTGCGGGATGACGATCCGGCGCAGCGTCCTGCCGTAGCTCATGCCCAGCGCGTGGGCCGCCTCGCTCTGGCCCTCGTCGACGGCGAGCAGGCCGGCGCGGCAGATCTCCGCCATGTACGCGGCCTCGTTCAGACCGAGGCCGAGCAGCGCCGTCAGCAGCGGCGTCATGAAGTCGGACCAGTAGTTCTTGTAGATCGGCCCGAGGTTGACGTACTCGAAGACCAGGCCCAGGTTGAACCAGAGGAACAGCTGGACCAGGACCGGGGTGCCGCGGAAGAACCAGATGTAGAACCAGGCGATCGACGAGGTCACCGGGTTCTTCGACAGCCGCATGACGGCGAGGATGATGCCGCCGACGATGCCGATCAGCATCGACAGGACCGTCAGCAGGAGGGTCTTGTAGACGCCGGTGAGGATGCGGTGGTCGAAGAAGTAGTCCGGTACCGCGTGCCAGTTGATCTTGCCCTGGCCGAACGCGTAGATGATCGCGACGAGGATCGCGATCGCGATGACGGCGGTCACGTACCGCCCGTAGTGCCGGACCGGGATGGCCTTGATGGCCTCCGGTCCGGCTGACGGCGAGCCCTTCGGCCCGGCCGTCCTGTCGATGTCAGAAGTCACGGGTGTTGCCTCTCAGTGCCCGCCGGGCGCGATCACTTGCCGCCGTTGATCACGGACTCCTTGACGGCGCCGTCCTGCGCGCCCCACTTGGCGAGGATCTTCTCGTACTCGCCGCTCTTGATGACCGCGTTCATCGCGGCCTGCAGCGCGTCGCGCAGCTGGGTGTTGCCCTTGCCGACCGCGATGCCGTACGGCGCCGCCTCGACCTGGTCGCCGACGATCTGGAAGTCCTTGCCGCCGCCGGAGGTCTTCACCGCGTACGCGGCGACCGGGAAGTCGGAGGAGGCCGCGTCCGCGCCGCCCGAGCGCAGTCGGGTCTGGGACTGCTGGTCGTCGTCGAAGGGCTCGATGGTGAGCTTCTTGCCGCTCGGGCACTTCTTCGCCTCGGCCTTGGCCAGGTCCTCGGAGACGGTGCCGCGCTCGACGGCGAGCTTCTTGCCGCACAGGTCGGACCAGGAGGTGATGCCCTTGGTGTCGCCCTTGCGGGTGTAGATCGACACGCCGGCGGTCAGGTAGTCGACGAAGTCGACGCCCTCGCCGACCTTCTTGCCGGTGTCGGGGTCGACGCCCTCCTGCCGGTTCTTGTTGTCCGTCATCGCGGACATCGCGATGTCGTACCGGTTGGAGCGGATACCGGTGAGCAGGGCGTCGAAGGTGCCGTTCTGGAAGTCGAACTTCACGCCCAGCTGCTTGCCCATGGCGGCCGCGAGGTCCGGGTCGAGACCGACGACGTTGCCGGAGCTGTCCTTGAACTCGACCGGGGCGTAGGCGATGTCCGAGCCGACCCGGATGACGCCCTTGTCGCGGATCGAGGCGGGAAGCTTGCTCGCCAGCGGGGCCGAGCTCGCCTGCGCGCTGTTGCTGCTGCCGCCCTTGTCCTTGTTCTTGGTCTGGTCACCGCAGCCGGTGAGAATCAGGGCGCCTGCGACCGCGATCGCACCGACCGCGGCCAGACGGTGGTGCGCGGCGGTCGTACGACGGGTGGAGCTTGCGGTCATCTTGGGTTCCTCCGGCGGATGGGTGGAGTTGCCGATGGGTCGACGAGAACACACACCTTCGGGTGTCGCGACCTCGTGGGTTTACCGCATCCTGCCATTCGGACGGAGCCGTTCAGGGGGCCGAAGATGTCAAAATCGGATAACGGGTGACCTCCGAACCGCCTCAGGTCAGGACAACATGGCAGGACCATCTGCGGGAATCCCTCATTCCGGCCGGAGGATCTCCGGCGTGTCTCGGGATGCGGAACGGGGCCGGGAGGCGTTGATCACTGTTCGACCGCCGGTCAGGCGATCGTCGAGGACGTGTACGCACAATTCGTGACGATTCTCTTCCCCTGTGCGTCACCTTCAGTGCCCGGAGTGTGACCTAGCGCTTAATGGACTCGTCCTCGACGCGGTCGTCCGGTAAGAAGGTTCTTTACACCCCTCATCCGGGGCTCGAGGCGCGTGTGCGGCGCGCCCGTCGCGTATGACCCGTACGCATCAACAGATCGGGGCATGCGCGGTCCCGCCCACTTCTCACCAGGAGTGGCCACCCTCAGACCAATGAAGATTTAAGGGGTAAAACAAAGTGGCAGCGGAGATCGTCAATCCTCGCAGCGACAGCAGTACGGACCAGGACGGCAGGGCGGAGCCCCTCGATTCGTTCGATCCGGCGTTCGCGCTGCACCGTGGCGGCAAGATGGCCGTGCAGGCCACCGTGCCCGTCCGGGACAAGGACGACCTGTCCCTCGCATACACACCCGGCGTCGCGCGCGTGTGCACCGCGATCGCGGAGAAGCCGGAACTCGTCCACGACTACACGTGGAAGTCGTCCGTGGTGGCCGTCGTCACCGACGGTACGGCCGTGCTCGGACTCGGGGACATCGGCCCCGAGGCCTCCCTCCCGGTGATGGAGGGCAAGGCGATCCTGTTCAAGCAGTTCGGCGGCGTGGACGCCGTGCCGATCGCGCTGGACACCACCGACGTCGACGAGATCATCGAGACCGTCGTGCGGCTCGCTCCGTCCTTCGGCGGGGTCAACCTGGAGGACATCTCGGCACCCCGGTGCTTCGAGATCGAGCGCAGGCTCCAGGAGCGGGTCGACATCCCGGTCTTCCACGACGACCAGCACGGCACGGCGGTCGTGACGCTGGCGGCCCTGCGCAACGCGGCCCGGCTCACCGGGAGGGGGCTCGCGGACCTGCGGGCCGTCATCTCCGGTGCCGGCGCGGCGGGTGTCGCCATCGCCAGGATGCTCGTCGAGGCCGGTATCGGCGACGTCGCCGTGGCGGACCGCAAGGGCGTCGTCTCGGCGGACCGGGACGACCTCACGGACGTCAAGCGCGAGCTCGCCTCCTTCACCAACAAGGCCGGTCTCACCGGGTCGCTGGAGGCGGCTCTGGAGGGCGCGGACGTCTTCATCGGCGTCTCCGGCGGTACGGTCGCGGAGGAGGCCGTCGCCTCGATGGCCGAGGGCGCGTTCGTCTTCGCCATGGCCAACCCCAACCCCGAGGTGCACCCCGACGTCGCGCACAAGTACGCGGCCGTGGTGGCGACCGGGCGGTCCGACTTCCCGAACCAGATCAACAACGTGCTGGCGTTCCCGGGGATCTTCGCGGGCGCGCTGCAGGTGCGGGCCTCCCGGATCACCGAGGGGATGAAGATCGCCGCCGCCGAGGCGCTGGCGGGCGTGGTGGGGGACGACCTCGCCGCGGACTACGTCATCCCGTCGCCGTTCGACGAGCGGGTGGCTCCGGCGGTCACCGCCGCGGTGGCCGCCGCGGCCCGTGCGGAGGGCGTCGCCCGCCGCTGACGCGCGGTCGGCCCGGCATGGCCTCGCCCGTTCGGGCGGGGCCATTCCTTTACCCGCCCGCACGTTCACTCGGGTGACGGAGGAAGGGTGACGAGGGCTGGGTGACGAAGGAAGGGTGACGAGGGACGGGTGACGCCGGGCGGGTGGCGGCCGGGCGCGTGACAGGAAGGCGCGTGTGGCAAGAGGGCGTGTGTCACAGGGCCATACGGTTCCGTCGGTTCCGGTCGGCGCCTATCGTCAAGGTCATGTTCGCCGTCTACGCCGCCCGAATCGACCGCGACCAGCCGCTCAACGGCCTTGAACTGGGGGAGCGTCCGGCTCCCGAGGCCCGGCCCGGCTGGAGCACCGTCAACGTCAAGGCCGCCTCCCTCAACCATCACGACCTCTGGTCGCTTCGGGGCGTCGGCCTCCCGGAGGACCGGCTGCCGATGATCCTCGGCTGCGACGCCGCCGGCGTCGACGAGGACGGCAACGAGGTCGTCCTGCACTCCGTGATCGGCCAGAGCGGGCACGGGGTCGGCCCCAGGGAGCCGCGCTCCATCCTCACCGAGCGCTACCCGGGCACCTTCGCCGAGCAGACCGCCGTGCCCACGTGGAACGTCCTGCCCAAGCCCAAGGAGCTCTCCTTCGCGGAGGCCGCGTGTCTGCCGACGGCCTGGCTGACGGCCTACCGCATGCTCTTCACCAACGCCGGTGTACGGCCCGGTGACTCGGTTCTCGTGCAGGGCGCCGGCGGCGGTGTCGCGACCGCCGCGATCGTGCTCGGCAAGGCCGCGGGGCTGCGGGTGTTCGCGACGAGCCGGGACGAGGCCAAGCGGAAGCGGGCCGTGGAGCTGGGGGCCGTGGAGGCGGTGGAGTCGGGGGCCCGGCTGCCGCAGCGCGTGGACGCCGTCATCGAGACCGTCGGCGCCGCCACCTGGTCGCACTCCGTCAAGTCCCTGCGCCCCGGCGGCACGCTCGTGATCTCCGGCGCCACGAGCGGCGACCGGCCCTCGCACGCCGAACTGACCCGTATCTTCTTCCTCGAACTCAAGGTCGTCGGCTCGACGATGGGCACCAAGGACGAGCTGGAGGACCTGCTCTCCTTCTGCGCCGCCACGGGTGTGCGCCCCGTCATCGACGAGGTGCTGCCGATGGACCGGGCCCGGGAGGGCTTCGAGCGGATGGAGTCCGGGGAGCTGTTCGGAAAGGTCGTCCTCACCAACGACTGACCGTCTCTGTCGCTTCGTCAGCCGACGGCCGGCCCGTTTTGTCGGGCCGGCCGTCGACGTTTGTCAACCGGGGTTGACGCGGCCCTGATGTCAACGTAAGTTGACAACATGACCGAAGCAACGGATCTCGCCGAGCGCGCCGGCGACCGCGATCCACGGGTCGGACTGCGCGCCGTCGCCGCCCTGCGCAGGCTGCTGGAGCAGTTGGAGGCGGTGCAGGTGCGCAGTGCGCGCAACCAGGGCTGGTCGTGGCAGGAGATCGCCGCGGAACTCGGAGTCAGCAGGCAGGCCGTGCACAAGAAGTACGGGAGGCATTGATGTTCGAGCGGTTCACGAGGGACGCCCGCGAGGTGGTGCAGAGCGCGGTCGAGCACGCGGAACGGACGGGAGCACGGACCGTCGACCCCGACCATCTGCTGCTGGCACTGCTCGACAGGGAGGGGAGCAGGGGCTCGTTCGCGCTCACCTCGCTCGGGTTGGACGGTGAGCGCAGGGAGTCGGTACGGCGCGCGGTGACCGAGGCGCGTCGGCGGGCCGGCCTGTCCCGGGCCGAGGCCGACGCGCTCGCCGGGCTGGGCATCGACGTGTCGGAGATCGTCGCCCGGGTCGAGGAGGTGCACGGCGTCGGGGCGATGTCCGGCGACCGCAGGGACAAGGGGTGGTGGTCGCAGGGGCGCCGCACCTTCGGGCGGGGCGCCAAGCAGGTCCTCGAACGCGCCCTCCGTTCGGCCGTCGCCCTTGGCGACCGGCACATCGGCGACGAGCACCTCCTGCTGTCGCTGACCCTGCTGCCCGGCGTCCCCGCCGAGGTCCTCGCCGACCACGGGGTGACGTACGAGGCGCTGTCCCGGGTCCTCCATGGCGGGCCCGGCGAGGCGAAGGCCGGCTGAACCGCCCCTGCGGGCGGGGCGGTTGGGCAGTCGGCGGCCACCCCCTGGGGTGGAGCGCCGTGAGGATGGGCCGGCCCTTCGAAGAAGCACCCGTGCCCGAGAGCGTGTCCCAGTCGGCCCGCACCCGTATCCGGGCCGGCGCCTGCGCCGGTGCCCGAGCCCACGCCGGTGTTCGCGCCTCCGTCTCCGCGCCCGTGCCGGTATCCGCGACCCGTCTCCGCGCCCCCGTCTCCGAGCCCGTGCCCGCGCTGGTGTCCGCGCCTGTGCCCGCACGGGTGTCCGGGCCGGCGCCCGAGCCCCTGTCCGAGCCCGTGCCCGCGCCCGCGCTGGTGTCCGCGCCTGCGCTGGTGTCCGCGCCTGCGCCCGGGCCTGTGTTCGTGCCCGTGCCTGCGCCGGGGCCTGTGCCCGCACCGGTGTCCGGGCCGGCGCCTGCGCCCGTGTCCGCGCCGGCGCCTGCGCCCGTGTCCGCGCCGGTGTCCGAGCCCGTGTCCGGGCCTGTGCCCGCACCGGTGTCCGGGGCCGGCGCCTGCGCCGGTGTCCGGGCCGGTGCCGAGCCCGTGCCCGTGCCTGCGCCCGCGCTCGTCTCCGCGCCCGAGCCTCTGCCTGCGTGCGTGCTCGAGTCCGGGCCGCCGGTGTTTGGCCCGACGGACGGGAGGAGTGCCCCCTCTGGCAGTGCGGCTGGTGCCGGTCTGACAGAGGGGCGCAGTCCTCGGCCTCAGCTTCTTGGTGAGCGCAGTATCGCGCCGATGTGCGCCGCCGCCGTGGACAGATGGCGGCGGGCGTCGCGGAGCTGGTCGTCCGTGACGCCGTGGTCGCGGGCGGCGTCACGGATGTCGTCCCGGAAACGGTCGAGCAGACGGTCGAGGTCGCGGGCCGGTTCCCCGGTGGCGTCCTCGTGCGCCCAGGCCGGCTCGTACTCGGCGGGGAAGTCCTCGGGCGTCTGCGAGTACTCCGGGCGTGGCGCGGAGGTGCCGCTGCCGCCCCGCCCGAAGCCCAGGTCCTTGCCGAACTCCTTGCCGAAGTTCATCCCGAAGTCACCGAACTCCTTGGCCAGTTCGGTCAGCCCCTCGCGCACCCCGGCCGGCCAGTCACCCCGCGCGAAGTGGTCCTGTACCTGGTCCTGCACCCGCTTGGCGATGCGCTGTACCTCCTCCTGTGCCTGCGCCCGGGCCCGCTCCTGCGCCTCCTTGGCCTGACGCCGGGCCCGCTGGGCCTCCTCGCGCGCCCGCCGGCTCTCGTCCTTGGCCCGCCGGGCCTGCTCCTTCCACTCCTGCTTGACCCGCCGCATCTCCTCCTTGGCGGCCTGCCAGGACTCCTTGTCGGAGTACTCGGCGAAGTCCCCCAGCGGACCGTCCTGCCGGCCGCGCCCCCTGCCACCGGGACCGCTGCGGGCCTCCGAGGCCGCCGCCCGCATCTCGCGCCGCAGATCGCCCGCGGCGCCACGCACATCGGCCTGGATCTCGGCGGCGAGCTCCGCCACCGACTCGCGGATCTCCAGCTCCAGGTCGGCCAACTCACCGCTGCGGTCGGCCAGTTCGGCGCGGCCGGCGTCCGTGATGGCGTACACCTTGCGGCCGCCCTCGGTGGTGTGGGTGACCAGGCCCTCGGCCTCCAGCTTGGCGAGGCGGGGGTAGACGGTGCCGGCCGACGGTGCGTACAGCCCCTGGAACCGCTCCTCGAGGAGACGGATCACCTCGTAGCCGTGGCGCGGGGCCTCGTCCAGCAGCTTCAGCAGGTAGAGGCGCAGGCGGCCATGGGCGAAGACGGGGGGCATGTCAGAGCACCTTCTTGTCGGTTGTGCCGTCGGCCGGGGCGTCGCTCGCGCCGTCGCCCTGGCCGGAAGCGGAATTGTCCCCCGAGTCGCCGTGTCCTTGGGCCTCGGGGGTGTCCGCGGGGCCGGTCTGCCCGCTCGCGTCGGAGGTCCCGGGGCCGGAATCCGGCGGAGTGTCCTCGACCAGCGGGCCGATGTCCTCCGGCTCCACGTCCCACGGCTCCTCCTCGACCGGTGGCCGGCGCAGCAGGGCGATCGAGCCCGAGACGGTCGTGGCCTTCAGCCTGCCGTTGCCCGCGCCGAGCCGGCCGGTGATGCGCTTGGCGCCCCACTGGCCGCTGACCCGCAGGTCCTCGAAGGCGTTGGAGACCGAGCCGCTCGCGGTGTTCGCCTCCACCTCGGCGTCCGCTGGGTGCGGCAGCCGGATGGCGATCTCGCCCGAGACGTTCGCCAGGGTGATGTCGGTCGGCCGGCTCGTCGGGTCCAGGTCGACGATCATCGAGCCGCTCACCGAGTCCGCCTTGACCGAGGAGCCCGCCTCCACCACGGTCAGATCGCCGGAGACGGAGTTGAAGCGGAGGTCGCCGCGCAGGGCCTGGGCTTCCACGTTCCCCGAGACGGTGTCGGCGCGCACCGGGCCGGTGAGTCGCACGAGTGTGGTGTCGCCGGTGACGCCCTTGACCTCTGTGCGGCCCTCGATGCCGGAGACCACGGCCGCGGCGCCGACCACGCCCACCTCCACGCGGGTGTCGGCCGGCACGGCGAGGGAGACGACGGCGCTGCGCCGCCAGCCCTTGCGGTCGAGCCACTTGAGGAAGCCCTTCCAGGGAAGGTCGTCGTAGGCGACGGTGAGGGTGCCGCCCTGCTGGGTGACCACCAGGGGCGGTCCCTCGATCTCCGAGACTTCCAGACGTGCGGAACCTTCGTCCGTGCCCACCACGTTCACCGTTCCGTTGACGATGCGGACGTGCAGTTCCCTCACGGGCTTGTCGAACGTGAGCTTCCTCGGCTCCCCGACGGACCACTCGGACATGATGCGGACCTCCCCGTCCCAACGCGCCATATCGCGTCTTCTGCTATTCACGATATATCGCGGACACGGAAAGTCAAGACACCTTTTCGGGGTAGCTCACAACAGGACCGAAGGGGCGAACCGCTCTAGCGTGTGAGCATGTCGAGGGAGGCCTTCCGCACCGGTCCGGCCGCCGGGTCCGCGCCCGGCGCCCTGTTGCTGTGCCGCGCCGTGCCGGAGTCCGTCGTCCCCGCGGCCCAGCTCCTCCGCGAGGACATGCTGCTCACCCGGGCCGGTGACGACTGGAGCGTCCTGGTCCCGGAGGGCACGCCCTGGCTGACAGGCGGGGAACCCGTCGACCGTGTCCTGACCGGCTGGGCCACCGCCCTCGCCGTGGGCGCGCCCTGGCCCGTGCTCGCCCTGTGGTGGGACGCCGACCGGGCCGGTTACGTCCTCGCGTCCGGCTTCCGCCGCCCCGTCGGCTATGTCTGGCTCGCCAACGGCACGCCGGCCGGCGAGGACGAGGCGATGCACACCTTCGCCGCTCGCCTGGGCCTGGATCCGGTCCTGGACGTCCAGGCGCTGGACCGTCTCACCGAGCCCGCCCGGCTCGCCGACGCCCGGGCGCGTCTGCGCGCCCTGCTCGCCGTCCTCACGCGCGCGGGAGTGTCGCTGCCGGAGGGGATGGCACCCGGCGACCCCACGGACCGCCTCCGCGAGGCGGCTGGCGCCGCACCGGACGCGCGCCCGGTCGAGTGGCCGGGAAAGCGCGGGACGCCCGCCGCGCACCCGAAAACGACCGACGCGAGCTTGGAAGCGACCGGCGGGAGCATGGCCGGCGCGAGCTTGGAAGCGGCCGGGCAACGCCCGGACCCGACGGGCGTTCCTCCGGAGGAGACGGGCGTCCGCCCGGGATGGAGCGGCGCGAGCTTGGAAGCGGCCGGCGCGAGCTTGGCCGGCGCGAGCCTGGAAGCGACCGGCGCCCACCCGGAGGCGACCGAGGCCGTCCGCCCGGCCCCCTGGCTCCCGTGGCCCGGCACGCCCGGCTCCCGGGCCCTCGCACTGGCCCAGGTGGCGGCGGGCATTCCGCTCACGGTCTGGGGTGTGCGACGCCGCAGTGCCGGCTGGATCACGGCGGGAACGCTGCTGCTGGCGCACGGGGCGCTGGGACTGACGTACGAAACGGTGTGGCCGTGGGACTGACGACCTCCGTCCACCACGACCGGACACCGAGACAGAGCCCGCACCCGAGCTACGACCGCATATCGAGACAACGCCCCGCCCCCGAGCTACGACCGGCTACACGTAGCCCGCGTTCATGAGCGCCGCGAGCGGCTGCCACGCATCGCCCCGGGTGACGGGCGCCGCACCCGGGCGGTCACGCGGGCCCCGTCAAAGGCCCCTGGAGACCCGCAACCTGTGACCCCGCAGCCCCCGGTGACGGGCGCCGCGAGCAGCTGCCACGCATCGCCCCGATTGACGGGCGCCGCACCCCGGTGGTCACGCGGGCCTCGTCAACGCCCCCCCGCCCCGCGGCCACGCACCCCGCGGGTGACGAGCGTCGCGACCGGCGGCCACGCGGTCCCCTCCCCGTCAAACGCCCCCGCGCCCCGCAGCCACCCGCGCCCGTGTCAAGGCCCCCGCGCCCCCCTCAACGCCCCCGCGCCCCATCCCTACTCGTCGTCCTCGTCGTCGAGGCGGGCCAGCCAGGTGGCCAGGCGTTCCACCGGTACCTCGAAGTCCGGGTTCAGGTCGACGAACGCTCGCAGTTGCTCGGCGAGCCACTCGAAGGTGACCTCCTCCTCGCCGCGCCGCTTCTCCAGTTCTTCGATGCCTCGGTCCGTGAAGTACATGCCGTCCAGGATAGGGGTGCGCAAACGGCAGGGCCGCACCCCCACCAGGGGGTGCGGCCCTGCCGCGTGCTGTCCGCGGAAGCGGTTACGCCTCGAACACCTCGCGCACCAGCTGCTCCTGCTCCGCCTGGTGCCGCTTGGCGGAACCGACGGCCGGCGAGGAGCTGTGCGGGCGGGAGATCCGGCGCAGGCGCTCGCCCGCCGGGATGTCCGCGCCGACCGCCAGGTCCAGGTGGTCGATCAGGTTCAGGGCGATGAACGGCCAGGCGCCCTGGTTGGCCGGCTCCTCCTGCGCCCAGAGGTACTTCTCGGCGTTCGGGTACTTGGCGATCTCCGCCTGGAGCTCGGCACCCGGCAGCGGGTACAGCCGCTCGATGCGGATGATCGCGGTGTCCGTGACGCCGCGCTTGGCGCGCTCGGCCTCCAGGTCGTAGTACAGCTTGCCCGCCACGAAGACGACCTTGCGGACCGCGGCCGCGTCCACCGTGGAGTCGCCGATGACCGGGCGGAACTGACCCGAGGTGAACTCCTCCGTCTTCGACGCGGCGGCCTTCAGACGCAGCATCGACTTCGGGGTGAAGACCACCAGCGGCTTGTGGTGCGGGTTGTGCACCTGCCACCGCAGGAGGTGGAAGTAGTTCGACGGGAGGGTCGGCATCGCGACCGTCATGTTGTTCTGCGCGCACAGCTGGAGGAAGCGCTCGACCCGGGCGGACGAGTGGTCCGGGCCCTGGCCCTCGTAGCCGTGCGGGAGCAGGAGGGTGACGCCGGACGTCTGGCCCCACTTCTGCTCCGCCGCCGAGATGTACTCGTCGACGATCGTCTGCGCGCCGTTGACGAAGTCGCCGAACTGCGCCTCCCACAGCACGAGCGCGTCGGGCCGGGCCAGCGAGTAGCCGTACTCGAAGCCCATGACCGCGTACTCGGAGAGCAGGGAGTTGTAGACGTTGTAGCGGGCCTGGTCCTCGGCGAGGTACTGCAGCGGGGTGTACTCCTCGCCCGTCTCGCGGTTGATGAGGACCGCGTGACGCTGGCCGAAGGTGCCGCGCTGGGAGTCCTGGCCGGAGAGCCGGACCGGGGTGCCCTCCAGGAGGAGGGAGCCGACGGCCAGCGTCTCGCCCATGCCCCAGTCGATCGTGCCGTCCTCGACCATCGCCGCCCGGCGCTGCAGCTGCGGCAGCAGACGCGGGTGGACGTGGAAGGTGTCGGGGATGTTGACCTGGGACTCGGCGATCCGCTTCACGGTCTCCGTGGAGATCGCGGTGTTCACGGCGACCGGGAACTCCGCCTGCGGGTCCGACACCGGGCCGGAGGCCGGCTGGGAGGTGACGGCCTCGCGGACCTCCGTGAAGACCTTCTCCAGCTGGCCCTGGTAGTCCTGCAGGGCCTGCTCGGCCTCTTCCAGGGTGATGTCGCCGCGACCGATCAGGGACTCGGTGTAGAGCTTGCGCACCGAGCGCTTCTTGTCGATCAGGTCGTACATCAGCGGCTGGGTGAAGGCCGGGTTGTCCGACTCGTTGTGACCGCGGCGGCGGTAGCAGATGAGGTCGATCACCACGTCCTTGTTGAACGCCTGGCGGAACTCGAAGGCGAGCCGCGCGACGCGGACCACGGCCTCCGGGTCGTCGCCGTTCACGTGGAAGATCGGGGCCTCGATCATCCGCGCCACGTCCGTCGCGTACATCGACGAGCGCGAGGACTCGGGGGCCGCGGTGAAGCCGACCTGGTTGTTGATGACGATGTGGACCGTGCCGCCGGTGCGGTAGCCGCGCAGCTGCGACATGTTCAGCGTCTCGGCCACCACGCCCTGGCCCGCGAAGGCCGCGTCGCCGTGCAGGGCGACCGGCAGGACGGTGAAGTCCGTGCCGCCCTTGTTGATGATGTCCTGCTTGGCGCGGGTGATGCCCTCGATGACCGGGTCGACCGTCTCCAGGTGGGAGGGGTTGGCGGCCAGCGAGACCTTGATCTGCTCGCCGTCCAGGCCGGTGAAGGTGCCCTGGGCGCCCAGGTGGTACTTCACGTCGCCAGAGCCGTGCATCGACTTCGGGTCGAGGTTGCCCTCGAACTCGCGGAAGATCTGGGCGTACGACTTGCCGACGATGTTGGCCAGCACGTTCAGCCGGCCGCGGTGGGCCATGCCGATGACGACCTCGTCCAGGCGGGACTCCGCCGCGCTGTCGAGGACCGCGTCCAGCAGCGGGATGACGGACTCGCCGCCCTCCAGGGAGAAGCGCTTCTGGCCGACGTACTTGGTCTGCAGGAAGGTCTCGAAGGCCTCCGCCGCGTTCAGCCGGCGCAGGATGCGCAGCTGCTCCTCGCGCTCCGGCTTGGTGTGTCCGCGCTCCACGCGGTCCTGGATCCACTTGCGCTGCTTGGGGTCCTGGATGTGCATGAACTCGATGCCGGTGGTGCGGCAGTACGAGTCGCGCAGCACGCCGAGGATGTCGCGCAGCTTCATCATCGACTTGCCGGCGAAGCCGCCGACGGCGAACTCGCGCTCCAGGTCCCACAGGGTGAGGCCGTGCTCGGTGATGTCCAGGTCGGGGTGCTTGCGCTGGCGGTACTCCAGCGGGTCGGTGTCGGCCATGACGTGGCCGCGGACCCGGTAGGAGTGGATCAGCTCGAAGACGCGGGCGGCCTTGGTGACGTCGTCGTCGTGGCTGGCGTCGATGTCCTTGAGCCAGCGGACCGGCTCGTAGGGGATGCGCAGGGCCTCGAAGATGTCGTCGTAGAAGCCGTTCTCGCCGAGGAGGAGGTTGGCGACGGCGCGCAGGAACTCGCCGGAGGCGGCGCCCTGGATCACCCGGTGGTCGTAGGTCGACGTGAGCGTCATGACCTTGGAGATGCCGAGCTTGTTCAGGGTGTCCTGGCTGGTGCCCTGGAACTCCGCCGGGTAGTCCATGGAGCCGACGCCCATGATCACCGACTGGCCGGGCATCAGACGCGGCACGGAGTGGACCGTGCCGAGGCCGCCCGGGTTGGTCAGGGAGACCGTGACACCGGTGAAGTCGTCCATCGTCAGCTTGTTGTCGCGGGCGCGACGGACGATGTCCTCGTAGGCCTGCCAGAACTCGAAGAAGTTCAGCGTCTCGGCCTTCTTGATGGCGGCCACGACGAGCTGGCGGTCACCGTTGGGCTTCACCAGGTCGATGGCGAGACCCAGGTTGACGTGCGGCGGCTTGACCAGGGTCGGCTTGCCGTCCTTCTCGCCGAACGACCAGTTCATCGACGGCATGGCCTTGATGGCCTGCACCATCGCGTAGCCGATCAGGTGCGTGAAGGAGATCTTCCCGCCCCGGGCGCGCTTGAGGTGGTTGTTGATGACGATGCGGTTGTCGAACAGCAGCTTCACCGGGACCGCGCGGACCGAGGTGGCGGTCGGCAGCTCCAGGGAGGCGTTCATGTTCTTCGCGACGGCGGCGGCGGGACCGCGCAGCGTCACCAGCTCCGGGCCCTCCGGGGCGGCGGGCGCGGGCTTGGCGGCCGGCTGGG
>NZ_JAKWBE010000004.1 GCF_022513565.1 Streptomyces gilvus | reverse complement strand
GCCGACCTGGGGCGTGTACTCCGGCTACGAACTGTGCGAGAACGTCCCCCTGCGCGAGGGCAGCGAGGAATACCTCGACTCCGAGAAGTACCAGCTGCGCCCCCGCGACTGGGAGGCCGCCGAACGCGAGGGCCGCACCATCACCCCCCTCATCACCCGCCTCAACGCCGTCAGGAGGCGTCACCCGGCCCTCCGCCGGCTGCGCAACCTCCGTTTCCACCACACCGACAACGACATGGTCATCGCGTACAGCAAGACCACGGACCGGGACAGCGTCCTCGTCGTCGTCAACCTCGATCCGCACCACACCCAGGAGGCCACGGTCTCGTTGGACATGCCGCAACTCGGCCTGGAGTGGCACGCATCCATGTCCGCGCACGACGAACTGACGGGTGAGAGCTATCGCTGGGGCAGGAACAACTATGTGCGCCTGGAACCCGGACGGTGCCCGGCCCACGTGCTCCACATCCAGCGTTCGTCCACGTAGCCATCGATCGGAGGGTCACAGCGTCATGACTGTCAACCAGCCCGTCCCGGACACCTTCGAGGACACTCCCGCCAAGGACCGGGACCCGGAGTGGTTCAAGCGCGCGGTCTTCTACGAGGTCCTCGTCCGTTCCTTCCAGGACAGCAACGGCGACGGCGTCGGCGACCTCAAGGGCCTCACCGCCAAGCTGGACTACCTGCAGTGGCTGGGTGTCGACTGCCTGTGGCTGCCGCCGTTCTTCAAGTCCCCGCTGCGGGACGGCGGTTACGACGTCTCGGACTACACCGCCGTACTGCCGGAGTTCGGTGACCTCGCCGACTTCGTGGAGTTCGTCGACGCCGCCCACCAGCGCGGCATGCGGGTGATCATCGACTTCGTCATGAACCACACCAGCGACCAGCACCCGTGGTTCCAGGAGTCCCGCAAGGACCCCGACGGCCCCTACGGCGACTACTACATGTGGGCCGACGACGACAAGCAGTACCCGGACGCCCGGATCATCTTCGTCGACACCGAGGCCTCCAACTGGACCTTCGACCCCGTGCGGGGACAGTACTTCTTCCACCGCTTCTTCTCCCACCAGCCGGACCTCAACTACGAGAACCCGGCCGTCCAGGAGGAGATCCTGGCCGCCCTCCGCTTCTGGCTGGACCTCGGCATCGACGGCTTCCGCCTCGACGCCGTCCCCTATCTCTACGCGGCCGAGGACACCAACTGCGAAAACCTCCCGGCCACCCACGAGTTCCTCAGGCGCGTCCGCCGTGAGATCGACCTCCACTACCCGGACACCGTGCTCCTGGCCGAGGCCAACCAGTGGCCCGAGGACGTCGTCGACTACTTCGGCGACTACGACTCCGGCGGCGACGAGTGCCACATGGCCTTCCACTTCCCGGTCATGCCGCGCATCTTCATGGCCGTACGACGCGAATCCCGCTATCCCGTCTCCGAGATCCTCGCCAAGACCCCGGCCATCCCCTCCAACTGCCAGTGGGGCATCTTCCTGCGCAACCACGACGAGCTGACCCTGGAGATGGTCACCGACGAGGAACGCGACTACATGTGGGCCGAATACGCCAAGGACCCCCGCATGCGCGCCAACATCGGCATCCGCCGGCGCCTGGCCCCCCTCCTCGACAACGACCGCCACTCCATCGAGCTGTTCACCGCCCTGCTGCTCGCCCTGCCGGGCTCGCCGATCCTCTACTACGGCGACGAGATCGGCATGGGCGACAACATCTGGCTCGGCGACCGCGACGCCGTCCGCACCCCCATGCAGTGGACACCGGACCGCAACGCCGGCTTCTCCACCTGCGACCCCGGACGGCTCACCCTGCCCACGATCATGGACCCGGTCTACGGCTACCAGGTCACCAACGTCGAGGCCTCGATGGCCTCCCCGTCCTCGCTGCTGCACTGGACCCGCCGCATGATCGAGATCCGTAAGCAGAACCCCGCCTTCGGACTCGGGTCCTACACGGAGCTGCAGTCCTCCAACCCGGCGGTGCTGGCCTTCCTGCGCGAGTACGAGGACGACCTGGTGCTCTGTGTGAACAACTTCGCGCGGTTCGCCCAGCCCACCGAGCTCGATCTGCGCGAGTTCGCCGGACGCCACCCGGTCGAGCTGTTCGGCGGGGTCCGCTTCCCCGCCATCGGCGAGCTGCCGTACCTGCTGACCCTCGGGGGCCACGGCTTCTACTGGTTCCGGCTCACCCGAGTCGCATCCCGCATCGGCCGACGCCCATCGGCGTGAGCTTCGAGCGTGTGCCGAGGAAAGGACGCGTCACCATGCAGAAGACCGCAACTCCCCGACCAGTCCGTACCGTCGAGGCGGGCCCCATGGCCTCGCTCGCCGGACTGCTGCGCGAATGGCTGCCCCGGCAGCGCTGGTTCGCGGGCAAGGACCGGCCCGTCACGGACCTGGCCCTGGTGTCCATGACGGAGCTGTTCCCGGGCTGTCTGCATCTGCTGGTGCACGCCGGTCACGGCGGAGTGCCCACGCCCGGTGGCACTCCTCCGGCCGGTGACTGCTACCAACTGCTGCTCGGCGTACGCCGTCACCCCTCGCCCCGCCTCGGCCGGGCGCTGATCGGACGCGCCGAGGAGGGACCGCTGGCCGGTCTGACGGTCTTCGACGCGCTCCAGGACCCCCGCTCGGCCCAGCTGCTCCTGGAGCGGCTGCGGCAGCCCGGGACGGCCGGCCCGCTGCGCTTCGAGACCGCCCCGTCGCTGACGGTCCCCAGCGGGCTCGTGCCGCGGCTGATGGACGCCGAGCAGTCCAACACCTCCCTGGTGTACGGGGACGCGTTCATCCTGAAGCTCTTCCGGCGTGTGCAGCCCGGGATCAACCCGGACCTGGAGGTGCCGGAGGCGCTGGCCGAACAGGAGTGCCGGCGGGTGCCGGCGCCGGTGGCCTGGTTCCGTACGACGCATCCGCAGGAGGCCACCCTCGGGGTGCTGCAGCCGTTCCTGCGGGACGCGCACGACGGCTGGGCACTGGCACTGCGCGCGCTCGCCACGGGCGACGACTTCACCGCGCAGGCCCGCCAGTTGGGGCAGGCCACGGCCGAGGTGCATCTCGCGCTGGCCGCGGCCTTCCCCACCGGCGCGCACGACGAAAGCGTGCGCACGGCCTCCACGATGACCGAGCGCCTCGACGCGGCCGCCCACGCCGTGCCCGCCCTGCGCCCGTACGTGCCCGGGCTGCGCGCCGCCTTCGGCGCGCTCGTCCTCTGCGACCCCGGGCCGCCCGCCCAGCGCATCCACGGCGATCTCCATCTGGGCCAGGTCCTGCGGGCCGGCCGGGACTGGTTCGTCATCGACTTCGAGGGGGAGCCGTCCCGTCCCCTCGCCGAACGGCGTGCCGCGCAGTCCCCGGTGCGGGACATCGCGGGCATGTTGCGGTCCTTCGACTACGCGGCCCGGCAGCGCCGCCCCTGGCGCCCGGAGTGGGCGCGCCGCTGCCGGGAGGCGTTCTGCGCCGGCTACGCCGACCGGGCCGGCTGGGACCCGCGCAAGAAGCACGGCCTGCTGCGCGCCTACGAGACCGATCGGGCCGTGTACGAAGTGCTCTACGAGGCCAGACACCGTCCGGACTGGCTTCCCGTTCCCATGGCGGCGATCGAGCGTCTCGCCGTAAGAGGAGGCTGAAGCCGTGGCCCTGCGCGACACCTCGCTCCCCGAGCCCTCCGGCCCGGCGCGCCCCCAGGCCGCGCCGCCCCTGGATGCCGGCGACCGTGAACGCCTGCTGTCCGGCCGGCACCACGACCCGCACGCGCTGCTGGGCGCCCATCCGGTGCCCGGCGGCATCGCGGTGCGGGCGCTGCGCCCGTACGCCCGCTCGGTCACCGTCGTGACGGGAGGCAGGCGCGCGACGCTGGTCTCCGAGGGCGACGGCCTCTTCTCCGGTGTGCTGCCGCTCGACGAGATCCCCGCCTACACGCTGGCGGTGCGCTACGACGAGGAGGAGCACGAGACGGCGGACCCGTACCGCTTCCTGCCCGCGCTCGGCGAGCTGGACCTGCATCTCATCCGCGAGGGCCGGCACGAGCAGCTGTGGAAGGCGCTGGGTGCCGAGCCGATGACCCACGAGGGCGTGACCGGCACCCGGTTCACGGTGTGGGCGCCCAACGCCCAAGGGGTGCGCGTCGCCGGGGAGTTCACCTGCTGGGACGGGACGGCGCTGCCGATGCGCTCGCTGGGCGCCTCCGGGGTGTGGGAGCTGTTCGTGCCCGGCATCGGCGAGGGCGCCCGCTACAAGTTCGAGATCACCTCGCGCCACGGCAGCCGCTTCCTCAAGGCCGACCCGATGGCCCGCCGCACGGAGGCGCCGCCCGACACGGCGTCCGTGGTGACGGCCGCGCACCACGAGTGGGGCGACGCGGAGTGGATGGCCCGGCGCGGCCGGACACCGGTGCACCAGGCGCCGTTCTCCGTCTACGAGGTCCATCTGCCCTCCTGGCGCGCGGGATTGACCTACCGTGAGCTGGCCGAGCAGCTGCCCGCGTACGTGAAGGACCTCGGCTTCACCCACGTCGAGCTGATGCCGGTCGCCGAGCACCCCTACGGGCCGTCCTGGGGTTACCAGGTCACCGGTTTCTACGCGCCGACGGCCCGCCTCGGCAGCCCCGACGACTTCCGGCACCTGATCGACGCCCTGCATCAGGCCGGCATCGGGGTGATCATGGACTGGGTGCCGGCGCACTTCCCCAAGGACGACTGGGCGTTGGCCCGCTTCGACGGCGATCCGCTGTACGAGCCCGGGGACGGGCGGCGTGCCGAGCACCCCGACTGGGGCACCTACGAGTTCGACTTCGGGCGCACCGAGGTGCGCAACTTCCTCGTCGCCAACGCCGTCTACTGGTGCGAGGAGTTCCACATCGACGGGCTGCGTGTCGACGCCGTCGCCTCCATGCTGTACCTGGACTACTCACGGGACTCCGGACAGTGGTCGCCCAATGTGTTCGGCGGCCGGGAGGACCTGGACGCGGTGGCGTTCCTGCAGGAGATGAACGCGACCGTGTACCGGCGGGCGCCCGGTGTGGTGACCATCGCCGAGGAGTCGACCGCCTGGGACGGCGTGACCCGCCCCACCGACAGCGGCGGACTCGGGTTCGGGCTGAAGTGGAACATGGGCTGGATGCACGACTCGCTCGGCTACATCGTGCACGAGCCGGTGCACCGCAAGTACCACCACAACGAGATGACGTTCTCGATGGTGTACGCCTACAGCGAGAACTACGTGCTGCCGATCTCCCACGACGAGGTCGTCCACGGCAAGCAGGCGCTGGTGTCGAAGATGCCGGGCGACTGGTGGCAGCGGCGGGCCACCCACCGCGCGTACCTGGGCTTCATGTGGTCCCACCCGGGCAAGCAACTGCTGTTCATGGGGCAGGAGTTCGCGCAGGGCGCGGAATGGTCCGAGACGCACGGCCCGGACTGGTGGCTGCTGGATCCCGGCTACGGCGCCGAGCCCGATCACCGCGGGGTGCGCGACCTGGTCCGCGACCTGAACAGCGTCTACCTCGACACCCCGGCGCTGTGGCAGCGCGACAGCGATCCGGGCGGTTTCCGCTGGGTGTTGGGCGACGCGGCCGAGGACAACGTCTTCGCCTTCCTGCGCTTCGCCGCCGACGGCAGCCCGCTGCTGGCCGTCTCCAACTTCTCCCCCGTCGTGCGCCACGACTACCGACTGCACGTCGGCGACGAGGTCCCGGTCTGGCGCGAGCGGCTCAACACCGACGCCGCCCGCTACGGCGGCGGCGACGTCGTCAACGCCGAGGACCTCAAGCCCGAGGACGGGAGGATCACCATCACCCTGCCGCCGCTCGCCACGGTCTGGTTCACCCCGTTGCAATGACGATCAGCGGGGTACTCGATGGCGTCGTAACGGTGGCGATGTCATGGAGAGGCGGCCTGAAGGTGCGGACCGTCGGTGTGGAGGAGGAACTCCTCCTGGTGGACCCGGAGACAGGTGAGCCGAAGGCGTCGTCCGCCGCGGTGCTCGCCCGTGCGGAGCACGACGGCGCCGACGAGGGGGTGTTCGAGAAGGAGCTGTACGGCCAGATGCTGGAGTTCGCCACGCATCCCCAGGCCGAGATGGCGGATCTGAGCGCGGAGATCGTGCGGTGCCGCAAGGAGGCCGGCCGGCACGCCGGGGAGATCGGGTGCACGGTCGCCGCGCTCGCCACCTCCCCGCTGCCGGTCAGCCCGTCGGTCGGAATGGGCAGCCGCTACCAGTGGATGGCCAAGCAGTACGGTCTCGCCGCGCAGGAGCCGCTGGTGTGCGGCTGCCACGTCCATGTGGCCGTGGACTCCGACGAGGAGGGCGTCGCGGTCATCGACCGCATCCGTCCCTGGCTGTCGGTCCTGGCGGCGCTGAGTTCCAACTCCCCTTTCTGGCAGGGGCAGGACACGCGATACGCCAGCTATCGCAGCCGGGTGTGGCAGCGCTGGCCGTCGGCCGGCCCGACCGAGGTGTTCGGGTCGGCCGAGCGCTATCACCGGCGGGTGGCGGACATGGTGGCGAGCGGGGTGATCCTCGACGAGGGGATGGTCTACTTCGACGTCAGGCTCTCCCAGCAGTACCCGACGGTGGAACTCCGGGTCGCCGACGTCTGTCTGCACGCCGACACGGCCGTCCTGGTCGCCCTGCTCGCCCGGGGGCTGGTGGAGACCGCGGCGCGGGAGTGGCGGGCCGGCCGCGAGCCGGTCGACCACAGCGTCAGCCTGCTGCGGCTGGCCGCCTGGCGAGCCGCACGCTCCGGGCTGGAGGAGGAGCTGCTGCACCCGGCGACCATGCGCCGGATGCCCGCCGAGTCCGTGGTGGCCGACCTGCTGGAACACGTCGGGGAGGCCCTGGAGGCGACCGGCGACCTGGAACGCGCCCGCACGAGCTGCGCGAGGCTGCTGGAAGGGGACACCGGCGCGGGCGTGCAGCGCCGACTGCTGGCGGAGACCGACAGCCTGCGCGAGGTCGTCACCGCCTGCGCCCGTCAGACCCAGGCGTGAGCGGCCGTCCTCAGAAGATCATGGTCAGGGCGAACGCGAGGAAGCCCGCGGCGATCAGCACGACCACGACGAGGATCAGCGCCAGGGGCGCCTTCGCCCAGCCTTTGGGCGGATTGTGCCTCTCCAGCGGCCCCGCCTCCGGCATGCTGCTCTCCGCGGGCGGGGTCTCGCCGGGCGGCACTCCACCGCCGGGTTCGAGACCGGTGGTGCGTTCTGGTTCCGGATCGGGATTGACGTAACTCATGCCACCCGAGTCCCCCCGACACGGCGAGATCATCACGGCTCCGCAACTTCGTACGTTCCGGTCACCATCCGCACCCACCTGAGCTAGATTCGAGCACCGTCGACAACAGAGATCGTCGGCAGGGTCACCCTCCGTACACCCCAGGAGCAGCGCATGCGCAACGTCGCCCTCGCTCCCCCCTCCGTCGCGCCCCTGACCGGCGGGCTGGCCGACAGCATCTTCGACACGGCGGCCGCCGACCCCACGCTCACGGTGCTGGCCCGCCGCACGGACCCCGCCTCCCGCGCCTGGGAGGAGGTGACCGCCGTGGAACTGCGCGACGAGGTGGTGGACCTGGCCAAGGGCCTGGTCGCGTCCGGGATCTCTCCCGGCCACCGCGTGGCGATCATGGCGCGTACCCGCTACGAGTGGACGGTCCTCAGCTACGCCCTGTGGGCGGTGGGCGCCGAGGTCGTCCCGATCTACCCGACGTCCTCCCGCGACCAGGTGGAGTGGATGCTGCGGGACGCCGGCTGCGTGGCGGTGGTGGTGGAGGACGAGCAGGCCGTGATGACGGTCGGCTCGGTGTGCGGGGCGCTGCCGCGGCTGCGGCACGTGTGGCAGCTGGACGCGGGGGCACTGGCCCATCTCGTGAAGCGGGGGGCGCTCATCCCGCTGGCGACCGTCGACTCGCTGCGCCGTATCGTGCTGCCCGACTCGACCGCGGCCGTCACCTACACCTCCGGCACCACCGGTCATCCCCTGGGCTGCGCGCTGAGCCACCGCAATCTGGCCAGTGCCTGCGACACCCTGCTCGCCGGCTGGGGCCACACGGTGGTGCCGCCCGGCGAGCGGCAGGGCTCGGTGCTGGCCTTCCTGCCCTTCTCCCATGTCTACGGGCTGCTGGTGCAGACGCTGTGCGTACGCGGCGGCCTGGTGATGGGGCACGAGCCCGACCTGAGCGAGGAGGCGCTGTCGGCGGGCCTGCGCTCCTTCCGCCCCACCTACCTCTGCGCCGTGCCCTCCCTGTTCGAGAGGATCTACAAGAACTTCCTGCACGCCTCCCAGGAAGCGGGCCGCGGCGCCCTGTTCGAGCGGGCCGCGGACACGGCACGGGACTTCGCGGCCGCGCTGGAACGGCAGCGGCTGGGCGGCGGTTCCGGCCCCGGCTTCGACCTGCGGCTGCAACACGCCCTCTTCGAGCGGACGGTGTACCGCAAGCTGCGCGCCGCGCTGGGCGGCAGGGTGATCCGCGCGACCTCGGGCGGATCACCCCTCAGCCGCGAACTGTCGCTGTTCTACGAGGGCATCGGCATCTACGTCAACGACGGGTACGGCCTGACGGAGGCCGCCGGCGGACTCACCGCGCAGCCGCTGGGCCGGGAGATGTCCGGGACCGTCGGAAAGGCGCTGCCGGGTACGGACATCGCCGTGGCCGAGGACGGGGAGATCCTGGTGCGCGGGCCGTCGGTGTTCCAGGGCTACATCAACGACGAGGCCGCGACCCGGGCCGCGCTGCGCGGCGGCTGGCTGGCCACCGGGGACATCGGGCACCTGGACTCCGAGGGATATCTGACGATCACCGGCCGCAAGAAGGACATCATCGTCACCAGCAGCGGCAAGAGCGTCGCCCCGGCCGCCCTGGAGCAGCGGCTGCGGATGCATCCGCTGATCCATCAGGCGGTCGTCGTCGGCGACAACCGTCCCTGTGTGGGCGCGCTGATCACGCTGGACCCGCTGTTCCTGGCGTACTGGCGCCGCTCCCTGTCGCTGCAGAGCACCACGCCCAGCCGCGAGGCCCGGGAGGAGAACGCGCTGCGGGAGGAGATCGGACGCGCGGTGGCCGCGGCCAACAGCTCCGTCTCGCGTCCGGAGTCGATCCGGGTCTTCCGGGTGCTGCCCGAGCCGTTCGACGTGACGAACGGAATGCTGACCCCGTCCATGAAGCTGCGGCGGGACGCGATCGTCAAGCACTACGCTTTCGAGATCGACGCGATGTACCAGGCACGCGCGCGTCCGGCCCGGCAGAGCATGCCCGACGAGCTGTCCAGCTGGGACGAGGCGGACAACGTGTTCCGATGAGCTCTCCTCGGGAACCTGGGACGGGTAGGACATCCGAGCGAGGACGACAGCCCCGCGGCATCGGGCGGGAAGGCGAGATGGCAGCCGAGCGGCGTTGGGAAAGAGGACTTCCTTCGGGTCACCTCCCGGAGCGGGCCACGCGTTTCCCCGGCGAGGTCCACAACGTGACGGACGCGCGTCTGGACGCGGAGCGGTTCCTGGAGGATCTCAGCCAGGTGACGCCGCCGGCGGCTCCCGAGCACTGGGACGACATCCTGCTGGTGGTCACGGAACTCGCCGCGAACGCGATCCAGTACGCGCCGGGGCCCTTCGAACTCCGGCTGCGGCAGACCTTCGACGGGGTCCACGTGGTCATGCACGACACGAGCAGCACCCCGCCCGCCCCCCGTCCGTTCCGTCCCGACGGCGGTGGCGGCGGGGTCGGCTGGCATCTGATCCACACCCTGTGCGACCAGGTCAGCGTCACCACGACCGACGGCGGCAAGGACATCCATGTCTTCCTGCCCTGGTGAGGCTCTGGTGAGCCCTGGTGAGCGGGGCCGGGAGGCGGTTGTTCAGGCCGGCTGCCCGGCTTCCGGAGCGCTGTGCTCCACGGCCCGCAGCGGGATCAGCACGCTGATCGTCTTTCCGCCCCCGGGACGCCGTGCGACGGTGATCTGGCGGGCCAGGCGCACGACGAGCGGCCAGCCGTAGCCGCTGCCCCGGCGCTCCGCCGGGAGTGCGCCCGGCCCGTACATGATCTCGGGCACCACGTCGCCGTGGTCGTGGACGGTGAGCCGGAGTCCGTCCGGCACGGGGACGAGTTCCAGTCCCGCCAGTCCCTTCCGGACGGGAGGCCGGGATCACGGCCGTGTGTCTCCCGGCAGTTGCCCTGCCGCTCCGTCCGCATTCCGCACAGCGGGAGCGAGGCCCGTCACGTCAGCGGCGGCGCCGGATACGTCTGCCGGCCTTCCGCGGGCCACACTTCGGCGGCCCGAAAGTCCGGACGCATGCCGGACCGGATCAGGGGTAACTGCGGATGCGGCTGTCCGCTCGCGTGCGTGGGAACCGATCACGCGGGTAACCGGCCTGGCCGTAGCACTCGTTGTTGTCGGAGGTAGACGTGTCCATTGCCCACAACCCCCTGTCCGTCGAGGTCAGCCTGCCCGGTGAGGACGTGGCGCTGGTCACGGTGAAGGGTTACCTGGACGTCGACACGACGACGGAGTTCCAGCACCATCTGGCCAACCAGCTGCATCACGGCCGCAGGCACTTCCTGCTGGATCTCACGGATGTGCCGTTCATGGACTCCTCCGGGATGAACATCATTCTGCGCGTCTACCAGGAGGCCCGGGAGCTGCCCGGGAGTGTGCACATCATCTCCCCCGCGCCCGCCGTGCGACGGATTCTCGACCTGACCGGAGTGAGCATCACAGTGCCCGTCTCGGAGAGCGTCGAGGAGGCGCTGGCCCGCGTCGAGCAGGCACGGGAGCGGTGACGGTTGCCGTTGGACAACTGTGTGGTCCGGACAACGGAGTGAGCGCGCCGACGCGGAAGGGATCAAGAATGGGCCGGTGTCAGGCGGTACGCGCCGCGGACGTGTCGTCCTCGTGGATCGCCGCCGCCGCGGCCGTGCAGAAGGCCTCCAGGCTGTCGAGCAGCGCGGCCCGCCGGTCGGCCGGCATCCGGTCGAGCACGGACCGCAGGGTCGTCTCCCGGCGCAGTCGCAGGTCCGTCAGAAAGGCCCTGCCGTGCCGGCTCAGATGAAGCCGCAGCTCCCGCCGGTTGGTGAGCGGGGTCCTGCGTTCCACGAACCCGACGGCCTGCAGCCGGTCGCACAGGCGGCTCGTCGAGGGGGGCGTGGAGCCCAGCGCGGCCGCGAGCGTGCGCAGGTTGATGCCCTCATTGTGTTCGAGGATGAACAGGACACGCAGCTGCGAGGCGGAGACCGGTGCCGTCGAGGCCCTGCCCCACAGCACCTCCAGCAGCTCGGCCGCCCGTGCGGTCACCCGCGCGGTCTCCTGGGGTCGCGGGCGCGGATGCGGGGTCGTCACCCTGACACTGTCGCAGCCTTGCCGACCCCTGTCAGCTCACGTCCGGCGCACGAGTTCCGCATGGCGGACCACGGGCTGACGGTGTTGCGACACGTGTCCGAACGGGCGGAGCCGGCCCGGACCTCGGGGCATGAGGTGGTCGCCGCCGAGCGCCACACGGACCTGTACGCACAGGGACGGAGCACCGACCGGCTCACGCGCGCCGCGGAGATGCGGCCTTCGCGGGCGTCGAATCCGAGCCGGACGACGACGCGCTGGTGGCGTGTCTCGACCGGTTCGGCAAGCAGCCGCCGGCCAGCGGCCGTCCCCGGGCCGCCGGACATCGAACGGTGCCGCACCGGTCGCACGCGTGTCGCGCCGGTATCGGCCGGCGGACCACCCGACGGGATCACCCGGCGGGGGCGAGGCCCGGAGCGACCTCGCACCATGACTACAGTTGTCGCCCGGCAAGAGTCGCGGTCCGTACCCGGCCGGCGGCGGGTACGGCCGACGCGACGCGGACGACGCGGATGAGGAGTGAGCACGTGCCGGAGCACGAAACGGCAGAACAGCACGGATCGCCGATACGGGAGGTCGGCGAGTTCCTGCGCCGCCGCCGCGAGCAGATCGCCCAGCGCTGGGCCGACGAGCCCCTGTTCCGGGCCGTCTTCACCATCTCCCGGGACGAGGCCGTGGACGCGGCCCGCACCGTGATCGACGCGCTGGCCCAGGTGGCGGACGCGGAGCGGGCGAACGACACCGACGCCGCGGGGTTCACCGTGGTGCGCGAGCAGCTGGCCCGGATGGGCGCCGCCCGCTCCCGCGCCGGTTTCTCCACGGCACAGGTGTCGAACGAGGTGGACGCCCTGCGCCCGCCCGCGGTGAACCTGCTGATCGCCGATCTCCCCGACGCGTCGCCCGACGAGGTCCGCGAGTGCGCGACCGCTCTCACGGTGCTCATGGGCACCCTGCGGCTGGTCGTCCTGGACACGGCGCTGAACGAGAACCAGGCGCTCATCGAGCGGCAGCAGCTGCAGCTGCTGGAGGTGGCCACCCCGGTCATCAAGCTGTGGGACGGCATCGTCGCCGTACCCCTGATCGGGACCCTCGACAGCGCCCGCAGCCAGGTCGTCATGGAGACGCTGCTGCAGGCCATCGTCGAGCAGCACGCCCGCTTCGCGATCCTCGACATCACCGGTGTGCCCACGGTCGACTCGCTGGTGGCGCAGCACCTGATGAAGACCGTCGCGGCCGCCCGGCTGATGGGCGCCGAGTGCGTCGTCTCCGGCATCCGCCCGGCCATCGCGCAGACCATCGTCCACCTCGGCCTGGACCTGGGCACGGTGCTCACCCGGGCCAGCCTCGCCGACGCGCTGGCGTACGCCCTGCACGAACTGGGCTCCGGCATCATCGCCCCGACGAACGGCGGGACGGTCCGCGGTGACCGATGACTTCTACCGTGTCCCCCCGCCCCATGTGCCGGTGCTCCGCCTCGGCGACGTCCTGCTGGTCACCCTGCAGGGGGACCTGCACGACAGCACGGCGCAGCAACTGCAGCAGGAGATCGGCGAGACCATCGCGAGCAGCGGGGTGACCGGGGTCGTCATCGACATCTCCGGGGTCGAGATCGTCGACTCCTTCCTGGCCCGGACGCTGGCGGAGATCGCGGCGAACTCCTCGCTGCTGGCCGCCCGGACCGTGGTCGCCGGCATGCGGCCCGCGGTCGCGATCACCCTGGTGGAGCTCGGCCTCACGCTGCCCGGACTGCGGACCGCGCTCAACACCGAGGCGGCCATGGACCTGCTCGCCGCCGACACCCACCGGCCCGGCGGGCCACGGGAGCATCGGTGATGCCGATGTCCGCAGGCGTGGACGCCTGCCTGCCGATCCGCTCCGACATGGACCTGGCGTGGGTACGGCAGCACGTACGACAGTCCGCCGCGCGACTCGGCTTCGGACTGGTGGAACAGACGAAACTGGTGACCGCCGCCAGCGAGCTGGCCCGCAACACCCTGGTGCACGGCGGGGGCGGCCGCATGGAGTCGGCCCGGGTGACCCGCGGCCGGGCCGTCGGACTGCGGCTGACCTTCGCCGACGAGGGCGCCGGCATCGCCGACCTGGAGCAGGCGCTGAGCGACGGCTACACCTCCGGCGACGGGCTGGGCCTGGGGCTGGGCGGCGCCCGCCGGCTGGTCCACGAGTTCTCCCTGGAGAGCACCCCCGGCGTGGGCACCACGGTCACGGTGATCTCCTGGGCGTCGACGCCGCCGCCCCCGCGCGAGGAGCCGTGATGCCGCGCGTGTGGGACGTCCCGGTGCACGACTCGACCCGGGTGCGCGACGCCCGGGTCGCCGCCGAGCGTGCCGCCGCCCTCGCCGGGCTGGACGCCAAGCGCACGGCGGCCCTGTCGCTGGTGGCGACCGAGCTGGCCACGAACCTGGTCAAGCACGCCGGGGGAGGACAGCTGCTGGTCGAGCTCGTACCGCCCACCCTGCCCGCCGACGCCGCTCTCCCCGCGCGGCTCGTGCAGATCACGGCGATCGACCACGGCCCCGGCATCGCCGACGTCACCGCGGCCCTGAGCGACGGTTTCTCCACCGCGCACTCCCTGGGCGCCGGCCTGGGCACGTGCCGGCGGGTCGCGGACGACTTCGCCCTGCACAGCGTCCCCGGGCGGGGCACGGTGGCGCTCGCCCGGATCGGCGCCGCCGGGACCACCCCGGCCGAGAACACCGCCGCGGTGCGGGCCGGCGGCATCAACGTGCCCTTCGCCAGGGGGGAGTACTCCGGTGACGCCTGGACCTGGGTGCGCGCCGGTGACCGGGCCACCCTGATGCTGGCCGACGGACTGGGACACGGGCCGGACGCGGCGCGGGCCTCCGCCGCGGCCGTCGAGGAACTGCACCGCTCGGCGCACCTGTCCCCCGCCGACTGTCTCGGGCGGCTCGACAGCGCGCTGCGCGGCACCCGCGGGGCGGCCGTCGCCGTCGCCCAGGTCGACACCGCGGCGGGGCTGCTCCGCTTCGCCGGCGTCGGCAACATCGGGGCCCGGCTGCGGACCGGGGACGCCTGGCGCTCCTTGCTGTCCCGGCCCGGCATCATCGGCGTGCACCGGCCCGGGACGCTGCGCGAGGACCGGATGCCGTGGGCGGCCGACGCAACACTGATCCTGCACAGCGACGGCCTGCCGAGCCGCTGGACGCCACCGGCCGAAGCGGCCATGCTGACGGCGGATCCGGCCGTCGTCGCGGCGGGAGTGATCCGCGACGCGGGCAGCGCCGCCCGCCCGGTCCGCGACGACACCGCCGTGGCCGTACTGGCCCCGACCCGGCCGGAGCGCCCATGAAGCGCACATGGCAGATCAGCACCGTCGACGACGCGGCGCGCGCCCGTATCGCCGCCGCGCGGCTCGCCGCCGCGCACGGGGTGACGGCGCTGGACCGGACCCGGCTGGCCACCGCCCTCAGCACCCATCTGCGCCAGTGCCTCACCAAGGGCGGCTCCTGGCGGCTCACCCTCGAGGTCACAGCGGCCCCGGCCCCGGCCGCGCAGAACATCCTGCACGCGGTCGTCACCCCCCTGGAAACCTCGGAGTCCACCGCGCACACCCCGTGGCGCACCTCCCTGCTGTGCCCCGAGACACCGGCCGCGGCGGACGCCTCCATGCCGGCCGACAGCCCCTCGGTACTGGCCGAGTCGCTGCTCGGCGCCGACGAGGACGCCGCCCTGGTGCTGGACAAGCTCGCCGAACAGGAGGAACTGGTCGCCTTCCTGCGGGACGAGCTGCACCAGACCAACCAGGGCGTGCTCGCCCTGCACGCGGAGCTCGACGCGGCGGGTCGGGCCCAGCGCGAGGCCTTCGCCGCCGAGCGCGGCGCCCGCCAGGAGGCGGAGAGCGCCCGCCGCCGGCTGACGTTCCTCGCGGACGCCAGCGCCGTTCTGACCTCCTCGCTCAACCACGACGAGATCGTGCGCCTGCTGCCCGAACTGCTCGTGCCGGAGTACGCCCGCAGCGTCGACGTGTGGCTGTTCGACGGCGACGACGACCGGCACCCGCCCGCACCGCACCCGGCCGCCGCCGTGCTCGCCGCCCGCACCGGCCGTCCCCAGTACGCCGCCCGCCGGCCCGGCGAGCTGCCCGGGGTCGACGACCGTCCGCCGTCCGCGCTCGATCCCGAAATCCCGCTGCTGTGCCTGCCGTTGCCCACCCGCCGGGCACCGCTGGGCGTCATCACCCTCTCCCCGCCCGGGGACCGCTGGGACCCGGACGACGCCGTCATGCTCATCGAGTTCGCGCGGCGCGCGAGCATCGCGATCGACAACGCCCGGCGCTTCGAGCACAACCGCGACATCGCCGAGACACTGCAGCGGGCCCTGCTGACGGACCTGCCCAGCGCACCCGGCCTGCGGCTGGCCGCCCGCTATCTGCCGGCCACGCACGGCCTGAACATCGGCGGTGACTGGTACGACGCCTTCCCGCAGCCCGACGGCGGACTGATCGCCGTCGTCGGCGACGTCACCGGGCACGGGCTGCACGCGGCGGTGATGATGAGTCAGCTGCGCACCGCGCTGCGCGCCTACGCCGTGGACGGCGCGGGCCCGGGCACCCTGCTGACCCGGCTGCACATCTTCCTGCACCATCTGCAGCCCGACCTGTACGCCACCGCCGTCATCGCCCGTCTCCACCCCGACGAGCCCACCCTCACCTGGGCCGCCGCCGGTCATCCGCCGCCGGTCCTGCGCACCGCCGACGGCCGGGTGCACACGCTGGACGCCAAGCCCGGCGCGATGCTGGGCATCCCGCTCAGCCAGGAGATCCCGGACCACACGGTGCCCCTGCCGCCCGGCTCGACGCTGGCCCTCTACACCGACGGCCTGGTCGAACGCCGTGCCCAGGGCATAGATCCGGGCATCGCCCGCCTCGCGACCGCCCTCGGCGGCTTCGAGCCGGCCGAACTGGAACGCGACCTGGAGGGCTCGGCCGACCTCATCCTGGACCCGCTGCTGAGCGACTCCGAGCGCGACGACGACGTCTGCCTGCTGCTGTGCCACCTCGCGGAGCAGCGCGGCTAGCCGTTTCCTTGCCTTCTTTGCGGTGCGTTTCCGCAGCCGGGCGGGCATGGTTGTGCTCGACGCGTTCGTCTGCCCGCCGTGCCCCGCTGGCGGAACGGTTGGGCAAGCGGTGGGATCGATGTGGTGCGAGCGGAGATCCAGGGCAGGCGAAGGGCGTCGGTTGCAGACCGCCTGGAGCCGCAGAAAGGGATGAACGACGTGACACGACCCAGGATCCTGGTGGTGGGCGCGGGCTTCGCCGGCGTGGAGTGCGTACGCAGGCTGGAACGCAAACTCGCGCCGGACGAGGCGGACGTCACCCTGGTGACCCCCTTCGCCTACCAGCTCTATCTGCCCCTGCTGCCCCAGGTCGCCTCCGGCGTGCTGACGCCCCAGTCGATCGCCGTGTCGCTGCGCCGCAGCAAGAAGTACCGCACCCGGATCATTCCCGGCGGAGCCATCGGCGTGGACCTGAAGGCCAAGGTCTGCGTCATCCGCACCATCACCGACCAGATCGTCAACGAGCACTACGACTACATCGTGCTGGCCCCCGGCAGCATCACCCGCACCTTCGACATCCCGGGACTGACCGAGCACGCCTTCGGGATGAAGACACTCGCCGAGGCCGCCTACATCCGCGACCACGTGATCTCCCAGCTCGACCTGGCCGACGCCAGCGACGATCCGGCCGAGCGCGCCGCGCGGCTGCAGTTCGTGGTCGTCGGCGCCGGCTACGCCGGCACGGAGACCGCCGCCTGTCTGCAGAAGCTCACCCACGGCGCGGTCAAGCGCTACCCGCGCATCGACCCGGCTCTGATCAAGTGGCATCTCATCGACATCGCCCCCAAGTTGATGCCCGAGCTCGGCGACAAGCTCGGCCGCAGCGCGCAGGAGATCCTCAAGCGGCGCGGCATCGAGGTCTCGCTGGGCGTGTCCATCGAGAAGGCGGGGCCGGAGGAGGTCACCTTCACCGACGGACGGGTGGTGCCCACCCGCACCCTGATCTGGACCGCCGGGGTCGCCGCCAGCCCGCTCATCGCCACGCTCGGCGCGGAGACGGTCCGCGGGCGCCTCGTGGTCACCCCCGAGATGAGCCTGCCCGGTCACGACGGGGTGTTCGCGCTCGGCGACTCCGCCGCGGTGCCGGACCTGGCGAAGGGGCAGGAGGAGGCGGTCTGCCCGCCCACCGCGCAGCACGCCATGCGGCAGGGCCCGCAGGTCGCCGACAACATCATCGCGAGCCTGCGCAACCATCCCATGACGCCGTACCGCCACAAGGACCTCGGACTCGTGGTCGACCTCGGCGGCACCGACGCCGTCTCCAAGCCGCTCGGCATCGAACTGCACGGCCTGCCCGCCCAGTTCGCCGCCCGCGGCTACCACTGGTGGGCGCTGCGCACCAACGTCGCCAAGGTCCGTGTGGCGACCAACTGGACGCTCAACGCGGTCGCCGGTGACGATTTCGTCCGCACCGGCTTCCAGGCGCGCAAGCCGGCCAAGCTCAAGGACTTCGAGTACACCGACGCCTATCTGAGCGCGGAGCAGGTGCGGGCGCAGGTCGAGGGGTCCGGGCGCAAGCAGCTGTGAGGCGGGTGCGGGCGCTTCGCGCCCGTCAAGCCATGCTGGGTCGCGGAACATGAGGTGAAGCGGGGAGTGAGTACGGCGGCGTGAGGGCAGCGCGAGGGTCGGTCAGGGTACGGCTGCGGGATCTCGTGGCGGCCTCCGACCCCGGGCTGCTGCGCCTGACCGCCGGGCTGCGGACGATGGGCGCGATCGCCCTGACGCTGGCCGTGCTCACCCTGCTGCACGCCGATGTGCGCCATCTGGTCGGCGGGGCCATCGCGGCGATGGTGGCCACCTTCGCCATCCGGGAGAAGCAGCCCGGCCCGCAGGCCGTCACCCTCGCCCTCGGGCTTCCGGTGGCCCTGGTCTCCGTGTCCCTGGGCGCGTTGCTGCACTCCCGGGTGATCGCCGGTGACGTCTTCTTCGTCGCGCTCATCTTCTGCGCCGTGTACGCCCGCCGGTTCGGCGACCGGGGCACCGCGCTGGGCCTGATCGGCTTCCAGGTCTACTTCATGTCCCTGTTCGTCGGCGCCACCGTCTCCGCGCTGCCCCAGCTGTACGGCGTCGTCGCGGTCGCCTTCGCGGCCAGTGCGGTGATGCGCTTCGGCCTGGTGCGCGAGACGCCCGCCGGGATCCTGGAGCGGCTGCGGGACGCCTTCCGCGCCCGGCTGGCCCAGCTGGTGTCCGCGCAGCTGGAGCTGCTGGACGCCGGCCCCGACGACATCGACAAGGCTCTGCAGGGCACCCGCGAGGGCACGGCCCGGCTGCACGACACGGCCATGATGATCCAGGGCCGGCTGGAGGACGGCACCTCGGACGAGGCCGTGGCCCGGCTGGTGCAGCGGCGCGTCGCGGACGCCGAGATCGCCGCCGAACGCCTCGGGCTGCTGCTGCTCACCGCGCGCAGCGCCGAGCGGGCGGACACCCTGACCCTGCACCTGCCGGGCGCGCCCCTGCCCGAGAGCGGCCGGCTGCCCGTGCGGGACGAGGCGACCGAGACCCTGCGCCGCGATCTTGAGGCGCTGCGGGCGCTGGTGCTGCGGCCGGTCTCGGCCCACCCCGGCGCCGGACTGGTCCAGGTGCGCAACCGGCTGCTCGGCTACCGGGACGAGGAGAACCTGCCCAAGGCATCGCCGGCCGTCCAGGACGTCTTCCGCGGCATCGGCGAGGCCGCCCGCGCCGTACTGGGCCTGAGGATCGCGCTGGACGGGCCGCAGGACGAGTCGGACGACACCCCGTCCGCCGCGCGCTCCCGGGAGGAGCTGGACGCCGAGGACGCCGCGATCGACGGGGGCGAGGAGAGCGCCGAGGACGCGGCGACGGGGCTGCGGCGGCCGACGACGCGGGCCGCGGTGCAGGTCGCGGTGGGCTCGTCGCTGGCCATCGTGGGCGGCGAGTTCCTCTCCAGTCAGCGCTGGTACTGGGCGGTGCTGACCTGCTGGATCGTGTTCATCAACACCGCGTCCACGGGCGAGATCCTGGTCAAGGGCTATCGGCGGCTGCTGGGCACCGTGCTCGGTGTGATCGCGGGACTGCTGCTCGCCGCGCTGGTGGGCCACCACACCTGGACGGCGTTCGCGCTCGTGCTGCTGTTCGTCTTCGCGATGTTCTACACGGCGCCGCTGTCGTACACGCTGATGTCGTTCTTCGTGACGGCGGCGCTGGGCCTGCTCTACACGCTGCTGCACACCTACAGCCTGTCGGTGCTGGTGCTGCGGGTGGAGGAGACGGCGCTGGGCGCAGCCTGCGGGATCATCGCGGCGGCGTTCGTGCTGCCGGTGCACACCGACCGCCGTACCGACGACCTGCTGCGGACGGTGCTGGAGCGGCTCGGCGAGGTCACCGAGGCCGCGGTCGAGCAGCTCAGCGGCGGGCCGCCGCACGAACTGCTGGACAAGGCGCGGGACCTGGACCAGGCGCTGGCTGACCTGCGGGCGGCCACGCAGCCGCTGACCCACCCGGTGACCCCGATGCGGACCCGGCGCGACACCGCCCGTTACGTGGTCGCGCTGCTGGAGACCTCCGCGTATCACGCGCGGTCGCTGGCCGCGATGGCCGAGCTGCTGCCCACGCATCCGTCCATCGCCGCCGATCCCCGGCTGCGCCGGGCGGGGCGGCGCCTGCTGCGCAACATCGACGCGATCGAGGCGCGGGTCGCGGACGAGCGGGCGGCCGTCGAGGTCGAGACGGGCGCGAGCATCGCCGCGCTGCTGGAGTCGGAGCTGCCCGGCGGGTCGCGCTACGGGCGGATCACCGACCGGGTGCTGCGGCATCTGCAGCGGCTGGACGAGGCGGTGGTGGGCCTGGCCCGGTCGCTGCGGGTGCCGGTGGCGGAGCCGAAGCGGTGACAGTGACGGGCTGAGAATCTCAGTGCCATGTCACATACCACTGGTCCTCCAGTGCCATGTCACACACCACTCGCCCGTCAGAAGTCCGTGGGCAGGCCGCTGACCTCGGCGATGCCGCGCAGCTCCTCGTTCTGGCGGTGCCGCTCGCGGATGTAGTCGGCGATCTCGCCGAGGCGAGTGGGGTCGGAAGCGGTGTCCGCGTCGGTGATCACACGGACCGGGCCGGTCTCGTCCAGGTTGATCTCGACGACCTCGTTGTCCAGTCTCCCGGTGACCGCGGCGGCGATGACCAGGGCGGCCTCGTCGCGGACCTCCTGGGACAGACCGTCGGTGCGTTCACCGTCGAGCGCGAAGTCGAGCTCGGGCAGGCGCTGCTCCTCGATCGCCCGCAGGATCGGCTGGACCACGTCGAGCAGCTGAAGGTAGTCCTCCGTGTCCATCCGGTTGCGCAGGAGGCCGAGATACATGTCGACGGGCCGGTGCTCGGGTGGAAACTCGGGTTCGTTCATCCCCATCGTGTTCCCCGTCCCTCCCGCGTCAGACCCGGCGCCAGCGCGCCAGGGCGAACGAGAACAGACCGAACAGGACCAGACCGGTCGCCACACAGACCAGCAGCCACGGGCCGAGCGGCGTGTCGGCGAACGAGCGCAGGGTGTCGTCCAGTCCCTTGGCCTTGTCGGGCTTGTAGTCGACGGCGGCACGCACCGCGAACACGCCCGCCGCGGCGAAGACCAGGCCGCGCGCCGCCCCGCCGCCCACGCCGGTCACGTCCACCAGCCGGCGCGCCCAGCGGGCCATCTGCGCGAGCTTGAGCTGACGGTGGTAGTCCCGGCGTACGGCCCGGGCCCCGACCCAGACACCCGCCACGATGACGCCGGCACCCGCGATGCCCACCAGCCACTGCCCGGCGGGCAGTTGGAGCACCCGCGCGGTGATGTCACGGGACTGCTCGTCGCTGGAGCCGCCGCTGCCGTCGTGCGGGCCGGCGGCGAACCGGAGCACCGAGTAGGCGACGAACGCGTAGAAGACGCAGCGGGCGGCCGCGATCAGCCGCTTGCGCGCACTGCGGCCGTCCTTGCCGACCGAGCCGAAGACGGCCTCCGACAGCCGCCACAGCGCCATGCCGACCAGGCCCAGGCCCAGCGCCCAGAGCAGGACGGCTCCGAAGGGCTGCCGGGCCAGCTCGCCGACGGCTCCACCGCGGTCGGCCTGCTGGTGTGTGTCGCCGAAGGCGATCTGCAGCGCGATGACGCCGACCAGCAGGTAGATCACCCCGCGGGCGGTGAGGCCGGCACGGGCGGCACTTTCGGTCACCGAGCCGCGGGCCGCACGTTCGGCCCGCATGCGGGTGGTATGTGACACAGCACTCGCGTTCATGTGAACCTCCCGTCGTGCGAATGCCCCGGCTTCGGCCCCCGACACCGGCCCCACCCCCTGCGATCCCGCCGGTCGGGACCCGCCGCCGGCACCTGGACGCACTGGACACAGCTGTGCCCGGAAGCGTGCTCGAGGCGCTTCCGGGCACAGCTGCCGCGGACTGGTGCGTGAGGTGGTCAGTCGGCCAGGGGTGCGGCGGTCCTCGACGGCGAGTGCACCGGGTCCGCCGCCGCCAGCAGCCGGTGGGCCGTCTCCAGGGCGTGTCTGACGTCACGGGTGCCGGTCGACACGCACAGCGTGTACGCCACGTCCTGCGCGCGAGGGCTCACCCGGCCCGCGCCGGTCTCGGCCTCCTCGGCCCGCAGCGACTCGTACTCCTCGACGAGTTTGCGCAGAAAGGCCGGATGAGGGATCAGCATGGTGTGTGTTCCTCCTCGACTCGGTATTCGCTCGGCTCGGCTCAGACCGCGGTCGACCGCCCGTCGGTGCCCCGTCGGCCGCGCTGTCCCATCGCCTCGGCGCGCACCTGGGCGCAGCTGCGGCTGATGAGGCGGGAGACGTGCATCTGGGAGATGCCCAGCTGGTCGGCGATCCGGCTCTGCGTCATGTCCTCGAAGAAGCGCATGTAGAGAATGGCCCGTTCGCGTTCGGGCAGGCGGCGCAGGCCTTCCTTGGCGGACTCGCGGTCGATCACGGTGTCGAAGGAGGAGTCCGTCGCACCGAGTGTGTCGGCGAGGCTGTAGCCGTCGTCGTCACCGGAGAGCTCGGCGTCCAGCGACAGGGTGCTGAAGCTCTCCAGTGCCTCCAGGCCGCAGCTCACCTCCTCCTCGGTGAGCCCGGTGTGGGCGGCGAGGTCGGCGACCGAGGGCTCGGGGGTGCCGGGGGTCTGGGTCAGCTCGCGGCGCGCGATCCGCACCTTGTTGCGCAGTTCCTGCACCCTGCGGGGTACGCGCAGCGCCCACATCCGGTCCCGGAAGTGCCGCTTGACCTCGCCGGTGATGGTGGGGACGGCGTAACTCTCGAAGGCGCCCCGCTCGGGGGCGAAACGGTCGATGGCCTTGACCAGTCCGAGGGCCGCGACCTGCCTCAGGTCCTCCACCGACTCGCCGCGGTCGCGGAAGCGGCCGGCGATGCGGTGGGCCATGGGCAGCCAGGCCTTGACGAGCTGGTCGCGGATCGCGTCGCGTTCCGGTCCGTCCTCCAGATTCGCCAGCCGGGCGAAGAGGTCGGCCGTGTCGGGGGCGTCGTCGTGCCGCCGCATGTGGGACGGGGCCTGGGTGGTCTGCGTGCTGGGACGGCTGGTCGACGTGTCGATGAGCATGCGGATTCGCTCCCGAACTGGGGGTTTCAGGGACATACCGCGGGAGAAGTCGCCCACCCGGACCGACTGAGGTCCGGCCAGCCATACCGCTCCCGCTGGCGCGCCTCCGGTCCGAAGCACGAAACTCCGTCTGCCCCTGGGTGGTGGGTACAAACTCCGCTTCCCGAAACTCTTCGCTCCGCTTCGTCCGGGGCCCTCGGGAAAGCCCTCAGGGAAGCGCCACCATCGCGGTGATGCACTTGCCGCCGGCGGGCAGCTCGGACACCCGCACGTCGCGCGCCAGCCGGCACACGATGGGCCAGCCCAGGCCGCCGGAACGGCGTCGTCCCCGGGCGTCCACGGGGGGCCTGGTCACCGGCAGTTCGGCGCTGCGGTCGCTCACCGAGACGCACAGACAGGGCCCGGCGACGTCGACGTGGAAATCGGTGACGCCGCCCCCGTGCAGCAGGGCGTTGGTGGCGAGTTCCGAGGCGACGAGCAGCGCGTCGCCCAGGGCGTCGGGATCCCAGTGCGTATGGGTGACCCGGCAGCGTTCGGCGACCACCTGTTCCACGGCCCTGCGGGCGTCGGCCGGGCGCCACAGGCGCGTCGGGCCGGTGCCCCGCGCGCCCGACGGCTCGATGACGGTATCGGTCGTGTGCTTCTCGCACATCGCCATGACTCCCTGTCGGAAGAATGAACTGGCCTGTGATCGATGAGGCGGACGGCTGGGTCCTGGCCGTCCCACGGCGCCGCACCGGCGCGGGCTGCTTCACGGCCACGGCGAGGTCCCGGCCGACAGCGGCAGCGTCCCGTCGCTCTGTGTGAGCACCGCAGGTCTCTCCTATCGGCTCACCGCCGCAGGCCCGGTCAAACCTCTCGTGTCGGACCCGCGCACACCGGTCTTCTCCCGGAGATCGCGGGTACCCGGCCGTCATGAGCGATGTCGTGGACTCAGACGAACTGCTGCGCCGTCTCCAGCGCGCCCGGGCCTGCGCACAGGAGGGGGCACGGTCCTGGCGGGAGCGCGCCGACGGCCTTCAGGCGGGCGAGCCGGACCCCGCGAGCGAAGCCGTCGTACGGACCCTGGCCTATGAGACGGTGCTCAGGGTGCTGGACGAGGTCCTCACCCCCGGCGCCCACTCCGAGCAGGGCTGATCCCTCCGCCTCGATTGACGCCCACCCCCCTGGGCACCCGACGCGCATGTCAGCCGATCACAGCCGAGCACCCGTCCTGGAAGCCCTGGCCGACTTCCATCGCCAGGGCCAGCTGTCCTTCTCCCCGCCCGGACACAAGCAGGCCCGTGGCGCCGACCCCGCCGTACGCGAGGTGCTGGGCGACGCGGTGTTCCTCGGTGACGTCCTGGCCTCGGGCGGGCTTGACGACCGGCTCACCCGGGGGCGGGTGCTGGAGCGGGCCGAGGAGCTGATGGCGGACGCTGTGGACGCCGAGCACACGTTCTTCACCACCTGCGGCAGCTCGCTGTCGGTCAAGGCCGCGATGCTGGCCGTCGCGGGACCGCACGAGAAGCTGCTGATCAGCCGGGACGCCCACAAGTCGGTGGTGTCCGGGCTGGTCCTGTCCGGCATCGAACCGGTGTGGGTGGAGCCCCGCTGGGACGCCGAGCGGCATCTGGCGCACGCCCCGTCCGCGGAACGCTTCGAGCAGGCCTTCGAGGAGCATCCCGACGCCAAGGGCGCCCTGGTCGTCAGTCCCACACCGTACGGCGCCTGCGCGGACCTGCGGGCGATCGCCGAGGTCTGTCACCGCCGTTCACGGCCGCTGATCGTGGACGAGGCGTGGGGCGCCCATCTTCCCTTCCATCCCGGTCTGCCGTCGTGGGCGATGGACGCGGGCGCCGACATCTGCGTGACCAGCATCCACAAGATGGGCAGCGGCCTCGAACAGGGATCGGTGTTCCATCTGCGCGGCGACCTGGTGCCGCCGCAGCTGCTGAAGACGCGTGCCGACCTGCTGGGCACCACCAGCCCGTCGGTGCTGCTGTACGCCGGGATGGACGGCTGGCGGCGGCAGATGGCCCTGCACGGCCGGGAGTTGATGGGCGGGGCGCTGGATCTGGCGGCCGAGGTGCGGGCGGCGATCGAGGAGATCGACGGCCTGCACGTCAACGACCGGGACGACTTCTGCGGTGCGGGCCTGGCCGACGACTTCGACCCGCTGCCGTGCGTCATCGATGTCTCAGGTCTCGGGATCACCGGCTTCCAGGCCGCCGACTGGCTGCGCGAGCACCGGCGGCTGGACATGCATCTCAACGACCACCGCCGCATCGGCGCCCAGATCACCCACGCCGACGACCGGGAGACGACCGGCGAGCTGCTGACCGGGCTCAAGGATCTCGCGCAGGCGGCGCCCGAACTTCCGCGCGCGGCACGGGTGGAGGTGCCCTCGCCCGCCGAACTGCGCATGGAGCAGGCGCGGTTGCCGCGGGACGCCTTCTTCGGTCCCGCCGAGGACGTGCCGGTCGGCCGGGCGGCGGGCCGGACCGCGGCGGAGATGATCACGCCGTATCCGCCCGGGATCCCGGCCGTTCTGCCCGGCGAACGGCTCACCGAGCCGGTCCTGCGGTATCTGCGCACGGGTCTGGAGGCGGGCATGAACCTGCCCGACCCCAGCGACCCCGAACTCGGGACGATCCGGGTCGTGGCGGCCGGAAACGAGGCCGCGGAGTGAAACCGGTCACGCAACCCGCTTTTCGCTACGCGTAGTGCCCCTTGATGGTTTACCGTTCATTCATACGTGGTGGCGGGGTCGACCGTACCGTCCTCCGACACCACCGCGAACGGCCCTGGCTGGCCTCCCCCGTCCAGCCAGGGCTTTTTCATGCGCGCGACTTCCGCACGGGAACTGCCGTCCGCCGAGGTGCTCAGCGGACCGGGAGCGGCTGAAATGGGCATAGGGAAACACCTCGGACCCACGCCGGCGAGGAGCCGTGCCATGACCAAAGCGATCAAGCTGCTGACCGCCCTCCCTCCGCCCCAGCGCCAGCGTCTGATGGCGCTCGCGAAGGAGGTCTCCTTCCCGGAGGACACCCGCATCTTCGAGGCGGGCGGCCGGGCCGACCGCTTCTGGGTGATCCGCTCGGGAGCGGTCTCCCTCGACCAGCGGGTCAACTCGCTGCAGAAGGTGACCGTGGCCAGCCTGGGCGCGGGCGATCTGCTCGGCTGGTCGTGGCTGTTCCCGCCGCACGAGTGGGACTTCGGCGCCGAGGCCTTCAGCCCGGTGCGCGCCTACGAGTTCGACGCGGCGCGGGTGCTGCGGCTGTGCGAGGAGGATCCGCAGCTGGGCATCGTGCTGGTGCGCAGCGTCGCCGAGATCCTCGCCCACCGGCTGGAGATGACCCGGGGCAGGCTGATGGAGCAGTACGCGGCGCACCGGCGCGGCGGCCTGTAGGCCTCAGATCCGGTAGCGGCGCAGGGCCGGTATCGCCGCGGTGAGCGCCAGCATCACGGCGACGACCAGCAGTCCGCCGCCCGCGACCGCGGCGCGCGGGCCGAAGGCGGAGCCCGCGGTGCCGTGCAGGACGTCGGCCAGGCGCGGGCCGCCCGCGACGACGACGGTGAAGACGCCCTGCATCCGGCCGCGCATCTCGTCGGTGGCGGCGGACAGCAGGATCGCCCCGCGGAAGACCATGGAGACCATGTCGGCGAGGCCGGCCACGGCGAGGAAGCCGGCCGCAATCCACAGGTTCCCGCTCAGCCCGGACCCGGTGATCGCCAGCCCCCACACGACGACCGCGCCGATGACCATCCAGCCGTGCCGGCGGGCCCGGGAGAAGGTGCCGGAGAACAGTCCGCCGAGCACGGCACCGATGGGGATGGCCGCGAAGAGCAGGCCGAGCGCGAGCCCCTCGCCGTAGGAGTCGTAGGTCTGCGCGGCCAGTTGCGGGAACAGGGCGCGGGGCATGCCGAAGACCATCGCGACGATGTCGGCGAGGAAGGAAAGCAGCAGCACCTTGTGCCGGGAGATGTAGCGGAAGCCCTCCGCGACCTGCCGTACGCCCGCCCGGCGCACCGCGGCGCCGGCCAGGGGCGGCAGCGAGGGCAGCCGGTAGACCGCCCAGACGGTGACGCACAGGGCGAGGGCGTCGACCAGATACAGCTCGGGCAGGCCGATGACGGGTATGAGGACGCCGGCCAGCAGCGGCCCGACGACCTGGCCGGTCTGCATGACGGTGGAGCCGAGCGCGTTGGCCGCGGGCAGTTGCTCCTCGGGCACCAGCCGGGCGATGGAGGCGTTGCGGGCCGGGGCGTTCAGACCCCAGAACGCCTGCTGCGTCGCGAGCAGCGCCATCAGCACCCCTACCGAGTCCAGCCCGCCGACGGCCTGCAGCCAGAACAGCAGGGAGGTCACCGCGATGCCGGTGTTGGTGACCAGCAGCAGCTTGCGGCGGTCCATGGTGTCGGCGACCGCTCCGCCCCACAGCGCGAACACGATCAGCGGCAGCAGTCCGGCGAGGCTCGCGGCGCCGACCCAGGCCGAGGAGCCGGTGATGTCGTAGATCTGCTTGGGCACCGCGACCGCGGTGAGCTGGCTGCCGACCGCGGTGACGATCGTCGAGGACCACAGGCGCCGGTAGGCCGGGACGCGCAGCGGGCGGGTGTCCATCGCCCAGCGGCGCCAGCCGCGCCGGGGAGGGGCCCCCGCCTCTTCTTCGGTGGCGGGGGCCGGTGGCTGCGGTTCGGTGCTGCGCTCGCTCGTGTCCACGGGTGTCCTGGTTGCTCGATACATCTTTCGGGGCCGGGGTTCACTATCGCAGCAACGCCGGGACGCCGGGACGCGCGATCTCAGCCCTCGGTCATCAGGCCCGGGCCACGAGCATCCCGCCGAGCGTGATCATCGTCGCGGCCACCAGCCCGTCCAGCACCCGCCAGGCGGACGGCCTGGCCAGGAAGCGGCCGAGCAGACGGCCGCCGAAGCCGAGGGCGGCGAACCAGCACAGGCTGGCGAGGGCCGCTCCGAGGCCGAAGGTCCAGCGCAGTCCGCCCCGGTGTGCGGCGATCGAGCCGAGCAGGAACACCGTGTCCAGGTAGACGTGCGGGTTGAGCCAGGTCAGCGCCAGACAGGTCAGCACCGCCCGCCGACGCGAGTGGGTCGCCTCGCCCTCGGTGCGCAGCGAGTCCCCGGCCGGCCGCAGCACCCGGCGGGCGGCGAGGGCGCCGTAGCACAGCAGGAAGCCGCCGCCGATCCAGCCGACCGCCGTGAGCGCCCGCGGATACGCCACCACCACCGCGCCGACCCCGCCGACGCCGAGGGCGATGAGCACGGCGTCGGACAGGGCGCAGATGCCGACCACGGCGAGCACCGCGTCACGGCGGATGCCCTGGCGCAGGACGAAGGCGTTCTGGGCGCCGATGGCGACGATGAGCGAGAGGCCGGTGCCGAATCCGGCGGCCGCGGCGGTCAGGGCGTTGGTCATGCCGTCGACGCTACGGAGACGATCACACGACGTACAGCTAAAGATTCTTACGTATCATTAGCCGATGTGAAGACCGAGCTGACCGAACTCCCCCTCGACCAGGTCCGCACCCTCCTCGCCGTGGTCGACGAGGGCACCTTCGACGCGGCGGCCGCCGCGCTGCACGTGACCCCGTCGGCGGTCAGCCAGCGGGTGAAGGCACTGGAGCAGCGCACCGGCCGGGTGCTGCTGATGCGTACCAAGCCCGTGCGGCCGACCGAGTCCGGCGAGGTCGTGGTGCGCTTCGCCCGCCAGCTGGCCCGGCTGGAGCGCGACGCCCGCGCCGAGCTCGGCATGAGCGGGGCCGGGGAGCCGACCCGGGTGTCGATCGCGGTGAACGCCGACTCCCTCGCCACCTGGCTCCTCCCCGCCCTCACAGGGGTACGGCACGAGCCCCGCCTCTGCTTCGAACTGCGCCGCGAGGACGAGACCCGCACGGCCTCGCTGCTGCGCGAGGGCGCGGTGATGGCGGCGGTGACGTCCTCGTCGGAGCCCGTGACGGGCTGCTCGGTGCGCGCGCTGGGCCGGATGCGCTACGTTCCCGTGGCCAACCCGGACTTCGCCCGCGACCATCTCGACGGCCCGCTGCGTGACGTGCTCGCCGCGGCCCCCACCGTCGTCTTCGACCGCAGCGACGACCTGCAGGACGCCTTCGTCCGCCGGTTGCGGCGCGGCGGCGGCAGTGCGAGTCCGGTACGGCACTTCGTGCCCACGTCGGAGGGTTTCGCCGAGTCCGTCGCGGCGGGCCTCGGCTGGGGACTCGTACCGGAGGTGCAGGCCGAACCCCTGCTGCGGGCCGGGCGGCTGGTCCACCTCGACCCGGATCTCGCCCTCGACGTCCCGCTCTACTGGCAGCAGTGGAAGCTGGACTCCCCGGCCCTCGCCTCGGTCGCCGACGCGGTCACGCGGGCGGCTCAGCAGGCGCTGCGCGGCTGAGCGCGGCCAGCTGCGCGGCCGCGCTGTCCAGCAGCATCTCCAGCGCCGTCGGATACGCGCTGTCGACCATGCGGGTCGCGAGGAGGGGTGCGGCCTCGGCGATACGCGGGTGCGTGGTGCGCGGCAGACGGGCGTAGGTCGAGCGCCACATGTCCTCGTCGGCGCGCAGGGCCGCGCTGGGCAGGGTGAGAGAGGCCGCGTCCAGGGCGGCGAAGGCCAGCGTCTGGTCGATGAAGGCGTGGTAGACGCGCACCGTGTCGGCGAGCGGGAAGCCGGCAGTGTGCAGCACGTCCAGGACGGCCTCGTCCGCGGCGAGTTCGTTCGCCCGGCCGGTGACCCGGTTCGTGGTCAGCAGCGCGGCCTGCGGATGGGCGAGGTACGCGGCGTGGATGCGCAGTCCGACCGCGCGCAGGTCCGCCCGCCACTCCCCCGTCGGCCGCCAGCCGTCGAGGGCCTGGCCGATCAACGCGTCGCCGATGGCGAGGGTCAGGTCGTCCATGCCGCGGAAGTAGCGGTACAGCGTGCTCGGGTCGGCGTCCAGCGCCAGACCGAGCCGGCGGGCGGTCAGACCCGCGCTGCCGTGCTCGCGCAGCATCCGCAGCGCCGTCTCGACGATCAGCCCCTCGGACAGCACCGTGCCGCTCTTGGTGGGCCGGCGCCTGCGCCGCCGCTCCTCGGGCACGACCGGTTTGGGCACCGCGACCTCCTTATGCCAACGCCATTGACCTTACGTGAGCCGGAGGCGTTCCATCTCCGGCGGGGCCCCACGTCATCCACCCCGGCACAGGGAGTTCTGTCATGCGTGTACTGCTCGTGGGCGCCGGCGGTGTCGGCACCGCCGTCACCCGGATCGCGGCCCGGCGTTCCTTCTTCGACGCGATGGTCGTCGCCGACTACGACCCGGCCCGGGCCGAGGCGGCGGTCGCGGCCGTCGACGACGACCGCTTCACCGCCGAGCGCGTGGACGCGGGCGACGAGCCGGCGGTCGTGGACCTGCTGCGCCGGCACCGCTGCGACGTCCTCCTCAACGCCACCGACCCGCGCTTCGTGATGCCCCTGTTCCGGGCGGCCCGCGCCGCCGGCGCCACCTACCTCGACATGGCGATGTCCCTGTCCCGTCCGCACCCCGAGCAGCCGTACGCGCGCTGCGGGGTCAAGCTGGGCGACGAGCAGTTCGCACGCGCCGAGGAGTGGGAGAAGGCGGGCGCGCTGGCGCTGGTCGGCATGGGCGTGGAGCCGGGACTGTCGGACGTCTTCGCCCGGTACGCCGCCGACGAACTCTTCGACGAGATCGAGGAGATCGGCATCCGGGACGGCGCGAACCTCACCGTGGACGGCTACGACTTCGCGCCCTCCTTCAGCATCTGGACCACCATCGAGGAGTGCCTCAACCCGCCCGTCGTCTACGAGGCCGACCGCGGCTGGTTCACCACCGAGCCGTTCAGCGAGCCGGAGGTGTTCGACTTTCCCGAGGGCATCGGTCCGGTCGAGTGCGTGAACGTGGAGCACGAGGAGGTGCTGCTCGTGCCGCGCTGGGTGGACGCCCACCGGGTGACCTTCAAGTACGGGCTGGGCCGCGAGTTCATCGACACCCTCAGGACGCTGCACCTGCTCGGCCTGGACAGCACCGCCCCGGTGACCGTGCCGAGCGCGTCCGGGCCGGTGGCGGTCTCACCCCGGGACGTCGTCGCCGCGTGTCTGCCCGACCCGGCCACGCTCGGCGAGCTGATGCACGGCAAGACCTGCGCGGGCACCTGGGTCCGCGGCACCAAGGACGGCGCGCCGCGCGAGGTGTACCTCTACCACGTCGTCGACAACCAGTGGTCCATGAAGGAGTACGGCAGCCAGGCGGTGGTGTGGCAGACCGCCGTCAATCCGGTCGTCGCCCTCGAACTCCTCGCCGGCGGCGCCTGGTCGGGCTCCGGCGTCCTCGGTCCGGAGGCGTTCCCGGCCCGCCCGTTCCTCGATCTGCTCACCGCCTACGGCACCCCGTGGGGCATGCGCGAGCAATGAACACCGTTTCTCCGCGATTCCCCTTGTTTTGCTCACGCATCGACAGGTCACCCGAAAACGAGTAAGCCATTCGCGAGGGCACGTACGACTTCGATCGCAGGTGACTATTGATGGACTACTGGCGAGACCAGGCCGCGTGCCGCAACGAGGATCCCGACCTCTTCTTCCCGATCGGCACCTCAGGCCCCGCGTTGTTGCAGACCGAACAGGCGAAGGCGGTGTGCGCTCGCTGCCCGGTGCGGGACGAGTGCCTGGAATGGGCACTGGACCACGGCGAGATCCTGGGCGTGTGGGGCGGAACCGGGGAGATGGAGCGGCGGGCCCTGCAACGCCGCCGCCGCGCGGCGGCCCGCCGGGGTGGCGCGTAGGACCGCCCGGCATCCGCAAGGACGGTGGACGCGCAGCTGGGTGCGCCACGCGTAGAAGGTCCGGGAAGGTGGGCGTCGTAGACTCCTGAGCTCCCCGGAACCGGAGGACCACGAAGGGAGGACGCCGTGACCCATGTCGCGCCCGCGTCGCTGCCCGCCCCGCCCTACTACGCCGTGGTGTTCACCGCCGTGCGGACCGCCGGGGACAACGGGTACGCGGAGACGGACGAGCGGCTGATGAAGCTGGCCGCCGACCAGCCGGGATTCCTCGGCGTCGACGGCGCTCGCGGTGCGAACGGGCTGGGGATCACGGTGTCGTACTGGCGGGACGAGGAGTCGATCGCCGCCTGGCGGGAGCACGCGGAGCACGCCCTGGCCCGTGCGCACGGACGCGAGCAGTGGTACGCCTCGTTCGCCCTCCACGTGGCCAAGGTCGAGCGTGCCTACGGGTTTACCCGCCCGGCGGATTCATAGGACCCGTCGCAGCACCGGGCCCCCTACTCCTGCGGCGCCCCGCTGCCCGGCAGTCGGATCGTAAACACGGCCCCGGTGCCCGGTTCGCTCGCCGCGGTGATCGTGCCGCGGTGGGCGGTGACCAGGTGGCGCACGATCGGCAGACCCAGGCCGCTGCCGCCGGTGCGGCGGCTGCGGGACTTCTCGGCGCGCCAGAACCGCTCGAAGACGTGCGGCAGGTCCTGCGGGGCGATGCCCGTGCCGGTGTCGCTGACGGTGAAGACGACCTCGTCGCCGTTCCGGTGTGCCGCCAGGGTGACCGTGCCGCCGGCCGGGGTGTGCCGCAGGGCGTTGGAGACGAGGTTGCCCAGGGCCTGCCGCATCCGCACGGGATCGGCGTCGAGCCAGGGGGAGCCGTCGGTCTCGGTGCGCAGGGTGACTCCGGCCCCGGCGGCGGCGACGCGGTGGGCGGCGGCGACCTGGTCGAGCAGGTCGTCGGCGCGGACCGGCTCGGGATGCAGGCGCAGGGTGCCCGCGTCGGCGGCCGCGAGGTCCTGCAGGTCGTCGATGACGCGCTGCAGCACCATCGCCTCCTCGTGCAGGGAGCCGAGCAGTGCCGGGTCGGGGTCGACCACGCCGTCGCGGGTGACCTCCAGCCAGCCGCGGATGTTGGTGAGCGGACTGCGCAGTTCGTGCGCGATGTCGCTGACCATCGCCTTGCGCTGGGCCTCGATGCGTTCCCGGCGCTCGGTCAGGTCGTTGAAGGCCTCCGCCAGGATGCCGGTCTCGTCCCGGGTGGTGACCGGCACCCGGACGTGCAGCTCCGGAGGCTGCTGGGCCGCCTCGGTCAGCGCGCGCAGCGGCCGTACGAGCCGGGTGGCGACGACCGCGGTCACCGCGACCGTCACGGCGAGGACCAGCCCGACGACCCCGATGATCTTCGCCTTGTTGGCGGGGGACATGTCGAAGCGGGGCGGAGTGGTGTCGTCGCCGCCGAGATACAGGTCGGCCACCGGGGCGACGTACGGGTCGAGTTGGGCGCGCAGCGCGGAGTCGGCGCAGCTCTGTGCCGTCTTCAGGGGCTGCTCGTCGCCCTCCTTGGCGTACTTGGCGACGATGTACCGGCTTTGGGGGTTCCTTCCGCTGGGGTTGAGGTAGAGGTACAGCGGTGCCTCGAGTCTCTGGTCGTGCCGCTGCAAGCAGGTGCGGGCGGCCCTGGTCAGCGCGTCGATCGCCGTGCGCTCGGTGGGGACGGGGGCGTTCAGGCCGTAGCCGCACTCCTCGGAGAGGGAGTCGGTGCCGTCGCTGCCGTCCGACGCCAGCAGGACCGGCCGGCCGCTGGGGGTGTGCTCGATCCTGACGTCGACGCTGTACCGGGCGTGGCAGGTGCGCAGTTTCTCGGCGATCGCGTCCAGCCGGGAGCGTTCGTTCGCGGTGATCCGGTAGGGGCCCACGGCGCGCGGGTCGACGCCGCTGAGCTGCGCGCCGGGCTGGGTGTAGGTGTCGGTGTGCAGGGGGTCGACGGTGGCGGCCGCGCCGAGGGGCAGGGCGGTGCCCTTGCGGGCCGAGTCGGCGATGAGGGTGCGGTCGGTGGTGGTCAGGGCGATGCGCCGCCCGGTCCGTTCGGCGAGGTCGGTGACGAGGGGCTCAACGCCCTTCCAGTCGGGGTGGGTGGCCGCGTATCCGCTGAGCCTGGCCAGGATGCGCAGGTCGTCGGCGAGGTCCTGGCCCTGTTCCTCGCGCAGCGCGCGGGTGGTGGTCTCCACCGCCAGCCACGTGGTCGCGGCCACCGAGCACACCGCGATGAGCGCCGAGGCGAACAGCAGCCGGACCAGGAGCCGTTTGCGCAGCGGTATGCGCCGCTTCACGGACGGCCGCCGCTGAGCTTGTAGCCCACGCCGAACACGGTCAGCAGGCGCACCGGGCGGCGCGGATCGGCCTCGATCTTCTTGCGCAGGTTCATGACGTGGACGTCGACGGCGCGTTCGGTGGAGGCTCGGTCGAAGCCCCGGGTGCACTGCAGCAACTGCCGCCGGGTGAAGACCCGTTCGGGCTCGGCCGCCATGGCGAGCAGGATCTGGAACTCGGCAGGCGTGCACTCCACCGGCTCGCCGTCCAAGCGCACCTCGTGCCGCTCCGGGTCGACCGACAGCCCGGCCGCGCGCACCACGGGGTCCTCCCGTACGCCGACGGCCCGGCCGCTGCGCCGCAGCACCGTGCGGATGCGGGCCATCAGCTCGCGCGGGCTGTAGGGCTTGGTCATGTAGTCGTCGGCGCCCAGTTCGAGGCCGAGGAGCACGTCGTCCTCCTCGGAACGCGCGGTCAGCATGACGACCGGTATGTCCTGGTCCCCGCCGCGCAGCACCCGGCACACCCCGAAGCCGTCGACGACCGGCAGCATCAGGTCGAGGACGACCAGGTCGGGGGCGAGTCTCCGGGCGGCCTCCAGGGCGGCCGCGCCGTCGTGGACGACGGTGGCCGTGTGGCCCTCGGCCAGCAGCGAGCGGCGGATGAGTTCGGCCTGCATCTCGTCGTCCTCGGCGACCAGTACATGTGCGCACACGCGGCGGATCCTAAGCGGTCAGCGGGCCAGGGACGCCGCGTCGCCCATGACGACGACGGGGTGGAGGGCGGGGTCGAGCGCGCGCAGCAGTTCCTTCATGTGCTCGGCGGAGATGCTGACGCAGCCGTGGGTGGGGCCGCCGTGGTCGACGTGGAACCATATGCCGCCGCCGCGGTCGGAGCCGAGCGGGCGGGTCCAGTCCAGGGGCGAAGTGCCGGGCCTGCGGTTGTAGTTGATCGCGACAACGTAGTCGAAGGACCCCGCGAGGGGTTCGCCCTCGAAGCCCGTACCGGGTGCGACGAACCCGCCGGAGCGGTGGTACGGCAGTCTGCTGCCGGGGTCCTTCAGCAGCCCGCCGGCGTCGGTGAGACCGAACACCCCGACGGGTGAGCGCAGATCACCCCTCATGTGGTGGCCGGACCAGCCCTTGAGGGCGTTGTGCGCGGGCCAGCTCGCGCCGGGCTGCCAGCCGGTCGCCGTCCGCTCGTACAACACCACCGTGGAGTCCGGGGAGTTCTCGCCCTTGCCGGTCACCACGACGGCCTGGCGGGTGTCGCCGGGTATCCGGGCCAGCGTCCTCGGTCCCAGGCCGGGCAGTCGCAGCGGGGCGGCCGCCACGGACATCTGGGGCGAGGGCGAGGTCAGGGGGCTGATGTCGGGCGCGCTCGGCCCGGCCGCCACCGGACCCGAGGGGTGGCCCGGCGACGCCACTGCCCCGCCGCCGCATCCCGTCAGGAGCAGGGAGGCGGCGAGCAGGGCGGCACGGGGTCTATTCATGATCACGGATCGACTGTGACGCACACATGTGAGGAACTCGTCAGCTTTCAGGCGCTGTTCGGCTTCCCCGGAGTGTAGAGCCAGGAGGTGAACAGGGAGTGGAGGTCCTTGCCGGACTCCCGTTCGGCCAGCCGCACGAACTGCGCGGTCGTGCCGTGGCCGCCCCGGTGTTCGCCGGCCCAGGCGCGCAGGATGCGGAAGAAGACCGGATCGCCGACGGCCCCCCGCAGTTCGTGCAGGGTCATGGCGCCGCGGGCGTAGACGGGGGTGCCGAAGATGTTCCTGCCGCTGCCGGGGTTGCCGGGCGGGAAGGCCCACAGGCCGTCGCTCGCCGGGCGGGCGTAGAGGGAGTCGAAGGTCTTCTGCGCGCTGTCGCCGCCGTGCTGCTCGCTGTAGAGCCACTCAGCGTAGGTCGCGAAGCCCTCGTTGATCCAGATGTCCTTCCAGGAGGTGAGGGAGACGGAGTCACCGAACCACTGGTGGGCGTTCTCGTGGACCAGGGTGCTCAGGTCGGGCGCCGAGTCGTACAGGGGCCGCGACTGGGTCTCCAGCGCGTAGCCGACGTCGGCGTGGTCGACGATCGACCCCGCGTTGCGGAACGGGTAGGGCCCGAAGACCTTGCTCTCCCACTCCAGTACGGACGGCAGCTTCTTCAGCACGGGCGCGGCGGCGGAGGCCTCCCGCGGGTCGACGGCGTTGTAGACGCGGATGCCGTCCCGGGTGGTGTACTGCTCCACCTTGAACGTGCCGACGGTCGCCGTGGCGAGGTAGGCGGCCATGGGCTCGCTCTGGCGCCAGTGGAAGGTGGTCCGTCCGTGCGCGGTGCGCCGGGAGAGCAGGCGGCCGTTGGAGACGGCGGTACGGCCCTGGGGGACGGTGATCGTGATGTCGTACGACGACTTGTCCTTGGGGTGGTTGTTCGCCGGGAACCAGGTCATGGCGCCCTGCGGCTCCCCGGCGACGAAGGCGCCGTCGTCGGTGGGGATCCAGCCGTCGGCCGAGCCGTCGGGGTCGGTGACGGGTTTGGGCGTGCCCTGGTAGGTGACGGTGACGCGGAACTGCTCGCCCTTGTGCAGGGCCCGGCGCGGGGTGACGACGAGCTCCTGTCCGTCACGGCGGAAACCTGCCTTGGTGTGGCCGACGCTGACGCCGGTGACCTTCAGGCCCTTGAGGTCGAGGTCGAAGCGCGACAGGTCCTGGGTGGCGCGGGCGGTGAGGACGGCGGTGGCGTCGAGGTGGCGGGTGGAGGTGCTGTAACGGAGCGTCAGGCCGTAGTGCTCGACGTGGTAGCCGCCGTTGCCGGCGAGCGGGAAGTAGGGGTCGCCTGCGCCGCGCGCTCCGCCGGTGGCGGCGACGGCGGTTCCGCTGCCGGCGAGCAGGGCCGCGAGGGCGACGGGGACCGTCAGGGGCACGGCGGTGCGGGCGGCGGTCTGTCGGCGGGACAGTCTCACATGAGCTCCTTGGGGGGTGGCCGGTGATCAATCGCCCCAGGCTAGGGGGCCGGGTCACCGGTACACCTCCTCCTTTTGGCCAAGTCACGCAGCGTCACCCGAGAGCCGGGCATTACGCTCAAAACCACCCGCCCCGCCAGAGAGGCCCGAAGTGAGCGTTCGCGTACGTCGTGTCTACGAACCGCCCGAGCCGGACGACGGCGTCCGTGTCCTGGTCGACCGGCTGTGGCCGCGCGGCCTGTCCAAGGACGCGGCGCAGGTGGACGAGTGGCCCAAGGGCCTCACGCCGTCGACCGAGCTGCGGCGCCGGTACCACGCGGGCGAGGGCTCGTACGAGGAGTTCAGCGACCGTTACGAGGCGGAGCTGGACGCTCCGGAGGCCGCCGAACTCCTCGATCACGTACGGCAGTTGGCACACAAGGGGACCGTCACCCTGCTGACCGCGTCGAAGGACCCCGAGCACAGCCACGCCGCGGTGCTGGTGCGGCTCCTCGGCGCCTGACTCAGGCGGTCTGCTGGGCCGCCGCCCGCCCGGCGGCCCGCCCGGAGAAGAGGCAGCCGCCGAGGAAGGTGCCCTCCAGGGCGTTGTAGCCGTGGACGCCGCCGCCGCCGAAGCCTGCGACCTCACCGGCCGCGTACAGGCCCTCGATGGGGGTGCCGTCCAGGCCGAGGGCGCGCGAGTCGAGGTCGGTCTGGATGCCGCCGAGGGTCTTGCGGGTGAGGATGTTCAGTTTGACGCCGATCAGGGGGCCCGCCGCGGGGTCCAGGATGCGGTGCGGGGTGGCGACGCGGCCGAGACGGTCGCCGATGTAGCGGCGGGCGTTGCGGATGCCCTGGACCTGGGCGTCCTTGCTGTAGGGGTTGGCGATCTGCAGGTCCCGGGCCTCGATCTGGCGGCGCAGCTCGGCCGCGTCGAGCAGCGGCTTGTCCGTCAACTCGTTCATCTTGGCCACCAGTTGCTCCAGGGTGGGGGCGGTCACGAAGTCGGCGCCCTTGCGCAGGAAGGCGTCCACCGGGCCGGGGGCGCCCTTGCCGAGACGGTTCTTCAGGACCGCGGCCTTGTCCTTGGCGGTGATGTCGGGGTTCTGCTCGGAGCCCGACAGGGCGAACTCCTTCTCGATGATCTTCTGGGTGAGGATGAACCAGGAGTGGTCGTGGCCCGCGATGTCCTCGGTGGTGCGCAGGTACTTGAGCGTGTTGAGGGTGTCGTAGCCCGGCAGACAGGGGTCGGGCAGACGGCGGCCGAGGGCGTCGAACCACATCGAGGACGGGCCGGGCAGGATGCGGATGCCGTGGCCGGGCCAGATCGGGTCCCAGTTGCGCAGACCCTCGGTGTAGTGCCACATGCGGTCGCGGTTGACCAGGCGCACGCCGGCCTCGGCGCTGATGTCGAGCATGCGGCCGTCGACGTAGGCGGGCACGCCGGTGACCATCTCGGCGGGCGGGGTGCCCAGGCGCGCGGGCCAGTAGCGGCGGACGGTCTCGTGGTTGGCGCCGATGCCGCCGGTGGTGACCACCACGGCCCGGGCGGTCAGCTCGAAGTCTCCGACGCGGTCGCGGTTGGAGGCGACACCGCGGGCGGCGTCGTCCGGGGCGAGGACCGTGCCGCGCACCCCGCGCGCGGTGCCGTCCTCGATGACCAGCTCGTCGACCCGGTGGCGGTGGTGGAAGGTCAGCAGTCCGTCGCGGGCGGCCTGCCTGGCGTAGGTGACGAAGGGTTCGACGACTCCGGTGCCGGTGCCCCAGGAGACGTGGAAGCGGGGCACGGAGTTGCCGTGTCCGTCGGCGCGCAGGTCGCCGCGCTCGGCCCAGCCGACCGTCGGCAGGAACTTGATGCCGTGCCCTTCCAGCCAGGTCCGCTTCTCCCCCGCCGCCCACTCGACGTAGGCGCGTGCCCAGCGCACCGCCCAGGAGTCCTCGTCGTCCGTGCGGTCGAACCGCGCGCTGCCCTGCCAGTCGTTCCAGGCCAGTTCCAGGGAGTCCTTGATGCCGAGGCGGCGCTGCTCCGGGGTGTCGACGAGGAAGAGCCCGCCGAAGGACCAGAAGGCCTGGCCGCCGAGGTTGGCGGCGTTCTCCTGGTCCACCAGGGCGACCCTGCGGCCCCGGCTGGTGAGTTCGTGCGCGGCGACCAGGCCCGCGAGGCCCGCTCCGACGACGATGACGTCCGCGTCCATGGCGTCCGTTCCCTTTCTCAGTGGGCTCGTTGGGGGTCGCTGCCGTCGGTCAGCAGCGCGGTGAGCAGTTGCTTCAGCCAGATCCGGGCGCCCTCGACGTCCTTGTCCAGCAGCAGTTGGGTGGTGACGCCGTCGTAGGCGGCGACCACGGCGTGCGCGGCGCCGTCGATGTCGCCGAGCACGGCGGGCAGTTCGGTCAGTCCGCGGGCCCGCAGGAGCCGGTCGGCGATCGCGTCGCGCAGTCGCGCCCGGTGCTCCAGCAGGCTCTGGGCCACGTCGGGATCGCGGGCGGCGTGCACCAGGAAGTCCGTCTTCACCAGCAGCCAGTCCAGGTCGAGCAGCAGCACCTCGGTGACGCGGTCCACGGCCGCCGGCACGTCGAGGTCGGGGCCGTCCAGGGCCAGGGCGCCGGCGACCTGTTCGGCGATGAGGTCGGCGCGCTGCCGGTAGAGGGCGAAGAACAGCTCGTCCAGGCTGTCGAAGTTGGAGTAGAAGGCTCCCCGGCTGTAGCCGGCCGCCTCGCAGACCTCCTCGATGGAGACCCGCCCGAAGCCCTTGGCGGCGAACACGGCGAACGCGGCGTCCAGCAGGTTGGCCCGCGTCCGCACCCGGCGCCTGGTCACGCGCGGTGCCGTCTGATCCGTCACCATGCCGCTCCTCCGTTCGATACAGGAATGTATCCGATACACCGATGTATCGAAAGACGCTCCAGCGGCAGACTCTCGAGCGGCCGGGCCACCCGGCGAGAACCGCCGCGGCAACCAATGGAACAGATATTCGAATGAGGAGTAGGCTGGTGCCATGACCACGCACCTCCAGGGCTCCCTCTTCGACCAGACCGACCAGCTCCGTCTCGGCCCCCTCGACGGGATCCGCCGGACACCGCTCGGCCTCGGCGCCTGGATCGACGTGCTGCCCGGGTGGCTGGCCGGCGCCGATGAGCTGTTCGAACAGCTGGCCAGGGAGGTGCCGTGGCGTGCGGAGCGCCGCACGATGTACGACCACGTGGTGGACGTGCCGCGGCTGCTGGCCTTCTACGGCGCGGACGACGCGCTGCCCCACCCCGTGCTGGACGAGGCGCGTGACGCGCTCGACGCGCACTACGGCGACGAACTGGGCGAGCCGTTCACCACCGCCGGGCTGTGCTACTACCGCGACGGCCGGGACAGCGTGGCCTGGCACGGCGACCGGATCGGGCGCGGCGCGCGGGAGGACACGATGGTCGCCATCCTCTCGGTGGGCACGCCCCGGGACCTGCTGCTGCGTCCGATGCACGGGGGCGAGTCGGTGCGCCGGCCGCTCGGGCACGGCGACCTCATCGTGATGGGCGGCTCCTGCCAGCGCACCTGGGAGCACTGCGTACCGAAGACCACCCGGGCCACGGGACCCCGGATCAGCATCCAGTTCCGTCCGCACGGCGTGCGCTGAGGCGGAGAGGCGGCCGCTTCCGGCGCACGCGGGGGCGGCCTCCGGCGGACGGTGCCGGAGGCCGCCTGTCCCCTTCGTACCGTACTTTGGCGCGGACCCGACGGTTCCGGTCGGGCGGGGTCTGCTTTGCTGAGGCCTTCGGGCAGGGACTCGGGACGCGGGGCGGTCATGCGGGCGGACGTACGGCAGGTCACCGACGGCATTCACCTGGTGCACGGCAGCGACACCAACTGGGTGATCCTCAGCGAAGGAGACGAGGTCACCCTCGTCGACACCGGCTACCTCGGGGACCGGGAGCGGCTGCTCGCCTCGCTCACGGCGGTGGGCAGCGCGCCGGAGGCGGTGGCGGCCGTACTGATCACCCACGCCCACAACGACCACCTGGGCTCGGCGGAGTTCCTGCGCGACGCCTACGACACGCCCGTCTATCTGCACGAGGCCGAAGTGCCGCACGCCCGCCGGGAGTTCCTGCACCAGGTCACCGTCGGCCGGATCGTCCGCAACGGCTGGCGCCCCGGCGTCCTGCCCTGGGCGCTGCGCGCCCTGCGCTCCGGCGGCACCGCCGACGTGCCGGTCTCCGCTCCCGAGCCGTTTCCCACGACGGGCCCGCTGGATCTGCCGGGGCGGCCCGTGCCGGTGCACACCCCCGGGCACACCGACGGACACACGGCCTTCCATCTGCCGCATCTCGGCGTGGTCGTCTCCGGTGACGCCCTGGCCACCGGGCACCCCACGTCCCGCCTCCGAGGCCCCCAGCTGCTGCCCGACATGTTCCAGCATGAGCGGGCGCGGGCCGTCGCCTCGCTGGACGTCCTCGCCGCTCTCGACGGCGATCTGCTGCTGCCCGGACACGGCCCGGCACTGCGCGGTCCAGTGCGTGAAGTGGCACTGCGGGCCAAGGAGCGCGCCCTTTAAGGTGAGGTCACGATCACCCGCGAGGCAAGGACACGCACCTCATGGCACTGCAGATCAGCGCGACGAACCCGGAGCACCCCGCGCTCCTGCTGGAACTGCCGTGGCAGCTGCCGCTGGAGGAGTGGCCGGAGGAGTACCTGGTTCCGCTGCCGCGCGGCATCTCCCGGCACGTGGTGCGCTACGCCCGCGCGGGCGACGAGGTGATCGCCGTCAAGGAGCTCGCCGAACGCCCCGCCCTGCGCGAGTACGAGCTGCTGCGCGACCTGGACCGGCTCGGCATCCCCGCGGTGGACGCGCTGGCCGTGGTCACCGGCCGCACCGACGGCGAGGGCGACCCGCTGGAGCCAGTGCTCATCACCCGGCATCTGCGCGGCTCGCAGCCGTACCGCTCGATGTTCGAGACGACGATGCGCCCGGCCACCATGCACCGCCTGATGGACGCCCTCGCCGTGCTCCTGGTCCGCCTCCACCTGGCCGGCTTCGCCTGGGGCGACTGCTCCCTGTCCAACACCCTCTTCCGGCGCGACGCCGGCGCCTACGCCGCCTACCTCGTCGACGCCGAGACCGGCGATCTGCACCCCCAGCTCAGCACCGGGCAGCGGGAGTACGACCTCGACCTCGCCCGGGTGAACATCAGCGGAGAGCTGCTGGACCTGGAGGCGTCCGGGGCGCTGCACCCGTCGGTGGACCCGATCGAGTTCGGCATGGAGATCTGCGCCCGCTACCGCGGCCTGTGGGAGGAGCTGACCCGCACCTCCGTCTACCCGGCGGGCAAGCACCACTTCATAGAACGCCGGATACGCCGCCTCAACGACCTCGGTTTCGACGTGGCCGAGATGCAGATCGAGCACTCCTCCAACGGCGACACCGTCACCTTCGTGCCCAAGGTCGTCGACGCCGGCCACCACCAGCGTCAACTGCTGCGCCTGACGGGCCTGGACACCGAGGAGAACCAGGCCCGCCGGCTGCTCAACGACCTGGAGAGCTGGATGGCCACCCAGGACGACTACGCCCCGGGCGACCCGCTCGCCGCGCGCCCCGAGGTGCTGGCCCACCGCTGGGTGCGCGACGTCTTCCGGCCCACGGTCCGGGCCGTGCCGCCCGAACTGCGCGGCACGATGGACGCGGCCGAGATCTACCACCAGCTGCTCGAACACCGCTGGTACCTGTCCGAGCGGGCGCAGCACGACATCGGGCTGGACACGGCGGTGCAGGACTACATCAGGAACATCCTCCCCAAGGCCCGCGAGACCCTGCAGCCCGCCACCGCCGAGTGACTCAGGCGTGCGGGACCACGGCCACCGGGCAGCCCGCGTGGTGCAGCACCCCGTGCGCCACCGAGCCGATGCGCGCCCCGACGGCCGTACGTGCCGCACGGCGCCCGACGACCATCAGCTGGGCCCGCGCGGCCACCGACAGCAGCACCTGCGCGGCACTGCCCATCTCCACGTGCTCGACCACGGGCACGTCCGGGAAGCGTTCCCGCCACGGAGCGACCGCCGCCGCCAGCGCCTTCCTCTCATACGGCTCCAGTCCGCCCGCCTCGTCGAGGAGGTGCATCGAGCCGGGGCTGTAGGCGAACACCGGGGGCAGGGTCCAGGCCCGCACCACCCGCACGCCGGCCCCCCGGGCGGCCGCCGTCTCGAAGGCGAACCGCAGCGCCTCGGCGCTGTCCTCCGCCTCGCCCTGCTGGCCGACGACGATCTCGCGGCCCGCCGCCTCGGCGGTGGGCCGGTCGTCGGCCCGCACCAGCACCACCGGCCGGGCGGTCTCGGCGATGACCTGCTGTCCCACAGACCCGAGCAGGAAGCCGACGACCGGCCCGTATCCGCGTGAGCCCAGCACCAGCATCTCGGCGTCCGCCGCCGCGGCGACGAGCGTGTCGACCGTCTCCCCCTCCAGCACCTCGGTCCTGACGTCGAGGCCGGTGTGGCGTGCGGTGACGGCCTTGGCCGCCTCGTCCACCGCGTCCCGCACCCACCCCGCCTGCGTCTCCCGGTCCGCCGCGTCGATCGCGTCGTACGGCTGGAACCGCCAGGCCTGCACCACCCGCAGCGCCAGCCCCCGGCGGACCGCCTCCCTGGCCGCCCAGTCCAGCGCGGCCAGGCTCTCCTCGGTTCCGTCGACCCCTGCGGTGATCGGGCGCGTCATGCGGATGCCTCCCAGTGTCGTGGTCACGTCGTTCGCGACAGTCTTCTCTACTCTTGCCCCATGACCTTGGAATGGGAGCAAGTGATCGTCGACGCCGCCGATCCCGTCGCCCTCGGACGGTGGTGGACCGAGGCGCTCGGGTGGGTCGTGGTGAACGACGCGGCCGACGAGTTCGAGATCCGTCCCGAGAACGACCGTCTGCCGGGGCTGCTGTTCGTGCCGGTGCCGGAGCCCAAGACGATCAAGAACCGGCTGCATCTGGACTTCCGCCCCGACGACCGCGACGCCGAGGTGACCCGGCTGCTGGCCCTCGGCGCACGGCACGCGGACGTCGGACAGGCGGGCGACGAGTCGTGGGTCGTGCTGGTGGACCCGGAGGGCAACGAGTTCTGCGTGCTCGGTCCACGGCGGAGCTGAACCCGCCGACCTCGACACCGAGGCCGAGCTGAGCGCCTCGGTCCGCGAGCGGCGGGCGGCGGGCGGCGGGCGGCGGGCGGCGGGCGGCGGGCGGCGGGCGATCTTCGCGCCGACTGCTTTATCCCGGGGCGAAGCCGGGCGATCGAACATACGATGGGCGGGAGCCGGCGCGGTACGGGGACGCCGTGCCGTCAGTCCGACCTCGGGGTGGGAGACGTATGGCACAGGCGTCCGACGCAGCGCGGACCGTCATCATGACCGTGGACGACGACCCGGGAGTCTCCCGTGCCGTCGCCCGGGACCTGCGGCGTCGCTACGGCGCGTCGTACCGGATCGTCCGCGCGGAGTCCGGCGAGTCCGCGCTGGAGGCGCTGCGGGAGCTGAAGCTGCGCGGTGATCTCGTGGCCGTGATCCTGGCGGACTACCGCATGCCGCAGATGAACGGCATCGAGTTCCTGGAGCAGGCGCTCGACGTGTACCCGGGTGCGCGGCGGGTGCTGCTGACCGCGTACGCGGACACGAACGCGGCGATCGACGCGATCAACGTCGTCGATCTCGACCACTACCTGCTCAAGCCGTGGGATCCGCCGGAGGAGAAGCTCTACCCGGTGCTGGACGACCTGCTGGAGGCATGGCGGTGCAGTGACTTCCGCTCGGTGCCCAGCACCAAGGTCGTCGGCCACCGCTGGTCGGCGCGCTCCTCCGACGTACGGGAGTTCCTGGCCCGCAACCAGGTGCCCTACCGCTGGTACTCGGCCGAGGAGCCCGAGGGGCAGCGGCTGTTGGCGGCGGCCGGGCAGGACGGGCAGCGGCTCCCGCTGGTGATCACCCCGGAGGGGGCGACCCTGGTCGAGCCGGAGGCGCCCGAACTGGCCGCGCAGGTGGGGCTCGCGACGACACCGGCCGCGGACTTCTACGACCTCGTCGTCATCGGCGGCGGACCCGCCGGACTGGGAGCGGCGGTCTACGGGGCCTCGGAAGGCCTGCGGACCGTGCTGGTGGAGCGGTCGGCGACGGGTGGACAGGCCGGGCAGAGTTCCCGGATCGAGAACTACCTCGGCTTCCCCGACGGCGTGTCGGGGGCCCAGCTCACCGAACGGGCCCGGCGGCAGGCCGCGAAGTTCGGCGCCGAGATCCTCACCGCGCGCGAGGTGACGGGGCTCGAGGTCAACGGCGGTGCGCGGACCGTACGGTTCTCCGACGGGTCGGCGGTCGCCGCGCACAGCGTGATCCTGGCGACCGGTGTGTCGTACCGGCAGTTGGAGGCGCCGGGATGCACCGACCTGACCGGCTGCGGGGTGTTCTACGGCTCGGCGCTGACCGAGGCGGCCTCCTGCCAGGGGCAGGACGTGTACATCGTCGGCGGCGCCAACTCCGCCGGGCAGGCGGCGATGTACCTGTCGCGCGGCGCCAAGTCGGTGACCCTGCTGGTGCGCGGCGCGGACCTGGCCGCGTCGATGTCGTACTACCTGATCCAACAGATCAACGAGGCGCCCAACATCTCGGTGCGGGCGCGGACCGTCGTCGAGTCGGCGCACGGCTCCGACCATCTCGAGCAGCTCACCCTGCGCGATGTGGACACCGGGGAGACCGAACTGGTCGACGCGCAGTGGATGTTCGTGTTCATCGGCGCCGCCCCGCTGACCAACTGGCTGGACGGCACCGTGCTGCGCGACGAGCACGGGTTCATCCTGGCCGGCCCCGACCTGACCGCCGACGGACGGCCGCCGGCGGACTGGGAGCTGGACCGGCCGCCGTACCACCTGGAGACCAACATTCCCGGCGTGTTCGTGGCGGGCGACGCGCGCGCGGAGTCCGCCAAGCGCGTCGCGTCCGCCGTCGGAGAGGGAGCCATGGCCGTGATGCTCGTCCACCGTTATCTGGAGCAGTCGTGAGCGGGCGGCTGCTGCCGTGCAGCCCGCGGGAGATCGGGTCGCTGTTCCTGTTCGAGAAGCTCTCCGCACAGCAGTTGGGGCAGCTGTGCAGCAAGGGCCGGGTCGAGGGCTTCGACCCGGGGCCCGTCTACACCGAGGGTGACCCGGCCACCTGCTTCTACGTGATGATCGAGGGCGCGGTCGTGCTGTCCCGGCGGGTCGGCGACGACGACGTGGAGGTCTCGCGGACCTCCCAGCCCGGGGTGTACGCGGGGGCCGTGCAGGCCTACCTCGGGGACCGCGTGCGCCAGGTCTACGCCAACTCCATGCGGGTGACGGAGCCTTCGCGGTTCTTCGTGCTGCCCGCGGAGCAGTTCGCCGACTTCATGGCGGCGGAGTTCCCGATGGCGGTGCATCTGCTGGAGGGGCTGTTCTGGGGTTCGAAGAACACCCAGCGGGCTGTCGGGCAGCGTGAACGGCTGCTGGCGCTCGGCTCGTTGTCTGCCGGTCTGACCCACGAGCTCAACAACCCGGCCGCCGCGGCCGTGCGGGCCACCGCGACGCTGCGCGAGCGGGTCGGCAAGATGCGGCACAAGCTGGCGATCATCTCTCAGGGCTCCTTCTCGCCCGAGGTCATGGCCAACCTCATCGACATCCAGGAGCGCACCGCCGAACGCGTCGCCAAGGCGCCGACGTTGAGCCCGCTGGAGGCCTCGGACCGGGAGGACGCCCTCGGCGACTGGCTGGACGACCACGACATCGAGGAGGGCTGGCGGATCGCGCCGACCTTCGTGCAGGCGGGCCTGGACGTGGACTGGCTGGACCAGGTCGCGGCGGCCGTGGACGAGGAGGTCCTGCCGAACGCGATCGGCTGGCTCAACTACACCGTCGAGACCGAGCTGTTGATGGACGAGATCACCGACTCCACGGCCCGCATCTCGCACCTCGTCGACGCCGCCAAGCAGTACTCCCAGCTGGACCGGGCCCCCTACCAGGTCGTCGACGTGCACGAACTCCTCGACAGCACCCTGCTGATGCTCTCGGGCAAGATCGGGGAGCGGATCAAGGTCGTCAAGGATTACGACCGTACGCTGCCGAAGATCCCGGCCTACCCGGCGGAGCTCAACCAGGTGTGGACCAACCTGATCGACAACGCGGTCGCCGCCATCGACAGCGCGGGCGGAGAGGGCTCGTTGACGGTACGGACGGCGCCGGCGCACGACCAGCTCCTGGTCGAGTTCCGCGACACCGGGCCCGGGGTGCCCGCGGAGATCCGCGACCGCATCTTCGACCCCTTCTTCACCACCAAGCCGGTCGGCGAGGGCACCGGGCTGGGCCTCGACATCTCCTGGCGGATCGTCGTCAACAAGCACCACGGGACCCTGCGGGTGGAGTCCGAGCCCGGCGACACCCGTTTCCAGGTCCTGCTTCCGCTGACGGCCACGGCCGACGAGACACCCGAGGAGCCCGCATGACCAGCGCCGACGGAATCGACCCCGGCGTCCCGCCGAGCGGCAGCGGATGCGTCGAGTGCGACGCGGCGGGCGGCTGGTGGTTCCATCTGCGGCGCTGCGCGCAGTGCGGGCACGTGGGCTGTTGCGACGACTCCCCCGCCAAGCACGCCACCGCGCACTACCGGGAGACCGGGCACCCGGTGATCCGCAGCTTCGAGCCGGGTGAGGAGTGGTTCTGGGACTTCGACAGCTCGCAGCTGTACGAGTCGGGCCCCGACCTCGCACCGCCCGTCGCCCACCCCGAGGACCAGCCCGCGCCGGGGCCGGCGGGACGGGTTCCGGCGGACTGGGCGCGGGTGTTGCGGTCCTGACACCTCCGACGGCCTCGCGCGCCCCCTCACGTCCAGTCCGGCACATCCAGTCCGGCGCCCCCTGTCCCCGCCGCGCTGTCAGTGCCGCGTGCCAGGATGGACGCGTGTCTGAGAACGTCATCACCACGCCGCTGATCGGCCGCGACGAGGACCTCGCCCGACTCGGCGAGGTGCTGGAGCGTGCCCGCCGGGGCGAGGCGGGGGCGGTGCTGGTGGCGGGGGACGCCGGGGTCGGCAAGACGCGGCTGCTGGACGAGGTCGCCGGGCGGGCGTCGGCGGCCGGCATGGCCGTGCTCATCGGCCACTGCGTGGACCTCGGTGACGTGGGTCTGCCGTATCTGCCGTTCACGGAGATCCTCGGACTGCTGGCGGGTGACGAGCGGTTCGCCGAGGTACTGGCCGCGCATCCCGTGGTGGACCGGCTGCTCGGCGCGGGGACGGACGCCTCGGGGGACGCGGGCAGCCGGCTGCGGCTCTTCGAGGGCATGGCCGGACTGCTCGCCGACCTCTCCGACCGTGTGCCTCTGCTGCTGGTCCTGGAGGACCTGCACTGGGCGGACCAGTCGTCCCGCGACCTGCTGCGGTTCCTGCTGAGCCGTGGCATCCTCCAGCGCCCGGCGGGCGGCGCCCCCACCCACCGTCTCGCCGTCCTCGCGTCCTACCGCGCCGACGACCTGCACCGCCGTCACCCGCTGCGGCCGCTGCTGGCCGAACTGGTGCGGCTGCCGGCCGTGGAGCGGCTCGAACTGCGGCCCCTGGCCGACGCGGACGTCACCCGCCTGGTGCGGGCCCTCCAGGACCGCCCGCTGTCGGAGGACACCGTCCGCGGGATCGTCCAGCGGGCGGAGGGCAACGCCTTCTACGCGGAGGAACTGCTCGCGGCCACGGACACCGAGGCGGGCGGAGTGCCCAGCGGGCTGGCCGACGTCCTGCTCATCCGGATCGAGCAGCTGTCGGAGACGGCCCAGCGGGTGCTGCGCACGGCCGCCGTCGCCGGGCGGCGGGTGGAGCACGACCTGCTGCGGGAGGCGGTGGGCCTGCCCGAGGACGAGCTGGAGTCGGCGCTGCGCGAGGCGATCGGCCGTCAGCTCCTCGTCCCCGGGACCGGCGACACCTACGCCTTCCGGCACGCGCTGGCCCGCGAGGCGGTGTACGCGGACCTGCTGCCGGGCGAACGGGCCCGGCTGCACGGCGCGTTCGCCCGGCTGCTGTCCGTGCGCGGACACCGGGCCGAGAGCGCGGCCGAGCGCGCCCACCACTACCGGGAGAGCCATGACCTGGCCGAGGCCCTCGCCGCCTCTCTGGAGGCCGCCGACCACGCCCAGCGCGTGGGCGCGCCCGCCGAGGAGCTACGGCACCTGGAAACCGCCCTGGACCTGTGGGAGGCGGTCGACGCGGCGGACCGCCCGGCGGGCGACGGCCTGGACCGGGTGCCGTTGACCCTGCGCGCCTCGGCGGCGGCCGGACATGCCGGGGAGTCGCACCGGGCCGTGTCCCTCACCCGCTCCGCGCTCGACCACATCGGCCAGGACGCCGACTCCGAGCTGGCCGCCCGCGTCCGCTACACCCTGGCCGGCAACCTCTTGGACGTGGACAGCCTGACCGCCGCGTTCGCCTACAGCAGCGAGGCGCTGGCGCTGATCCCCGCCGAGCCGCCGACCCGGACCTGGGTGTGGGCGGCGGCCACCCATGTCCTGGCGGCCCGGCAGGTCGGGGAGAACGGGACGGCGCTGCGAGTGGCCCGCCAGGCACTGCACGTGGCCGAGGAGCTGGACGTGCGGGACGCGCAGGCCGACCTGCTGGTCTCCCTGGCCGTCCTGGAGAGCGGCGGCCGCCGCACGCCCGAGGGACGCGAGCGGCTGAAGGCGGCCCGAGAGCTGGCCCAGCGCTCGGGGAACGCGCCGGTGGAGATGCGCGCCCTGTTCAACCTCGCCGTCGGCTGCTTCGAGGCCGGTGACCTCCAGGGGTGCCTGCCCTGGGTGACCGAGGGCCTGGAGCGGGCCCGCCGCACCGGGCTGCTGTCGTCGCCGTACCCGCTGGAGATGCGCTATCTGCACCTGCTGGTGCTGTACACGCTGGGTGACTGGGACGCGTGTCTGCGGGCCGCGGCGACGGATGCCGCGGTGCTGCCCGCGACGGGCGGGTACGCGTCCGGGCCCGCGCTGTACGTGTCCCTGGCCCGGGGTGACCTGTCGGCCGCCGAGCGGGCCCGGGCGCTGCTGGAGGGGCCCTTCGACTGGATGGGCACGCTGGTCGCCGGCATCGCGCTGACGGAGGCGGCCGTCCTGCGGGGCGACCCGGAGGAGGCGGTGCGGCGGACGTGGGAGACGGCGGACGCCCTGGGCGACGGCTCGGACAGCCGCCCGGACGTGACGGTGCGGCTGGCGGCGCTGGCGCTGGGCGCGGTCGCGGACGCGGCGGCCGAGTCACGGCCGGCCGGTGACGCGCCCGGGCGCTGGAAGGGCACCGCGGACGAACTCGTCGAGCTGGCGCGGGCTGTGGCCGGGCGCGGGGAGGACGGGCTGCCGCAGGGCCCGGAGGGCGTGGCGTGGCTGGCGCGGGCCGAGGCGGAGTGGACGCGGGCCGTCTCGGGTCCGGACGCGGCGGCCTGGGAGAAGGCGGTGGCCGCGTTCTCCTATGGGGACGTCTACGAGCGGGTGCGCTGCCAGGTCCGGCTCGTGGAGGCCCTGTTGGCGGCCGAGCGGCGCGCGGAGGCGGCCGACCAGGCCCGTGAGGCGCGGGCGACGGCCGGACACCTCGGCGCGGCGCCGCTGCTGGAGCGGCTCGACGCCCTGATACGCCGCGGGCGTCTCGCCGAGGCACCGGCGGACGGCGGGCGGACCTCTCCCCTCACCGCCCGCGAGCAGGACGTGCTGCGGCTGCTCGCGCTCGGCCGCAGCAACCGGCAGATCGGCGAGGAGTTGTTCATCAGCGGCAAGACGGCGAGCGTGCACGTCTCCAACATCCTGGCCAAGCTGGGCGCGACGAGCCGTACGGAGGCGGTGGCGATCGCCTACCGGGAGGGGCTCATCGCGCCCGAGCCGACGGCTTCGGGCTGAGGGGCCGCCCGCTCACCCGCGTCCGGCGCAGTCGAGCCTGGTGAGGTCGACGGCGTCGGCCATCGCCTGCATTCCCTTGTCGTTGGGGTGCAGATGGTCGCCGCCGTCGAAGAACGGCAGGATCCGTTCGGTGTCGTAGGGGCTGCGCAGAGTGTGGTCGAAGTCGGTGTACGCGTCGAAGTCGCCGCTGGTGCGGATGTAGGCGTTGACCTCCTGGCGTACGGCCTCGGCGGCCGGGTCCCACTCCGACCAGCCCTTGAAGGGGGCGACGGTGGCGCCGACGACGCACTTGCCGGCCGCGTGGGCGCGGCGGGCGATCTCGCGGTAGCCGGCGACGAGGTCCTCGGCGGTGACACCGCTGTGGCTCTTGATGTCGTTGACGCCCTCGAAGAGGAAGACGGTGCGCACGCCCGGCTGGGAGAGGACGTCGCGCTGCAGACGGTTCAGGGCGCTCTGGCCGGCGCCGTCGGCGAGGACCCTGTTGCCGGAGATCCCCTCGTTGGCGACGCCCTGGATCCGGCTGTGCGCCTTCTGGAGCCGGCGGGCGAGGTAGTCGGGCCAGCGGCGGTCGAGGTCGCTGGTGGACTGCCAGCCGTCGGTGATGGAGTCGCCGAGCGCCACGACGGCCGCTGTGCCCGCGGGCGGTCGTACGGACACGGAGTCCAGATATGCCCAGGAGCCGGTCGTCTGCGTCCAGTCGGCCGCCCCCTCCTCGGCGGTGTGGTCGCCCTGGGTGACGTAGGAGGTCTGCATGGCCATCCCGTGGCCCGTGGCCGGGCCCGCCGCGTCCGGCGAGTGGATGCTGACGACAAGGTTCGTGGCGGCGGACAGCCGGCCGGGCAGCGGGTCGCTGAGGGCGACGGCGCCCGCCGGGACGGTGACCGACCGGGCGCCGCCGAAGGTCAGGCGCCGGTTGCTGCCGTGGACCAGTGCGGCGCCGGTCTGCTGGACGCCCGCGTAGGCGCTGTCGAAGGTGACGGGGCGGTCTCCGAAGGCGTTGGAGAGCCGGACGCGCAGGCCGGTGCCGCCGACGCTGGTGTGCACGACCAGCCGGTAGCCGCGGTCGGGCACCGCGTCTCCGATGCGGTCGGCGCTCGCGCCCCAGGTGACGACGTCCCGCCCGTCGGCGGGCGCCCCCACCACGGCGAACGCGGGCTGCTCGCCGGATGCCTCGACCGGTGAGGCCTGGAAGGCGCCGGCCAGCAGCAGGAGGGCGGCGAGCCGGACGGCCCGTCTGTGGCGGGCCCTCACCGCGCGAAGTCCTTGATCGTCACGGACCCTCCGGGCGCTACGGTCACGGTCCGCGACGAGCCGCCGAACGCGACCGTCGTCGTACGGCCGCCCACACTGCGGATGCGGGCCTCGGTCGGCCTCCCGTCCTGCCAATGTAGGTCGACGACGAAGCCCCCGCGCGCCGGGGCCCCGGTGAGCGAACCGGAGGCGGCCCAGGCGTCCGGGAGGGCCGGGAGGAGTTCCAGATGACCCGGCCGGGAGTACAGCAGCATCTCCGTGACGGCCGCCGGGGTACCGAAGTTGGCGTCGATCTGGAAGATGCCCCGGCCCGGCCTGGTCTCGTAGATGTCGAAGAGGTTGGGCGCGGTGCCGTTGCCGCCGCCGGTCGACGGGCGCAGGTTGGTGACGATCAGCTGGTAGGCGTTGTCGGCGTTCTTCAGGCGGGCCCAGCACAGGCTGCGCCAGGCGTTGGCCCAGCCGAAGCTGTTCATGCCGCGCGCGGTGAGCAGGGCCGTGGCACCGGCGACGACGTCGGACGGGGTGGAGCCGTCGGGGCGGATGCGGTCGCCGGGGAACAGGCCGACGAGCGGCGAGAGATGACGGTGGGTGGTCTCGCCGAGGTTGTCGGGGGTCATCCATTCCTCGAGCCAGCCGGTCTTCGGGCTCACCTGGGGAAGGTACAGCTTTTTGCGGAGGCTGGAGACGGTTTCCGCGTAGCCGCCGTCCCGCTTCAGCTCGGCCGCGGCCACGCAGTAGTTGCCGAACAGCGCCCACACCAGCTCCTGGGCGTAGGTGATGCCCTTGGCGTCGAGCGGTCCCTGTTCCGGGGACCAGTCGCTGTCGGCGATCAGCACCTCCTTGGAGCTGCCCGGCAGGGTCGTGGTCAGCAACCGGGCCTCCCAGAACTCGCAGGCGCCCTTGAGCAGCGGGTAGATCTTCTCCAGATGGGCGCGCGAGCCGGTGAACTCGTAGTGCTCCCACAGGGAGTTGCACAGCCAGGCGTTGCCCGCCGGATGCCACCACCAGCCGCCTCCGCCGTAGGGGTTGGTGGAGATGGCGAGTGTCCATCCGGCGTTCTCGCCGCTGGAGTTGCGGTAGCGGTTGCGGGGATCGTTGAACAGACGGCGGGTCAGGTCGGTCCAGGACGGCAGCTGGGCGACGCAGTAGTCGGTGAGGGCGTCGAAGCAGGCGGACAGGCCCGCCCGGTCGGCCATCCAGTAGTTCATCTGGATGTTGATGTCGGTGTGGTAGTCGCCCATCCAGTCCGGGTCGTTGCCGTCCAGCCACAGCCCCTGGAGTCCCAGGGGCAGACTGCCGCGCGAGCCGGAGATCATCAGGTAGCGGCCGAACTGGACGTAGGCGGCCTCGAGTTCGGGATCGGGTTCGCCGTCGCGCGCCCGGGCCTGCAGCCGCTCCCAGGTGTCGAGGGAACGCTGCCGGTCGGAGGAGGTCCCCAGCGAGAGACCGAACCGTCCGAACAGGGCGTGGTGGTCGGTGACATGCGTGCGCAGCAGGGTGTCCGCGGAGTGCGCCGCGGCGTCGGTGACCTTGGTTCGGGCCAGGCGCCGGGGGTCGAGGGACGGGTCGCGGTAGCCCTGGGCCGCGTCCGGAGCGTAGTTGGTGCCGCCGCTCACCACCACGGTGAGGTCCTTGCAGCCGGCGAAGGAGATGCGGGAGCCGCTGACGGTGACACGGCCGCCGGTGCCGTGCGCGGTGACGGCGGCCCCGTACTTGAGGCCGTTGGCGAACGCGGCGCCGAAGGAGATCCCGGCGCCCTCGCCGTGGGTGCCCTCCAGTGTGACCGTGCCGGTGTAGTGGCCTTTCCCGCTCTGGGTGAAGTGCAGCACGATCACGTCGTCGGGTCGGCTGGCGAAGAGCTGCCGCTGATACGTGGCTCCCGAGCGGACGTACGACGTCGTCACCACGCCCCGTGCGAGGTCGAGGGTGCGGCGGTAGCCGGAGACGGCGCCGAGGTCGTGGTCGGGGATGTCGACGGTGAGCCGGGCGAGCAGGGTGAGGGAGCCGAAGTGGTCGCGGTCGTAGGGGAACTGGCCGTCGGCGTCGAGGGTGTCGTTGAGACCGCCGGTCCACATCGTGGCGTCGGTGACGAGCAGGACCTCGCGGCCGGGGTCGTTGCTCGCGAGGGCGCCGAGGCGGCCGTTGCCGACCGGGAGCCCCTGTTCGATCATGGAGTTGTCGTCGGCGGGGGCCTGCCACCACAGCTCGTGGTGTGAACTCGCCGTGATCTCGGGTGTGTTGACGGGTCGCTCGGGTGCGGCCGAGGCGGTGAAGGCGGGCAGTGCCGTGAGGGCGGCTCCGGCCGCGGTGGCGGCGAGCAGGTCGCGTCTGGGAAGCAGGCGGGCGGGATCGGTGTTCACTGCGGCTCCTGGAGGCTCGGGTCAGGAAGACTTCGGGACGTCGATCCGGTCGATGTCCGGCGCGTAGCTGTTGCCGCTGTCGAAGGTGATCGTGTTGGAGCCGGCCTTGAGGGTCAGCGGCACGCTGACGGTCTCGACGGTCCCCCAGTCGCCGGTGGAGGGGAACTTGTGGTTCGTCGCGCCGCCGCCGTTGACGGAGACGGCGGCGGAGCGGGCGTCGCCGCTGACGTAGGCGATCTTCACCTGGTAGGTGCCGGCCTTGGGGACGACGACGTCGTTGACGGTGAGCTTGCCGCCGAGGTAGAGGTTGCCGACCTTCTTGCCACCGGAGCAGGCGGAGCAGTCGGCGACGGAGGCGTTGCCGGCGAGGGTGTTGGCGGAGGACTCGGCCTCGTAGCCGGTGAAGGCGAGCGCGGTCCCGTGCGGGGTGACGGTGAACAGCCGGGAGCCGTGGGCGGGAAGGGCCTCGGTGACCTTGTCCTTCAGGCTGCCGAGGTTCTCGTGGTTCCACAGGTCACGGACGGAGGCCGTGCCGGTGAATCCGAGGGAGGCCCAGGAGGCGGAGACCGCGGCGGGGCTGTCGGCGAGGTTGAACAGGGCGACGGTGTAGCTGCCGTCGGGGTTCTTCGCGGCCCACACCTGCTGCGGGTCGGACGGGGTGATGGGGCGGGCCGGCGGGGTGGCGCCCTGGTTGAGGGCGATGACTTCCTTGTTGGTCAGCAGGGACAGACCGTAGGAGTCGAGGCGGGTGAGGTCGTCGCCGGTGAACAGCGGTGACTTGGCGATGGCCCACAGGGTGGCGTAGCTCTGCCGTTCGGCCTTGGTCAGGCCGTCCATCTCGCCGTTGCCGACGTCGAGGGAGTCGAGGTCGTTCCAGCCGCCGGGGCCGGCGTGCTTCGTCCAGCCGGGGGTGTCGTCCCAGCGGTCGTCGACGGAGTTCTCCCAGCTGACGAGGGTGTTGCAGTAGCACTCGACGTCGGTGTCGATGCGCCAGCCGTTGGAGTACTTCTTCCAGTCGGCGGCGTGTCCGATGTCCAGGGACCAGGAGAGTTCCAGGTGGATCGGGCGGCCCGTCGCGGCGATGGCCTTGTTCCAGGCGGCCACGTCGGCAACGTTGTCGTACTGGTCACCGCTCTTTCCGGAGCCGGGGCCGACGCCGTCGAGCTTGAGGAAGTCGTAGCCCCAGTCGGCGATCAACTGGGCCTGGGAGTCTATGTACTTCTGGGTGCAGGGGCGGGAGAAGTCGAGCTTGTAGGAGCTGTCCCAGCCGTTGGTGGTGCGCAGGTCGCCGTAGACGATGTCGGCGGTGGTGCAGCCGTCGGCGTTCCAGATCGGCGTCTTCCCGTCGCCGTACGCCTCCTTCTCCAGGCCGGCGGGCAGGTAGATGCCGGCCTTGAGGCCCTTGGCGTGGATGCGGTCGGCGACGGACTTCATACCGCTGGGGAAACGCTTCGGGTCGGCCTTCTGACGTCCGTACTGGTCGTACTCCGGCTTCCAGGCGCTGTCGCGCCACCAGCCGGCGTCGATGTTGACGTAGTCGTAGCCGTACTTCTTCAGCTTGGCGGCCAGCGCGTCGGTCTGCTTGGTGACGTTGGCCTCGGTGAGGTAGCTGTAGTCGCCGTCGGGGTTGAGGCCGGGGTACTTGGAGGACTGCATGCTCCAACTCGACCAGCCCATGTAGGGCTTGGCGGCGAGGGTGGGCGCGCTGGTCTCGGCGTGGGCCGTGGGGGCGACGGTGACGGCGCCCGCGGCGAGGGCCAGGACCACCGCGGCTCTGAGGGCGCGTGCGGGCAGGGCGGAGTACGAGGAAGACCTCATGGGCCGTACCTCCAGGGGGAGTTGGATCAGCGGCTCGGCTGTAGGTGATCTGAGGAGATGAAGGACTGGATGGCGGTGGCGGCGGCGCCGCGGGCCCATTCCTCGAAGGGCAGCGGGCGGGTGCGTACGTCGCACCGGGCGGCGGAGCCGAAGGCGGCGGCGGTGAAGGCGTCGCGGATCTGCGCGGCGAAGAGGTCGTGGGCGGCGAGGCCCTCACCGGAGATGATCACGCGTTCGGGGCCGAGGAGGTTGGCGACGGTGGCGATGCCCCGGCCGATCGCCGCACCGGCCCGCGCGTAGACCTCGCGCACACCCGGCACTTCGCGGTGGGCGAGCGCGACGGCCTCGGCCGCGTCGGCGACCTGCCGGCCGGTGGCCGCGCGGACCTGGCGGACGATCGCGGCCTCCCCCGCGATCGCCTCCACACAGCCGCGGTTGCCGCAGTGGCAGGCCGGCCCGGCCGGGTCGACGGTGACATGGCCGATCTCACCGGCCACGCCGTGCGCGCCGGAGACGACCCGTCCGTGCACCACCAGACCGCAGCCGATACCGGCGCCGACGGTCACCACGGCGAAGTCGGACAGGCCCACCCCCTCGCCGAACCACTGCTCGGCCACGGTCAGGGCCCGTACGTCGTTGTCTACGGTGACCGGCAACCCGCAGGTCATGGCGGCGAGTTCGGCGAGCGGGACGTCCCTCCACTCCAGGAACGGCGAGTAGCGTACGACGCCCTCGGCGCGGTCCACATCGCCGGAGACGGCGATCCCGAGACCCTGCACGGGGGCGCCCAACTCGCTGGCGCTCACCAGCAGTTCGCCGACAAGGCGTGCGATGTCGGCGAGCACGGACCTGGTGTCGCGGTCGGCCAGCGGCAGACGGCGGTCGGAGCGGACACGGCAGCACAGGTCGGTGAGGACGGCGATGATCTCGTCGCCGGTCACCTTGACCCCGAGGAACAACGCCCGTCCGCCGTCGACCCGCACCGGGTTGGCGGGCCGGCCGAGCGTCGGCCGGATCTCGTCCGCCGCGTCCTCGACCAGGTACCCGGCCTCGATCAGCGGCTTGACCGCCTTGGTGACGGCGGCCGGCGACAGCCCCGCCCGCCGGGCCACCTCCAGCCGGGTGAGCGGTCCGTGGGACAGGACCGTGGTGAAGATCTGCGAGGCGGCCGGCGTGTTCGCCGGGAACGTCTCGACACGAGGGGTCGGGCGCATGACCGGGAACCTAGAGGGCTTCTTTTCCGCCGTCAATAAAAGAAGCAGGATTCGTCTGTGGCCCCGCTGTGCCATCAGGGGCCGGGGGTGGTCAACGAGGCCGTCTTCGGCAGAGCCCACTGCCCCTCCTGCGGCGCCGGGTTCACGGTGTCGGAGGAAGCGGAGGGGCAGTGGGTCTGAGCGCCGGGGCGTCGGTGTCAGTGCCGGATGGCCGGCGTGTTGGCCGCGGTGACGTTGACGGCGGCCCAGGCCTGGTCCACCGTCCGGTACTCGACGCCGCTCGCCCCGTAGAGGTCCTTGGCCGCCTTCAGCGTCGCGACGCGCGCGTCGTGGAAGTCGGTGGTGGAGACCATGTAGCGGGTCAGGGCGCGGTAGAAGATCGCCGTGGCCTTGGCACGGCCGATGCCCTTGACGGTCGAGCCGTCGTAGGTCGGCGAGTCGTACCTGACGCCGCCGATCGTCTTCTGGCCGCTGCCCTCGGCGAGCAGGTAGTACGCGTGCGAGGAGACACCGGAGCCGGCATGCACCTCCGCGTCGTACACCTCGGGCTGCCAGTAGTCCACCGTACCCTCGAGCCGGTCGAGGGAGGGGTGGTCGAGGCGGCGCAGGAACTTCTGCGCGAGGCCCAGCTTCTCACCGATGAGGTAGTCCGGCGCGTCCTTCGGGTTGTTGGTGAAGAACTCGACGTTGGAGCCGAAGATGTCCGCCAGGGACTCGTTCAGCGAGCCGGGCTCGCCGTACTGGTTACCCTGCGCGTCGACGCGGGTGGGCTCCAGCTTGGCGGTGGCGTCCACCACGCCGTGGGTCAGCTCGTGACCCGTGACGTCCAGGACGACGAGCGGCTTCTTGAACATGTCGCCGTCACCGTCGCCGTACAGCATGCAGCCGCAGTCGGAGTCCCAGAAGGCGTTGGCCACCTTGCTGCCCCAGTGGACCATGCCCTTGGCGGGCTTGCTGTTGTTCGCGATGCCCTTGCGGCCGAAGGTCTTCTTGTAGAAGTCCAACGTCTTGGTGATGCCGTACTGGGCGTCGGCGGCCGCGCTGTTGCGGCTGGAGGTGGCGCCGTTGCCGAAGACGTCGTTGCTGGTGGTGATCTGCTTGCCGCGGGCGAAGCTCTCCGTGTAGCTGCCCTTGGCGTCCCGGGTCTCGGTGCCGTACCTCGTCGGGTCCTTCAGCACGAAGGTCCTGCGGGCCGTCTGCGTGGTGGTCAGCGGGACCGGGCCGACGAAGAGGGACTTGCCGGTGCCCTTCGCCGTGCGCGGGTAGTGCACGGCGGCCGCCGCGGACGACGTGGCCGCCACCGAGGCGAGCGAGGCGCTGCGCGCGCCGATGCCGGTGGCGGGGTCCGCGATCTCGCCGCGCTCGCGCAGGGTGTCGAGCAGCTCGGGCGAGAGGAACTCGTCGTTGTTCGGCGTGTTGCTACGCACCTTGCCGGTGACGGCGTCGATGACGACGGTCCGGGCTCCCCCACCCTCGGTCGTGCCGCTGTCGGTGACCGTGACTTGATAGGCGAGGGCGGACGCGCCGTCACGGGCGTCCACGACGAGACGGGCGGCGCCGGCGTCGCCCTTGGCCACCGAGGCGGCCTTCCGCTCGGCCTCGTCGGCCGAGAGCTTGGCGGCAGTGGCCGCGGCGGGCCGGACGGTGTGGTCGGCGGCCCGGGTGACCCCGGTGTACGACAGTTGCCGGTTCAGGTGGACGACGAGGTCGCCGCCGAGGACCGTCATGCCCTGGTGGGTCCGGTTGAACCGGACGTGCCGCGCGCCCTCGGGGTCGATCATGACGTCCTGGGCGTGCAGTTCGTCGCCCCGGGAGACGCCGGTCGCGGAGGCGTGGGCGAAGGCGGCGGCGCGGGCCGCCGACACCACGGACGCGGCCGGGGTCGTGGCGGCCGCGGCATGGGCTGTCCCCGTGTCCGGACCCGCGAAGGCGGTGCCCGCAAGGCCCGTGGCGGCCGTCGTCACGGCGACGGCGACCGCCACGCTGCGTATGTGCGGTCTACGCACTGATGAGGGTTCCTTCCTTCCAGGACGGCCGCTCTCGCCAACCGCCCTGACGCATGGCGTCGTTGCCGCCATGGGGGCTGGTCGGGCCCCGGCTCGAAACCCTTATGGACAAGTCATGTCCATGTAAAGCCCGCATCATGGGATTCCGCGCAAAGCAGGGCAATACTTTGCCAATCCCCACCACTCGGTGAGCGCGAAGTCACCAACCGTGCGCCACTTGTGGAGATGTGACGGAACGGAAGAAGGTTGCCTCACGTGACTGTGACTCATCTCGCACATCGGCGTCGGGTTCGCCGGGGGGCGGACCCAAGGGGACGTACTGGACACAGCTCTTCGGCGCCTGACCACCGAGAACCCGTACCGGTTGTGATCTTGGCGGAACGAATCGCTCCGGGACAGGATGCCCGCATGAAGGGTTCCCTCTTTTCCAGCGAGCACATGGTCCAGCCGGCGACCCAGGCGGGTATGTCGGTCGAGAACGCCAAGTGCATCAAGTACGCGGTCAACGGCGAGATGCTCGCCCGTCAGGGCGCGATGATCGCCTACCGCGGCAACCTCCAGTTCGAGCGCAAGGGCCAGGGCGTGGGCGGCATGCTCAAGCGCGCGGTCACCGGTGAGGGGCTGCCGCTGATGTCGGTGCGCGGGCAGGGTGAGGCGTGGTTCGCGCACGAGGCGCAGAACTGCTTCATCGTCGACGTCGACCCCGGCGACGAGTTCACCGTCAACGGCCGCAACGTCCTGTGCTTCGACGCCGCCCTGTCGTACCGGATCGCGACGGTCAAGGGCGCGGGCATAGCCGGTGGCGGCCTGTTCAACAGCGTCTTCACCGGGCAGGGCAGGCTGGGCCTGGTGTGCGAGGGCAACCCGCTGGTCATCCCGGTCTCTCCGCAGTACCCGGTGTACGTCGACACGGACGCGGTGGTCGGCTGGACGGCCGGTCTGCAGACCTCCTTGCACCGTTCGCAGTCCATCGGCTCGATGCTGCGCGGCGGCTCGGGCGAGGCGGTGCAGCTGATGCTGCAGGGCGACGGCTGTGTGGTCGTACGGCCGAGCGAGGCGACGCCGCAGAAGGCCCAGCAGCACTGATTTCCCGCGCCGAGGGGGAGTTACCGGCGGGAACATATGCCGTCTTGAATTGAGGTCAGGCGTAAGGCACTTCGGGAATTCCGCCAACAGCGCGTGACCAAATGGGGGCGCACGCCGGTGAGTTGAGGATGCATTGAACACGCACCGGCGCACTTCCCGTACCTCTTGTGAAAGGTGAGAGCCAGGGGTTCAGCGAGGGATGACCATGGTCAAGGCGCATGTCTTCACGCACGAGTTGGTTGCCGGAAGGTATCGGCTCGTCGACGTCGTCCACCGCGAGGCGAACCGGGTCTGCTGGTACGGCAAGGGCGTCGACGGCGCTGCCCAACGTCCCTATCTGCTCACCCAGATCGAACTCCCCCCGGACCCGGACAACGATTCCGCGCTGCGCACCACCGCCCGCGTCATCCGTATGTCCGAGACCATGGGACTGCTGTGTCCCGGCGCGGTGGCGACCGTCGTCGACACCGTGGCGGACGACGGCACCCTGTGGATCGTGACCGAGTGGATCGACGGCACGCCGCTCGGCGAACTCCTCGCCCAGGAAGGCACCTTCAACTATGTGCGGGCGGCACGCATCGGTCTGGAGCTGCTGGACGTGCTGGAGGCGGCGCACGGCCAGGGCATCACCCACGGGGAGCTCAGCCCCGGGCAGGTCTTCGTGCGGGACCGGGGTTCGGTCGTGGTCACCGGCTTCGGCCTGGCCGGCGCCACCCTGGCGCCCCGGCTGACCGCGCCGTCGTACGCCTCCCCCGAACAGGCCCGTGACGAGCGGATCGGGCCCGCGGCGGACCTCTGGGCGCTCGGCGCGATCCTGTACACCATGGTCGAGGGCCGCCCGCCGTTCCGGGACCGGGACCGGCCCGAGGCCACGCTGAAGGGCGTGGACCGCCTGCCGCTGCGCACGCCGGTGCACGCGGGCCCGCTCACCCAGACCGTGCTGGGCCTGCTGCGCAAGAACTCCCGGGAACGGCTGACCCGTCCGGTGGTCCGCGAGGCCCTTCAGCGGGTCCTGACCGAGGATCCCGACACGCTCGCCGAGAGCGCGCCCCGGCCCCGGCTGCGCGGCAACTACACCGCCGCCTGGCACGCGGCCCCACCTTGGGGAAGGCGCGCCATGGCGGCGGGCACCGCCCTGACCGTCGTCACCGTGGCCCTCGCCGCGCTGGCCGCCACCCACCGGCTGCCCGGCTTCGGCACCTCCTCGCCCGAGAGCGCGCCCCGGCCCTCCCCCTCCGTCTCCGCGCCGGGAAGCCGCACCGACGGCACGACCGCTCCCTCCGCCTCCGCGACCCCGTCCACGTCCCCGTCGGTGATCTCGCCCTCTCCCTCGGAATCTCTCTCGGGATCGCCGTCGGCGTCGGCTCAGCCGTCGGCGTTCGTCCGCTACTCCGCGCCCGAGGGCTTCTCCGTCGACCTCCCCAAGGGCTGGAAGCGGGTGGACACCCACCGCGTGGGCGACCTGTCGTACCGCGTGACCTTCGGCGCGAGCGGCGATCCGCGCACGCTGGCGATCACGTACAGCACCGTCCTGGGACCCGACCCGGTCGCCGTGTGGCGTGACGACGTCGAGCCGGAGTTGGAGAAGGAGGGCGGCTACCAGCGGATCGGCGAGATCAAGGCGACGACGTACCAGGGCCACAAGGCCGCCGACATGGAGTGGCGCTCCACCGTCGACGGCACGCGGGTGCGCACCTTCGGGCGCGGCTTCCTGCTGGGCGGCGGCCGCGGGTTCTCGCTGCGGTGGACGACTCCGAACGCCGAGTGGGACACCGCCGCCGACCAGCAGGCGCTGGCCACCTTCCTGCGGACCTTCAGTCCGTCGTCAGGCTGACGGCCGCGGCGCCCGCAGTGCGCGCAGGGGCGGGTCGTGCAGCGGGGTGGTGTGCCAGTGGGCCGTGAACGTGCGGTCCGTGGGGGCGCACGTCACGGTCAGGCGGTGCGGTGTCTCCAGGAACACGATGTCCACGGCGAGGGTGCCGGCGTCGGTCCAGCCGCCGCTGACCGCGGTCGGCAGCGGCGCGTCGGTGACCCTCCAGCCGGTCCCCAGGCGCAGGTCGAGGCGGTGGCCGTCCTCGGTGAGCCGCAGCCCCCAGTCCCCATCGGCGGCCGTCACCGTGACCGAGCCCAGCCTCGGCTGCTCGGCGCAGACGCCGCCGAGCGGGGTGAACACGGCGCCGGACCATTCCGCGGCCTGCTCCGGCGGTGCCGGCTTCCCGGTGACCGGAGGCAGCGCGAGCCGGGCGAGGCGCTCCCGAAGAGCCGTGTCATCGTGCTCCCTGCCGGACAGCGGCTCCGGCCCGAAAGCCGGCAGCAGGTGCTCCCAGGCGAGATCGAGCACCTGCTGCATCCGCTCGGTCGCAGCGGTCGTCGCGATCACGGCGTCGTGTTCGGGCAGTACGAGACAGAACTGCCCGTAGGCGCCGTCGCCGCGATATCCGTGCCGGGCCATCCAGAACTGGAAGCCGTAGCCCTGCTGCCAGTCCGAAAGCGCCCCCTCGGCCGTGCCGTCGCCGTTGCCGATGTGCGGGCGCGTGGCCTCGGCCACCCAGCCCTCCGGCAGCAGCCGCTCGCCCTCCCACACCCCGTCCCGCAAATACAGCAGGCCCAGCCGGGCGATGGCGTCGGTGGTGGCGTGCAGCCCGCTGAAGCCCAGTTCCCGCCCGTTGCGGTCGTGCAGCCAGGCCACCTCGCCGATGCCTACCGGGTCCAGGAGTCGCGGACGGAGGTACGCGGTCAGCGGCTGCCCCGTCACGCGCTGCACGATCGCGGCGAGGGTGTAGGTCGCGGGCTGGTTGTAGGCGAACACGGTCCCCGGATCGCGCTCCGGCGGCACCCGCAGGAAGCCCCGCACCAGTTCGTCCGGGTCCTCGGCGAAGGCCCGCTCGAAGGTCTCGCCCTCGTGCCCGCTGGCCATGGACGCCACGTGCCGCACCAGCATCGCCCGGCTGCGCGGGTCGGTGATGTCGGCCTCGAACTCCGGGAAGTGGGAGACCACCGGGTCGTCGAGGCTCAGCAGGCCCTCGCCGGCCGCGATCCCGGCGGCCGTCGCGGTGAAGCTCTTGCTGAGGGAGTACAGCAGGTGCGGGCGCTCGGGCGTGTACGGCGCCCACCAGCCGGAGGCCACCAGGCGGCCGTGCCGCAGGATCATCAGACTGTGCGGCTCGATGTCGGGAGCGGCTTCGAGGGCGTCGAGGAAGGCGTGGACACCGGTGGCGTCGACGCCCTGGGCGGCTGGGGTGCCGGACGGCAGCGGGCTGGGGCTCATGAGGGCATCCTGCCTGGTGCGCCGCGCCGGATCGAGAGGCCGTTTTCCGTCACCGGTGCAGGGGACTCGGGCGTCATGGTGCGAATCGGATACACGATGATGACCGAGCAGGCCGGCCCTCGTGAACTGGTCGACCAGGTGGTGCGGGCCGAGCAGGCCGGTTACGACTTCTCGGTGACCTCGGACCACTACTTCCCGTGGCTGCGCTCGCAGGGTCACTCGCCGTACGCGTGGAGCGTACTGGGCGCGGCGGCCCAGGCGACCTCGCGCATTCCGCTGATGACCTATGTGACCTGTCCTACCGTCCGCTACCACCCGGCGATCGTGGCGCAGAAGGCGGCGACGCTGCAGTTGCTGTCCGAAGGCCGCTTCCGGCTCGGACTCGGCGCCGGCGAGAACCTCAACGAGCATGTGGTGGGCGGCGGTTGGCCGTCGGTCGACGTACGCCACGAGATGCTGGAGGAGGCCGTCGAGATCATCCGGGCGCTGTTCGAGGGCGGCCATGTCAACCACCGCGGCACGCACTTCGACGTGGAGTCGGCCCGGCTGTGGGACCTGCCGGACGAGCCGCCGCCGATCGGTATCGCCGTCTCCGGCGAGCAGTCCTGCGCGCTGGCGGGCCGGCTCGCCGACCTGGTGATCGCCACCGAGCCGAAGGCCGGGCTGCTGGAGTCGTTCGACCGGCACGGCGGCGCGGGCAAGCCGCGGGTGGGTCAGCTGCCCGTCTGCTACGACCCCGACCGGGACACCGCGATCAAGCGCGCCCACTCCCAGTTCCGCTGGTTCGGCAGCGGCTGGAAGGTCAACTCCGAACTGCCGCACCCGGACGCGTTCGAGGCGGCGACGCAGTTCGTGACGCCGGACGACGTCGCCGAGTCGATCCCGTGCGGCGACGACCCGGAGGACTTCGTCGAGGCCGTACGACCGTACGCCGAGGCCGGGTTCGGGGAGATCGCGCTGGTGCAGATCGGCGGCGAGTCGCAGCCGGCGTATCTGGACTGGGCGGAGAAGACGCTGCTGCCCGCGCTGCGGGACGCGTTCGCCTGACGCGGCGGCGCGTCACCACCACCGACGCCTCTCAAAGCCACGTCAACGGGTGCGTATAGGCTGCCGGTCTGCACGTCCGCAGTCCGACCAGCTCTGCACAGGAGAGTCATCGGTGACCCTGGCGATCGACCCCGCCGAGACGTCCGAGCCGTCCGCCGCGCCCCTGTCCGACCTCGTGGCGCGGGACGCGCGCGAGTTCGGGGTCTACGCGCGAACCGGGGGATGGGCCTTCGGCCTGATGGTGGCACGCAGCGTACGGCCCGGCGGTCAGGGCGCGCAGGAGACGGCGAAGGTGTCCGCGAAGGAGTTCGCGGAACTGGCGGGCTGCTCCTCGGAGCGCGTGATGCGCTACTACAAGGCCTGGGACCGGGCCGCCGACGACGGCATGGTGCCGCACTTCGAGGCGCTGGCGCCGGGCCAGGAGGTGGAGCTGCCGGACGCGGACGTGTGGCTGAGCTACTACGTCTCCCGTAACAGCGGCGCCTCCGAGCGCGGCACCGCCATCGCCGAGGTCGCCGAGGCCGAGGGCATCCGGCCCACCAAGGCGCTGGAGGTCGCCGAGAACCCCACCGCGCTGCGCGCCGCGATCCTCGCCGACCCCTCCACCGCCCGTGCGGCCCGCCGGGCGCTGCTCGACCGGGTGCGCGAGGACCCGGAACTGCAGGCCGAGTTGGCGCGGGACGTGGTCCGCACGGACGATCTGAAGAAGGCCGTCGCCAGCGAGAGCAGGTCGGCCGACCGGATCGGCTATGTGCGCCAGATCGCCGAGTCCGGCCAGGTCAGGACGCCCGCGGGGCAGACCATCGACGCCCCGGCCGATCTGCGCCAGGAGGCCGAGCGGCATCTGTCGCTCATCGACGAGCTGGAGGACGACGAGGACACCGGCGACTGGGCCACCGAGGCCTACGACACCATGAAGTCCCTGGTCGCCGAGGCCGTGGAGGCCGATCCCGAACTGCGCGTCCAGGAACGGCGCACGAAGTTCTACAGCAGCCTGCAGAAGGCCACGAAGGCCTTCGAGGAGCTCACCTTCGACGACGTCCAGGACTTCGTCGAGGACGACATGGTCCAGCGCCTGGAGGAGCTCCAGCAGGCCATCACCGGCTGCCTGACGGCACTGCGCGGCGCGAAGGGCTGAGTTCCTGGCCCCCAGGGGTTGCTCTCCCGCCGCCACGACCGGCAGCTCGACGCGCTCGGCCTCACTTCCTCGTACGACGGTGCCGGGTCCACAGCGGGACCACGAACCAGCACAGGGCGTACCACGCGACCACTCCGGTGACGATCCACGGCACGGCCTCGTTGTGGGTGGCCACCCGCAGGATCAGCAGCAGCGACGAGGTCATGGTGGCCAGCAGCAGGAGCAGGCCGACGAAGGTCATCCGGGAGGCCCACTCGACCGCCTCGGCCTTCACCCGCTGTCCGGAGACCAGGCGGTGCAGGGAGACCGGCCCGATCAGCGCCCCGGTCGCGGCGGCGCCCAGCACCACGGTCACGATGTAGATGGTCTTGTCGGTGTCCTCCAGCGACGCGTACTTCTGCTGGAACACGACGGTCAGCAGGAAGCCGAACAGGATCTGCACCCCGGTCTGGGCGACCCTGACCTCCTGGATCAGCTCACCCCACTTGCGGTCGGCCCTCTCCTCGTCGGTCTCGTGCCGCCCCCACTCGTTCACACCTGACTCGTTCTCCGTGGCCGGCACTGTTCCTCCCGGCGTGTTCGACCCGGACACCGTCGTCTTCCGTGTTCCCGCAAAGCGCGCGACTGATCGTCCCCGGGACGAACCACCGCTGTTTGGGCGATCACGGCGCGGTTACACGGAGGCCATGGTGTACGACGACCAGCGGAGGGATCCGACGCCCATGTCCGGTACCGAGCTCACGGTCACCCTCAGCGGCGCCACCGCCGCCGACGCGCGTGCGGTCGTGCGGGTCCTGGAGCCCGCCTTCGGGCAGGCGAAGGAGGAACCGCCCACGAGCGAGGACGTCACGGTCCACACGGCGCGGTTCGAACACGATCCGGCGGACCGGGCGGCCGAGCCCGCGGCGGGCGGCCCGGGCCATCTGTCCGGGGCGGTGACGGTGACCGTGCAGGGCGCCCCGGAGGCGGTGTCCATGGCGCGCGAGTCGCTCGCCCACGCCTTCACGGCCCAGGACCAGGGCTCGGTCTCCGGCGACCAGGAGCAGGAGTGGCAGCTGCTCCTGGAGCCGTGACCCGGTCAGCCGTGACCGGTTCGCCGGGATCTACCAGCGGCCCTCGACCTGGTCCTTGATCCGGCGGTCGTACAGGTCGCGGATCGCGCCGAGCGTCTGCTCGGACAGCTCCGGCAGCTTGGCCGCGGCCGCGTTGGCGCGGGCCTGCTCGGGCGAGCGGGCGCCGGGGATCACGGTGGTCACGCCCGGCTGCTGGACGATCCAGCGCAGCGCGAGCTGGGCCGGGGTGTACCCCTCGGGCACCAGGGCGGCGAACTCGGCGGCCGCCTCGACACCGGTCGGGTAGTCGACGCCGGAGAAGGTCTCGCCGACGTCGAAGGACTCGCCGTGCCGGTTGTAGGTGCGGTGGTCGTTGGCGGGGAAGACGGTGTCCTTGGTGTACTTGCCCGACAGCAGCCCGGAGGCCAGCGGCACGCGGGCGATGATGCCGACGCCCGCCTCCCGCGCGGCCGGCAGCACCTCGCGCAGCGGCTTCATGCGGAACGGGTTGAGGATGATCTGCACGCTCGCCACACCCGGCCGGGCGATCGCGGTCAGCGCCTCCGCGCAGGTCTCCACGCTCACCCCGTACGCGGCGATCCGCTCCTCCTCGACCAGGGTGTCGAGGGCGTCGAAGACCTCGTCGGTGGAGTAGACGGGCGTGGGCGGGCAGTGCAGCTGGACCAGGTCGATGCGGTCGACGCCCAGGTTGCGCCGCGAACGGTCGTTCCAGGCACGGAAGTTGTCGAGGACGTAGTTCTCCGGGAGCTGCTCGACCCGGCGGCCCATCTTGGTGGCGACCAGCACGTGCAGGTCCGGCCGGCCGGCGAGGAAGGCGGCGACGGTCTGCTCGCTGCGCCCGTCGCCGTAGACGTCGGCGGTGTCGAAGAAGGTCACCCCCGACTCGGCCGCCGCCTCCAGCACCGCGAGGGCTTCCTTGTCGTCGACGTCTCCCCAGTCGGCGCCCAGCTGCCAGGTCCCGAGACCGACGACGGATGCGTGCTGATGCGACCTGCCGAAAGTGCGCTCGTCCATGACGTCAGTCTGTCATCCGTGACACCGGTGCGCGGAACCGGCCGCTCCGGTGCGGCATGTGTGAATTACATGCCCGCCTCGTTCGGCGAGTCGGCGTGGGGCCGGGCAGCCGGGATCCAGGACCGCCTCGACCCGCACCGCGTCTTCGGCAACGCCTTCCTCGGCCGGCTGCCGCGTTAACCGGTTGCCCCCCCACGGGCGCCGCTGCGAGGCTGCCGATCATGCCTGCCCTCACCGCGCCCGACGGGACCGAACTCGCCTACCACGTCCGCGGGGAGGGCCCGCCGCTGGTCTGTCTGCCGGGCGGCCCGATGCAGGCGTCCGCCTATCTGGGCGACCTCGGCGGCCTGTCCGAGCACCGCCGGCTGGTGCTGCTGGACTTCCGCGGCACCGGTGAGTCCGCCCTGCCCGAGGACCCGGCGACCTACCGCTGCGACCGTCTGGTCGACGACGTGGAGGCCCTGCGCGAACACCTCGGCCTCGACACCATGGACCTCCTCGGCCACTCCGCCGGCACCAACCCGGCCCTGTTGTACGCCACCCGCCACCCGGACCGCGTCGCCAGGCTGGTGCTGGTGACGCCGAGCATGTCGGCCGTCGGCATCGCGGTCCCGCCGGAGACCCGGCGCCACACGGCCCGGCTCAGGCAGGACGAGCCGTGGTTCCCGGTCGCCTTCGCGGCCCTGCGGGACATCACGGCCGGACGCGCGACGGCCGGCAGCTGGGACGCCGTCGCGCCCTTCCTGTACGGCCGTTGGGACGAGACGGCACGCGCCCACCACGCCGCCGGAGCCGCCCAGAAGAACCAGCAGGCGGCGTCCGTCTTCGCCGCGGACCGCGCCTTCGACCCGGACGCCACGCGCGCGGCCATCGCCGGGTTCACCGCACCGACGCTCGTCCTGGCGGGGCAGGTCGACCTCAACTCCCCCTCACCCGCCGTCCGCGAACTCGCCGGCCTGTTCCCGAAGGCCGAGTTCGTCGAAGTGTCCGGCGCCGGGCACTTCCCGTGGCTCGACGATCCGCGGGTGTTCACGGCCGCGGCGGCGGGGTTCCTGGCGTGAGGTGCTGCTGTACGAGGGGGGCGTACCGGGCGACCACGTCGTCCAGGTCCGCCGACCGGACGTGGGCGCCGCGGGCGATGCCGTAGAGCACGCCGAGGCCGAGCAGGGCGGCGACGGCGAGTTCGGCGCGCAGGCCCGCGTCGGGGCCGGTGAGGCGGGCGGTGAGGCGCTCGGTGACCTGGGTGCGGAAGTTGGCACGCAGGATGTCGCCCTGCTCGCCGTGCAGGGGCGCGAAGACGATCCGCAGCAGCGGGTCGGCGCCGTGCCGGGACTGACCGAACAGGACCAGCCGCACCATGTGCCGGCCCAGGTCCTCCAGCGGGGCGTCCAGCAGGGCGTCCGCGTCGGCCTCGAAGGACATCACCCGGGCGAACAGGGCGTCCTTGTTGCCGAAGTACTTCAGGATCAACGGCGCGCTGACACCGGCGCGTTCGGCGACCGCCTTCAGCGTGATGTCGGCGTGCGCGTGCCGGGCCAGCAGATGGCGGGCGGCCTTGAGGATGGCCGCCTTGGTGGCCTCCGCGTCGCGGCGGGCGGGAGCGGAGGCGGTGGGGGGAGTGCTCACGGCACTCATCGGGTCTCTCCTTTGTGGATACCCCCGGCTTCAGCCGGGGAAGGAAACGAAGCTCCTGCGGAGCGGGGCAGGGAAAGCCGATTCGCCGCCAGGGCGGACCGGCGTACCCGGTCCACCGACCGACACCGACCGCTCACACAGAATCTGATATGGTGTGAGGTATGACGCGGCAGGTCAAGCGGGCATTCAAGTACCGCTTCTACCCCACGGACGAGCAGGCGGCGGAGCTGTCGCGCACGTTCGGCTGTGTCCGCCTCGTCTACAACAAGGCGCTGGAGGAGCGGACCCGGGCCTGGTACGGCGAGCAGCGCCGGATCTCCTACGTGCAGTCGTCGGCCGCGCTGACGGAGTGGAAGAAGACGGAGGAGCTGGCCTTCCTGACGGAGGTGTCTTCCGTTCCGCTGCAGCAGGCGCTGCGTCATCTGCAGACGGCGTTCGTCAACTTCTTCGCCAGGCGGGCGAAGTACCCCCGGAACAAGTCGCGGAAGAAGTCCCGTGCGTCGGCCGAGTACACCCGCAGCGCCTTCACCTGGCGCGAGGGGCGGCTGACACTGGCGAAGATGGCGCAGCCCCTGGACATCCGCTGGTCGCGTCCGCTGCCCGAGGGTGCGGAGCCGACCACGGTGACCGTGTCCCGGGATGCGGCGGGCCGCTGGTTCGTGTCGCTGCTGTGCGAGGACACCATCGCCCCGGCCCCGGCGACGGTGAACACGGTCGGCCTGGACGCCGGGATCACCTCGCTGGTGACCCTGTCCACCGGGGAGAAGATCACCAACCCCCGGCACGAGCGCCGTGACCGTGCCCGGCTGGCCCGCGCGCAGCGGGAGCTGTCGCGCAAGGCGAAGGGCTCCGCGAACCGCGAGAAGGCCCGCAGGAAGGTTGCCCGCATCCATGCGCGGATCGCCGACCGGCGCCGGGACTTCCTGCACAAACTCTCGACTCGACTCGTCCACGAGAACCAAGTGGTCGTGATCGAGGACCTCACCGTCCGCAACCTGCTGAAGAACGGCCGCCTGGCGCGTGCCATCTCGGATGCGGCCTGGACGGACCTGCGCATGATGCTGGAGTACAAGTGCGCCTGGTACGGGCGCGAACTCGTCGTGATCGACCGCTTCTTCCCCTCCAGCAAGCTGTGCGGGAACTGCGGCACGGTTGCGGTGAAGCTGCCGTTGAACGTCCGCGCGTGGACGTGCGAGCACTGCGACGTGGTGCACGACCGGGACGTGAACGCGGCACGCAACATCCTGGCCGCCGGGCTGGCGGCGTCTGCCTGTGGAGACGGTGTAAGACCTCAACGGGAGTCCTCCCGGACGGGGCGGTCGTCGGTGAAGCAGGAACCCCAGCGGGCGACCGCTGGAATCCCCCGCCTTTAGGCGGGGGAGGAAGTCAAGCTCCCTCCAGCGCCTCCCGTGCGCCCCGGGTGCGGCCACGGGCCCGGCGCGTCCCGCCGTCGGCGGAGTCGCCCGGGATGGTCAGCGCCGTCGCCGCGGCGGCCAGCGCGATCGCGCCCGCCATCACGAACGCCAGCAGATAGCCGTGCAGGGTCGGCACCGGCAGCCCGCCGACCGGGCTGGTGTGGTGCACCAGGACGGCGGCGATCGCGGCGCTGGAGGTGGCCTGGCCGATGGTGCGCATCAGGACGTTGACGCCGTTGGCGGAGGCGGTCTGCTCGGCCGGTACGGCGCGCAGGATCAGGGTGGGCAGGGCCGAGTAGGCGAGAGTGGTGCCGGTGGACACGACCGTCGCGCCCAGGATGATCATCCACAGGTCGCGGCTGTCGGCGATGCGCACCGCATATCCGCAGGCGATGACCGCGACCCCGAGCGCGAGCGTGATCCGCGGACCACGCGCCGCGGAGATGCGGGCCGAGACGGGTGAGAGCAGCAGCATGGTGACGCCGACGGGCAGCAGGCACAGACCGGTCTGCACGATCGAGAGCCCGAGGCCGTATCCGGTGGCCTTGGGCGCCTGGACCAGCTGGGCGGTCACCAGGGAGTTGGCGTAGAAGGCGAATCCGGTGAGCAGGGCCGCCACGTGGGACAGGCCCACCCGGGGCCGGGCGACCAGCCGCAGGTCGACCAGCGGCCGTTCGGCACGCAGCTGCTGCCACCACCACAGCGCCATGATGACGACGGAGCCGGCGAACAGGCCCACCACCCGTGCGCTCCCCCAGCCCCACTGACCGCCCTGGGAGACCCCGAGCAGCAGGCACACCAGCCCGGCCGCCAGGCCCAGTGCGCCCGCCACGTCGAACCGGCCCGGCTCGCGCACCGGCGACTCCCTGACCGCCCACCACACCCCCGTCGCGCCGAGCGCGCCCAGGGCGCTGGTCAGCCAGAACATGGTGTGCCAGTCGGCGTACTGCACGACCAGCGCGGCCAGCGGCAGGCCGAGGGCGGCGCCGATGCCGACGGTGGAACTCATCAGGGCCACCGCGGAGCCCCGGCGCTCGGGGGGCAGTTCGTCGCGCAGGATGCTGATCGACAGCGGTATGACGGAGGCGGCGGCGCCCTGCAGGGCACGGGCTGTGATCAGTACGGCGATGTCGGAGGACAGGGCGCACATCACCGAGCCGACGGTCATCAGGCCGAGCGCCGCCGTCAGCACCCTGCGCTTGCCGTACATGTCGCCGGCGCGGCCGAGGACCGGGGTGAGGACTGCTCCGGCCAGCAGGGTGGCCGTGACCGTCCAGGAGACCGCGCCCGCCGAGGAGTGGGTGAGCCGGGGAAGGTCGGGCAGCAGCGGCACGACCACCGTCTGCATGACGGCCATGAGGATGCCGCCGAACGCCAGCACCGGGATCGTGAACCGGTCCCGCAGGGCCCTCGCGGTGGAGGGCTCGGCTATCGGTACTGGCTGGCCCATCGGCACTCCCGGGTGACGCTGCGGAAAAGAAGGGGTGAATGGCCATTCACCATAGCCGGTGAATGGCCATTCACCCAAGTTGTGGCGGGCAGCCGTTCAACGGAGGTTCGCCGCGCGGGTCACGGGTACCCGGCCCGCACGCAACCGTCTGAGCACGAAGGAGGGGTTCACCCGTGTCGCAGGTCGAGGAATCCATCGAGGTCGGCGTCCCGGTGCACACCGCCTACAACCAGTGGACGCAGTTCGAGACGTTCCCGGAGTTCATGAACGGCGTCGAGCGCATCGAGCAGCGCACCGACACGCTCACCCACTGGGTGACCAGTGTGAACGGGGTCCACAGGGAGTTCGACGCGGAGATCACCGAACAGATCCCGGACGAGCGGGTCGCCTGGACCACGGTCTCCGGGGAGGCCAAGCAGGCCGGGGTGGTGACCTTCCACCGCCTCGACGACACCCACACCAAGGTCATGCTGCAGATGGAGTTCCAGCCCGACAGCGTCACCGAGAAGGTCGGCGACAAGCTCGGGTTCGTGAAGCGGCAGACCAAGGGCGACCTGGAGCGCTTCAAGCAGTTCATCGAGGATCGCGGCCAGGAGACCGGCGAGTGGCGCGGCGTGGTCGTCTGACGGTTTCCCGTCGTCCGCCCGAAGGGCGGGCGTCGCGGGGCAGACGGGAAACCTGGAACAGGCCCTAACCGGCTTCCGCCGTACGGCACTCCGGGTGCCCCCAGCCCTGCGCGTTCTTGGCGATCGGCTCCCCGGCCGCGTAGGACCGGCCGCACAGGCAACGGCCGGGGAACTTCGCCTTGATCGTGCGGGACGACGAGCCGCCGCCCTGCCGGGCCCCACCGGGCTTCCGGCGCGGGGCGGCGGTCTTTTTCGGGGTGTCCGGCGAGGCCGGCGGCTCCGGTGAGCCGAGTGCGCTGCCCGCCGGCTCCTGCACGGTCGCCGCCTGGCTCGCGGCCCGGTCGGCGAAGTCGTTGAGCGGGTCGCCGTCGACCTGGTGGGCCGGCACGTAACGGAAGTCGACCGAGCGGCCCTGCAGCAGCTCGTCGATGCGCACCACCAGGTCCTGGTTGGCGACCGGTTTGCCGGCCGCCGTCTTCCAGCCGTTGCGCTTCCAGCCGGGCAGCCACGTGGTGACCGCCTTCATGGCGTACTGCGAGTCCATCCGGACCTCGAGCGGGACGTCCCGGTCGGTCGACGCCAACAGGCGTTCCAGCGCGGTGAGTTCGGCGACGTTGTTGGTGGCCCTGCCCAGCGGGCCGGCCTCCCAGCGGGCCGGGGCCTCGGAGTCGTCGGAGACCACCCACGCCCAGCCGGCAGGTCCCGGGTTTCCCTTCGAGGCCCCGTCGCAGGCGGCCACCACACGTTCACGCATGGGCTCGATCATGCCACGGCGGACGGGGCCTCCCGGCACCCTCTAGGAGACGTCCTCGGTCCGCGGCATCTCGCCCTCGGTGCGCGTGATGTCGATCACCGAGAAGCTCGCCCCCTGCGCGTCGCTGAGGGCCGCGAACCTGCCGTAGGGGCTGTCCATCGGTCCGAAGCGCAGGACGCCGCCGAGCTTGGTCGCCTTGGCGACGGCGTCGTCGCAGTCGGGGACGACGAAGTAGAGGTTGACGTAGGAGGGGATCTCCGGCGGGAACTCCTCGCCCATCCGCATGCGGCCCAGGACCGTCTTGTCACCGAGGTTGAACATGCGGAAGTCGACCGCTTCGTCGACGATCCGCTGGGCCGTGTACGGGAAGACGGCGCTGAAGAAGGCGTCCGTCCGCTCGGGCTCGCGGGTGAAGACCTCGGCCCAGCCGTAGGCGCCCGGTACCGCGGTCGCCTCGAAGCCCTCGTGGGTGCCGCCCTGCCACAGGCCGAAGACCGCGCCGCTGGGCTCACGGGCGATGCACATGGTGCCGAACTCGCCGACCTGCATCGGCTCCATCAGCACCTCGCCGCCGTTCTCCCGGATCCTGGCGGCCGTCGCGGCGGCGTCCGCGGAGGCGAAGTACAGGCACCACTGCGACTGGCCCTCCTGGCCGGGCATCGGCGGTACGACGGCGGCGACCGCCTTGCCGTCGGAGTAGGCCTGGGTGTAGTTGCCGTACTCCGACGACGCCTCGCCGAAGGTCCAGCCGAGGACGTCTCCGTAGAAGCTCTTGGCTCCCTCGACGTCACTGAACATCGCGTCGGCCCAGCAGGGGGTTCCCTCAGGTTGTACGGCCATGGCTGCGGCCCTCTCCCGAATAGGCGGATGGTCCGTTTCCTCACGCTAGCCATCCGCCGGTCGAAGCGCGCGCCGAACGCCGGGGTCCGTTCCAGACTGGTCGGGGAGGCTTCCGGCGGGCTGTCGAGGTGACGGACGGGGTGCGGGATGACGAACGGGACGATGCGCGCGTGGTCGGTGGTGACTCCGGGGCCGGTCGAGGAGGAGGGTCTCCGGTTCGTCGAGAAGCCGGTCCCCGAGCCCGCCGACGACGAACTGCTCGTGCACGTGCGCGCGTGCGGGGTGTGCCGGACCGATCTGCACGTCGCCGAGGGCGATCTGCCCGTGCACCGGCCCGGGGTGACCCCGGGGCACGAGGTGGTGGGCGTGGTCGCCGGGGTCGGAGCGGCGGTCGAGGGATTTACCGCCGGTGACCGGGTCGGCGTGGCCTGGCTGCGGCGCACGGACGGCAGCTGCGCGTACTGCTCGCGCGGTGCCGAGAACCTGTGTCCCGCCTCGCGCTACACCGGCTGGGACGCCGACGGCGGTTACGCGCAGTACACGACGGTGCCCGCCTCCTTCGCCCACCGGCTGCCCGCAGCCCTCGACGACGTGGCGCTCGCGCCGCTGCTGTGCGCCGGGATCATCGGCTACCGCGCGCTGCGCCGGGCCGCGCTGCCGCCGGGCGGCCGGCTCGGACTGTACGGCTTCGGGGGCAGCGCCCATCTGTGCGCGCAGCTGGCCCTGGCCGAGGGCGCCACCGTGCACGTCCTGACCCGGGGCAGCGCGGCACAGCGGCTGGCCCTCGAACTCGGCGCGGCCTCCGCGCGCGACGCGTACGCGATGCCGCCCGAGCCGCTGGACAGCGCGATCCTGTTCGCCCCGGTCGGCGACCTGGTCCCGGTCGCGCTGCGGGCCCTGGACCGCGGCGGCACCCTCTCCGTCGCGGGCATCCACCTCAGCGACACCCCGCCGCTCCACTACGAGACCGACCTCTTCTACGAGAAACAGATGCGCAGCGTCACCTCCAACACCCGTGCGGACGGACGGGAGTTCCTCGCCCTGGCCGCCCGGCACGGCGTGCGCGCCACCACCCACACCTATCCCCTGACGCGGGCCGACCAGGCCCTGCGGGACCTGAAGGCAGGGCGGTTCGACGGAGCGGCGGTGCTGGTCAACGACCTGTCCTGAACACCGTCTTCGAAAAGGGGGCGCACGGCTCACACGCCCGCGCGGGATCGCGTGCGAGGCATCCCGCGGGACGGGAAGCGGTATGCGCCCCTCCGGTCCACGAAACCGCCCCCCGCACGCCGTACCGGGGCCACCGCCATCCCTGTTTGCCTTGTACACGCGGTGCGTTCCTGTCAGCCACCGCCTTCACGTCCTTCTCAGCGACCACTCCGCACACCCCTGTTCAGGGAGGGAATGTGTCCGTCCCCGAAAGCGCCACCGACAACCCGGCCCCCGACGATCCCGGCGAACCGCAGCTCACCAGCCTCAGCACCCAGGCGGCACGCCGGCTCACCACGACCACCAAGTCCGAACCGCAGATGCAGGCCATCAGCTCGCGCTGGCTGCTGAAGGCGCTGCCCTGGGTGGACGTCCGGGGCGGCACCTACCGGGTCAACCGGCGCCTCCAACTGAAGATCGGGCGCGGCCGGGTGCAGTTCGAGCAGAACGGCGCCAACGACATCAAGGTCATCCCCGAGACGCTCACCGAACTGCCGGTGCTGCGCGGCTACTCCGACATCGATGTCCTCAAGGAGATCTCCACCCGCTTCCGGGTCCGCGAAGTGCGCGCCGGACAGGTGCTGTTCGAGGCCGGCCAACCGGTCACCGAGGCCTACCTGGTGGTGCACGGCAGGTTCACCCGGTACACGGCCGGCAAGTACGGCGAGGAGGAGATCACCGGAGTCGTCGTCGACGGCGACCAGATGGGCGACGAGGCCATCGGCCAGTCGGACCCGCTGTGGCTGAGCTCGGTGCGCGCGGAGACGGCGGGCGTGCTGCTTGCGCTGACCTGGGACGTCGTCACCGAGTTCACCGACCGGGTGCCGTCGCTGGCCGCCCACCTCCAGGCGTTCGCCGAGCGGCAGAAGCTGCCGATGAACCGCAAGGGCGAGGCCGACGTCCCCGTCCAGGCGGGCCACGTGGGCGAACCGACGCTGCCCGGCGGATTCGTCAACTACGACCTCGCCCCACGGGAGTACGAACTGTCGCTCACCCAGACCGTGCTGCGGGTGCACACCCGGGTCGCCGACCTCTACAACGACCCGATGAACCAGACCGAGCAGCAACTGCGGCTGACCATCGAGGAGATCCGCGAGCGCCAGGAGTGGGAGCTGGTCAACAACCGGGAGTTCGGGCTGCTGCACAACGTCGACTACGGACAGCGCGTCAGCACCTTCACCGGGCCGCCGACACCGGACGACATGGACGAGCTGCTGGCCATGCGCCGCAAGACCAAGGTGTTCCTCGCCCACCCCAAGGCGATCGCCGCCTTCTTCCGCCAGTGCAACCGCCGCGGGCTGGTACCGGGCACGGCGAACGTGGAGGGGCACGAGATCCCCGCCTGGCGCGGGGTGCCGATCCTGCCCTGCAACAAGATCCCGGTCAGCGACCGGCACACCAGCAGCATCATCGCGCTGCGCACCGGCGAGTCCGACCAGGGCGTGATCGGCCTGTTCCAGACCGGCATCCCGGAGGAGTACCAGCCGGGCCTGAACGTGCGGTTCATGGGCATCGACGCGGCCGCGATCATCAGCTACCTGGTCACCGCCTACTACTCGCTCGCCATCCTCGTGCCGGACGCGGCGGGGATCCTGGAGAACGTCCAGATCGGCCGGACGGCCGACTGAGGGTGGAGCACGCGATGAGCACCCCCACGTGCGTCCCGTCCCTGCCGGGGCCGCCGAACCTGGCCCGCACCGTGCGCACCCGGCGCGGCGGCGCGATCCCCGGGCTCAAGTACCGTCCGGTCGCCCCCGCCGATCCCGAGAAGGCCGCGGAGATCGACCGCAGGCTGGAGGCCTGGGCCCGCGGCCTGGAGCTGTTCCCGGCCGCCTGGAAGGGGGACTTCTCCGGGTTCCAGTTCGGCCGGGCCGTCGTGCTCCAGCATCCGCGGGCGGCCGACCTGGAGCGGCTGACCGTGGCCGGGCAGCTGCTGCTCGCCGAGAACCTCGTCGACAGCTGCTACTGCGAGGAGGACGAGGGCCGCGGCGGAGCGCGCCGCGGACTCGGCGGGCCGCTGGTCCTGGCCCAGTCGGCGATCGACCCGTACCACGGCACGCCCGCCCTGGAGGCCGAGTGGCGCGAGGGCGTCCAGGCCGACGGCCCGCTGCGCTCGTACCACTGGGCCATGACGGACTACGCCGCCTTCGCCACCCCCAGCCAGACCGGCCGCTTCGTCCACGACATCGCCCGTCTCCACCTGGGCTATCTCGCGGAGGCCGCCTGGATGGAGACCCGGCACGTGCCGCGGGTCTGGGAGTACCTGGTGATGCGGCAGTTCAACAACTTCCGCCCCTGTCTGTCCATCGTGGACGCGGTGGACGGCTACGAACTGCCGGAAGCCGTCTACGCCCGCCCCGAGATCCAGCGGATCACCGCGCTCGCCTGCAACGCCACGACGATCGTCAACGACCTGTACTCCTTCACCAAGGAACTGGCGAGCGACCCCGACCACCTCAACCTGCCGCAGGTCGTCGCCGCCAACGAGCGGTGCGGGCTGAAGGCCGCCTATCTCCGGGCCGTCGAGATCCACAACGAGATCATGACCGCGTTCGAGGACGAGTCCGCCGCCCTGTCCGCCACCTCCCCGCTCGTGGAGCGCTACGCCCGGAGTCTGTCCGACTGGGTGGCCGGCAACCACGAGTGGCACGCCACCAACACCCACCGCTACCACCTTCCCGACTACTGGTAGGCGCCACCCCGATGAACCATCAGCAAGACCACGAGGAGACAGCGTTGACCATCGCCCCCGCCGACACCAGGAACGTCCCGCTGCCGACCCAGTCCACGTACCAGAACCGCGTGGCGGACTACTGGAACGCCGAGGAGAACCCGGTCAACCTCGAACTCGGCCGGCTCGACGACCTCTACCACCACCACTACGGCGTCGGCGCCGCCGACCGCTCCGTGCTCGACGAGAGCGACCCGGCGCTGCGCCGTGAGCGGATCACCGCCGAACTGCACCGGCTGGAACACGCCCAGGCCGAACTCCTCGCCGCCCATCTCGGCCCGCTCACCCCGGAGGACCGGGTCTTCGACGCCGGCTGCGGACGCGGCGGCGGCAGCGTGGTGGCGAACCTGCGCTACGGCTGCCACGCCGACGGCGTGACCATCTCCGCCAAGCAGGCCGCCTTCGCGGACGAACAGGCCCGCAAGCGGGGCATCGACCACAGGGTGCGCTACCACCACCGCAACATGCTCGACACCGGTTTCGAAACCGGCGCCTACGCCGCGTCGTGGAACAACGAGTCGACCATGTACGTCGAACTGGACCTGCTGTTCGCTGAGCACGCGCGGCTGCTGCGCCGCGGCGGACGCTACGTGGTGATCACCGGCTGCTACAACGACGCCTACGGGCGTGCCTCGCGCGAGGTGTCCCTGATCAACGCCCACTACATCTGCGACATCCACCCGCGCTCGGAGTACTTCCGGGCGATGGCCCGCCACCGTCTCGTCCCGGTCCACGTCCAGGACCTGACCGCCGACACCATCCCCTACTGGGAACTGCGCCGCGAGGCGGAACACCTGGTCACGGGCATCGAGGACACGTTCCTGTCCGCGTACCGCAACGGCAGCTTCCAGTACCTGCTGATCGCCGCGGACCGCGTCTGATCCGCGTCCCGGCGCGGGCCCGTGCGGCGGTGGTGACACACATCCCCGCACCGCACACGGGACCGCGCCGGAACTCCCCCCGGGCGGCTCCCCCTTGAACCGTGGGCTGCTCCTGTTCTACCTTCGCCACATGGTCGGGGCATCAACGCCCGCTCATGAGCTGCACAACGAGCGAGCGGCAGACAGTCCGGGTGATGCGTTGTGCGACCGCGTCTCGCGCTGATCGAGGACGACCCCGACTTCGCACTGATGTGCCGTTCCTATCTGGAGCGCGCGGGCTTCACCGTCTCCTGGGCCATGGACGCGCGCGCCGGAAAGGCCGCTCTGCACGAGGGCGGCATCGACCTCGCCGTCCTCGACCTGGGGCTGCCCGACGGCAGCGGCCTCGAACTGCTGCGGGCGCTGCGCTCCAGCAGCCGGCTGCCGGTCATCGTGGTCAGCGGACGCGGCGCGGAGGCGGACCGGGTGGCGGGACTGGAGATCGGCGCCGACGACTACCTGGTGAAACCGTTCTCGCAGCGGGAGCTGGTGGCCCGTATCCACGCGGTGCTGCGCCGCTCGCAGCCGCCCGAGGCGCCCACTCTGCTCCGGGTCGGCTCCCTGCTCATCGACAGCGCGGGCCGCCAGGCCTCCGTCGACGGCACGACGCTGACGCTGCGTCCCAAGGAGTACGCCCTGCTGGAGATGCTGGCCGAGGCGCCCGGCCGGGTCTTCTCGGCGGAGCAGCTGCTGGAGCGGATCTGGGGCTCGTCCTGGCAGCAGCCGGCGACCGTGGTCGAGCACGTGTACCGGCTGCGCGGCAAGCTCGCGGCGATGCCCGCCCCCGTTCCCCGGATCACGACCGTCCGCGGCTACGGCTACCGCCTCGACCTGTGAGCGACCCGCCTCGGCCCGGAGGTCCGACCATGCCCGACGCCCCTGACTTCCGGCGCCTGTTCGACGCCACGCTGTCCCCGCTGCTCGTCCTGAGCCCCGACTTCACCATCGTCGAGGTCAACCGCGCGTATCTGACGGCGACACGGACGCGGCGCGACATCGTGGGGCGGCCGATCTTCGACGTCTTCCCCGACAATCCGGACGACCCCTCGGCCGACGGCGTGGCCAATCTGCGCCGCTCGCTGGAGACGGTGGCGGCGACCGGCCGTCCGGACACGATGGCGCTGCAGCGCTACGACATCCCCACCGGCGAGGAGGGCGTCTTCGCCGAGCGCTACTGGAGCCCGGTCAACACACCGGTCCTGGACGACGACGGCCGGGTCGTCCACATCATCCACCGGGTCGAGGACGTCACGGACTTCGTGCATCTGCGCCGGGTCGGGCGCGAGCAGCGACGGGCCGTCGCCGAGGCGCAGATGCGGGCCGAGGGCATGGAGATCGACCTGTTCGTCCGGGCGCGGGAGATCCGCGAGGTCAACGAGCAGCTCAGCCGGGCCAACGCCGAACTCGACGCCGCCGGACGCCGGTTGCGGGAGGAGCAGCGGGCCAAGGACCGGTTCATCGCCACGCTCTCGCACGAACTGCGCAACCCGCTCGCCGCCGCCACCGCGGCCACCGAGCTGCTCGCCCTGGACCTGCCCGACGGCCATCCGGCACTGTCGGTCCTGGAGCGGCAGCTGGGCACGCTGGCGAGGATGAGCAACGACCTGCTGGACGGCACCCGGGCGGTGACCGGACGTCTGGAGCTGGTGCGCGACCCCGTCGACCTGCGCTCGGTCGTCGACGGCGCCTGTGCCGACATCCGGGGCGTGTTCGGACACGAGGGCCGCACCCTGGGCGTCGTCGTGCCGCCCGAGCCGGTGATGATCGACGGCGACCGCCTGCGGCTGGCCCAGGTGCTGACCAACCTGCTGTCCAACGCGCTGAAGTACACCCGGCCCGGCGGACACACCGAGGTGGGCCTGGAGGTCGAGGACGGCACGGCCCTGCTGACCGTCCGCGACGACGGCATCGGCTTCGCGCCCGCGCAGGCGGAGGAGCTGTTCGGGGTGTTCATGCGGGCCGCCCCGGCGGGCCCCGACACCCCGGAGGGCCTGGGACTGGGGCTCGCGGTGGCGCGGACGGTGGTGGAGCTGCACGGCGGCCGGATCGCCGCCCACAGCGACGGCCCCGGAACGGGCGCGACCTTCACGGTACGGCTGCCGACGACCAACGCGACGGCCCCTCGGCCGCGGCGCACCACGACCGCCCGCCCGGCCGTACCCGGCCGTCTCTCCCTGCTGATCGTCGAGGACAACGCGGACCTGGCCACCACCTACCGCACCCTGCTGGAACGCCAGGGCCACCGGGTCACCGCCGTGCACACCGGCGCGGACGCCCTCGCCACCGCCGGGATGGAGCCCTTCGACGCCGTCCTGTGCGATCTGGGGCTGCCGGACATGGACGGCTACACGGTCGCCCGTACCCTGCGCGCCAGGCCGGGCGGGGACCGACTGCGCCTGATCGCGGTGTCCGGGTTCAGCCGGGGCACCGACCGCGCCCTGTCCCGGGCGGCCGGTTTCGACGCCCACCTGGCCAAACCGCTGCCGCTCGCCGAGCTGCTGGACCTTCTCGAACGGCTCGGGCAGGCCTGAACTCACCCCCGTGTCTTCCCCCTTGCGCCCTCCTGTGCTTGCCTGGGGAACCGTTTTCGGTTGCCGGGGCGGGAGTTGCTGCATGCGGAAACCGTGGATCGTGGGGGTGTCGCTGGCCGGCGTGCTGCTGCTCGGCGGGTGCACCGACCCGTCGTCCGCCCCGCAGGCCCCGCCGCCCTCCCCCGCCGTACCGGGCGCGAGCGCCACCACGACCCACCAGCGGGCCCCCGCCTCCCCCGGCCGCCCGGCCGTGGCCCCCAAGGTGCTGTACCTCGGCGACTCACTGGCGATGGAGGCCCAGAACGTCCTGGGGCAGCAGCTGCGCGGCGACCTGAACGCGACCTACACCAGCGCCCCGTACTCGGGCACCACGCTCTGCGACTACCTGGAGGGCACCGGGGCGCGCTCGCTCGTGCCGGACGCCGACAAGGCCGCCGCGCTGGTGCGGGCGCGGCATCCGGACTACGTGGTGATGCAGTTCTGGGGCAACGCCTGGGCCTTCACGTGGTGCATGAAGGGCATCAGCTACAACGCCTCTCAGCAGCGGTACTTCACCCGCTACCGTGCCGACCTGCGCAGGCTCACCGAGCAGATCGCGGAGGCGGGCGGGGCGAAGCGCCCGAGGATCGTGTGGGTGCTGCAGGGACCGGATCCGATCACCCCGGACCGGGTACGCCGCGTCAACGAGATGTACGAGCAGCAGGCCGCCGCCTCCGACGACCTTGTCGCCGACGCGGGCGCGTCGGTCAGCCCGGCGGGGGCCCGCTACACCTGGGCGCAGTACCTGCCGTGCACCGCCTACGAACACGCGCACCCCGACTACTGCACCCAGCCGGACCAGGACCGTACCGCCCTCCATCTGAGCTCGGACTACCTGCACTTCTGCCTGGTCCCCACGACGTCCACGCCGAGGCCGTGCCCGGTGCGCTCCCCCGGCATCCTGCGCATGGCCCGGGAGGTCACCCGGGTGATACGACAGGCGGGGGAGCGCTGACCGGCCGTCACTCGCCCGCGTAGGCCTTCTCCAGGGCCGCGATGTCGAACTTGGACATCGCCATGAACGCCTTGGTGGTGCGGGAGGCCTTCTCCTGGTCCGGGTCGCTGATCATGTCGATCAGCTTGTCCGGGACGACCTGCCAGGACAGGCCGTACCTGTCCTTGAGCCAGCCGCAGGGGCCCGGCTCGCCGCCGCCCTCGGTGAGCTTGGTCCAGTAGTAGTCGATCTCCTCCTGGTCCTTGCAGAAGATCTGGAAGGAGACCGACTCGTTGAACGTGAACTGGGGGCCGCCGTTGAGCGCCACGAACTTCTGGCCGTTGGCGGTGAACTCCACCGCCAGCACGGAGCCGACCGGGCCCGCTCCCCCTTCGACGTTCCGGCCGACGCGGCCGATGCTGGAGTTCTTGAAGATCGAGACGTAGTAGTGCGCGGCCTCCTCGGCCTGTCCGTCGAACCAGAGACACGTGGTGAATCCGTCGGTGGTCATGAGCACCTCCTGGGGCGTGGAACGCGGTCACCTCTGTCGACCGATCCTGGCCGCGGAACTCATCGGTGGGGCGGCCGATTAATCCATATGGCCCTGCCGTGACCCCCGCCTAGGCTCCGCACATGACGTCATCCCCCACGGACACGGTCCGCCCCTTCCGTCTCGACATCCCGCAGCACGACCTCGACGACCTCCACGAGCGCCTGGACCGCACCCGCTGGCCGGACGAGCTGCCGGGCACGGGATGGGCGTACGGCGTGCCGGCCGACTACCTGCGCGAGCTGGTCCACCACTGGCGCCACACCTACGACTGGCGGGCCGCCGAGGCGCAGCTGAACCGGTGGCCGCAGTTCACCACCAGCATCGACGGCTCGACCGTGCACTTCGCGCACGTCCGCTCCCCCGAGCCGGACGCCACCCCGCTGATCATCACGCACGGCTGGCCGGGATCGATCGTGGAGTTCCTCGACGTGGTCGGCCCGCTCGCCGACCCGGTCGCGCACGGCGGCGACCCGGCGGACGCCTTCCATGTCGTCGTCCCCGGCATTCCCGGGTTCGGGCTGTCCGGGCCGCCCACGGACACCGGCTGGGAGGCGGGCCGGATCGCGGACGCCTGGGCCGAGCTGATGCGCCGCCTGGGCTACGAGCGCTTCGGCGCCCAAGGCGGCGACTGGGGCGCGGCGATCTCCCGCGAACTGGGACGCGCCCATCCCGACCGGGTGATCGGCGTCCACCTCAACCTGCTGCCGGGCGCTCAGCAGAGCACCGAGCCGACGCAGGAGGAGCTGGACGAGCTGGACACCGAGGAGCAGGAGCGGGCGCTGCTGTCGTGGCGCCGGTGGAGCGAGTGGTCGCGCGAGGGCACCGGCTACGCCGTCCTGCAGGCCACCCGGCCGCAGACCGTGGCCTATGCGCTGACGGACTCCCCCGTGGGTCAACTCGCCTGGATCGTCGAGAAGTTCCACGAGTGGACGGACTCCCGGCTGCTGCCGGAGGAGGCCGTGGACCGGGACCGGATGCTCACCAACGTGATGCTGTACTGGCTGACCGGGACGGCCGGTTCCGCCGCCCGCGTCTACTATGAGCGCGCCCACGCCACCGGCCGGGTCGCCCTGCAGACCGAGCCGTCGACCGCCCCCACCGCACTCGCCCTGTTCCCGGCCGAACCCCAGATCCCGCTGCGGCACAAGGCGGAGCGCACCGAGAACCTGGTGCGGTGGACCGAGTTCGACCGCGGCGGGCACTTCGCTGCGATGGAGGAGCCCGACCTGCTGGTCGGCGACGTGCGGGCGTTCTTCCGGCAGCTGCGCGAGAAGGGCTGAGGGCGGGCTCTGCCGGTGGCGAATCTGCCGCGGGCAGAGAAACCGCATCGAGGCGCCGCCGGGGGCCAAGAGTGGAGTCGACGGCATCACCGTTCGACAGGAGAACCGATGACTCCCCTCACCCCGCTCGCGCCCCGCGCCGAGGAGGGCGACACCCCGCCCAGCCGCTTCGATGACCATCTCGCCGCCCAACTGCTCGGGCAGCGGATCGTCTTCCTCGGCACCCAGGTCGACGAGGTCTCCGCCAACCGGGTCTGCGCCCAGCTGCTCCTGCTGTCCGCGGAGGACCCGCGCACCGACATCAGCCTCTACATCAACAGCCCGGGCGGCTCGGTCCACGCCGGCCTCGCCATCTACGACACCATGCGGCTGATCCCGAACGACGTCTCCACGCTCGCCATGGGCTTCGCCGCCAGCATGGGCCAGTTCCTGCTCAGCGTCGGCGCGCAGGGCAAGCGGTACTCCCTGCCCAACGCGCGCATCATGATGCACCAGCCTTCGGCCGGGATCGGCGGCACCACCGCCGACATCGAGATCCAGGCGGAGAACCTGGAGCACACCAAGCGGACCATCGAGCGGATCACCGCCGAGCACACCGGGCAGAGCCCGGAGACCATCTCCCGGGACGGCGACCGCGACCGCTGGTTCACGGCCGAGCAGGCCAGGGAGTACGGCATGGTCGACCGGGTCCTGGACTCCCTCGCGGACGTCCGCCCGGCCGCCGCCAAGCGACGGATGGGGCTGTGACATGGGCAACTACACGATTCCGTACGTCGTCGAGCGGACCGCGCACGGCGAGCGCTCCTCCGACGTGTTCAGCCGGCTGCTGTCGGAGCGGATCATCTTCCTCGGCACCGAGATCGACGACGGCGTCGCCAACGTCGTCATCGCGCAACTGTTGCATCTGGAGTCGGCGGCCCCCGAGCACGAGATCGCGATCTACATCAACTCCCCGGGCGGCTCGGTCACTTCGCTGATGGCGATCTACGACACGATGGCGTTCGTCCAGGCGCCGATCTCGACGTTCTGCGTCGGCCAGGCGGCCTCCACCGCGGCCGTCCTGCTGGCGGGCGGCGATCCGGGGCGGCGGTTCGTGCTGGAGCACGCGCGGGTGCTGCTGGGGCAGCCGGCCAGCGCCGGCCGGCAGGGCACGGTCTCCGATCTGTCCCTGCAGGCCAAGGAGATGGTGCGGATCCGCTCGCAGATCGAGGAGGTGCTGGCACGCCACACCCACCACGACATCACGACCCTGCGCGCGGACATGGACCGCGACAAGGTGTTCACCGCCGCGGAGGCGGTGGCCTACGGCCTGGCCGACGAGGTGCTGAGCCGGCGCCTGGTCGCGGTCTGAGGCGCCGGCCCGCTGCCGCGGTCAGGCGGCCAGGCACAGCCCGTTGTACGGCGAGGCGGGCGTGGCCCCGCTGCGGCCGTGCCGGCGGCCGGCGAGCCGGGTGAGCTCGCCCTGCGCCCGCGACAGCAGGTCGCCGAGGCCCAGGCCCAGGGCGTGGGCGGCGGCCGCCAGGACCTCCGAGGAGGCCTCCTTGCGGCCCCGCTCCACCTCGGAGAGGTAGGGCATGGAGATCCGGGCGGCGTCCGCGACGTCCTTGAGGGTGCGCTCCTGCGCTAGGCGTTCGCGGCGCAGGACGTCCCCGACCAGGTCACGCCAGAGCGGCTCCCTGAGCGCGGGGGCCGCCGGGGCCGCCTCGCGCGGCGGCGAGGCCGCGGGACGTCCGTCCTGCGGACGGCGCAGGGGAATGACACGGGCTTCGTTGGGCGTTCGGCTGCTCACCCCCTCAGACTAAATTCGATCGCCGCGATGGGAAGGGACCGGCATTCTGCCCTGGGTGGAATCCCAGGAGCGGAGGGCGTGATGAAGGTGCTGCGGGAGACGTTCAACGAGGTCGCCGAGCTCTACGACCGGGCACGGCCGCGCTACCCGGCCGCCCTCGTCGAGGAGTTGACGCGCGCCGCGGACCTCGGCCCGGACAGCCGGGTCCTGGAGATCGGTCCGGGCACCGGTCAACTCACCCTTCCGCTGGCCGGGTCGGGCTGCCGCATCACGGCCGTGGAACTCGGGGGCGCCATGGCACAGGTGGCCCGGCGGCGCCTGCGCGGCTTTCCCCGGGTGGACGTGCGGGTGGCGGACTTCGAGCGCTGGGAGCTGCCGGACGAGCCGTTCGACCTGGTGGTGTGCGCCACCGCGTTCCACTGGATCGACCCGGCGGTCCGGCTGGTGAAGTCGGCGCGGGCGCTGCGGCCCGGCGGACGTCTGGCCCTGATCCTCACCGACCACGTAGCGGGCGGCACCGAGGAGTTCTTCCGGCTGGCCCAGGAGTGCTACGAACGCTGGGATCCGGCCACCCCGCCCGGGCTGCGCCTGCAGCCGGCGTCCGAGATCGTCTTCGCGGAGACCGCCCAGCTGAACGGATCCGATCTCTTCGAGACCCCGGCGCCTCTCCGGGTCACCCAGGACATCACCTACACCGCCGACCAGTACGTCGACGTCCTGCTGACCTACTCGGGCCACCGGGCACTCGACGACACGGCCCGCCAGGGCCTGCTGACGTCTCTGCGGCAGCTGATCGACACCCGCTTCGGCGGGACCGTCACCAAGCGCTATCTCCACGAACTCGTCGTGGCCGCCCGGACCCCGGAGTGATAATTTCCGCCACCCCGATCGGCAGCGGGCATGGTCCGCCGAACCCGGGGTACCCGCATCCCGAGGACCCGAGGTAGTACAGACCGTCGGACCCCGACTTCCGTGGGAGAGGAAATGAATACCGCCGTGAATCGGTCGAAGGCGCAGGTCACAGCGGAGACCGCCGGGACCGGCACGGGTGACGGGCCGCTTCCGGGCATCGTCGAGCCCCGGTCCGTGGCACCGCGCGACGCACGAGAGCTGTCCCGCCAGTTCTTCCAGCGGCTCACGGAACTGGAGGAGGGCACGCACGAGTACCAGTACGCTCGTAACACCCTCATCGAGATGAACATGTCGCTCGTACGGTTCGCCGCCGGGCGGTTCCGGGGACGCGGCGACGACATGGAGGACCTCGTCCAGACCGGCATGATCGGCCTGATCAAGGCGATCGACCGGTTCGAGCTGTCCCGCGAGGTGGAGTTCACGTCGTTCGCGCTGCCGTACATCGTCGGCGAGATCAAGCGCTTCTTCCGTGACACCACCTGGGCCGTGCACGTACCGCGGCGGCTGCAGGAGCTGCGGGTGGAACTCGCCAAGGCGCGCGAGGAACTCGCCAGCCGGCTGGACCGCGATCCCACCACCGCCGAGCTGGCCACCCTCATGAACATCTCCGAGAGCGAGGTCGTCGAGGCCCAGATCGCCGCCAACGGATACAACTCCTCCTCCCTGGACGCCGCGCTCACCGGCGACGGACCGGAGGGCGGCGAGGCGGTGCTGGCCGACTTCATCGGCGTCGAGGAGGACGGGCTGCGGCTCGTGGAGGACTTTCAGTCCCTGGCCCCGTTGATGGCCGAACTCGGCGAGCGGGACCGGCAGATCATCCACATGCGGTTCGTGGAGGAGGCCACCCAGGCGGAGATCGGCGAACGGCTCGGCTGCTCGCAGATGCATGTGTCCCGCCTGATCAAGCGGATCATCGCGCGGCTGCGCGAGGGCATGCTGGGCGAACTCGGCTGCGCCCGCGTATGCGGCTGACCGCCGCGATCGCCCGCAGCGGCCGGCCGACGCACTCATTCGGCGCTCAGCGCCACCACGGCCGACACGCGCTTGCCCACCGGCACCCGCTCGACGGTGATCCCCTTGGCGAGCACGTGGACTATCTCCAGGCCGTGCCGGCCGATCCGCTCGGGGTCGCGCGGGAAACGGCGCGGCAGGGCCGCGCTGCTGTCGCACACGCACACCGTCACCAAGGTGTCCGTGCCCTCCAGCTCCAGGATGTAGGGGCCGTTGCTGTGCCGGTCGGCGTTGGTGACCAGCTCGCTCACCACGAGGAGGACGTCCTGCTCGGCGCGTGACCCGATCCGAGCGCACCACTCCGTTCTCAGCCGGCCCACGAAGTGCGCGGCGAAGGCCCTGGCCTCGGCGATGCACCCCGGTTCACCGGTGTAGTGGGCCGCCCGTCGGAGGGGTTCGACCGGTACATCGAAACCAGTTGCCACCACTGCTCCGCCCACATGGTCGTTCATGCGTTTCTCTCTCGGAAGCCGGACCGGCCGGACGCTGCTGCACCAGTGCTCGTACCCCGAGCCGCGCCGCGCAGTCCCCGCCGCGGCCCGATGTGTCCGCTTCCACTCAGAGCGCCGGTGTCGTACCCGCCGGCGACAGGGAACTCAGTGAACTCGAGGCCGCCGGCGGTTCGAGCGACGAGGAGTCCGAGGGCGGCGGCGCGGTCGTGGGCGGCACGGACGACGGCGACTCGGAACTCGGCGACGAGGAGGACGGGGAGGACGGGGCGCTCGAGCTGGGCGGGCACGGGGACGACGTGCTCGGATTCGGACCCGGCGAGGAGACGCACGGCGACGAGGGCGGGGGCGTGGTGACGCTCACCGACGGCGAGGGCCGCACCGGCGGCTTGACCGGCCGGTCGTGGTGACCGGTGTCTCCGCGGTGCCGGCCGATCCAGGCATCGTCGTGGGGGTCGTAGATCACGAAGATGTTGATGATCTGAGGTGCGGGCGTGACCACGACGGTGTTCGAGGGGCGGTACGACGGCCAGGCGTCGCCGGTCTGCCGGACCGTGCCCTGCTGGGCGACGGGCGGGGTGAGCGGGTTGCCGCAGGCGCAGCGGACGCGGGGAACCCCGTGGCCGTCGACCATGACGGCGGTGCCCGCCTGGAGGACGGCCTGGTAGCTGGTGGCGGTGCCGTTGCGGTAGCCGTGGTTGGTGACGCGGGTGTCCATGCGCAGCTGCACCGGGGTGAGCGAACGCAGGTAGGCGGGGACCTGGGAGGGCGCGATGCCCTCGACGCCGGCGAAGGCCTGGGTCTTCGCCGGGGTCGCCTGGAGGTACGTGATCTGCTGTTCCACGTCGCAGCTGGAGACGTCGCGGGTGCCGCCGTAGAGGCCGGGGGCGCCGCCGTCCACTCCCTGCACCGCGTTGGACTGGGTCGCGGCGCCGGCCGGGGAGGGTGAGACGGGGGCGGTGGTGCTGTCCTTGGCGGTGGACGGGGTGAACGCGTCGGGGCCGCTCTTGTCCGCCGCCTGCAGGAAGACCTCGCCGCTCTTCTTGCCGCCGCCCCCGCCCGCATGGGTGAACACGAGCGCCAGGGCCACGACCGCGACGACCGCGGTGGTCAGCAGGGCGACGCGCGGTGCCGACCGCCACCACGGGCGGTGGGGTTCCGGCGCGGGCGCGCCACCGCCGCTGCCGCCGGGAGGCGGCTCGGAGGGCGGGCCGGACGGCGGCTGGGAGGGACCGGACAGCGGGCCCGAGGGCGGTCCGGTGGGGCGGCCGGAAGACGGCGGTTCGACGCTCACGAGCTCTTCTTCCCGACGTTGGGTCCTGCGAGTTTTCCTGCGGCTTGCCCCGAGTTGAGCCGCTGGAATGACGTACACCCCTATTGTCTGCACCTGTCGTGTGCGGCCCGCAAGCCGACGCGGACGGCCCTCCCGGCGGGCGGGGCGCGCGGCCGCTGCTTAGCGTGGCAGGCGTGAGCCCGCGAACCGCCCCCGAGCAGACCGTGGCCCGTCATGGCTGGGTGCAGGCCCTGGCCGCGGTGCTGGCCACGCTGATCGCCATGGGCGTCGTGGCCTCCCTGGGATTGTGGGCGGCCGGAGCGACGGATCTTCCCCAGGGCGCGTTTCCCCGGCTGGTGGCGGCGACGCTGGTCACGGCCGTCGGCGGCACGATCGAGCTGTCCGGGGACGCGGGCGGGCTCGCCTCCTCCTCGGCCGGGCTGACCGTGGTCCCGCTGTCCGTCACGCTGACCGGTGCGCTCGTGCTCGCCGCCGGCTTCCTGCGCCCGCTGCGGCACCGCGCGGTCACCGGAGCCCCGGAACTGGCCGGATGGGCCGCCCGGATCGCGGTCCTGTGGCTGCTCGCCCTGCTCGGACTGGCCCTCGGCGCCCGCCAGACCTTCGCCCTCTCCCTCGGCAACGGCACGCTCAGCGACATCGGTGACCTGTTCGACGTCTCGCCGAAGGTCGGTTTCAAGGCGGACGTACCGCAGACCCTTCTCTTCGGCCTGCTGTGGCTGGCGGGCGTCCTGGTGCTGGCCCTGCTGGTCTCCCGCGGGGCGCCGCTGCCCGGGCGGTTGCTGCGCTTCCAGGAGTCGGTGCGTCCGGCCGCGTACGCGATGGTCGTCCTGCTCCTCGTGTACGTCGCTCTCGGCGTCGTCATCGGCCTGGTGACCGCGGCGACCCGCGGGCACGCCGTGGAGACCCTCGCGGTGATCCTGCTGGGCATGCCGAACCTGGCCTGGCTCACCCTCACCCTCGGCCTCGGCGCGACCTGGCACGGCAGGGTGCAGGGGCCGTTCGGGCTGCCCATGCCGCACGTCCTCGACGAGGTACTGCGCACCAAGGACGTCTCCACGCTCAACCTGAGCACCCTCTCCGACTACGACAGCCGGGTGTGGTGGCTGGTCGTCGTGGACGCGGTGCTGCTGCTGGCCGCCGCCTTCGTGATGGCGGCCCGCTCTCCGTCCCGAACGCGCGCCTGGCAGCATGCCCTGCACATGGCCGTCGCCCTCGCGCTCACGGTCTGGATGATCTGCCTGTTCGGCCGGATCTCCGCGCACTACGGCCTGTCGGTGCTGGGCATCGGCGACCTGGGCGGGCGTCTGGGCGGAAACGTGTTCCTCACGCCCCAGGTGTGGAGCGCTCTGGGGCTGGCGGTGCTGTGGGGGCTGGTGACCGGGTTCCTGGGCGCGCTGCTGGCAAGGCCGGTACGGCGGAGGGGCCCCGCCGCACCGGTGTGAACCGAGGAGCCGTCAGACCCTGTCCAGGGGCCGGTGCGGGCCGCTGGGGAGTTCCGCCTCGATCCTGTCCTCGGGGCGCACCACGCCCCCCTCCCGCACGACGGTCATGATCCCGGCCTTGCGTACGACCTTGCCGACCTCGTCCCTGCCGACGACCTGCTTGAGCAGCCCGTCCTGGAAGTTGTCGATCTGCAGACACGGGTTGCGCAGACCGGTGACCTCCAGGACGGCACGGTCGCCGACGCGCAGCAGGGTGCCGACCGGCAGGCCGAGCAGGTCGATGCCGCGCGTGGTGATGTTCTCGCCGAGCTCGCCGGGCGCCACCGTGAACCCGGCCCCGCCGACCTCGGCGAAGAGCTCCTCGTGGATGAGGTGCACCTGGCGCAGGTTCGGCTGGGTGGGGTCCTGCGCGACCCTGGACCGGTGCTTCACCGTCACCCCGGCATGCACGTCCCCCTCCACCCCCAGCCCGGCGAGCAGCGTGATGCTGTCCCGGTTCGGCTTGGTGAAGGAGTACACCCCGTTGCTGCTGACCGCCGTCACGCTTCCGTTCATCGTCGGACCCCCCTCGTCGGTAACGATCACGCTTGAGCCTAACCCGGGCCCGGGCGCCCGAACACCGGGTCGGCCCAGCGTGGGGGCGCCGGCGGGCGCTCCTGCCCCGGGCCGGCCGTGCGCAGGTCCACCACCGTGGCCGGGTGGCCGGTGTCCGGGCCTCCGGTCAGGGAGGCGCGCAGATCGGACACGAAGGCGAGGCAGGAGGCGTGGCGTTCGTCCGGCGGCTTGGCGAGGGCCTTGGTGAAGACCGGGTCGACCTGTGGGTGGAGGTCGGGGCGGGACTCCGTCAGCGGGGGTGGCTGGTCGTACTGGTGGGCCCACAGCAGGGCCATGTCGTCGTCGCGGCGGAAGGGCGGGTGGCCCGCGAGGGACTCGTAGACGACACAGGCGAAGCCGTAGACGTCGCAGCGTGCGTCGACCGGGCGGCCGGAGATCTGCTCGGGTGCCACGTAGTCGAGGGTGCCGACGAACTGGCCGACGGTCGTGAAGCCGGTCAGGGACAGCGACTTCTTCGTCAGACCGAAGTCGGTGAGGTAGCTGTGCTCCGGGTGGTCGCTGTCGGTGCCGCGGGCCACCAGGATGTTGCCGGGCTTCACGTCCCGGTGGACGAGCCCGTGTTCATGGGCCGCGTCCAGCGCGGAGGCGACCTGCGCGGCGATGCGGACCGCGACCGAGGGGGCCAGCGGGCCGCTGCGGTCCAGGACGTGCCGCAGGTCGCTGCCCTCGACGTAGCGCATCGCGATGTACAGGACGCCGTCCGTCTCGCCCGCCTCGTAGATCGGCACGATGTGCGGGTGGTCGATGGCGGCGGCCGCCCGGGACTCGTGGGTGAAGCGGAGCCGGAAGGTGTCGTTGCGGGCGAGTTCGGGGGCGAGCAGCTTGAGCGCGACCGTGCGGTCCAGGCGCAGGTCACGGGCGCGGTAGACGACGGCCATGCCGCCGCGTCCGATCTCGCGCTCGATGCGGTAGTCGGCGACCTTGGTGCCGACCAGCTCGGAGGGGCGGCCCGAGAACAGGCTGGTGTCACGGGCCATCGGGCGTCACGACCTGGGTGGGGGCGTGCCCGGCGTCCGCCCCGGCCGCGCCGGGTCCGTCGTCGGTGGCGTACGTGGCCAGACGCGCTCCGTCGCCGTACACCCACCGGCCCTGCTCGGTGTCGTACAGCCACACGGACTCGCCGTCCACGACCACCCCGATGCGCAGCCCGCGCGTACGGCCGCGGAAGGACTCCCCGTCCATGCCGCCGGCCAGGTCCTCGACCGCGGAGCGGTAGCGGGCCAGGGCCTGTTCGGCGCGGGCGAGCAGGGGGCGTGGGTCGGCGGTGCGGGCCTGGGGATCCCCGGCGGCCGGCGGGTCCTGGGGTACGGCGACCAACAGGCGGCCGTCCACCCAGGCCGACCAGCCGTTGGCGCACAGGACGTGCGACCAGTCGCCGCGCCGCTCGATGACCTGCACGGGGAGCAGCGCGTCGAGGGGGAACGTGGCGCGGGCGGGATCGGGGGCCTCCCAGGCGGGCATGCCGTGCTGGGGGACGACGTGGGTGGGCCGGAATCCGGGCGTGGTCATCGCGGCCCTACTTCCGCATCACGGCCGGTTCGTGCCGGCGCAGCAGCCGGGACACCGCGAACCAGAAGACGGCGGACAGCACGACCAGCATGGCGATGTTCAGCAGCCACACCCCGGTCGAGTGCCGGAACAGCGGGTCGGCGGTCAGTTCGCCCGGCACGATCCGGGACAGCCCGATCGTGCCGGCCATCGCGCCGAGCGCCCAGCGTGAGGGCACCAGCCAGGACAGCTGTTCCAGGCCCGGTACGCCGTGCAGCTTCAACAGGGCGCCGCAGAAGACGACCTGGACGATGGCGAGCAGCACCAGCAGCGGCATCGTCACCTCCTCCTTGCGCACCAGCGCGGAGACCAGCAGGCCGAGCATCATCGCCGTGAACGCCAGCAGGGCGACCGCGACGGTGATTTCGACCAGGGGCGGCATCAACACGCCTTTCCCGCCGGGCGCGTTGAGATCGACGCCGAGCAGGGCGACCAGGGTCAGCACGACGGCCTGCAGCACGGTGACCGTGCCGAGGACGACGACCTTGGACGTCAGGTACGCCGATCTGGACAGGCCCACGGCGCGTTCACGCTGGTAGATGGTGCGCTCCTTGACCAGTTCGCGCACGGCGTTGGCCGCCCCGGTGAGGACTCCGCCGACGCACAGGATGAGCAGGGCGTTCATCGCCGTGTCGTGGGTGAGTTTGCTGCCGGCCAGGGCGCGGGCCATGGCGCCCATCACGAACGGCAGGGCGATCATGATGGCGAGGAAGGTGCGGTCGGCGCTGAGCGCGGCGGTGTAGCGGCGCACCAGGGTGCCGAGCTGGGCGCCCCGGCTGCGGGGCCGGGCGGGCGGGGCGATGACGACCGGGCCGGAGCGGGGCACCCGGGGCTGGGCGGTGGCCTCGGTGACGTAGCGCCGGTGGAAGGGCGAGAGGCGGAAGTCACCCGCCCAGTCGCGGTCGGCGTCCCGTTCGAAGGCCTCGAAGGCCTCCGGCCACTGTTCGAAGCCGAAGAAGGCGAGGGCGTCCTCGGGCGGGCCGTAGTAGGCGACCTTGCCGCCGGGTGCGAGGACCAGGAGGCGGTCGCACACGTCGAGGCTGAGGACGCTGTGGGTGACGACGATGACCGTGCGTCCGTCGTCGGCGAGGCCGCGCAGCATGTGCATCACCGAGCGGTCCATGCCGGGGTCCAGACCGGAGGTCGGCTCGTCGAGGAAGAGCAGGGAGGGCTTGGTCAGCAGCTCCAGGGCGACGCTGACGCGTTTGCGCTGGCCGCCGGAGAGGCTGTGCACGGGCTGGCGGGCGCGCTGCTCCAGGCCCAGCTCACGGATGACCTCGTCGACGCGGGCCCGGCGCTCCGCCTTCGCGGTGTCCTGCGGGAAGCGCAGTTCGGCCGCGTAGGACAGGGCGCTGCGGACGGTGAGCTGGGCGTGCAGGATGTCGTCCTGCGGGACCAGGCCGATGCGCTGGCGCAGCTCGGCGTAGTCGCGGTAGAGGTCGCGGCCGTCGTAGAGGACGGTGCCGTGGTCGGCGGGCCGCTGCCCGGTGAGCGCGTTGAGCAGCGTCGATTTTCCGGCGCCGCTCGGGCCGACGACCGCGAGCAGGCACTTCTCCCCCACCGGGAAGGAGACGTGGTCCAGCAGCGTCTTGCGGCCCCGGTCGACGGCGACCGCTAGGTCCTGCACGTCGAGGGAGACCTCGCCGGTGTCGACGTACTCCTGCAGGGTGTCGCCGACGAGGCTGAACGCCGAGTGGCCGATGCCGACGATGTCGCCGGGGCCGATCGGGGCGACGGTGACGGGCGTGCCGTTGAGGTACGTGCCGTTGTGGCTGCCGAGGTCGGCGATCTCGTAGCTGCCGTCGGGCAGGGCGCGCAGTTCGGCGTGCCGGCGGGAGACGCTGAGGTCGTCGACGACCAGGTCGTTGTCGGCGGCGCGGCCGATGCGCAGGGTCCGCGTGGGCAGCGGCCGTACGGTGGTGGGCTGCCGGAAGGTGCCGGTCAGGCCCGGCATCGACACCGCGGAGGGACGTTCGACGACTGGGGGCGGGCAGTCCAGCAGGACGGCGCGGGGGCCGTCGGAGGGGTTGCCGAAGCGGATGACGCTGCCGGGGCCCACACCCCACTCGTGGACGCGGCGGCCGTCGGCGAAGGTGCCGTTGGTGCTGTTCTCGTCCTCGACCAGCCAGTGACCGTCCTCGGGCCGCAGCACCGCGTGATGCCACGAGACCCGCGCGTCGTCGAGGACGATGTCGCTCAACGGGTCGCGGCCCACGTGGTAGTCGTGGCTCGGGCTCATCACCGTGGAGCCCGTCTCGGTCTCCAGCACGAGTTCAGGCGCTGTCGGAGCGACCGGCCGCTCTGCCATGCGGAAAATACTACCGATACGTCCACATGTGCGCCTGGCGCCGGAAGCGCCCCCGGACCTCAGCCGACGGGCATCACCAGCGCCGGGACGACCCGCTGCATGCGCAGCGCGTCGACGGACTCGGCGAGCAGCTCGTACTCGGTGGTCTCGTCGCAGATGGCGACCCGCACCAGTCTCCCGGCGGCCAACTCGTCGGCGACCAGCTCCTGTTGGGAGAGGTCACCGCACCACCAGCGCAGCGCGGTCGGCACGTCCGGCACGGTCTCGGCGACCGGGACCAGCGAGGCGGGCGGGAAGTGCTCGGCCTCGGGCTGCGGGTCGAGACGGTCGGCGATCCAGGTGGCGCGGTCGCGCAGCCACCACAGCGCGAGGGCGAGGGTGGGGGCACGGTAGGTCCCCAGGGGTACGCCGATACGCTGCCCGGCGCAGACCCCGTACGCGGTGACGTGGCATAAGAACTCGTCGTGCATGGTCATTCCCCCGCTGCTCGTTCGCCTCTCGGCCTTTCCTCGCTTTCCGTGCGACTCATGTGCGGTACGTGACGGCGTCTTCGCTCGCCGTGAAGTCCCTCAACTGTTGAGTATGTTCACTACTGAAACAGTGTCACCATGGTTTTCCGGCCAGTCTCCTGGCATATTCACAGGCGCAGTTGGCCGAAATGCGCGGGCGAGTTCATTACCCGAGGGGTAATCGACTCACCGCCCCGCGCCGGGCAGGGTGGTCGTACCGGGTCACCGAGACCGTGATCCGGGCTCTGACCAGCAACGACTACCTCTGTGGAGGCTGATCGCCATGTCCGCGAACACCGACCGTTACGAGAACGCCGTCGCCCGCTACTTCGAGGCCTGGAACGCGGGCGAGCCGGAGGAGCTGGCGAAGGCGGTCGCCGCCGCGTGGACCCCGGACGGTTCCTACACCGACCCCCTGGCCGACGTCACCGGTCACGAGCAGATCGCCGCCCTGATCGCCGCGGCCCATGAGCAGTTCCCCGGGTTCGCGTTCCGCCCGGCCGGCCGGATCGACGGCCACCACGACACGGCGCGTTTCTCCTGGGAGCTGGTCCATGAGACCGACGGCTCGGCGCCGGTGGCCGGGTTCGACGTGGTCACGCTGGACGAGGACGGCCGCATCCGCACCGTGCTGGGCTTCCTGGACCGGGTGCCGGCCGGGGCGTGAGCGCGCGGCCCGGGCGATGAGTTTCCCACCGCCGTCCTGCGCAAGAGCCCCGCCGAGGGTGGCTGGACCTCTCCGGTCTGGCCGAAGTCCGTCGCAAGACGGGGGCCACACGGTGACGGTACGCCTGGAGGAGCGGCTGCAGGGGAGCGCCCCGAAGGGGCGCGGGGAACTGCGCGACCAGCCACGACGGCGCCGCGGACGAGCGACGGCCGCCTGGTACGGGAGCGAGCGGGCGCCCGGCGTGCTGCCGGGCGCCGTCGAGCCGCGGGCGGCGGCCGCCTCCGGGAGTCGGCGCGTCTTACGGGGTGACGATCGCGTCGATGCGGGCCAGTTCGTCGGCGTCGAAGTCCAGGTTGCGGGTGGCCGCGACGCTGTCCTCGATCTGCTGCGGGCTGCTCGCGCCGACCAGCGCGGAGGCCACCCGGCCGCCGCGCAGCACCCAGGCGAGGGCCAGCTGGGCCAGGGTCTGTCCGCGGCCCTTGGCGATCTCGTCGAGGGCGCGCAGCTTGGCCACCAGGTCCTCGGTGACCGCGTCCGATTGCAGGAAGGGGCTGTCGGAGGCGGCCCGTGAGTCCTCCGGGATGCCCTCGAGGTAGCGGGAGGACAGCAGGCCCTGCTCCAGCGGGGAGAAGACGATGGAGCCGACCTGCAGCTCGTCGAGCGCGTCCAGCAGACCGCCGTCCTCGGGGCGGCGGTCGAGCATCGAGTAGCGCGGCTGGTGGATCAGCAGCGGGGTGCCCAGCTCGCCCAGGATGCGGGCGGCCTCCCGGGTCTGCTCGGCCGAGTAGTTGGAGATGCCGACGTAGAGCGCCTTGCCCTGCTGGACGGCGGAGTGCAGGGCGCCCATCGTCTCCTCCAGGGGAGTCTCCGGGTCGGGGCGGTGCGAGTAGAAAATGTCGACGTACTCCAGGCCCATCCGCGCGAGGCTCTGGTCCAGCGAAGACAGCAGGTACTTGCGGGAGCCCCACTCGCCGTACGGGCCGGGCCACATGAGATAGCCGGCCTTGGTGGAGATCACCAGCTCGTCGCGGTAGCGCGCGAAGTCGTCCTTGAGGGCCTCGCCGAAGGCCAGCTCGGCGGCGCCGGGCGGCGGGCCGTAGTTGTTGGCGAGGTCGAAGTGGGTGACGCCGAGGTCGAAGGCGCGGCGCAGGATGGCCCGCTGGGTCTCGACCGGGCGGTCGGGACCGAAGTTGTGCCACAGGCCGAGCGAGATCGCGGGGAGCTTGAGGCCGCTGCGTCCGGTGCGCCGGTAGGGCAGGTCCGCGTAGCGGTCGGGGTGTGCGGTGTACAACGCGACTCCAGAGGGGTTGGCACAGGGCTTTCACGGTTCCGGAAACCGGTACCCCATCTTTCGCGACCTGGGGGCAGTGGTCCAACAGGAGAATGCGATGGAACTCAGCAGATAGGCTGCACAATCATGGAACTCCGCCATCTCCAGCACTTCGTCGCGGTCGCCGAGGACCAGCATTTCACCCGGGCCGCCGAACGGCTGATGGTCTCGCAGTCGGGGCTGTCGGCCTCGATCCGGGCGCTGGAGCGGGAGTTGCAGACACCGCTGTTCGTGCGCACCACCCGCAGGGTGACGCTCACCGAGGCGGGGCGGGCGCTGCTGGGCGAGGCGGAGCGGATCCTGGCGCAGGTGCGGGCGGCGCACGAGGCGGTGGCGGCCGTGCAGGGGGTGCTGCGGGGCACGCTGTCGGTGGGGACCGAGCAGTGCATCGCGGGCGTGGATGTGGCGCGGCTGCTGGCGGCGTTCCGGCACCGGCATCCGGACGTGGAGATCCGGCTGCGGCAGGCGGGCTCGGTGGAGCTCGCCGACGAGGTCGCGGCGGGCCGGCTGGACCTCGCCTTCGCCTACCGCACCCAGGCGGACACCGACCAGCTGCGCTCGGTGTCGCTGACGGCCGAGCCGATGACCGTGCTGTGCCATCCCAGCCACCGGCTGGCGAGGGACGGCGTGGCGGTGACCCCGGACGATCTGGGCTGTGAGGTGTTCGTCGACTTCCAGCCCGACTGGGGCCCGCGCCGCACCACCGACGCGGCCTTCACTGCGGCGGGTGTACGGCGCACGGTGGCACTGGAGGTCAACGACGTGCACAGCCTGCTGGACCTGGTGGACGAGAACCTCGGCGTGGCCGTCGTGCCCCGGCACTTCCGGCACAAGCGGGAGGCGCTGACCGCGCTGCCCGTGAAAGGCACGGGCGAAACGGTCTACGAGACGGTGGCCCTGCTGCCGCCCGCCCAGGCGACCAGTCCGGCGGCGCGGGCACTGATGGCGCTTCTGGAACAGGCGACACAGGACGGCGTGTGATGCGCGATGGTGGAGTCATGCATGCAAAGGACATCCTCATCGACGGCTACAGCCGCATCCGGGAAGAAGTCCACTCCGTTGTCGAGGGCCTCGGCCCGGACGAGCTCAACGCCCGCCCCTCGCACGACGCCAACTCCGTCAGCTGGCTGGTCTGGCATCTGACCCGGGTCCAGGACGACCACGTCGCCGACGCCTTCGGGCTGGAGCAGGTCTGGCTCACCCAGGACTGGTTCAAGCGCTTCGGCCTGGACCTGCCCCGCCACGACACCGGCTACGGGCACAGCTCCACGCGGGTCGGCAAGGTCCGCGTCGACTCCGGCGAGCTGCTGACCGGCTACTACGACGCCGTTCACGAGCAGACCCTGACGGTCCTCGGTGACCTGGTCTCCGGCGACCTGGACCGCGTCGTGGACGAACGCTGGGAGCCGCCCGTCACCCTAAGCGTCCGCCTGGTCAGCGTCCTGTCCGACGATCTGCAGCACGTCGGACAGGCCGCCTATGTGCGCGGGCTGCTTCAGAGCGCGGCTTCGTAGCCCGGCAGGACGACGTCCTCGATGAGGGCCTTGCGCTCGTCGAACGGGATGAACGCGCTCTTGACGGCGTTCACCGTGACGGTGCGCAGGTCCTCGACCGTCCAGCCGGCCTCCTCCGCCAGCAGGGACATCTCCCGGGTCATCGTCGTGCCCGACACCAGACGGTTGTCGGTGCTGAGGGTGACCCGGAAGCCCAGGTCCTTCATGGCCGTGATCGGGTGCTCGGCGATGGAGGTGGCCGCACCCGTCTGCAGGTTGGAGGTCGGGCACATCTCCAGGGCGATGCGGCGGTCGCGCACCCAGCCCGCGAGCCGGCCGAGCTTGCCGTCGACGATGTCCTCGGTGAGGCGCACACCGTGACCGATGCGCTGCGCGCCGCACACCTGTACGGCCTGGTGGATGCTGGGCAGTCCGTGCGCCTCGCCGGCGTGGATGGTGAAGGGCACGCTCTCGCGGCGCAGGTGTTCGAAGGCGTCGAGATGGTCGGCGGGCGGGAAGCCGTCCTCGGCGCCGGCGATGTCGAAGCCGACGACGCCGGCGTCCCGGAAGGCGACGGCCAGGTCGGCCGCCTCGCGGACCCGGTCGAACATCCGCATGCCGCACAGCAGGGTGCCCACCCGGACGGGGGTACCGGCGGCAGCGGCCTTCGCCATGCCGGCCGCGAGCCCCTCCTGGACGGTCTCCACGACCTCGCTCATGGCCAGCCCGCCCCGGGTGTTCAGCTCGGGCGCGTAGCGCACCTCCGCGTAGACGACCCCGTCGGCCGCCAGGTCGAGCACGTACTCCTCGGCGACGCGCAGCAGGCCTTCGCGGGTCTGCATGACGGCCAGGGTGTGCTCGAAGGTGGCTATGTAACGCACCAGGTCACCGGAGTTGGCGGCCTCGAAGTACCAGGCGGCCAGCTCGTCGGGGTCGGTGGTGGGCAGGGTGTGACCGACCGCGGCCGCGAGGTCCACCACGGTGGCGGGGCGCAGGCCACCGTCGAGGTGGTCGTGCAGGACGGCCTTGGGGAGGCGGCGGATCACATCGGCGTCTACGCGCGTAGCGGTCATGGCGGGTGCTTTCTACGACGGGCGGTTCTGGGGGAACGGGGTTACGCGGCGGGCTGGAGCAGGTCCCAGCGGTTTCCGTACAGGTCCTGGAAGACGGCGACCGAGCCGTAGGGCTCGTGCCGCGGCTCCTCCAGGAAGGTCACACCGGCGGCGAGCATCCGGGCGTGGTCGCGGGCGAAGTCGTCGGTGTGCAGGAAGAAGCCGACGCGCCCGCCGGTCTGGTCGCCGACCCGGTCACGCTGCGCCTCGCCCTTGGCGCGGGCGAGCAGCAGGCCGGCGCCCTGGGCGTCGGCGCCGGGAGCGACGACGACCCACCGGGAGCCGTCGGGGCGCGGTGCGTCCTCGACGAGCCGGAATCCGAGGGCCTCGGTGTAGAAGCGGATCGCCTCGTCATAGTCGTCGACGACGAGGGTGACCAGGGCGATGCGACTCATCGGGGCCTTTCGGGGTGAGCGGTTGACGGGTGAGGTTATACGTAAAACCCCGGGAGCGCCAGTCGGCGCCGAAGGGGCCCTCCGGCCGTCCCGGCCCGCCTTCGCACGACGGGCCGGGAGGCACCCGGTGGGTACCGGTGCGACGGGCGGTCAGTCGCTCTGTCCGCGCAGGGCGCCCAGCCGTCGTACCTCCTCGTCCGTCAGCCGCAACGCGCCCGCGGCGACGTTCTCGACGAGGTGGTCGGGGTTGCTCGTGCCCGGAATGGCGAGGACCTGCGGGCCCTGGTGCAGGGTCCAGGCGAGCCGGACCTGCGCGGGACTGGCGCCATGGGCCTCGGCGACGGCGCGTACCGCGGCGTCGTGGTCGTCGGCGGCGGCGCGCGGACCGCTCTTGCCGGCGACGGCGTAGAACGGCACGAAGGCGATGCCCTGCTCGCTACAGAGGCGCAGGACCTCGTCGGTGACGGGGTTCGGGTCGTCCAGCGCGTACCGGTTCTGCACGCTCACCACGGGCGCGACTGCCTGCGCCTCGGCCAGGTGCCGGGGTTCGACGTCGGACAGGCCCAGGTGCCTGATGAGGCCCGCCTCGCGCAGTTCGGCCAGGGCGCCGAAGTGCTCGGCGACGGACTCCTGCCGCATACGGCGCAGATAGACCAGGTCGAGGTGGTCGCGGCCGAGCTGGCGCAGGTTCTCCTCGACGTGGCCGCGCAGCTGGTCGGGCCGCGCGGAGGTCCCCCACTCGCCGTGGTAGTCGCGGAAGGGGCCGACCTTGACGGCGATGAGGAGGTCGTCGGGGTACGGGGCCAGGGCGCTGTTGATGATCTCGTTGGCGGAGCGTAGCTGGGAGAAGTAGAAGGCGGCGGTGTCGATGTGGTTGACGCCGAGCTCGATCGCCCGGCGCAGGACGGCGATCGAGCGGTCCCGGTCGCTGGGCGTGCCGAGGTGGAAGGCGGCGCTGCCCGTCAGCCGCATGGCTCCGAAGCCGATGCGGTTGACGGTCAGGTCGGCGAGTTTCCAGGTGCCCGCGGCGTCCGCGGTGATCGTTTCGGAGGTCATCGGCGGAGTCTCGCACACCCCCTGTGTTCCGCCGTTCGTTTTACGGATACGTGGACGAGTTGTGGGTGTCGACGGCCGAGGCGGGGTCGCCCAGGTCGTAGCGGTCCACGGCAAGGAGGTTGGGCTCCTTGCGGGCGGCAGGCCGGCAGAACCACTGGGCGCGGTCGGCGAGTTCGGTGTTGTCCGTGCGCGGAACACGGCCGCACCAGGCGAGGGGCACGGCCGCGGTGGGGGGTTGCGGGGCCCACTCAGCTCCTTTGGTCTGTACCAGTCAAGGGTGCAGACCAGTCAACCCTGCGCCTTGTCCGCAAAGCGCGCGCAGAGGACGGACCCCGGTGCGCAGGCACCGGGGTTCGGGGGTCGTGGTGGACCGTCAGGCGAGCAGGCGGCGCTTCTGTTCCTCGAACTCGGCCTCGGTCAGGACGCCTTGGGCCTTCAGGTCGCCGAGCTGCTTGAGCTGGTCGATCTTGTTCGTCATGTCGTCCGCGGTGGATGTGGTGGGCGCGGGCGGTGGCGCCTGGTAGGCGGACTGCTGCTGGGCCTGCTCCGCCCATCGACCCTGCTGGCGGCGTGACACCCGATTGGAGACCGCGGTCGCCGTGCCCGCGACCACGGCGGTACGCGCGATTCCGCGAAGTAGACCTGGCATGGAGATCGCCTCTCACCCGAAGTCGACGGAAGACACCATGTCCATTGCATCATCACCCGTATGGGGCGGCATCCTGGCCGTGCGTACGACGTGCGCGTTCACCGGCCCCGCGGCTCTCCGCTCACGACGCGGCCTCGGCTGCTTCGAGGGCCGCGAGGACGGCCTGCACGTTCAGGCGTCCGGAGGCGACGAGCTGCGCGCCACCGCGTCGCAGGGCGCTCGCGAAGGGCGCCGCCCACAGGTTCTCGTAGACGATGAGACCGGCCGAGTTGCCCGGCTCGACGGCCGCGGCCGCCTCTTCCAGATCGTCCTGGCCCAGCAGGTCGGAGCTGGCGCCTTCGAAGACGGCGAGGTCGAGACGGCCGTCACCGGTGAGGTCGGCGATCTCCAGGGCGGTCACCGAGCCGTCCTCGTCCTTCCTGATGAACCTCAGGTCCAGGATGCGGATGATGCCCCGGTCCACCAGATCCACCAGCAGCGGGAGGCCCTCGCCCGTCATGTGGTTGCCGGGGAACTCCACCACCACGTAGTCGATGGGTCCCATGTCGTCGAACTGCTCGCTCATGGTGGTCACCTCTGGCAGGCGTGGACTCCCCCTGCTGGCTATTCCATCACCGGACATGGACCGGCGCACCTCGTGCCCGCGTCACTCCTCCGGTCCACCCCGGCTCGCCCGGTCGGCTCGTGCGGGATCTCCTCGGAGGCATGACGAGCAGCGACACGCCCCCATCGGACCGCCCGAACGACGGTGAGCTGGAGGAACTGCGGCGCCGGGTCAGCGAGCTGGAGAGCGGTCGGCGCGAGCCGAAGCACCGGCTGCGGGCGCTCGGTTCGACCCTGCTGATCATTCTGGCGTCCCTGCTGGCCCTGCTCGCGGTGGTCGCGGTCTGGGCGAACAGCATCATCCGGGACACCGACCGCTACGTCGCCACGATGGCGCCGCTCGCGTCCAACCCCGACGTGCAGCAGGCGGTGACCAACCGGGTCACGGACGCCGTGCTGCAGCGGGTGGACGTGGACGGTCTCGTCAAGCAGCTGAGCGACGCGGCCGCGCAGAAGGGCGTGCCGCCGAGGGTCGCGACCCTGGTCGGCAACCTGGACGGACCCATCACCAACGGTCTGAAGACCCTGGTGAGCACCACCGTGCAGCGGGTCGTCTCCAGCCCCGCCTTCGCGACCGCCTGGAAGAACGCCAACCGTCGGGCGCACAGCGCCGTGAACAAGGCGCTCACGGGCAACAGCGACAGTGTCGTCCAGTTGAAGGACAACGCGGTCGCCATCGACGTGGGGCCGATCGTGGACCAGGTGAAGCAGCGTCTGGTCGCGTCGGGACTGGGCGTCGCGTCGCACATCCCGTCCGTCCACACGGACTTCGTCGTGGTCCAGGGCAAGGACGTCGGCAAGGTCAAGACGTATCTGCGAGTGCTGCAGATCGTCGGCGACTGGCTGCCGATCATCGCGGTGCTCGTCGCCGCCGCCGGCGTGTTCGTGGCAACCCATCGCCGGCGGGCGCTGATCGGGGCCGCGATCGGGTTCTTCCTCGCGATGGTGCTGCTCGGTGTGACGCTCACCGTCTTCCGCGCGGTGTACCTGGACCATCTGCCGCCGGGCACCAACTCCGGTGCCGCGGGCGCCGTCTACGACGCGCTGGTGCGGTTCCTGCGCTCCAGCGTGCGGGCGGTCGGGGCGCTGGCCCTGGTCACGGCCATCGGCGCGTTCTTCATCGGCCCGTCCCGCCCCGCCGTCTTCACCCGGCACTTCTTCAGCAGGAGCATCGGCGCGGGGCGGGACGCGTCCGTCTCGGCGGGGCTGCGGCTGGGTCCGGTGGGCCGGTTCGTGCACCGCTTCAAGAAGTGGATCGGAGCGGCGATCCTGGCGGTGGCCGCGATCGTCCTGTTCACCTGGAGCTATCCGACCACGGCGGTGGTGATCTGGACCGCCCTGATCGTGCTGGCCGCCTTCGCCGTCCGCGAGTTCCTGGACGTCAGGACGTCAGCTGACTGATGCTCCTGCTCACCAGGAACAACCCGGCCACCAGTGCCACGGCCACGAGCGCCTGCTCCTGATGGGTCTCGATCCAGGTGCGCAGCTTCCCGAGGCGCTCCCTGGCCGAGTCCGGAGCGAACGTCGTGTAGACCTCCATCGCCAGCAGACTGCTCGTGGCGAGCAGGCAGTACCCGAACAGGGCCAGATACGACGATGCGTGGGACAGGTCGGCGCTGACCACCGTCGCCGCACCGGCCGCCACGAGCCCCCAGGGCTGGAGCAACGGAGCCATCCCCGCCGCGCCCCACAGGGACAGCCGGTCGAGCCGCGTCATGAACCCGCCGCCGGACGACTTGTGCCGGTGCCGGTGCCGCTCGTCCTTCCTGTGCCGCGACCGATGGCGGTGCCAGCCGTACCCGACGAGCCCCAAGCCGATGGCGAGCTTGACGGAAGAGGAGGCGGTGGAGGGCGGGGACTTGGGAGCCGGCGGTTCGCCGCCGGTGGTGAGCAGGACGGCGGCCAGGACGGCCACGAAGCAGGCGAGCCAGGCCAGGATGAAGACCAGGCCTTTCCAGACACCGCGATCAGCCGACAGCACCAGGACGAACGCGGTCACCGACAGGGGGAACACGGCGATCGCGAGGCCGATGAACACCAGGTCAAGCACCATCGCGGCCCCCGCGTCTTCCTGCCCGCCCGGACGGGGAACGGCTGTCGCCCATGACCTCAGTCTCACCGCTGGACCCACGGCTCACCATTCGCCGACGACGGGGCGGCTCACGCGATCGCGTGAGCCGGGACCCTCGTTTCCCGCTGCTCAGGCCGTTTCGTTGACCCGTTCGGCCCCGTGTCGTGCTCGTGCCGGGGCCAAGCGGTGACAGGAGCGGCACGCTGGCAGCATGCAGCCAGGGACAGGGACCGGAGGAAACGGCCCGGACCGCCCGTCGCGGCGGGAATCCGTCGCCTCGACGCGGGCCCGCCTGACGGGTCTGCGGGCCCGGGCCGAGACCCGCTTCCCGGTGATCACGCATCTGCTGTCGCATCTGATCTCGGTGAACGTGCTCGACTCGGCGACCCGGCTGGCCGCCCAGACGTTCCTCACGGCCGTCCCGCTGCTGTTCGTGGTGGCCTCCGTCGCCCCACCGGCCCTGCGTGACCAGCTCGTCCACTCCGTGCGCGACGCCTTCGGACTGACGGGAAGCGTGAACGCCGAACTCGACAAGGCCGTTCAAGGCACTGGTGACCCCTCCGACGAGCTCCGGCAGACCACCGGTGTGGTCGGCGGGCTGATGGTGCTCATCTCGGCCACCGCGTGCAGCCGTGCCATGCAGCGGATGTGCCAGCGTGCCTGGAGCCTGCCCAAGGCGGGTGCGCGGGTGGCTGCCTGGCGCTGGGTCGTCTGGCTCGCGGCCTGGCTGCTGATGTTCGGAGTGCAGGGGACCCTGCGCGACGGCTTCGGCCTCGGTCTGTGGCTCGGCGTGCCCCTGCTGCTGATCGCGGACGTCGCCATCTGGTGGTGGACGCAGCATCTGCTGCTGGTGGCGCGCGTGCCGTGGCTGCCGCTGCTGCCGGGCTCGCTGCTGACCGGAGCGGCCCTGAGCGTGCTCACCTCCTTGGCGCCGCTGTACGTGCCGCGGGCCCTCAACCACAGCCTGGACAAGTACGGCTCGCTGGGCGCCGTCTTCACCCTGCTGTCCTGGCTCATCACGCTGTGCGTGGTCGCGACCCTGTGCGTCACGGCCGGCGCCGTCATCGCCCGCGAACCGTGGGCGGCCCGCCGTCTGGGCACGCCCGGGCTGCCGGACGCGCCGCCCGACGACACATAGCGACGGTCCGGGGCGAGAGGGCGTCAGTGGGCCGGTTGTTCGGCCGGTTGTCCGTCGGCCGCCCGGAGGCTCGGGCCCTGTGGCAGCGTCTGGGTGACGACGAACGACACGACGGCGGCCAGCACGACGAGGGCCACGGTCTCCACGTTGCCCAGCAGCAGTACGACCAGGACGACGCCGCTCACCGGCAGCCGCAGGGCCGCGGTCACCGAGGCCGCCATCCCGACCGCCATCGCCGGGACCAGTCCCAGTCCGGGCAGCGGTGCCAACAGGACTCCGGCCGCCCCGCCCAGGAACAGCGCGGGAAACACGGGGCCACCGCGCATGCTGCCCAGACACAGCGCGTACGCCAGGCCCTTGAAGGCCAGGACGGCGATGAGCGCGCCCACCGGCCAGGCGTGCGGGTCCTGTGCCAGCCGGGCCAGCGTGGCCTCCCCGGACAGGGCCGCCTCGGCCGGTGAGCGTCCCGTGGCAAGTGCGTAGAGGGTGACGCTGACCCCGGCGCCGAGCGCGCAGAGGGTCGTGTTCCGCACCGTCCGGGTCGCCACGAAACGGGCCGCGAGCCGCCCGCCCACGAAGGTCCAGTGGACGAGGAACGCCAGGGCGGGCGCCAGCACCAGCACCCAGAGCACGTCACCCCAGTCGAGTGGCGGCGGCTTGGGCAGGCCGATGTTCAGGCTCCCTGTGTCGAGGCCGGTCCAGTGGACGAAGCCGGTGAAGATCAGGTCTCCCACCCCGCTGGCCAGCAGGGCCGGCAGCATCACCGCGAACAGCTGCGGCCCGCCCACCCCGGCGACCTCCATCAGCAGCACCGCTCCCACGATCGGGTTCCCGAAGAGCGCGGAGATGGCGGCCGCCGCCCCCGCCGCGCCCAGCAGCGCCGTACTCGCCTCGGTCCGCGGCGCGCGGACCAGGCTCGCGAAGAGCACTGCCAGTCCGCCGCCCATCGCGATCAGCGGCGCCTCGGGTCCCAGCACGACGCCGAGGGGCAGACCGACCAGGGCGGCGATCAGGACACCCGGCAGCGCCTTGCTGGAGACGCCTCCGGCGTGCAGGCCCCCGGCGGGAAGGTGTCCGCCACGGCCGGGAAATCGGGCGACCACCAGGCCGACGACGAGGCCGGCCACCGTCAGCAGCGGGAGCGCCCACCACCAGGGCGCCTGTTTCCAGCCCAGGTCCTTGGGCCAGGTCGTCCAGAGCAGCTCTTCCAGCTGGCGCAGGGCCACCAGGAACCAGAACGCGATCAGGGCCACCGGAACACCGATCAGCCCGCAGAACACCAGGGCCTTGCGGTACTCCGGCCGGCCCAGCATGGTCCGCAGCAGATCGGCTTCCGGAGGCTGACTGCGCGCCGCGGCCCGGGAGCGGCCCTCCGACGTCGTTCCGGTGATGGGTCCTCCCGATGTCGGCGCCACCCGCGGTGGCCGCTCCCACTATCGCCATATATCGGGACGAACATACCCATGGAAGACAGTCCGGGCCACAGGTCCTAGCCCGTGTCAGCGCTCGTCGGGCTCACCGGCTCCGGTGTAGGCGGCGATGGTGCGGTCCGCCGCCGCGCGCGCCGTCTTCTCGTCCTCGCCGCCCGCGAGGTTCGCCGCGTACCGACGAATGCGCCAGCTCCGGCTCCGCCGGAGCAGACGCGGCGACGCTCCGCGTCGCCACCATCAGATTCGGGCTCGGGTGTATATGCCAACCTTTCATACACCAAAATAAATTCCGCCCGCGAACGGCGCCCTCCCGTCACGTCCGCAGGAGTTCCCGCCGACGCCGTTCCAGGAAGGCGCGCTCCGCCGGGCTCTCGGCCCGCTCGACGGCCGTCTCGTACGCCCGCACCGCCTCGGTGTCGCGGCCCAGCCGGCGCAGCAGGTCGGCGCGGACCGCGTGGAAGACGTGGTACCCGTCGAGGTCCAGGGCGTCGACCAGGTCCAGCGCCCGGCGCGGTCCCTCGGTCTCGGCCACCGCGACCGCCCGGTTCAGCGCCACGACCGGGCTCGGGGTGAAGGCCGTCAACTGGTCGTACAGGCTGAGGATCTGCCCCCAGTCGGTGGCCTCCGCGGTGGCCGCGTCGCTGTGGACGGCCTGGATGGCGGCCTGGATCTGGTACGGGCCGGGCTGGTTGCGGCGCAGGCAGCGGCGTACGAGGGACTGCCCCTCGGCGATCAGCTCCCGGTTCCAGCGGGCGCGGTCCTGTTCGGGCAGCGGCACCAGTTCGCCGTGCTCGTCCTGGCGGGCGTCCCGGCGGGAGTCGACGAGGAGCATCAGCGCGAGCAGGCCGACGGCCTCGGGCTCGTCCGGCATCAGGTCGGTGAGCAGCCGGCCGAGGCGCAGCGCCTCCGACGTCAGCTCGGGTGTGCCCTCGTAGCCCTGGTTGAAGATCAGGTAGACGACGGCCAGGACGCCCTGCAGCCGGTCCGGGAGGTCGGCGTCGCGGGGTAGGCGGTACGGGATCCGGGCGTCGCGGATCTTGGCCTTGGCGCGGACCAGGCGTTGAGCCATGGTCGGTTCTGGCACCAGGAAGGCGCGGGCGATCTGGGGTGTGGTGAGGCCGCCGAGCAGGCGCAGGGTGAGGGCGACCTGCGCCGGGGTCGCGAGGGCTGGGTGGCAGCAGGTGAAGATCAGGCGGAGCCGGTCGTCGCGCACGGGGCCCTCCTCGGCCGGTGCGTCGGGCGTGTTGAGCAGGGTGGCCTCGGCCTGTCGCTCGTCCCGCTTGGCCTCCCTGCGCAGCCGGTCGATCGCGCGGTTGCGGGCGGTGGTGATGATCCAGCCGGCCGGGCTCGGCGGCACGCCGGTCTCCGGCCAGCGCTGCACGGCCGTGGCGAAGGCGTCCTGCACCGCTTCCTCGGCGAGGTCGATGTCGCCGAGGAAACGGACGAGGACGGAGACCGCGCGACCGTACTCGGAACGGAAGACGGCCTCGACGTCGACTGCGTCGGCCACTAGTGGCTGTCCACGAAGGGGCGGACCTCGACCGGCAGGCCGATGGCGCGGACCGCCTTCCGGCCCCACTCCAGGGCCGCGTCCAGGTCGTGGGCCCGGATCAGGCTCAGTCCGCCGAGGTACTCCTTCCCCTCGGCGTAGGGACCGTCGCTGACCAGAATGTCGGCGCCCTTGGGGCGCAGCACGGTCGCCGTGTCCGGGCTGTGCAGGCCACCGGCGAAGACCCAGGCGCCGGCGTCGCGCAGTTCCTGGTTGAAAGCCTCGACGTTGCGCATGATCTGCGCCATCTCGTCGGGCCCGGGCGGCGTGCCGTCGGTCGGGGTGACCACGCTGAGCAGGTAGTACGTCATGACGGCCTCCTGGGCGTCGTAGCTGTTCTCTCACCTCCTACACGAACGGCACGCCCCCGGATCGACACCGCGCACGGCGAGATCGGGAGAATCTTTTCCATGACCGCCGCACCGCACCCGCTCATCGCCACCGCCCAAACCCTCGCGGACGACCTCCTCGCCCCGCGCGCGGAACAGGTCGACCAGGACGGCGTGCCCGAGAGTCACATCGCGGCGATCAGGCGGTCGGGGCTGCTCGGCGTGAGTGCGCCGCAGGAGTACGGCGGCGCGGGCGCCCCCGACGCGGTGGCGCGGGAGATCATGGAGATCCTCGCCGGGGCCTGCTGCTCGACCTGGTTCGTGCAGACCCAGCACCACACACCGGTGAAACTGCTGGCGCAGTCCGAACTGCCCGTCAGGGAGCGGCTGTTGCGGCCCCTGGCCACCGGGGAACTGCTGGCGGGCATCGCCTTCGCGCACGTACGTGCCTTTCCTCGGGTCCCGGTCCGCGCGAGCGCCGAGCGCGGCGGCTGGCGCTTCGAGGGGACGGTGCCCTGGTACACCGGCTGGGGCCTGAACGACGTGATGCTGCTCGCCGGGGTGACCGGCACGGACGAGGTGGTGTTCGCCTTCACCGAGGCGCGCGAGCAGCCCGGGCTGCGCCCGTCGCCGCCCATGCGGCTGGCGGCGCTCACCGCCGCCCGTACCGTCTCCCTGGAGCTGGACGGGCTGTGGCTGCCCGAGGAGTCGGTGGTGCTGCGCACCCCGCAGGAGAAGTTCGCCCTGGTGGACCGGCCCCGCAACACCAACGCCTCCCCCGCCGTCTTCGGCGTGGCGTACGCGGCGCTGCGGGTGCTGGAGGAGGCCGGGGAGGCGGAGACGGCACGGACCCTGCGCGGACGCCTCGACGAGCTGCGGCGACAGGTGTACGCCCTGGCTGAACACCCGGTCCCGCACGAGCGCGTCGAGGAACGCCTGGCGCTCAAGACACGGTCGTACGACCTCATGCGCGCGGCGACGACAGCGGCGATCGTGGCGGGCGGCGGGCGCGCCATGGATCTGGCCGGGACTGCCCAACGCCTCGCCCGCGAAGGGATGTTCCTCCTCGTGCAGGGTCAGACGGCCGAGGTGCGCCGGGCCCATCTCGACGCTCTGGCCGCGCCCTGGGCCGACTGAGCTGTTCACCGGACATTCAGTCGGCGGCCACTTTCTCCGGCGCCGGATGAGCAGACTCGTTCCATGGCGATCGCACAGTCAATCGACAAGAACCCCGCCGAGCTCAAAGACGTTCCCGGCTGGTTCCCTCCGCTGGACCAGCTCCTGTTCACCTGGTTCCTGGAGCGGCAGGAAAAGGGCGGCTTCCGGGGCGATCTGGTGGAACTCGGCGTCTACATGGGCAAGAGCGCGATCCTGCTCGGCCAACACCGGCAGGACGACGAGGAGTTCACGGTCTGCGACCTCTTCGGCGGTGAGGCGCCGGACGGCGCCAACCAGGCCGAGACGGCGAAGTCGTACTCCTCCCTCACCCGGCAGGCCTTCGAGCGCAACTACCTCTCCTTCCACGACACCCTCCCCCGGGTGCTGGAGGCCCCGTCCTCGGTGATCTCGGCGGAGGTGAAGCCGGGCACCTGCCGCTTCGTCCACATCGACGCCTCCCACCTGTACGAGCACGTACGCGACGACATCGGGGCCGCCCGCGACCTGCTGCTGCCCGAGGGCATCGTCGTCCTCGACGACTTCCGCTCCGAGCACACCCCCGGCGTCTCGGTCGCCACCTGGGAGGCCGTGCTCAACCGCGGACTGCGCCCGATATGCCTCAGCACCCAGAAGCTGTACGGCACTTGGGGCGATCCCGAGCCGGTGCAGGAGGAGCTGCTGGCGATGCTGGAGGAGCGGACGGACATCGGGCTGAGCGTGCAGGACGCCGCCGGGCACCGGCTGGTGCGCACCCGCGCCAACAAGGGCATGCAGGCCCCGCCCTTCCCGCACTCCCGGCACTACGCACCGCCCGAGCCGCAGAAGCCGGCGGCCGCCCCCGGCGCGCCCCCGGTTCCCGCTCCCCGCCGACCGCGCTCCCGCGCCCGCCGCATAGGCGTGGACCTGATGCCCCCGATCCTCACACGGACGGTGCGCCGGGCCCTGGCCAACCGCTCCCGGTAAGGCGCCTCAGCTCGCGAACGGCACCTGGGCCGACGGTGTCGTCGCGCTGCCGGACGGGTGCCGCCACAGTCCCTGGGCGGCGAGGCGGGGCAGCACCCCCTCGCCGAACCAGTACGCCTCCTCCAGGTGCGGATAGCCGGAGAGGACGAACTCGTCGATGCCCAGGGCGTGGTACTCCTCGATCCGCTCGGCGACCTCGTCATGGCTGCCGACCAGGGCGGTGCCCGCGCCGCCCCGCACCAGGCCGATGCCGGCCCACAGGTTGGGGTGGATCTCCAGGCCGTCCCGGTTGCCGCCGCCGTGCAGGGCGAGCATCCGCCGCTGTCCCTCGGACTCGCTACGGGCGAGTCCGGCCTGCACCGACTTCACCGTCTCGGGGTCGAATCCGTCCAGCAGGCGGTTCGCCTCCGCCCACGCCTGCTCGGCGGTGTCGCGGGTGATGACGTGCAGCCGGATCCCGAAGCGCAGGGTGCGCCCCTCCTGCGCCGCGAGCCCACGGATCCAGGCGATCTTCTCGGCCACCTGCGCGGGCGGCTCGCCCCAGGTGAGGTAGGTGTCGACGTACTTCGCGGCGACCTGTCCGGCGATCGGCGAGGATCCGCCGAAGTACACCTCGGGGACGGGATCGGGCAGCCGGGCCAGTCTGGCGTCCTCGACCTGGAGGTGTTCACCGCGCAGGTCGACGGTCTTGCCCTCCCACAACCCCCGTACGATCTCGAGGAATTCGCCGGTGCGGCGGTAGCGGTCGTCCTTGTCGAGGAAGTCCCCGTAGGCCCGCTGCTCGTGGCTCTCGCCGCCGGTGACGACATTCAGCAGCAGCCGCCCGCCGGACTGCCGCTGGAAGGTGGACGCCATCTGCGCGGCCAGCGTCGGCGAGACGAAGCCGGGTCGGAAGGCGACCAGGAACTTCAGCCGCTCGGTGTTCTGGCTGACCATGGCGGTGGTCAGCCACGCGTCCTCGCACCACGCACCGGTCGGCGTGAGCGCACCGACGAAGCCCAAGTCCTCGGCGGCACGGGCGATCTGGCTCAGGTAGGCGACCGTCGGCGGCCGGTCCCGGCCGGAGGCGGTCGCCGGCGTGCCGTGGCCGCCACCGACCACATGGCGGCTGTCGCCGTTGGTGGGCAGGAACCAGTGGAAGGTGAGGGACACGGAATCTCCGATCAGGGTGCGTGGGAGAACAGCGGCCGATGGTGGGAGTCAGCCGGCCGCGGCCAGCAGCCGCGGACTGCCCAGGGCCGTCGAGAACTGGTCGACCACCTGGGTGAGCGCCTCGGTGGCGGGAGGCACGACCGTCAGCGAGCCGTCCTCGTGCACGGTGATGTCCTTGTCGAGGGTGAACCAGCCCTGCACGATGTGGGCGGCGCCCATGGAGGACAGCACCGGCCGGAGCGCGTAGTCGATGGCCAGGACATGGGCGGTGGAGCCGCCGGTGGCCAGCGGCAGCACCGTCTTGCCGGCCAGCGCGTACTGCGGCAGCAGATCGAGGAGCGCCTTGAGGACACCGGAGTACGACGCCTTGTAGACCGGGGTGGCGACGACGACGCCGTCGGCCCGCTCGAACAGCTCGGTCGCCTCGACGATGGCGGGGTGCCGGAAGTCCGCGCCCAGCAGCGCCTCGGCCGGCACGGTGCGCACGTCGAGCGGGATCACCTCGTGGCCCTGGGCGGTCAGCCGCTGGTCGAGGTGGCGCAGCAGTCGGTTGGTGCGGGAGGAGGCGGAGGGGCTGCCGGAGACGGACAGGACGGTGGCCATGGGTCCTCTTTCGGGGATGCGCGGGAGTGGCGCCGGGATGCGCGGGAGGAGCGCCGGGATGCGCTCTTGTGCGAGCGGAGGCCAAGAATTTCCGGGCACGCGGAATTCGAGAAAAGCGCCGTTTCAGCGCAGGCGAATGTGCGGTGAATTCAAGCGCGGGAAGAGAGAAAACGCGGCGGATCCAGGAATGTCGATCAGGCCGCGACGCAACAGGAGGCGCTGGAGACGCGTGCGAGGTCGACATGGCGTCGCCGCGTGAGATCCAGTCGCGTGTTCATGTCGACGATCGTGGCAGCCGGTGGCGAGAAGCGTCAAGGAAAGCCGGAGTGATCTCGTATCGCGGACCCGGGCCGTTCGGCCCTGTGATGGGGCCATCGGGCCCGGTGTGCCAGGCGCATGTGCGAGGAAAATGGGATGCTGAGCGATGGGAAGCGCCGCCCATGACCTGACTCACAGTGGTGGTGAGAGCGCCGTGGCTGCTACCGAGGACCAACCGGTTTCGACCGGACAGTGCGTCGATCCGCTCGGGGACCCCTTCTTGCGTACACGTTTCGCCCTGCCCGCGAGACCTGGCACCTTCCTGCCGCGACACCGGCTCAACCAGCACCTGGACCAGGCACTGCGAACACCGCTGGCCATGGTCAACGGCCCGGCCGGTGCGGGCAAGACGCTGCTGGTCGCGGACTGGGCGGCCGGTCTGGAGCAGCCGGTCGCCTGGCTCACCGTCGAGGCGGAGGGCAAACGGCCCGGAATGTTCTGGGCGTACTTCCTCCAGGCCGTACGCGCCGGCGGCAGGACCCTGCCCGAGGGGGTCGGAGGTCCCACCGACGCGGACCACGTGGACCAACGGGTGCTGTCCGCGATCGCCGAGAATCTGGAAGCGGCCGGTCCGGCCCTGACCGTCGTACTGGACGAGTACGAGCGCGTGACCGCGCCGGAGATCGCGGACCAGCTGGAGTTCGTCCTCCGGCATGCCGGGCAGGGTCTGCATCTGGTCCTCGTCACCCGCACCGAACCGATGCTCTCGCTGCACCGGTACCGGGCCGCCGGCGAACTGACGGAGATCCGTGACGCCGAGCTGGCCTTCACCCCCGAAGAGGCCGTCGCACTGCTGGACCTGCACGGTCTGACGCTGTCGCTCGCCGCCGCACGCGCCCTCGTGGAGCGCACGCGCGGCTGGGCCGCCGGGCTGCGGCTGTGCGCCCTGGCGGCGCGGGAGAGCCCGGACCCGGCGGCCTACCTCAAGGAGTTCGAGGCGGACCGCAGCACCATCGCCGACTACCTGCTCGGCGAAGTGCTCAAGCGGCAGCCCGAGCAGACGCAGGACCTGCTGCTGCGCGTCAGCGTGCTGGACCGCTTCTGTCCCGATCTGGTGAACTCGCTGACCGGTCGCGACGACGCCGAGCGCATACTGACCGACCTGCACCGGGACAACGCGTTCGTGGAGCGGCTCGGGCACTCGTGGTTCCGTCTGCATCCGCTGTTCGGGGAGATCCTGCGGACGTATCTGCGCGTACACCGTCCCGGTCTGGAATCCGAGCTGCACCTGCGCGCCGCACGGTGGCTGCGACAGGCGGGCTCGCTGCCCGAGACCCTCGCGCACGGGGCCGCCGCCGGCGACTGGGACTTCACCGCCGGCGCCCTCGTCGACGACCTCGCCATCGGGCAGTTCTTCACGGGGCTGGGCTCCGACGACCTGACCGGGCTCTTCGCCGAGATGGGCCCCGAGGCCACCAGCCCCGCCACCGACCTCGTACGGGCCGCCCGTGACCTGGCCCGCAGCGACTTCCAGCACGGCCTGGCCCATCTGCGCGACGCACGGGCCCACCCGGCCACCGACGCGGGCGATCCGGCGGCCGTCCAGCTGAGCTGCGCACTCCTGGAGGCGCTCGCGGCCAGGCTGACCGGCTCGCCCGCGCTGGCGGAGCGGGCCGCCGAGACGGCCGAGGACGTGCGGCCGGAACTTCCCCCGCACCTGTTGGACAAGCACCCCGAACTCCCCGCCCTGCTGCTGACCCATCTCGGCTCCACACGTCTGTGGGCCGGGAGGTTCGAGGACGCCCGAGTCGCGCTGTCCCAGGTGGTCGGCGCCCCCGGCAGGGCCTCCACCGTGCTGGCCCGAGAGGAGTCGATGGGGCACCTGGCGTTGATCGACTATCTGAACGGCTGGCCGGCCCAGGCCGAGCACAAGGCTCTGGAGGCGGTGAGCGAGACGGAGCGCTACGGCCTCTCCCCGCCCTCCGGCTCCGGGATCGGGCAGGTGGTCCTGGCCGCCGTCGCCGTCGACCGCGACGAGCTGGGCCGGGCCGAGGCACTCCTCGACGAGGCCGCCGAGCTCTCCGTCGCCCCGCACGACCCGGTGACGGCCGCCGGACGGGCCATCGTGACGGCCCGGCTCCAGCTCGCGCGGGGCAACGCTCCGGCCGCCGTCAAGGCGGCGGACCCGGACGTCTCCGCCGCCGTGGCCTCGCCGTGGGCGGACAGCCACGAGACGCTGGTGACGTCGGCCGCCCACCTGGCCGAGGGCCGGCCCGAGCAGGCCGCCGACATGCTGCGGCAACTCGCCGACGACCAGCCGTCCTGCGCCGTGGAAGCCGCGCGTATCCAACTGGCCGTGGGCAACGAGGAGGCGGCCGTCGACCTTCTCGACCGCGTCCCCGCGGCCGGCCGGCCCGGCCCGGCGGTGACCGTCCGGGCGACTCTGGTCAGAGCCCAGGCCGCGGATGCGGCGGGGGACGCCGACGCCGCCCACCGACTCGTCGCCCAGGCCCTCCTCGACGCCCGGCGCGAGCAGTTGCGGCGCCCCTTCCTGGACGCCGGTCGGTGGATCCGCCCGCTCCTGGTCACGGCACCGCTGAACGAGCTCGCGGCGGGATGGCTCACACCCGGTTCCTCGACGCGCACGGGACCGGCCGGGTCCCAGCCGCTCCCTCTGCCGATCGTCGTGGAGGACCTCACCACCCGTGAACTCGAAGTGCTTCAGCGCCTTGCCCAGATGATGTCGACCCAGGAGATAGCCGCGGATCTGTACGTGTCGGTGAACACGGTCAAGACCCACCTGAAGAGCCTGTACCGGAAGCTGGTGGTCAACCGCCGCAGCGCCGCGGTACGCCGGGGCCGGGAGATGGGGCTGCTGTGACCGTGCCGCCCTCGGACGACCGGCGGTCGGGACGACGGTTCACCTGTGCAGGGTGAGGCCGGGTGGGCCGAACGGCCGGACGATCTCAGTACGGGGCGCAGACCGCCGCACCAGGTCGCTCGCGGGAGCAAAGCCCATGCGCTACGAGATCCGGGTCGAGGGACACATGTCGGAGACGCTGGCCAAGGCCTTTCCGGAGCTGGAATACGTCCTCATGTCGGGCCAGACGGTCCTGTTCGGTTCCGTCGTCGACGAGGCCCAGCTGTTCGGGCTGCTGGCCCGCTGCCAGTCGCTGGGCCTGCGGGTCCTGGAAATGCGGCAGACGCCCGAGTGAACGAGCCCGGCTCACAGCCCCGACCACGGAGGGCTGCGCGAACTCGGCGACCACCCGGTCGAAGCGGTCGCTGCCGCCGAGCCCGGGCGTCATGGGCGGCCCGGGCACCTCGGCGGCGACCTGACGCTCGCGTTCACCCGCACCGGGTGAGGCCGTCCGCCTCTTGCCGTGCGCACGCTGAGAAGGCAGAGACAGGCGGCCGGGCGGCCGCCCGGGACGGAGGAGAGCCATGAGCACGCCGACGTACCTCGCGTACGACTATCCGCTGCTGAGCGCCTTCTGGTCCATGCTGATCTTCTTCCTGTGGATCATGTGGTTCGTCCTGCTCTTCCGGATCGTCGTCGACGTCTTCCGCGACGACGACATGAGCGGCTGGGCGAAGGCCGGCTGGCTGGCGCTCGTCATCCTCCTGCCCTTCCTCGGGGTGTTCGTCTACGTGATCGCCCGCGGCAGGAGCATGGGCCGCCGTGAGGTGGCACAGGCACAGGCGCAGCAGCGGGAGTTCGACTCCTACATCCGCAGGACCGCGGGAAGCGGCGACGGGTCCAGCAGCGTGGACGAACTCGCCAGGCTGTCGGAGATCCGCGCCCGCGGCGACATCACCGACCAGGAGTACGCCAGGGCCAAGGACCTGGTGCTCAGTGGAACGAGGTACTCAGGATGACCGCCACGCACACCGCACACGCTCCCTCGACGAAGCAGAACTGGGCCGCCGGCCTGACGGCCTTCGCCGCCGTCATGCTGACGATCTCCGGACTCCTCGCCATCTTCCGGGGGATCATGGCGATCGCCGAGGACGACGTCTTCGTCAACACCCGCAACTACGTCTTCCAGTTCGACCTCACCGGCTGGGGCTGGGTCCACCTCGCCCTGGGCGTGGTCGCCGTGATCGTCAGCATGGGGCTGTTCGTGACGTCCACCTGGGCGAGGGTCGCCGGGGTGGGTGTCGCCGCCCTCGTCATCATCGCCAACTTCCTCTCGCTGCCGTACTACCCGGTGTGGTCGGTCGTGATGATCGCGATGTCGGGGTTCATCATCTGGGCCCTGTGCGTGGTCCGGCGGGACGACGCCTCCGCGATGTGACGGACAGGTGAGGACATGGGTCGGCACCGCGGCTCGGGCATGAGTACGAGGCCCGCGGCGGACCCGCCCTCCGGCAGTGTCCTCAGGGCACGGGTCGCGCTGCTCGCACTGCTGGGCAGCGTGCTCGTGCCGCTGATCGTCGCCGGTCTGCGCAGCGTGCTGTGGGCGCTGGTCGGGATCGCCGGCCTGGCGCTCGCCGCCGTCGGGGTGTGGTGGACGCTGGCCCACACCGGTGTGCTGCGTGTCCTCGGGGTGGTGCTGTCGGTGACCGCGCCCCTGGCCGTGCTCGCGCTCTACGCGTCATCCGGCATGCTGTGGCCCGCCTGTCTGTCGCTGGCCCTGTGGGCCCTGGCCGTCGCCGCCGCGCACACCGCACTGGCACCCTCGCACGCCACTCGGCCCCCGAGGTCGGCCGAGGCCCCGCAGCGTCCCTGGATCCTGATGAACCCGCGGTCCGGTGGGGGCAAGGTGGAACGGTTCCATCTCGCCGACAAGGCGCGGGCGGCGGGCGCCCGGGTGGTGCTGCTCGAGGCGGGGCAGGACGTCGTGGGCCTCGCGCGCCGGGCCGTGGCCGAGGGGGCCGATCTGCTGGCCGTGGCGGGCGGTGACGGCACCCAGGCGCTGGTGGCCGAGGTGGCGGCGCAGCACGACGTGCCGTTCGCCGTGATCCCCGCCGGCACCCGCAACCATTTCGCCCTCGACCTCGGCCTGGACCGGGAGGATCCCGCCGCGAGCCTGGAAGCGCTCACCGACGGCGTGGAACTCCGCGTCGACCTCGGGTTCGCCGCCGACCGGGTGTTCGTCAACAACGCCTCCTTCGGGACCTACGCGTCCGTGGTCGCCGACCCCGCCTACCGGGACGCGAAAGTGCACACCGCTCTGCAGACCCTTCCCGAACTCCTCACCGGCAAGGACGCGCCGGTGCTGCGCATGCGGGCCGGGAATTCCGATGCCGAGGGCCTCCAGGCACTCCTGGTCAGCAACAACCCGTACCGGCGCGCGGTCGACTCGGCCCATCCGGGACGCCGGGAACGGCTGGACTCGGGGCGGCTCGGCGTGCTGTGCGTCCGCGTCGGCAACACCGCCCAGGCGGCCCGCCTGGTGCGCGGCCCGCGGTCCGGGTCGGTCATACGGCTCGACGCCGAGGAGGTCGTCGTCGAGGCGGACGCGGACGCCGTGGCGGTCGGGATCGACGGAGAGTACGTCACGCTGCCGGCACCGGTGGTGTGCCGGTCCGCCCCCGCGGCCTTGCGGGTGGTCGTGCCACGCCATCGCCCCGGTGTGCCGACGTCCGGCGGACCGGCGGACTGGCCCCGCGTGGCAAGGCTCGGGTTGGGCCGCCTCGCGCCACACCGCCACCGGGACGTGCCCGCCACCTGAGCCGGCTCGGCCGGGTGGTCCGCAGGTCGGCGTCGATCCGGGCCAACTCACCCTCCGGAGGTGAGCCCGCCCGGGCCGCCGAGGCGGGGGCCCGTGCTGCCGTACCAGTCGTGCACGACGGTGCTGCCGACGACGACGTCCTGGAGGGACGCGCCGCGTCGGCTGACCGGGATCCACAGCAGGCCCACGGGCACGAGGGCGCACAGCACGGCACGCAGCAGGGCCTTGCCCGGGGACATCCTTCGCCCTGAACGGCCGGTCACCCGCAGGCCCATCATCTGGTCCCCGACGGTGCGACCGCCGAGGAACCAACTGACCGCGAGATAGGCGACGAAGAGGACGTATCCGAGGACGGTGGTGACGACGGGATCGGGGTCGGGGAACGAGAACGGAGGCCCCGTCAGCAGGAAACGCACCGCCGCGTAGCCGAGTTCGAGGCAGAGCAGGAGCGCGAGCAGGACGAGGAGGTCGACGACGGCGGCCACGGTGCGCGACACGATCCCGGCCGGCAGCCCCTGGAGGACCGGCAGGCCACGTGGGCGTGTCGGCGCTGTCACAGCGCCTCCACCTGGGGAACGGGCCCGGTGGCGGGCCGGTCCGTGGAATCCGTGCCCGCTCTGCGCAGCAGCCGGTCCGCGATGCGCTGTACGAGCCGGTCGGCGCGCGCGTTCTGTTCCCGGAAAGCGTCCAGTGTCTCCGCCGTGATGCTCCCGCCCGTGTCCCGCACCACCCGGCCGATGTCCATTTCCTCCAGGACCAGTTCGGTGTACGTCACCAGGTCGACGCGGGCGAGGACGGCGTCGATGTCGATGCGGGCGGCGACACGGTCCACGTCGAGCCGGTCCGCCACGGCGTCGAGGTCGATCTCGTCGAGGACGGCCGCCGACAGTGTCCCTACCAGCGTCCGGGCCCATGACAGCGCCTCGTTCCGCGCCCGCAGGCGTTCCGCCGCGCCGCGCGCGCTCAAGTGGGCCACTCGACGTCCGACGGCATCCGCAGCGCTGGACGGCACGAGAGCGCGCACGGCCGCTCGGGTGCGGGGCGCGGTCCGTTCCGCCGCACCCAACAGGCCCGAGGACAGACGGTGTTGGGCTTCCAGGGCGAGCCCGAGGGCCGCGTCGGAGGCGGCCGCGGCGGTCGGGTGCCGTTCGCGGAGCCGGACCCCTCCGGTGGTCGCCGCGGTCCGCAGGGCGAGGTCGGTCAGGCCCAGCGCCAGCCGGGTGGCGTGCAGGAAGGCGCCGTCGGGCGACGGCTCGGGCGCGGTCGGGCTGTCGGGAACGCTCATCGCGCTCACCCCTCACCGAGTGCTTGCGTGGAGGCCCCGGCGGCCCACTCGACTCCGGTGCGCCGGCGGAAGGCGGCCACAGCGGTCTCCACGGTGGGGCAGAAGTGGGCCGGATCGATGGTCCGGGTGAGTCGGTTGCGCTCGATCCCGGCGAAGACGAGATGGACGTGGCGGACCTTGAACCCCACGTCGAGGTCGTTCAGGACATCGGCCGCGGTGGTGTCCACGCCGGTCATGGGCGCCGCAGCGACCACGATCCAGGGCGGTGGCAGGGTGGCGTCGGCGACCAGGTCCTTGACCAGCCACGGTCGCCGGTGGTCCGACAGCGTTCGCGCCCCGGGGACCGCCCGCAGCCGGTCCCCCGCCCAGTGGGTGTCGCTGCCGGTGGTCACGGGCACTCCTTCCGGCGGGAGGCGTCATGCCCCGGTCGGCCGTACTCTCGCAGAATCGACCGTCCGGGCGCCCCTCGGCCTCACCCCCAGCGGGTGACCGGAGCCGCAGGGGCCCGCTCAGTCCTCGTCGCCGCTCGGGATCACCACGAGGAACGCGTCGGACTTCAGGTCCATGACGACCGTCGCCGGTTCACCCTCGGCGCGGCGCCTCGCCGCGTACTCCTCTGCCGGCCACGATCCGCGCGGAGCTCCCGCAGGAAACCGCTCCAACACCTTCGCGCCCATAGCGGCAGCACCTCCAGTTTCGACCTCGATTTCCGACAACGGCTGCGCAGTGTTCGCTTGCCCCCTATCGGCGCGGACATGTCCACCGCAAACGGTCGGTCCTGTCGGCGGGTGTTTTTCCGCCCGTGCCCGGGATGTTCTGGCCGCGAGCGCCCGCGTCGAAGGAGATCCACACGTCCGGCGGCAGGTCCGGGCGGTCCGGGACCGGGCGGGTCTCCTCGGTCCAGGCGTCCGGGGCGTGTATGGAGGCGACGCGGCGCCAGAAGCGGACGGCGGGCTCGTTCTCGTACTGGAAGGCGATCTCCCACCGGCCGGGGTGGCGCTGAACGACCTCGCGGACCGTGCGTGTCCCGATGCCCTCGCGGCGCGCGCCGCGTACCACGAAGAAGCTGTTCAGCACGCGTGTCGGCCCGTTCAGCCCGCGGACGAACGCGAACCCCACGGGCCGTTCGTCACGAAGGAAGAGGTACGGTGCCCAGCCGTCCTCGGCGAAGGCGGCGTCGACCCGGTCGCTGCGGAACGTCCCGTCGGGGTTGGGCAGGACGCCCATGAATCCGGACAGGTCGTGACGGAACATCAGCCACAACCGCTCGACGGTGGGGCGGTCCTCGGCGGTGGCGGTGCGGACGGAGACGTCTGGCACGGGGGTCCTGCCTTTCAGGGGACATGGGAAAAGCCTCCCCGGGCGGATGGTGGTCCGCCCGGGGAGGCTTCATGGATGACGAGACTCTGGCTCAGGCGCGGCACGGGCACCGCGCGTTTTCTCAGGTGCCCGCCGGCTCCGGTTCCGGCGGGGTCAGGTACTCCTCGGAGATCTCCTTGGGACCGAACGGCCACACCTTCTCGAAGCGCGCCCACAGCACGTACGCGAGACAGCCGAGGGCCAGCCAGGCCAGCGACCACTCGATGGGATGGCGGCCGGGCGAGTTCTTGTCGGCGTATCCGTAGATCACGCACCAGCCGACGAAGGCGATGATGCTCGGCACCGGGTACAGCCACATGCGGTACGGCCGCTTCAGCGTCGGCTGCCGCTTGCGCAGCACCGTCAGCGCGATGATCTGGGCCAGCGCCTGGACGATGACCATGACCGTGGTCAGCAGCTGGATCAGGGTCGCGAGGTCGGTGTGCCGACCGATGAGGAAGCCGATCGCGGTGATCACGCCCATGGTCGCGAGGCCCAGCATCGGGAAGCGGTGCTTGGGGTGCAGTTTGGCGTAGGGGCGGAAGAAGACCCGCTCGCGGGCGGCGTCGTAGGGGACCCGCGAGCCGCCGAGCAGGCCGGTGAAGACGGAGGCGAACGCCGTGATCAGGATGAGCACGGTGACCGTGTCGGCGGCCCCCTTGCCCCAGGTCTTCTCCAGCACCGCCGAGGCCACCGAGGTGGAGGCGATGTCCTTGGCGTCCGTCATCCGGTGCCAGTCGATCACACCCAGCGTGCCGATCTGCAGCAGCAGGTAGATCGTCATGATGCCGAGGATGGCGTAGATGATCGAGCGGGGCAGGACCCGGCCGGGGTCCTTGATCTCGGCGCCCATGTAGGCCGTGGTGTTGTAGCCGAGGTAGTCGTAGATGCCGATGGTCAGGCCGGCCGCGAAGCCGATCCAGAAGTGGTTGCTGCCCAGGTCGAAGGCGTGCGCGGGGTAGGTGAAGGCGAGGTGCGCGCTGAAGTCGGTGGCCGCGGCGAGGATCACCAGCACCACGGAGGCGATCATGACCGCCCACATCACCGCGGTGATCCGGGCGATGTTCTCGATGCCCCGCCACAGCAGGACGACCACGAGCAGGATGACGCCGAGGCCGATCAGGTCGCCCTGGGTCCTGGTCAGGTCCGGGGCGAGATAGCCCAGGTACTGGACGAAGCCGACGACACCGGTCGACATGATCAGCGGGATGAAGAGCATCGCCGTCCAGACGAACAGGAACGGCATCAGCCGGCCCGTGCGGTACTGGAAGGCCTGGCGGAGATAGACGTAACTGCCGCCGGAACCGGGCATCGCGGCGCCCAGTTCGGCCCACACCAGCCCGTCGGCGAGGGCGAGGACCGCGCCCGCGACGAACCCGATCACCGCCTGCGGGCCGCCGAAGGCGGCGACCATCAGCGGGATCGTGACGAACGGGCCGATGCCGCACATCTGGCTCATGTTGATGGCGGTGGCCTGGAACAGGCCTACGCGACGGACGAAACCACCGTTGGGTGGCGGACTACCGGACATGGGGACTCCCGAGGCACCGGGCGCTGGGCAGCCCAAGGCTGGCCCGGCGAGGCTGACTGGCGGATAAAGTTAAGGAGGCTTACTTGATGCGTCAAGAGGCCCCAACGGATAAGTGAGAATGGTGCGATGCCCGCCAGTGACGCCGTAGACCAGCAGGAACAGCCCTGGAACCGCCGGCGGCTGCGCAGCACCAACGAGCGCCTGCTGCTCGACCGGCTGCGCGCCGCGGGGGCGGCCTCCCGTGCCCAGCTCGCGCGGGAGACGGGGTTGTCCAAGCCGACGGTGTCCAGCGCCCTCGCCTCCCTGGAAGCGGCGGGACTCGTGCACGAGGTGGGTACCCACGCGCCGGAAAGAGGCCGCGTCGCCGTTCTGTACGCACCCGACCCGGCGGCCGGGTACGCGCTCGGCATCGACGTCGGCCGCAGCTGGCTGCGGGTCGCGGTCGCCGACCTCGACGGATCCGTGGTCGCCCGCTCCGAGGTGCGCAACCGGGCCCGCAGCTCCCGGGCGATGGCCGACCTGGTGGTGACGACGGCCCGCCAGGTGGTCGCCGGTTCCGGGGTGGCGCCGGACGAGGTGGTGCACGCGGTGGTGGGCACGCCCGGGGTGTACGACGAGAAGCAGCACCGGGTGCGGTACGCGATGCACCTGCCGGGCTGGGGGCGGGCCGGGCTGTTCGACCGGATGCGGGAGGAGCTGGGCGTGCCGCTGGAGGTGCACAACGACGCCAATCTGGCGGCGCTCGGCGAGTACACCTACGGCGTCGGCGCGGGCAGCAGGCTGTTCGCGTACATCCTGATCGGCACCGGGCTCGGCATGGGCGTGGTCAGCGAGGGGCGACTGTTCACGGGGGCGCACGGGCTGGCCGGGGAGATCGGGTTCCTGCCGTGGCCGGGACAGCAGAAGCCGGAGCGGCTGGAGGACGCGGTGTCGGGGGTGGCCGTGGTGGAGGCGGCGCGCAGGTTCGGGATGAGCGGGCAGCTCACCGCGAAGGCCGTGTTCGACGCCGCCCGGCGCGGGGACGAGGCGGCGGTCAGGGCCGTACGCCTGGAGGGCGAGCGGATCGCGCACACGGTCGCGGCCGCGGCGGCCGTCCTCGACCCCGATCTCGTGGTGCTCGGCGGCGGGGTCGGCCACAGCGTGGACCTGCTGCTCAAGCCGGTGCGGGATCATCTGCGGACGCTGACCCCGCTGCGGCCGAGGATCGCGCCCAGCCGGCTCGGCGAGGACGCGGTGCTGCTGGGCGCGGTGGCGACGGCGCTCGGCACGGCCCGGGACGTGGTGTTCGAGCGCCGTTCGGCCGCGTCCTGAGCAACTCGCGCGGGCGTCACGGTGATTGACACGGCCTACGGGGCGCCGTAGCGTGACCCGCGTTAGTAAAGTTTCCTAACTTTACGAAGGGGCTGGAGACTCCGTGAACAGACACCGTCTCGCCACGGCCGCCGCAGTCCTGGGTCTGCTGGGTCCCCTGACAACCAGTGCCTGGGCCCACCCCCACCACCGGGCCGCCCCACCGGGCCGGCTCACGCGTGTCCCGTCCCCGTCGCTGCTCACGGACGTCCATGTCGTGGACGCGCACGGGCAGCCGGTGCTCCCCGTCCAGTGGAGCGACGACGACGTGAGCCTGTGGCCCGGCGAGTCGGTGACGCTGACCGCCACCTACCGGACGGCTGATCTGCACGGTTCGGCGCCGAGCGTGCGGGTCTCCGGATGGAACACGCCGGAGCGGACCGTCCCGGCGCAGTGACGGTGTGGGGCCCGGCGCGGAAGCCGGGCCCCCACGTGGGTCAGCTGACGTTGAGCGCGGTGTCGTCGATGACGAAGGACGTCTGCAGGGTGGAGCCCTCGGTGCCGGTGAACTTCAGGGTGACGGTCTGGCCGGCGTAGCTCGCCAGACTGAAGCTGCGCTGGGTGTAGCCGCTGGCCGCGTTGAGGTTGGAATAGGTGGCCAGGGTGCTCAGGACCGTGCCGGAGCTGTTGAGGACCTGGACCTTCAGGGTGTCGTAGGCGGTGCTGGTGCTGGTCTCCGCCGTGTCGACGTGCAGATAGAAGCTGAGCGCGGCGGTGGTGCAGCCGGACGGGATGGTCACCGACTGGGAGAGGGTGTCCGTGGTGGCCGTCCCGTACCCGTCCAGCCAGGCGTAGTACGAGCCCGTACGGGCCGACTCGCTGCTGGAGTTGGTGATCACTCCGCTGGATGCGCTCCAGGTGGTGTTTCCGGACTCGAAGCCGTTGTTGCCCAGCAGTTGGGCCGCGGTGCACGTGCCGGTGCCCCCGCCGCTTCCGCCTCCGCCGCTGCTGCTGCCGTCCCCGGCCAGCCACGCGGTGGCGTTCAGGGCGAGGGCCGCGTTGGTGGCGCCGGAGTCGTTCCAGCCGTCGTAGAGGGTGTTGCCGGACTGGCCGGTGCCGTCGTCGATCGGGGAGCTGTCGCCCCAGAAGGCGACGCGGCCGCTGCCGAAGGTGGACGTCAGGAAGAAGGCGCCGGTGTTTCCGGAGTAGCCGGAGCGGTAGACCAGGCCCTTGACGGAGGAGTTGTCGGACGGCTTGAGGGTGGCCGTCGTGCCGTCGGCGATCAGACTCTTGGTGACTGTGCCGAAGGAGCCGTGCAGCACCGGGTCGGTGCTGTCGCTGATCGCGGCCGGGTAGCCGGAGCTGATGTCCAGCGAGTCGATGGAGAAGCCGAACGGGTCGGTGGAGTCGACGCTGTTGTTCGTCATCAGGTCGTTGAGGATCTCGACCGCGTCCTCGCCGTCGTTGTTGCGGTCGGCGCCGGTGTGGTCGGAGATCATGAACAGGCCGCCGCCGTTCTTCACGAAGTTCATGATCGCCGTCTTCTCGGCGGACGTGAACAGCGTGTTCGGCTCGGGCAGGACCAGGGTGTCGAAGTTCGACAGGTCCGTGGACGACGAGCCGCCGTAGGTGAGGGCGCTGGTCGCGGTCTTCAGGCTGTAGTTGCCGGTCTTCTGCAGGGCGACGCCCCAGGACGACAACGCGCCGGTCCAGTCCGTCTCGGCGGACGGGGAGGAGTCCTGGGCGAGCGGGTCGGGCTTGCTGGTCGAGATGATCCAGTCGGCGTTGCCGGCCTCCTCGGCGTGGCCGTCGTCGAACAGGACGCGGTGCGTGGTGGCTGCGTGAGCGGGCGTGGCCGGAGCGGCGACCTGGAGGGCGGCCCCGGTGACGAGCAGCCCGAGGCCGGCCAGGGCGGTGGTCAGTCTGCGGCGGGATCTTCTGGATCCGAGCATCCGTCGAACCTCCGTGAGGGGATGGGGTAGAGGCGGTGCGGGCGGTGCGGGCGCCGATCTGCGCGCGTAGACGGGGAGTTCAGACTTCTACACGCGTTGAACGCTTGAAAGGTACATGGCATGACGGCCGGGTGAACAGAAAGTCCCGGCAATAACCGGAGCGGACTGCCTCCGCATTCTGCGGGCAGAGGGAAGGAGCGGGGGTTCGGACGAAGAGGGGCGGAGATGGAGATCTCGGGCATCATCAGTGCCATTCTCATCGGCATCATCATCGGCGTGCTGGGTCGCCTCGTGGTTCCCGGCCGCCAGCGCATCGGCATCCTGTGGACGATCCTCGTCGGCATCGTGGCCGCACTGATCGGCTCGGCGATCGCCGCCGGAATCGGCGTCCAGGACACCAAGGGCGTCGACTGGATCGAGTGGCTCATCCAGATCGGCCTGGCCGCGGTCGGCGTGGCTGCCCTGGACCGCGCGAAGGCGCACCGCTGACGGCGGCGGGAAGGCCGTAGACGATCGCACGGGTCCGGGCGGAGCGTTTGACGCCCCGCCCGGACGCTCTGGGCGCGGGCGCGTGGTGCCACCGCCCCGGCGCTGCGAGTGCGGGCGTCGGGGCGCGAGCCGGGCCCGCCGACGCGGCTCGCTGCGGTCACGGGCATCGCGATCCCGGGCCCGGCCCGCCGACGCGGCTCGCTGCGACGCGGGCATCGCGTCCCAAGCCGAGCCCGCCCACGCGGCTCGCAGCGGGCACGGGCATCGCGATCCCGGGCCCGGCCCGCCGACGCGGCTCGCTGCGACGCGGGCATCGCGTCCCAAGCCGAGCCCGCCCACGCGGCTCCCCTCGGCGATCGGTGGACCCGCCGCCTCGACCGTGCGCCCTGAGCGGGAGGGAAGGGCGTCCGACGGGAAGCCCGTAGACGATCGCACGGGTCCGGGCGGAGCGTGTGGTGCCCCGCCCGGGCGCTGCCGGCGCGGGCGTCGGCCCGCCGACGCGGCTCGCTGCGACGCGGGCATCGCGTCCCAAGCCGAGCCCGCCCACGCGGCTCGCAGCGGGCACGCACATCGCAACCCGAGCCGAGCCAGCCCACGTGGCTCGCTGCGGGTACGGGCATCGCAACCCGCGAGCCGAGCCGGGCCACGCCGCTCACTGTGGGCGCGCGTCGCGGTCCGAGCCGGGCCCGCCGATGCGGCTCCCCTCGGCGATCGGCGGGCCCGCCGCCTCGACCGTGCGCCCCGAGCGGGAGAGAAGGGCGCCGGGAGGCTCTCCCCCGTATCAGGTTCCCAGCCGCGGACTCCGCTCGCGGGGGGCCGTTCGGCCTCCAACTCCGGTCCGAACGGCCCCGGTCGGCGGTCAACGCCGTGCGGCCAGCGCGGCCAGACCGTCCCGGCAGGACGGGTGCACGGGTGTCCAGCCCAGCTCCCGCTCCGCCTTCGCCGAGGACACGCGCATGTTCGTCGCGAACATGGTGTGCGCGTAGGACATCGGGCGGGTCAGCCACCGCGGCACGGTCATCGGCCTGGGCAGACCGAACTCCTCGGCCACGCACAGGACATGGGCGCGGAAACCGAACGGGGTGCGGTCGGTGATGTTGTACGCCTGGCCCGCTCGGCCGTGTTCGACGGCGGCGGCCACCGCGCGGGCCGCGTCGGTGAGCTCGATCCACGGCAGCAGCCGTCCGTGGTCGGCGGGGACGGGCAGCTGCCGCCTGCGCAGCATGGGCAGAATCGCGTCGGTGCCGCCGGGACCGTAGAACAGGCCGAAGCGCAGTGAGATGCCTTCCAACCCGGCGGCCTCGAAGGTCAGTTGTTCCTTGACGCGCATACCCTCGACGTGCCGCTCCAGCTCCGGTGTGCTGCCGCGCGGACCGAACACGTCGTCCTCGGTGATGACGTGGTCGCCGAAGTCCCCGTAGCCGTACCCGAAGACCATCGACTCGCTGATCAGGCGACGTGCGCCGGTGGCCTGTGCGGCCTCGACGAGATGGGCGGTGCCGTCGGTGCGCAGCGCGTCGGTCGCGTACATGTCGCGGTGGCGCATGGGCGCCTGGCGCAGCGCGGTCGCGGCGTGGATGACGGTGTCGAAGCGCTGCCCGTCGACGGCGCGCGGCAGGGCGTCGCGGTCCATGAGGTCGGCCCGTACGCCGTTCGCCGGACCGCGCCCGAGACCGGTGACCTTGTGGCCCGCATCGGTCAACGCGCGCGTGATGTGACCGCCGAGGACGCCACTGGCGCCCGCGAGGAGGATGCTCTGGCTCTTCTGGTTCGTCGTCATGCCCCTGCGACGGATCGGACCGCCGCGGATGTGACATCCGGCCCCGAGGGAGAATCCGGGAGACCCTACGGCACGTAGGTGTACGGCGTCGTCGTGGTCAGCGGTGCGAAGCCGAGGCGTTCCAGGATGGGGCGGCTCTGGCTGGAGGCGTCGACCTGGAGGTAGCGGTAGCCGCGCTCCACGGCGGCACGGGCCCGGTGGGCGACCAGGGCCCGGTAGACACCCCGGCCACGCCAGCCCTCCACGGTGCCGCCGCCCCACAGCCCGGCGAACCGGGTGCCGGGCACCAGTTCCATCCGGGCCGCGCTCACCGGTTCGTCCCCCGCCAGCGCGATGACGGCGACGATCGTGTCCGGCTCCCCCGTCAGCCGGGCCAGCAGCTGGTGCCGCAGCCGGGAGCCGTCGGTGCCGAATGCCTTCTCGTGCACGTCCGCCACCAGGTCGACGCCCGCCGCGTCGGTGACCGGCAGCAGGCGCACGCCCTCGGGCGGCCGGGCGTCGAGGTCGAGGGCGGCGACCTCGGCGATCATCAGCGTCTCCTCGGGCTCGGCCGTGAACCCCGCGCTCCGCAGCCGCTCCCCGAGGTCCACCGGCAGATCATGGCCGTACAGCTTCCACTCGAACTCACGGCCGAGCCCGGAGAAGTAGGCGATCTGCCCGGCGATGACCTCGTCGGCGTTCGTCTCGTCCAGGTCGGACCACACGACGCCGTTCCAGCCGCGCGCCGAGGACACCTGGCGGACCACGCCGCCGACCCGCTCCACCCGCGCGTCGGGGCTGTCCGGCTGCGCCCCCTCGCGTATGTCCCGGTCGAAGAGGGCGAGCACCGCTGCGTGATCCATGTGATCACTCCAGCACCGGGGCGCGACCCCGGCAACTGTTTTACACACCTGTGTTCGCCGCCGCACCGCGCGGGCTTTCCGGGCGTGCTGCGGCACGGTGCGGCGTGGATAGGCCGCCCGCGAAGATCGCCGCGCGAGGAAGGCCGTACGTCATGGTCGTGAGGAACGCCGATCTGCCGTATCTGCGCCGGTGTGTCGAGCTGGGGGAAGGGCGCTGGAGGCCGGGCACGAGCCGTTCGGGTCGGTGCTGGTGGGGGCGGACGGCACCGCGTTCACCCAGGACCACAACCGGCTGGGCTCCGGCGACCGCACCCGGGCCCCGAGTTCGAACCGGCCCGCTGGCCAGCGGCTCACACTGCCCGTCACCGACGTGGCACCGGGCGTAGTGGTGCACGGCCCCGTGCCGGAGCTGGCCGCCGAAACCCCGCCCCCTCGCTCACCCGATGGGCCTCACGGCCAGAAGCGCACCCGCCCATGGCCCGCCGACCGGCCCCTCAAAGGCCCCGACCGCTCATCGCCCACCCGACCGGACCCACCACCAGAAGCCCGCCCATCGCTCCGTCGGCCGGTCGTTCGCCTGTGGGTTCCTGGGCTCAGCGGTCTGTGCGGGAGCGGGAGCGGCGGTAGACGGCTGCTCCCGCCAGGATCAGCGCGGCGCTCGTCGCTGCCGCCGGCAGGGTCGCGTTCGTGCCGGTGTGGGCGAGTGATGCGGCGGTGTGCTCGGGGGCGGGGTGGGGCTTGGGTGGGGCGGGGGGCTTGGGGGTGCGGTGGGTGGGAGTTGGGGGGCGGTTGCCGGAGGTGTTCGCGGAGTCGTTGTCGTCGGCCGCGTTGCCGACGCCGACCACGTTCACCGTGTTGCCGCTGACGTTCACGGGGACGTGGACGGGGAGTTGGACGGCGTTGCCGGACAGGACGCCCGGCGAATCCTTTCCTCCGCCGTGTGCCCGGCTGCCATGGGCGGCGGACGCGCCCGGCGTGCGGTGACCGTCCTCATCGGCGCAGCGGTTGCCGGACGCGGGGTTGAGGAGCCCCACGACGTTCACGGTGTTCCCGCAGACCTCGACCGGCACGTGCACCGGCAACTGCACGGTGTTGCCGGAGATCAGTCCGGGCGAGCCGGCCGTGCCGCCGTCCGCCGAGGAGTCGGCGTGGGCGGGAGCCGCCAGCGCCATCGCGCCGGACACGGCCGCGACGGCGATCACACCGTTTCGGGTAGCCCTTCTCATGGCTTCGTTGCCTTCCAGACGGGGTCGCGGGCCACCGCCCGCGCCGGGGAGAACGGGCAGGTGCCCGCACCCCGTAGAACGCCGGGCGAACGATCCGAGTTATGGCTAATCGGCCTTTCACTCCATCGAGCGGCACGGTTGTCGAACTAGCTGTAAAGCCGTCCGATCACTGCCGGCGCGGGCGGAGCGTACGGCACCCCGGACGCCCCCGCTCGTCCGGAGGCGAGGGTTCCGGGGGCCGCTTATCGTGATCGAGGGCGCCGTTCTCCCGGTCCGCGACGGGCGCCCAGGGAGGCATCGATGCTGGCCAAGCTGTCGACGCGGCCCGCGGTGCGGCGCTGCGCGGTGACCGCGACCGCCGCCGCGACCCTGCTCGCCGCGGGGCTGCCGACGGCCGCCGCCGAACGCGCCGGCCCCGACCTGTCCCGCTTCTACGGGCAGAAGATCCACTGGACCCGGTGCGAGGGCGCGGACGTGCCACCGGATCTGCAGTGCGGCAAGGTCACCGTGCCGCTCGACTACGCCCGCCCCCGCGCCGGCACGCTCGAACTGGCGCTGGCCCGCTACCGGGCGACGGGCCCGAAGCGCGGCTCTGTCCTGCTGAACTTCGGCGGCCCGGGCGGGGCGGGCGTGAGCGAACTCGCGGGCGGCGGCAAGGACTTCATGGGCCTGACGAACGGCTACGACGTGGTCACGTTCGACCCGCGCGGCGTCGGCCGGTCCTCCCCGGTCAGCTGCGGTGACGGTGCCGACGAGGCGTCCGCGGCGGAGAACGGGGACCCGGACCTGGCTCATCCGCAGGACGTGCTGCGGCAGTTGCGGAAGGCCGCCGCCGAGTGCGCCAGGCACTCCGGGCCCGTCCTGCCGTACATAGGCACGATGTACGCCGCCCGCGACCTGGACGTGATGCGCCAGGCCCTGGGCGACAAGAAGCTCAACTACCTCGGTTTCTCCTACGGAACCCGGCTCGGCGCCGTGTACGCGGCCCAGTTCCCCAAGAAGGTCGGCCGGTTGGTGCTCGACGGTGTCGACACCCTCACCGAACCGATGTCCGAGCAGGGCATCGCGGGCGCCGAGGGGCAGCAGACGGCGCTGGACGACTTCGTCGACTGGTGCGTCAAGGACATCGCCTGCCCGCTGGGCCAGGACGCGCGGAGCGCCGGTGAACAGGTCGTTCAGCTGGTCCACTCCCTCGACGAGGACCCGGTGTCGAACGACCTGGGCCGGCAGTTCACCGGCCAGGACCTCGTGGGCGCCATCGGGCAGGGCCTGTACAGCGAGGACTTGTGGCCCTCGCTGGAGCGGGCACTTGCCCAACTCGTGGAGGACGGCGAGACCCGCGGTGTGACGGCGTTCGCGAACGGCGGCTTCTCGCCCTCCGCACCGCACGCGGGGGACGGCGGCCTGGTCGACGAGGACGACGTACCGCTCGACAATCTCCCCGCCGCGCTGATGGCCATCAACTGCGCCGACGACCCCGACCGCCCCAACGCCGAGCAGCTCACCAAGGACCTGGCCCGGCTCCGCGCGCAGTACGAGGAGGCCTCCCCCGTCTTCGGCCGCTACCGGCTCACCCAACTGCTCATGTGCTACGGCCGGCCCAAGGGAACCGACTACATCCGCGCCGAGGTGCGCGACCTGAACACCCCCAGGATGCTCCTGGTCGGCACCCGCGGAGACCCGGCGACCCCCTACCGATGGACCGTGGAGACCGCGAAACGGCTCGGCTCCTCGGCCGTGGTCCTCGACAACAGGGGCGAGGGCCACACCGGTTACGGCTCCTCCAAGTGCGTCCACCAGAAGGTCGACGACTTCCTGCTCTACGGCTCCCTGCCCCCGAGCGGCAGTTCGTGCGGGGCGGACGAGGACGACTGACGAGGGCAGCTGAGAAGGTCGTCACTCGTCCCAGTGGGCGAGGCGGTGCAGCGCGCCGGCCGTGTGCACGAAGCCCTCCTCCCCCTGGAGCGACCGCAGTTCGGCGTTGAAGGCGTCGATCTCCGGTTGCGCGGCCCGCAGGGCATCCGCGCACATCTCGGTCAACTCCAGCACCACGGTCCGGTGCTGGAGGGGATGCGGTCGCTTGCTCAGCAGGCCCGCCGAGGTGAGGCGGGTGACCAGCGCGGTGACCGCGGACTCGCGCAGCGCGAGGTTGCGGGCGAGTTCCTGCTGGGTGGCGCTGGGCCGGTCAGAGGTTGGAGGTGTGCGCGGCGATGGATCTCGAGCTCGCCCGGAAGACCCTCGCGGAGCAGCCCTTCAGCCGTCTGCTGGGCGCTGTGCCGCTGCGACCTGACGACGGTCGACGGTGCCGGGGCGCGGACCCTGTGCGCGGTGGCGCAGGGCAGCATCGCGGTGGCCGGGCCCCGTCAGGGGTCGCGCCGGTTCGCCGTCAGGCGGCACCGCCGAGTTCGACGAGGTGCCGGGCCGTGCCGGCCGGGTCGACCAGCTGGTGGAGGTGGGCGCCGGGCAGGTGGGCCACCCGCCAGCCGCGTCCGCGCGCCTCGGCGGTGAGGTCGTCGTACGGAGGTCCGAACAGCAGGTAGGAGCAGGGGTGGTCGTCCCAGCCGGCCGGGACGGGGATGTGCTGCTCGTAGTAGGACAGCGGCAGGGTGGGCTGTTCCTCGACGACCGCCTTGCGCAGCTCGGGGTCGGGGAGCATCGGCGCGACGTCCGCCTCGTCCCACCAGTCGGTCCAGCGGGGCAGTCTGCCGCCGACCGCCATGGGGCGCAGGAAGTCGAGCAACTCCGGTGGCGCGACCGGGGTTGCCCCGCTGCGGGCGGGCAGCGCGGCGTCGACGAAGACCGAGGCGGCGACCGGACGGTCGAGGCCGGCGCGGATCGTCGGCAGGAACAAGCCGGCGTTGCTGTGGGCGACCAGCGTGACGGGGCTGTCCGTCGGGAGCTGCCGCAGGTCGTCGCGGACGGCGGCGGCGACGCGCGGCCAGAAGGGCGGGGCACCGGCGCCGACGTGCAGCAGGGACGGCACCCGCACCTCATGGCCCGCGGCCGTCAGGTGCCCGGCCACCGGACGCCAGGTCGAGGGGCCCACGGACGGACTGTGCACGAGAACGAAGATCGACGGCATGGGACGATCCTGTCCCTCGCGCCGGGCGGGGCGCGAGGGCCTTGGCCGACAGCAGAACGCGACCGGTCCTGCCGCCACCCCCGTTCATCGCGTTCGCCCGGCCCGGTTGTCCCTAATGCCCCATCCGCGAAACGGTCCTATGGTGCTTGTTATGGAGCACGACCTGAGTCCCGCAACCCTGTCCGAGCTCCGGCGCCCGCGGCCCTATCCGGCCGTGTCCGTGCTGACGCCGACCCATCGTCGGGAGCCCGACAACGCCCAGGATCCGGTCCGGCTGCGCAATGTGGTGGCCGAGGCCAAGAAGCAGCTGGAGTCCGATCCCGCGATCACCCGGGAGCGGCGCTCCGACGTCGTCCACCAGCTCGACCAGGCCCTCGCCGAGGTGGACCTGGCGCACGCCGAGGACGGTCTGGTGATCTTCGCCGCTCCCGGTGAGCACCAGGTGTGGTCGCTGGCCCGTGCGGTGCCGGAGCGCGTGGTGCTCTCCGACACCTTCCTGACCCGCAACCTGGTCTCCGCGCAGGCCGCCGAGCGGCCGTTCTGGGTGCTGTCGGTCTCCGCCGACCGGGTCACCCTCTGGAGCGGCGGCACGGACCGGGTCGTGGAGGACCACTCCGGCGGCTTCCCGATGACCAGAAGCCTCGAGAACTTCGACGCCGAGCGCCAGGAACGCATCGGCGACATGCCGAGCACCTTCCGCGACGAGGGCACCCGGCACTTCCTGCGGGAGGCCGACGCGACCCTGGGCATGGTGCTGCGCGAACAGCCCCGTCCGCTGTACGTCACCGGCGAGCAGGCCGCTCTGTCGCTGCTGGACGAGGTCGGCGGCGTCACCAAGGAGGCCGTGCACATCCCGCACGGCGGCCTCGCGCACGGCACACCCGAGGCGGTGTGGCAGGCGGTACGCCCGATGGTCGCCGCGATGGCCCGCAAGGGCACCGACGCCGTGGCCCGCGAGCTGGAGTCGGCCCGCAGCCGCAAGGCGTTCGCGGCCGGCGTCGACGAGGTCTGGCACAGCGCCCGCGAGGGGCGGCTGCGGCTGCTGGCCGTCGAGGAGAACTACCGCGTCACGGTGAGCGACGTCCTCGGCGACCACTTGGTCCCGGCCGCGAGCGGTGACCTCGACGCCCGTGAGGACATCGTGGACGAGATCGTCGAGCAGTGCCTGGAGACCGGCGCGGAGGTCCGTTTCGTCCCGGACGGCATGCTCGGCGACGCGCACGGGATCGCGGGCGTGCTGCGGTACTGAACGGCCGTACCGGCTGCCTCCCTTGACGACCATGAAACCCTGGCCGTCGAGGGACGGGAGCCGACCGATCGTGTCCGACCTGCTGGGAGCGGCCGTTCTGGGTGCGGGCCACATGGGTGCCGATCACATACGACGCCTCGACCGGGTGGTGAGCGGAGCCAGCCAGGGTCGTCGCGGTCGCCGATCCCGACACCGGCCGGGCCGAGGAGGCGCAGGGCAGGGTCACCGGGCCGAGCGCCTGGGACGGCTACGCGGCCTCCGTCGTCACCGAGGCCGGGGTGAGGGCGCTGGCAAGCGGTGCCCGCATGGCCGTCGGCCTGGCCCCGCGCCCGGAGTTGTATCCCGGGCCCGGCCGCTGAGGCGCGGGAGCGACCAGGCTCAGACGTTGCCGAACAGGGTGCTCAGGCCGCGGTCGACGACTTCGCCGAGGTCCTCCTCGCCGACCCCGACCACGGCGTAGGTGCGCAACAGGAACCGGCGCAGGGCCGAGGTGTCGAACTGCAGCAGGGCCAGGCCGTGGGGCGAGTGGAGCTCCAGGACCGTACGGGCCCGGCCGCTCGGCCAGATGTGCACGTCGCCGCCACCGGCCGGGCCGCGCAGTCCGTCCTCCAGCAGGGCGCGGGCGAAGGTCCAGGTGACGCCGGTGCCGTCGAGGGAGACCTCCGGCGGGAAGTCGAGGTGCACGGCCAGCGGGTCCGTGGAGACGTACCGCAGGGTCGTCGGCACGGGCAGTTCCTGCTCGTCGGACGTGATCAGGCGGCCACGGGCGGGCTGCTCGAGGGTGATGTCCATGGTCGGTGTCCCCTGCGGTCGGAGGTCGGCCGGTGTGCCGATCTGTTGTTACGACTCCGCAGGTGCCGATCGCATTACGCGGAAGCGCTTTCCAGTTTGTGTGACCTGCGTCACTACCGGCTGCCGGGGGCCGTATGCCGGGCATGCTCGAACAAGCACCCGTCGAACAGGCGGCTGAGCCTCCGCTCGAACTCGACTACGATGCCCCAAGTCACGTACATCGACTACGACTTGACCCGCCCGGCGCGGTAGGCGGTACGCGCAGCCGGCCCGGTTCGTGGAGACGCTGGCATATGCCAGAAGCACCACCGTATCGTGTGTTGCCAAATCCCTTACAGCGCGTCGCGGGCTGTGCAACAGTCGTAACGGTCCCTCCGTCCGCCTTGGTCGTACCGTCCCCGCATCGGAGTGCGTCATGCCGTCCCATCTCTCTGCGGATCACCCAGCCGCCCAGCCGCCGGGGCGCGGCTCGCTCGACGCGCTGATATCGCAGACCCGACGGCTGAGGGGCGACGTGGACGCCGTACGGCGGGACACCCACGGCGACGGTTCGGACCCCGAGGAGCGGTGGCAGCGCGCACTCTGTGATCTGGCGCTGCATCAACTGGAGGACCTGGGCGCCCACTTGGCGCAACTGCGGGACGGCCCGGCCCCCCTCGGTCCCGCCCAGGAGACGGCCTCCCCCGCCGCAGCCGTGCCGTCCGCTCCCCGGCGCGGCTCGCTGCTCAGCAGGGTCGGCAGTGCCGAATGGAATCTGCTGACCGACGAGGCCAGTTGGTCCGGAGAGCTGTACCAGATCCTGGGGCGCGAACCCTCCGTTCCTCCGCTCACCCTCGACGAACTGCCGTCCCTGGTACTGGACGAGGACCGCGCGAAGCTGACGGCGATGGTCACCGACTGTCTCGTGGACGCCAAGCCCATCGACGGGGAGTTCCGCGTCGTGCGCCCGGACGGCGAGGCACGGACCGTGCACATGATGGGCGAGCCCGTGCTCGACGCCGACGGCAGCACCGCCTCCATGTGGGCCGTGCTGCGGGACGTCAGCGAACTGCGCCGCAGCCAGCGGGCGGTGAGCGAGACCCGTGACTCGCTCCACCGCCACCAGCAGCGCGCACAGACCGAGCGCCGGCTCGCGGTGGAGCTGCAGGAGGCCGTGCTGCCGCCGTGGCGTGGCTCCCTGCGGCTCCCGCACCAGGGCCCCGAGACCCTGGACCTGGCGGCCCACTACCTGCCGGCGTCCCGCAGCGCCCGTATCGGCGGCGACTGGTACGACGCCCTCGAACTGCCCGACGGACAGACCCTGTTGAGCGTCGGCGACCTCACCGGCCACGGCGTCACCGTCACCTCCGGGATGGCGATGCTGCTCGGCGCCCTGCGCGGCATGGCGATGGCCGGCACCGAGCCGGGCCACCTGCTGTCCCTGCTCAACCAGTTACTCGACGCCACCGTGCAACCCGCCCTCGGCAGCGCCGTCTGCTGCCGCTACCGGCCCGAGACCCGCACCCTGACCTGGGCGCAGGCCGGACACCCCGCCCCGCTGCTGTTCCGCGACGGGACGGGGCGCAGGCTGCGGGCACCGGACGGTGTCCTGCTCGGCGCGACCGCCGGTGCCTCCTACGAGCAGACCGAACAGACCCTCGAACCAGGCGACCTGTTACTGCTGCCCACCGACGGGCTGGTGCCCGCGGACAGCCGTGACGAGGCCGTGGGCCGCCTCCTCGACCTGGCCCCGCGCTTCGGCGAGGCGCGCACCGCACAGGACTGCGTGCGGACGGTCGTGGAGGAGTTCGGTGGTGAAGCCGAGCGCGAGGACGACGCGTGCGTGCTCGTCGCCCGAGTGATCGAGGCCCGGGTGGTCTAGGCCCGGGTGATCCAGGCCCGGGTGATCCGGTACGAAGCGATCGTCCCGCTACACCCGTGCGCTGCCGTCGCCCTTCGCCGGCTTCGGCAGGGCAAGTTTGATCTCCTCACGCAGCTCGTGGATCTTCGGGTAGCTGGCGTACTCGGCGGTCAGCCGGTACATCTGGCGCAGCCGGTCCCAGGTGCGATGGGAGGAGTTGGATCCCATCGACATCAGGGCCAGTCGTGCGTACCGGTCGGCCTGCTCGGGGTCGTCGGCGATGAAGCAGGCCGACGCCATGGACAGGAAATCGAAGATCTTCGACCGCTGACGGCCGTCGACCCTGAGCGTCAGGGCCTTCTCCGCGTAGTGCTGGGCGTGCACGGCGGCGCCCGGCTCGTGCTCGGCCAGCGTACGGTAGGCCAGGGCCTGCATGCCGTACAGGTCCTCCTCCTTGAACATCTGCATCCAGCTCGGCGGCGGCACGTCCCCCTTGTCCGAGACGAAGAGGTCCTCCGCCTGCCCGAGGGTGCGGCGCATCGCCTGGCCCTTGCCCATGGAGGCCTGTGCCCAGGCCTCGATGGTGTAGAGCATGGCGCGGGTGCGCGGCAGCACCTCCTCGCCGGAGCCGGACCGGGCGAGTTTCATCAGGTCCAGTGCGTCGTCGGGCCGGCCCAGGTGCACCATCTGGCGAGCCGCTCGCGAGAGCGCCTCCCCGGCGCGGGGCCGGTCACCGCCCTCCCGGGCCGCGTGGGCGGCGATGACGAAGTACTTCTGGGCCGTGGGCTCCAGGCCGACGTCGTGCGACATCCAGCCCGCGAGGACGGCGAGGTTGGCGGCGACGCCCCACAGGCGCCGCTGGAGATGGTCGGGGTGACGGTAGGCGAGCATGCCGCCCACCTCGTTGAGCTGGCCCACGACTGCCTTGCGCTGCAGCCCGCCGCCGCGGGCGGCGTCCCAGGCCCGGAACACCTCGACCGAGCGCTCCAGTTCCTCGATCTCCTGCGACCCGATGGGGGCGGCCTCGTAGCGGTCGAACCCAGCGGGGTCGGCGTGCAGGGGGTCGTCGAACTGGGGGGCGTCGGCCTTGAGGGCCGGGTCGGTGTGCAGCCAGTCGTGCATGGCGCTGCTGAGTGCGGATCCCGCGGTGAGCGCGACACCCGCACCCACCAAGCCGCGTCGGTTGAGCATGAGGTCCATTCCCGTGAATTCGGTGAGGACCGCCGCTGTCCGCTCGGGCGCCCACGGCACACCGTCGGGATGCTCCACACTCCCGTCGTCCTGCCGTTTCCCCGTACGCCCGTGCCGGACCAGACCGAGGTCCTCGATGGTCACGACACGGCCGAGACGCTCGGTGAACAGAGCCGCCAGCACCCGCGGCACCGGATCGCGGGGGATCTCCCCCATGTCGATCCAACGCCGCACCCGGGAGGTGTCGGTCGACAGCTGGGGGTGGCCCATGGCCGCCGCCTGCCGGTTGACCAGCCTCGCGAGTTCACCCTTGGACCAGCCGGCCAGGCCGAACAGGTCCGCAAGGCGGGTGTTGGGTTGTCCGCTCACGTCAAGCCCCCAGGTTCTCGGCTGAGTTGACAGTAGCCCGGGGAGAGTTGCCGGGCGACTATTCGCCAGGGTTCGCCAGGGTTCGCCAGATGGTGTGCCACGGGGCGACGGGTGTCAGGTAGGAACGCGCCACCCCGACCCGGTTGCCTTTTCGCGAGAACGGCCGCATTCCCCAGGATGCGTCCGGGCGGCCGGGCCGGGCGGCGCGCGTGAGCAGACAGGCAACAGCAGGCACACGAAGGGATCTGTTTCGCCCATGTACGCAGCATCGTCCTCCGTGTCCGCCCCGCCCCGGTCGCTGTACCCCCGCCCGGCGGGCAGCGGCCCCTACCTCGACCCCGCCGCCCGGCAGGCGGCCCCCGTGCTCGGTGCGGGTCGGCCACGGCGTCCGGCGGGGCTCGGCACCCAACCGCTCAGCGGGAGACTCGACTTGTCCGGCCCCCAGGGCGCCCAGCTGCGTACGGCGATCGCGTCGGTGCACCGCATCTGCCCGGAGTTCGCTCCGGTGCAGGTGTTGCGCCGCAGCGGGCGGTCCGTGCTCCTGGTCGGCACGACCGGGCGCAGCACGGCCGTCGCCAAGTGTTTACTCGATCACTCTCCCGCGTGGTCCGAGCGGATCCGGCACGAGATAGCGGCCTACCGCTCGTTCGTCCGGCAGCGCCCGCCGGTGCGGGTGCCGAGACTGATCGCGGCGGACCCGGACAACTGCACCCTGGTCATCGAGCGGATGCCGGGACGGGTGGCGGCGCTGCAGCGGCACCCGGCCGAGGCCCCGCCCCGGGCGGACATCAGGGCGGCCCTCGGCGCGATCTGCCGGCTCAACTCCTGGCGGCCGCCGGCGGGCACCTTCGACGCCCCGCTCGACTACGCGGCCCGTATCTCCCGGTATCACGAGCTGGGGCTGCTCACCGACCGGGACATGGGCGATCTGCAGAAACTGCTGCACGGCATCGCGGCCACCGCGGGCCGGCAGGGCATGGGCCAGTTCTGCCACGGCGACGCACTCCTGTCGAACATCCTGCTGTCCCCGGCCGGTCCGGTGCTGGTGGACTGGGAGCACGCCGGCTGGTATCTGCCGGGCTACGACCTGGCGACGCTGTGGTCGGTCCTCGGGGACGCGCCGGTGGCACGCCGTCAGATCAGCCAGATCGCCCAGTCGGCGGGTCCCGCCTCGCGGGACGCGTTCCTGGTGAACCTGATGCTCGTCCTGACGCGTGAGATCCGTACCTACGAGACGGCCGTGCAGCGTTCGATGCACGACGCGACCCCGGCGGCACCGGGAGTGGCCCACCCGGGTGCTGCGCCGTCCGGCGAGGAGCAACGGCTGCTGCTGCGGCGGCTGCACGACGACTGCCAGCTGGCCCGCAAGGCCGTGCGCGCGGCGGTCGGCACTCGCTGACGGGGACGGCGGTCCGCGGTGCGCCACCGACGGCGCACCGCGGATCTTCGTATGTCCGGGGCCGGTGCGGACACGGCCATTGGTGTGGGCCACTGACGCCCCGCAGGCCCGCACACCGCCCCCGCGAAACTCCGCCACCCTCGTGTTGACATGGGAAATCTCCCTCCTCTGGGCATGATTGACGGATCGTCGGCCGGCGAGTACCACTGACCCACCGCTCGGCCCTGAATGCCCCGTCACGCTCGTCCGTCCCAGGAGGCTGCGTTGAGAGGATCCGTCACCGACCCCGTGTCCACCCCCGGCCACAGACGCGCCCGCGCGGCCGCGGGCGCCCTCGGCTCGGCGGCCCTGCTGCTGCCGCTGCTCGGCGCGGCCCCGGCCGCCGGCGCCCCCGCGTCGTCCGCGGGATCACTGCAGCGGGCGTTCGCCGCCGCGGCCGCCGAATACCACGTCCCGCCGAGCGTGCTGCTCGGCGTCTCCTACCTCCAGTCCCGCTGGGACGGGCACGACGGCGCGCCGAGCGTGAGCGGCGGCTACGGCCCGATGCACCTCACCGACGCGCGCACCGCGCTCACCGCCACCTCGCACCACAGCGAGGGCACGGAGGACGCCCGCGGCGACGGCGCCCGCCCCGCCCTGCACCCCAGAGCCAGCGTCCCGGCCGGGTCCCGGCTCCCCGCACGCCTCGAGACGCTGCCGAAGGCGGCCGCGCTGACCGGCATCCCGGCCGAGCGGCTGCGTACCGACGAGGCGTCCAACGTCGCCGGCGGTGCCGCACTCCTCGCCGCGGCCCAGAAAGACCTCGGCGAGCCGCTGAGCAGCGACCCGGCGGACTGGTACGCGGCGGTCGCCCGCTTCTCCGGCGCGGACGACACCGCGACCGCGGCCGCCTACGCCAACGATGTCTTCGACGTGCTCCGCACCGGCGAGGAGCGCGCCACGGACGCCGGTCAGCGGGTCGCCCTGGCCGCCGAGCCCGGCCTCGCCCCGGACACCGCGCAGCTCGGGAAGACGGGCCTGCGCGCGCTGTCCGACGACAGCACCGAGTGCCCCAAGTCGGTGTCCTGCGAGTGGATCCCGGCGCCCTACCAGCAGTTCGGCGACAACGACTACGGCAACCACGACCTGGGCGACCGCCCGGCCTCGCAGAGCATCAAGTACATCGTCGTCCATGACACCGAGGGCACCTGGGACGGTGTGCTGAACCTGGTCCAGGACCCCACCTATGTGTCGTGGAACTACACCATCCGCTCCACCGACGGGCTGATCGCCCAGCATGTGAAGGCCAAGGACGTGGCCTGGCACGCGGGCAACTGGTACATCAACGCCAAGTCGATCGGCATCGAGCACGAGGGCTTCCTGGCCGCGCCGGACGCCTGGTACACGGAGGCGATGTACCGCTCCTCGGCCCGTCTGGTGCGCTATCTGGCCGCGAAGTACCGCATCCCGCTGGACCGGCAGCACATCCTCGGCCACGAGAACGTGCCCGGCCCGACGACCTCGACCATCCCCGGCATGCACACCGACCCCGGCCCCTACTGGGACTGGCGGCACTACTTCGAACTGCTGGGCCACCCCTTCAAGCGGACCGCGGGCAAGAACGGCGCGCTGGTGACGATCCTGCCCGACTACGCCACCAACCGGCCGGCGTACACCGGCTGTGTCACCCCGGGCCGGCCGTGCGCGGCGCACGGTTCCAGTGAGGTGCGGCTCTACTCCGACCACGACGAGAACTCCGCCCTGATCAAGGACGTCGGGCTGCACAAGGGCGCCGACTCCACGATCGACGTCAACGACGTGGGCTCGCGGGTCTCCACCGGCCAGCAGTACGCGGTCGCCGGGCACTACGAGGACTGGACGGCGATCTGGTACCTGGGGCAGAAGGCCTGGTTCAAGAACCCGGAGAAGCACCCGACGGCGGTGCCGGCATCGGGTCTCGTCGTCACACCGAAGGCCGGTCTGGACAGCGTCCCGGTGTACGGACGCGCCTACCCGGAGGCCGCCGCGTATCCGGCGGGAGTGCCGGTCCAGGCGCTGTCCCCGCTGCCGTACACCCTGCCGAAGGGGCAGAAGTACGTGGTCGGGGATCTGGTGCCGGGTGAGTACTACTACGCGGTCACCTTCACCACCGACTCGCACCGGGTCGTGCGGGGCAAGGACCTGTACTACGAGATCCAGTACGGCCACCGGGTGGAGTTCGTACGGGCGGCGGACGTGCGGCTGCTGCCCGCCGGCATGTAGGCGAGCCGCGTCAGCCCTGCTGGAAAAGCTCCGCCGGGAGCGGCTTCAGCAGGGCGTACAGGTCGTCGGTGATGGGGCGGTCCCAGGCGGCGATGGTCACCAGGACATTGTCACTGCGGTCGAACTGGACGCAGGAGATCCGGCTCTCCGACAACTTGAGGCGGCGCACGATCAGGAGGTTGTCGCCCTGCATGACGGGCATGTCCTCGACGCCGACGACGGTGACCTCCTCCTCGTTCTCCAGCGCGAGCAGCAGCTGGGCCACCTCGAAGGGGATCTCGCCCTCGCCGACCTCGCGGGCCGGGGAGCCCTCGGGGAGGTTGCCGATGATCATCGCGGGGCCGCGGCCGCCGAAGAGGTCGTAGCGCAGGAAGACGCCCTGGCAGGTGCCGTCGGGGGCGGGCAGCAGACCGGCGCCGAGGTTGCCGGGCCAGTCGCCCGGGTCCATGGCCAGGACGTCGAAGTCGGGGCCGGCGGGGGTGGCGTTGCGGCGGCGGAGGAACGACATGCGCCCATGGTAATGGGACGAGGGGTCCTACCGCGGGCGCGGGTGCGTGCGGGGGCACACCATTCTCAGGTCGCCCGCAGCGCGGCCGGCAGTCCGGTGATCTCCGTGCCCATCTTCCGGCAGACCGCCGAGAGCAGGCGGATGGCCGTCGGCTCGTCGATCTGCATCTCCCGGGCGATCTCCGCCTCGCTGTGGCCCTCGGCCGCCAGGTTCGCGGCGGTGCGTTCGCGGGCCGTCAGGGTGTCCGTCTCCGTGCTGTGCAGGCGGCGGGGGCGCAGCCCGGCCGCGGTGAGTTCCTCGCGGGCCGACTCGACCAGTCCGTCGGCGCCGCACTGGACCGCCGCGTCGAGGCCCCGGTAGAGGTGTTCGGCTGCTTCGCGGGGGCGGCCGGTGCGGCGGAGTTCGGTGCCGAGGGCCACCAGGGCGCAGGCGAGTTCGTAGGCGGCCGGGGAGCGCTCCAGCTGGGTGACGGACTCCTCCAGGTACTTGACGCGGGCCGATCCCGAGGAGACCTCCGCCGCGGTGCGCAGGGCCTGGCCCACGGCGGAGGGGGTGCCGTACTGGCGGGCGCGGGCGAGTGCTTCGAGGGCGGTGGCGACGGCGCGCTCGGGGGTCTCGTGGGCCTCGGCACGGGCGAGGTGGAGCTGCCAGGGGCACCAGGCGGGGTTGCGCATGCCGCGCGGTTCCAGGCGGCGGCCCGCGGCGGCCAGTTCCTCCGCCGCCTCCTTGGTCAGGCCGCGGGCGAGCAGGAGCTCGCCGTGGACGGTCTGGGCGTCGGGGAAGACGACGGCGGCCGGGAAGGGCGCGCGGAAGGAGTAGTCCTCGCCGACGTGTGCGGCCTCGGTGACCCGCCCGCGGGCGAGCAGGACCTCGATGAGGATGCCGACGGCGTACCAGTGGGCGGGGGTGCCGGGGCCGACGCGCTCGGCGAGGCGGAGGCCGGCGCGGACGAAGTCCTCGGCCTCGGCGAGCCGGCCGCGCCGGTAGCGGACGTAGGCGAGGAGGGTGTAGGCGAAGGAGAGGTGGGCGCCGCGCCAGCCCTGGCGTTCGTAGTCGGCGATGCCGGCCGCGAAGAGTTCCTCGGTGCGGCCGGGCCGGTCGGCGTACATGAAGGCGAGGGCGACCAGGACGGGCACCTCGAAGCCGCGGTCGGGCTCGGCCCAGCCGAGGCCGCCGTCGAGGGCGCGTTCGGCGTGGTGGAGGGCGATGTGGGCGGGCTCGCCGCGCAGGGTGGCGTCCCAGGCGCGCAGGCCGATGATGTACCGCTCGGTGAGGTCGCGGCCCTTGAGGCGGACGGCGAGCTTGGTGAGGCGGCGGGAGCGGGAGGGGTGGTCGGGTTCGTCGGCGCGGAAGGCGTCCCACATGAACTCCTCGGACACCATGCGCAGCTTGACCCGGGCGTCGTCGGTCACCCGGATCTCCCGGGCCAGGGTGTCGGAGGCCTCGGCGAGGCGGTCGCTGTGGGCGAGGACCTGGGAGAGCCGGTAGACGATGCGGTGGCGCAGGCCGGCGTCGGCGATGGGTTCCTCGAGGGCGGCGCGCAGATGGTTGACGGTGGTGGCGGGCTCGGTGAGCAGCGAGGCGGAGCCCAGTTCGTACAGGACGGCGGCGCGGTCCTGGGCGTTCGGGGGTTCGCGCAGGGCGCGGGCGAGGTAGCTGCGGGCGGCGTCGGGGGCGCCGGCGCGCAGGGTCTCCTCGGCGGCGGCGCGCAGCTGCTGCACGACGCCGGTGTCGCCCTCGGGGTGGGTCTCCAGGAGGTGGCGGGCGGCCGCGGCGGGGCCCAGTCCCGCGTCGATCACGCACCAGGCGGCCTGACCGTGCAGGGCGACGCGGACGCCGGGCGGGATGGCCCGGTAGACGGCGGTGGCGATCAGCGGGTGGACGAACTCGAGGGTCTCGCCGCCGGTGAGGATGCGGGCGCCGCGCAGGGCGTCGGCGGCGTCCGCGGCCTCCTCGTGGCCGAGGCCGGCGACGGCGGCGGCGAGCAGCGGATGGATCTCGGTGCCGAGGACGGCGCAGGCCCATGCGAAGCGGACGGTGGAAGTGCCCAGACGTTCGAGGCGGGAGACGAGGCCGCTGCCCTTGACCGCGGCGGCGAGATCGCGCAGCAGACGGGCGCTGTTCTCGGTGGGGGTGAGGCCGCGGTCGCGCACCTTGGCGATCAACTCGACCGTCTCGAAGGGGCTTCCGGCGGTGACGGCCCAGCACTCACGGCAGAACGCGTCGTCGGCGTGCGGCCCGAAGGTCTCGCGTACGAGGCGGGCGACCGCGGTGGCGCTGAGCGGCTCCAGGTCCAGGGGGCGTCCGCCCGCGCGGCCGGGCAGGCCCCGCAACGACTCGGCGTGGTCGGGGAGTTCGTCGGGCCGGTAGGCGACGACGACCAGCAGCGGCAGCTGTTCGGCGCGGGGGGCGAACGCGGCGAGCCAGCGCAGGGATTCGGGGTCGGCCCAGTGGGCGTCGTCCAGCACCAGCACCATCGGGGCGCGCAGCACGGCGAGATGGGTCAGCACCCAGTCCATGCCGTCGCGCAGGCCCTGCGGGTCGGGCGGGGCGGCGGCGGTCGGCGCGCACAGGCCGAGGGCGGGGCCGACGATGTCGTACCAACTGCCCAGCGAGGCCCGCAGATCGCTCTCGCCGGAGCCGGCGAACTGGGGCTGCAGCAGCTGGCGGGCCACATGGAAGGCGACCCGCTGCTCCTGGTCGCCGCCGCGCGCGGAGAGCACGGTGCAGCCCCGCGCGGTGGCGCGCCGGCGGATCTCGGCAAGGAGGGTGGTCTTGCCGATGCCGGCGCGTCCGGCGACGGCGAGCAGGGCGCCCCGGGAACGGTCGGCCGCCTCGGCGCCGTCCGTGCGCAGTCCGGCCAGCTCGTCCAACGCCTCGTCGACGGCGGCGAGTTCGCTCTCGCGCTCGAAGAGGGTGCGCCTGCTCCGTACGATGCGCTGCACCATGTGTACCCCCCGCCACGGTGGTGCGCCCGCGCGGGGAGCGAGCGCGCACCATGGCCTACAGGCTGCTCAGAGTACGCCTCACGGGGGCGCGGCGCCCCGGTCCGACCATTACTGCTCGACCGTGCGGCGGGATTCAGAGGGTGAGCAGTTCCTCGTAGAAGCCGCCGAACTCCCGCTCCCGGTCGACCAGATGGATCTCCAGGATCCAGTGACAGCGGCGGCCGGCCTTGTCGGTGCGCCGCAGCGGGGTGTCGTTGGCGGGGGTGATGTACGACTCGGTGTGCGCGCCCTCGATCGACTCGTGGGGGAACTCCCCGACGAGGTGTCCGGCGTGCCAGCCGCCCAGCTCCCAGCCGGCGTCCTTCGCGAGCCGCTCGACCTCGGCGTACAGCCCGGCGCCGGTGATGTCGGGGTCGGCCGCGAAGAACCGCTTGCCGGCGTCGAAGATCTCCGCAAGGTCGGCGCGGAGCCGGTGTTTGACCGGGTCGTCGCCGAGGACGAAGGTCCGGCCGAAGTCGGCCTCGTACGCCTCGAAGATCGGTCCGAAGTCGGCGAACACGATGTCGTCCGCGCCGATCGTGCGGTCCGGTGGATTCTCCCGGTACGGCATCAGGGTGTTCGGCCCGGAGCGCACGATCCGTTTGTGCCAGTGGCGGGTCGTGCCGAACAGGTCGTTCGCCAGGTCCCGGATCCGGTCGCTGACGGCCCGCTCCCCCGCGCCGGGCGCCACGAGACCCCGCGCCCCGATCTCCGCGAAGAGCCGCTCGGCCTTCGCCTGGGCGTCCAGCAGCCGCGCCGCGCGCGTGCTCTCGTCATCCGCCATGCGGCGACCGTAATCAACGCGATCGTGCACGGCAACGCGATTCCGGCGGCCCCCGAGAGAGCCTCCCGGATGACCGCACCCGGTCGCGCGCCCGTGCAAACGCACATGCCAACCTGGTAGATCACAATTCCGGCTCATGCGATATGACAGGAGACTTTTCCCTCGCATCTGCGGCACTATCCTCTGTGTATGTCCGTGAGGACCAGAGGGAGTGGACCCGTGATGACCCGTACCCCGCGCCGGAACCGCCGGACCCTGCAGGTGGCCGGCGTGGGCACCGCCGCGCTGCTGGCCCTGAGTGCCTGCTCGTCGTCCGACTCGGACTCCTCCTCGGCGAAGTCGGCCTCCTCGGCGTCCGCCTCGGCCTCCGGCTCCGCCTCGACGAAGATGTCCGGCACGGTGACCGTCTTCGCGGCCGCCTCGCTCCAGGAGAGCTTCACGGCCCTGGGCAAGGAGTTCGAGAAGGAGCACCCGGGCACCAAGGTCACCTTCAGCTTCGGCGGCAGCGACACCCTCGCCGCGCAGATCACCGGCGGCGCCCCCGCCGACGTGTTCGCCGCGGCGAGCCCCAAGACGATGAAGATCGTGACGGACAAGGGGGACACGGCCGGCACCCCCGCCACCTTCGTCCGCAACCAGCTGGAGATCGCCACCCTGCCGGGCAACCCCGACAAGATCACCTCCCTGAAGGACCTCACCAAGTCCTCGCTGAAGGTGGTGCTGTGCGACAAGACGGTGCCGTGCGGCGCCGCCGCCCAGAAGGCGCTGACGGCGAGCAAGCTCAAGCTCACCCCTGTCTCCTACGAACAGGACGTCAAGTCCGCGCTCAACAAGGTGGTGCTGAAGGAGGCCGACGCGGCCGTCGTCTACAAGACGGACGTGAAGGCGGCCGGCAGCAAGGTGCAGGGCGTGGAGTTCCCCGAGTCGGCGAACGCCGTCAACGCCTACCCGATCACCCTGCTCAAGAACGCCCCCAACGTCGTGGCCGCGAAGGCGTTCATCGCGCTCGTGCGGTCCGCCGAGGGCCAGAAGGTCCTGACCGAGGCCGGGTTCCTCAAGCCGTGACCAAGGTGGACGCCTCCGACGCCGCGCCCGCCACCCTGGTGGCCGGGGCGCGGCGGCGGCGGGCGCGGAGGTGGGGCCGCGGGGTGCCGCTGCCGCTGCTGGTGCCCGCGCTGATCGGGCTGGCGTTTCTGCTCGTACCGCTTCTCGCGCTGCTCGTACGGACCGAATGGCACGACCTGCCGGGCCAGTTGAGCAGTCCCGCCGTGTGGCAGGCGCTCAAGCTGTCCCTGCTGTGCGCCACCGCCGCGACCGCGGTGAGCCTGGTGCTCGGCGTCCCGCTGGCCTGGCTGCTGGCCCGCGTGGACTTCCCCGGCCGTGGCCTGCTCCGGGCCCTGGTCACACTGCCGCTGGTGCTGCCGCCGGTGGTCGGCGGTGTCGCGCTGCTGATGGCGCTGGGCCGCAACGGGGTCGTCGGGCGATGGCTGGACTCCTGGTTCGGCGTCACCCTGCCGTTCACCACGGCGGGCGTGGTGGTGGCCGAGGCGTTCGTCGCGATGCCGTTCCTCGTCATCAGCGTGGAGGGCACGCTGCGAGCCGCCGACCCGCGCTACGAGGAGGCCGCGACCACCCTGGGCGCCTCCCGCTTCACCGCGTTCCGCCGGGTCACCCTGCCGCTGATCGCGCCGGGCATCGGGGCCGGCGCGGTCCTCGCCTGGGCCCGCGCGCTCGGCGAGTTCGGCGCGACCATCACCTTCGCCGGGAACTTCCCCGGCCGCACCCAGACCATGCCGCTGGCCGTCTACCTCGCCCTGCAGAACGACCCCGAGGCGGCCGTCGCCCTCAGTCTGGTGCTGCTCGCGGTGTCCATCGCGGTGCTGGCCGGGCTGCGCGACCGCTGGATGAGCGCCGGATGACCGGGACCTACGACGTGCGCGCCGACACCGCCCTGGACGGGCTGGACGCCCGCCTCATCGTCGAACGGGGTGCCTTCCGTCTGGACGTGACCCTGGGCGTCGCGCCCGGCGAGGTGGTCGCGTTGCTCGGTCCGAACGGGGCGGGCAAGACCACCGCGCTGCGCGCTCTCGCCGGTCTGACCCCGTTGACGGGCGGGCATCTGCGGCTGGACGGCGAGGAGCTGGACCGTACGCCGCCGGAGTCCCGTCCGGTCGGCGTGGTCTTCCAGGACTATCTGCTCTTCCCCCACCTCACGGCCCTGGACAACGTGGCCTTCGGCCCGCGCTGCCAGGGGGCCGGCAAGGCGGAGGCGCGGGCGCGGGCCGCCGAGTGGCTCGACCGCATGGGCCTGGCGGACCACGCGGCCGTGAAGCCGCGCCGGCTCTCCGGCGGCCAGGCCCAGCGCGTGGCCCTCGCCCGGGCCCTGGCCACGCGCCCGCGCCTGCTGCTCCTGGACGAGCCCCTCGCCGCCCTGGACGCCCGCACCCGGCTCGACGTACGAGCCCAGCTCCGCCGTCATCTGGCCGAGTTCGAGGCCGTCGCCGTGCTCGTGACGCACGACCCACTGGACGCGATGGTCCTGGCCGACCGTCTGGTCGTCGTCGAGCACGGCTCGGTCGTCCAGGAGGGCACCCCCTCCGGCATCGCCCGGCACCCCCGCACGGAGTACGTCGCGCAGCTCGTCGGCCTGAACCTCTACCGCGGGCAGGCCGACGGCCACACCGTCCGCCTCGACACCGGCCCCGCCATCACCACCACCGAGGACCTCGCCGGACCGGTGTTCGTGGCCTTCCCGCCGAGCGCCGTCACCCTCTACCGGGACCGCCCCACCGGCTCCAGCGCCCGCAACCTCTGGCGCTGCGAGGTCGCCGGACTGGAGACGCACGGCGACCAGATCCGCGCCGACCTCACCGGCGAACTCCCGCTGGCCGCCGACCTCACGACGGTCGCCGCCGCCGAACTGGACCTGCACCAGGGCGCGTCGGTGTGGGCGACGGTGAAGGCGACCCAGACACACGCCTATCCGGTCTGAACCCCTTTACCGACCGGTCCCGAAGGGGCCGACCGGCACCCGAAGCGGGTCGACCGGGTCCTCCCGTCGGCGCCGCGCCCGCTCCAGGCTGGAGGCAGGAGATCCTCGGGGGACCTTCGGGGAGGGGAACGTCATGGCGTCCGTCATCTTCGACAAGGCGACCCGCCACTTCGCGGGGATGGACCGGCCGGCCGTGTGCGAGCTCGATCTCGACATAGCCGACGGTGAGTTCATGGTCCTGGTGGGTCCTTCCGGCTGTGGCAAGTCGACCAGCCTGCGGATGCTGGCCGGGCTCGAGGAAGTCGACTCGGGGACCATCCGCATCGGCGACCGGGACGTGACTCATCTGCCGCCCAAGGACCGTGACATCGCGATGGTGTTCCAGAACTACGCGCTGTACCCGCACATGACGACGGCCGACAACATGGGCTTCGCCCTGAAGATCGCCCGCCTGCCGAAGCCGCGCATCCGGCAGCGGGTCGAGGAGGCGGCCGCCATTCTGGATCTGCGAGACTACCTGGACCGCAAGCCCAAGTCCCTCTCGGGCGGCCAACGTCAGCGGGTCGCGATGGGCCGGGCGATCGTGCGCGAACCGCGGGTGTTCCTGATGGACGAGCCGCTGTCCAACCTGGACGCGAAGCTGCGGGTGCAGACCCGGACGCAGATCGCCGTGCTGCAGCGCCGGCTGGGCACCACCACCGTCTACGTCACGCACGACCAGGTGGAGGCCATGACCATGGGCGACCGGCTGGCCGTGCTCAAGGACGGGGTGCTGCAGCAGGTGGGCACGCCCAAGGACGTGTTCGAGCGCCCCGCCAACATCTTCGTCGGCTCATTCATCGGCTCTCCGGCGATGAACCTCTTCCGGCTTCCGCTCACCGCGAGCGGCGTCGAACTGGGGCCCTGGTGGTGCCGTTGACCCGGGACACGGTGCGGGCCGCCGGCGCCGACGCCGGCACGGAGATCGTGCTCGGCGTCCGGCCGGAGCAGTTCGCCGTACTGTCCCCCGAGGACCTGGAGACGCCCGCGCTGGAGCTCGTGGTGGAAGCGGTGGAGGACACCGGTGCCGTCGCCTACCTGCACACGTCCGCCAAGATCGGCCCGGAGGTCGTCCCGGTGGTCGTCCGCCTCCCGGGACGGCCGACCCAGGACAAGGGCGCTCAACTGCGCGTCACCGCACGTCCGGACGCGGTGCACTGCTTCTCGGCCGAGACCGGCCTGCGGATCGACACGACGGACGGATCGACGCCGATCCACGTGCGCTTTCCGGAGGACGCCGGTTCCCGGCCGCGGTAGGGGCGTGCCATGGTCCTCGTCACTGCGACGCTTCAACTGCTCATCCTCGCGGGCATGTTGTACGACACCGCCCGACTACTGGCACCGGACGCGCGACACCCGTCCCGGCGGCGCCGCGAGCGGGCGGAACGGCGGCTCGTCCGGCGCCGGTTGAACGGCCGGATCGACGCCGTCACCTATCGGGCGCGGATGCATGCCCTCGCCGGCGACGAGGGCATGCCACGACCCGGGCGCCGCGCATAGACCAGGGCACACGCAAAACGTGCGGCGCAAGGGACTCAAGGGCCTCCATGTGAGGCCTCCCGTCCCTACGGACGCACGGTCCCCGGAGTGATCATCGAAGGAGGCGCAGGCACCGGCCACGGCACCCTCAGGGGCTCCCCCGTCCCCCGCCGTACCGGCGTCTGCGCGCCGAGAGGGACGAACGGCCCCTGCCGTGGCGATCGAGTCCACCCCACGCTGGAGGAGAGGCGAGCGAGCGGTCCCGATGGAGGCGGTTGCCGGCATGAACGCCGACGGCAATGGTGCGGACAGCGAGACGCGGGTGCTGGTCGTCGAGGACGACCGCGGCATCGCGGAGTCCCTGGTGCGCGGACTGCGGCAGGCCGGCTACACCGTCGACGGCGTCGGCACCGGCCGCGCCGCCCTGTCGTCGCCCACCCCCGACGTCGTGCTGCTGGATCTGGGGCTGCCCGACATCGACGGTGTGGAGGTCTGCCGGATGCTGCGTGCCCGGTCCGACGCCGCGATCATCGCGGTGACCGCGCGCGGGGAGGAGGCGGACCGGGTGGTGGCCCTGGACGAGGGGGCCGACGATTACCTGGTCAAACCGTTCGGGCTGGCCGAGCTGCTGGCCCGGATCCGGGCCGTGCTGCGCCGCAGGCGTCCGGCCGGCCCCGAGGTCGTACGCCACGGGCCGCTCGCGCTGGACCTGCGCACCCGGCAGGTCTCGGTGGACGGCCGCGCGATCGCCCTGACGCCGAAGGAGTTCGGCATCCTGGAGTGCCTGGCCGCCGACCCGGGACGGGTGGTGAGCCGTCAGCAGATCCTCGAGCGGGCCTGGGACGCGCACTGGTACGGCCCGACCAAGGTGCTGGACGTGCACATCGCTGCGCTGCGCAGAAAGCTCGGCGTGCCAGGGCTGGTCGAGACCGTTTACGGACACGGTTTCCGGCTCGGCGCTCCCGGGGAACCGCCATGACCCGCCGCATCGCCTGGACGCTGCTGATCCTGACCTCCGTGCTGCTGGTCCTCGCGGTCGTCCCCCTGGGGGTGCTGCTGACGGCCCGCGATCGGGTCGCCTTCCGGGACGACCAGCGGGCGTCCACGCGGGTGATCGCGGCGGCGGCCGAGGAGCATCTCTCCGACCACAAACCGGCGACCGCCATGCGCCGGGAGCTGGACGCCGCGGCCCGGGCGGGCGACTGCGCCGCCGTGTACGACTCCGCCGCGCGCCTGGTGGCCGCCACCCCGTGTACGGCGGCCCGGGGTGCGGAGGCCTCGGAGCTGGTCGCCCGGGTGCTGGGCGGGCACGAGCCGGAGCCGCCGGAGAACGAGGGACGGCTTCTGACGGCGGAACCGGTCGGCGAGGTGCGCCGGCCGGTCGGCGCGGTCGTCCTGGCCCGGTCCGCGGCATCGCTCGACTCCAGGATCACGGCCGTGTGGGGCTGGTCTGCGGCGATCGGCGCCGCCGGCCTGGGCGCGTCCGTGCTGCTGTCCGTCCACCTGGCGCGCTGGGTCGGCCGTCCCCTGTCGACGCTGGACGCAAGCGCGCGGCGGCTGGGCGAGGGCGCCCTCGACGAACGGGCCGACGTCGGCGGCGGTCCACCGGAAGTGCGGCGACTGGCCGCCACCTTCAACACCATGGCCGCCCGTACGGAGACGCTGGTGCACGGTCATCGGGCCGTGATCGCCGACGTCTCCCATCAGCTGCGGACCCCGCTGGCCGCCCTGCGGCTGCGGCTCGACGTCCTCGCCGCCGGGGCGCGGGGCGACACCGCCGAGGAACTGGCCGGAGCGCAGGAGGAGATCGCCCGGCTCTCGCGGCTGGTCGACGGACTGCTGGCGGTGGCCCGCGCCGAGCAGGCCACGCCTCGTCCGGGCGCCGTACGGGTCGAGGAGGCGCTGGCCGAGCGGGTCGCCGCCTGGTCGCCGGTGGCCGAGGAACGTGGTGTGCGTCTGACCCGCGCCCCGGGGCCCGCTCTCACCGCCGCGCTGGGCGCCGGTCACCTGGAGCAGATCCTGGACAATCTGATCGCGAACGCGGTGGACGCCCTGCCCGCGGGCGGGAGTGTGACGCTGGACCACGCCGCGGTGGGACCGTGGGTGCGGGTTCGGGTGCGGGACGACGGGCCGGGGATGCCGGCCGAGGCGAAGGCGGTCGCGTTCCGCCGGTTCGGCAATCCCGAGGCCCGGGGCACCGGGCTGGGGCTCGCCATCGTCCACCGGCTGGTCACCGCCAACGGCGGAACGGCGGCGCTGGAGGACACCCCGGGCGGCGGGCTGACCGTCGTACTGGAACTACCGCTGTGGTCCGAGCGGGGCGCGGGGCGGCCGGAGCCGAGATCTTTACCGGTTCTGAAGAAGACGTGAGCGAGTTCCCGGGAGCCCGCACCCGAGCCTGGAGGTGAACGCGGCCGCTCACGGCCGCCGATGCCCCAGGAGCCGCCGCCATGGTCTCCCCGCCCGACGACTTCCGTCAGAACCACGCACCCGGTTCGCCCCGAGCACGTGACCACGGTCTGCGCAGGATCAACCGGCTGACCCGATGGATCACCGTCGCCGCCGTGGCCGCGGCGGCGGCCCTCGGCGGCGTCTACACCCATCTGCTGCCGGGCCATTCCGCCGCCTCGGCGCCCACCACCTCGCCCGCGTCGCAGCCGCGGACGCCCTCCGCCACAACGAGCACACAGCACGGCGAGGGGGACGACGAAGGCGGCGACGACGGCGCCGCCCCTGCCCCGCAGCCTCCCGCCCAGCCGCCGGCCGCCACCCAGCAGCAGCCGCACACCACCACGGGGGCGTCATGAGCACGAGCGCCCCCGCACCCTCCCCCGCCCAGTTCTCCTTCCCCGCCCTCGGCACCACGGCCACCCTGCTCGTGACCGACCCGCGCGCCCTGTCCGCGGCCGAAGCGGTCCTGCGCCAGGAACTGGCCGACGTCGATGTCACGTGCAGCCGCTTCCGGCCCGACTCCGAACTCACCCGCGTCAACCTGGCCGCGGGCACCCCCACGACGGTCGGCGAACGCTTCGCCGAGGCCCTCGAAGCCGCCCTGCGCGCCGCCCGCCTCACCGACGGGGCGGTGGACCCGACCGCCGGGGACGCCGTGATCGCCCTCGGATACGACCGTACGTTCGTCTCCCTGCGCCCCGACGACGCCCGCCCGCTGCCGGTCGCCCGCCCCGCAACCGGCTGGCGGCGCATCGTCTGGAACTCCCGAACACGCCGCCTGCTCCTGCCCCCGCACACACGCCTGGACCTCGGTGCCACCGCCAAGGCCCTGACCTCCGACCGCGCCGCCCGACGCGCCGCCGCGGTCACCGGCTGCGGGGTCCTGGTCAACCTGGGCGGCGACCTCGCGACGGCCGGGCCCGCGCCCGAGGGCGGCTGGCGGGTCGCCCTGGCCGACGATCACGCCCGGCCCCGCGTCGACGGGCCCGCCGTCACGGTGAGCGGCGGCGCGCTGGCGACCTCCGGCATCCGTGTGCGCACCTGGCGGCGCGCCGGGCGCACCCTGCACCACATCGTGGACCCGGCCACCGGTGAACCGGCCGCCCCCGTCTGGCGCACCGCCACCGTCGCCGCCGCCGACTGCGTGGACGCCAACACCGCCGCCACCGCGGCGATCGTGCTGGGGGTACGTGCCCCCGACTGGCTGCGCGGCACCGGCCTCCCCGCCCGTCTGGTGCACCTCGACGGCACGGTCGTACGACTCGGCGGCTGGCCCCTCGACGGAGGTGCGCGATGACGGCCCTGACCCTGGCCGGCAGCCCCCTGTGGTACGCGAGCCGTGCGGGCGGCACCCTGGCGCTGGTCCTGCTCACGGCGACCGTGGTGCTCGGGATCGCCTCCGGCGGGCGCGCGGCGCCACGGAGCGTCGGCCGGTTCGAGATCGGTCTGCTGCACCGCAATCTGTCCCTGCTCACCCTGGTCTTCCTCGTCGTGCACGTGATCACCGCGGTGCTCGATCCGTTCGTGCACCTCGGCTGGGCCGTCACCGTGCTGCCGTTCGCCGCCTCCTACCGACCGCTCTGGCTGGGGCTCGGCACGGTCGCGCTCGATCTGCTGCTGGCCGTGCTCGTCACCAGCGCCGCGCGCCGTCGTCTGGGGGTGCGCCGCTGGAAGGCCGTGCACTGGCTGGCGTACGCGGCCTGGCCCTTCGCCCTCTTCCACGGCGCGGGAACGGGCACCGACACCCGTCTCTCACCCCAGCTGTGGCTGTACGCCGGGTGTCTGGCCGCCGTGATGGCGTCCGTGTGGTGGCGCCTGGCCAAGGCGGGGCCGGGGCGGGTCGTCGGACGGCTGGTGGCCGCGTTGACCGCGACCGCCGTCCCGCTGGTGCTCGGCGCGTTCCTCGCCACCGGCCCCCTGCAGCCCGGCTGGTCCCAGCGCGCCGCCGCCACGGCGATGCTTCTCGGAGGTGGCCGGTGACCTCCGCGACCATCACGGGCTTCCGTCTGCCGCCCGCGCCCGACGCGCCTCGGCTGCTGGCGGGCTGGTACGCGACCGGGCGTCCGGCCTCCCTCTCCGATCACCTCCGGCACTACGGCCCCTCGCCCGTCTCCCGGACCATCGGCACGCGCGCGGCGATGCCGCTGCCGGACGCCCTGGAGACGGCCGGGCTCACGGGACGCGGCGGAGCCGGCTTCCCCACGGCCCGCAAACTGCGGACGGTGGCCGACGGTCGCCGTCGCGCCGTGGTCGTCGTCAACGCGATGGAGAGCGAACCGGCCAGCCGCAAGGACGAGTTCCTGCTCGCCGTGGCTCCCCATCTCGTCCTCGGCGGCGCGGTACTGGCCGCGCTGGCCGTCGGCGCCGACACCGTCCATGTGTGCCTGCCCCGTACCCGCAGCGCGCAGTACCAGCAGCTGAGTGCGGCCCTGGCGGAGCGTCGCCGTGCGCGCGTCGACGCCGTACGACTGCGTCTGCACGGCCTTCCGCACACGTACGTCTCCAGCGAGTCGACGTCGTTGGTGCGCTGGCTCGACGGAGGGCCCGCCCGGCCCCGGGGCGGTCCGCCGCGCATCGAGGAACGCGGGATCGACCGGCGTCCCACCCTCCTGCACAACGCCGAGACGCTCGCGCATGTCGCCCTCGTCGCACGCTACGGACCGGCCTGGTTCCGGCAGGCCGGGACCACCGAGGAACCCGGCACGGCACTCCTGACCGTCTCCGGCGCCGTCGGTGTCCCCGGCGTCCTGGAGGTCCCGCTCGGCACCCCGCTCACCACGGTCCTCGACCTCGCCGGAGGACCGACAGAGCCTCTGCAGGCGGTTCTCACAGGCGGTTTCGCCGGAGCCTGGCTGGGGGCGGCCCGCCTGCACACGCCCCTCTCCCGACGGGACCTGGCTCCGCTCGGTGCCTCGCCCGGAGCCGGCGTGCTCGTCGCGCTCCCCCACTCCGCCTGCGGGCTCGCCGAGACGGCTCGGATCCTGGCCTACCTGGCCGCCCACAGCGCCCGCCAGTGCGGCCCCTGCCACTTCGGACTGCCCGCCGTCGCCGCGGACTTCGCAGCCCTGGCCGCCGGCCGGGCGGACCGCGTCCTCCTCGACCGACTGCGCCGTCGTACGGCCCTGCTGCCGGACCGGGGCGCCTGCCGTCACCCCGACGGTGCCGCTCGTCTCGCCGCCTCGGCCCTGGACGCCTTCGCCGACGACGTCACCCGGCACCTCGACGACGGCGCCTGCCCCGCCGCCCACCGGCCGCCCCGCCTGGCCGTACCGCCCGCCACACCACCGGAGACCTGGCGATGAACCGCACCCGGACCCTGCGCGTGGACCGCATCGCCTGCACCGGCGAGGGCCTGTGCGCCGAACTGCTCCCCGAACTCATCGGGCTCGACGAATGGGGCTACCCGATCGTCAGGGACCGCACGGTTCCCGAGCGCCTGCGCGGCCACGCCCGCCGGGCCGTCGCGGCATGCCCCCGCCTGGCCCTGCACACCGATGCCTGACCCGTCATGTCACGTCCTCGATCTCCATACCGCCCGGCTCCGTGCCGCCCAGGTCCAGGCGGAAGGGGGGATAGGCGTCCGTCATGAGGGCGACATAGGCGGCGACCCGCAGGATCCAGCGATTCAGGCCGAGGATGAAGTCGAACAGGCCCTTGGGGTACTTCTCGGTGAAGGTCAGGATCACCGCGGCGATCAGGGCCAGTACGGCGACGAGCCCGCCCTCCCACCAGCCGACGCGCCAGCCGCCGAGGAAGAACCCGATGACGATGTAGTGGGGGATGGCCAGCAGCCACCACTTCACCAGCACCAGTCCCCTGGAGAGCCGCTCGGGATAGGCGATCTCCAGCCGCGCCGGATAGCCGGGCTCCTCGCCCAGGCTGAACGGCGGATAGCGGTCGGTGCCCAGGGCGCCGTACGAGTAGTACCCGACCCGCCAGGACCAGCGCAGCACCCCCAGATTGAAGTCGAACAGAGCGCGCGGGTAGCGCTCGGTGAACAGGATGCTGAAGAACGCGATCACGCTGACGACGGTGAAGGCGATCCACAGGAAGAACAGCACCACGTAGTGCGGGATGATCAGGATCCACTTCACCAGCCACAGCCACCGCGACAGTGGCGCGTCGAGCACGGCGTCCACCCGGACCGGACGGTCGGGCACTCCGGCGAGCGTTGTCATGGCAATCAACTCCTTCGGCCCCGGCGCCGAAGTCGTGAGGGCCTCACTACCAGACTGAACCCCCTGCGCATCCCTGGCAGGAGGAGCCGTTCGGGCCGCCCTTGGGGCCCACCGGCCCCGAAGAGGCCGAGGGGGCCGAAGGCCGGGCCCTTCGGCCCTTCTGGTCGCGGTGCGCGCGGAGGTTGTATGGGGGTGGCGGAAAGGACCGGAACAGGCGCGAGAGACGAGCGGCCGACGCCGCGGCACCGCGCGATCAGGATCCGCGAGAAGCGGGTGGTCCTCTCCGCCGCTTTCTTGCCCGCTCGATCCGGCTTCTCGCCCGCTCGATCCGGCGGGCCTCAGCTCCCCGCGGTCGCCCGTACCGTGCGGGGTGAGGCGCCCAGTTCCCTGTGGCAGGTCTTGTTGAAGGCCTGCAGGTCGGGGATGCCGACCGTGGCCGCGATCGCGGGGATCGCGAGGGTCGAGGCGATCAGCAGGTGGCGGGCGCGCTCCATACGGCGGCGCCGGATGTAGGCGACGACCGTGTGGCCGGTGCCCTCGCGGAACAGTCGGGTCAGATGGGTGTGCGAGACCCCGGCGGCCCGCGCGATGTCCGGGATCGTCAGGGGGCCGGCCAGATGCTCCTCGATGTGGGCCATGGCGGTGCGCAGCGCGGGGTGCCGGACGCCCGGGCGGTGCTCGGCCGCGTCGGCCAGGGCCGTCGTACGCCACAGCACGGTCCACAGTTCCGCCGAGGCACGCGCCGGGGACTGGGGGCCGGCGGCGACCGTCTGCCGCAGCAGCCCGCTGAGCACGGCCGTCTCCGCGCCCGCGTCCTGCATCGCCGGCACCCGGCGCCGCTCGCCCTCGCCGGGGAGCCGGAAGTGGGCGTACAGGTGTTCGCAGCGGGGCGCGTCGTAGTGGAAGTGGACCTCCGTGTCGGGCGGTACGAGGCTGATGTGGCCGGGGCGGATGGGATGCCGGGTGCCGCCGAACTCCAGGACGCCCGAGTAGCCGTACAGATGCAGCTGCCACAGGCGCGGGAGGCGGAAGACCTCGTGCGGGCCCGCCGATCCGTGGACGCCGACGCCCGCGTTGACGACCTGCGGCGGCAGGTCGAGGGTCAGGTCCACATACTGAGGCATGGTGGAAATTTACCAGTGCTCGCCGATTACAGCCCACGACGGGCGGCCCGGAGCTTTCTACGGTTGACGTATGCCAACCACACGACAGCTGCTGAACTCCGCCCAGGTGGCCCGGTTCGTGGCCCACGGTTTCCTGCGCCTCGACGCGGTCGTGCCCCCGGAGATGAACGCCGAGGCCCTCGGCGTCTTCGACACCGGTCTGCCCTCCGTGCCGTACGGCTCCGAGGTGGCGAAGGCGTTCCCCGAGGGCTCCTTCGCCCGCCGGCTCGTCGAACTGCCCGCTGTCGCGGGCGCGTTGGAGAGCCTGGTGGGGCCGGACCCGACCGTCGACCACCACTTCGTGCACACCCGCGAGCCGCACCAGGGCAGCGCCCAGCCGCTGCACGCGGACGCCCTGATCGACCTGCGCACCGACGCGTTCGACGTGCAGCTCATGTACTACCCGCAGGAGGCCACCGCGGACATGGGCGGCACGCTCATCGTCCCGGGCAGCCATCTGCGCCGTACCAACGAGAGCGACACCGGCCGCTACCAGAACCTCCTCGGCCAGACCCGGCTGACCTGTCCGGCCGGCACGGTCGCCCTGCTGCACCACGGCATCTGGCACGGCGGCCGGCGCAACGACAGCGACACCGTCCGCCACATGTACAAGATCCGCTTCAACCCGACCGTGCCGCAGGTGCGGCTGTGGGACACGGCCGACCTGGACGACCCGGCCGTCTCCGAGGAACTGCGGCGGGTCTTTCCCTGGTACGAACCCGCCACCGGCCGCCTGGAGATCCACAACCGGGTCCGGCTGTGGCGCTCGCTGACCGGCGACCCCGGATTCGACATCGACCACTGGGCCACCCGGATCTCCAACCGGCCCGCCACGCGAAGGAGCACGGTGTGACCACCCGACAGCAGGTCCTCGTGCTGTACCTGGGCACCTCCACCCTCGACTCCGACGTCGTCGGCTGGGCCCGCTACGACGGCACGGGCGGCACCCGGCCCACGACGGGCGACAGCGACGAACCGCCGTACAAGACGGGTGTGGCCGCCCTGGAGGACGGCTGGCGGCTGTTCCAGGCGGCCCAGCTCGTCCCGCCGTATCCGGGGGCGGAGCACGAGACGTCGTTCCTCAAGCACGAGTTCTTCTTCGAGAGGCTCGTCGAGGTGTGACCACCGGGGAGGGCCGTCACTCCTCCGCCGGCGTCGGCGGCACGACCGCGATGGGGCTGACCGCGTGCAGCAGGACCGCGTGGGTGACCGAGCCCAGCATGCGGGCCGGGGCCAGCAGACGCCGGCGGTGGCGGCCGACCACGACCAGATCGGCGTCGCGGGAGGCGTCGACCAGCAGGCCCGCAGCGTCGCCCGCCATCGCGTACGCCTCGGCACGGACGTCGGGGTGGTTCTCGCGGTGCGGGGCGAGGAAGCCCTCGGCGAGGGTCCAGGTGTCGCGTTCGACGGCGTCCTGGTCGACCATCAGCGGCATGAGTTCCGAGGGGGCGGCCCAGGACTGCGCCGGCCAGGCGTAGGCGGCGATCACCTGCAGGGGGGCGTCGCGCAGCGCGGCCTCGGTGAAGGCGAAGTCCAGGGTGGCCTCGTCGGGGCTGTCGACCTGCAGCCCGACGACGACTCGGTGGCCGGGCTCGGCGGGCGCGTCGCCCTGCTCCCCCACGGCCCGAAAGGCGTGGGTGGTACCCCCGTCGCGGCCGGGCCGGGGGATCACCACCACGGGGCACTCGGCGTCCCGTGCGGCGGCCATGCCGTTGGAGCCCAGCAGAAGACTGGCGAAGCCGCCGCGGCCCCGGGAGCCGAGCACCAACAGCTGTGCGGTGGAGCCCAGTTCGGGCAGCAGTGCGGTGGGCGCGCCCTCCAGACCCACGTACTCGATGTCCGGCCGCTCGGGCATCGCCGCGACATGCCCGCGGACCTGGTCCAGCACCGAGTCGGCCTCCGGGTCCGGTGGCCCCGCGACCAGGACGTCGGGCTGTGCCCAGACGGCGTACTGCCGCACATGGACCACCCGCAGGGGCGCCCCGCGTCTGCGGGCGGTGTCGAGGGCCCAGTCCAGGGCGCGCAGGCTGTCGTCCGAACCGTCGACCGCCGCGATGACCGGCAGGGTGCTCATGGGTTCCTCACCTCCGGAGTACGACCGCCCCCCCGGGGCCAGCCTCGCGCAGGCGGCGGTCCCGGGGACGTGCTCACGGTCGCGTGTCCGGAAAAACCGGCGAAACGCACCTCCGACGGTTCACCCGGGCCCATCTCCAGAGGTTCGGGCTTCCGCGGTTCGGGTCCGTCTCGGCGGTCCGGGTCTCCGCGGTTCAGGTGAGGTCGAACTCGCCCTCCCTCGCCCCCGACACGAACGCACCCCACTCCGCCGGGGTGAAGATCAGGGAAGGGCTCTCCGGGCGGCCGCTGTTGCGCATCGCGATGAATCCCTCGACAAAGGCGATCTGGACATCCCCCAGGCCACGGCTGCTCGAGTGCCAGTCGGCGTTGCTGAGGTCCAGCTCCGGCTTGTCCCAGCCCGCGAACGGGTGCTGCTGGATGGTGCTCTCGGCCACGTCCGTGCTCCTCCCGATTTCGTCGTCCGCGGTCAGCCTAGCGATCGGGTCCGACCGCCGACAGGCCACATGAGGAGGACCTTTGGGGAACCTTTCAGGACTCGGGGGGTTCGGAGCCCACCAGCCACATCGAGAAGAACTGCGATCCGCCGCCGTACGCGTGCCCGAGCACCCGCCTGGCCCCGTCCACCTGGTGTTCTCCGGCCTGCCCGCGCGCCTGGAGCGCCGCCTCGGCGAAGCGGATCATGCCCGACGCCCCGATCGGATTGGTCGACAGGACCCCGCCCGACATGTTGACCGGAAGATCGCCGTCCAGCTCGGTGACCCCGGACTCGGTGAGCTTCCACCCCTCGCCCTCGTCGGCGAAACCGAGGTTCTCCAGCCACATCGGCTCGTACCAGGAGAACGGCACGTACATCTCGACCGCGTCGATGTCCCGGCGCGGGTCGGCGACGCCGGCCTGCCGGTAGACGTCGGCGGCACAGTCCTTGCCGGCCTGGGGCGAGACGAAGTCCTTGCCGGCGAAGAGGGTCGGTTCGCTGCGCATGGCCCCGCCCAGCATCCAGGCGGGCGGCCGGGGCGCCCGCGCGGCCCCCGCCCGGTCGGTCAGCACCATCGCGCAGGCGCCGTCGGAGGACGGACAGGTCTCCGAGTACCGGATCGGGTCCCACAGCATGGGCGAGGCCTGGACCTTCTCCAGGGTGATGTCGTGCTCGTGCAGATGGGCGTAGGGGTTCTTCAGCGCGTTGCGCCGGTCCTTGTACGCCACCAGGGAGCCGACGGTGTCGGGGGCGCCGCTGCGCCGCATGTACGCGCGCACGTGCGGGGCGAAGAAGCCGCCCGCCCCGGCCAGCAGCGGCTGCTGGAAGGGGATCGGCAGGGACAGGCCCCACATGGCGTTCGACTCGGACTGCTTTTCGAAGGCGAGCGTCAGCACCGTGCCGTGGACGCGGGCCGCGACCAGGTTGGCGGCGACGAGGGCGGTCGATCCGCCGACGCTGCCCGCGGTGTGCACCCGCAGCATGGGTTTGCCGACCGCGCCGAGGGCGTCGGCGAGGTACAGCTCGGGCATCATGACGCCCTCGAAGAAGTCGGGCGCCTTGCCGATGACGACGGCGTCGACGTCGGCCCAGGTCAGCTCGGCGTCCTCGAGCGCCCGCCCGGCGGCCTCGCGGACGAGCCCCGCGATCGACACGTCCCGGCGCGCCGCCACGTGCTTGGTCTGGCCGATCCCTACGACGGCCACGGGCTCCTTGCTCATCGCGGATCCCCTTCGAGTACGGCGACCAGGTTCTGTTGCAGACAGGGGCCGGAAGTGGCGTGGGCCAGCGCCCGGTCGGACTCGCCCCGGTGGATGCCGGCAGCGGCCTCACCGATGCGGATCAGTCCGGCGGCCATCATCGGGTTGGCCGCGAGGGCGCCCCCGGACGGGTTGACGCGCACGCTGTCGTCGAGCCGCAGCGCCTTGCGCAGCACGACCTCCTGCGAGGTGAACGGGGCGTGCAACTCGGCTGTGTCGACGGGCCGTTCGAAGGCGCCCGCCTTCTCGGCGGCCAGCCGCGCGGACGGCGAGTCGGTCAGGTCGCGCACGCCCAGGCTGTGCGCCTCGATGCGGTGGTCGATGCCCCGGATCCACGCGGGCCGCTCGCACAGTTCCCGGGCCCGCTCCCCCGCCGCGAGGACGACGGCGGCGGCGCCGTCGCCGATCGGCGGGCAGTCGCCGGTGCGCAGGGGCCGTACGAGATAGTCCCCCTGGGGCACCGAACCCCGCAGCTGCGCGTGGGAGTTGGCGGCGGCTTCCTGTCGGCTGCGGGAGGCGACGGCCGCGAGGGCCGGCTCGTCGGTGTCGCCCGCGTCGATGAGGGCCCGCGCCTGCAGGGCGGCCAGGGCGACCGAGTCCGGCCACAGGGGGGCCACGTAGTACGGGTCCAGCTGCCGGGTCAGGACGTCACGGACGGAGCCGGGCGAGGACTTGCCGTACGAGTAGACGAGCGCGGTGTCGGCGTCGCCCGTCAGCAGCTTGGTCCACGCCTCGTACAGCGCCCAGGCGCCGTCCATCTCGACGTGCGACTCGGAGATCGGCGGCCAGGCGCCGACCCCGTCTAGGGCGAGGGTGAAGGAGAAGGCGCGGCCGGCGAGGTAGTCGCTGGAGCCGGAGCAGGTGAAGCCGATGTCGGCGGTCTTCAGGCCGGTCGCGTCCAGGACCTCGTGCAGCACGGGCATGAGCATCTCCACCTCGGAGAGCTCGTCGGTGGTGCGCCGGTGGTCGGTCTGGGCGAAGGCGACGACCGCGATGTCCCGGGTCACAGCAGCTCCTTGTAGGTGTCGTACTCCGCGTCGGGCTCGCCGGTGGGCCGGTAGTGGTCGGGGTAGCGGGCGCCCTCCGTCCACACCGCCTCGACGCGCAGTCCCATGCGCACCTGGTCGTAGGGGATGCCGCCGATACGGCCGTGCAGGGCGAGGTCGGCGCCGTCGAGGGCGATGTGGGCGTAGACGTAGGGCACTTCGATGGCGAGGTTCTTGGCCTTGATGTTGACGATGCAGAACGTGGTGACCGTGCCGCGGGGACCCACCTCGACGTGCTCGGCGGTGGCGACGCCGCAGGTGGGGCAGGCGCCCCTCGGCGGCACGTACACCTTGCGGCAGGAGGGGCAGCGCTCACCGACCGTGCGCCGCTCGGAGAGAGCGTGGATGTACTCGGACTGCGCGCGCCCCGGGGAGTAGGTGTAGTCGAGGCGGGCGAAGGCGACGATGCCGCTGATCGCGTCCGCGAACTCGCCGCTGTGGCCGGTCGGTTGATCCGGCTCGCCCTCGTACGGCTCGAAGCAGGCGATGTCGGTGATGGCACCGGAGCGCTCCTCGGCCCAGCGGACGCGGACCCGCATCCCCGTGTGCACGGCGTCGGGGCCGGGGGCGTCGAGGGCGTGCAGGAGAGCGGTGTCGGCGCCGTCGAGGCGGACCAGGACCCAGGCGAAGGGCGTGTCGAGGGGCTGGCCGCGACGGGGTTCGTGGTTCCAGGCCCAGGTGGTGACGGTGCCGGTGGGGGCGACCTCGACGAGATCGCGGATCTCCTCGGCGGTGACCGGGTCGTACTCGACGGGCGGGACGAGGGTGCGGCCGCCCTTCGTCCTCACCCCCAGCACGACACGCTCCCGCAGACCGGTCAGGAAGGCGCTCTGCACCGGGCCGAGGGAGCGGGTGAAGGGGAACTCGACGGCGAGGGGGGCTTTGAGGACTTCGGGCATGCCCGGTCTCCTTCGGTGGGGGTCAGGCGCGTTTGTAGACGGGCTGCCGCTTCTCCGCGAAGGCGCGGGCGCCTTCCTTGGCGTCGGCCGTGTCGAAGATCGGCCAGCCGCGCTTGAGTTCGGAGGCCAGGCCGTCGGTCTCCGTCATCTCGGCCGTCTCGTAGACGGAGGCCTTGATCGCCTCGACCGCCAACGGCCCGCAGGCGTTGACCTGTTCGGCGATCTCCAGCGCTCTGCCGAGCGCGGTGCCGTCCGGTACGACATGGCCGATCAGCCCGATGTCGGCGGCCTCGCGGGCGGTGTAGGGGCGGCCGGTGAGCAGCATCTCCAGGGCGTGGGTGCGCGGGATCTGCCGCTGCAGCCGGACGGTGGACCCGCCGATCGGGAACAGGCCGCGTTTGACCTCGTAGAGCCCGAAGGTCGCCGACTCGCCCGCGACCCGGATGTCGGTGCCCTGGAGGATCTCGGTGCCGCCCGCCACGCAGTACCCCTCGACGGCGGCGATCACCGGTTTGCGGGGGCGGTGATGGCGCAGCAGTGCCTTCCAGTGCAGGTCCGGGTCGGCCTTGAGGCGGTCCCGGTAGTGCTCGCCGTCCTGGCCCCGGCCCGCGAGGGCCTTGAGGTCCATGCCGGCGCAGAACGAGCCGCCGGCGCCGGTGAGCACGATCGAGCGCACCGCCTCGTCCTCGTCGCCCTCCACCCAGCCGTCGTACAGCCCGACCAGCATCGGCAGCGAGAGCGCGTTCTTGGCTTCGGGCCTGTTGAGCGTGAGCACCAGTGTGGCGCCTTCGCGCCGCACGGTGAGGTGTTCCGTCCCACCCATGGCCAACTCCCCTCTCCTGGAACGAGAACAGGTTGCAGTAGCCGGGGAGGCACTTCAAGGGTTTTCTGACAGTCAGTCAGATTTCTTCGCGCGAACCCTTCACAGTTGCCGCGCCCTTTGCTCTGATGACCGGCGAACCGACGGATGCGCCTTTCTCCGTCATGGCTGCCGGGGTCAGGAGGAGCGGTGGAGTACAACCTTGCGGACCTGTTCGAGTCGGTCGTCGACGCGGTGCCGGACCGCGAGGCCCTGGTGTACATCGACCACCCCGGCACGGGCGCGGAGCGCCGGCTGACGTACGCGGAGCTGGACGCGGCGGCGAACAGGATCGGCCACCATCTGATCGACGCGGGGATCCGGCCGGGCGAGCATCTGGGCCTGCACCTCTACAACGGGGTCGAGTACCTGCAGACGGTGCTGGGCTGCCTCAAGGCCCGGGTCGTGCCGGTCAACGTCAACTACCGCTATGTCGAAGAGGAATTGGTGTACCTCTACCGGGACGCCGACCTCGTCGCCCTCGTCTTCGACGCGGAGTTCGGCGACCGGGTGGCGGCCGCGCTGCCGCAGTGCCCGAAGCTGCGGCATCTCGTCCGGGTCGGGGACGCGCCCGACACGGCCTCCGTGCTGTCCTTCTCCGAGGCGGAGGCGGGGAGTTCGGCCGAGCGCGGTTTTCCGGCGCGGTCGGGGGACGACCAGTTCATCATCTACACGGGCGGCACGACCGGCATGCCCAAGGGGGTGATGTGGCGTCAGGAGGACCTGTTCTTCTCGGGACTGGGCGGGGGCGCGCCGACCGGTGAACCGGTGAAGAAGCCGGAGGAGCTGGCGGAGCGGGTGGCCGCCGGGGGCAGCGGGATCACGTTCTTCCCCACTCCCCCGCTGATGCACGGCACCTCCACGCTCACCTCCTTCATCGGCTTCAACTTCGGCCAACGGGTCGTGATCCACCGCAAGTTCGTGCCCGAGGAGGTGCTGCGGACCGTCGAGAAGGAGAAGGTCACCAGCATGTCCCTGGTCGGCGACGCGATGCTGCGGCCGCTGATCGACGCGCTGAAGGGGCCGATGAAGGGCACGGACTGCTCCTCGGTGTTCAGCGTCTCCTCGTCCGGCGCGGTCATGTCGGAGACGGTACGGAGGCAGTTCCAGGAGCTGCTGCCGGGCGCCATGCTGCTCAACAACTACGGCTCCTCCGAGTCCGGCTTCAACGGCACGGCGACGGCGGACTCCGGGGCCGGGCAGAGCTTCCGCATCCGTGTCAACGCCCGTACGCAGGTCGTCGATCCGGCCACGCACGAGGCGGTCGCGGTGGGTGAGGTGGGCCGGGTCGCCCAGTGCGGCCATGTGCCGCTCGGCTACTACAACGACCCCCGGAAGACCGCCGAGACCTTCTTCGAGAAGGACGGCCGGCGCTGGGTGCTGCTCGGCGACATGGCCACGGTGGACGAGGAGGGCGTGGTCACCGTCCTGGGCCGTGGCTCGCAGTGCATCAACACCGGGGGCGAGAAGGTGTACCCGGAGGAGGTCGAACAGGCGCTTAAGTCCCACCCGGACGTGTACGACGCGCTGGTGGCCGGTGTGCCGGACCCGCAGTGGGGCAACCATGTGGCGGCGGTGGTCCAGCTGCGCGAGGGCGCCTCGCGGCCGTCCCTGGAGGACATCCAGTCCCACTGCCGCACCCACCTCGCCGGCTACAAGATCCCCCGCCAGCTGGTGATCACGGAGACGATACGCCGCTCACCGAGCGGCAAGGCGGACTACCGGTGGGCCAAGGAGGTTGCCGTGGCGGCGGATCGGTAGGGGGCGGGGGCAGCGCAGCGCGCGGTGAGGGGTGGATGGGAAGGTGCGGGAGCGGGCGGCGCGCGGTGGCCGGATCGCGGGGAGGACGCGGGGGCAGGGCGGCGAGGTCTTCGGGGGCGGGCGTAGTCTTTGCGCGCGGTTGACCCGGGCGTTTGAACGCGGGGTTACGTGGGGCCGTACGCGAGGTTGGTGGCCCTGGTCTGCAGGTCCGGTCCGCCGTGTCATCACCGCGCTCCGCATGGAAGGACCCTCGGGTGTCGCACCTCACGCCCCCTCGCCAACTGCCGACTGCCGATCCCACGGCACCGGACCCGGCGGAGGAGGCCTCGACCGCCCCGACGGCGACCGACCCGGAACCGGGCGCCGTAGCCGACCTACGGCCGAGGGACGAGCGGGTGCCCGACACGACGGACGAAGCACCCACGCCGACAGCAGACGATGAGGCGGAGGCCGAGGACGTCGAACCGGGGTCGGATTCCACGGCGGCGGATATTGCCGGAGAGGCAGAGCACGTAAAGACGCCGTCCCGCGAGGCCGACGTCCCGCAGGCGAGTTCCGCCGGCGACGAACCCGCCGCCGCCCGCACAGCCGAGAAGTCCACCGGCGCCACACCCGCCGAGCCGGACGTCGCGACGGCCGATGACCTCGCCACCGGGACGACCGCCGCATCGGCCGCCGTGACCGCCGATGAACCCCACGCCGAACCCGGCGACGGACCCGTCTCCGTGGCTCCGGATCAAGTCGCCACCGCGGCCGACGACGAACCTGGCACCGAGACGACGGACGCCCCCGCCCCGGACGTCGCCGCCTCCTCTCCCGGCACCCGTCCCGGCTGGTTCGGGTGGCGGCGGCGGTTCCCCCGGGCCGCGGCTGTCGTGCGGGTGGGCACGACCGTGTTGGCCGGGGTGTTCGTGGTCGTCGCGGATCTCGTGCCGGACAGGCTCGACCGGATCACCCTCCAGTCGGTCCTCCGCCTCCCCGTCGAGCCGATCCTCCTCGCGATCGTGCTGCTCGCCCTGCCCGCGAAGGCACGGCGCGTCGGGGCCGTCGTAGCGGGCGCGTTCCTCGGTCTGACCACCGTGCTGAAGTTCATCGACATGGGCTTCTACCAGACCCTCGCCCGGCCCTTCGACCTGGTCTTCGACTGGACCCTGCTCAGCGACGGCGCGGACTGGGTGAAGGACTCCTTCGGCCGCTCCGGCGAGGTGCTCGCGATCATCGGCGTGATCGTCCTGTTCATCGCCGTGCTCGTGCTGAGCGCGCTCGCGGTGCTGCGGCTGTCGGAAACGATGGGCCGGCACCGCTCCAGGGCCGTCGGCACCACGCTCGTCCTCGGCACCGTGTGGATCACCTGTTTCACCTTGAGCGTGGAGTTCGGCAGTGTCCCCTTCGCCACCAAGGGCTACGCCCAGTTCCTCACCAACCGTGTGCAGTGGGTCCGGACGGGACTGGGAGACGCCAAGGTCTTCGAGAAGCAGCTCCATGTCGACAAGTACGCCAACACGCCGTCCGACCAGCTGCTGACCGGGCTGCGGGGCAAGGACGTGATGTTCACCTTCATCGAGAGCTACGGGCGGGTTGCCATCGACGATCCGGCGATGGCACCGGAGATCGACGCGACCCTCAAGCAGGGCGACGCCAGGCTCAAGGCCGCCGGCTTCGCCTCCCGCAGCGGCTGGCTGCGGTCGCCGGTCACGGGCGCCGGCAGCTGGCTCGCGCACTCGACGTTCCTGTCCGGGCTGTGGATCAAGAACCAGGAGCGGTACCGGACGCTGACCACCAGCGACCGCGCGACCCTGACCCGCTACTTCCAGAAGACCGGCGCCTGGCGCACGGTGGGCATCGTGCCGGGTGTGCGCAAGTCCTGGCCGGAGGGCAAGTACTTCGGCCTCGACCACATCTACGACTCCACGCACCTCGGCTACCAGGGGCCGTACTTCAGCTGGACGCCGGTGCCGGACCAGTTCAGCCTGGAGGCGTTCCAGAAGCTGGAGCACGGCAAGAAGAACCGCGACCCGATCATGGCGGAGATCATCCTGGCCTCCAGCCACAACCCCTGGTCGCCCATCGCCCACATGATCGACTGGAAGGACCTCGGGGACGGCAAGATCTTCTACAAGATCAAGAAGGAGGGCACGAACCCCACGGAGGTCTGGAAGAGCGCGTCGCGCGTGCGGACCGAGTACCGGAAGGCGATCCAGTACTCCCTGGACAGCCTGACCGAGTGGATGCAGCGCTACGGCGACGACAACACGGTCCTCGTCTTCCTCGGCGACCACCAGCCCGTCCCGACGGTCACCCGGGGCACCGCCAACAGGGACGTCCCGGTCACCATCGTCGCCCGCGACCCCAAGGTGCTCGACCGCGTCGCGAACTGGGGCTGGACGGACGGCCTCAAGCCCGCGCCCAACGCCCCCGAGTGGACCATGGACAAGTTCCGCGACCGCTTCATGACGGCATACGGCCCGAACGGCGGGTGACGCACCACGACGGCATCGTCTGCGAGGACCTGCCGCAGCGGAGCGCCACCGACGTCACCGAGTCAGGGAGTCCGCCTCCGGCTCGGCGGACGGCGGCATGGGCGCTCCCCGCCCGTCCAGGAAACGCACGACCCGGTCGGCGAACCATTCGGGGTCGTCCAACCACGGGTAGTGCCCCGCGCCCGGCTGGACGCTGAAGTCGGCGTCGGGGAACGCGTCGGCGGCGGCGCGGGCCAGTTCGGGGCGGGGGCCGCCGTCGAGTTCTCCGGCGAGGACGAGGACCGGGGCGGTGACGCGGGCGAGTGCGGCACGGGTGGCGGGCGGGTCGTAGGCGCCGTCGGAGCCGTACACCTCGGAGGCCTCGTCGTTGTACTGCTCGTCGCCGCCCGGATGTGCCGGCGGGCCGTGTCGTCCCAGCGGCCGTAGAAGAAGGGCGCGCAGGCGGGGTCGTAGTCGGACTGCCCCGCCAGCCACCGATCGAGGGCCGCGAACGCCTCCGGGAACCACGGCTCGCCGCGCCTCAGCCGCGCCGCCGCCAGCCGCTGTTCGGCGGTCGCCGACCTGCTCAGCGCCCACGGGACGGCGGTCACCAGCACCAGCCGCGCGACCCGCTCCGGGTACCGGGCCGCGTACAGCATCGCGAGGCTGCCGCCCGCCGAGTGGGCGAGGACGTCCATCCGGTCGAGTCCCAGATGCGCGCGCAGGGCCTCCACGTCGGCCACGAGCCGGTCGCAGCGGTACGAGCCCGGATCGGCGGGCGTGGCGGAGTCGCCCGTGCCGCGCAGGTCGAGCAGGACCAGACGGCGGCGCGCGGAGAGACCGCCCAGGTCACCCAGGTACGCGGAGGCCTGCATCGGGCCGCCGGGCAGGACGACGAGCGGGGCGCCCTCGCCCCGCAGGTGGTAGGCGAGCTCGGTCCCGTCGATGGCGGTGAGGGTCGGCATGTGCCGATCTTCACCGGCGGCGGAACGACTCCGCAACGGAGTTCCAGAAAATGCGGCCGGACCTCTTGCCTGCACCGGGACGGCCTGAATTACTGATCCCGAACACCTCGACCGAATGATCGGTAGTCCGGATTGATGCGGTTGGTTAGGGAGAAGTCCCCATGGCGGATGCGACCGAGCTGCTGGACGCGGGGGAACGGCTGGACGCCGAAGCGCTGCGGGCGCTGCAGCTGGAGCGGCTGCGGGCCTCACTGCGGCACGCCTACGAGCACGTGCCCTTCTACCGGGAGTCCTTCGACAAGGCCGGCGTCCGCCCGGACGACTGCCGGTCCCTGGCCGACCTGGCCCGCTTCCCGTTCACCGCGAAGGCCGACCTGCGCGAGAACTACCCGTACGGCATGTTCGCCGTGCCCCGGGACCGCATCCGCCGCATCCACGCCTCCAGCGGCACCACCGGCCGCCCGACGATCGTCGGCTACACGGACAACGACCTCTCCCTGTGGGCCGACGTGGTGGCCCGCTCGATCCGCGCCGCGGGCGGCCGGGCCGGCGACACGGTCCATGTTGCATACGGATACGGCCTGTTCACCGGCGGGCTGGGCGCGCACTACGGCGCCGAGCGGCTCGGCTGTACGGTCGTCCCCGCGTCCGGCGGTATGACGGCCCGTCAGGTGCAGCTGATCCAGGACCTCGCACCGCGGATCATCATGGTGACGCCGTCGTACATGCTGACGCTGCTCGACGAGTTCGAGCGGCAGGGCGTCGATCCGCGCTCCACCTCGCTGCGGGTGGGCGTGTTCGGCGCCGAGCCGTGGACCGAGGAGATGCGGCGGGAGATCGAGGAGCGGTTCGCGATCGACGCCGTGGACATATACGGACTGTCGGAGGTGATCGGCCCGGGTGTCGCTCAGGAGTGCGTGGAGACCAAGGACGGGCTGCACATCTGGGAGGACCACTTCTATCCGGAGATCGTCGACCCGATCACCGGTGAGGTGCTGCCGGACGGCGAGGAGGGCGAGCTGGTCCTCACCTCGCTGACCAAGGAGGCGATGCCGGTCGTGCGGTACCGCACGCGCGATCTGACCCGGCTGCTGCCGGGGACCGCGCGGGTGTTCCGGCGGATGGAGAAGGTCACCGGGCGCAGTGACGACATGGTGATCCTGCGCGGGGTGAACCTCTTCCCGACGCAGATCGAGGAGATCGTGCTGCGCACGCCGGGCGTGGCGCCCCACTTCCAGCTGCGGCTGACCCGAGAGGGACGTATGGACGCGCTCACGGTACGGGCCGAGGCCCGCCCGGATGCCGCACCGGGGGTCCGCGACGCGGCCGCGCGGGCCATCGCGGCGGCCGTGAAGGACAACATCGGTGTCTCGGTGGCCGTCGAGATCGTCGAACCGGAGTCACTGGAACGGTCGGTGGGCAAGATCCGCCGAATCGTGGACCTGCGACGCACGTGACCGGGGGACGGGGTCCCTGTCAGCCCGTGGCACACGTGCCCGAGGGACCGGAATCCCCGTCAGCCCGCGACGCACGAGACCGAGGGACGAGAGTCCCTATCCGCCCGCGTCCCGCACGCCCGGCCGACAGAGGCTTCTGTCGGCCAGCGCCCGCTCTCCAGGCACGGCAGAGCCCCTGCCAACCCGCGCCCGCGCGCCACGCACGACCGATGTCCCTGTCAGCCCGGCGATGCGCTCGCCGGGACGGCGGAGGGTGCTGTCAACCCGGCGAGCCGGTCGCGGGCGAGGACGCCAGAGCGGGCCGGGTGATACCGGACAGGTCTCGGTAGACCACGCTGTTGCGGTCGCTGACGGAGCGGCCGAGCGCGTGGTGGGGCCACAGGCCCCCGGCCATCCGCCGGCTGCGCTCGCCCCACTCCAGGGCCTCGGTGCCGCGCGCCTTGAAGAAGTTGAGGGCGTAGCCGCCGGTGTGGATGCGCAGCAGGCTGAAGCCGCCGGGGTACTCCTTGGCGGCGCCGACCTCCTGCAGGGCCACGTGCGGCGCCTGCGGCAGCACGGTGCGCTTGTTGCGGTGGGTATGGCCGGCGTGGTGCAGGAAGACGCCCGGGGTGGCGGCGTAGGCGTCCAGGATGGCCCGGGCCTGACGGCGGCCCAGGCGCTGGCCGGCGCTGACGGGGAAGAGCGAGTCCCGTACGGTCAGCGGATGGTGGCCGAAGACGACGGTCGGCTGCTCCCGCTGCTCCCGCAACCGGCTGCGGAACCAGGCCAGTTGCTCGGCGCCGAGACCGCCGGAGTCGGCGCCGTTGCCGCGCTTCTCGTATGTGTCGAGCCCGATGACGCGCAGTCCGCCCAGGTCGCGCTCGAAGTACCCGGGCTCGTCGGGCCGGCCGAAGCCGCGGCGGAAGGTGTCGCCGTCGGACTCCTCGACCGCCGAGGGCCGGTCGTGATTGCCCCGGACGACGAAGTAGTCCCGTCCGTGCGTCCCGAAGCCGTCCAGGATGCCTCGGGCCCGCGCCAGGTCGGCGGCCGAGCCGCCGGCCGAGATGTCGCCCGCGGCCAGCAGCACGTCGGCCCCGCGTCTGCGGGCCTCCTGCACCAGGGCGCGGGTCATGAGCTCCGGGTAGGGCGTGAGCCCCGGTTGCTGCGAGATTCCGCGCATGAAGGGGATGCCGCCCACGAGCCCGGCGGTGGTCTCGCCGAGGTGCAGGTCGTTGCAGAGCGCGAGGGAGATCAGATGCCGGCCGGGCGGGGGCAGGGGCGTGGTGAAGGAGTACGGGCCGCCGTGCGAGCCGAGGCCGTGCAGGGAGGTTCCGGCGGCGTTGCCGCGGATCAGGTGCAGCGCGGTGGGCCGGGCGGCCACGCCCCGGGAGCGGGCCTGGTAGTAGTACGTCTGCCCGGGCTCCAGCCCGGTGAGTTCCACGTGATGGTGGGCCGTGGGCCGGTCCTCGCCGGCGACCCGGTTGAGCCGGCCGGGATGGGTGCCGTAGACGACCTCGCCCTCCGTGAGGGCCGGCAGCATGTGCCCGAAGCCGTCGTCGGTGCCCGCCAGGCCGGTGTACCAGGTGATGATCGCGCGGTCCTCGATCAGGGTGACCAGTTCCAGATGGACGGCGGCGATCGGCTGGTGGTGCGGCAGTCGGGTGCGGGCGGCGGAGACGGCGCGCAGCAGCGCCGGGGCGAGCAGTGCTCCGGAACGCAGCACCTCACAGGGGCCGGGGACTCCGGCGAGGGCGGCGAGAGGAGCGGGGAAGCAGCAACGCATGCCTGGTTTGTGCCCTCCTGCCGTAAACAGGAGCCATGCTACCGGCGGGGTACCGGGTACGAAACGGGTCTTTCCTGTGCATCGCATCACGTGCGCGGGCCGCGCCGCGTCAGGTGCCGAGGCGGTCCCGCAGCTCCCGTTTCAGGATCTTCCCGCTGGCGTTGCGCGGCAGTTCGTCCACGAACACCACCCGCTTCGGGGCCTTGAAGTGCGACAACTGCTCGCGGGTGTGGGCGATGAGCTCCTCCTCGGTGACCTCGCCGCGCGGTACGACGACCGCCGTGACGGCCTCGACCCACCGCTCGTCGGGCAGGCCGATCACGGCGACCTCGGCGACCGCCTCATGGGTGTAGAGGGCGTCCTCGACCTGGCGTGAAGCGACCAGGACGCCACCGGAGTTGATGACGTCCTTCACCCGGTCGACGATCGTGTAGTAGCCGTGCGGGTCGCGCACCGCGAGGTCGCCGGAGTGGAACCAGCCGTCCCGGAAGGCCTCCGCGGTCTCCTCCGGCTTGTCCCAGTAGCCCTCGCACAACTGCGGGGAGCGGTAGACGATTTCACCGGGGGTGCCGTCGGGGACGTCCTTGCCGTCCTCGTCGACCACGCGGGCGTCGACGAAGAGCACGGGCCGGCCGCAGGAGTCCATGCGGCCCTTGTGCTCGTCGGGGGCGAGGACAGTGGCCAGGGGGCCGATCTCGCTCTGGCCGAAGCAGTTGTAGAAACCGAGCTCGGGCAGCCGTTCGCGCAGCCGCTCCAGGACGGGCACCGGCATGATGGACGCGCCGTAGTAGGCCTTGCGGAGGCCGCTCAGGTCCCGGGTGGCGAAGTCGGGGCGGTTGGACAGGCCGATCCAGACCGTCGGCGGCGCGAACAGGCTGTCCACGCGGCCCGCTTCGACCAGGTCGAACAAGCGGTCGCCGTCGGGTGCGTCGAGGATGATGTTGGTCGCGCCGACGGCAATGTACGGCAGCAGGAACACATGCATCTGCGCCGAGTGGTAGAGCGGCAGGGAGTGCACGGGGCGGTCACCGGCGGACAGGTCCAGGGCGGTGATGGCGCTCAGGTACTCGTGGACCAGCGCGCGGTGCGTCATCATCGCGCCCTTGGGCAGTGCGGTCGTACCGGAGGTGTACAGCAGCTGCACCAGGTCCTCGGTGCGCGGCTCTGGGCCGTCGTACGCGGGCGCGGTCGCGAGCCGGGCGAGCAGGGAGTCGTCGGCGTCGCGCAGCCGCAGGGTCCGGACGCCGTCCGCGAGCCGGTCCGCGAGGTCGGGGTCGGTGAGGACCAGGGAGCTGCCGGACTGGCCGACGATGTAGCCGAGGTCGTCGCCCGTCAGGTTCTGGTTGACCGGGACGTGGACGAGGCCGGCGCGGGCGCAGGCGAGGAAGGCGATCAGGTAGGCGTCGGAGTTGTGGCCGTAGGCGCCGACCCGGTCGCCGCGCTCCAGCCCCAGGCCGAGCAGGACGCTCGCCGCGCGGGAGACGGCCTCGTCGAGTTCGCCGTACGTCCATGACCGCTCGCCGTACTCCACCGCGACCCGCGCGGGGGTGCGTCGGGCGCTGCGCCGCAGCACCCCGTCAACCGTGCTGCCGTGTCCCTGCGTCATGACTCATGATCCTCGGCCCGCCACTCAAGGAGGTCAAGCACCCGGCCGAACGACACCAGCGCACCAGCCCGCAGGCACGCTCAACAGCTCCTTCCCCCAACAACGTTGGGAGGCACCTTGCGCACCCGTACGAGACGACTGGTCGTCGGGACCCTCGCGTTACTCACCGCCGCGACCGCACTCCCGGCCGCCGCGCCACAACAGCACGAACAGTCCGGGCAGCACGGACAGCGACGGCCCTCGCACCACGGCTGTCCGCCGTCATCCGCTACCGGCCGGCGCGCAGTCGTCCGGGGCGGCGAACGCATCCCGGTTCCGGGCGGCTCGGGGCGGCTCGGCGTGTTCAACGTGCTCGAGCCGGCCTGGGACGCGGCGAACGGCGGGTACACGGAGGTGCCGTTCGGATCGAGTCACCTCCAGGCCGTCGGCTTCGACGGCGGTCGCTGCCCCGGTGGCCCGCACCCTGCCGTCGTACTCCTGACGGACGTTCACACCGGGCGGGTGCGGCCCTCCCAGTACGGGTCGCGCAACCGGCGTTTGTAGAGCTTGCCGTTGGGGTCGCGGGGCATCTCGGCGATGAAGTCGACGCTCTTGGGGCGTTTGTAGCCGGCGAGTTGTCCGGCGCAGTGGGCGAGGAGGTCGGCGGCGAGGTCCGGTCCGGGGTCATGGCCCGGGGCCGGTTCGACGACCGCCTTGACCTCCTCGCCCCAGTCGTCGTGCGGGATCCCGAAGACGGCGGCGTCGGCGACGGCAGGGTGGGCGAGCAGGGCGGACTCGATCTCGGCGGGGTAGATGTTGACGCCACCGGAGATGATCATGTCGATCTTGCGGTCGCGCAGGAAGAGGTAGCCGTCCTCGTCGAGGTAGCCGAGGTCGCCGACGGTGAAGAAGTCGCCGATGCGGTTCTTCTTCGTCTTGGCCTCGTCCTTGTGGTAGGCGAAGCCGCCGGTGTTCATCTTCATGTAGACGGTGCCGAGTTCGCCGGGCGGCAGCCGGTTGCCGTCGTCGTCGAAGACGGCGAGTTCGCTGATCGGCCAGGCCTTGCCGACCGTGCCGGGCTTCTTCAGCCAGTCCTCGGCGGTGGCGAAGGCGCCGCCGCCCTCGCTGGCCGCGTAGTACTCCTCGACCGAGTCGCCCCACCAGTCGATCATGGCCCGTTTGACGTGGTCCGGGCAGGGGGCCGCGCCGTGGATGGCGTGCCGCATGGACGAGACGTCGTAGGACCGCCTGACCGGCTCGGGCAGGGCGAGCAGGCGGTGGAACTGGGTCGGGACCATGTGCGTGTGGGTGCACTGGTGGGCGTCGATCAGGCGGAGCATCTCCTCGGGTGTCCACTTGTCCATCAGGACGAGACGGTGCCCGATGTGCAGGGACGCGCCCGCGAACTGCAGTACGGCCGTGTGGTAGAGCGGCGAGCAGACCAGGTGGACGTTGTCGTCGAACGGTTTGACGCCGAAGATGCCGAGGAAGCCGCCGAGATACGCCTCCTCGGGGCGCTTGCCGGGCAGCGGGCGGCGGATGCCGCGGGGGCGGCCGGTGGTGCCCGAGGTGTAGTTCATGACCCAGCCGAGCTCGCGGTCGGAGGGCGCAGAGTCCGGCTGTCCGTCGAGGAGTTCGGCGTAGGGGCGGAAGCCCTCGACCGTGCCGACGGCGTAGCGGTGCGTCGTCGGGAGGCCGGCCTCGTCGGCGGCGTGGCGGGCGGGAGCGGCGAAGCGCTCGTGGGAGATGAGGACCTTGGCGCCCGAGTCGGCGACGATCCAGCCGATCTCCGGGCCGACGAAGTGGTGGTTGATCGGGACGAGGTAGAGGCCCGCCTGGCTGGCGGCCAGGTAGGCGGTGAAGAACTCGGGGCCGTTCGGCAGGACGACCGCGAAGGCGTCCCCGCGCTCGAGGCCGGCGGCGCGCAGGCCGTGGACGAGGCGGTTGGTGGCGGCGTGCAGGCGTCCGGCGGTCCACTCCTCGCCGTCGGGTGCGATCAGGACCGTGCGGTCGGGGTCGTGGGTGGCCTGGGCCCAGAATCCGGCGGGGGGCGTGCTGGTCACTTGCCGCTCCTTCCGGCGATGCGGTTGACGCGGTCGACGGCTTCCTCGAAGCCGCGGGTGAGGTCGTCGAAGACGGCCTGGACGCTGCGTTCGCTGGTCATCCGGCCGACGATCTGCCCGACGGGCGTGCCGAGCAGGGGCGTGACCTCGTACTTCTGGATGCGGGTGAGGGCCTCGGCGACGAGCAGGCCCTGCAGGGGCATGGGGAGGGTGCCGGGGCCGTTGGGGTCGTCCCAGGCGTCGGTCCACTCGGTGCGCAGCTGCCGGGCCGGTTTGCCGGTCAGGGCGCGGGAGCGGACGGTGTCACCGGAGCCGGCGGCGAGCAGTTTCCTCGTCACCGCGGGTGCGGAGAGGTCGGCCTCGGTACAGGTCAGCCAGAGGGAGCCGAGCCATACGCCCTGGGCGCCGAGGGCGAGCGCGGCGGCGGCCTGCTGTCCGCTGCCGATGCCGCCGGCGGCCAGCACGGGCAGTGGGTCGACGGCCTCGACGACCTCCGGGGTGAGCACCATGGAGGCGATCTCGCCGGTGTGGCCGCCTGCCTCGTAGCCCTGGGCGACGACGATGTCGATGCCGCCCTCCTTGTGCTTGACCGCGTGCCGGGCGCTGCCCGCGAGGGCGGCGACGAGGACGTCGTGCTCGTGGGCGCGAGCGACGACGTCGGGGGGCGGGGAGCCGAGGGCGTTGGCGAGCAGCCGTATCGGATAGTCGAAGGCGACGTCGAGCTGGGTGCGGGCGACCTGCTCCATCCACCCGGTGATGCGCCACCCGGACGCCTCCCCCTCGGCCAGCTCCGGCACGCCGTACTTGGCGAGGGTGTCCTTGACGAACTGCCGGTGCCCCTCGGGGATCATCGCCTCGACGTCGGCCTCCGTGACCCCTTCGACCTTCTTGGCGGGCATGACGACGTCGAGGCCGTAGGGCTTGCCGTCGACGTGGGCCTCGATCCAGTCCAGGTCGCGTTTGAGCTCGTCGGGGGCGGTGTAGCGGACCGCGCCGAGCACACCGAAACCGCCGGCCCGGCTGATGGCCGCGGCGACGGCGGGGAACGGCGTGAAGCCGAATATGGCGTGCTCGACTCCCAGTGTGTTGCTCAGCTCCGTCTGCATGGGCGCAGGATGCCGCAGTCCTCCGGCCGACGGAAGACCTTTTCTGACGCGCCATCAGATTTTCTCCGGCGCCGGACCCATGCGGGCGGGCCGGCGCCGGTACGACTTACGACGGGTCGTCAGATGTCGTGCCCGGGGCGCTCGAACGGGTCGAAGATCTCGTCGTCCCGCCGGACCACGCACAGGGCCCAGATGATGAACCCCGACATCGCGATCATCACGACCGACCACACCGGGTAGTACGGCAGCGAGAGGAAGTTGGCGATGATGATGAGCGCTGCGATGCCCACCCCGGCGACACGGGCCCAGGTCATGGCCTGGAACAGCCCGAAGCTGACGAGCACGCCGACCGCGCCCAGGATCAGGTGGATCCAGCCCCAGCCGGTGAGGTCGAACTGGAAGACGTAGTTGCGGGTGTTGACGAAGATGTCGTCCGAGGCGATCGCCATGATGCCCCGGAAGACGTCCAGCAGTCCGGCGATCATGAGCATCACGGCCCCGAAGGTCATCAGCCCGCCGGCCCAGGCCTGCCTGGTCGCGTGTGCGTGTGCCGGGTGAGTGGCGGTCATGGCGCTGCCTCGATTCCTGTCGTCCGGTGTGCCTCAGAGGTGGTCGGCGGAGGAGCCGACGCCACCCGCGCGGCCGGAGGCGCCCGAGCCGCTGAGGACCAGTTCCTTGGCCCGGCGGTAGTCGTCGTCGGTGATGTCGCCGCGGGAGCGCATCTCGGACAGCTTGGCGAGATCGTCGACGCTGCTGGTGCGGCCGCCGCCGCTCTTGGCCGTCTCCCGTACGTAGCTGTCGAAGGCCTCCTGCTGTGCGCGCGCCTGTGCGATCTCCCGGCGCCCCATGTTCTTGCCGCGGGCGATCACGTAGACGAAGACACCCAGGAAGGGCAGGAGGATGACGAACGCCAGCCAGCCCGCCTTGCCCCAGCCGCTCATCTCGTGGTCGCGGAAGATGTCGACGACGATCCGGAAGAGCAGGACGAACCACATGATCCACAGGAAGAACCACAGCATGGACCAGAAGACGCTCAGCAGCGGATAGTCGTACGCGAGGTACGTCGGCGCGTTCATGGCTCTCCTCCGTCCCGGGCGGCCGCCCGGCCGCCTGTCTCTGCCTTCTCAGCGTGCGCACGGCAACCCCGCGGGGCATCACCCCGGGCGGGTGAGTCCGGGGGCGGCCGCCGCGGCCCGGCGCAGCGCGGTGCGCCAGGCCAGGGCGAGGGCGAGTTCGGCGGCGCCCAGCAGGACCAGCCACACCCCGAGCAGCCGGGTCAGGGCGCGGGCCGAGGCGGTGGGCGTGGCCAGCACCAGGATTCCGGCGACGCAGGCGAGCGCCGCGGCGCCCAGGACGAAGCCGCGGTGCGGGAGGTCCCGGGCGGCCAGCGCGGTGTACGCCGTCAGGATGCCGCCGACCAGCCAGACCGCCCCGACGATCAGGGACAGCGTGGCGACGGTCTGCAGCGGGTGGCGCAGGCACAGCACGCCGGCCAGGACGAACAGCACCGCCACCAGCAGGGCGGGCAGTCGTTCGCCGTGCTCACGGCGGGAGAAGGCCGCGACGAACCGGAACACGCCGACCACCAGCAGGTACAGCCCGATCAGCACCGCGAGGACGTGCAGTGTCTCGTCCGGCCAGACCAGGACGAGGATGCCCGGCACCAGCGTGGCGACCGCCGTACCGAGGATCCAGGTCCACGAACCGCCGAGACCCGCGAGGACGTCCGCCGGGTCGCCGGGCGGCGCGGGCCGCGCCGGGTCGCCGGGCGGGTACTCCGGTCCGGTACGGGGTGCCGGGCCACGCGACACGGTCATGGCGCCTCCTGGCGTGATCGGGGGACCGCGACGGGCCGCCGTCGGGACCGTGCGCACGGGACTCCCACCCGGCCAGCGTCCCGCCCGCCCGCGGTCGCCGGGTCACCCCTCACGGGTGATCCCCGTGTGCGGGTGCGGCGGTGAGGTGGGGTGAGGACCCGTTGCCGGAGGTGTCGCCATGTCCGCACACAGCCCGTTCACGTCCACCCTGTCGGTGCCGGACAGGGTCTCCTACGGCAAGGGCGAGCGCGGCCGTCTCCCGCGGTCGAGCCACGGGCGGTTCGAGCCGGGACCGGAGCGGCCGGACCCGATCGCCGTGATAGAGCGTCAGTCCGCCACGCGGGTGCCCGAGTTGGTGCCGATCCGCTACGGCCGGATGCTCGAGTCGCCGTTCCGTTTCTACCGGGGCGCCGCCGCCATCATGGCGACCGACCTGGGCGCGCTGCCCCACAGCGGCCTGCGCGTGCAGCTGTGCGGGGACGCCCATCTGCTGAACTTCCGGATGCTGGCCTCTCCGGAACGGCACCTGGTGTTCGACATCAACGACTTCGACGAGACGTTTCCCGGTCCCTTCGAGTGGGACGTCAAGCGCCTCGCGGCCAGCTTCGTGATCGCGGCCCGCGCCAACGGCTTCGCGACGGCGGAACAGGACAGTGCCGTCAAGGTCTGTGTGTGCGCCTACCGGGAGCGGATGCGGCAGTTCGCCGGCATGCGCACCCTCGACATCTGGTACGCCCAGGACGACGTGGACATGCTTCGCGGGCTGATGGCCTCCTCGATGGACAAGAAGGAGCGCCGCCGTACCGCGCAGGCGGCGGAGCAGGCGCGTACCCGCACCCATATGCAGGCCTTCGCCAAGCTCACCCGTGCCACCGCCGAGGGCCGGCGCATCACCCCGGACCCGCCGCTGATCACCCCGCTCGCGGACCTGCGGGCCGACCCGGGCGAGGAGGGACGGGAGAAGGAGCTGCACACCCTGGTGGAGGACTACGCGCCCACGCTGTCCTCGGAGCGCCGCCATCTCCTGCGTCACTACCGGCTGGTCGACATGGCCCGCAAGGTGGTGGGCGTCGGCAGCGTCGGCACCCGCTGCTGGATCCTGCTGCTGCTCGGCCGCGACGACGACGATCCCCTGCTGCTGCAGGCCAAGGAGGCGCAGGAGTCGGTGCTCGCGGCCCACGCGGGCGGCGAGGGGTTCGACAACCAGGGCCGCCGGGTGGTGACCGGACAGCGCCTCATCCAGACGACCAGCGACATCTTCCTCGGCTACACCCACGTGGTCGGCCTCGACGGCCGGGAACGGGACTTCTACGTGCGGCAGCTGCGGGACTGGAAGGGCATCGCCCGGCCCGAGACCATGGACCCGGACATGCTGAACCTGTTCGCCCAGGTGTGCGGGGCCTCGCTGGCCCGGGCCCACGCCCGCTCCGGAGATCCCGTCGCGATCGGCGCCTACCTGGGCTCCGGCGACGGGTTCGACCGCGCGCTGGTGCGGTTCGGGCAGGCCTACGCCGACCAGAACGAGCGGGACTACGCGGCACTCCGGGTCGCCGTGGACTCCGGCAGGCTCACCGCGGAGACGCTCTGACGCCAGGCCGGTCACTCGGGCACCTGGCACATCTCGACCACGCGTCTCGACCACGCGCAGCGCGGGCGTTCAGTGCGTCAGAAGGATCTTGAGCAGGATGATCAGCAGACCGAGCACCAGGTTGACCACGGCGGTCACGGCCACCAGTGGCCAGCCGGCGCCGGCGCGCCGGGCCGCCGCCATCGACCAGCCGATCTGACCCGCGACGGCGACACAGAGCGCCAGCCAGAGCGCGCCCTGGAGGTCCAGGCCCAGCAGGGGGCTGACCGCCACCGCCGCGGCCGGCGGCACCGCGGCCTTGACGATCGGCCACTCCTCCCGGCAGACCCGCAGGACGACCCGGCGATCCAGCGCCTGCCGGGCCAGCCGGGCGCCGAACAGCTGCGCGTGCACATGCCCGATCCAGAAGACCAGGCCGGTCAGCAACAGCAGCAGCACCAGCTCCAGGCGCGGGAACGAGTCCAGCGTGGCCGCCCCGACCACCACGGACGCGGCGAGCATGGAGCCGTAGACGCCGCCCGTGTAGTCGGAGGCGGCCCGGTGCTCCGTACTCCGGGCCCCCGGCGTGATCCGGTCGGTGCGGGACATGGCGTTCGTCTCCTCCTCAGCTCGCGCCGCCGACGGCCGGGGCCGCCGCCCCTGCCTTCGGCTGCCGGGCCCGCGCGGCCGGGGCTCCCGGCAGGCCCGGGGTGACCAGGAAGCTCGCGAGGGTGATGCCGCCGGCGGCGAGGATCGCCGCCTTCAGCCCGTCGAGCTGGGCGGAGGCGTACGAGTCCGTGAGCGCGTCGACCTCGCTGGGCGGCAGTCCGGCGCGTTCGGCCGCCGCGTGCACCTGGTCGGTGGAGACGAAGCTGATGCCGGACTCGAGGGCCACGCTCGTCTCGTGACGGGCCTGCTCCGAAAGCCGCGGGTTGTTCTCCACCTGGGTGGTGAAGGCGTGGGCCAGCGCGCCGACGAGCAGCGAGCCGATGAGCGCGGTGCCCAGCGCCGAGCCCAGGTTCTGGGCCGTGAACTGCAGCCCGCCGGCCTCGCTGCGCTCCTCCTCACCGGCGCTGGACTGCACGACGTTGCCCAGCTGGGAGGCGAGCAGCCCCATGCCGATGCCCAGCACGGCCATGGCGCCGGCGAACTGGGCGTCGTCGATGACCGGGTCGATGGTGGCCAGCAGCCAGATGATCGCCCCGGTCAGGGTCAGCAGCGCCAGCCGGACCACCCGGCGTGGACCGATGACACGCCCCAGCCGGGAGGCGACCGTCGAGGCCGCGAGCATGGTGACGGAGACCGGCAGCAGGCGCAGCCCGGTCTGGAACGCGTCGAAGCCCTGCACGACCTGCAGATACAGCGGGATGGCGAAGAACAGGCCCAGCAGGATGAGGTTCTGGCTGAGCAGCGTCAGCAGCCCGGACCGCAGGGCCGGCCGGCGCAGCAGCACCAGATGGACCAGGGGGTCGGCCGCGCGGGCGTCCCTGCGGTGCTCCCAGCGCACGAACACGGCCAGGACTCCCACGCCGGCGCCCACGACGAACAGCGTGGGCGCGAAGCCGAACACGGTGAAGGGCGGATTGCGGGGCTGCACCCAGCCCCAGGAGCCGCTCTGCAGCACGCCGAGCACGCCCAGACCGAGGCCGGCCGCCGAGAGCACGGCGCCGAAGACGTCCATGTGCGGGCGCGGCCCGCTCCGCGGGACCTCCGCGATCGCCTTGCGGAACAGCAGGACGGCGACGACGACCACCACCTCCCCGGCGAAGACCAGCCGCCAGGTCAGGTACGTCGTCACCCAGCCGCCCAGCAGCGGGCCGACCGCGATCCCCGCGCCGGCGAGCCCGCCCACAACCCCGTAGGCGACGGCCCGCTCGCGTCCCCGGTAGGACTCCGCGACCAGGGCCGCCATGGCGGGCAGCACCATGGCGGCGCCGAGCCCCTCGATCACCGACCAGCCCACGGCGAGGACCCAGAGGGTGGGGGCCAGCGCGGTGACGAGGGATCCGGTGCCGTAGACGGTCATGCCGAGCAGGAACACGCGGCGGCGGCCCCACATGTCCCCGAGCCGACCACCGATGATCATGAACGCGGCCATGACGAGGGCGTACAGCGTGATGACCGCCTGGATGGCGGTGACCTCGGTGTCGAAGTCCTTGACCAGCTGGCTGATGGAGACGTTCATGACGGAGGTGTCCAGCACCATCAGGAACTGGGCCGTCCCCAGAACGATCAGAGCGCGCCAGTGTCGCATGATGTCCACCTCGCCGAAGTCGGCCCCCGGGCGCAGGTTCCGCCCCTCCCATCGGAGCCGATGGACCGGCCCGCCGCCTCACCCGCCGCGGGCGAGACGCGGTGGTCACGGCAGGTGGGCGCCTCGTCCTGTCGCCGCGCGCGCCGTCAGGACGGGCTGGTAGTAGCCGCTGGTCCCGGGCATGTGCCAGGTGACGTCCGTGAAGCCGGCCCGGGCCGCCGCGTCCGCCACCTCGTCCCGGGTCGCCGCCCGGGAAGTGGTGTGCCGTACCCGGACCTGCCAGCCCGGTCCGTCGGGTATGAGCTGGAAGTACTCCTGGTCGTAGCGCTCGCCGTCCTCGTGCCAGTGCCACAGCTGGAAGGTGATCGACCGGCCGTCCGGCCCGTGGGAGACCTGGGGCGGCGAGGAGGAGGGGCGGGTGCGGCGCAGCTCGTCGTAGTCGCGGAGGGTGAGCAGGAGCAGGCCGTCGTCCGTCAGGACGCGCCGCATGGCGCCGAGTGCCGCTCTCACGTCGTGGGCGGTCAGCAGGTGGGCGAGGGAGTTGTCGGCACAGACGACGACATCGAAGGCGGCCGTCCGGAAAGGGAGTTGACGCATGTCCGCCGCCACGGTCGCAAGGGCCGTCCCGCGGGATTCGGCCTCGGTGGCGGCGCGAGCGGCGGCCACCGGGCTCAGGTCGCTGCCGACCACCCGGTGCCCGGCGCGGGCCAGGCCGATCGCCTGGGTGCCGATGCCGCAGGCGCAGTCCAGCAACCGGTGCGGTCCCGGCCCGAGTTCGCGGCGGATCATGGCGTCCAGCACGGCCGCCTGGCGGACCATGCTCGCCTCCCAGTCCGGGAAGACGCGGTGGTAGTCGGCGGCGAGCGAGTCGTAGAAGTCCCGTGCCGAGCCGGTCACTCGCCGGTCGCCTCCAGCACCGCCATCGCCGCGTTGTGCCCCGGCACCCCGCTCACTCCCCCGCCGCGCACCGCGCCGGCCCCGCACAGCAGCACGTTCGCATGCCCCGTCTCCACGCCCCAACGGCCGCTGTCCGTACCGGAGTAGGGCCAGGACAGCTCCCGGTGGAAGATGTTCCCGCCGGGCAGCCGCAGGTCGCGCTCCAGGTCCAGCGGGGTCTTCGCCTCGATGCAGGGGCGGCCGTCGGCGTCGGTGGCGAGGCAGTCGGCGAGGGGTTCGGCGAGGTGGGCGTCGAGCTGGGCGAGGGTCGACTTGAGGAGTTCCTCGCGTACGGCGTCGTTGTCCCGGTCGAAGAGCCGGGCCGGGGTGTGCAGGCCGAACAGGGTGAGGGTCTGGTAGCCCTGCTCGACCAGGTCGGGGCCGAGGATCGTGGGGTCGGTGAGCGAGTGACAGTAGATCTCGGAGGGCGGCGCGAGAGGAAGCCGGCCCGCGGCGGCCTGGGCGTGGGCGGTGGCGAGCTGCCGGTAACCCTCGGCGATGTGGAAGGTGCCGGAGAACGCCTCGCGGGGGTCCACCGACTCGTCCCGCAGCTTCGGCAGTCGCTTGAGCAGCATGTTGACCTTGAGCTGCGCGCCCTCGGCGGGAGCGGGCGGCGCGTCACCGGTCAGCTCGGCGAGGGCCTGCGGGGAGGCGCCCACCAGGACGTGCCGGGCGGCGACGGTGCCCTCGCCGTCGGCCGTGCGGTAGGTGATCTCGGCGGTTCGGCCGTCCGTGTCGATCCGTACCGCCTCGTGCCCGGTGGCGAGGACGGCACCCGCGTCGCGTGCGGCGCCGGCCAGGGCGTCGGTCAACGCGCCCATGCCGCCGACCGGCACGTCCCACGCGCCCGTGCCGCCGCCGATGACGTGGTAGAGGAAGCAGCGGTTCTGTGCCAGGGACGGGTCGTGGGCGTCGGCGAAGGTGCCGATCAGGGCGTCGGTGAGGACCACGCCCCGCACCAGGTCGTCGGCGAAGCGGTCCTCGATCGCCACGCCGATCGGTTCCTCGAACAGGGTCCGCCAGGCTTCCTCGTCGTCGACGCGGCGGCGCAGCTCCTCCTGGTCCGGCAGGGGCTCGGTGAGCGTGGGGAAGACCCGCTCGGCGACGCGGCCGGTCATGCCGTAGAAGCGCTGCCAGGCCTCGTACTCCCGCTCGGAGCCGGTCAGCCGGGCGAAGGCCTCGCGGGTGCGCCGCTCCCCGCCGCCCACCAGGAGTCCGGTGGCCTTTCCGTCCCGCTCCACGGGTGTGTACGAGGAGATGGTGCGGGCGCGGACCCGGAAGTCCAGGCCCAGGTCCCGGACGATCTTCTTCGGCAGCAGGCTGACCAGGTACGAGTAGCGCGACAGCCGGGCGTCGACCCCGGCGAACGGACGGGTGGACACCGCGGCTCCCCCGGCGTGCTCCAGCCGCTCCAGGACCAGCACGGAGCGTCCGGCCCGGGCCAGGTAGGCGGCGGCGACCAGGCCGTTGTGCCCTCCGCCGACGATCACGGCGTCATAGGTACGGTGCGTCGCGGGTCCCTCGTGTGCAGGCATGCTTCTTGGTAACACGCGATGATCGTCAGCGGCCAGGGGTGTACGGCGATACGGACCCCGGAGCGTTCAGCGTCCGCGGGAGGACCGCTGCTGGCGCAGGACCGCCACCCGGCGGTACAGCTCGCCGGCCTCGGCGCCCCGGCCGAGCTGTTCCAGGCAGTGGGCCTCGTCGTTGCGGCTGGCGAGGGTGTCGGGGTGGTCGGGGCCCAGGACGCGCTCGCGGGCGGCGGCCACCCGGCGGTACTCGGTCAGGGCGTCGGCCCACCGGCCCAGCCAGCCGAGACCGACGGCGACCTCGCGGCGGCTGACCAGGGTGTCGGGGTGTTCGGGACCGAGGACGCGCTCGCGGATCGCGCAGACGTCGCGGGACTCGGCGAGGGCCTCCTCCCAGCGGCCGAGCCGGCCGAGGTTGACGCCGAGGCCGTGGCGGGCGCGCAGGGTCTCGGGGTGGGTGGGGCCCTGGACGCGGGTGCGGTCGTCGATCAGCTCGCGGTAGAGGGTGAGCGCCTCCGCGCTGCGGCCGAGGCGGCCCAGGCTGATGCCGACCTCGTAGCGGGCGGCGAGGGTGTCGGCGTGGTCGGGGCCGAGGGCCCGGGCGCGGGCCTCGGCGACCTCGCGGTAGGTCTGCAGGGCTTCCGGCCAGCGGCCCAGCTGGCCGAGCGCGTAGGCGACCTCGTAGCGGGTGACCAGGGTGTCGGGGTGGTCGGGGCCGAGCACGCGGGCGCGGGCGGCGGCCACCTCGCGGGCCATGCGGTACGAGTCCTCCAGGCGCCCGAGTCTGCTGAGGTTGAAGGCGAGGTTGTGCCGGCAGCGCAGGGTGTCGGGGTGGTCCGCGCCCATCCCCCGCTCCCGGGCGGCGAGCACCGACTTGTACACCTCGTGGGCGTCGAAGTGGCGGCCCAACTGGCCCAGCACGTACGCCATTTCCTGGCGGGCGGCGAGGGTGTCGGGGTGGTCGGCGCCCAAAGCGCGGGTTCTCGCGGCGGCCACGTGCTTGTACTCCTGCAGCGCCTCGGCGGCGCGGCCCGTGCGGCTGAGGGTGAAGGCGACCTCGTAGCGGCTGGCGAGGGTGTCGGCGTGGTCGGGGCCGAGCAGCCGGGCGCGTTCGGCGGCGACCGCCCGGTGCACCTCGCCGGCCTCCGCCCAGCGGCCGAGTCTGCCGAGGCTCAGTCCGGCGTTGTGCCGTCCGGCCAGGGCGGCGAGCGTCTGCGGGGAGGGGGCGGAGGGCCCCTCGGGCGCCGGCTCCTCCGCGTGGCCGTGAGCCGGCCGGGCGATCCACTCGCCGGTCAGCCCGGCCCCGGCGTCCGGCGGGGTGGTGCTCAGCCCGGCTCCGGTGGCCTTGTGGCCGGTGGTCATCCCGCGCGTCCAGGACGGCAGCCGGGGCTCGCGGGAGGGGGCCTGCTCCGGCGGCCGGAGCACCGGCTGCGGGGTCACCACGGTGGGCACGTACGCCGGTGTCGTGCGGCCCATGCTGATGCGCCGGCCCAACTCGCGGGCGTCGTGCGGGCGTTGCTCGGGCCGCTTGGCCAGCAGGTCGAGGATGACCTTCTCGAGGTACTCGGGCAGTTCGGGGCGCTGGGTGCGCGGCGGGCGGGGCGGGGTGTCGCGGTGGCCGACGAGAATGGCCCAGGCGTCGTCGAGGTCGAAGGGCGGGGCGCCGGTGGCGATCTCGTAGAGCACGCAGCCCAGCGAGTACAGGTCGCTGCGCTGGTCGACCTCCGAGCCGCCGATCTGCTCCGGGGACATGTAGTGCGGGGTGCCCATCGCGATGCCGGTGCCGGTGAGCCGGGAGGTGAAGCCGATGTCGTGGCCGAGGCGGGCGATGCCGAAGTCGCAGATCTTCACCGTGCCGTCGGTGAGCCGCATGATGTTGGCGGGCTTCAGATCGCGGTGCACGATGCCCTGCCGGTGGGTGTAGGCGAGGGCGGCGGAGACCTGGTCGGCGATGTCCACGACGTCGGCCACCGGCAGCGGGTGGTGCTCGTTGTCGTCCAGGAGCTGGCTGAGGTTGCGGCCCTCCAGCAGCTCCATGACGAGATAGAGGACGCCGTCGTCCTCGCCGAAGTCGTGCACGACCGTCACCCCGCGGTGTTGCAGCGCGGCGGCCACGCGGGCCTCACGGCGGAAGCGTTCCCGCAGGACCCGGGTGAAGGCCTGGTCGTGGTGGGGGCCGAGGGGCCTCAGGCACTTCACGGCGACGTGCCGGCCCAGCGACTCGTCCCGGGCCCGCCACACCTCGCCCATACCGCCCCGCCCGATCAGGTCGAGCAGCCGGTAGCGGCCGTGGATCAGCCTGCTGTCCCCCATCTCGCGCGATCGCCCCCCGTACGGTTCGTCCCGCCCTCCCCTGGCTCGTCCAGTATGGCCAGCTGTCGTCCGAGTTTGTACGGTGCGGGGCGCGCGCCCGGGCCGAGGCGTGCCATGGCGCGCAGGATGTGTTTGGGCGGGAGTTGCCAGCGCACACGTGCGGGAACGCGGCGCAGCAGGGTGCCCGTGGCACGCAGTCGCCGAGTGACGGCGGCGGGTTTCGGGGCCGGTCTGCCGTACAACTCGTGGGCGTACGGCGGCAGGGCGGCGTACGCCAGGTGTGCCACGCGCCGCCACAGCACCTCGCGCGCCGGGACGAGCAGGGGGTGCGTCGGCGGGCGGAGCAGGAAGTCGTCCACCGCGCGTGCCTCGGGTCCGACGGCGAGCTCGGGTCGCACCCTCTCGAAGTAGGCGTTCATCTTCCGCTGGTCGGCCGGTACGGCGTCGGGGTCGAGGCCCACCAGGCGGGCACTCTCCCGGTGTTCGGCGATGTAGCGGTCGGCCTCGGCGTCGGTGAGGCGGAACCCGGAGCGGCGCAGGACCTGCAGATACGAGTCGATCTCGGCGCAGTGCACCCAGAGCAGCAGCTCTGGTTCGTCGACGCCGTACCGCTCACCGGTGTCCGGGTCGGTGGCGGACAGCATGCTGTGGATCCTGCGGACGCGGGCGCCCGCGCGTTCGGCGGCCTCGGTGGTGCCGTAGGTCGTCGTACCGACGAAGTCGGCCGTCCGCATCAGCCGGCCCCAGGCGTCCCTGCGGAAGTCGGAGTTCTGCATGACGCCGCGCACCGCGCGCGGGTGCAGGGCCTGGAGGTACAGCGCGCGGATGCCGGCGACCCACATCATGGGGTCGCCGTGCATCTGCCAGGTCACGGAGTTCGGGGTGAACAGCCCGGGATCGCCCATGAGCGCAGGCTAACGCCGTACGCGCGGCATCCCCAGACCGATCCAGGAGATGATCTCCCGCTGGATCTCGTTGTTGCCGCCGCCGAAGGTGAAGATGACCGCCGAGCGGTAGCCGCGCTCCAGTTCGCCGTGCAGGACCGCGCCCACCGAGCCCTCCTTGAGCTCTCCGGCCGCGCCGACGATCTCCATCAGCCAGGCGTAGGCGTCGCGGCGGGCCTCGGAGCCGTAGACCTTGACCGCGGAGGCGTCCTGCGGGGTGAGGGTGCCGTTCTGGACGGCGCCCACCATCTGCCAGTTGAGGAGCTTCATCGCGTCCAGCCTGGTGTGCGTCTGGGCCAGGCGGCGGCGCACCCAGGGCAGGTCGACGACGCGGCGGCCGTCGGCGAGCTTGGTCTCCATGGCCCAGCGCTGCACGTCGTGCAGGGCGCGGATGGCCATGGTGCCGTGGGCGGCGAGGGTGACGCGCTCGTGGTTGAGCTGGTTGGTGATCAGCCGCCAGCCCTGGTTCTCGGCGCCGACCCGGCGGGTGACGGGGACACGGATGTTCTCGTAGTAGCTGGCGGTGGTGTCGTGCGAGGCGAGGGTGGTGATGACGGTGCAGGAGTAGCCGGGGTCGGTGGTCGGCACCAGCAGCATGGTGATGCCCTTGTGCGGCGGGGCGTCCGGGTCGGTGCGGGTGGCCAGCCACACCCAGTCCGCGGTGTCGCCGTTGGTGGTCCAGATCTTCTGCCCGTTGACCACGTACTCTCCCCCACTCTCGGCTTCGCTCGAGCGGGAGGTGCCCCCATCGTCCCGTACGGCGCGCGTCTTCAGCGAGGCGAGGTCCGTGCCCGCGTCGGGCTCGCTGTAGCCGATGGCGAAGTCGATCTCGCCGGAGAGGACCTTGGGCAGGAAGTAGGCCTTCTGCTCGTCCGTGCCGAACTGCATGATCGTCGGGCCGACCGTGTTCAGCGCCATCAGCGGCAGGGGGACGCCCGCCTGGGCGGCCTCGTCGAAGAAGATGAACTGCTCCATCGCCGTGAGCCCGCGCCCGCCGTACTCCTCGGGCCAGCCCACCCCGAGCCAGCCGTCCGAGCCGAGGCGGCGGATGGTCTCGCGGTAGAAGCGCTTCTGAGCGGCCGGGTCGCCGTGCCGGGCGTAGGCGTTGTCGGGCACCAGCTCGGCGAAGTACGAGCGCAGTTCGGTGCGCAGCCGCTGCTGCTCGGGCGTGTATTCGAGGTGCACGGCGCCTCCAGGCCTCCCAGTCCGGTCCTGACGGCGCACACCGTAGAACGTGTTCCAGAAATTGGGAATGCCGAGAACCGGGCCGGTGCCGGAGCGCCTGCCGGCGAGGTGGGTCCACATGCGGCCCCGGGGCTCCATGCCGTCACGCCGGCCACCGTCGCCGACGCCCACGGACTGCTGCGCGCCGCCATCGCCTCCGACGGCCCGGTCGTCTTCCGCGCCGGTGCGGCGCCCGGGCCGGTGCCGGAGCGCCCAGCGTCGAGCCGCCGTGCGGTGGGTCAGTTCAGGGTGTCGAGGAAGTCCGTGCAGGCCTGCGCGCACTCCCGGCACGCCTTCGCACCGTCCTCGGCGCCCGGGTACCTGTCGAAGACATGCGCGCACTCCAGGCACACCGTGCGGCACCATTCCACCTGGATGCGCATGCCGGCCTCGTCGAGCCGGTTCTGCTCCGACAGCACACGGCAGGTCGCGTCGCACACCTCGGCGCACATGATGCCCTTGCGCCGTACGAGTTCCTGCTGTTCCGTCCCGTCCGGGTCCACCAGGCTGGCGCGCAGGGCACACGAGCGTGCGCACTCGGTGCACGCCTGCGCGCAGGCGAAGCGGTCCTCCAGGAACCGGAAGAGCTCCTCTTGCGTCGTCGTCGTTGTCACACCGTGCGGGTAGCCGGTGCCCTCGGCGTCAAACACCGGGCCGGGGCCGCTTTCGCAGGTGAGTCGGTTCATGGCGGAGGTCGGGGGTACCCGCGTGCCATGACCAACGCATCGATGGACATCGCCGCGAGCAGTGCCGCCGCCATGGGCCTGATCGCGGCCGGAGTGGTGATCGTGCTGGTGCTGATCGGCGCCTTCGTCCTGGGTGCCCGCGTCCGGCGCCGCGAGCCCGCGCCGCCGAAGCCGCACGAGCAGCCCCGGGTGCCGGACGAGGGTCCGGTGCGTGAGGTGCTGGAGAACTGTGAGCCCGACGAGGTGCCCCGCGGCGACCGCCGGCTGACCCCGCACGAGCTGCCGAACCACGGCAACTCCCCGTCCCGGACGGCCCCCTCGAAGGAGCGGCCGCGCTGGAGCGAGGGCAGCAGCGGTTCGTTCGGCAGCGGCGGCCCCGGCGGCGGCTGACCCGGACACCCCCGCACCCCGAGGGAGGACCGGCACCCCGCACGCCCGAGGGAGGACCGGCACCCCCCTCCGCACGCCCGAGGGAGGAAGCGAGAGCCATGACCGACCCCGCCCGCGACACCCTGCCCCTGCCCGACTACGACCATCTGCCGATCGGCGGTCTGGAGAGCCGTGTGCGGTCACTGTCCGCCGACGAGGTGGAGGAGCTGCTGGCGTTCGAGCGCTCGCACGCCGACCGGCTGCCGGTGACCGAGCTGTTGTCGGCCCGCCTGGGCCAGCTGCACGCGGGCGCCGAGCCGACCTCGGGGAACCCGGGCGCCCCGCGTCCCGAGCACAGCGGCGGCCGCTCCGGCTCGCCGGTCTCGCCCGCGACCTCGCCGCAGCCCTTCAGCCCGCCCCCGCACGGCACCCCCGACCAACGGGGCAAGCCGAAGGGCGACCGCACCTAGGATCCGGGCCCGCCGGTCTTCCCGGCGTTTCCGTCCCGGGGGCCCGGGCACTCGTGGGCCGTGCTGAGCAGGAAGAGTACGGCCCGGACCCGGCCCCCCGCGGCGGAGCGCGCCGCCGACGCGCTGGACGCCCGGCTCCCGGTGTACGACGGCGGCAAGCTGCTGCGGAAGGCCTTCCCGGACCACTGGTCGTTCTTCCTGGGCGAGATCGCCCTCTACAGCTTCGTCGTCCTGCTGCTGACGGGCGTCTGGCTGACCCTCTTCTTCCACCCCTCGATGACGGAGATCGTCTACAACGGCTCCTACCGGCCCCTGGACGGGATCCGGATGACGGAGGCGTACCAGTCGACGCTGCACATCAGCTTCGACGTGCGCGGCGGCCTGCTGATCCGCCAGCTGCACCACTGGGCGGCGCTGGTCTTCCTCGCCGCGATCGGCGTGCACCTGCTGCGGATCTTCTTCACCGGCGCCTTCCGCCGCCCCCGCGAGGTCAACTGGCTGATCGGCGTGACCCTGTTCGTGCTGGCGCTGGCCGAGGGCTTCGCCGGCTACTCCCTGCCGGACGACCTGCTGTCGGGGACGGGCCTGCGGATCGCGCAGGGCATCATGCTGTCGATCCCGGTCGTCGGGACGTACATCAGCATGTTCGTCTTCGGCGGCGAGTACCCGGGCCACGAGCTGATCCCGCGGCTGTACTCGCTCCACATCCTGCTGATCCCCGGACTGCTGCTGGCGCTGGTCGCCGTCCACCTGATGCTGGTGGTCTATCTCAAGCACACCCAGTGGGCGGGCCCGGGCCGCACCAACCGCAACGCCGTCGGCAAGCCCATGGTCCCCCAGTTCACGGCGAGTTCGGGCGGCCTGTTCTTCATGGTCTTCGGACTGCTGACGGTCCTCGCCGGGCTCGCGCAGATCAACCCGGTCTGGGTGTACGGCCCCTACCGGCCGGACATGGTGTCGACCGGTTCCCAACCGGACTGGTACGTCGGCTTCCTGGAGGGCTCGCTGCGTCTGGTGCCGCCCTGGGAGACGGCGGTCGCCGGGCACACCGTGATGTGGAACGTCCTGCTGCCCGCCGTGGTGCTGCCGCTCGCCCTGTTCGCGGTGCTGTACGCCTACCCGTTCCTGGAACGCTGGGTGACCGGTGACGACCGGGAACACCATCTGTGCGACCGGCCCCGCGACAACCCCGCCCGCACCGGTCTCGGTGTCGCCGGCATCTGCTTCTACGGCGTCCTGCTCCTGGCCGGCGGCAACGACATCATCGCGCACACCTTCAAGATCTCCCTGAACACGCTGACCTGGGTCTTCCGCATCGCCGTGGTGGTGCTGCCGCCGCTGGCGCTGATGGTCACCAGGCGGGTGTGCCTGGCCCTGCAGGAGTCCGAGCTTAAGAAGCTGCACGAGGGCGAGGAGACCGGCGCGGTGCGCCAGACGATCACCGGCGGCTACGTCGAGGCCCATGAGCCGCTCGACGAGGAGCAACAGTACGTGCTCCGCGCGCGCCGGCTGCCCGAGCCGCCGCCGGCCGAACCCGACGGGCAGAGCCCGCAGTTGGAGCGACTACGGGCCACGCTGAGTTCCTGGTACTACGGCGACCGGGTCCAGGAGCCGGGCAACGGCGAGGTCCCCGAGCGCGGGTCGGGCGACGGCGAACTCGCTCAGCGGGACCGCGAGTTGGAGGGCTGACCGGGCCGGGCGTCCGGGCCCGAGGGCTCGGCGCCGGGGTCCGGACGGTCGACGTACTGGAAGACCATTCCGAAGACACCGAGCCCGAGGACGCCGAACCCCAGCAGCACCAGCCACAGTCCGAAGACGACGCCGAGGGCGAGCAGGACCGCGCCGAGCGCGACGACGATGGGCCAGGGGCTGAACGGGGAGAAGAACTCCAGTGGGCCCGCCGTGTCGATGATCTCGGCGTCCGGCCGGTCCTGCGCGCGCAGACCGCGCCTGCGGTACTGCACGTGCAGGAAGAACGCGACGAGCGCGGCCATCAGGAAGGCGATCCCCAGGGCGGCCGTACCGGCGGGCTCGCGGGAGCGCCACCAGTAGCCGACGGCGGTGACGGCGAAGAAGAGGGCGACGCCGGCGAAGAGTCGGGACTCGGTGCGCATCAGCTCTCCTGTTTCGTCTCCTGCTGTCCCGCCGCCACCTGCTCCGCCACCTCCGGGTGGTGCAGGTCGAAGGCCGGCGACTCGGAGCGGATCCGGGGCAGGGCGGTGAAGTTGTGGCGCGGGGGCGGGCAGGAGGTGGCCCACTCCAGGGAACGGCCGTAGCCCCAGGGGTCGTCGGTCTCGACCTTCTCGCCGTACCGGGCGGTCTTCCAGACGTTGTAGAGGAACGGCAGGGTGGACAGGCCCAGCAGGAAGGCGCCGATGGAGCTGACGGTGTTGAGCAGGGTGAAGCCGTCGGCGGGCAGGTAGTCGGCGTAACGGCGGGGCATGCCCTCCTCGCCGAGCCAGTGCTGGACGAGGAAGGTGGTCTGGAAGCCGACGAACAGCGTCCAGAAGTGGATCTTCCCGAGACGTTCGTCGAGCATCTTGCCGGTGAGCTTGGGCCACCAGAAGTAGAAGCCGGCGAACATCGCGAAGACCACGGTCCCGAACAGGACGTAGTGCAGATGGGCCACGATGAAGTAGCTGTCGGTCAGGTGGAAGTCCAGCGGCGGCGAGGCGATCAGCACACCGCTCATGCCGCCGAGCAGGAAGGTCACCATGAAGCCGCAGGACCAGAGCATGGGTGTCTCGAAGGACAGCGATCCCTTGATCATCGTGCCGATCCAGTTGAAGAACTTCACCCCCGTCGGCACCGCGATCAGGAACGACATCAGCGAGAAGAACGGCAGCAGCACCGCGCCGGTGGCGAACATGTGGTGGGCCCACACCACCGCGGAGAGCATGGTGATGGCGATGGTCGCGCCGACGAGGGTGACGTAGCCGAAGATCGGTTTACGGCTGAACACCGGGATGATCTCGGAGACGATCCCGAAGAACGGCAGCGCGACGATGTAGACCTCGGGATGGCCGAAGAACCAGAACAGGTGCTGCCACAGCAGGGCCCCGCCGTCGGCCGCCTCGAAGACCTGCGCCCCGAACTTGCGGTCCGCCTCCAGCGCGAACAGCGCGGCGGTCAGCACGGGGAACGCGGGCAGCACCAGGATCGACGTGAACAGCACGTTCCAGGTGAAGATCGGCATCCGGAACATGGTCATGCCGGGGGCGCGCAGACACAGGATGGTGGTGATGAAGTTGACCGCGCCGAGCGTGGTGCTGACACCGGTCACGATCAGCCCCATCACCCACAGGTCGCCGCCGGCGCCGGGGCTGTGCACGGAGTCGTTGAGAGGCGCGTAGGCGAACCAGCCGAAGGCCGCCGCTCCACCGGGCACCAGGAACCCGGAGACGACCATCAGCCCGCCGAACAGATACAGCCAGTACGACAGGGCGTTGAGTCGCGGGAACGCGACGTCCGGGGCGCCGATCTGCAGCGGCATCACCGCGTTCGCGAACCCGGCGAACATGGGCGTCGCGAACAGCAGCATCATCACCGTGCCGTGGATGGTGAACAGCTGGTTGTACTGCTCCTGGCTGACGATCTGCAGCCCGGGGCGGGCGAGTTCCGCCCGCATCAGCAGGGCGAGGACGCCTGCGAAGAGAAAGAACGAGAACGCGGTCGTGATGTAGAGATGGCCGATCACCTTGTGGTCGGTCGTGGTCGCCCAGCGCAGCAGCGCCCGCCCGAGCGACGAGCGCGTGCGCGGCCGCACCGGCGCCTGGCGCGGCCGCGCCGTCCTCCTGTCCACCGCCATGCGCCGCCGGGTACCCGGGGGCGGTGAAGTCACTCACCGCCCCCGGGGTCTCTCACCTGCTGTCACTCGCCCCGGTGGTCTCCGTCAGAGCCGCACGTCCGGCCTCCAGGCGGGCGGCCGGGATCCGGAAGGGAGAGCAGGAGACGTAGTCCAGTCCCACCCGGTGGAAGAAGTGGATCGAGGCGGGGTCGCCGCCGTGCTCTCCGCACACGCCCGTCTCCAGCCGGGCGTTGACCGTGCGGCCGGCCTCGACGGCCAGTTCCACGAGCCGTCCGACGCCCTCCTGGTCGATCGAGTCGAACGGCGAGACCTCGAAGACCCCCTTGTCCAGGTAGAGCGGGAAGAAGGACGCCTCCGCGTCGTCCCGGGACAGACCCCAGGTTGTCTGGGTGAGGTCGTTGGTGCCGAAGGAGAAGAAGTCGGCGGCCGTGGCGATGCGGTCGGCGATGAGCGCGGCACGCGGCAGCTCGATCATCGTGCCGATCGGGCAGTCGAGTTCGACGCCGGTCTCCTTCATGACCTCGGCGAGGACTCGTTCCGTCTCGGCGCGGGCCAGCCGCAGCTCCTCGACCGTGCCGACGAGCGGGATCATGATCTCCGCGCGGGGTGTGCCGCCGTCCCGCAGCCGCCGTACCACCGCCTCCGCGATCGCCCTGACCTGCATCGCCATCAGGCCGGGCACGGCCAGGCCCAGACGCACACCGCGCAGGCCCAGCATCGGGTTCTGCTCGTGCATGCGCACGACGGCGGCGAGCAGTCGGACGTCGTGCGGGTCGGGTTCCCCGGCGCGGGCGATCCGGACGGCCAGCTCGGTGCGGTCGGGCAGGAACTCGTGCAGCGGCGGATCGATCAGCCGGATCGTCACGGGCAGCGCGTCCATCGCGGCGAGGATGCCGGTGAAGTCCTCCCGCTGCAGCGGCAGCAGGGCGGCCAGCGCCTGCTCGCGGTCGGTGTCGTCGCGGGCCAGGATCATCGCCTCCACCAGCGCCCGGCGCTCGCCGAGGAACATGTGCTCGGTGCGGCACAGCCCGATGCCCTGCGCGCCGAGCGCACGGGCGCGGACGGCGTCCTCGGGCGTGTCGGCGTTGGCCCGCACCTCCAGGCGCCGTACGGCATCGGCGTGGGCCAGGGCGCCGAGCACGGCTTCGGTGAGCGGGCCGGTGGCGGTGCCGGACTCCAGGGCGCGGCCGACATCCGACGCGGTGAGGGGCAGTTCGCCGAGGTGGACGGTGCCCGCGGTGCCGTCGACGGAGACCGTGTCGCCCTCGCGGACGACGACGCCCGCCTCCGTCGTGAACCGGCGAGCGGCCGGGTCGACGGCGAGGGCCTCGGCGCCGCACACGCACACCTTGCCCATGCCGCGGGCGACCACGGCGGCGTGGCTGGTCTTGCCGCCCCGGCTGGTCAGCACGGCCTGGGCGGCGATCATGCCGGGCAGGTCGTCGGGCGTGGTCTCGCGGCGCACCAGCACCACGCGTTCGCCGGTGGCGGCTCGGCGTACCGCCTCGGCGGAGTCGAAGACGACGGCTCCCACCGCGGCGCCGGGTGAGGCGGGCACGCCGTGGGCGAGGGGCCGGTCGGCCGTCTGCACGTCGAAGCGGGGGAACATCAGCCGGGTCAGTTCGGCGCCGTCGACCCGGACCAGGGCCTCGTCGTCGGTGATCGTCCCTTCCTCGCGCAGGTCGTGGGCGATACGGAAGGCGGCCTCGGCGGTGCGCTTGCCGACCCGGGTCTGCAGGATCCACAGCTTGCCGCGCTCCACGGTGAACTCCACGTCGCACAGGTCGCGGTAGTGGCCCTCCAGGGTGCGCAGATGGTCGCCGAGTTCGACGTAGGAGCGCGGGTCGAGCGTCTTGAGCTCGCTCAGCGGCAGCGCGTCGCGCACGCCGGCGACTACGTCCTCGCCCTGGGCGTCGGGCAGGTAGTCGCCGTACATGCCGCGTTCGCCGGTGGCCGGGTCGCGGGTGAAGGTGACTCCGGTGCCGGAGTCGTGGCCCAGGTTGCCGAAGACCATCGCCTGGACGTTGACGGCGGTGCCCAGGTCCTCGGGGATGTGCTCGCGGTGGCGGTAGACACGGGCGCGCTCGGTGTTCCAGGAGTCGAAGACGGCGCGGATGGCACGGGAGAGCTGCTCGGCCGGGTCCTGCGGGAAGTCCTCGCCGGTCTCCTTGCGGATGATCGCCTTGAACTCCTCGGTGAGCCGGGCGAGTTCGGCGGTGTGGAGGTCCTCGTCGTGGGCCGTGCGCGCGGCGATGGCCTGCTCGAACAGGTCGCCGTCCACGCCCATCACGGTGTGCCCGAACATCTGGATGAGCCGCCGGTAGGAGTCCCAGGCGAACCTGTCCTGTCCGGACGCCTTGGCGAGCCCGGTCACCGAGCGGTCGTTGAGGCCGATGTCGAGGATGGTCTCCATCATGCCGGGCATGGAGAAACGGGCGCCCGAGCGCACGGACACCAGCAGCGGGTCGTCGGGCGCGCCGAGGGTGCGGCCCATGGCCCGCTCCAGGCCGGCCAGCGCCCGGGCGGCCTCGATGCCGAGTTCGGGCGGCTCCTCGCCGGTGGCCAGACAGACCTTGCAGGCGTCGGTGGTCACCGTGAATCCGGGCGGGACGGGCAGCCCGATCCGGGTCATCTCGGCGAGTCCGGCGCCCTTGCCGCCGAGCAGGGCGGCCATGTCCCGGTCGCCCTCGGCGAACGTGTACACGTACTTCGTCGGCTTGCTCATGACGGCCTCTCAGTCATGGGGTACGACGGCCACGGGGCAGCCGACGTGGTGGATGACGGCGTGGGTGACGGGGCCGGTGCGCGGGCCCGCGGGCCGGCCGGTGACGCGGCGGCCGACGACGAGCAGGCCCGCCCCGGAGGCGGCCCGCAGCAGCGCGGACCGGGCCCGGTCCTCGGTGACCGTCTCGGTGACCTCGACGCCGGGATACTTCTCCCGCCACACCTGCAGCACGGCGCTCAGGAAGCCGAGCCATTCCTCGGCCCGCTCGGGACCGGTCAGGAGGCCGATGTCACCGGCGCCGAGTCCGATCGGGGACGGCGGCTGCCAGGCGTGCACGGCCCGCAGGCGCGCGCCGCGCGAGCGGGCCGCCTCGAAGGCGAACTCGATCACCTCGTCGCAAGGTGCGGTGGGATCGATGCCGAGGACCACGTCCCTGACACCACCGGTGCCGTCCGGAAACCGCTCGTCGGGCGTCTCCTCATCCGCCCGGACGAGGACGACGGGGCAGGCGGCCCGGGCGACCACGCCCAGCGCGACGGAACCGACCAGGAAGCCGGTGAAGCCACTCGGTCCGCGTGAGCCCAGCACGAGGAGGTCGGCCCGCTCGGCCGCCTTCAGCAGCGCGGCGGTCGCGGGCCCCTCCATCTGCTCGTCCTCGACGCGGACACCCGGGCAGGTACGGCGGACGCGCTCCTCGGCCTGACGCAGCGCGCGCCGCGCCAGGTGGCGCTGGGCAGCCGTGGCGGGTTCGCCCTCGTCCTGGCGCGGGTGCCAGTTCCAGACGTGCACCAGACGCAACGGCCGCTCACGGCGGACCGCCTCACGGGCGGCCCAGTCCGCGGCGGCCAGACTCTCGGCGGATCCGTCGACGGCGGCGATGACGGGCGGCAGCATGCTGTGCACCTCCTGCGCTCGGTCTGCTCCTCGCTGCCAGCGTCGGCCCCGCGCCTACCGGCGGGTATGGGCCGCCAGGGCTGTGCCCGGGTCCGTTCGGCCCTGCACCGCGGGCCGCCTTCCGGGCACAGTGGAGACCCCGGCCCGGAAGGCGGCATGTCATGGAACGAATGATCATCGCCTGTGTCGACGACTCGCCCCAGGGCCGGGCCGCGGCCGTCTGGGCCGAACGGGAGGCCGCGTTGCGGGCGCTGCCCCTGCGCGTGGAGCAGGGCCCGCCGACCGATGACGGGGCCTACGCCGACGCGGAGTTGATCGTGCTCGGCCTGGTCCGAGGATTCCGGCTCCCCGCGATCCGGACGGCTCCCGTCATGGTCGTCGCGTGGACGCCGTACCGCCTCCCCGAAACCGTGACGGTCGGTCTCGACGCCCGCAACCCGGCGAGCGGCGTGCTCGGGTTCGCCTTCGAGGAGGCCCGTCTGCGCGGGGTGCTGCTGCATGTGGTGCACTCCTGGGAGCTGCCCGCGCGGGCGGCCGAGCGGTCGCCGCTGCCGGTGCTGGAGGAGGACCGTGCCACCTGGGAGGACCAGGAGGTCCAGGTCCTGTCCGACGCTCTGCGGCCGTGGCGGGGCAAGTACCCCGACGTCGAGGTCCTGGAGGATGTCGTCCTGCTCGGTCCGGCCGAGGCACTGGTCCACGCGGCCGGCGCCTCCGGGCTGGTGGTGATCGGCCGCCGCACCGGCGACACCGCGCTGGACGTGCTGACGGAGGTGCGGTGCCCGGTCGCCGTGGTACCGGGTTAGCGGCTCGAGCCTCTGGGCCAGGCGGGGACGCAGGCGGGCGGGGTGCCGTCGGTCCGGCCGGCCGTGATGACGTACGCGGCGCGGTCGGGGTCGGTGCGCAGCAGCGGGAAGGCGACCAGCAGGTGCTGTCCGGCGGCGATCCTGTCGGGGCGGACGGAGAGGACCGGCTTTCCGCCCTTGGCCAGTTCGATGCGCCAGGTGGACGAGGGCGCGTCGTCCCCGGAGCTGGTCGGCGCCGCTGTGCACGCGGGGTCCCCGGCGTAGACGACGGCCGGGACGCCGAGGCGGTTGAGGTCGCGCTGCAGCCGGGCGGTGTCCAGCAGTCTGCCGTCCGGTCCGCTGATGGCGAGCCTGACCCGGCCGCCGGCCTCGCGCTGCAGGGTGTACGCGACGGTGGTGATCCTCTGCGGCTGCTGCTCCCGGGTGGCCCGGGTCGGGGTGGCGGGCCGGTCGACGGCCACGGTGACGAGGGTGGCGCCTGCCGCGGCGACCCCCGCGAGGGCGAGCGGCAGCCGGTGACGGGCCACCCAGGTCCGGCGCCGTACGGGGAAGGGGGCGACGGTCCGTTCCGCGGCGAGGGCGGTGAGCCGGTCGCCGAGGCGCTGCTGGAAGCCGACGGGCGTACGAGTGGTCATGACGCGTTCTCCAGGGCGGGGTCGGGCAGTCGGGAGCGATCGGCGTCCTGCTCGGTGACGCCCTCCGCGGTACGCAGTGCGCGGCGGGCCCGGTGCAGTCGGACCCGTATGGTGGCCTGGCTGAGGCCCAGGACCTGGGCCGCCTCGCGGGGTGTCAGCCCGTCGACGGCCACGAGGTCGAGCACCGCCCGCAGCGGTTCGCTGAGGGCGCTGTGCCGTTCGGCGAGCTCCCGCACGGCCCGCTCGGCGTCGATGCGCTCCTCCAGGGCCGCGATGTCCTCGCTCTCCAGCAGCCGCCGTCCGGTCAGCCGGGCCACCGCCCTCAGTTCACGGACGGAGCCGCGGCCGTGGGAGGACATCACGTTGCGCGCGATGCCGTACAGCCAGGCGATCGGGGCTCCCTGCCGGGCGTCGTAGCGGTCGGCGGCCTCCAGGGCGGCGACGAACACGTCGGCCGTGAGGTCGGCCGCCAGGTGGGGGTCGGCGGTGCGGCGGGTCACGAACGAGAGCACCGCCTCGAAGTTCTCCTCGTAGAACGCCGAGAATCCGGCGGGGTCGCTTCTGGGCGGTGCGGGTCGCCGTCGGCCACCGCGCTCGGGTGTGTGCACCCGTTCCTCCAAAGGGGTCGGTCGTCCTTGCACCCGTTCTTGGCCGCAGCACGGCGCGGCGTTACATCCTGGCCGCCCCGCCGCTCGCGGGGAGGACCGGCCCCGCCGGTCGGGCCGTTCGGCCCATGTGTCCTTCGGCTCCGGCGGCCCACGGTGAGGACCATGAGGACCCGTACGCGGATCGCGGTCATCGGTGTCGGCAACGAGTTCCGGCGCGACGACGGCGTCGGCTGGGCCGTGATCGCCCGGCTGCACCGGCGCACCGAGGACCGGCCGCTGCCGCCGGACACCGTGGTGGCCACCTGCGACGGTGATCCCGGCCGACTGATCGGCCTGTGGGAGGGCGCGGCCCTCGCCGTGGTCGTGGACGCGGCCCACGCCCATCCCGGCACTCCCGGCCGCGTACATCGCCTGGAACTGGACGCCGGCGTACCGGTCCCGGCGTCCGCCACCAGCTCGCACGGGCTGGGGCTCGGCGAGGCGGTGGAGCTGGCCCGGGTCCTTGACCTGCTGCCGGAGCGGCTCGTGGTGTACGCGGTGGAGGGCGCCGACGGTGACTTCGGTACCGGCCTCTCCCCCGCCGTCGAGGCGGCCGTGGACCCGTTGGCCGAGGCCGTCGAGGGCGAGATCGCGCGCCGCGCGGACGTCGTGGCCCGGAGGCGGTCATGACGGTACGGCGCTTCCATGTCGAGGGGATCGTCCAGGGTGTCGGCTTCCGCCCGTTCGTGTACCGCACCGCTTCCTCGCTGGGCCTGGACGGCTGGGTGGCCAACGTCAACGGCCATGTGGAGGGCGAGGTCGCCGGGCCGCCACGGGCCGTCGAGGAGTTCGTGGCGCGGCTGCGGGCGGACGCCCCCGCGCTGGCCCGGGTGCGCCGGATCCGCCTGACCGAGGCCCCGCCGGTCGACGTCGGCCCCGGATTCCGGGTGCGGCACAGCGTGCCCGCCGACGCCGCTGCGGTGGTCCGCGAAGTCCCGCCGGACGCGGCGATCTGCGACGCCTGTCTGCGTGAACTGCGCGACCCGCGCGACCGGCGGCACCGCTACCCGTTCATCAACTGCACGGACTGCGGCCCGCGCGCCACGATCATCGAGGACCTCCCCTACGACCGTGTCCGCACCACCATGCGCCGCTTCCCGCTGTGCGCCGCCTGCGCCGCCGAGTACGCCGACCCGGCCGACCGCCGCTTCCACGCCGAGCCCATCGCCTGCCCCGAATGCGGGCCGCGGCTCGCCTGGGAGGAACTGCGCGGCGAGGAGGCCCTGCGGGCCGCCGTGAAGACCGTCGAGGAAGGCGGGATCGTCGCGCTCAAGGGACTCGGCGGTTATCAACTGCTGTGCGACGCGGGCGACTCGCGGGCGGTGCGGGACCTGCGGCGGCGCAAGCACCGTCCGACGAAACCGTTCGCCGTGATGGTGCCCGACCTGCGGACCGCGTCCCGGCTGGCCCGCATCGGTTCCACGGAGGAGCAGACCCTGACCTCACCGGAACGCCCCGTGGTGCTGCTGGCCCGGACCCGGGGGCACGGCCCGGACCCGCTGGCCCGCGAGGTGCACCCCGGTCTCACGCGCGTCGGCCTGTTCCTGCCCACCACCGGACTGCACCACCTCCTGCTGGACGAACTGGCCCGGCCCCTGGTGGTGACCAGCGGCAACCTCAGCGACGAGCCGATCGCCGTGGACGACACCGCGGCCCGCGGCGCCCTGGCGGGCGTCGCGGACGGGTTCCTCACCCACGACCGGGAGATCCGCTCCCGCTACGACGACTCGGTCGTGCAGTTCACCGGCCGCACCCGCGTCACCGTCCGGCGGGCCCGCGGACTGGCCCCCGCCCCGCTGCCGATGACCGTCCGCGAGCCGGTCGCCGGGGCCGGTGCCCAGCTCAAGCACACCTTCACCCTGGCCGCCGACGGCCACGCCCACCTCGGCCCGCACACCGGCGATCTGGCCGACCTGTCGACCCACGAGGCGTTCCTGGCGTCGTACGACCAACTGCGCCGGCTGACCGGCATCGAGCCCCGTGTCGTCGCCCACGACCTGCATCCCGGCTATCTGTCCACGCAGTGGGCCGAGGCCCAGCCGGTAGGGCGGATGCCGGTGCAGCACCACCACGCGCATGTGGCCGCCTGCGCCGCCGAGCACGGGGTGCGGGGAGCGTTCCTCGGGATCGCCTACGACGGACTGGGGCTCGGCGACGACGGCACGCTGTGGGGCGGTGAGATCCTCCTCGCCACCTTGAGCGGCTACCGCCGGGTGGGCCGGTTCGCCTCGGCGCCCCTGCCGGGCGGGGACGCGGCCGTACGGCATCCCTCCCGGGCGGCGCTCGGGCGGCTGTTCGGCAGCGAGACGCTGGGCTCCCCGCGGCCGTACCCCTGGCTCACCCGGCACTTCACCGAGCGGCTCGATCCGCGCGAGGTGGCCACCGTGCGGGCCATGGTGGCCCGGGACGTCAACTGCCCGCGCGCCTCCAGCGCCGGACGGCTCTTCGACACGGTCGCCGCGCTGCTCGGGCTCGCCGACCGGGTGAGTTACGAGGGCGAGGCGGCCGTCCTGCTGGAGACGGCGGCGGGCGACGAGCACGCCGTGCCGCTCGGCCACCGGATCGTGCGCTCGCAGGGACTGTGGGTGTACGACCCGACGCCGACGCTCGTCGATCTGCTGACACGGCAGCTCGGCGGCGAGTCGGTGGCCCGGCTCGCGGCGGCCTTCCACGCGACGGTCGCGATCGTCACGGCGGATCTCGCCGCACGGGCCGTCGCCGAGGGCGCGCCGCGCACGGTGTGTCTCGGCGGGGGCTGCTTCGTCAACTGGCGGCTGCTGACCGAGGTGCGGCGGCGGCTGCACGCGCAGGGGCTGCGGGTGTTCGTCGGCGGTCAGGTTCCCGTCGGTGACGGCGGTGTCAGCTACGGGCAGGCGGCGGTCGCGGCGGCGCGGCTGGCCGGGGAGGAGTGAGCGGGGATGTGTCTTGGCATTCCGGGACGGGTGACGGAGGTCCACTACGACGCGGGTCTGCGCATGGCGACCGTCGACTTCGGGGGGATACGGCGGGAGGTCTGCCTGAGCTGCACGCCCGAGGCGGACGTCGGGTCGTACGTCATCGTGCACGTGGGCTTCGCGATCACCCTGGTCGACGAGGCGGAGGCCGAGCGGACCCTCGAGGTGCTGCGGGCCATGGCGGGGGCGGTTGAGGGCGAGCTGGGTGAACCCCTGCCCCGGCCGCCCGCCCCTCCGTCATGAGATCCGGTCGACTCCGCTCCCAGGGCCGGTCGGCCCATGCGCCCGCCGCGGGACGCGCCGGAAGCTGAGGGTGGACGAGCACGATCAGCCCTGACGAGGAGGACCGTATGAGCGTCACCACAGCGCCTGCCGTGCTCGACCGGGACGGGCTGGACGCCTTGGTCACGGCTCTGGTCGGGCAGGGGCGCACCGTCGTGGGACCCACCGTGCGGGACGGGGCGATCGTGCTGGCGGAGCTGGCCTCGGCCGACGCGCTGCCCTTCGGCTGGGGCGTGGAGCTGGAGGCCGGACGGTACCGGCTGGTGCGACGCGAGGACGGGGCCGCCTTCGCGCACAGCGCGGGGCCCCAGTCCTGGAAGACCTTCCTGCATCCGGCACGGGAACGGCTGTGGAGTGCCGACCGGACGCCGGAGGGGCACGTGTCCTTCACCCCCGAGGAGCCCGCCGCCCCCGACTACGCCTTTCTCGGCGTGCGGCCCTGTGACCTGCGGGCCGTGGCCATCCAGGACCGGGTGCTGACCGGTGGACGGTACGAGGACTCCGGGTACGGGGCACGCCGGCGGCGGGCGCTGCTCATCTCCGTCGACTGTGTGGAGCCCGGCGCGACCTGCTTCTGCGTGTCCACCGGGGGCGGCCCCGCCGCCGATCCGGGCTACGACCTGGCGCTGACCGAGGTGGTGGACGGCGACGGGCACCGCTTCCTGGTGCGCGTCGGCAGCGAGGAGGGCGCCCGGCTGCTGGAGGCGGTGCCGCACCGCGGCGCCGACCCGGCCACCGAGACCACGGCCCGGGCCTCGGTCGACGCGGCGCGCGACCGCATGGGGCGCTCGCTGCCGCCCGTCGACCTGCGCGCGCTGATGGGCGCGAGTCTGGACGCCGAGCGCTGGGACGACGTCGCCGCGCGCTGTCTGACCTGCGGCAACTGCACGATGGTGTGTCCCACCTGCTTCTGTGTGACCACCGAGGAGGTCACCGACCTCACCGGCGACCACACCGAACGCTGGCAGCGCTGGGACTCCTGCTTCGACCTGGACTTCTCCTACCTCCACGAGGGCCCGGTCCGTTCCTCGGGCAAGGCCCGCTACCGGCAGTGGCTCACCCACAAACTCTCCACCTGGCACGACCAGTTCGGCACCTCGGGCTGTGTCGGCTGCGGCCGGTGCATCGCCTGGTGCCCGGCCGGCATCGACATCACCGAGGAAGTCGCCGCGCTGCACACCGAATCGGAGACGGAGCGATGACCCCCTCGATCACCCTGCGCCTGGAACACGCGATGCCCGTCGAGCACCGGGAACGGCTGCTGCGCATCGCGCGCGAGGTCGACCTGAAACCGGACACCCGGCTCTTCGAGGAAGGCGGGCACGCCGACCGGTTCTGGATCGTCCGCGACGGCACGGTCGCCCTCGACATGCATGTCCCCGGCCGTCGCACACCGGTGATCGAGACCCTCGGCACGGGTGATCTCGTGGGCTGGTCCTGGCTGTTCGAGCCGTACGTCTGGCAGCTGGGCGCGGTCACGACGACACGGGTGCGGGCGTACGAGTTCGACGCGGTCGCCGTGCGTCTGATGTGCGACGACGACGCCGAGTTCGGGCGGGCGGTCGGCCGCTGGGTGGGGCGGGTGCTCTCCCACCGGCTGAACGCGGCGCGGGCCCGGCTCGTCGACCTCTACGGCTCCCCGGCCGCCTTCCTGAGCGGCGGTGCCGGATGACCGCCGTACCCGTCCCCCATCTCGTGGTCGACCGGCGCAGGGACACCGCGGAGACGGTCACGCTGCGGCTGGAGCCGGTCGGCGAGGCGCTGGCGGAGTTCGCGCCGGGGCAGTTCGCGATGGTGCACTGCTTCGGACGCGGGGAGATTCCGCTGTCGGTGAGTTCCGTGCAGGGTACGGGCGGGCTGGCGCACACGATCCGCAGTGTGGGCGCGGTCTCCGACGGGCTGTGCGCGACGCGCGTGGGTGACGTGGTCGGCCTGCGGGGCCCGTACGGAACGAGCTGGGAGCTCGAACCGGCCCGTGGACAGGACGTGTTGGTGGTGGCCGGCGGCATCGGCCTGGCGCCGCTGCGCCCGCTGATCCTGGGCGCGCTCGCCGAACCCGAGGCGTACGGACGGGTCAGCGTGCTCGTCGGCGCGCGGACCCCGGCCGACCTCATCTCCCGCGAGGAACTGGAGCAGTGGGCCACGGCGTACACGGGGGTGACCGTGGACTGGCCCGACACCGGCTGGCACGGGGACGTCGGGGTCGTCACCCAGCTGCTCGGCCGGGCGCCCTTCGACCCGGACCGCACCTGGGCGTTCGTGTGCGGTCCCGAGCCGATGATCCGCGCCACCGCCCGGGATCTCGCACAGCGCGGGGTGCCACCGGAGCGCATCCGGGTCTCGCTGGAACGGAACATGCGCTGCGCGACCGGGCACTGCGGGCACTGCCAGCTCGGCCCGCTGCTGGTCTGCCGGGATGGACCGGTCGTCGGCTGGGAGCAGGCCCAACCGCTGCTGTCGGTAAGGGAGTTGTGAGATGAGCGCGCCCAAGCTCGCCGTGTTCAAACTGGCCTCCTGCGACGGCTGCCAGCTCACCCTGCTCGACTGCGAGGACGAACTCCTCGCGCTGGCGGGCACGGTGGAGATCGCCCACTTCCTCGAGGCCACCAGCACCGTCCTGCCCGGACCCTACGACCTGTCCCTCGTCGAGGGCTCGATCACGACGGCCCAGGACGCCGAACGCATCCGCGCGATCCGCGCCAATTCCCGTCACCTGGTGACGATCGGGGCGTGCGCGACGGCCGGCGGCATCCAGGCCCTGCGGAACTTCGCGGACGTGGACGAGTTCCGGCGCGTGGTCTACGCCCACCCCGAGTACATCTCCACGCTCGCCACCTCCACCCCTGTCTCGGCCCATGTGGACGTCGACTTCGAGCTGCGCGGCTGTCCCGTGGACAAGCGGCAGCTCATCGAGGTGATCACCGCCTTCCTCGCCGGGCGGAAGCCGGACGTGCCGAACCACAGCGTGTGCTTCGAGTGCAAGCGGCGCGGCACGGTCTGCGTCACGGTCGCCGAGGGCAAGCCCTGCCTGGGCCCGGTCACGCACGCCGGGTGCGGGGCGCTGTGTCCGGCGTACCGGCGCGGCTGCTTCGGCTGCTTCGGCCCGTCCGGGTCGGTCAACCTGCCCGCCCTCATTCCGGTGCTGCGCCGCGACGGGATGGACGACGACGCCGTCGTCCGCTTCCTGCACACCTACAACGCGGCCGCCTTCGACAAGGAGCTGACGTCGTGACCCACTGCGGATCCCGTGTGCTGCACGTCGGCTCGCTCTCCCGGGTCGAGGGCGAGGGCGCGCTGAGCCTGCACGTCCACGACGGCACGGTCACCGCGGCCCGGCTGGAGATCTACGAACCGCCGCGGTTCTTCGAGGCGTTCCTGCGCGGGCGCTCCTACACCGAGCCGCCCGACATCACGGCCCGGGTGTGCGGGATCTGCCCGGTGGCGTACCAGATGAGCGCCTGCGCGGCGATCGAGGACGCGTGCGGGGTGACGGTCGATCCGGTGATCCGCGATCTGCGGCGGCTGCTGTACTGCGGGGAGTGGATCGAGAGCCAGGCCCTGCACATCTACCTGCTGCACGCCCCGGACTTCCTGGGCCGCCCGAGCGCGATCGACCTGGCCCGCACCCACCGGGCCGAGGTCGAGCGGGGGCTGCGGCTGAAGAAGGCGGGCAACTCGCTGATGGAGCTGCTCGGCGGGCGGGCGGTGCACCCCGTCAACGTCCGCCTCGGCGGCTTCCACCGGGCACCCTCTCGCGAGGAACTGCGGCCGCTGCGCGAGGAGTTGAAGCGGGCCCTGGACGACGCCTGGGACACCGTGCGCTGGGTCGCCGGCTTCGAGTTCCCCTTCGCCCACACCTCCGCCGACCTGCTCGCGCTGGCCGCCCCCGACACGTACGCCATCGAGAGCGGCACCCCGACCGTGCTGATCGCCGACGGCACCACCGAGTCCTTCCCGGTGGCCGGGTTCACCGACCGGGTGCGGGAGATGCATGTGCCGCACTCGACCGCACTGCACTCGCGGCTCGACGGCCGGCTGCATCTGACCGGATCGCTGGCCCGGTTCGCGATCGGCGGCCGGAAGCTGTCGCCGGCAGCGATCGAGGCGGCGATCGAGGCGGGGCTCGGCGATCCGCGCGAGGGCGCCGTGTGCCGCAACCCGTACCGGTCCATCCTGGTGCGGTCGGTGGAGACGCTGTACGCCGTCGAGGAGGCGCTGCGGATCATCGACGGGTACGAGCCGCCCGCCCGGCCGTACGTCGACGTTCCGCCGGTCGCGGGGGTCGGTCACGGCGCCACCGAAGCTCCGCGGGGCATGCTCTACCACCGCTACGAACTCACCGCCGACGGCACGGTCACGAGCGCGCTGATGGTGCCGCCCACCGCGCAGAACCAGGGCGCGATCGAGGACGACCTGCTCCGCCTGGCCCAGCGGGCGATCGGTGAACACGATCCGGACGACGACGCGTTGACGGCCCTGTGCGAGCGGGCGATCCGCAACCACGACCCGTGCATCTCGTGCTCCACCCACTTCCTCGACCTCAAGATCGTCCGCACCTCGGGAGCGATCCCGGACGAGACCTCGGGAGGCTGCGATGCCTGAATCCCCGTTCACCGTGAGCGATGTGATGACCCAGACCGTCATCGCCGTCGGCCGTGACGCGCCCTTCAAGGAGGTCGTCGAGCTGATCGACCAGTGGAAGGTCAGCGCCCTGCCCGTCCTCGAGGGCGAGGGCCGGGTCGTCGGCGTGGTCTCGGAGGCCGACCTGCTGGCCAAGGAGGAGTTCCGGGACACCGAGGAGGGCGACCCGGCCGAGCGGACCAAGGCCGGCGCCGTGACCGCGGGCGAGTTGATGAGCACGCCCGTGGTGACCGTGCATGCGGACGCCTCGCTCGCCGAGGCCGCCCGGATCATGGCACGCCGGCACGTCAAGCGGCTGCCCGTGGTCGACTCCGTGGGCATCCTGCAGGGCGTGGTCAGCCGCAGCGACCTGCTCAAGGTCTTCCTGCGGGACGACGAGGAGATCGCCGAGGAGATCCGGCACGTCATCCTGTCCCAGCTCCCCGTCACCACCGGCGCCCTGACCGTCTCCGTCGCCGAAGGCGTGGTCACGCTGGGCGGCGCCCTGCCCGACCGGACGCTGGTGCCCGTGGTGGCGCGCGCGGTCCGCGCGGTCGAGGGCGTCGTCGACATCCGGCTGGACCTGACCCACCGATGAAGTACCTCGACGAATACCGCGACCCCATCCTCGCCAGGCGTCTGCTCGACGAGCTGGACCAGGCCGCCACCCGCCCCTGGCGGATCATGGAGGTGTGCGGCGGCCAGACCCACACCCTGGTCCGCCAGGGCATCGACGAACTGCTGCCTGCAGGCATGCGGATGATCCACGGTCCCGGCTGCCCGGTCTGCGTGACCCCGCTGGAGACCCTGGACCGGGCGATGGCCATCGCCGCCCGGCCCGGCGTGATCTTCACCAGCTTCGGCGACATGCTGCGGGTGCCCGGCACGAACACCGACCTCCTGTCGCTGCGGGCGCGCGGCGCCGACGTCCGCGTGGTGTACGCCCCGATGGACGCCGTCCGCCTCGCCGCCGCCCACCCCGACCGTGAAGTGGTGTTCCTGGCCGTCGGGTTCGAGACGACGGCCCCCGCCAACGCCATGGCCGTCCTGCACGCGGCCCGCCTCGGGCTGAGGAACTTCTCCCTCCTCGTCAGCCATGTCCTGGTGCCGCCCGCGATGACCGCGCTGCTGGACGACCCGGAGTGCGAGGTGCAGGCGTTCCTGGCGGCCGGGCATGTGTGCGCGGTGATGGGCTGGCGGGAGTACGAGCCGATCGCCGCCCGCTACCGGGTGCCGATCGTGGTCACCGGCTTCGAACCGCTGGACCTGCTGGAGGGCATCCTCATGGCGGTACGGCAGTTGGAGTCCGGCCGCTTCGAGGTCGAGAACCAGTACGTGCGGGCGGTGCGCCGCTCGGGCAACACCGCGGCGCAGGACGCGGTCCGTGAGGTCTTCCAGGTCACCGACCGGGCCTGGCGCGGCATCGGGGCGCTGCCCGACAGCGGCCTCGAACTCGCCGACGCCTACGCCGCGTTCGACGCCGCCCGCCGCTTCGCGGTGAGCGGGCTGTGTCCGGTGGAGGACGCCGACTGCATCGCCGGCGCGATCCTCACCGGTGCCCGGCTGCCGACCGACTGCGCGGCCTACGGCACCCGCTGCACGCCCCGTCATCCCCTCGGCGCGCCCATGGTGTCGTCCGAGGGCACGTGTGCCGCCTTCCACGCGGCCGGACGCACCGCCGCATCCGACGTCGTCGCCGTGAGGAGCACGCCATGACCGTCCAATGCCCCACGCCGAACCACGAGGACGAGGTCGTGCTGCTCGGCCACGGCGCCGGCGGCCGCCTCACCGGTGAGCTGCTGGACCGGCTGGTGCTGCCCGCGCTGGGCGTCGCGCCGGGACCGCTGGAGGACGCGGCCCTGCTGCCGGGCCGCCCGGAGCTGGTCATGAGCACGGACAGCTTCGTCGTCAGCCCGCTGTTCTTCCCGGGCGGCGACATCGGGTCCCTCGCCGTCCACGGGACGGTCAACGACCTGGCCATGCGGGGCGCCCGGCCGCTCGCGCTGTCCGTGTCACTGATCATCGAGGAGGGCCTGGAACTGGCCGAACTGCGGGCCGTGATGGACTCGTTGGGCAAGGCGGCGCAGGAGGCCGGGGTGCCGGTCGTGACGGGCGACACCAAGGTGGTGGGGCGGGGCGCCGCCGACCGCCTGTTCGTCAACACCACCGGCGTCGGACAGCGCCACCCGGCCCTGTCCCCGTCCGCCGCGTCGGCCCGCTCCGGCGACGCGGTCCTGCTGTCCGGGCCGATCGGGCTGCACGGCACGACCGTGCTGAGCACCCGGGAGGGGCTGGGCTTCGAGGGGGACATCGCCTCCGACACCCGTCCACTGCACCGCCTCGTCGAGACCCTGGCCCCGCTCGGCGCCGCCGTCCACGTCCTGCGCGACCCCACCCGGGGCGGCCTGGCCGCGGCCCTCAACGAGATCGCCCGGGACTCGTCCGTAGCCGTCGAGATCGAGGAGAGCGCCGTCCCGGTGCCGGAGGCGGTGGCCTCGGCCTGCGATCTGCTGGGCCTCGATCCCCTGGTCGTCGCCAACGAGGGCTGCATGGTGGCCTTCGTCGACGCATCCGCCGCCGAGGAGGCCCTGACCTGTCTGCGCTCACTGCCGGAAGGCGCGCAGGCGGTGCGGATCGGGGAGGTCCTGGACGAGGGCCAGGGCGGCCGGGTGACCCTGCGCACCCTGGTGGGCGCCCGTCGCATCGTGGACATGCCGCTGGGTGAGCAGCTTCCCCGGATCTGCTGACGCCGCGGGGGCTGTGTCGATTCCCTCCCCTGTGGAACTCTGGGCCACGGAAGGACGCTGAGGCCCGACGAGGTGCGGGAGGCGGTGTGGGTCCTGAGGAGCGGGGAGCGCGCGTCCCGGACGGTCCGGAGGCCTCCTTGGGACGCAGGCGGTTCCTGCAGGTGTGCGCCGGGGTCGGGGCGGGCTCGGCGGCCGCCGCGGCATGCGTTCCCGCGTCGAGGAGCGGTCGTCCCCACCGCCGTACCGACAGTGCCGCGAACCATGGCCCGCCCGCCGAGCGCGACCTGCCCGGCACCTCCGACTGGCGGATTCGCTCCCAGGGACCGCCGGACGCCGTGACCGGCTATGCCGACCGGGTGAGCGTGGCTCCCGGGGAGGAATGCGGACTGTATGTGTCGACCACCGCGTCGGGGTTCCAGGTCTCCGCCTTCCGCGTCGGCTGGTACGGCGGCGCACAGGCCCGGCGGGTCTGGTCCTCGGGGCGGGTGCCGGGCCGCGTCCAGCCGGCCCCGCGGTTCCTGCCCGACACCCGCACCGTCCGCGCCGACTGGCAGCCCACGGTGACCTTCACCACCGAGGGCTGGCCGGAGGGGGCGTATCTGCTGCGGCTGGAGGCCGACACCGGCCATCAGCACTACGTCCCGCTGATCGTGCGCTCGGTCCAGGGCCGGGGACGTACCGTCCTCATGCACGCGCCGGCCACGTGGCAGGCGTACAACCGGTGGGGCGGCTACAGCCTCTACAACGGGGCCGACGGCTCCTACCTCACGCGCTCCCTCGCCGTCAGTTTCGACCGGCCCTACGACTCCGTCGGCGCCGAGAAGTTCCTGGTGTACGAGCGGCCGCTGGTGGTGCTGGCCGAACGGCTCGGCATCCCGCTCGCCTACACCACCGGCGCGGACGTCCACCGCGATCCCAGCGTCCTGCACGGCGCGAGAGCCGCCGTCTGCCTCGGACACGACGAGTACTGGACGCCCCAGCAGCGCCTGTACGTCACCGAGGCGCGCGACGCCGGCACCAACATCGCCTTCCTCGGCGCCAACACCTGCTTCCGCCGGGTGCGCCTGGAGGCGGACGGGTCGGCGCCGGAACGTACCGTGGTCTGCTACAAGTCGGCCTACGACGCCGACCCTTACCTCCGGTCCCGACCCGCCCTCGTCACCACCGACTTCCGCGCGCCTCCCGCCCCCGACCCCGAGTCCTCGCTCACGGGCGTGCTCTACGAGGGCTATCCGACCGACGCGCCGTACGTGGTCCGGGCCGCGGACCACTGGCTGTACGAGGGGACCGGCGTGCGCCCCGGCGACGGCTTCGACCATCTGGTCGGCGTCGAGTACGACCGCGTCACCCCCGGACATCCCGTCCCCGAGCCCCTCGAGATAACCGCCCACTCACCGCTGTTGTGCCAGGGCAGCCCCAGCCACAGCGACTCGGCGTACTACAGCGTCGGCGGCGGCGCGGGGGTCTTCGCCACCGGCACCATGCGCTGGGTCGAGGCGCTGCTGGCCGGCACCGCCGACGGCGGCCGCGACCACGGCATGGACGCCCGCACCCGCGCCTTCGTCACCCGGACCACGGAGAACCTCCTGCGCGGCTTCGCCGAGGGCCCCGCCGCCCATCACCGCCCGGCGCCCCGCCCGAACGTGAGCCAGGTGTACGGCTGATGGGTCCGGCCCGCTGAGGCGCCTCGGGGACGGTCACACCCCGACCGCTCCGTCGATCCGTTCGCGGATCAGGTCGGCGTGTCCGTTGTGCCGGGCGTACTCCTCGATCATGTGCAGGAGCACCCAGCGCAGGGAGACCGTGCCGCGCCAGGCGTCGTGACCCTCGACGTCGAGGTGCGGTGCCGCGGTGACGAACGCCTCCGCGAAGGCGACTTCGTCGTGCCAGGCCGCCCAGGACTCCGCGACGGAGGCGGGGTCCGCGCCGTCGAAGTCGCCCTCCGGGACGACCGCCGACGAGAACCGCAGTTCGACGTCGTGGCCGGCGAGTACGGCCCGGAACCAACGGCGTTCCACGTCGGCGAGATGCCGTACCAGACCGAGCAGGGAGAGCGAGGACGGTGACACCGAGCGCTGCGCCAACTCCGGCCCCAGGCCTGAGCACTTGAGTCTCAGCGTGGCGCGCTGGGCGTCGAGCATGGTCACGATCATGGCCCGCTCGTCACCCGTCGCAGGGCCGCCGAAGCGGTCCTCGCTGCCGGTGCCGGTGAACAGTTCGATCCGTCGGTCGGGAATCCTCATGCTCACATCATCGGTCACCTGGTCGCCGAGCCCCCGGGAAAAACCGGTCCAGGGTTTTGCCCCGGAATTACTTTCCCATGACCTTTTGACTGCAGACCTGTGGTCATGATGGTCCGCGTCTAGTTAGGTATGCCTACGCTAATGAACGTGATCAGTGGCGGAGGCGGGCCAGGGAGAGCCGCATGTGGGATGACGCGTTTCCGAGCTTCCTGATCGGATTGCGGGAAGGGCTGGAAGCCGGACTCATCGTCTCCATCCTGGTCGCCACCCTGGTGCGGGCCGACGCCCGCTCCCGGCTGCCGCAGGTGTGGACGGGCGTGCTCGCGGCGATCGCGCTCGCGATGAGCTTCGGCGCGGTCCTCACCTTCACCGCCGCGTCCCTGTCGGCCACCGCTCAGGAAGCCTTCGGCGGCACGCTCAGCGTGATCGCGGTCGCGTTCGTCACCGCGATGGTGTTCTGGATGCGCCGCTCGGCCCGCGGCCTGTCCGGCGCGATCAAGGAGAAGGTGACGGGGGCGCTCGGCATGGGCGCGGGGGTCCTCGTCGTCACCTCGTTCCTCGCCGTGGGCCGGGAGGGCTTGGAGACCGCCCTGTTCCTGTGGACCACCGCCCAGGCCGCGGGCGAGTCCGCCGGCCCGCTGACCGGCGCCGCGATCGGCCTCGTACTGGCCGCCGGTCTGTGCTGGGGCCTGTACCGGCGGGTGCTGAGGATCAACCTGACGAAGTTCTTCACCGCGACCGGCGCCGTGCTGATCGTCATCGCGGCCGGCGTCCTCGGCTACGGCCTGCGCGATCTGCAGGAGGGCGGCGTCCTGCCGGGGAAGACCGCGTTCGCCTTCGACCTGAGCGGCAGCGTCGACGCGGGTTCCTGGTACAGCACCCTCGTGCAGGGCGTGTTCAACCTGACGCCGACCATGACCTGGCTCCAGGTGGCCGGGTACGGCGGTTACCTCGCCGTCGTCATGACGCTGTTCGTGCGCGGTGTGCGGGCGGCGGCACCCAAGCCGGCCCGCGAGCGGACCGTCCTGGCACAGGACGCCCCGCGGCCCGCCCGGCACCGTCCCGGCTGGGTGGTGCCGGTCGCCGTCGTCACCGTGCCGGCCGTGATCGCGGGCCTCGCCGTCGCCCTCGGCCGGCCCAAGCCCGCCGCGGCGCAGACCGTGGCCGTCTCCGAGAAGGAGTGCGGCAAGGGGTTCTCGGCGCCCAAGCCCGGCCGGCAGACCTTCCAGATGCACAACACCGGTGACAAGACCTCCGAGGTGTACCTGGTCGATCCGGCCACCAACGCGGTCTACGGCGAGATCGAGGGCCTGGCCCCGGGCACGACCCGCGCCCTGGTCGCCACGGTGGGCGGCGGCACCTACGCCTGGCGGTGCGTGCCCACCGGCGGCGCCGCGGTCACCTCCCGGGCCGTCCGCGTCACCGGCTCGGGATCGGCGAAGGCGGTCGTACCCGTCTCCGCGCAGGACCTCGCCGGCCCGCTCGCCCAGTACAAGGCGTACGTCGGCCAGGGCCTCGCCACGCTCGTCGCCCAGACCCGCGCGCTCGCGGCCGACGTCAAGGGCGGCCGTCTCGGCAAGGCCCGGACCGACTGGCTCACCGCGCACCGCACCTACGCGTCGCTCGGCGCCGCCTACGGCACCTTCCAGGACTTCGACCAGAAGATCGACGGCCGGGCCGACGGGCTGCCGGGTGGCGTCCACGACAAGGACTTCACCGGTTTCCTCCGCGTCGAGTACGGCCTGTGGCACGGCGAGTCGGCGACGTCGCTCACCGGCCCCGCCGAGCAGCTGGCCGTCGACGCCGCCGGGTTGCGCAAGGCGTTCCCGCACCAGGAGTTCGACCCGGGCGACCTGCCGCTGCGCGCCCACGAGATCCTGGAGAACACCCTGCAGTTCGAGCTGACCGGCGACACCGACGAGGGCAGCGGCACCAACCTCGCCACCGCCGACGCCAACCTGGCGGGCACCCGCGAGCTGCTCACCGTGCTCAGGCCGCTGCTGACCACCCGCTCCCCGCACCTGCTGCCGACGGTCGACGCGGACATCGCACGGCTCCAGGCGCTGCTCGACGCCGCCCGTCACGGCGCCTCCTGGACCCCCGTCGAGCAGCTCGACCAGACCACCCGCGCCCGTCTCGACGGAGCCACCGGCCAGCTCCTGGAGGACCTCTCCCCGGTCCCCGACCTGCTGGAGATCCGGAAGTCCGCCTGATGAACCACGCACCACACGAGCCCGAACGCAGGGAAGGGAACGCCCCCATGCCGTCCGCCGAATCCCCCGTCCCGCAGGGCGGCTGCCCCGCCGGTGCCGGCCGCCGCTCCTTCGTGAAGACGGCTCTGGGAGCCGGAGCCGCCGGCGCGGTCCTGGCGGGCGGCGGTCTCGCGCTCGCGGAGAGCGGCGGCGGCACCGCACAGGCCGCCACGCAGACACCCGACGCCGCCGCCAAGGTTCCCTTCCACGGCGTCCACCAGGCCGGCATCGTCACGCCGGCCCCCGCGGCCGCCACCTTCGTCTCCTTCGACGTCATCGCCGACAACCGGACCGAACTGGCCGAGCTGCTCAGGACGATCACCGCCCGCGCCCGCTTCCTCACCTCCGGCGGAACCCCCGCCGACCTCGGCGTGGGCGCCCCGCCCTCCGACAACGGCATCCTCGGCCCGACCGTGCCCGCCGACGGGCTCACCGTCACCGTCGGCGTCGGCGCCTCCCTCTTCGACGACCGCTACGGCCTCGCGAAGGCCCGGCCGACCCGGCTGACGGCGATGCGGACCTTCCCCAACGACAACCTCAAGCCGGCCGAGTGCCACGGCGACCTGTCCCTGCAGATCTGCGCCAACCGTCAGGACACCGTCCTGCACGCGCTGCGCGACATCGCCAGGCACACCCGCGGCGCCATGCAGATCAAGTGGCGCATCGACGGCTTCCAGAACACACCCCGGCCCACCGGGGCCCAGCGCAACCTGCTCGGCTTCAAGGACGGCATCGCCAACCCCGACGTCACCTCGGCCCGCGAGACCAGCCGGCTGATCTGGGTCGGGGACGGCGACGGCGAGCCCGCCTGGGCGAAGGGCGGCAGCTACCAGGTGATCCGGATCATCCGCATGCTGGTGGAGTTCTGGGACCGGGTCTCCCTCACCGAGCAGGAGAAGATGTTCGGCCGCCGCAAGGACACCGGCGCCCCGCTCGACGGCGCCGTGGAGACGGACATCCCGAACTACGCCAAGGACCCGCACGGCACCGCGATTCCGCTGGACGCGCACATCCGGCTGGCCAACCCGCGCACCGCGAAGACCGACAACACCCGTATCCTGCGCCGCGGTTACAACTACGACCGGGGGATCGACGACGTCGGCAACCTCGACATGGGCCTGGTGTTCTGCTGCTACCAGCAGGACGTGAGGCGGCAGTTCGAGGCCACCCAGACCCGCCTCATCGACGAACCCCTCGTCGACTACATCTCCCCCACCGGCGGCGGCTACTTCTTCGCGCTCCCCGGCGCCCGCGACTCCGCCGACTGGCTCGGCCGCGGGCTGCTCTCGGCCTGAGCGGCGGCGGATCAAGCTGTCTCCGGCGGCGGTCAGTGGCCCCGTACGTCCGGGAGGCCGAACGCCGCGACCAGCGCGGGATCGTGGAACTTGATCACGCGGGAGACACCGGTGGCGGTGGGACTGAGCACCACGACCCCGTCGGCCCTCGGCGCGCCTTCCGCGTCCCGGCGGTACACGACGGCGGCGGGTTGGCCGTTGGCCGTCGTGGCGATCATCTGCCAGTCGCCAGGAGTTCCCAGCACGTACGTGCCGAGCATGTGGACGCAGCTCGCCCGGCCCGCCTGCCAGTCACGGAACGGCGTCGCCTCCAGCGTGGCGTCCTTGCGCAGCACCTGTTCCAGCAGGCCGGCGTCGGAGCGTTCGAAGGCGGCGATGTAGGCGTCGAGCAGTGCGCGTGCGCGGTGGTCGGTCGGTTCGAGCAGTTCCCCCGATGACTCCGGCCGCAGTTCGTCCAGCCGCGCGCGGGCACGCTGCAGACCGCTCTTGACCGCCGCCGTGGTGGTGTCGAGGATCTCCGCGGTCTCGGCCGCGGAGAACGCCAGCACCTCACGCAGGATGAGGATCGCGCGTTGGCGGGCGGGCAGGTGCTGCAGGCTGGCGATGAGCGCCAGCCGTAGCGACTCGCGTTCGACCACCACCGCGGCCGGATCGTCGGCGGGCGGAGCGATCCATGCGTCCGGCAGCGGCTCCAGCCATGCGACCTCGTCCGCCGCGGCCGGATGCGGCGGGCGGTCGGGGCCGTCGTACGGTCCTGCCAGACCTGAGGGCAGCAGTCGGATCGAGCGGGGCTGCAACGCCTTCAGGCAGACGTTGGTGGCGATCTTGTAGAGCCAGGACCGCATCGACGCCCGGCCCTCGAACCCGGCGTAGGACCGCCATGCCCGCAGATAGGTCTCCTGTACGAGGTCCTCGGCGTCGTGCGCAGAGCCGGCCATGCGGTAGCAGTGTGCCAACAGCTCCCGGCGGAACCCCTCGGCCTCGGCAGTGAACCGCTCTTGATCCGATGCCATGGCTCAGGCCAGCAGGGCCAGTTTGCCGATGGTGGACCTGGCTTCCAGTTCCATGAGTGCCCTCGGTCCGTCGGCCAGTTCGTAGACGGTGGGCCGGCTCGGTTCGAGCACGCCCGCCGCGATCAGGGCGGACAGCTCGCCCATCAGCTCGCCGAACATCTGCGGGGCGGCCTGAATCAAGACGCCGATGTTGAGGCCGATGAGATGGACCTGGTGCTGGTACACCAGCTCCCAGTTGGTGATCGCCGCTTCGCCGCCCGCCATGCCGTAGACGACCACACGGCCGGTGACCCGCTTGGCCGCGGCCAGGCTGTGGGCGAAGGTGGCGCCGCCGGCCGACTCCAGAACCAGATCGACACCCAGTCCGCCCGTCAGCGCCATCACGTCGGCGGCGAGGTGACCGCCGAGAGAGTCCAGCACGTGGTCGGCTCCCGCTGCCCGCACCGCCTCGTGCTTGCCCGGCGAGGCGGTGGCGATGACTGTCGCACCGTAGTGCTTGGCCATCCTCGTCGCAGCCTGGCCGGTCCCACCCGCCGCGGCATGGATCAGCACGACATGCCCGGCGGTGATGCCGCCCAGCGGCTTGAGCGCGGCCAGCGCGGTGGGCCAGTTCACGACCAGCCCCAGCGCCTGCTGCTCCGTCCAGCCCGAGGGCACCGGCACCGCCGCAGCCGCGTCCAGCACCATGTACTCGGCGAAGGCGCCGGTCCCGACACCGACGACGCGGGCCCCCGGTTGCAGGCCGGTCACCCCCTCGCCCGTCGCAACGACTTCACCGGCCGCCTCGAACCCCGCCAGGTACGGTGGCTGAGGACCGCCCGCGAACATGCCGTGGGCCTTCGAGATGTCGGCGTAGTTCACCCCGGCGGCGGCGACGCGGATCAGGACCTCGCCCCGTCCGGGGTGGGGCACCGCTGCGCCACTGATCAGGCGCATGTCCTGCGGGCCGTCGAGGGACGTCTGCTGCAGCGCCCGCATGGTGGTGGGAATGCTCACGGCGATCAGCCTTTCCTTCTCGGCATACACGACGGAGGCCGACCCCTCCTGCGGGCCGCGCCTTCCACCATGTAGATCCCGGCCGACACGAAAAGGAATCGACCGCTCCCGATCGAGTGAGAGGACTCAGCGGTAGTCGGGGTTCGGGGCGTCGAGGCGGCAGCCGGCGTCCCACTCGGAGCGCTGGTTGCCGTGGGCCGGGATGCCCTTGGCGCGCTTGAGCATGGCGGCCAGGTGCATCAGGTTCCAGGTCATGAAGGCGGTGTTGCGGTTGGTGAAGTCGTTCTCCGGACCGCCCGAGCCGGGGTCGAGGTACGACGGTCCGGGTCCGGCCGGGCCGATCCAGCCGGCGTCGGCCTGCGGCGGGATGGTGTAGCCGAGGTGCTGGAGGCTGTAGAGGACGTTCATGGCGCAGTGCTTGACGCCGTCCTCGTTGCCGGTGATCAGACAGCCGCCGACACGGCCGTAATAGGCGTACTGGCCCTCGGAATTGAGCAGACCGGAGCAACCGTACAGGCGCTCGATGATCTTCTTGGTGACCGAGCTGTTGTCCCCCAGCCAGATCGGCCCGGCGATCACCAGGATGTCGGCGGCCATCACCTGCTCGTACAGGGCCGGCCACTCGTCCGTCGCGAAACCGTGCTCGGTCATGTCCGGGTAGACGCCGGTGGCGATGTCATGGTCCACAGCCCGGAACTCGGACGTCGTGACCCCGCGCGACATCATGATCTCCGCGCTCTTGTCGATCAGCCCCTGCGTGTGACTCTGCTGCGGCGAGGGCTTCAGAGTGCAGTTGACGAACAGGGCGGTGAGGTCGTCGAAGCGGTAGCTGTCGTCGGTGGCGCTCACGGCGGCTCCTAGGGGATGAGGCGACGGTTCGCCCCCAGGACGGGGCGCCCCAGCCGCAGCTTCTCGCGGGGATCGCCGTTTGTCGCGCTTTATCCCGCATCCGTCATCATTCCGACCGATGTCGCGCGCGCCGGGACGCGGGCTGGGATCCTGGCCTCGTGGCGATCGACGTGACGGTGCGGCGCGTGATTCCGCTGGCGCCAGAGCGGGTGGCGGCGTACGCGATGGACTGGCGTCACGACAGTGAGTGGACCCAGGGCATCCGCCGGGCCGAGCTGACCCGGGAGGCGGCCGACGGCGGGTTCGGAGTGGGTGCCGAGGTGACCCGTACGGCGTACTTCCTCGGCCGGCGCATCGACTACGTCCTTCGGGTGGCCGCCCACGAGCCACCACGGCTGCTCGACATGATCGCCACGGCCGCCCCCATGCCCATGCACGTCACCTACACCTTCGAGGCCCACGCACGCGGCACCCTGGCCGGCATCCGGGTGCGTGGCGGCCCCGGCGGCCTCCTCCGCCTGGCGGCACCGTTGATGTCCCACCAGGTCCGATCCAGTCTCACCAAGGACCTGCGCGCCCTCGAACACCGACTCACCGGCCCGGAAGGCGACACGTGATGGCATACGACGAAGGGCTGGCCGAGCGCATCCGCGAGCGGCTCGGCGAGGATCCCGACATCACCGAGAAGCGGATGTTCGGGGGCATCGCGTTCCTTCACCGGGGCAACATGGCCGTCGGCGTGAGCGGCGACGACCTCCTGGTCCGCGTCGGCCCGGACGCCACGGACGACGCCCTCGCCCGGCCGGGAGCTCGGATCTTCGACATGACGGGCCGCCCGATGCGTGGGTGGGTCGTGGTCGCGGGCTCCGCCGTGGCGGAGGACGAGGCGCTCGACGAGTGGATCGACGAGGGCCACACGTTCGCGGCGCACCTGCCGCCCAAGTGAGGTCGGTAGCGGCTCGCCTGCGGAGCATCGCTGACCGTTTGCCGGGCCCGGACGCACGAACGTCGAAGGGCGTGGAGTTCCAGCAGATGGCCGGTGCCCCGGCCGGACGCAGGGCGCGCCGCGGGTCCGGCTGCTCGGCATCGGGGCGCCGGCACCGCGCTCTCCCGCGCGAGGGCGGTGACCCCGTGGACCGGGATCACCGCCCTGTGCCGCTGTCCGGCGACGGTCAGTCGCAGTCGCGGACCCTGATGGTGTAGATGCCGCGGCCGTGGGTGGCCGCGTACAGGGTGCGCCCGTCGGGGCTCAGCTTCAGCTGGAGCACGGCGACGGCCGGGAGCGAGCCGACGCGCTGCCACCTGGTGTGGCCCGGGGCTCGGTAGACGACGCCCAGGTCGGTGGCGACGGCCAGGCCGCCGTTCGGCAGGACGAGCGCCGAGTTGGTCGGCACGTCGGGGAGGTTGGCGGAGACGTCCTTCCAGGTGGTGCCGCCGTCGGTGGACTCGAAGACGTGGCCGACACCGGCGCCGGGGCCCTCGGTCCAGTGCCGGGAGAAGCCGTTGACCGCGAGGAAGACGTGGTCGGCGTTCTTCGGGTCGATCGCGAAGCCGCTCAGGTAGCGGTTGGGGACCGTGCCGTTCACCGGCAGGGTGATGTCGTGCCAGCCGCTGCCGTCCGCGTTGCCGACGGAGATGCCGCGGGCGAAGCCCTGCTCGTTGCAGGGGCCGCACCAGGCCGCGTACACCTTGCCGCCCGAGGCGGCGACGGCGGTCGCGGTGCGTCCGGCGCCGAGGTCGTACACGCTCTTCCACTCGGAGCCGCTGCGGATGGCGTAGCCGTGGGTCTGCACCCAGACGTGCCGGCCGCCCGCGATCCAGGTGTCGCTGTCCTTGGCGTCCGTGGCGAGCGGGGCGATGAAGCGGGCCTCGCTGGTGGCGTTGTCGGCGGGGGCGACGTTGTAGGAGGTCGCCTTGCTCGGGTCGGTCACCCAACTGCCGTCGTTGACCGCGCAGTTCTGGGTCACCTGGATGGACAGGTAGACGTACTCCTCCGCGATGTTGCACCCGTTGGCCGGGTCGGTGAGCGTGTCGCCGCCGTCGCCGCCGAAGTTGGAGCCCATCACGGTGTCGTTGCTGCGCAGGACGGACTGGCCGTTGTCCTGGAGGCCGCCGGTGACGGAGACGCCGCCGTGGTCGAGGTCCTTGCCGACGCCGACCGAGTAGTACTGCAGGGTGTCGATGGTGCCGTCGTTGAGGGAGGTCCAGTCGGTGGCGTGACCGGAGGCGTCCTGCGAGCCGTTGACGGGGCGCTTGTAGACGCCGCCGTCGTTGCCGACGTACACGAAGCTCTTGCCGTGGTAGCGGCCGATGGCGACGCCGTGCTGGTCGGAGTGGGTGGTCTGGTTGCAGTCACCGGTCTGCTTGGCCGGGTCGATGCTCCAGCAGGAGAAGCCGAAGTTCCAGTACGGTCCGACGGTCGACCAGGTGGCGCCGCCGTCCTTGGACTCGTAGACCTCCTCAAGCCCCGCGTACACGTGCTTCGGGTTCGCCGGGTCGACGGTCAGGAACTGGTTGTACCAGGCCTGCACGCCCGGCATGTAGCCGCTGGAGGTCAGCGCCGAGCCGTCGGCGGCCAGCTGCTTGTAGTCGGCGACCTTGGTCCACGGCCCGAACGGGGAGGCGGCGCTGTAGATGCCCTGAAGGCCGCTGTCCGGGTTGGTCGCCATCTGCTCGGGCGACTCGTCGATGGCGTAGTAGCGCGAGCCGTCGGCGGCGCGGGCGAAGGTGACCGTGCCGACGTTGTCCGCGTCGGTCGGCAGGTCGCCGAAGCCGCTGGTGATCCGCGTCCAGGCGCCCTTGGCGTTCTTGGTGTAGAAGCCGTTGTAGTCGTCGCCGCTGCGCCAGCCGACGGCGAGGATCACCTTCGAGGGGTTCTTCGGGTCGAAGGCGATGTCGTTGGTGATGTTCTTGTACGCGGCCGAGTCGTCGTGCGCCTTCGAACCGCCCGGCAGATAGTCGGGGTTCGGCGCGAACTCCAGCTTCCAGGCGCCCTTCAGCGTCTTGGTGGAGTGGCTCCACACGCCCTCGCTGGTCGCCGCCCACACCTTGCCCGCTCCGAAGCGGAGTTGGCGGACGGTCGTGGACTCCAGTTCGTCACCGCCGACCCGGCTGCGGGTGGAGAAGGTGCCGTGGTGCGGGTCGGACAGCACGTACACGCCGCTGCCGAGGTAGGCGTCCGCGTTGGTGTTCGCCTCGCCGGTGCCCAGCCACAGCCGGCCGGCCCCGTCCAGCGCGAGCGCGCCGGTCGACTGCGAGGGCAGCTTGTCGCTGATGGACTTCCAGTGCCCGCCGCCCCGCTGGGAGCGCCACACGCCGCCGCCGGCGCTGCCCGCGTACACGTATCCGTCGTCGTCGGCCGCCACAGCGGCCATCCGGCCGGTGACATTGCCCGAGCCGCCACTGGAGTTGGAGTCGATGTCCCGGTAGCGGGAGTCGTCGGAGTTGTAGGGCAGGTCGGTGATGTCGCGCCAACTGCCGCCGGTACTCGGCAGCTTGGTCAGGCTGCCCCAGGCGGCGCCGTACGCGCCGGGTGCGACGATGCCCGGCGAGGTGCGGGCCTCGGCGTACTGGTCCGCGCCCTCGGCGATCTCGTCCGCCTCGTTGCCGCCGTCGGGGTCGCCGTCCTCCGCCTTCGCCTTCGGGCTCATGACACCCGCCGACTGGTCGCGTTCGGCGGCCAGTTGTTTGAGCGCGCGGACCCCGAAGGGGCTGCTGTTCCCGCCGGGCGCGGCGCTCGCGGGTATCGCGACGAGGCCGGCGGATGCGGTGATGGCACAGATCGTGAGCCACCGTCTTCTACGGGTCGGTGCTGGCACCAGGTCCTCCCAAACGGACATCGAAAAGCCGTCGGGGAGACCCGATCACCGAGCGCGAGGCAGTGCCCCACGCTTGAAGCATCTTTGACCAGAACCTGTCACCACATGGGGCTGCTCCCCGATCGAGCGTCACCGGTAGCGCAACAACAGCATCGCGGCGTCGTCCTGGAGCGGGCCGTTGACATGGTGGAGCAGGTCCTGGCGCAGGGTCTCCAGCGCGGCCTCGGGATCCGGTTCCTTGAGCAGATGGGCGCGTTCGGTGAGCGGGTAGAAGCGGCGGTCGGCGTCGCGGGCCTCGATGATGCCGTCGGTGTAGAGCAGCAGTTGGTCGCCGGGGCGGAAGTCGGTGACGAACGGCTCGGGCTTGGCGCCCTCGTGTTCGCCCAGGCCGAGTGGCAGCGCGTAGGCAGGGGGCTGCGGGAGATCCGTGGTGCCGTCGGCGCGGATCACCATGGGGGCCGGGTGGCCGAAGTTGAGGAAGGTGACCTGATGGTCGCTCACCTCGGCGAGGATGGCGGTCACGAACTTCTCGCCGTCCAGTTGCCGGGCCACCGACCGCTCGAGCCGGTGCCCGACCTGCTCCAGGTCCGCCTCGTCCAGCGCCGCCTCGCGGAAGGCCCCCAGGACCACGGCCGCGGTCTCCACCGCCTCCAGTCCCTTGCCCTGGACGTCCCCCACGATGACCCGGACGCCCTCCGGCGCGGCGACGACTTCGTACAGGTCACCGCCGATGCGGGCCTCCGCCACGGCGGAGGTGTAGGAGACGGCCGCCCGCAACCGTCCGGCAAGCCTCGGCACCGGCTTGAGCAGCACCCGCTGGGCCGCCTCCGCGATCGAGCGGACGTTGTCCAGCTCCGCCTCGCGTTTACGGCGCATGGACACCGCCACCAGTCCCGCGACGGTGACGCCCAGGACGGAGGCGAGCGTCATGGAGGCGCGTCGCACGTCGGTCAGGTTGTCGTACCAGGCCAGGGTGAGGCACAGCAGCAGGGCGATCGCGCCGACGCAGGCGGTGCGTCTCCAGCCGCCCACCAGGGGGGCGAAGGCCGGTCCGAGCGACACCAGCGGCAGGAAGTGCATGGACGGGCCCGTGGCGACGTCGAGCAGGGCGACCGCGGCCATCATGGCGAAGGGCAGCACGGACAGGACCGTGAACCGGTGTTTGGTCGCGGACATGTCGTCCTCCGGCACCGTGCGGCTGGTCGCGGACGAGAGGGGCGAGGGCGGGCCGCCGGCACCCTTCCCCCCGCGCTGCCTGCCGAGCGCAGCGCATCCTCGCAACGTACCCGCTGTTTCTTATAAACGGCTTCAAGGCTTCTCGTACAGAGCCCGGCGCGACAGCCGGCCCGTCCGGCCTCCCGGACGCCGTTCGGGCCCGTGGCGCGATCCGATGCCCTCGTCCTCGCAGCCGACCCACATCGAGAGGTCGTACGGCGCGGAAGGAACGAACACGACCTCGGGCTGCCCGGGGGCCTCAGCCGACACCGCGGCCGCCGTGCTCTGCCGCAACAGGTCCAGGTCCTCCCGGAGGTGATCGGCGTCCGCTCGCACCCGGCGAAGGTCCGGACCCTCCCCCAGGCGGCTCCGCAGCCGGCCCACCGACCGGACGAGATCGTCGAGAGCGTGCTGTGCGTGCGCCAGCTCGTTGTGAACGGACATCTGGCCCCTCACCTCCGGACGTGTGCGTGACAGGGTGTGCCGCGGCCTGCGAGGACGTGGGAGCGGGCCGTACGTCCATGCTGTCCGGACCGGCACCGCCCGCACAGGGGCCTTCAGGCCCCTCGGCGAGGGCCGGGGGGGCACTCGAGGGGGTGCCGACCGACGTCCTCGGCGGCGGGCTCCACGGAAGTCGCCCCCGGCAGCGGGGGCGCTCATGATGGGGGAAGAGACACCTGGCTCCCGGCTCTCGGAGGAAGCCATGAAGATCGGAGTGCTGACCGGCGGCGGTGACTGCCCCGGTCTGAACGCCGTGATCCGCAGTGTCGTCCGCAAGGGCGTCCAGGAGTACGGCTTCGAGTTCGTCGGCCTGCGCGACGGCTGGCTCGGCGCGCTCCGGGGCACGGTGGTGCCGCTGGACATCTCCGCTGTGCGGGGGATCCTGCCGCGGGGCGGAACCATCCTCGGTTCCTCCCGCACCAACCCCCTCAAGCACGAGGACGGTGTGCGCCGCATCCAGGACACCCTGGCCGCCAACGAGGTCGACGCGCTGATCGTGATCGGCGGCGAGGACACCCTCGGAGCGGCCATGGAGCTGAGCCGGCAGGGGGTCAGGCTGGTCGGCGTGCCCAAGACCATCGACAACGACGTGGCCGGCACCGACTACACCTTCGGCTTCGACACCGCCGTCGGCATCGCCACCGAGGCCATCGACCGGCTGCACACCACCGCCGAGTCGCACATGCGCACCCTGGTGGTGGAGGTGATGGGCCGTCACTCCGGCTGGATCGCCCTGCACGCCGGCGTCGCGGGCGGCGCCAACGTGATCCTCGTCCCGGAGCGGCCCTTCGACGTCGACCAGGTCTGCGCGTGGGTGAAGAACCGCTTCAAGATCCATTACGCCCCGATCGTCGTCGCCGCCGAGGGAGCCGTCCCCAAGGAGGGCCAGATGATCCTCAAGGACCGCTCGCTGGACGAGTACGGCCATGTACGGCTGTCCGGCATCGGCGAGTGGCTGGCCCAGGAGGTCGAACGGCGCACGGGCACCGAGGCGCGCACCACCGTCCTCGGACACGTCCAGCGCGGCGGCACGCCGAGCCCCTTCGACCGCTGGCTGGCCACGCGCTTCGGACTGCACGCCGTGGACGCGGTCAAGGACGGCGCCTTCGGCACGATGGTCGCCCTGCGCGGCACCGACATCGTCCGCATCCCCCTCGACGACACCCGGGGCAGGATCAAGGTGGTGGATCCCTCGCTTTACGACGAGTTCGAGGTGTTCTTCGGCTGATGAGGTGTCTCTTTCCGTCAGTGCCGTACCGCGGCCGGCGCGCGCTTCAGCACCTCGGTCGGCGGGCGGCGTGAGGTGGACCGGACGATGTGGGGGCGACCGAGACGCAGCACCATCTGCGGGTAGCGGCCCGCGGCGACGTTCCTGCGCAACTCGCCGCGCAGCGCCGGGCGTTCCAGGGGCTGGGTGTGGAAGCCGGCCATCACGCCGTGGTGCGCCGCGTACAGCAGGACGCGTTGCAGTGCCTGCCCGGCCAGCAGCCAGTCGGCCCGGTTGTCGTAGGGCGTGGAGAGGACGGCGACGGTTCCCGTGCCGATGCCCTGTCGGCGGGCCGGGACCGTGGAGCGGCGGGACAGGCCGAGGTAGTCGCGGGCCGCCAGCAGGGTGAGGTCGGGGTGCGGGCGGCAGGCCTCGACGGGCACGCCGGCCGATCCGACGCACCGGCCCAGCTCCACGGTGTGCCGGAAGTCGGCACGGTCGGCCTGCTCCGCGCCGCGCACGAGGTCCGCCAGCGTCTCCAACTTCTCGGAGCTGTCGATGACTTGGAGGAACGCGCCCTCCACGCCCGCCTGTTCGCCCAGTGCCTGGAGCAGCTCCCCGGACACCAGCTCGGCGCCGAACGGGCCCCGGTGGGTGTGCCGGTGGAACATCGCCCCGGCCAACAGCTCCTCCTCGTCGGTGGCCGGCGCGTGCGCACCGAATCCGACGCGGGCCAGGTAGTCCGGGTCCCCGGGGTCCGGGAGGACATCGACGACGGGCCGGAAGCCCAGGTGGCGTAGGGCGACGCGCACATTGAACAGGGCGGCCCCGCAGGCGATGACCATCTCGCGCCCACCGGGATCCATCCGCGCCATCCGCCGGCCACGGTCGGCATGCAGCTCGAAGCCGTGGTCGTGGCCCTCCTCGACGAAGAACCAGGGTTGCCTGTTGTGCGGGGAGGGCGCGGAGGCGGCGGCGCGGGCCAGGTGCAGGGCCGCGCGTCCCGGCTTCTCGTGGGTGACGGACATGATCGATACCGCCCTTCGTGAACCGTGCGTCTTCAGCCTCCTCGGCACGGGGCACCGCGGGGATGGGTCCCGCGTCCGCCTTCCCCTGCCGGACGGCCCTCGTCCGGCGTGCCGTTCGGTCCGCGACCAGGGCCGGACAGCTCTGGAGGGCGTTCCGGTGCGCGCGATTCGCTGGAAGTGTCGGAGGAGAGTGCCATGAAGAGCCAACCCCCGCGTGCGTCCCACGCGTCCGGACACCGCGCCCTCGTGCTGTCGGCCGCGCTGACCGTGCCGCTCCTCGCCCTCGCGGGGTGCGGCGGCACCACGACGACCGGCCCGAACGGCGCCGGTTCGTCCACCACTCCCTCCCCGGGAACGGGAACGGGTACGGAAACCGGCACGGGAAATGTCACCGAAGGACGGCCGGCCCGTGACGGTCGACACCGTGCCGCTGACCATGAACCGCTGACTCCGGCTCGCGACCGCGACACGGAACGACCCCGGCGCACGGTGCGCCGGGGTCGTTCCGTGTGATCGTGCCGGAAGCTACATCGCGGGTCCCTGGTGTCCCCGGTGCAGGCGCCGGGCCGGCAGGACCAGCGCCACGACGGCCGGGATCAGCAGGGGGATCAGGGGCAGGCCGATCAGAAGGCGGCCGGCCCGAGGCAGAAGACGGCCAGGACTCCGGCGGCCAGGTACAGCACCGCCTCGGCCGTGAGCTCAGGAACCTGGCGAATCATGTTCATGATGCGCCTCCTCGTGGAGGGTCTTGCTCAGGTGTTCAGTTCTTCCTCGGGGGCGCCCCCGCCAGTTCGTCGGCGACGGACGCCGCCCAGGTCTCGATGGCGGTGAAGTCGCGGAAGTCGCCGCCCTTTCCGTTGCGGACGATCATGCGTGCGATGCGTCCCTTCGCGCCCTCCCGGAGGCAGCCGCCGAAGGTGACGTGTCCCCGGGCGTCGAGCCGGGCCATGGTGCGCCGTACGCCGGGCACGGGCGGGATGTCCCGTTCGGAGGCCGAGGCGTCCAGTGGGCCGCTGCTGAACAGCCACAGGGGCCGTTCGGCGAGGGCCCGGCGGTGCCGGCGGACGAAGCGCCGGGCGTCCTTGTGCCAGCGTCCGGCGTACAGCCCGCCGCCGACCACCACGGCGTCGTACGTCGTCACGTCGGTGACCGTTGCCGCCGGGGCGGTCTCGACCGTGAGGCCGTCCTTGCGCAGGACGTCGGCCACGGCCTCGGCGATCTCGGCGGTGGATCCGTTCGTCGTCCCGTAGGCGACCAGCACCTTGTCGGTCATGGTGTCTCGCCTCCTGTCAGTTGCGGCGCAGCCAGTCGTCGGCCACGCCGTGCAGGGCCTGTTCGTCCGGATGGATGTGGGAGTCGTCCAGCCGGAAGCTGAGCTTGTCGACGACCGCGACCACCCCGTCGATCTGACGGGTCATCGAGATCGCGATCTCCGTCTCGCTCTTGCGTTCCATGTGCCCGGCGAGCGTGACCACGCCCTCGGTCACGGCGACGTCGATGCTGCGCGGCGGCAGCCACAGCGCGCGTACCAGTACCTCGTCGACGACCTCGGTGCGGATCTCCGCGTCGGGCCGCAGGAAGACCTTCAGCAGGTCGCGGCGGGTGACGATGCCGACGAGCCGGTCCGCCCCGTCGAGGACGGGCAGCCGCTCCACGCCGTGTTCGGCCATGGTGCGGGCGGCCTCCACGATGGTGTTGTCGGCGTGCACCGTGACCGGCGGTTCGGACATCAGCTGCCCGGCGGTGCGTGCCTGCGCCTTCGCCGTCTGCCGCCTGCCGCTCGCCGTGAGCGCGGCGAACCGGAAGCGCCTCTTCGGCTCGAAGGGGTCGGGGGCGTCCGCCTGGCGGGCCATCAGATCGGTCTCGGAGATGACACCGATGACCTTGTCGTCCTCGTCGACCACCGGCAGTCCGCTGATGCGGTGCTCACCGAGCCGGCGCGCCACCTCCTTGAACGGGGTGCCGTACTCGGCGCGGACGACTTCCGTGCTCATCACGGAGCCGACCTTGTTGTGCTTCATGGGGTTCCCTCCTCAGCGGAGTCGGCGCAGATACGGGTCCTGGGGCCTGCCGGGCAGCAGGCGCACGCGCGCATCGAGCACGGTGACCCCGCCCGGTGTCGCGAGAACGGGGTTGAAGTCGGCCTCGGCGAGCTGCGGCAGGTCGCTCGCCATGCGGGAGAGCCGCAGCAGGAGTTGTTCGAGGCCCTGGAGATCGACGGGCCCGTCGCCCTGGGCGCCGAACAGCAGGGGCGCGCAGCGCGGGGTCGTGATCAGGTCGTGCACGTCGTGGTCGGTGAGCGGGGCGAGGCGGGCGGCGTGGTCGGCGAGCACCTCGGTGGCGGTACCGCCGAGCCCGAAGAGCACGAGCGGGCCGAAGACCTGGTCCTGGACCACGCCCGCGAACAGTTCGGTGCCCCGGTCGGCGAGCGGCTGCAGGACCACCCCGGTGAGCAGCCCGGCGAACCGGGTCTGAAGGTCCCGGAAGGCGGCGCGCACCTGGTGCTCGCCCCGCAGGTCGAGGTGGACGGCGTGCTGGGCGCTCTTGTGCAGCAGCCCCGGCCAGTGCCCCTTCATCACCACCCGGCCGTCGGCGCCCCGCAGCCGCTCTGCGGCCAGGACGGCGTCCTCCTCGATCTCCGCCCAGGCCCACGGCAGCTGGGGGACGCCGTAGCAGTCGAGGAGTTCGGCGCAGGCGCGCGGCTCGAGCCAGCCTCCGTCGAGGTGGGTGTCGAGGTAGGTCTCCACGATCGCGTGGGCCCGCTCGGTGTCCACGCCGTCGAGGTCGGGCACCGTGCCGGCCGGGCGGGCGAGCCAGGCGGCGCGGTGGGCCGCGTGGGCCAACGCCCGGGCCGCGGCCTGGGGTTCGGCGTACGAGGGGACGGTGGAGCCGTCGGTCGCCGGCAGCAGTTCGACGGGCAGCGCCTGTTCCAGCCGTATCGCCACGACGGGCTTCGGGCGTGGTCCGGCCATGCGGGTCACGGCGCGTACGAGGTCGTCGCCGGTGGCGGCGGCCACGGCCGTGGGGACCAGGGCGACGAGGACGGCGTCGATGCCGCCGTGCCGCGTCAACCGGTCGACGGCTTCGGCGAGTTGGTCCTCGGAGACGGCGGCGGTGGCATCGACCGGGTTGCCGACGGCGGCACCCTCGGGCAGTACGGCGAGCAGGTCGTCGATCAGTTCGGGAGTGGGCGTCGGCAGGGTGAGCCCGGCCTCGGCGCAGGCGTCGGCGGCGAGGACACCGGCGCCCCCCGCGTTGGTGACGACGGCGACCCGCGCTCCGCTCGGCAGCGGCTGGGAGTGCAACAGGGCCGCGGTTTCCAGGAGTTCGCCGACCGAGCGGGTGGCGGTGATGCCGGCCTGGGTGAAGAGGGCGCCCCGGGTCATGGTGCGGGTGGCGGCGGCCGTGGTGTGGGACGCGGCGGCACGGCGGCCCGCGTCGGTGCGGCCGGCGTCGACGGTCAGGACCGGCATGCGACGGCTGACACGGCGGGCGGTGCGGGAGAAGGCGCGCGGGTTGCCGAAGGACTCCAGGTGCAGCAGCGCCATTTCGGTACGGCCGTCGCTCTCCCACCACTGCAGCATGTCGTTGCCGCTGACGTCGTACTTGTCCCCCAGCGACGCGAACGAGGAGACGCCGATGCCCAGCCGGGACAGCCCGTCCAGCAACGCGATGCCCACCCCGCCCGACTGCACCGCCACACCGGCCGTACCCGGGCTCGGGTGGTTCGCGGCGAAGGTGGCGTCCAGGCGCAGGTCCGGTTCGGTGTTGGACAGGCCCAGACAGTTGGGTCCGACCAGGCGCATGCCGTGGTCGCGGCAGGCCGCCATCAGGGCCCGCGCCTGGTCGGGGCCGAGCCCGGCGGTCACCACGAGCAGGGCCCGTACGCCCGCCTTGCCGCACTCCTCCGCGGTGGCCGGCACCGCGGCGGCGGGCACGGCGACGACGGCGAGGTCGGGGGTCCTGGGCAGGGCGCCGACCGACGGACAGGAGGGCACGCCGAGGATCGAGGACGCGGCGGGGTTCACCGCGAACAGACGGCGGGTGAAGCCGCCGGCCTTGAGGTGGTGCAGGACCGCCCGGCCGACGGAGCCCGGCTTGCGTCCGGCGCCGACGACCACGACCGCCTCGGGCCGCAGCAGGGGTCGCAGGCTGCGGACGTCGGCGGCCCGGCCGCGTTCCTCCACGGCCGTGAGGTAGGTGTCGTCCTCGTCGAGCGCGATGGTGCAGCGCACCTCGGGGCCCTCGAAGTGCCGGGCGGTGCGCAGGCCGAGGTCGGCGAAGAGGCCGAGCACCTCGCGGTTCTCGCTGAGCGCGTCGGCGGTGAAGTCGGTGACGCCTGCCGCGCGGGCGGCCGAGACGAGGTGTTCGACGAGCAGGGTGCCGACGCCGCGGTGGTGCAGGCCGTCGGCGACCGCGATGGAGATCTCCGCCTCGGTGCCGGCGCCTCCGGTGTCGTACTCGGCGAGCCCGATCACCTGGCCGGACCGCTCGGCCAGCAGCGCGCGGTATCCGGGGCGCTGTGCGCAGGCGCGGTCGGCGGCCATTTCGGCGGAGCGGCGGCTCGTGCCGAAGAACCTCAGCCGCAGGTTCTCCGGGGACATCTCCTCGTACAGTCCCTGGAGCTGGTCGTGGTCGGCCGCCGCCACGGGCCGGATGCGGACGGTGGTGCCGTCCGCCAGCAGGGCGTGGACCCGCGGCCCACTGGTCGTGTCGTCGGTCATCGCGGTTCTCCTCCGGGTTTCCTTACACTTCGAGCGTCCAGCGGATCGGGGCGAGGTCCCATGGACTGACCGGCGGTGATCCGGGGGCCGGTCGGCCCTCGGTGTCCGCACGCAGGCGACGGAAGGGGCGACGGCATGGCCGGCAAGAAGACGGCGACGGCTCTGCCGCGCAAGACGTACGAGCAGGAACTGCTGCGCCTGCAGACGGAGCTGGTCAAGCTCCAGGAGTGGGTGCGCGCGGAGGGCGCCCGACTGGTCGTGATCTTCGAGGGTCGGGACGCGGCGGGCAAGGGCGGCACCATCAAGCGGGTCGCCGAGCACCTCAATCCGCGCGTGGCGCGCATCGCGGCGCTGCCCAAGCCGACCGAGCGCGAGCAGACCCAGTGGTACTTCCAGCGGTACGTCGAGCATCTGCCGGCCGCCGGGGAGATCGTGCTGTTCGACCGGTCCTGGTACAACCGGGCCGGGGTCGAGCATGTGATGGGCTTCTGTACGAAGGAGGAGTACCAGCTCTTCCTGCGGCAGTGCCCGATCTTCGAGCGGATGCTGGTGGAGGACGGGATCCTGCTGCGCAAGTACTGGTTCTCGGTGAGCGACACCGAGCAGCAGGAGCGGTTCCGCAAGCGGCTGGAGGATCCGCTGCGGCGCTGGAAGCTCTCCCCGATGGACCTGGAGTCGATCACCCACTGGGAGGCGTACTCCCGGGCGAAGGACGAGATGCTGGTGCACACCGACATCTCCGAGGCGCCCTGGTACGTCGTGGAGAGCGACGACAAGCGCCGGGCCCGGCTGAACATGATCGCCCACCTGCTGGGCTCGCTGCCGTACCACGACGTGCCGCCACCGGTCCTGGACCTGCCGAAGCGGCCGGCGTCGACGGGCTATGTGCGCCCGCCGCGCGATCTGCAGAACTACGTTCCCGACCACGCGGCGAGCCTGTGACTCACGCGTCCTGAGGGACGACCGCCACCGGGCAGGCGGAGTGGTGCAGCACCGCGTGGGCGACGCGGCCGAGGTGTCCGTGCGGCCGCCTGCTCCCCACTACCAGCAGGTCGGCGTGGTGCGAGAGGTCGGCCAGGACCCTGCGGGCGGGCCCCTCGACGGTGCGGCGGTGCACGTCGATGCCGGCGGGGGCGTCCCGCAGCGCCGCTTCCAGCGTCTCGACGGCCTGCTCCTCGTGCAGCCGGGCGGGCTCGCCGGCCGGCAGGGGATGGTCGGTGGTCTCGTGCGCGGGCCACCGCCAGGCCCGTACGGCCTCCAGGGGCACCGCGCGCAGCCGTGCCTCCTCGGAGGCGAAGCGCAGGGCCGCCGCGCCGTCCTCCCCCACGCCGAGCAGGACCCGGCCCCGGACCGGCCGACGGGCCTGGTTGTCGTGGCTGCCGCGCACCACGATCACCGGGCAGTGCGCATGCGCGGCGACGGAGAGGCTCACCGAGCCCAGCAGCGCCTCGGCCAGTCCGCTGCGGCCGCGGGTGCCGACCACCACGGCGGTGGCCTCACGGCTCAGCCTCGGCAGTACGTACTCCGGCTCCTCGGGGACGACCTCGGCGCTCACCTTGAGGTCCGGGTGCCGGTCGCGGGCCCGGCGGGCTGCACCCTCGACGATGGCCTCGGCGAGCCCTTCGTCGCGCACCACGGCGAACTCCCCGACCAGGGAAGCGCCTTCGTACCGTTCCCACAGTGAGGCGTACACGACCCGCAGCGGCACCCCGCGCAGGGCGGCCTCGTCGGCGGCCCAGTCGACGGCGCGCAGGCTGGGCTCGGAGCCGTCCACGCCCGCCACCAGGGGCAGTTCCATCGTCGTCACCGCCCCGCGCCCAGGTCGAAGACGATGCGTGCCTTGACCTGGCCCTGCAGGACGGCGTCGATGGACTCGTTGACGGCGGCCAGCGGGCGGGTCTCGTGGATGACCTTCGTACGCCCGGCGGCGTGCAGCTGGAAGACCTCGGCGAGGTCCTGCCGGGTTCCGACGATGGAGCCGATCACGCTGGTGCCGTTGAGGACGGTGTCGAAGATGGGGACCTGCACCGTGCCGTGCGCGGGCAGGGCGACCATGACGAGCTTCCCGCCGCGCCGCAGACCGGAGTTGACGGCCGAGAAGGCCGATTCGTTCACGGCGAGCGCGATGGCAGCGTGGGCTCCGCCGTGCTTCTTGAGCACCTCGCCCACGTTCTCCTCGCGGGCGTCGATGACCAGGTCGGCGCCGAGTTCGGCGGCCAGTTCGAGTTTGTCGTCGGTGACGTCGATCGCGGCGACGGTGGCACCGGCGATCTTCGCGTACTGCACGGCGAGGTGACCGAGCCCGCCCACGCCGGAGATCGCCACCAGCTGGGCCGGCTTGACGTCGGCGACCTTCAGCGCCTTGTAGGTGGTGACGCCGGCGCAGGTCAGCGGGGCGGCCTCGAAGGGGGTGATGCCGTCCGGCACCAGCTGGGCGAAGTCGGCCCAGGCGAGCATCTTCTCGGCGTATCCGCCGTCGCAGCCGTACCCGGTGTTGATCTGCTGCTCGCACAGCGTCTCCCAGCCGGACAGGCAGTGCTCGCAGCGCCCGCACGCCCTGCCCAGCCAGGGCACGGCGACCCGCTGGCCGACCGTGAGGTGGGTGACGCCCTCGCCGAGCTTCTCGACGAGACCGACGCCCTCGTGGCCGGGGACGAACGGGGGGTTGGGCTTGACGGGCCAGTCGCCCTGCGCCGCGTGGATGTCGGTGTGGCACAGCCCGGAGGCCTCGACGCGGATACGGACCTGGCCGGGGCCGGGTTCCGGGTCGGGGCGCTCCTCGATCACCAGGGGCTCGCCGAAGGCTCGTACGACGGCTGCCTTCATGGGGTCAACTCCTCAAGGGGGGACGGGTCAGCCGTGCGAGACGACGGCGACGGGGGCGGTGGCGTGGTGCAGGACGGCGTGGGTGACGGGACCGATGTGCGCGCCCACCGGGCTGCGCCGGATACGGCGGCCGACCACGACCAGGGATGCCTCGTGGGATGCGTCGACGAGGTGGTTGGCGGCGCTGCCCGCACGGGACTCGGCGCTCACCTCGACGGCCGGGTACTTGGCCTGCCAGGGGACCAGCACCGCGGCGAGAGCACGGGTCTGCTGCCCGGCGATCTCCTCGTGGAACTCCGGGTCGCCCGCCAGGCCGTAGGTGTAGTACGGCGGCAGGTTCCAGCCGTGCACGACCCGCAGGGAGGTGCCACGCCGGGCGGCCTCCTCGAAGGCGAACTCGATCACCGAGGGGTCGGGGCCGGTGACGTCCAGGCCCAGGACGACGGGGCGGTAGCGGGTGGCGGCCGACGGGATGCCCGTCGGGTCGGGCTCGTGCTCGTCGGCGGCCTGCTCGCCGGCCCGGACCAGGATCACCGGACGTTCGGCGTGGGCGACGACGGCCAGACCGACGGAGCCGATCATGAAGCCGCCGACGCCGCTGAGGCCACGGGAGCCCAGGGCCAGCAGTTCGGCGTCCTTCGCCGCGTCCGTCAGGGCGTCCGCGGGCGTGCCGACGACCTGTTCGGTGTCGACGTCGAGGCCGGGGTGGCGCAGTCGGACGCCCTCTCCGGTCTCGCGGGGGATCTTCTCGCTCCAGTGCTGGAGGGTCTCGCCGCCGACGAGGGGTGCCTGGGCGATCGGCTCGGGCACGGGCTCCCAGGCGTGCACGATCTTCAGTGGCAGACCGCGCAGCTCCGCCTCGCGGGCCGCCCACTCGACCGCGGCGCGGCTCTCGGCCGAGCCGTCCAGACCTGCGACAACGTTGCGGACCATGGTTCTGCCTCCTCATCGGGTGATCTGCTTCCAGCCTCGTGAACGGCGGCTCGCCGCTGCAGGGGCCGCTCGTCCCTCACCGGGACCGACCGGCCCAACGGGCACGGCGCGGTGGGCCCCGTCACGGGGCCCGCCGGGCCTCCCACCGTTACTGCAGCCAGGCGTTGCGGCTGACGAAGGGCAACCGTGCCCAGGCCCGGCCCAGTCCCCAGGTCGCGCCCGCGCCCAGGGCCGCCAGGGCGATCAGCACCACCGCGTAGATCAGGTGGTAGTCGACGAACGGGTTGGTGGACATGCTCGGCGATCCGTCCGAGAGGTGCTTCGCCGGCGGCCACTCCGCGATCCACATCAGGGCCATCATCGCCGTGCCCGCGATCGCGGCGAGCCGCAGCGCGACACCGGACATGACCGCGAGGCCGATGCCCGCCAGACCCAGCATGAACAGCCAGTCCGCCCAGGTGTCCCCGGCCCAGCTGTGGAACGTGGACTCCATCGGGCCGGCGGCCACCGAGCTCAGGAAGCCCTTGGTGGGCGAGCCGCCGTCGATCCAGCCCTTGCCGGACGCGGTGGCGTAGCCGAAGCCGAAGGTCTTGTCGAGGAACGCCCACAGGAAGACGAACCCCGTCAGCAGACGCAGCCCGGCAAGGACGTACGCGCTCACTGCTGTCGTGGAAGCGGCGGTGGCCTCGGCCGTCCCCGTCCGCCACCGCAACGAGAGACGCATTCCCGCATGCCGATGCGGGTGCTCGTGGACTGCCATGATCGTGATCCCTTCAGGGAGTCGGTGCTTCCGGCTGGTTCCTTGCACCGCTCAATCTGCTCTCGGCGGGCCGACGGCGCGGGATGCCGAAAGGCGGTGGCCGCTGGGCTGAAAGGCCCCTTCCGGCGGGCCTGTTGGTCCGGGGCGGCAGGTCGGTTCACGACGGGGGCGGCGGCCGGGGGATCCTGTACGCACCGTGCGGAAGGAGTGCCGTGTCACAGAGCACAGGACGTCCCGCGCCGGCCTGGCGCCGCCTGCTGCCCGGCGTCGCCGCGCTGGCCGGCTACCGGCGCGTCCGGCTGCGCGGCGATCTCCTGGCCGGAGCCACGGTCGCCGCCTATCTCGTGCCACAGGTGATGGCGTACTCCGGCGTGGCCGGTCTGGCGCCGGTCGCCGGGCTGTGGGCGATCCTTCCCGCCATCGCCCTCTACGCCCTGCTCGGCTCGTCCCGGCTGCTGTCGGTGGGGCCCGAGTCGACGACGGCCCTGATGACGGCGACCGTGGTCGCCCCGCTCGCGGGCTCCGACGGACACCGGTACGCCGTGCTGGCCGCGACCCTCGCCGCGACCGTCGGTCTGCTGTGTGTGGCGGCCCGTCTGCTGCGCCTGGGCTTCGTCGCCGATCTGCTCTCCCGCCCGGTGCTGATCGGCTACCTGGCGGGCGTGGCCCTGATCATGGTGATCGACCAGCTGACCAAGCTGACCGGCGTACCGATCAAGGGCTCACTCTTCTTCGCCCAACTGTGGTCGTTCCTGGGGAACTTGGGGCAGGCCCACCTGGCCACGGTGCTGTTCTCCGCGGCCACGCTGGCGTTGCTGTTCACGGTGTCCCACTTCTTCCCCACACTGCCGGGGCCACTGCTGGTCGTGGTGCTGGGCACGGTGGCCGTGACCGTCCTCGACCTGGACGACCGGTACGGCATCAAGGTCATCGGCGACGTCCCGGCGGGCCTGCCCTCCCTCGCCCTGCCCGATCTGGGCGAGGTGCCGCACCTGGTCCTGCCCGCCCTGGGCGTCCTGCTCGTCGCCTACACCGACTTCATCCTCACCGCGCGCGCCTTCACCGGGCATGACGACGACGAGGCGGTCCTGGACGCCAACCAGGAGTTCCTCGCCCTGGGCGCGGCCAACCTCGGCGCGAGCGTCGTGCACGGATTCCCGGTCAGCAGCAGCGCCAGCCGCACCGCGCTCGCCACCTCGGCGGGCGCGCGCAGCCAGGTGTACTCGCTGGTGGCCGGAGCCCTGGTGCTCGCCGTCCTGCTGTTCCTGAGCCCCCTGCTCAGCCGCACCCCGTCGGCGGTCCTCGGCGCGCTCGTCGTCTACGCGGCCACCCGCATGATCGACCTGGCCGGCTTCCGCCGCCTGGCCTCATTCCGCCGCCGTGAACTGCTCCTGGCGCTCGGCTGCCTCGCCGGTGTGCTGGCGCTGGACATCCTGTACGGAGTGATCGTCGCCGTGGGCCTGTCGGTGGCCGAGCTGCTCACCCGGGTCGCCCGCCCGCACGACGCCGTCGAGGGCCTGGTGCCCGGGCTGGCCGGCATGCACGACATCGACGACTACCCGACCGCCCGCACCGTTCCGGGCCTGCTCGTGTACCGCTACGACTCCCCTCTCTTCTTCGCCAACGCCGAGGACTTCCGGCGGCGCGCGCTGGCCGCCGTGGACGAACAGCACGATCCGGTGCGCTGGTTCGTCCTCAACACCGAGGCCAATGTGGAGGTCGACATCACCGCCCTGGACGCGGTGGACGAGCTGCGCCGCGAACTGACCCGGCGGGGCGTGGTGTTCGCCCTGGCGCGCGTGAAGCAGGACCTGCTGCACGACCTGGTCGCGTACGGCCTGGTCGACTCGGTCGGCGAGAACCTGATCTTCCCGACGCTGCCGACGGCCGTAGCGGCCTACCGGAAGTGGAGCGACACACCATAGCCACCCGGCCCTGTCCCGGGGCCGGGTGGCCCATGGCCCCCCACATGCCGGGCGCACACGCTGGAACTGGCAGTTCCGTACGCGACCCCGGGAGGCCAGCCATGAACGGTCCCGTCACGACCAGCCTGCCGCGGGCCCTGCCCGCCGAGCACCGGGAGAGGCTGATGAGGGTGGCCCGGGAGGTGTCGATCCCCGAGGGCACCCGCCTCTTCCACGAGGGCGGCCACGCCGACCGCTTCTGGATCGTCCGCACCGGCACGGTCGAGCTGGACATGCATGTGCCCGGCCGCCGGGCCGCCGTCATCGAGTCCCTCGGGCACAACGACCTCGTCGGCTGGTCCTGGCTGTTCACCCCGCACACCTGGCACCTCGGCGCGGAGGCGGCAACGCCCGTGCGGGCGTTCGAGTTCGACGCCGTGGCCGTGCGTGAGATGTGCAAGCAGGACCCGGCGTTCGGCGAGACCGTCGCCCGCTGGGTGGGCGAGGTCGTGGCGGACCGGCTGCGCGCGGCCCGTACCCGCCTGCTGGACCTGTACGCCCCCTACGGCAGCGGGAGCCTGCGATGACCACGCCGAACACGCGACCGGGCGCCGAGGAAGCCACGTCGCACGGGACGCCGCACATCGTCGGCGACGTGATGACCCGTTCCGTGGTCACCGCCCGCCGCGGCGACGCGTTCAAGGACGTCGTGCGGGCCATGCAGGACCACCGGGTCAGCGCGCTGCCCGTGGTGGACGACGGCGGCCATGTCGTCGGGATCGTCTCCGAGGCGGACCTGCTCCCCAAGGAGGAGTTCCGCGACAGCGACCCCGACCGCTATACACAGCTGCGCCGGCTGTCCGACCTCGCCAAGGCGGGCTCGATCACCGCCGAGGAGCTGATGACCGCCCCCGCCCTCACGGTGGAGGCCGACGCGACCCTCGCGCAGGCCGCTCGGACGATGGCCCGGGCCAGGGTGAAGCGGCTGCCGGTGGTGGACGCCGGCGGCCGGCTGGAGGGTGTCGTCAGCCGGGCCGACCTGCTGAAGGTGTTCCTGCGCGAGGACGAGTCGATCGCGGAGGAGGTACGGCGCGAGGTCGTGGCCCATCTCTTCCCGGCCCCGGCGTCCGCGGTGTGGGTCGAGGTCCACGAGGGCGTCGTCCTGCTCACCGGGCGGGTCAGGGACCGGTCCCTGGTGCCTGTCGCGGCACGGTTGGTGCGGGCCGTGGAGGGCGTGGTGGACGTGCGGTTCGATCTCACTGAGGACACCCCGGCCGCGGAGCCGTCCCGGACGCGCCCGGCCACGCGCTGACGTCCCGTCAGGGCCCGCTGGTCCGGCAGTAGGGCCGGTCGGCCCTGGTGCGACCGGCCCCGGCGCGTCATGATCGGCTCATGGGTGGCCTGCAGTCCGCCCCACAGGGGAACGAGAGGCCGACATGACCGAGGCACGCGCCTTCACGGCGGAGAACCCGATCCGCGTCTTCCTGCTCGACGACCACGAGGTCGTCCGGCGCGGACTGGCCGACCTGCTGGACGCCGAGCCGGACATCTCCGTGGTGGGCGACGCCGAGAACGTGGAGCACGCGCTGGTGCGCGCGCCCGCGGTGCGTCCGCACGTGGCCGTCCTGGACGTGCGGCTGCCGGACGGCGACGGCATCTCGGTCTGCCGCGACCTGCGCAGCCGGATGCCGGAGCTGGCGGTGCTGATGCTGACGTCCTTCGACGACGAGGACGCGCTGCTGGACGCGATCATGGCCGGCGCGTCGGGCTATGTGCTCAAGCAGATCCGCGGCTCCGACCTGGTCTCGGCCGTCCGCACGGTCGCCTCGGGCCAGTCGATGCTCGACCCCGCGACCACGGCCCGCCTGATGCGCACCCTGCGCACCGAGCCCGCCGAGGCTCCGGAGCTCTCACCCGAACTGGCGAGCCTGTCGCCGCGCGAGCGCGAGATCCTGGCCCTGATCGGGGACGGACTGACCAACCGCGAGATCGGCAAGCGGCTGTATCTGTCGGAGAAGACCGTCAAGAACCATATCTCCCGGCTGCTGGCCAAGCTCGGTGTGCAACGCCGGGTGCAGGCCGCCGTCCTCGCCTCCCAGCTGGAGCAGCCCGAGGCCGGCGAGCACCCCGTGCGCCGCTGACGCGCCGAGGGCCGTCCGGCGGGCCCCGAGGCCGTACGGCCCCTCCCCCGCCGGCCCGCCCTGGACCACCGTGGGTGGGGTCACCATCGGCCGGCCGCCGCAGGGCGGGGAGGAGGCCCCCATGACCACCACGGTTCTGGACGTCACGACCCTGGAGAAGCTCGTCTCGGCGGCCGTCGCCGCGCCTTCCGTGCACAACACCCAGCCCTGGCGGTTCCGGCTCGATCCGGACACGGTCACGCTGGAGATCCGGGCGGCCGCCCACCGCACCCTGCGCCACGCCGACCCGGCGGGACGCGCGCTGCACGTCTCCGTGGGCTGCGCGGTGTTCAACCTCCGGCTCGCGGTCGCCCACTTCGGCTGGGAGCCCGTCACCCGGCTGCTGCCCCACCCCGGCGAGCCGGACCTGCTGGCCACCGTACGACTGGCCGGGGCCGCCCGCTCCACGGCTCCGCCGCAGTTGTACGAGGCCGTGTGGCACCGGCACAGCAGCCGCTTCCCGTTCTCGGACCGGCCCCTGCCGACCGCCCTGCTCACCGAGCTGACCGAGGCCGCACACGCCCAAGGGGCCCAGCTGGGTCTCCCCGGACCGGCCGACGTCGACCAGGTGCTGCGGCTGACCCGAGAGGGCGAACTGCGCAACACGGCGGACGCGGACCGCTCCACCGAGAGCCGGCACTGGATACGCGAACCGGACCACTCCGCCCTCGGGATTCCCCCGACGGCCGTCGGACCGCAGGACTACCACGAGCGCATCCCCATGCGGGACTTCGGCGCCCACCGCCACCCGTCCGTGCTGCCCGCCCGCCCCTTCGAGAAGCGCCCGTTGCTCGCCGTGCTGTCCACCGCCCACGACCGGCGTACGGACTGGCTGCGCGCCGGACAGGCCCTGGAACGGGTCCTGCTGGTCGCCACCGCCCACGGCGTCCGCGCCTCCCTCCTGCACCAGGCGGTGGAATGGCCCGACCTGCGCGAGCAGCTGCCATCGGCACCGGACGAGGGACGCGCCCACGCCCAGATGGTCCTGCGGCTCGGATACGGCCCCGAGGGCCCGCCGTCACCACGTCGCCCGGCGCGACGGGCACTGCAGGACGCCCCTGTTCCGGCGACTTCCTGACGACCGGATCACAGTGGGCCGTACGGGCCCAAGCGCACACCGTCCGGCCCTCGTCCCGCACCGCTTCGACGACCAGCCTGGAGATGGGGAGGCATACGCGCGGCACGCGCCGCGCCGGCATCGGAGGTGCGTGATGACCGGACCCGTGGTCGTCGGATTCGACGGCTCCAGCGCGAGTGTGACGGCCGCATGGTGGGCGGCGCACGAAGCCCTCGACCGGCACCTGCCCCTCCTGCTGCTGCACTCCTGGACCACCCGGCCGCTCGACGTGCCCGTCGCCCAGGAGGCGCTGCAGAAGCAGGGCTACGGCGCAAGGGTGCTGCAGCGGATGGAGGCCGAACTCCTGCACCGGCACAGCGATCTCACCCTGGCCACCGAACTGGTGTCGGCCTCCGCCGCACGGGCCCTCGTGGAGCGGAGCGACGGCGCCTCAATGCTGGTGCTCGGCTCCCGCGGCCGCGGCTCGGTGGCCGGTTTCCTGCTCGGCTCCATCGGCCTGCAGGTACTGGGCCGAGCCCACTGCCCCGCCGTGACCGTGCGCGCGGACGACCCGGCCCTGCCGGTGGGAGGGCGGCGGCCGGCCACGGCCGACCGGCAGGAGGTCGTCGTGGGCGTCCCCGAGGCCGGCCCCGCCGTCGACCCGTTGCTGGAGTTCGCCTTCACCACCGCCGACCTGCGCGGAACCCGTCTGCGCGCGGTGCGGGCGTTGCCCCTGACGTCCTGGGTGAGCCACCCGCCCATCGGCCGGCCAGACGAGGGATACGAGACGGACGAACAGGGACGGCTCGCCGCCGCGGTGGCACCGTGGCGCGGCAAGTTCCCCGACACGGAGGTCGTGTACGACGTCGCCCGGGGCCCGGCGCCGCAGGTGCTGCCCGCCGCGTCCACCCACGCCCTGATGACCGTCCTGGGCCGCCGGCGTCGTCCCTCGGCGCGAGCGTGGAAGCTCGGCCCCGTCACCCACGCCGCCCTGCACCACGTCGCATGCCCCGTCGCCGTAGTCCCGCACGACTGAGCCGTACCGAACGCCCGAGCGAGGACCGCCATGGACCGAGTCACTGCACGGAAACAGTCGCGCCGTCTGCGCGCGGCGCTGTTCGTGTCGCCGAAGATCGAACCACTGCTGCTGGCCGTGACGGGCGTCGCGCTCGTCGCCGGCGGAGTCAGCCGGCTCGCGGGCGCTTCCCAACTCGCCGACGTGTGCTGGGCGTTGGGCACCGTCGCCGCCGTGCTTCCGGCGGTCGGCTGGGTTCTCGCCGATCTGCGGCGCGGTCACGGGGGCGTCGACGTGATCGCGGTCCTGGCCCTCGGCGGCGCCTTGGCCGTGGGCGAGTACCTGGCCGGAGCGCTGATCGCGCTGATGCTGGCGACCGGCCGCACCCTCGAAGCCACGGCGCAGCGCCGGGCCTCCCGCGATCTGCGCTCCCTGCTGGAGCGGGCACCGCGCACCGCGCGGCTGCTGACCCCGGACGGCACGCGCACGGTGCCCTCGGCCGAGGTCGCCATCGGTGACCTGCTCGTCGTGGGGCCCGACGAGGTCGTGCCCGTGGACGGCCGGGTGGCCGGTGCGGAGGCCGTGCTCGACGAGTCCGCGCTCACCGGCGAGCCGCTGACCGTGCGTCGCGCCCGGAACGAGACGGTCCACAGCGGTGTGGTCAACGCGGGCGGAGCCTTCGAACTGCGGGCCACGGCCACCGAGCGGGACAGCACGTACGCCGGGATCGTACGGCTGGCGCAGCAGGCCGGGGCGGAGTCGGCTCCCGTGGTGCGCCTGGCCGACCGGTACGCGGCCTGGTTCCTGCCGCTGTCGCTGGCGGTCGCCGGGGCGGCGTGGCTGCTGAGCGGTTCCGCCGTGCGCGCGGTGGCGGTCCTGGTGGTCGCCACGCCCTGTCCGCTGCTGCTGGCGGCGCCGGTGGCCGTGGTCTCCGGTCTGTCCCGGGCCTCCCGGCTCGGCGCGGTGATCCGGGACGGCGGGGCGCTGGAGAACCTGGGCCGGGCCCGGACGCTGCTGCTGGACAAGACGGGCACGCTCACGGCCGGCCGCCCCCGTGTCCTCGACGTGGTCGCCGCACCCGGCATGCAGCAGGCCGAGGTGCTGCGGCTGGCCGCCTCGCTCGACCAGTACTCGCCGCACGTCCTGGCCCAGGCCGTGGTGGACGCGGCCCACGAGCGGGGACTGCGGTTGTCCACGCCGGCGGACGTCTCGGAGGAGCCCGGCCGGGGCGCGGCCGGCACGGTGAACGGGCTCCGGATGACGATCGGCCGGCGGGAGGACAACGCTGAACTGTCACAGTGGGCGCGGTCGGTGGACAACCGGGCGCTGCTCGACGGGGCGGCGGTGGCCTGGCTCCGCGTGGACGGCGAGCCCGTCGGCGCCGTACTCCTGCGCGACCCGCTCCGCCCCGACGCCCCGCGCACCCTGCGCCGACTGCGCGCGGCCGGCATGCGACGGCTGGTGATGCTCACCGGCGACCGTGCCGAGCCGGCGCGTGAGGTCGGCGCCGTACTGGGCCTGGACGACGTGCGCGCCGGTCTGGCACCGGCCGGCAAGGTCGCCGCGGTGCGCGCCGAGCGCGAGCGCGCCGTCACGGTGATGGTGGGCGACGGCGTCAACGACGCCCCCGCCCTCGCGGCGGCCGACATCGGTGTGGCCATGGGGGCCCGGGGCTCCACGGCGTCCTCCGAGGCCGCCGACATCGTCCTGACCACCGACCGCGTGGACCGCCTGGCCGACGCCGTCGCCATCGCCGTGCGCGCCCGGCGCATCGCCGTGCAGAGCGCCCTCGGCGGCATGGTGCTGTCGCTGGTCGCGATGGTAGCGGCCGCCTTCGGGCTGCTCGCGCCGGCCGTCGGCGCGCTGCTGCAGGAGGTCATCGACGTCGCCGTGATCCTCAACGCGCTGCGGGTACTGCACGACGACGGACACGGCCGGCCCGTGCTGCCGCCCGCGACGGAGGCGCTCATTCACCGCTTCGCGGCGGAGCACGACGACCTGCGGGACGTCCTCGACGCCGTACGCGACGCCGCCGACCAGCTGTCGGACGGTGCCAAACCGGACGGCCTCGCCGCGGTGGCCGAGGTGCACCGGCTGCTGACCGAGCGCCTGCTGCCGCACGAGTACGCCGAGGAGCACCAGCTGTATCCCGCGATCGCTCCGACGCTCGGCGGCCCGGAGGCGACGGCCACCATGAGCCGCGCACACGCCGAGATCGACCGGCTCGCCCGGCGCGTGGCCACCCACCTCGCCCTGGCGGGCCCCGACGGCACGCTGTCCCCCGAGCAGCTGGACGATCTGCGGGCCTGCCTCTACGGCCTGAACACCGTGCTGCGCCTGCACTTCACACAGGAGGAGGAGAGCTACTTCTCCCTGGCTCCCTGATGTAAGCGATGTCAGCCGACCGGGAGGTCCGGGCGTACGAGGGTTCCGGCGCGGCCGTGCAGCATCTCGTACGCGGCGTCCAGGGAGCCGATCGCGGCCAGTCCGCCCGTGCGCTCGACGAAACGGGCCGCCGCCTCGGTCTTGGGCCCCATCGAGCCGGCCGGGAAGGTTCCGCGGCGCAGGGAGGCGGGGGTGGCGTCGTGGAGGGCGCGTTGGCGCGGGGTGCCGTAGTCCTCGTAGACGTTGGGGACGTCGGTGAGGACGAGCAGGAAGTCGGCCTTGAGGTCCTCGGCGAGGAGAGCGGCGGTGAGGTCCTTGTCGACGACGGCCTCCACCCCGGTGAGCTCTCCGCTGTCGGGGTCGGCGACGACCGGGACTCCCCCGCCGCCCGCGCAGATGACGAGCGTGCCGCCCGCGAGCAGTTCGTGGATCGTGTCGGTCTCGACGATCCGCTCGGGCAGTGGCGAGGCGACGACGCGGCGCCAGCCGGTGGTGTCCTGGGCGATCCGCCAGCCGCACCGGCGGGCCAGAAGCTGGGCCGTCTCCCGGGGGTGGACCTGGCCGACGAACTTGGTGGGGTGGTGGAAGGCCGGGTCGTCGGCCCGGACGAGGGTGTGGGTGACCAGAGCGGCGACACGGTGTCCCGGCAGGGTGTTGTACAGGGTGCGCAGCAGCAGGGAGCCGATCATGCCCTGTGTCTGGGCGCCGAGGAGGTCCAGCGGGTAGGGGGCGCTCAGGGCGGGATCGGAGGCGCTCTCGACGGCGAGCAGCCCGATCTGAGGACCGTTGCCGTGGGTGATGACGACCTCGTGGTCGATGGCGAGGGCGGCGACCGCCGTGGCCACACGGTCGATGTTGGTGCGCTGGACGGCGGCGTCAGGACGCTCGCCCCGGTGCAGGAGGGCATTGCCCCCGAGGGCGACGACGATGCGCATGATGTCAGTCCTCCAGGGTGGCCACGAGTACGGCCTTGATGGTGTGGAGCCGGTTCTCCGCCTGGGCGAAGACGATCGAGGCGGGTGAGGAGAAGACCTCGTCGGTGACTTCGAGCGCGTCCAGGCCGTAGTTGCGCAGCACTTCCCTGCCGAGGCGGGTGTCGTGGTCGTGCAGGGCCGGGAGACAGTGCATGAACCGCACGTCCGGGTTGCCGGTGGCCGCGAGGGTCTTGTCGTTGACCTGGTAGGGCAGCAGCAGGTCGATCCGCTCGCCCCAGTGCTCGGCCGGCTCGCCCATCGACACCCAGACGTCGGTGTGCAGGAAGTCGGCGCCCTGTACGGCGGTCTCGACGTCCTCGGTGAGGGTGACGCGGGCTCCGCTGTCCTCGGCGCGCGCCCGGCAGGCGGCGACCAGGGCGGGGTCGGGCCACAGCTCCCTGGGCGCGGCGACGCGTACGTCCATGCCCAGCACCGCGCCCATCGACAGCAGGGAGTTGCCCATGTTGTTGCGGGCGTCCCCGAGGTAGCAGTAGGCGATGTCCCGCAGGGGTTTTCGGCTGTGCTCGCGCATGGTGAGGACGTCGCACAGGCTCTGGGTGGGGTGTGCGCTGTCGGTGAGGCCGTTGTAGACGGGGACGCCTGCGTGCGCGGCGAGTTCGGTGACCAGGTGGTGGGCGGATCCGCGGTACTCGATGGCGTCGAACATCCGGCCGAGGACTCGGGCGGTGTCGGCGATGGACTCCTTGGCCCCGATGTGGGTGTCGCCGGGACCCAGGTAGGTGGTGGCGGCGCCCTGGTCGGCGGCGGCGACCTCGAAGGCGCAGCGGGTGCGGGTGGAGGTCTTCTCGAAGACGAGCGCGAGGTGTCTGCCGGTCAGGCGGGGCCGTTCCGTGCCGGTGCGCCGGGCGGCCTTCAGGTCGGCGGCCAGGTCGAGCAGGTGGTGGATCTCGGGGGCGGTGAAGTCGAGTTCGCTCAGGTACGAGCGGCCTCGCAGGTCGACGGTCATGGTGGTCTCCTGGCCGGTCAGACGGCCGGGCCGCGCTCGACGGGGCAGCTCATGCAGCGCGGTCCGCCGCGGCCCCGGCCGAGTTCGGCGCCGACGATGGTGACGATCTCGATGCCCTGCTTGCGCAGGTGGGTGTTGGTGGTGACGTTGCGCTCGTAGCCGACGATCACGCCGGGTGCGAGGGCGAGGAAGTTGTTCCCGTCGTCCCACTGCTCGCGCTCGGCGCCCCGGATGTCCTGGGGCGCGGACAGCATCCGCACCTTGTCCAGGTCGAGGGCCTCGGCGAGCGCGGTCGCCAGGTCGGAGTTCGGACGGACCTCGAAGCCGGTGTCGTGTGCGGCACTCGGGGTGAGGGTCCAGGAACGCAGGGAGTCGGCGAGTCCCGGGTACACCGTGAAGGCGTCGTGGTCGACCATGGTCAGCACGGTGTCGAGGTGCATGTAGGCGCGGGTGGCCGGGAGTTGGACGGCCACCAGCCGGCGTGCCGTGCCGGTGGCGAACAGGGAGGCGGCCAGATTCTCCACCGCCTGGGCCGTGGTGCGCTCCCCCATGCCGACCATGACGGCCCCGTTGCCGAGGACGTGCACGTCGCCGCCCTCGAGGGTGCCGACGGGTCCCTGCAGCAGCGGGTCGAACCCCGCGTCGGCGAACAGGGGGTGGAACCGGTAGATGGCCTCGGCGTGCAGGCTCTCGCGGCGGCGGGCGGTCTTGGCCATCGGGTTGACCGACAACCGGTCGTACACCCAGCAGGAGTTGTCGCGCGGGAAGAGGTGGTTGGGCAGCGGAGCGAGGGCGAAGTCCCCGGCGTCCAGGGCACTCCAGACCAGGCTGTGCGGGGCGGCCAGCCGCAGGTCGCTCTTGAGCAGGCCGCCGATCAGGTAGCCGGCCAGGGTCTCCCCGTCGAGCCCGGCGCACAGCTCGCGCACGGGGTCGAGGAGGGCGGGGCCGACGGTGGCCGGGGTGATGACCCGGTCCAGCAGCCAGTCGCGGGCCTCAGTGAGGTCGAGGGTCTGGGCCAGGAGGTCGGCGAAGTAGTGGACGCGGGCACCGTGGTCGCGCAGCACCTGGGCGAAGGCGTCGTGCTCCTCGCGGGCGCGCTTGGCCCACAGGACGTCATCGAAGAGGAGGGCGTCGACGTTGCGGGGGGTCAGCCGGGACAGTTCGAGGCCGGGGCCGTGCAGGATCACCTGGCGCAGCGGGCCGACCTCGGAGTCGACGTGGAAGCGGGTCATGACATGCCGTCCCTCAAGGATCAGTCGTGGTGGCGGAGGAAGGTCCGGCGCGGGCCGCGCCGTCCCGGTTGCCGCGGGATGCGGCTGACCGGCGACGGTGTCTCGGGCGCCCTCGCCCGCGGGATGTCGGAAGGAGCAGGTGTCTCGTCGCTGTACTCACCGTGGTCCCGCTTGAGCCAGACGTAGACCGGCAGTCCGAGCAGCAGCACGAAGAGGCCGTAGTAGACGGTCTGGTAGCCGCTTCCCTGGATCGACCAGTAGGAGAAGGCCATGGCGAGCGCGGCGACGGTCACGTCGCGGGCCAGGCGCCGGGGACTCAGGCCGCGCCGGCCGCGGGTCAGCAGCCAGTACAGCTGGGCCGCCGCGGAGAAGAGGTAGGGGATGACAGCGGTGAGGACACTGAGCAGCACGATCCGGGTGAAGACGTCCTCGAAGCGGGTGTAGCTGAACACAGTGATCAGCGAGGCGAGGACGGTCGAGGCGACGATGCCGAAGGCCGGCACGCCGCTCGTGCCGCGCAGCCTGGCGAAGGACCGCGGGAAGAGGCCGTCGCGGGCGGCGGCGTACGGCATCTCGGCGCACAGCATGGTCCAGCCGTTGAGGGCGCCGATGCCCGAGACGATCGCGGCCACGGCGACGGCGTCGCCCGCCCAGCCGCCGCCGACGATGTTGTTGGCGGCGTCGGTGAACGGCGCGGTGGAGGCGCCGAGTTCGCCGTGCGAGACGGTGCCGAAGACGGCGAGGGTGCCGAGGATGTAGATGACGGCGCAGACGAGGGTGCCGTAGACGGTGGCGCGGGGCACGTTGCGTTCGGGGTCGCGGACGCGGCCGGCGACCACCGAGGCGGCCTCCAGCCCCAGGTAGCTAAACAGCGCGATGGCACCGGCGGCCGAGATCGCGCCGAGCGCGGGCTGGTGACTGGCGTTGAAGGCGCCGAAGTTGCGCGGATCGACGAACAGCAGCCCCACGGTGGCCATGAGGATGAGCGGCACGAACTTCAGCACGGTGGTGACGACCTGGAAGGCGCCGGTGTTGCGCACCCCGCTGAGGTTGATCGCGGCCGGGATCCACAGGCCGACGAGTGCGATGGCCACCGAAATCCCGGTCCGGTGGCCGGTGTTGACGAACACCTCCACATATCCGACCCAGGCCACCACGATCGCCGCGTTCCCGGCCCAGGCGGTGATCCAGTACGACCAGGCGTTCAGGAACCCGGTGAACTCGCCGAAGGCCTCGCGGGCGTAGACGTACGGGCCGCCGCTCGCCGGGACTCGGCCGGACAGCGCGCCGAACGTCAGGGCCAGCGCGAGCGCGCCGAGGGTGACGGCGCCGAACGCGACCAGGGCGATGGGCCCGTAGGGGGCGAGGGCCGACGGCAGGGCGAAGACGCCGGTGCCGATGATGCTGCCGATGACCAGAGCGGACGCGGCCGGCAGACCGAGTCGGGCTCCGGGAGCGGGTTTCGCCGCGCTCCTCGTCGAGCTGGGCATGGTGATGCTCCTCGGGCTTGACGCTGCGGAGGTTTCCTCTGCTTCGATCTTGCTCGGCGGCGTCGGCCCGGGTGAGCGGCCGCTGGTCCCGGGTGCGGCCCAATGGTCCCGTTGCGCGGTGCCGGTCGGCCTGTGCTCAGACTGTCTCCAGCACGTCGGAGACCGGGCGGCGCGGTGTCGCTACGCCCGCGGGCCCGTACCCCAGGCGCAGCACCATGTGCACGAACCCCATCGCCGACCTCGGGTCGCGGGCCAGTGCGCGCAGGTCGGCGCGTTCCAGGGCTTGGGAGGTGAGTGCCGTGGCCAGTTCGTGCAGCGTGGCCAGCAACAGCACGCGTTCCAGTGCCTGTCCGGCGTGCAGCCAGTCGGCGGGACGGTCGTGGGCGGTGCCCAGCAGGGCCAGGTTGGGCGTCGTCTCGAAGGCGACGGCCGGGCGGTCGGGCAGACGGCCGCGCCCGGCGAAGTCCCGTACGGGTCCGCGGCCCGATCTGCTGCGCGGCCCGAATGCGGACTCGGGAACGCCGTCGGCGCCCGCGTCACCGGCCCGGGTCCAGCTCCGCACCTCCTCCAGGCGTTCGGGGTCCAGCGTGTCGCGACCTTCGGCGTCCTGGACGTGGTCGAGCAGCGCCTCGACATGCCACTGGTCGGGGAAGACCAGCTGCGCGTCCTCCTGTGCGGCCGCCTCCCGCAGCGCCTCCTGCACGTCGGCCGGCAGGACCTTCTCCTCGAAGGGGTGGCGGCTGGTGTGACGGCGGGCGATCGCCGGGAACAGCAGGGCCAGTTCCCGGTCGGGACGGTCGGTGCCGGTCAGGTGGACGGCAGCGAGCAGGTACGGGTCGGACGGATCGGGCAGGATCCCGGTCTCCGGGTGCAGGCCGTGGTGCGCCGCGGCGACCCGCAGGTTGAACAGGGCCGCCCCGCAGCCGAGGTGGAGGGCACGGTGGTCGGGGTCCGTGCGGGGCATGGCCCGGCCGAGGTCCGGCCGCAGCTCGATGCTGCGCGTGGCCGAGTCGTGTCGGAAGCGCCAGGGCTGCGCGTTGTGCAAGGAGGGCGCGGCCGTCGCGGCGGACACCAATGCCGCGACGGTCCTGTCGTCGAGTGGTCGCGCCGCCATGGGGCGCACCTCCTCAGTGTTTCGTGAGGCTCGGGCCGTCCGTGCGCAGCACGGCGAGCCGGCGCCGGTACTCCTCCTCGTCGATCTCACCGCGGGCGAACCGCTCGGCGAGCAACTGCTCCGGCGAGGTCGCGGCAGGGGTGTGCGGGCGGTCGGAACCGCGGCCGAGGGTGCGGTAGAGGAGCACGCCGACGGTGATCAGCACGGCCCAGAACAGGAGCGTGCCGATCGACATCGTGAACCAGCCCCAACCATCCATGCCGTGGTGATACCAGTACACAGCGGGTCACCTCGCTCAGTAGTGCGGAACCACGGCGACCGGGCAGCCGACGTGGTGGAGCAGGGCGTGCGTGACGGGTCCGGCGTACGGCCCCAGGGGCCGCTCGGCGACACGGTGGCCGACGACCAGGAGACTCGCGGGGCGGGCGGCCCGGATCAGCACGGCCTGGGCCCGGCCCGGTACGACGGTCTCCGCCACCTGGACGTCGGGGTACTTCTCCCGCCACGGCCGCAGCACGTCGGCGAGCAGTCCCTCCCGGTCGACCGCGTCCCACGGGCCGTCGACCGCCGCGCGCGCCGTACGGGCGTGGACCACCCGCAGCCGCGCGTGGCGCAGCCGGGCCTCCTCGAAGGCGAAGCCGATCGCCGCCTCGGCCGGGTCGTCCGCGTCGACGCCCAGCACCACGTCCCGGTAGCGGGTCCGGGTGGAGACACTGCCGTCCGAGGCGGGCATGTGCTCGTCCTCGGCCCGCTCCCCGGCCCGGACGAGGACCACGGGCCGAGTGGCCCTCGCGACCACGCCGAGCGCCACCGATCCCACCAGGAAGCCGGTGAACCCGCTGAGTCCGCGCGAGCCGAGGACCAGAAGATCCGCCCGTCCGGCCGCCCGCAGCAGCGCGGCGACCGCCGGCCCCTCGACCTGCTCGTCCGTGAGGCGCATGGCGGGGCTGGTCTCGCGGACGTACTCCTCCGCCTGCCGCAGTGCCCGCCGCGCCAGATGGCGCTGCACGGCTCCTGCCGTGCTCTCCTGTCCCGGGGGCGGGCTCCATTCCCAGGCGTGCAGCAGCCGCAGATCCCGGCCACGGCGTTCCGCCTCCCGGGCGGCCCAGGCCGCCGCGGCAAGGCTCTCGGCCGATCCGTCCACTCCCACGGTCACCGGTGCCGGCATGACCCGCACCTCCCTCGCTCGACCGCTCCTACGAGACCAGCCTCGGGTTCGTGGTCCGGCGCGGACAGGGGCCGCCAGGGCTGTCCCCGGGGGCCGATGGTCCCAAGCCTCTGGCTCAGCCCCGCCCGGCGAGAAGCAGGTGGCCGGTCTCGCCCGGCCGCAGGCAGACCACGCGGTCGGGCAGCCGTACATCGATGGGAGACTCGTCCGACGCCGGTACGGCGATCTCCAGCCGCCCGTGCGCGAGCCGCAGCCGGACGCCCCAGTGACCCCGGTAGCGCAGGGCGAACCCGTACGACGACAGCTCCGGCAGCGGCACCGGGTCCAGCCAGAGCGCGCCCTCGCGGGTCTCCAGGCCGGTGAGTCCGCGCTGGACGAGGTCGAGGGTGCCGGCCATGGCACCGAGATGGACGCCCTCGCCGGTGGTGCCGCCCTGCAGGTCGGCGATGTCGCCCCGGAGCGCTTCCTGGCAGTACTTCCACGCCTCGGCTCGCCGGGCGCGGGCCAGGACCCAGCCGTGGACCAGGCCGCTGAGGGTGGAGCCGTGGCTGGTGCGGCGCAGGTAGTGGTCGACCGTGCGCTGCCAGATGTCCGCGTCCAGCCGCAGCCCCAACCGCTGGAACAGGGACCGGAGTTCGTCCGGTGAGAAGAGGTAGCCGAGCATCAGGACGTCGGCCTGCTTGGAGGCCTGGTAGCGGTTGACGCTGTCCCCCTCCGCCTCCAGGATCCGGTCCAGGCGGCGGATGTCCCCGTAGCGCTCGCGGTAGCCGTCCCAGTCGAGTTCGGCGAGCTCGCCGTAGCCCTCGAACTGGCTGATGACGCCTTGGTGGAAGGGCACGTACAGGGTGCGGGAGACGTCCTCCCACAGTTCCAGCTCACCGCCGTCCAGGCCGGTGCGTTCGGCGAGTTCGCGGCGCCGGGGCTCGGGCAGCAAGTCGATCAGCTCCAGGGTCCGGGTGAGCACCCAGGCGGCGGTGACGTTGGTGTAGGCGTTGTCGTCGAGGCCGGGTGACGCGGCGCCGGGATACGCGTCGTGGTACTCGTCGGGGCCCATCACGCCCTTGATCCGGTGCCGTTCGATGCGGTCGTCATAGACGGCCGCATCGGCCCAGAAGCGCGCGATCTGCAGCAGCATCTCCGCGGCCTTGGTGTGCAGGAACTCCGTGTCCCCGCTGGCCTGGCAGTACTGCCAGACGTTGTACGCGATCGCCGAACCCACGTGGTACTGCAGCCGGGAGTGGTCGGGCAGCCAGCGGCCGGAGCGTGGGTTGAGATGCAGCTGCTGGGTCTCATCGCGGCCGTCGCTGCCGCTCTGCCAGGGATACATCGCGCCCCTGCGGCCGGCCTCGCGGGCGGCGGTGCAGGCCTGTTCCAGGCGGCGGTGGCGGTAGCGCAGCAGCGCGCGGGCGACCTCGGGGAAGTGCAGGTCGAGGTAGGGAAGGACGAACAGTTCGTCCCAGAAGACATGGCCCCGGTAGGCCTCGCCGTGCAGGCCGCGGGCCGGCACTCCGACGTCGAGGTCGGCGGTGTGCGGCGACAGGGTCTGCAGGACGTGGAAGAGGTGCAGGCGCAGGATGCGGCCGGGTTCCCCCGGGACGTCCAGTTCGGCCCGCCGCCAGAGCTGGTCCCAAGCGGTCAGGTGGGACTCCAGCAGGTCGTCGAAGCCCGGTGCCCGGCCGACCCGATCGACGGCCGCGTACAGCGGGTCGCTGATGGCCGGGTCGCGTGAGGTGTGCAGGGCCACCGTCTTGTCCACGGTGGTCGTACGGTCGGCCGTCAGCCGCAGCCGGACCCTCTGGACGGCGCGGGGTTCCTCGTGCCGGGTCGTGACGGGCGCGTCGACGGTGAGCCGGGCCGCCATGCCGATCCGGATGTCCGAGGTACGGGTGCGGCAGCGCAGCCAGACGGTGTCGGGGGCGGCGGTCCCGGTGTGCACATGGGTGAGATGGCGGCCGTCCAGGTCGCGGTAGCGCGGCACGCCCGCGTTGACGACACCGCCGTCGAGGACCGCCTCGACATCGAGCTCGCCGGAGAAGCCCTCTGCCGTGAACTCGGTCCGCAGGGCCGCCAGATGGGCAACTGCCATGTGCACAAGCCGCTGCTGACGCACCGTCAACTCGCGGCCGGTGCCCAGTCCGTACCGGGTCTGGCGCTCCAACAGCCCGGAGGCCAGGTGCAGACGCATCCGGTGGTCGAGCACGGGCGCGGTGTCGGGCGTCAGCCAAGGTCCGCCGGGCAGCCGGAACCGCAACGGCAGCCAGTTCGGCACATTGACCATGTCCTCGTTCTCGACCCGGCGTCCGGCCACGTCGGAGGGGAGCCGGTTGTAGCAGCCGGCGACATAGGTGCCCGGGTAGTGCACCTCGTCGGCGGAGCACTCGGGCAGCGCACCCCGGGTGGCGAAGCAGCCGTTGCCCAGGGTGCACAGGGACTCCCGCAGCCGTTCGTCCGCGGGGTCGTAGCCCTCGTACTCCCAGATCCAGTCCGTCACCTCAGGCCTCCCCGCACCCGCGCGCTCACACGCGTTGCGGCACGATCGCCACGGGGCAGTCCGCGTGGTGCAGCAGGGTGTGGCCCACCCGGCCGAGCTGGAATCCGAAGTGGCCCGCCCTGCGGCGCGCTCCGATGATCACCAGGTCGGCGGCGGCGGAGCGGTTCAGCAGCACCGTGCGGGCCGGTCCCTCCACCGTGTTGCGGCGCACTCGGACCGACGGGTGGTCGGCCGTCGCGTCGTGCAGCAGGGTGTCGATCAGGGCGGACGCCTGCTGCTCGTGCTGATGCGCCGGGTCCCCGGCCAGCTGGGGGTGGTCGGCGCTCTCGAGCGCGGGGCAGCGCCAGGCGCGCACCACGTCGAGCGCGCCGCCGCGCGCCTCGGCCTCCCGGAAGGCGAACCGCACGGCCTCGGCGCCGGTCGCGGGATCTCCCGCCCCGAGCACGATCCGCTCGTGCGTGCCGGCGAGCCCCGCCTTGTCGCCCCGGACCACGATCACCGGGCAGTACGCCCGGGACGCCACCGTCAGGCCGACGGAACCGAGGAGCAGGCCCTGCAGCTCACCGCGTCCGCGCGAGCCGGTCACCACGGCGGAGGCGTTGTTGCCCTCGCGCAGCAGCGCTTCGACCGCGTCCTCGGGGACCACCTCGGCCGAGACCTTCACCTCGGGGTTGCGCCGCCGGGCCCGCTCGGTCGCGACGCCCACGGTGTTCTCCGCCATCACCTGCTCCGAGGGGCGCTCAAGGCTGGTGGACGGCACCGCGCCCTCGTAGCGCTCCCACAGCGAGGCATACACGAGCCGCAGCGGCAGACCGTGCCGGGCGGCCTCGTCCACCGCCCAGTCGACGGCGGCCAGGCTCGCGTCCGATCCGTCGACACCTACGACAAGGGGCAGCTCCATCATCTTCCTCACCGCCTTCCTGGCCACACCGACGTGCGGCACGGGGCTCCACCTTCACGGTCGCACCGTCGGCCGGGATCCACGATGGGTGGATCGGCCCCGGCCCGGGCCGTTCGGCCCATGCAGGAGACCCTCGGGCGCTCCATCGGGCGGGCCCTCGGGCGGATGCGCCCCCGCACGCGCCGGTGAGGGCCACTCGGCCCGGCGTCCGGCCCGGTCAGCCCCTGGGACGGCGCCGGAGTCGGACGGACGCTGAGGGTGATATCTGGAGGGAAGGTGTGCCATGACCGACGTCCGGCAAGCACCCGTGCACGCACTGCTCACCGACGGCAGGACCGTCCGCATCAGGCGGGCCGACTACCGTGACCGTGACGCGGTGCGGCGGCTGTACGAGGAGATGTCGCCCGAGAACCTGCGACAGAGGTTCTTCACCGTGGGCCGGGCCTCCGCCGCACAGGCCGCCGACCGGGTGGCCGGCGCCGGGCCGGCACGGCCGGGCTACTGCGCTCTGGCCGCCGAGCACGCGGAGCGGCTCGTGGGCCTGGCCGAGTACGAGGTCGTACCGCCCGGCACCACGGCCGAGATCTCCCTGGCCGTGGCCGAGGGCTGGCACCACCGCGGTGTGGCCACCCTGCTGGTGGAACACCTCGCCGATGCCGCCCGTAGGGCGGGTGTCACCGTCTTCACGGCGGACACCCTCTCCGACAACCACGAACTGAGGACGGTCTTCCGCGACCTCGGGCTGCACGTCCTGCCTCACCACGACGGCCCCGAGACCTCCTGGACGGTCCATCTCACCGAGGACGAGGGCTACTTGAGCGCCGTCGACACCCGCGCCGGCACCGCCGACGTCGTCAGCCTGCGCCCCCTGCTGCAGCCTCGCTCCGTCGCGGTGATCGGCGCCGGCCGCAAGCCCGGATCCCTGGGCCGTGCGATCCTGCGCAACATCAGCCGGGGGTCCTACCAGGGCCGGGTCTTCGCCGTGCACCCGGAGGTCTCCTCGGTCTCCGGGGTGCACGCATACCCGTCCGTGGCGGCGCTGCCCGAGGTTCCCGACCTCGCCGTGATCGCCGTACCCGCGCCGGCCGTCCCCCAGGTGGCGGAGGAGTGCGGGAAGGCGGGCGTACGAGCCCTGCTGGTCGTCTCCGCGGGGCTCGACCGACATCAGGCCGCCGGCCTGACGGGGGCATGCCGCCGCTACGACATGCGGCTGGCCGGTCCCGAGTGCCTGGGCCTGTCCAACACCGAGGAGTCCGTCCGTCTGGACGCGACCTTCGCGGCGAACCACCCGAGTCCCGGTACGGCCGGTGTGGCGGTGCAGTCGGGCGGGGTGGGCATCGCGTTGCTGGACGGGCTGTCCCGGCTGGGCATCGGCGTCTCCTCGTTCGCGTCGCTGGGGGACAAGTACGACGTCAGCGGCAACGACATGCTGCAGTGGTGGGAGAGCGACGGCCGTACCGAAATGGCGCTGCTGCACCTGGAGTCCTTCGGCAACCCGCGCGCCTTCTCCCGCACCGCCCGCCGCGTCAGCCCCCGCATACCGGTCCTCACCGTCGACACCGGCAGGTCCGAGACCGGGCGGCGCACCGCGCCCCCGGCCATGACCCGGCAGGCCCTGTTCACCCAGGCCGGCATCACCGCCACCCGCTCCATGGCCGAACTTCTCGACGTGGCGGCCCTGTTGCACGCCCAGCCGCTGCCGAGCGGAACGAAAGTCGCCGTGGTCTCGAACACCGCGGGAGGGGGCGTCCTGGCGGCCGACGCCTGCGCGGACATGGGCCTGAGCGTGCCCCGGCTGGGCACGAACCTCATCGACGAACTCCTCGCCCTGCTGCCTGCGGGCGCCACCGCGACGAACCCGGTGGACACCACGGCGGCGGTGAGCGAGAAGCAACTGCGCGCCTGTGTGGAGCGCCTCGCGGCACACGGGGCCGTGGACGCCGTCCTGGTGAGCCTGGTGCCCACCGCCGTCGCGGCCGCGACCGGGGACGACCTGGTCCGCGCCCTGACGACGGCGTCCGGCCCGCTCCCCCGTCCGGTCGTCGCCGTGCTCCCCGCCCAGGCAGCCCGCGTGGACCTGCTCGACGCCCGCAGCGAGGGCAGGATCCCCTCCTACTGCGACGCCCAGGACGCCGCCCGCGCCCTGGCCCATGCCGCCGCACGGTCCCGCTGGCTAAGTCAACCGCCTTTCTCCGTTCCGGTGTTGGCGGACGTGGAGACCCAGCGCGCCAGGGACCTGGTCGCCTCCTTCCTTGACGAAAACCCCGAAGGCGGCTGGCTGGACCCGCGGGCCACCGCCACCCTGCTCGGCTGCTACGGCGTCCCGCAGCTCCCCTGGGCGTGGGCGCGGGACGAGGACGAGGCGGTCGCCGCCGCCCAACGCCTGATGGGCGGTGACGGCCGGGTCGTCATGAAGGCCCACTGGCCGGGGCTGCTGCACAAGAGCGAGCAGCACGCCGTCCATCTCGATCTGCGCAACGCCGCCCAGGTGCGGGCCGCCCACCGCGACCTGGTCGCCCGTTTCGGCGACCGGCTCACCGGCGTGGTGATCCAGCCCCTGGCGGAGCGCGGCACCGAATGGTTCGCGGGCGTCGAGCAGGACGAGGTCTTCGGCCCGCTCGTGGCCTTCGGGCTCGGCGGTACGGCGACCGAACTGCTCGACGACCGGACCGCGCGCCTGGCCCCGCTAACCGACCACGACGTGCGCGAACTCATCACGTCCCCGCGCACCACCCCGCTGCTCTTCGGCTACGCCGGCAGCCCGACCGCCGACGTCGAGGCCCTGGAGCAGCTGCTGCACCGGCTGTCCCGGATGGCCTGCGACGTGCCGCAACTGGCGCGAGCCGAGCTCAATCCGGTCCTGTCCGGGCCGCAGGGCGTGAGCGTCCTGGACGTCCGCGTGCGGCTCGAGCCGCGGCGGGCCCATGGCCCGTATCTGCGTCGGCTGCGCTGACCGACGGCCGGCGGTAGGGAAGGAGGACCAGCGATGAAGCCCGTGAAGGTGGGCGCCCTGATGGTGGGGGACGTCGTCGCGGTGCACCGGGAGACCCCGTTCAAGGAGGTGGCCCGGCTGCTCGGGCGGCACCGCATCAGCGGACTGCCCGTGACCGACGACGACGACCGGGTCGTCGGGGTGATCTCCGAGACCGATCTCATGCTGCACCAGTCCCCGCCCCGCTCCGGTTCGGTCACCGGCGGGTGGCTGGGAAGGATGCGCCACGGGGTCCGCCGGGCCGGCGCGAAGAGCCGCGCGCGCACCGCGGGCGAGCTGATGTCGAAGCCCGCCGTCACCGTGCACGCCGACGCGACGACCACGGAGGCCGCCCGCGTCATGGTGCGGCACGGCGTCGAACGGCTTCCCGTGGTGGACGAGGAGGACCGGCTCGTCGGCATCGTCACCCGGCACGACCTGCTGCGTGTGTTCCTGCGCTCCGACGACGCCATCCGGCGCGAAGTACAGCAGGAGGTCTTCGTCAACGCGCTCTGGCTGACCCCGCACATCGTCCGGGTCACCGTGCGGGACGGCGTGGTCACCCTCACGGGCCGCCTGGAGCGGCGCAGCGAGAAGTCCGTCGCACTGTCCATGACGCGCCGCCTCGACGGTGTCGTCGCCGTCGTCGACCGGCTCACCTACCGGTACGACGACACCCGCCACCAGCCCGCCGCACGGGCTCCGCACGGGGTCTCTGAGGACTGGCTGCGCAAGTTGTGAGCTCACGGTGTCCAGGCAGGGCACCGTGAAGTGAGGAGGAGGACGACCATGCGCACCTTCCCGACCCCCCTGCTGCTGGTCGGGCTGCTGGTGGGGGGCTCGTTTCTGGTGTTCCACGACACGGTCGTCGTGGGCTTCATCCTGATGGCCACCGGCATCCTGGGTCTGCTGATGTTCATGGCCACCATGGCCGGCCACCAGCGGCCCGGGGACAACGAGACCGTCATCGAGGAACGGCACTACATAGGCCCTGGTGACGACCACCGGCACTACCGGTACTTAGCGCCGGCGAGGATCGCCGTCCCGAGCGGCCCCCGTCCCGACCTCGGGACGGGGGCCGCTCGGCACCGTCACGGTCCCGGTGGGCCCACGCCGTCGGGTCCCGGATCGCGGCACGGTGGAGGAAAGACAGCCGTCCGCGGAGGCAAACCGTGACCGAACGGATCAGTGACAAGGGAATCGTGGTGGGCGTCGACGGCTCCGAGGCGTCCCTGGCCGCGCTGCGCTGGGCCCTGGAGCAGGCACGAACCCTGGGTACGCGACTGGTGGTGGTGCACGCATGGGAGCCGGCCGCATCCGGCTTCGCGCCCTACGCTCCCGTCGCCGCGCTCCCCACGGCCGCGGAGCAGCGGGAGCGAGCGGCCGAACTCCTCGCCACCGCGGTGCGCGATACCTTCGGGCCGCGCGTCGCCCCGGCCGTGCACGCGGTACTGGTCGAGGGGCCGCCGGTCCGCGTCCTGCTCCAGCAGGCACGCGGGGCCCTGCTCCTGGCGCTGGGCCGCGGCTCCCACCCGCAGCGACAGTTGCCGGGCGTGGGCGCGGTGGGCCGTGAGTGCCTGCGTCACGCCACGGTCCCCGTGGTGACGGTGCCCACCCCCGACCGGTCCGAGGCATCGCTCAGGGCCATGGGGAAGTCCGTCCGCACCGGTGCCGCATAGCCTGGCTTGCCGAGGAGGGACCATGGACGTCCTGGTGGGATACGCGACCGTCCACGGATCGACGCGCGAGACGGCCGACCGCGTCGCGGCCGGGCTGGCAAAGGCCGGCCTGAGAGTCGAGGCCAGGGATCTGCGGACGGTGGAGGACGCCGACGCCTACGCCGCGTTCGTCCTGGGCAGCGCCGTGCACGGCCAGACCTGGCTCGAGCCGGCCAAGGGCTTCGTCCGCGACAACCTCGACCTGCTGGGCGTACGGCCCCTGTGGATCTTCAGTGTCGGGATGCCGGCCGCCCTGCGCGGGCCCTGGAGGCGTCTGGCGCCCAGGGAGGCGCCCGTGATCGTGGAGAGCCTGCCCGGCGATCTGCTCCCGCGCGATCACGCCCTGTTCTCGGGCGTGATCGCGCCGGCTCATCTGCCACTGACCGGACGGATCATGTTCCGCCTGGTGGGCGGGCGCTTCGGCGACTACCGCGACTGGGACGCCGTGGACCGCTGGACGGCCCGGATCGCCGAGACCCTGACGCGCTGAGCGCGCGACGGGTCTCAGCAGCCGACGGGCGTACGGTGGTCCGTGCCCACGGGCGGGTGGGGCATCCGCGTCGGCGGAACCGACGGCGGCAGCGCCGGCGGGGTCTGGCCGCGCCGCCGCGCCAGCCGCAGCGCGAGCGCGTCGAACAGCAGCGTGAGGACGAAGGTCACGCCCATCGCCGCGAACAACAGCAGGGCGAACCGTTCGTAGAACTCCGGTGTGAGACTCGTACCCACTGTCCTCTCCCCCTCTCGGATGGACGTCGTTCCTGACATCTCCAGCCAACTCCTTTGCGGAGCACGCCACATGAGCCGATAGTCCCGAACGAAGGTCTCGAGCGGCCCTGGTCCCGCTCCTGCGGAGCCGCCGAGCGCAGGATGGGCCGACCGGCCCCGGTGCCGAGGTCGGCCCGGCCCATGACGGAGGGTCGGTGGCCTCATGGTCGCCCGTCCGGCGGCGGACGAGGCTGGTCGGTGCCGGGGTTCCGGAGCACCGGAACATCCCCGACCCCCGCAGGAGGCGACGGTCATGAAGAGAATCCAGCAGACCGTCGCCCCGCGACCCCTCGCCGCCCCGAGCCGCAGGACCTGCGCACCCCGTCGGGGCGCCCCCTGCCCTACTGAGCCGTCAGCGGACCAGCACCCGCTCTCCGGAGCGCGGCACGACGGCGGTCCAGCCCAGTGTCCGGTCGATGCGCTCGCGCAGCGCGGCTGATGCCTCCGGTTCACCGTGCACCAGATAGGTGACGTGCGGGGCGGGAGCACCGCGCAGCCAGTCGAGAATCTGTGCCGCGTCCGCGTGCGCCGAGAAGTGCGGTACGTCCGCGACCTGGCAGCGCACCGGCACGTACTCGCCGAACATCTTGAGCACACGCGCTCCGTCCACGAGGTCACGGGCCCGGGTGCCGACGGCGGCGAAGCCCACCACGACGACGGCGTTGCGGGGATCCGGCAGCACGCGTCGCAGGTGGTGCAGCACTCGCCCTCCGGTGGCCATGCCGGACGCCGAGACGATGACAGCCGGTCCTCCCGCATGGCCGAGCTCGACGGACTCCTGCAGCGACCGCACGGCTCGGAACGGTTCGGGGCTCAGCGCCGCCGGGCCCTCGGCCAGCACCTCCGGGCGCAGTTCGGGCGCCCGCATGACCAGAGCGTCGCGGTAGACGTCGAGCGCGGCCAGAGCCATCGGGCTGTCGACGTACACGGGCACGGCCGCCGGCAGGCGGCCCGTCCTGCGGAGTTGGGTGAGTTCGTGCAGGACGACCTCGGTACGGTCGAGGGCGAACGACGGAATGACGACGGTGCCTCCTCGGGCAAGGGTACGGGTGACCACGTCGGCGAAGTGCGCGCGTCCCGCCTGCTCCTCGTGACGCCGGTTTCCGTAGGTCGACTCCATGAGCAGGACGTCCGCCCCGGAGAAGGGTTCCGGCGGGCGCAGCAGCGGATGGCCGGGACGGCCGAGGTCGCCGCTGACGGCGAGCACGGCGCCGTCCTCGAGGGTGAGCGCGGCCCAGGACGAGCCGAGGATGTGTCCCGCCGCCTCGTTCTGCAGCTTGGCGCTGTCGCGCAGCACGATCTCCATCAGCCGTGCGGTGAACTCCGTCGTCACGATGCGGCCCCGGAAGCCGTGGCGCACGAGCCGCGGGAGATAGCCGCAGTGGTCGAGATGGGCGTGGGTGACCACGACCGCCTCGATGTCGGCCCCGTCGCAGGGCAGTTCGCGCCAGTTGCGCCTGCGCAGCTCCGCGAGTCCCTGGAACAGCCCGCAGTCGACGAGAACGCGCGTGGTCGCTCTCGACGAGGAACTTGCTGCCGGTCACCGTTCCCACACCGCCCAGGAAGGTCAGCAGCGCGGGCCGGGCCGGTGACCGGGTCCGGTCCTCCGGTCGCGGTACCACAGTGATCATGACGTCACCTTCCTTCGGCGGAGGGCCGGTCGACGCGCATGGGATCGGTCGTCGTTCCGGTCCTCCACCGGCTGTGTCTCCAGCGTGCTGGGCCGTCGATGCCCTGCCTTGGGCCGAACGGCCCCCCAGGACGGCCCGGGTGGCCCGCTCAGCGGGCACGTGGCCCCCGTGCGCGGAGCCGGAGCGGCGAGACGATGGAAAGCGAGGGGAGACCCTCTCGCCGTCCTGCCGGGCGGTGCGCAGGAGGAGGTGGCCCATGCGCTTCCAGGATCGTAGGGATGCGGGGCGCCGACTGGCCCGCCGGCTGGATCACCTTCGCGGCCAGGACCTCCTGGTACTGGGCCTGCCGCGGGGCGGGGTGCCGGTGGCCTTCGAGGTGGCCCGAGAACTGGACGCCACGCTGGACGTCCTGGTGGTGCGCAAGCTGGGCGTGCCCTGGCAGCCGGAGCTGGCCTTCGGCGCCCTCGGGGAGGACGGCGTGCGCGTGCTCAACGACGACGTGATCCGACAGGCCGGGGTGGGGCCGGACGATCGGCGGACGGTCGAGCGGACGGAACGGGCCGAACTGGAACGGCGCTCGCGTCTCTACCGGCGTGAGCGTCCCCCCGTACCGGTGACCGGACGGACGGTCGTGGTCGTGGACGACGGACTGGCCACCGGCGCCACCGCCGAAGCCGCGTGCAGGGTGGTGCACGGACAGGGCGCGGGCCGCGTGGTGCTCGCCGTGCCGGTCGGTCCCGAGCGGACGCTGCGCCGCCTCCGGCAGTCGGCCGACGAGGTGGTCTGTCTGCAGTCCCCGCGCTTCTTCGGTTCGGTCGGCACGTGGTACGACGCGTTTCCCCAGGTCGACGACACGGAGGTGGCCGACCTGCTGGTACGGGCCACCCACCCGGTCTCCGACGGCGACATCGACGTGTCCGCGGGACGGGTCCGGCTGGCGGCACGCCTCACGATGCCCGAGGGGGCCCCGGCCGTCGTGGCGTTCGCGCACGGCAGCGGCAGCAGCCGTCACAGCCCACGCAACCGGTACGTCGCCGACGTACTCCACCACGCCGGCCTCGGCACCCTCCTGCTGGACCTGCTCAAGGAAGACGAGGAAGACGACCGGCACAAGGTCTTCGACATCGTGCTGCTCGCCCGGCGGCTCGGCACCGCGGCCCTGTGGCTGCGACGTGAGACCGGACTGCCGGTGGCCTACTTCGGGGCCAGCACCGGCGCGGCCGCCGCGCTCGAGGCCGCGGCGGTGGATTTCGACATCCGTGCGGTGGTCTCCCGCGGCGGCCGCCCCGACCTCGCCACGCCCGCCGCACTGGCCCACGTGCGGGCACCCACCCTCCTCATCGTGGGGTCGCTGGACACCCGGGTGCTCAGCCTGAACCGGCTGGCAGCCGACTGGATGCACTGCGACCACCACATCGCCGTCGTCCCCGGCGCCACGCACCTCTTCGAGGAACCCGGCACCCTGTCCTCGGTCGCCGACCTGGCCCGTGAATGGTTCACCGCCCACCTCGCGCTGCCGCCCACCGCGACACCGCCGCGCCGGACTGCGTAGCGGCACGGTGGGAAGGGCAGTGTCCTGCCGGAGCGGTCCGCAGCCGTCAACCGCGGTGCTCGCGGCTTTCCGCCGCCCAGCGCCTGCGGACCGCGTCCTCGTGCTCGCTCTGCTCCAGGGCGAGGTCCACGGCGTCGAGGGCCTCCTCCAGTCGTGGGATCCAGTGGCGGCGCAGGGACCGCACCCGGCGACGAGTGCGCACGACCTCGTCGCCGAGGGCACGGGACGCGGCACGTGCCACGGCGTAGTCCGCCGCCGCCCGCACCGCCTCGGCACAGGCCGCCTCGAAGTGCACGAGGGCGGTGTTCGACGGCACCGGTTCGCCCTCCTCACGTGCCGGCACCGTGCACACCGCGTCGCCGGGGTGCCGTACGCCCATCGTGGACGTCCAGGAGATCGCCAGTTCCGCGGGACGCGTCGGACGGATCGCCTCCAGCGCCTCCTCGCCGCCCAGCAGCAGTCCGCGCCGGAGCCAGTCCTCGGCCCGGGCCAGGCACTCGTGCCACTGTTCCCGGGCGATCCGCTCGGCGCGCAGCAGTTCGTCGTGGCGGTCACGCAGGATGCGCAGTTTCTGGTCGAGCAGGTCGGCCCCGCGCCGGGCGACCTCCAGGCTCCGGCGCAGACGCAGCCGGCCGGCCCGGCCGGATGGGACCCGCGGTTCGGCCATGACGTCACCCGCCTTCCCGAGCACCGTGGGCATCGAGGAACCGGCCCGGGAGCATGGCCAGTTGACTGCGCGGCAGGGTGAGCAGCACCTGCCAGGCCCGCTCCAGCGTCTGGTCCAGCGTGCGCAGCTCGTCGCGTCCCTGATGCACCAGGCCCCGCGCGAACGCCTCGTCGAAGTCCAGGTAGCAGCGGTCGGCGGGGCCGAGCGACCCCTCGCCGACCAGATCGGCCAGCTCCCTGACCTGACGTGCGCGAGCCAGGGCGGACAGCAGCTGGGCGGCCACGTCGAGGTGATCCTCACGGGTACGGCCGGGACCGGCGCCCTTGCGCATCAGCCGGGACAGCGAGGACAGCGCGTCCACCGGCGGGTAGACGCCCCGGGCGTGCAGGTGGCGGGAGAGGACGATCTGCCCCTCCGTGATGTACCCGGTGAGATCCGGCACGGGATGGGTGATGTCGCCGGCGGGCATGGTGAGCACCGGCAGCACGGTGACGGAGCCCGGCAGACCGCGGACGCGGCCGCAGCGCTCGTACAGCGAGGCCAGGTCGCTGTAGAGATAGCCGGGATAGGCGCGGCGGGCCGGGATCTCACCGCGGGCGGAGGAGATCTCGCGCAGTGCCTCGGCGTAGCTCGTCATGTCGGTCATGACGACGAGGACGTGACGGCCCTCGGCGAAGGCGAGGTGCTCGGCGACGGTGAGGGCGATGCGCGGAGTGAGGATGCGCTCGATCACGGGGTCGTCGGCCGTGTTCAGCAGCAGGACCAGTTCGCCCGCGGCGGAGCGCTCCTCAAGGGCGTCCCGCACGAAGTCCGCGTCCGCGTGGGTGACCCCCATGGCCGCGAAGACCACGCAGAACGGCTGCCCGCCAGCCGTCGACTGGGCGGCGATCTGCGTCGCCAGTTCGAGGTGCGGCAGCCCCGCGGCCGAGAACACCGGGAGTTTCTGTCCGCGCACCAGGGTGGTGAGGGCGTCGACGGCGCTGACGCCGGTCAGCACGGGCTCGGCGGGCGGCTCCCGGCGGACCGGGTTGACGGGGCGACCCGCCACCGCCGAGGCGGCGGCGCCGAAGACGGGCGGTCCGCCGTCCAGGGGTTCGCCGCGCCCGTTGCACACCCGTCCCAGCCAGCCGGGTCCCACGGGGACGCGCAGGGGGGAGCCGGTGAAGACGGCGCCGACCCGCGCCGGGTCCATTCCCGCGGTGTCCTCGAGAACCTGCACGACGGCGGTGCCGCGGTCGACCTCCAGCACGACACCGTGCCGCCGCTCGCCCGACCCCACGGTGAACAGGACGAACTCGTCCCAGCCGACGCCCTCGACCTTGTCGATGACAGCGAGCGGTCCGCTCAGCTCCCGCACCGAGGTGTACTCGACGCGGCCCCAGTCCGGCGTTGTGCTCACGACACCTCCCCGAGCCGGGCGAGCATGGTCTCGCGCAGTGCCTCCACGGTCGCCGCGTCGTGCGGTCCGGCCTCCTCCCGGGCGCGCAGCACGGGCGAGAAGTCGACCTCCTCGACACGGGCCGCGGGCACACCCGCCTGCGCCAGTTCATGGCAGCGGGCGACGACGGCCACGACCGCGTCGGCCAGGGCCGCCGTCTTCTCCGGCGCGCTGTAGGCGTCCCGGTCGGACAGGGCGCTCTGCTGCAGCACCCCTTCGCGCACCAGCCGACCGCCCAGGACGCTGACGCGTTCGCGGGCGGGCAGCGCGGTGATGCCGAGCAGGTCGACCAGATCGGCCAGCCGGTCGGCCTCGGCGAGCAGTCCGGCGACACGGGCGCGACGTGCCGGCCGCTCGGGGTCGTCGGTCGCCGCGTGGTGGGCGTCCAGCGCCTCCGCGTCGCGGGAGAAGGACTCGGCCCAGGAGACGGCCGGGTAGTGCCGGGCGTAGGCGAGTTCCCGGTCCAGGGTCCACAGGCAGCGTACGAACCGCTGGGTGTGCGCGGTGACCGGTTCCGCCATGTCCCCGCCGGGCGGGGAGACCGCGCCGATCACGGTGACGGACCCGGTACGGCCGCCGAGGGCCGTCACCGCCCCGGCCCGTTCGTAGAACGCGGCGATCGCCGAGGCGAGGCCCGCCGGGTAGCCCTCTTCCGCGGGCAGGGTGCCGGTACGTGCTGGACGACCGTAGGACACGGGAAGCCGGAGCGGCGTCGGCGGAGGCCCGCCGCGCGGTGCCCTCTCTCGCCCGGAAGCCGGTCGAGGAGTTCCGGCAGAACCTGATGGTGCGGTACCTGCATGCCATGGCGGCTCACGACGCGCAGGCCGTGGCGGAACCTGCACCGGCCGAGCCCTCCGCGGGCAGCGGCACCCGCCGTACCGCCGAGCCTCCGGCCTCCCCCACGCAGCTCCAGGTGAGCCATATCGCCCAGCGGACGGTGGTCGGCGTGGACCTCGACACACCGTTCATGGACATCGCGCGCATGCTGGCGCGCGAGCAGCTGGGCGCCGTGCCCGTGGTGGACGCGGCGGGCCGGGTCGTCGGCGTGGTCGCCGAGTCCGACCTGCTCGCCCGGGCCGCCACACAGGCCTCCTCCGACAAGCCCGGCACGCTCGGCAAACTGCTCGGCCGCAGGCCGCGGACCGTGGGCGGCACGGCCGCCACGCTGATGTCCGCGCCGGCCCTCACCGTGCATCCGAGGACTCCGGTCGTCGAGGCCGCGCGTGACGCCGCCCGTTCCCGCGTCCGGCAGGTGTTCGTGACCGACCACAAGGGCCGGCTCGTGGGTGTCGTCAGCCGTGGGGAACTGCTGCACGCCCTGGTCCGGGACGACGCCGCGATCCGTGAGGAGGTCGTCTCCCACATCCTGCGGGACCAGTCGGGGATCGACCCCACGCGCGTGGACGTAAAGGTGCACGACGGCGTCGTCACGCTCTCCGGTCCGGTGCCCACCGACCTCATCCCCCGGCTGACCGATGCGGTGGCGGACATCCCGGACGTGCTCGACGTGGCGGACCACCTCACCGCCGTCTGAATCGCCGTCCGGCACCGCACATCGACAGAAGTCGACCCCGACCAGGAGGCCAGGCCATGACCCACACGGCAGCGGACACCGGTACGGCGCCGGAGACGCCGTCCCCTGACGTGCACGTGCTCGAGGTCACCCACGTCCACGGCGACGCGTACGACGTGGACGTGCGCGGTCACAGGCTGCTGGTCGACCAGCCCGTCGCGGCCGGCGGCACGGATGTCGCCCCCACCCCCGTCGAGTTGTTCGCCGCCTCCCTGGCCACCTGCGTGGCCTTCTACGCCGGCCGGTACCTTCTCCGGCACGGGCTGCCCCGCGCCGGACTGCGGGTGCGCGCGGAGTTCACTACGGCCGCCGATCCGCCCGCGCGCGTCGATGCGCTGCGCGTCGTCATCACTCCCCCACCGGCGCTCTCCGCCCAGCGCCACGCGGCCCTGCTGGCGGTCGCCTCGCACTGTACGGTGCACAACACCCTGCGCCGGCCGCCCTCGGTCGGCATCGAGTTGGAGGCCGAGGGCCTCATAACCTGAAGGCAGCCTGCGGGGCGAGCGAGGGAGCGCGTCCGCGGCGGTCGTCCGACAAGGGAGTCACCGCCCCTGTCGGCAGGCGCCGTCGGCGGACGGGCTGAGAGGCCGAAGGGGCGAAGGGTCCAGACGGCGACCTCCACCGCGTGATCCTGACCATGCAGGCGAAGGGAGCCCACCTCGCGGGTTTCGTCATGCCCCACGTCGACCGGACAGGGGCGGGTTCGCCCGGTGATGGGGTCCGGGTGGCCCATGGCGGCTGCGGCTGCCGGGGCAAAGGGTGGAGGGCAGAGTCGTCCCACCTTCTGGGGGTCCGGTGCCGAGTCATCTCGCCGCGCATGCTCCGGCCGACCGCGCCGCGGGGCCGGCGATCACGCCGTCCGCCGAGCCGACGCCGCCCGTGCAACGGCTGCGCCCCGACGAGGTGTTCACCGCCTTCGCCACCTCACCGCGCGGACTGTCCGACGGTGGGGCGAGCGGGCTGCGCGAGCGCTACGGGCCCAACGAGCTGCCGCGTCCGCGCCGCAAAGGCGTGTGGCGGCGCTTCCTGGCGCAGTTCACCGACCTGTTCGCGCTCGTCCTGATCGCGGCGTCCGCGCTGACGTTCCTCGCCTACGCCCTGCAGGACCCGCGCGATGTCGGGAACCTGCAGCTGGCCTTCGCGATCCTGGGCGTCGTCGTGCTCAACGCGGTGATCGGGTTCGTGCAGGAGTACTCGGCCGAGCGCACCGCCGAGACCTTGCAGGCCATGGTGCCGCACACCTGCCGGGTGCTGCGGGACGGGGAGCGTCTGGAGCTGCCGTCCGGCGCGCTCGTGCCCGGAGACGTCGTCGTCCTTGAGGCGGGGGACGCGGTGTCGGCGGACAGCCGGGTGGTTGAGGCCCACGGCCTGTCCGTGAACAACGCGCCGCTGACCGGGGAGAGCGCGGCCGTCGCCCGGGTCGGCGAACCGACCGCCTCGGAGACCGCGCTGGATTCACGCAACTGTGTCTTCATGGGCACCACGGTGGTCTCCGGCTCCGGCAAGGCCGTCGTGTACGCCACCGGCGCGCGCACCGAGTTCGGCAGGATCTTCCGGCTCACCGACCAGGCCCCGCGGCAGAAGACCCCCCTGCAGCGCGAGGTCGCCGTCATGGCGCGGCGGGTGGCGGCGCTGGCCGTGGTGATCGGCGCCGGCATGTTCGCGCTGCGTCTGCAGACGGGCCAGCCGCTGGTGTCGGCCTTCGTGTTCGCGCTCGGGGTGATGGTCGCGATGGTGCCCGAGGGGCTCCCCGCGACCCTGTCGGTGTCGCTGGCCATCGGTGTACGGCGGATGGCCCGCCGCCAGGCGCTGGTCAAGCGCCTGCTGGCGGTGGAGGCGCTGGGTTCGACCACCGTCGTGTGCACCGACAAGACCGGCACCCTCACCCAGGCCGAGATGACGGTCACCCGGATCTGGAGCGGTGGGGCGTGGCACGAGGTGTCCGGCGTGGGGTACGCCCCGGTGGGCGAGGTGTCCGGCGCGAAGGAGCTGAGCGAGCTGCTGCGCGGTGCCGTGCTGTGCACGGACGCCCGGCTCGTGCCGCCGTCGGGTTCCGAGGGCTGGCGGGTGCTCGGCGACACCACCGAGGGCGCGATCCTCGTCGCGGCGGCCAAGGCCGGCCTGCACCCTGGCGCGGAGAAGGATGCGGCACCACGGATCGGCGAGTTCCCCTTCGACCCGGTCCGCAAGCTGATGAGCACCGTCCACCGGCCCCCCGAGGGTGACGTCCTGTGCGTCAAGGGCGCACCGCAGGAGCTGCTCGCCCGGTGCACCCGGATGCGGGTGGACGGGTCGGAACGGGACCTCACCGTGGAGCTGCGGGACACCGTCGGCGGCGCCAACGACACCATGGCCGGGAAAGGACTGCGCGTTCTGGGCGTGGCCGTCCGCCCGGTCGGCGAGGCGCCGCGCACTGCGGAGGAGGCCGAAACCGGTCTGACCTTCCTGGGGCTGATCGGCATGCTCGACCCGCCCAGGCCCGAGGTCGCCGAGGCGGTGCGGGCCTGCCGTCGGGCCGGCATCCGGATCGTCATGGTGACCGGGGACCATCCGCTGACCGCCGAGGCGATCGCCCGCCGCGTCGGCATCGTCACCGACCCCTCTCCCACCGTGGTGACCGGCGCCCGACTGGACAGCATGGACGGGGCAGCGCTGGACGCGCTGCTCGCTCAGGAGGGCCAGCTGCTGCTGTGCCGGGTCAGCCCCGAGCACAAGATGCGCGTGGTGGCGGCGCTGCAGGCGCGCGGCGAGGTGGTGGCCGTCACCGGGGACGGAGCCAACGACGCCCCCGCGCTCAAGCACGCCGACATCGGCGTCTCCATGGGTGCCACCGGCACCGACGTCGCCCGCGAGGCCTCCGAGATGGTGCTGCTGGACGACTCGTTCGCCTCGATCACGGCGGCAGTGGAACTGGGGCGGTCGGTCTACCGCAACATCCGCAAGTTCCTCGCCTATCTCTTCAGCCACAACATCGCCGAGCTGGCCCCGATCCTCGCCGCGGCCTTCGCCGGCTTCCCGCTGGTCCCGCTCACCGCCGTGCAGATCCTCGCCATCGACCTGGGCTCGGACGTGCTGCCCGCGCTTGCCCTGGGCGCGGAACCGCCCGAACCCGACACCATGGACCGTCCGCCCCGCTCCCGCCGCGAGCGGCTGTTCTCCGCCGAACTGGTGCGCCGGTTCCTGTTCCTGGGCGCGGTGCAGTCCGTCGGCGTGTGCACGGTCTTCTTCTGGCAGATCCACGCCTCGGGCATCCCCTACGCGGACTTCACCAGTGCCGACCCCGCCTACCGCAAGGCGATCACCCTCACCCAGGCCGCGATCGTGGTGAGCCAGTTCTTCAACGCCCTGGCCGTGCGGACGGACCGGCAGAGCGTCTTCAGCGTGGGGCTGTTCTCCAACCCACGGCTGATCGCGGCCGGCTGCTTCGGCATCGGCCTGATGGCCGCGATCAGTTACGTGCCCCTGCTGCAGGACGTGTTCCACACGGCGCCCCTGGCCGCCGCCGACTGGGCCGTCCTCGTCGCCTTCGGCTTGCTGCTGCTGGGCGCGGAGGAGGCCCGCAAGTGGTGGGTGCGCCGCAGGGCCGTCCCCGCCCCGAAAGGCGTCCCGGCACAAGCCCCGACAGGAAAGGAGACCGCGCGATGAGGGTCATCGTGGTGGGTTGCGGCCGGGTCGGTTCCGCGCTCGCCGTCCAACTGGTCAACGAGGGCCACGACGTGCGCGTCATCGACCGCGACCCGCGAACCCGGCGGCTGCTGCCCGCGGGCTTCACCGGCCGGGTCCTGCACGGCAACGGCTTCAACCGCGCGCTGCTGGAGTCGGCCGGCATCGAACTGGCCGACGCGTTCGTCGCCGTCACCTCCGGCGACAACACCAACATCGTCAGCGCCCGCACGGCGAAGGAGACGTACCAGGTGCCGATCGTGCTGGCCCGCATCTACGATCCGCGGCGCGCGGACATCTACCGCGACCTGGGTATCCCGACGATCGCCAGCGTGCGCTGGACCGTGCACCAGCTCCATCAGATGCTGCTGCACCGCCATCTCACCCCGGAGCTGGACTTCGGCAACGGGGAGACCATGCTGCTGCGGTCCCGGCTGCCCGCCTACCTCACCGGCCGCGCCATGGGCGACCTGGAGGTCGACGGCGAGATCAGGGTCGTCGAGGTGACCCGTGGCGGACGGTCGTTCCTGCCCGCCCCGCACACCCCGGCGGAGGCGGACGACCTGGTCACGTTCGCCGTCGCGGCCGACGCCCTGGGCCGGCTGCGCGGCTTCCTCGACAAGGAGCTCGGCACATGAAGGTCATCATCGCCGGGGCCGGACGCCTCGGCACCCAGATCGCCCAGGTGCTGGGCGGCACCGGGAACCAGGTCACGCTCCTGGACCAGGACGACGACCGGGTCGCCGCGCTCCAGGACGGGCTCCCCGCCGAGGTGCGCACCGGTGACGCGTGCGAACCGCGCGTGCTGGAGGACGCGGGCGCGCACGCGGCCGACCTGGTCGTCGCCACCACCGGCGAGGACGAGGACAATCTGGTGGTCAGCCTGCTCGCCAAGCGCCAGTTCAAGGTGCCCCGGGTCATCGCCCGCGTCAACGACGACGACAACGCCTGGCTCTTCACCCAGCACTGGGGCGTCGACACGGCCGTACCGGCCGCCGCGCCCCTGGTCTCTCTCGTCGAGGAGGCCACCAGCGCCAGCGACACGGTGGCGCTGCTGCGGCTGAGCAAGGCGGGGGTGAACGTGATCGAGACGACGATCGGTCCGCGCTCCCGCGCCGCCGGAAGCGTCCTCGGGGAACTGGCCGTCCCGCCGGGCATCGTGGTGGCGGCCGTGGTCCGGGGCGGGGATCCGATGACTCCCGCGCCGGACCTGGAGCTGCGGGAGGGGGACGAGATCCTCGTGCTGTCCCACACCGCCACCGAGGGCGAGGTCCACGCCGTCTTCCAGTGAGAGGCGGCTCTGCCGGCGGTGTCAGCCGTTCATCTTCTTGCGCCACTGGGGGTCGACCTGGGCCCACTCGGTCTCCCAGTCGCGCAGCCGGCGCCGGTCGAGCCGGAGCCGTACCACCCAGCCGCAGCCCACGACCGTGCCACCGGCGCCGAACGCCACGAGGACACCGGCCAGTTCGGACTGCAGACGCGCCTCCGTGGCGCCGGGCGGGCTGGAGACCAGCTCGCCCCGGTGGTCGATCCACACGCTGACCGTGGATCCCGCCTTGCTGCTCGGCTCGACCCTGGTCAGGCCCGTGTGGGTGGAGCCATCGGCGGCCGTCCAGCGCACCTTCGCCCAGACCGCCCCGTCACTGCTGTCTCCGGTCGTCACGGGGGGCGTCCTGTCGGCGTCCGCGGTGAGCACCGCCGACACGCTGGACAGGCTCGCTCGTCGCGCCGCGAGACTGTCCTGCATGGCCGCGTCGGCGGCCTGGCCGGCGAACACGCCACCGGCGATCGCGAGGATCCACGTGGTCAGGACGATCCATGCTTCGGCGGTGTCGCTGGGGCGGCGCAGCGGATTGTGCCGCCAGCGCCAGAACCGCACCTTCTTCACCCGGGTGGAACGCGTGCGCGCCATCTGCCGACACCCCCTTGCCTCTCAACTCGAACGTCTCACGGCCGGGGCGCGGTCAGCAGGGGCCGACCAGGCAGCGTCGCGGGCCGAGTGGTCATGTCCCGGGACCGCACGGCTCAGCCCCGGGCTGCGCTGCCGTAGGGGGCGTACAGGTCGAGCAGGCGGGTGCGGGCCGCACCGAGCCGGCGCACCACCGACTCGCCGACCCACAGGGCGATCGAGAGCCCCATGCCCGGATCGGCCTCGCACATCCGCCGGAGGCTCGGCGTCGGACTCGTGCGCGCACACGGGCCCGGTCGTCCGGGCGCCGAACCGCCAGGTGTACGGCCGGTACAGCCAGGAGCAGCCGAGGAGTTCCCCGGCGCCCAGGGTCTCGACCACGGCGGCCTGGCGTCCGGGCAGCCGCATGTCGAGGGCCACGGTGCCGGTATCGATGATCCAGAAGTGGTCCGCGCGCCCGCCCTCACCGAACAGACGGGTGTCCGCCGGGTAGCGCACCTCGTGCGCCAGGCTCATCAGTCCGCCCCGGTACACGGCGGGGAGTTTCCGGGCGGAGCGGGGTGTGGTCGCGGTGGCATGGCTGCGCCTCCTCCTGCGCCGGGCCGGTGCGGCGGTCGCCACGGGGCGACGCCGCCTCCTACCAGGCTCGGTCAAGGACGGAGAGATCGCATGGGCCGATCGGTCCCCGTCAGGGAGCCCACCGGGGTACGGGTTCCTCCGTCACCGTCGGGCGGGGCGCTCGGGCGGCGGGTCGCGGTGTACGGCGGCGGCAACACCGCCATTCGGGGCCCGCCGCTGCATGTCCTGCGGCGACTGCTTCGAGTGCGACAACTGCTACGGCGTCTGCCCCGACAACGCGATCACCAAGCTGGGCCCCGGCAAGATCATCACGCTCAACGCCCACGGTCCTCGCAACTCCCACAGATCGCGGGTGTTGCGAGGACCGTTAGAACCCAAGATCGGCGGAGGCCCACTCATGTGCCGGGCGTCAGCTGACGAACTCCCCCACGGCCGCCTTCAGTTCGGCCAGTCCCTTCTTCGCGTCGGTGAAGAACATCCCCGTCTTGGGGTCGGTGTAGAGCTCGTTGTCGATGCCCGCGTAGCCGTGGCCCATCGAGCGCTTGATGACGACCACGCTCTTGGCCTTGTCGACGTCCAGGATCGGCATGCCCGAGATCGCGTTGCCGGGGCGGCGGGCGATCGGGTTGGTGACGTCGTTGGCACCGATCACGAGGGCGACGTCGGCCTGCGGGAACTCGGGGTTGACGTCGTCCATCTCCTTCAGCTGGGTGTAGGGCACGTTGGCCTCGGCCAGCAGCACGTTCATGTGCCCCGGCATCCGGCCCGCGACCGGGTGGACGGCGTAGCTGACGTCGATGCCGTGATCGGCCAGCAGCTTGGCCAGGTCGCCGAGTTCGTGCTGGGCCTGGGCGGCGGCGAGGCCGTAGCCGGGGACGAAGACGACCTTCCTGGCGTAGGCCAGTTGGATCGCCACGTCGTCGCCGGAGACGGGCCGCACCTGGGCCGCCCCGCCCGCCGTCACCGCCGGGGCGGCGTCGCCGGTGCCGAAGCCGCCGACGACGATGTTGGCGATGGAGCGGTTCATGGCGTCGGCCATCAGCTTGGTCAGGATGCCGCCCGAGGAGCTGACGAGCATGCCCGCGATGATCAGCGCGGTCTCGTTCAGGACGAAGCCGGCCATCGCGACCGCGGACCCGGTGAAGGCGTTCAGCAGGGCGATGACGACCGGCATGTCGGCCCCGCCGATCGGCAGCACCATGGTCACGCCGAACAGCAGCGCCACGGCCACCAGCCCGTACAGCGCCGTACGGGAGTCCGGTGACAGCACCAGCCAGACCGCGCCGGCCACGAAGGCGGCCGGCAGCAGCACGTTCAGCAGCCGGGCCCCGGGAAAGACGACCGGCGCCCCGGAGACGACGCCCTGCAGCTTCGCGGCCGCGATCAGCGAGCCGGAGAAGGTGACCGCGCCGATGACGATGTCCAGGGCGCCCGGCAGGGAGACGCGTGCGCCGAGCCCGGCCGGGTTCTCGGCCTGCAGCAGGTCGTTGACCGCGATGAGCGCGGCCGCCCCACCGCCGACGGCGTTGAAGAGGCTGACCAGTTGGGGCATGGCGGTCATCTTGACCTCGCGGGCCGCGTACAGCCCGAGAGCGGCGCCGACCAGGCCGCCGGAGGCCAGGACGAGCCAGCCGGTGGTGGTGATCGTGCTCTGGTGGATCACCAGCCAGACGGTGGCGGCGATCGCGACGGCCATCGCGCTCGCGGAGATGGTGTTGCCCCGGCGGGCGGTGCGCGGGTGGTTCATCAGGTGCAGGCCGAGCACGAAGCAGGCGGCCGTGCCCAGGAAGACGTAATGGACGGCGTTGGAGTCGGTGTCCATGACGCTCACACCTCCGCCTTCTCGTTCCGGTCCGTCTTCTCGGCGGCCGGCCTGGCCTTGAACATCTCCAGCATCCGGTCGGTGACGACGTAACCGCCGACGACGTTCATCGCGCCGAACACCATCGCCACGAAGGACAGGACATAGCCGAGCCAGGTGTGCGACTCGGCGGCGATCAGCATGGCGCCGATGACGACGATGCCGTGGACCGCGTTGGAGCCGGACATCAGCGGGGTGTGCAGGGTGGCGGGCACCTTGCTGATGACCTCGACGCCGACGAGGACGCTGAGCACGAACACGGTGATCGCGGTGAGCAGATCGAGGCCGTTCATGACGGGCCGCCTCCCATCAGGGCGCCGGTGATCTCGTCCGCCGGATCGAGGACGAGTTCGCCGTCCCGCACCAGGTGGCGCAGGAGGGCGACGAGGTTGCGGGCGTAGGCGGTGGACGCGGCGGTGGCCATCGCGGACGGCAGCCGTCCGGCGCCGATGACGGTGACACCGTTGTCCAGGACCTGCGTCTTGTCGGGCTCGGAGCCCTCGACGTTGCCGCCCAGGTCGCTCGCCCCGAGGTCGACGACGACCGCGCCGGACTGCATCCGCTCCAGAACGGCCGCGCTCACCAGCAGCGGCGGCCGGCGGCCCGGTACCTGGGCGGTGGTGATGACGACGTCGGAGCGGGCGATGTGCGCGTCCAGCGCCGCACGCTGGGCCTCCTGCTCCTCCGCCGTCAACTCCCTTGCGTAGCCGCCCTGTCCGCTGTCTCCTCGCGGACCCTGGACGTCCAGGAAGCGGGCGCCCAGCGACTCCACCTCACCTCGTGACGCGGGGCGTACGTCGTACGCCGAGACGACGGCGCCGAGACGGCGGGCCGTGGCGATGGCCTGCAGTCCCGCGACTCCGGCACCGAGGACGAGGACCTGCGCCGGGCGCATGGTGCCCGCGGCGGTGGTCAGCATCGGGAAGAAGCGGTCGTAGGAGTCGGCGGCGAGCAGCGCCGCCTTGTAACCGGCGACGTTCGCCTGTGAGGTCAGCGCGTCCATGGACTGGGCGCGGCTGAGGGTACGCGGCAACAGGTCGAGGCTGACCGTGTGCACCCCGCGCCGGTACAGGTCCTGCACCAGGGCGGGCTGCCGCAGCGGCTCCAGCAGACCGATCAGTGTCTGCCCGGCACGCAGAGCGCCGGCGGTCTCCTGGTCGGGCGGCCCGACGCACAGCACGACGTCCGCGCGCAGATACAGCTCTTCCGGCGCTACGACGGTCGCGCCGGCATCGGTGTAGTCGGCGTCGGCGAACCAGGCGCCGGAGCCGGCGCCGGTCTCGACCAGGACGTCGATCCCGGCGCGGTGCAGAAGGGTGACGGCCTCGGGGACGAGGGCCACCCGGCGTTCGCCGGGTGCCCGCTCCCGTATGGCAGCTACGGTGACGTTTGCCATGATCTGCTGCCTCTCTACCGGGGTCCGGGGGTTGCCCGGGCCTCAGAACTCGAAGACGAGACGCGCCTCGGCTCGTCCGCCGAGTACCTCGTCGAAGGAGTCGTTCACCTGGTCGAGGCGCCGTGGCTCGGCGATGACCTGGGTGCGCCCCGCGGCGTGCAGCGCGAACACCTCGGCCAGGTCCTGCCGCGTCCCGACGATCGAGCCGATGACGGAGATCCCGCCGAGCACGGTCTCGAAGATCGGGACGTCGATGGCAGCATTGTCCGCGGGCAGCGCGACCATGACCAGCCGTCGGCGTGTTCCGCCGCGCGGTTGACCGAACGGAAAACCTGCTCGAACGCCTTGGGCTCGGTGGCCGACAGGACGGCCGCGCCCGCGCAACTCGGTGCGGCAACGGTCCACGGAGCATCCGGAGTTGCCCTGGGCTCGTCGGCGAGGCAGGCCCTCGGGGATGGGGCGCCCGGTCACAACGGGCGGCCGCTGGGCCCGGACCACGATGGCCCGGATGCGGGGGATCAGCCTTCCAGCGGCACCCGCCACACCAGTTCGGCGCCGCCGCCCTCGGGACGGTTGAGCTCCAACCGGCCGCCGAACTGCTCGGCGCGCTCGGCCATGTTCTTCAGGCCGCTGCGACGGCCCTCTTCCGGAATGCCCCCGCCGTTGTCCGACACGGTGAGACGCACCTCGCGCCCGTCGGTCTGCAGGACGACGTCGACGCGGTCGGCACCGGAGTGCCGGGCGGTGTTGGTCAGGGCCTCGGAGAGGACGGCGATCAGATGGTCGGCGATCTCCCGCGGCACGTCGGTGTCGACCAGGCCCTCCATCCGGACGCTGGGGGCGAAGCCCAGTACGGGCGCGGCCTCGCCGACCACCCGCACGGTGCGGGCGCGCAGCCCGGACCCGGCGCCGCCCTCACGGGCCCGCAGGCCGAAGATCGTCGACCTGATGATCTTGATGGTCTCGTCCAGGTCGTCCACGGCGCGCACGACGCGTTCCGCGGCCTCCGGGTGCTCGATGAAGCGGCCCGCGCTCTGCAGGGTCATACCCGTGGCGAACAGCCGCTGGATGGCGAGGTCGTGCAGATCGCGGGCGATGCGGTCGCGGTCCTGGAGCACCGCGATCTGCTCGGCGTCCCGGCGGTGTTCGGCCAGCTCCATCGCGATGGCGGCCTGGGCGGCGAAGGCCCGCAGGGGCTCGATCTCCGTCTCGGAGAACACCGGCCGACCGGTCTGGCGGGCCAGCAGGAGCACACCCCGGGGGCCCTCGGCGCCGGTGCCGATGGGTACGGCCACGGCGGGGCCGAGTCCCTTGAAGCGGGGAGGATCCAGGGATATCCGCCCGTCGTGGGAGGCGTCCTCGCTGGTCACCGGGGCGGCGCAGGAGAAGGCCAGACCCATCAGGCTCCGGCCCATGGGCAGCACGAGGCCCCGGTGGGCGTCGGCCTCCAGACCGACGGCGATCTCCACGGTGAGGGAGTCGGTGCCCTCCATGGGCAGGCCGACGGCCGCCAGGGCCGACCCGGTGATCTCACCGGCCCGCTCTGCGATCAGGCCCAGCACCTCCGGGCCCTCACCGTCCGACATCAGACTGTGGGTGATCTCGGCGTTCGCCCGCAGCCAGCGCTCGCGCAGCCGGCTCTCCTCGTACAAGCGGGCGTTGTCGATGGCGACACCCGCGGCGACGGCGAGCGTGGACAGGACCGACTCGTCCTCCTCGTCGAACTGCGCCCCGCCGCGCTTCTCTGTGAGGTACAGATTGCCGAAGACCTGGTCGCGCACCCGGATCGGGACGCCGACGAAGGTGTTCATCGGCGGGTGGTGCGGCGGGAAGCCGTACGAGGCCGGATGCTGGGAGATCTTCGACAGGCGCAGCGGCTCGGGGTGCTTGATGAGTTCACCGAGGATGCCGTGGCCCTCCGGGTAGGGGCCGATCCGGGTGATCTGCTTTGTGGTGACGCCGACCGTGTGGAAGGCCGACAGCCGCTTGCCGTCCGGGCCGATCACGCCGAGGGCCGCGTACTCGGCGTCGACCAGCGCGGCCGCCGCCTCCACGATGCCGCGCAGCGCCTGCTCCAGGTCCAGCTCCCGGCCGACCGAGAGCACCGCCTCCAGCAGGCTGTGCACCCGGTCGCGGGTGCCGCGGGCCGAGTCGAGGCGTGCCTGCAGCTCCTCCAGCAGCTCGTCGAGCCTGAGCTGCGGCAGCCGCACACGGGCTTCCCCGGGGTGTTCCGAGCCTGCCACCCGTGATCCTCCACATTCCCTCGACCGGTCGGCCACATACCGTCACGTGCCACGGTAACGGTCCTGAGCGACGTGGGACATGGGATCAGGGCAGGTTGATCCCGCAGCGGCGGCCGTCGGCCGTGCCTCACTCGCGCGGCAGCCGGGCGGCCACGTACTCGGTGAGGTCCAGCAGCCGGTTGGTGTAGCCCCACTCGTTGTCGTACCAGCCGAAGACCTTCACCAGCTCGCCGTGCGCCTGGGTCAGCGGGGCGTCGAGCACGCAGGAGGCGGGGTCGCCCACCACGTCGCGGGAGACGATCGGCGCGTCGGAGACCCGCAGGACGCCCTTGAGCGGTCCGTCGGCGGCCTCCCGGTAGGCGGCGTTGATCTCGTCGGCCGTCACCGGCCGGTCCAGGACGACGCTCAGGTCGGTCAGCGAGCCGTCCTCCACGGGCACCCGGACGGCGATGCCGTCCAGTGTCCCGGCCAGCTCGGGCAGGACCAGTCCCACGGCGCGGGCGGCGCCGGTGCTGGTGGGGATGATGTTGACGGCGGCGCTGCGGCCGCGGCGCAGGTCCTTGTGCGGCCCGTCGAGGACCACCTGGTCGTTGGTGTAGCCGTGGATGGTGGTCATCAGGCCCTTGACGATGCCGAAGTGCTCGTCGAGCACCTTGACCATCGGCGCCACGCAGTTGGTGGTGCAGGAGGCGTTGGAGACGACGTGGTCCTTGTCGGGGTCGTAGGTGCCCTCGTTGACGCCCATCACGACGGTGGCGTCGACGTCCCTGCCCGGCACGGACAGCAGGACCTTGCGGGCCCCCGCCTTCAGGTGCAGTCCGGCCTGTTCGCGGGTGCGGAAGCGGCCGGTGGACTCGATGACGACGTCCACGCCGAGGTCGCCCCAGGCCAGGGCGGCCGGGTCGCGCTCGGCGGTCACCGCGACGCGGTGCCCGTGCACGGTCAGGGACTGGTCGTCGTGGTCGACGGTGCGGCCCAGCCGGCCGTACGTCGAGTCGTACGCCAGCAGATGGGCCAGCGCCGCCGGCGAGGTGATGTCGTTGACCGCCACGACCTCGACGGGGGTGCCGGCGGCGCTCTCGGCGCGTTGCAGCACGCACCGCAGGTAGTTGCGTCCGATGCGGCCGAATCCGTTGATGCCCACGCGCACGCTCATGCCCGTCGCCCTCCCGGGTCGATGTGTCCTCGCTGTCCTGTCTCGCTGTCAGCCTCCCGCCGAAGGGGCGGGGCGGCTTGGGCCGGGCGGGGGCGAGCCGGGGGACGACCGGCCCAACCGGGCGGGGAACAATCCGGGTTCGACGAACGCTGACACCTATACCCCGCCGGGTATGAATGCCTCAGCCGCCGAGGAAGGGCGTGAGACCGATGACGACGACAGGACGAGACCCTCAGCGCGCAGCCGGGGATCCTCCTCTTGTGACCGCGTGCGGCCGCCGGATCGCCGTGCGCCGCCTGACGCTCGCCCCGGCCGACCGGCCCATCACCCGGGTCGCCCTGGACGTCGGCACGGTCGGGGGCGGCGAGCCGGGCACGTGGGCCGCGCTGACCGTCGGCGAGGCCCGTCGCCTGGCCCGCCTGCTGCTGGCCCAGGCCGACCTCGCCGACCGCGACGGCACCGGGACGCACCGGATCCACCCGGAGTACCCGCCGGGGCGTCAGGGAGACGTACCGGTCAGTGGTCCTGCTGCCTGAGCCGGTCCTGGGCCTGGGTGGCGATCACCGCGGCCTGGATACGGCGTTCCACACCGAGTTTGGCCAGCAGCCGCGAGATGTGGTTCTTCACCGTCTTCTCCGCGAGGAACAGGCGCCGGCCGATCTGACGGTTCGTCAGGCCCTCGCCGATGAGGGCGAGGATCTGCCGTTCCCGGTCGGTGAGCCCTGGCAGCGTGTCCGGTTCCTCCTCCTTCTGCTGGTCCTGGCGCAACCGGGCCATCAGGCGGGTCGTGGCGCTGGGGTCGAGCAGGGACTGGCCGGAGGCCACCGTGCGCACGGCGGACACCAGGTCCGAGCCCTGGATCTGCTTGAGCACATAACCGGCGGCACCGGCCATGATCGAGTCCAGCAGCGCCTCCTCGTCGTCGAACGAGGTCAGCATCAGACAGGCCAGCTCCGGCAGCCTTGAGCGCAGCTCCCGGCACACGCTCACCCCGTCGCCGTCCGGCAGGCGTACGTCGAGGACGGCGACCTGCGGACGCAGGGCGGGGACGCGCACCAGGGCCTGTTCGGCGGTGGCGGCCTCGCCGACGACGCTGATGTCCGGCTCGTCGTCCAGCAGGTCGTGCACTCCGCGCCGTACCACCTCGTGGTCGTCCAGCAGGAAGACCCGGATCGGCCCTTCGGGGCCGGGCCGCTGGCTGTCCGCCATCAGACGCTCCTCGTCGTGTGTCCCGCGTCGGGGAAGGGTTCCTGTCCGTGATCCAACGCCTTTCAGGGCCCTGGGGCCAGGGCCGGTCGGCCCTCATTGGGCGGCTCCCCCGCTTCGTCGGCCCCATGCCGGCGCGTCACGCACCCGGCCGGAGAGGGACCCCCGGGCCGCGTCGGGGGCCGGGCGGCCCCTGGGACCGGTGGGGCGCCCGGGTGAGGCTGAAGGCGTCGACAAGCGATCAAAGGAGTGGAGCACATGACTCCCAGGGACACCGGGGCCGGCGGCGCCGTCACGTCGTTGCGGGTGCGCGCCGAGGGGGACGTGGGCGAGGAGGCCCTCGCCTACGTCCGGACCAAGGTGCGGGCGGCCCTCGAACGGCCGGGACTGCCGGCCGTCGACGGCGAGGTGCGGATCTCCCGGGCCGGCGCGCACCACGACGAACGGCCGTGGTCCGCGGGCGGGGAGATTCGGGTGGGCGGCGTCGTGGTGGTCGTGCACGCCCGCGAGGCGAGCGCCCACGAACTCGCCGACCGGGTCCAGGACCGGCTGCGCGGCCAGGTGGAGCGCCTCACGCACCGCGGCAGCACGGCACGCAGGACGGCCGCACCGCCGCCGTGGCGCGGCGGCCCGGCGGAGGACCGGCAGGACCGGCAGGACTAGGAGGACCACGGTCCCTCGCCGCTCGGCGAGGGGCCGTCGCCCCACGCGGCGAGGAGGTGGGTGCCGTGGGACCACGCACCATCGGTGAGGTGATGACCAACGAGGTCGTCCACGCCCGACGGGCGACACCGTTCAAGGAACTGATCAGACTGCTGGACCGGCACCGCATCAGCGGGCTGCCGGTCGTCGACCACGACGACAAGGTGATCGGCGTGGTCTCCGGCACCGACCTCGTGCGCGCGCGGACCACCGTACGGGCCGGCACCGCCGGAGAGCTGATGTCGAGCCCGGCGATCACCGCGCACCCCGAACAGCCCGTGCCGGACGCGGCCCGGACGATGGAGCGCCACGGTGTCGACCGGCTGCCCGTGGTGGACGAGGAGGACCGGCTGATCGGCATCGCCACACGCCGTGACCTGCTGCGGATCTTCCTGCGTCCGGACGGCACGATCCGCCGTGAGGTGATCGACGAGGTCGTCGTCGGCCTCCTCGGTCTGCCGCCGGACGCGGTCGGCGTCCTCGTCCGGGACGGCATGGTCACCCTCGCGGGCCGGGTGGCAGACGGCACCGACATCGGATCCGCGGTGTGGGCGGCCTGGCAGGTGGACGGGGTCGTCGGTGTCGTCAACGCCCTCCGTGTCGACGACGGGTTCGGCGCCGTCGGCGACCTGGACCCCGTCGCCGGCCTCGGCGCCGTCGAGGCGAAGGGTCCGGCGGGCACCGTATGAGGGCCGACCGGCCCTAGCGGCACGGCCCCGGTTCGGCTCGAATGATCTGATCGAACACAGCCGCGCACCCAGGACGTACGGAACCCGCCATGACCCTTGACCACTCCGAGGCGCCCCCGGGCGGGCCCCGTCAGAGCGTCGAGCTCGACAGCGCCGAAGCCATGCGCCTTCTGGGCGGCGTCTCCTTCGGGAGGATCGTCTTCACCCAGCACGCGCTGCCCACGATCCGGCCCGTCAACCACATCCTGGTCGACGGCGACATCGTCATCCGCACACACGAGGGAGCCGCCCTGACCCGGCAGACCCGGCACGCCGGCGACCCGGGAGTCGTCGTCGCCTACGAGGCGGACGTCATCGACCCGGCCACGCATCTCGGCTGGAGCGTGGTGGCCACCGGTTACGCCCATCTGGTCACCGACCCCGACGAGCTGGCCCGCTACCAGTCCCTGCTGCGCCCCTGGGTGAAGCAGACCATGGACTACGCGGTCCGCATCCGCCCCGACCTCGTGACCGGCATCCGCCTGATCACCGCCGAAGCCTCCTGAGCGATCTCTAGACGACTGGTCTACTCGGGTGTTACGGTTCACCTCATGCCGGTCACCACGCGCGCCAAGGACACCCGTCGGGTCATCCTCGACACCGCCCAGCGGATCATGGCCCACAAGGGCTACTCGGCCGTCGGCATCAACGAGGTGCTCGCGGAGGCCGGCGTACCGAAGGGCTCCTTCTACCACTACTTCGCCTCGAAGGACACCTTCGGCGAAGCCCTCCTGAAGAGCTATTTCGCGGACTACCTCACGGACATGGACCGCGTCCTCGCCCGCTCCGGCCAGTCGGCGGCCGAACGGCTGATGACCTACTGGCAGCAGTGGCGTCAGACGCAGAGCCTCGATGAGTGCCAGGGCAAGTGCCTGGCGGTGAAACTCGGCGCCGAGGTGGCGGACCTGTCCGAGTCGATGCGCCTGGCTCTCAAGGAAGGCACGAGCGCCGTTGTCGACCGCATCGAGCGGACCATCACCGAAGGCCTGGAGGACGGCTCCCTCTCGGTCGACGGCGAGGCCCGCGAGGTCGCACAGGCCCTGTACGACATGTGGCTCGGCGCCAGCGTCATGGCCAAGATCCATCGCAGCCTGGCCCCGCTCGACACCGTCACGACGGTGACTCGGGGACTTCTGCACGTGTAGAAGACCCGCGTCCCATGGCCGCCCCGGCCATGGGGGCACGGCTTTCCACGTACTAGTAGACTGGTCTATTTACTGTTCAAGGAGTGTGTCATGAAGGTTCTGATCGTTCTCACCTCGCACGACGAGCTGGGGGACACCGGCGTCAAGACCGGGTTCTGGCTGGAAGAGCTGGCGGCGCCGTACTACCGCTTCAAGGAGGCCGGCTGGGAGATCACACTCGCCTCACCGAAGGGCGGTCGGCCGCCGCTCGACCCCAAGAGCAATGAGCCCGGCTTCCAGACCGACGACACCCGGCGCTTCGAGGCCGATGCGGAGGCGACCGAGGCACTGGCGAACACCGTGCGCCTCGACTCCGTCTCGGCGGGCGACTTCGACACGGTCTTCTACCCCGGCGGGCACGGACCGCTGTGGGACCTCGCCGAGGACACCGTCTCCGCGCGGCTGATCGAAACGACGTTGCGTTCCGGCAAGCCCGTGGGACTGGTGTGCCACGCACCCGGCGTGCTGCGGCACACCGTGAACGAGGACGGCACCCCGCTGGTCGCGGGCAGGAAGGTCACCGGATTCGCCAACTCCGAGGAGGAGGCCGTCCAGCTCACCGACATCGTCCCCTTCCTGGTCGAGGACGAACTCACCAAACTCGGCGGCCTGTACTCCAAGACCGACGACTGGCACCCCTACGTCCTCACGGACGGTCTGCTCATCACCGGACAGAACCCGGCCTCTTCGGCCCCCGCGGCCGACGCCGTCATCGAACTGGTCACCAAGGCCGGCTGATGAGCGCCTACGTCGTCATGCCGCGGTCCGGCCTTGTACGCACGCTGCCGACGCTCGCGGCCCCTCGCAGGTGAACTCCCCTGCTTCGCAGAAGAGTTGAGCCAGGCGCCCCTCCCCCATCGGGCAGGGCACCTGGCTCGGGGCGATGCGGCTCAGCCGTCCCAGGCCCAGTCCGCCACCTCCGGCAGGTCGGTGCCGTGGACGCGGATCCAGTCGTGGTGGCGCAGTCGGGCGTCCTCCATGCGCTGCCGTACCGTCGCGGCGCGCACCGCCAGGCCGGGTACGCGGTCGATGACGTCCATGACGAGGCGGTAGCGGTCGAGGTCGTTGCGGACCACCATGTCGAACGGGGTGGTCGTGGTGCCGATCTCCTTGTAGCCGCGCACATGCAGATTGCGGTGACCCGTGCGGCGATAGGCGAGCCGGTGGATCAGCCACGGGTAGCCGTGGTACGCGAAGATGACCGGCTTGTCGGCGGTGAACAGGCCGTCGTACTCGAAGTCGCTCATCCCGTGCGGGTGTTCCTCGGTGGGCAGCAGCCGCGCGATGTCGACGACGTTGACCACGCGCACCGCCAGCTCCGGCAGATGTCGGCGAAGCAACTGGGCGGCGGCCAGTACCTCCTGGGTCGGTACGTCACCGGCGCACGCGAGCACCACGTCCGGCTCCCGGGTGCCGTTCTCGGTGCCGGCCCAGTCCCAGATCCCGGCGCCGCGGGCGCAGTGGACGCGGGCCTGCTCCATGCTCAGCCAGTCGAAGCAGGGCTGCTTGCCGGCCACGATCACGTTGACGTAGTCCTTGCTGCGCAGCGCGTGATCGGCCACCGAGAGCAGGGTGTTGGCGTCCGGCGGCAGATAGACCCGTACGACCTCGGGGCTCTTGTTGAGGATGTGGTCGACGAAGCCGGGGTCCTGGTGGGAGAAGCCGTTGTGGTCCTGGCGCCACACGTGCGAGGTCAGCAGGTAGTTGAGGGAGGCGATGGGCGCGCGCCAGGGCAGCCGGCGGGTGGTGCGCAGCCACTTGATGTGCTGGTTGACCATGGAGTCGACGATGTGCACGAACGCCTCGTAGCAGGAGAACAGCCCGTGCCGGCCGGTCAGCAGATAGCCCTCCAGCCAGCCCTGGCAGGTATGTTCGGAGAGGATCTCCATCACCCGGCCGTGCCGGTCGAGGTGTTCGTCGACCGGCAGGGTCCCGGCCTGCCAGGCCTTGCCGCTGGCCTCGTAGACGGCCTGGAGCCGGTTGGAGGCGGTCTCGTCCGGGCCGACGAGACGGAAGTCCCGGCGGTCGGCAGTGGATCGCATCACGTCTTCGAGCAACTCGCCCAGCACCCGGGTGGGTTCGTGCATGCTCGCGCCCGGCTTGTCGACGGACACGGCGTACTTCTCCAGCTCGGGCAGCGGGAGTTCGCGCAGCAGCAGTCCGCCGTTGGCGTGCGGGGTGGCCCCGAGGCGGCGGGGGCCGTCGGGGACGCAGGCCAGGACCTCGGGGCCGGGCGCCCCGTGCTCGTCGAAGAGTTCCTCCGGGCGGTAGGAGCGCAGCCACTGCTCCAACTGCCGCAGGTGGTCGGCGTTGTCGCGTACGGCGGCCATCGGGACCTGATGGGCACGCCAGGTGCCCTCCACGGGCAGCCCGTCGACCTCCGCCGGGCCGGTCCAGCCCTTCGGCGTGCGCAGGACGATCACGGGCCAGCGGGGCCGCTCGGTCTCGCCGTCCTCGCGGGCGGCGCGCTGGAAGGCGGCGATGCGGTCCAGCGCGGTGTCCATGGCCTCGGCCATGGCCTGGTGCACGGCGGCCGGGTCGTCGCCGGTGACGTGGATCGGGTCGTGCCCGTAGCCGCGCAGCAGTTCGTCGAGTTCCGCCTCGGGGAGACGGGCGAGCACCGTCGGGTTGGCGATCTTGTAGCCGTTGAGGTGCAGGATCGGCAGGACGGCGCCGTCGTGGACCGGGTCGAGGAACTTGTCGGAGTGCCAGGAGGCGGCCAGCGGACCGGTCTCCGCCTCGCCGTCGCCGATGACGCAGGCGACGACCAGGTCGGGGTTGTCGAGTGCGGCGCCGTAGGCGTGGGAGAGCGAGTAGCCGAGCTCGCCGCCCTCGTGGATCGAGCCCGGCGTCTCGGGCGCGACATGGCTGGGCACCCCGCCCGGGAACGAGAACTGCTTGAACAGCCGCCCCATGCCCCGCGCGTCCCGCGAGACGTCCGGATAGGTCTCGGAGTACGAGCCCTCCAGCCAGGCGTTGGCCAGTACGGCGGGCCCGCCGTGGCCGGGGCCCCAGATGCACAGGGCGTTCAGGTCGCGGGCCTTGATGACGCGGTTGAGGTGGGTGTGCACCAGGTTCAGGCCCGGGGACGTGCCCCAGTGGCCCAGCAGCCGCGGCTTGACGTGCTCGGGGCGCAGCGGTTCGGTCAGCAGCGGATTGGCCATGAGATAGATCTGGCCGACGGACAGGTAGTTCGCGGCGCGCCAGTGGGCGTCCAGCGTCCTCAGCTCGTCGTCGGTGAGCCGAGCGGACGCCTGCTGCGTGTCGACGGACATCTGGGGGTTCCTTCCGGATCGGAATTCGGATCGGAGGTGCATGCCGGTCCGCACTTCCTCACCCTCCACCGGCCGACGGGTACCCGACAGGGCCGACCGACCCATCCGGGCTAGGAAATAGGGTCAATCGGTGGCCGGGACCAGCACCACGGGGCAGTGCGAGCGGTGCAGCAGGGTGTGCGCGACGGGGCCGAGGTGCCGATGGCGGCCGATGACGACGACCGCGCACTCGCGGGTGGCGTCCAGCAGGGCGTGGGCCGGGCCGGTGCGCACCGTCCCCGTGTCGACGGTGACCGACGGGTGTGCCTGCCGCAGCCGGGCGATGCCGAACCGCGACACGGCCTCCTCCGCCCGCTCCTCCTGGGCCTGCCGGCGCTGGCCGGGGCTGGTCGCGGGGATCGGCGAGGGCAGTTCGGGGGCGGTGTGCCGGTGCGCCGGGGTGTGCAGGACACGCAGCCGCACCGCGCGCCGCTCCGCCGCCTCGAAGGCGTGGGCGGCCGCTTCGGCGTCGGCGTCGCTCTCCAGCCCGAGCAGCACCGCGCGGTCGTCGCCGCAGGGGTGGTCGCCGCGGACGATCATCAGCGGTCCGTGCGTGTGCGCGGCCAGCCGCAGGCTGACGGAGCCGAACAGGGTGCCGCCGACCGTGCCGAGACCCCGGGTGCCGACGACGGTGAGGGCCGCTCCGGCGCTCTCGCGGGCCAGGGCGCGGACCGGGTCGTCCTCGGCGGCCTCGGTCTCGAAGGGCAGCCCGGGGTGACGGTCGCGGATCCGTTCGGCGGCCGCGGCGAGGATCGGCGCGGCTTCGTCGCGGTCGGACACGGCGTACACGACGCGCAGGGTCGCACCGCGCCGGACCGCCTCCTCGGCGGCCAGATCGAGCGCTCGTACGGCGATGAGTGAGCCGTCGACTCCGACGGCCACGTGCTGGGCGGTCATGACACTGCTCCTCCCGTGGGTGCGGTCTGACGGTGTCATCGTGGGCCGGGGCGCCGGGGGCGGTCAGGGGCCATCGGTCCCGCCCGTACGGAAAGCGACCCCCGTGACGTTCAGCCGGTTCAGCAGATTCAGCCGGTGGTGTGCACCGGCTCAGCGGATTCAGCCGGTGGTGTGTCCCCACCGGCCGCCGACCCGCTCCCACTCGGCACCCCACTGCTCGGTGGCACGCCGCTGCACCCGCAGCCGTACCAGGCACCCGGCGCCCAGCACCGTCAGCCCGGCGGTCAGGGCGGCTCCGGTGCCGGCCAGGATCACGCGGGTCGTCGCCTCGGCGGTGTTCATGGGCGCGGCCACCAGCCGGCCGCGGCCGTCCGTCCACGCGGTCAACGCGCTGCCCGGTTTCACGGTGGTCCTCACGTCCGTCACGCCCGTGCGCGTGATTCCCTTCGCGTCGGTCCAGCGGACCGTGGCCCGGACCCGGTCGTACTTGAACCCGGTGACCAGGTCCCGGCCGCCGGGCACGGCCTTCACCAGCACGGCGGACACGGGCAGGCGTCCCGCCCGGTCGTGCTCCACCGCTCGATGCGCGATCTGCGAGCCGATCACCCCCGCGACGACCGCCCCCGCGATCGCGACGGTCCAGGCGACCAGCACGATCCACGCCTCGACCACGTCGCTGGGCCGGCGCAGGGGGTTTCGGCGCCAGCGCCATCCCAGGACCTTCCCCCGGCGGAGCTTCCGCATCGGTCACACCCCCTTACGGGCGCAATGGGACGGACCCACCTAAAGGGACCCACCTAAACGGTCTCACTCCATCGCGGCGGAGGGGAGGGCCGCGCGGTCCGCGCGTCGGTCACCGGTCGGCGGCGGGCACCAGGGCGACAGGACAGTGGGCGTCGCGCAGGACGGACCGGCCTTCGGAGCCCCGCAGTACGGCCGTCGTACCGCCGCGCCGCACGCCGACCACGACGAGCTGGGCGTCGACGCTCGCCTCGACGAGGGCACGGTGACGGCGGCCGCGGGCCGAAGGAGTACGCACGGTGACGTGCGGATACCTCTCGCGCAGTCCGGACAGCGCGTCGGCCGTCGTACGACCGCTGCGCCGCGCGTGCAGCACCACCAGGTCGGTGCCGCGCTCGGAGGCCTCGGCGAAGGCGAACTCCGCGGCTTCCCGGGCCGCGGCCGACTCGTCCGCCGCCAGGACGACGGGACCGGTCCGCGTGTGCCTGCCGCCGACGACCAGCACCGGGCACCCGGCCCTTGCGGTCAGCCGGCCGACGACCGAGCCGTGCAGACGGCCGCGCGCGCCCTCGATCCGGTGGGCCCCCACCACGGCGAGGGACGCGGCGCGCGACTCGGACTCCAGAACCGTGTCCGGCGCGCCGACCAGGACCTCACGCGTGATCACGAGGTGCGGCGCGACCCGGCGGGCCCGGCCCTCGGCGTCCGAGAAGGCCCGGTTGACCCGGTCCCGGGCTCGGGCACCGTCCGGATCCCAGGGCGCCACACCGGCCGGGACGTGCGGCGAGGCCCACGTCAGCGCATGCGCGAGCTGAAGCGCCGCACCGCGCCGGTCGGCCTCCCACGCCGCGGCCTCCACGGCGGCCAGACCCGCCGCCGTACCGTCGACTCCCACCACGACCGGACCGTGACCGTTCATGACACCCCTCCCTCATCCGGATCTGCGTGACGGTCCCCAGCGTCGAGCGGCGGCCCGCACACCGCACGGGGCCGACCAGACCCCGGCAACGCCCGACCGGCCCTCGTACGGGCCACCGGCCCCCGCACGTCCGCCGCCCGCGCACGGCGGCTTGCCTGCGCAGCAGGTTCGGGCGGCAGGCGGCGGTGTCGGCGTTTTCCGAAGGCGGTGACGGACAGCTTCGGTCAGCGCGCGGACAGTAGGCGACATCCGGTGGCGGGGCGGGGGCGGGTGCGCTGGGATGGCCCGACCCACCGCGCGCGGTGAACTGGGGGTTGGCATGAGTGAGTTCGCAGGAGTCGGTACGGCCACGGCCGCCGGAGTGGCCGAATGGGACGGCTGCCGCTGCGGTGCGGAGCTCCGGGAGAGCGGGACGGGGGCGGCCGAGGAGCGGTTCAGGGGGCTTCTGGAGGCGGCCCCGGACGCCATGGTGATCGTCGACGACACCGGGACCATCCGGCTGGTCAACGCCCAGACCGAGGCCCTGTTCGGCTACCGGCGCGAGGAACTGCTCGGCCGTCCCGTCGAGTTGCTGATGCCGCACCGCTTCCACGAGCAGCACACCGGGCACCGCCACGGCTACACCGCCAACCGCCAGGTCCGCCCGATGGGCGCCGGACTGGACCTGCACGGCCTGCGCAAGGACGGCACCGAGTTCCCGGTCGAGATCAGCCTCAGTCCGCTGGAGACGACCGACGGACTTCTGGTGTCGGCGGCCGTCCGGGACGTCAGCGACCGCAAGGCCGCCGAGGCCCGCATCAACGAACTGGCCGCGCTCGTCGAGTCCTCGCAGGACGCGATCCTGGCCAAGACCCTCGACGGATACATCACCTACTGGAACGCCGCCGCCCAGAGTCTGTACGGCTACACCGCCGAGGAGGCCATCGGCCGCCACGTGTCGCTGCTCGCCCCGCCGGAACTGCGGGACGAGGTCAGCGCGTTGCTGAAGCGGCTGCGGCACGGCGAGAAGGTCGAGCACTTCGAAACGCTGCGGATGACCAACACCAGCGACCTGCTGGACGTCGACGTCACACTGTGGCCCACCCGCGACACCGACGGCACGGTCGTGGGCGCCTGCGCCATCGTGCGGGACATCAGCGACCGCAAGCGCGCGGAGGCCGAACTCACCGCGCTGTACGAGCAGCAGCGGCACATCGCCCTGACCCTGCAGCGCAGCCTCATGGGCGCCCCGTCCGCCATCCCGGGCCTGGCCACGGCGAGCCGTTACCGGCCCGCCACCCAGGGCGCCGGTGTGGGTGGCGACTGGTTCGACCTGATCCCGCTGGGCGCCGACCGGGTGGGTGTGCTCATGGGCGACGTGATGGGCCGCGGCCTGGAAGCGGCCGCCGTGATGGGCCAGTTGCGCTCGGCCGCACACGCCCTCGCCAAGACCGGCATGCAGCCGCGCCAGCTGATGCAGGCCCTGGACACCTGCGTGGCCGACCTCGACGTACCCGACCAACTGGTCACCTGCTGCTATCTGGTGATCGCCCCGGACGCTGGGACGGTGACCGTGTGCTCGGCCGGCCATCTGCCCACCCTGGTCGCCCTGCCCGGCGAGGGTGTCAGCAACCTCGACTCGCCCGTCAACGCCCCGCTCGGCGTCGGCGGCGTCCTCTACCAGCAGTCCAGTACGGCGATCCCGCCCGGCGCGACCCTCGTCCTCTACACCGACGGACTGATCGAGACTCCTGGCAGCGACATCGAGGGCCGGATCGAGGAACTCACCGCGGTTCTGGGCCGGTCCTTCGCCGAGGCCCCCGGTCTGGAGGCCGTGGCCGACCGGGTGCTGGCGAGCCTCCTGCCCGACGCCGACAGCCACAACGACGACGTCACCCTGCTGCTGGCCCAGTTGCCCGCCGCCCCGCTGGCCTCCATCAGCGCCGACCTGCCCGCCGTACCGTCGTCGGTGCCCGAAGCGCGTGCCTTCCTGCACCAGGCCCTCGAGGCCTGGGACTGCGCCACGGCCACGGACGACGCGGTCCTGTTGCTGTCGGAGACCCTCACGAACGCGGTCCAGCACGCCGTCGGCCCCATCGGCCTGCACCTGCGCCGCACCGACACCGACCTCACCGTCGAGGTCAGCGACCACAGTCCGCACCTGCCCCAGCCCCGGCTGGCCGCCGACGACGAGGAGTCCGGACGGGGCCTGCTGCTGGTCCGGGCGCTCGCCGACGACTGGGGGGTACGGCCCACCGACGAGGGCAAGACCACCTGGTTCACGCTCAAGTTGTGAACGTCCGCGGCGAGGAGAGGCCTGACGGGACAACCCGGTACCGCCGAGACATCGGCTGCACCCCGATGGCGGGCATCCTGGCCCACCTCGAATCCGTCGGCGCCACCCGCCCGGTGCTCGTCCTGCACGCCGACCGCTCCCCCGCCGACCACCCCCTGCGCACCGAGACCCGTGACCTGGTCGCGCAACTGCCGGGCGCACGGGCCGAGTTCTGGTACGAACGGCCGGGGCCGGAGGAACCCGGCTCCCGTACCGGGCTCATGGACCTGAGCGACATCGAACTCCCCCACGACGCCACGGTGTTCCTGCGCGGTCCGCTGCCCTTCATGCGCGACGCACGCGCCCAGCTGCTCGGCGCCGGCGTCCCGGCACGGCGCATCCGGTACGAGGTCTTCGGCCCCGACCTCTGGCTGCCGGACCCCACGGCCTGACACACGGCACGGCCTGACACACGACAGCCTGGTGGCACCGTCCGAAAGGGACGGTGCCACCAGGCTGTTCGGCCGGCCGTGACCCGGGACGGTCGGCCGGGGTCCGGGAACGCTCAGGGGGCCAGTCGTACCCCGTACAGGCTGCGGCCGCCGACCAGTTCGCGGCCGGTGACGAGTTCCGGCTCGATGCGTACGAAGACCTCGCGGGGTGAGGGCACCCAGGATCGCGGTCCGGTCCGGGTCAGGCGCTCGTGCTCCGCGGGGTCCTTCACCACCGTCGCCGAACCGGTGACGACCACGCTCCAGCCGGAGTGGGTGGCCGCGTCGACCTCGTCGACCTCGAAGGCCACGACCACGCCGTCGACCGCGCGGGCCAGCTCCGAGGCCGCCGAGGTGCGCAGCAGCACCGCGCCGTCGCCGTCCAGGGTGAAGTTGACGGGCAGCACGGCCGGCAGGGCCTGCCGCGTGTGGACGATGCGCCCGACGGGCACCTTCGCCAGCAGACGCAGGCACTCCGGCCGTTCGAGTTCGCGGAAACCGTCGTTCGGATACATGGGCCAGTCCGTCTCTCACCTGGGTACATCGCTGGAGCGTTCCGTCCATCCTGCGCCGGGCGAGCCCTCGGGGTGAGGGACCATCGGTCCCCGTCCCGCCGCGGAACGTCCCGGATCACACCGCGATACGGCGCCCGGTGACGGCGAGGGGGTCCACCCGCACCCACTGGTCGCGCCGTCCGCCCGCCCAGGGCGTGCTGTGGGCCAGCTCGGCGAGCCGGCCCGCCTCGGCGGGGTCCGTCACGATCTCCGCGTACCCCCGCACCAGCACGCTCCAGCCGCTGCTGAAGGCGTCGTCGATCCGGTCGACCTCGAAGGCGACCCGGTGCCCGGAGGCCCGCGCGGGCGTGGTGCCCGGTGCGGTACGGAAGACGATCGCGCCGTCGACGACGCTGTAGTTGACCGGCACGACCAGGGGCCCGGATGCGGTGGGCACCGCGATCCGTCCCACACCGTGCGTGTCGAGCAGGGCCCGGCACTCCGTGGCGCTCAGCTCGACGAACTCGGGTTCGCGAACGGCCCGCCCGGACCCCGGAGGCATCTCGGTGTCACCGCCGGTGAGGTCCCGCACGGTGGTCTCCAACGCCTCCGCGAGCCGCAGCAGGACGCCCGGGCCGGGCGCGGCACCGGGGTGCTCCTCGACGTACCGCAGATAGCCCGGCGCCATACCGGCCCGGTCGGCGGCCTGCTCGCGGCTCAGGCCGAGTTCCGTACGCCGTGCGACGAGCCGACGCCCGAGATCACCCGGCGCGTGTGCCTCGACGGCCGGGGAAGATGCCTTTTCCGTCATGGCCCGCCACTCCCTCTCGTCGGATCGGCCGCCCGTGTGCGGACGAACGCGTACGACGCACGGGTGGCCCTCTACCCCATGGTGTCCGGGTGGGTATGTCCGCACTTGGGCCGGTCGGCCCTGGTTACGGGGCCGACCGGAGGACGTCGTGCCGTGACCGACTGAGCTGTCGCCCCCTCGGCTCCGCAGTCCCACCGGTCTCCCCGTATGCGCAACCAAGTGGTTGCGCATACCGCGCTCGACGTGCAACCTGGTGGTAGCGCATCCCTACGAGACGAGGTCGCGATGCTTCCCGACGTCATCGAACGCGACATCCTGATCGACGCGCCCGTGGAACGGGTCTGGACGGTTCTCACCGAACCCGCCTTCCTGGGCCGCTGGTTCGGCAACGGCGACCCGGTCAAGGTCGAGCTGCGCCCCGACGGCCTCCTGCTCTTCGACCACGGCGTCCACGGCACGATCCCGGCCCGCATCCAGACGGTCGATCCGCCGCACACCTTCTCCTGGCGCTGGTCCCAGGGCGCCGCGGGCGAGGAACCGACCGATGCCAACGCCACCCTCGTCACCTTCACGCTCACCTGGGACGAGAGTGCGGGAGCCACCCGGCTGACCATGGTCGAGAGCGGATTCGCCCGGCTCGGCCTGCCCGCCGACGAGGCCGCCGATCGCCACCGCGCCAACAGCCGGAACTGGCCCGGCAAGCTCGACCAGCTGCGCGAGCAGTGCGAGCAACCTGCGGCATGACGGGAGCGTACGGCGGCGTGCACGCGCCCGAGGACGTCCTGCTGGCGCTGGCCGACCCCGTCCGCCGCCAGATCATCGCCGCCCTCGTCCGCGACGGCGACGCGACCTCCACGTCCCTCGCCGCGCCCCTCCCGGTCACACGGCAGGCGGTGGCCAAGCATCTGGCCGTCCTGGAGCGCGCGGGACTGGTGCGTGGGCGGCGGGCCGGACGCGAGGTCCGTTACACCGCGGACCTCCAGCCGCTGCGGCGCACCACCCGCTGGCTGGACACCCTGGCGGAGCAGTGGGAGGGCCGTCTGCGGTCGATCAAGGCGCTGGCCGAGGAGGACGCCGAGCCCTCAGCCGGCGAAACCGACGGTCCCTGAAAGGCCCGCCCGGCTCCCACCAGTGGGGACCGGCTCGCGCCCCACCGAGACCCCCGCCCGGGCCTTCGGGACGCGGCGGGATCCCGCCGTCCACGTGACCTTCGCCCTCCGAACGCGGATACTTCCGAGAGTGGCCGCAAGTACGGGCCCAGGAGCCGGACGCGCGTCTCACCAGGAGGAACCCATGAAGATGTTGATCAATGTTCCGGAAACCGTGGTAGCCGACGCGTTGCGGGGCATGGCCGCGGCCCATCCCGAGCTGACGGTCGACGTGGAGAACCGGGTGATCGTACGGCGGGACGCCCCCGTGGCCGGAAAGGTCGCCCTGATCTCCGGCGGCGGCTCGGGGCACGAGCCGCTGCACGGCGGTTTCGTGGGCCCCGGCATGCTGTCGGCCGCCTGCCCGGGCGAGGTGTTCACCTCCCCGGTGCCGGACCAGATGGTGCGGGCCGCGGCGGCCGTGGACAGCGGCTCCGGTGTGCTGTTCATCGTGAAGAACTACACCGGTGACGTCCTGAACTTCGACATGGCGGCCGAACTCGCCGAGGACGAGGGCATCCAGGTCGCCAAGGTGCTGGTCAACGACGACGTGGCGGTCACCGACAGCCTCTACACGGCGGGCCGGCGCGGCACCGGCGCGACGCTCTTCGTGGAGAAGATCGCCGGCGCCGCGGCGGACGAGGGGCAGCCGCTGGAGCGGGTGGAGGCGATCGGCCGGCAGGTCAACGAGAACTCCCGCAGCTTCGGCGTCGCCCTCAGCGCCTGCACCACCCCCGCCAAGGGCAGCCCCACCTTCGATCTGCCGCCCGGCGAGCTGGAGTTGGGCATCGGCATCCACGGCGAGCCCGGCCGGGAGCGGCGCGCGATGATGACGTCCGGCGAGATCGCCGACTTCGCGGTGGGCGCGATCCTGGACGACATGACCCCCCGCAATCCGGTGCTCGTCCTGGTCAACGGCATGGGCGCGACCCCGCTGCTGGAGCTGTACGGGTTCAACGCCGAGGTCCAGCGGGTGCTCACCCAACGCGGTGTGGCCGTCGCCCGCACCCTGGTCGGCAACTACGTCACCTCCCTCGACATGGCGGGCGCCTCGGTCACCCTGTGCCAGGTCGACGAGGAGCTGCTCCGCCTCTGGGACGCGCCGGTGAGGACGCCCGGGCTGCGCTGGGGGATGTAGCACGGCGGGCCGGGTGTCAACGTACCTACCACGCAAGGAGATCCAGTGCTCGACGCCGAGTTCTTCCGCCGTTGGATGACGGCGACCGCCGCGTCCGTCGACCGCGAGGCGGAGCGGCTCACGGCTCTCGACTCGCCCATCGGGGACGCCGACCACGGCAGCAATCTGCAGCGCGGCTTCAAGGCCGTCATCGCGGCGCTGGAGAAGGAGGCACCGCAGACCCCCGGTGCGGTCCTGACGCTCTCCGGACGGCAGTTGATCTCGACCGTCGGCGGTGCCTCGGGGCCGCTGTACGGCACGCTGCTGCGCCGCACCGGCAAGGCGCTGGGCGATGCGGCCGAGGTAGACGAGGCGCAGCTGGCCGAGGCGCTGCGGGCCGGGGTGGACGCGGTGATGACGCTCGGGGGTGCCGCACCGGGCGACAAGACCATGATCGACGCGTTGGTGCCGGCCGTGGACGCGCTCGGCGACGGCTTCCCGGCGGCCCGGACGGCGGCCGAGCAGGGTGCGCTGGCGACGACGCCGCTGCAGGCCCGCAAGGGCCGGGCCAGCTATCTGGGCGAGCGCAGCGTCGGCCACCAGGACCCCGGCGCCACCTCGTCGGCGCTGCTGATCGCGGGGCTCGCGGAGGCGGCCGGTGAGTGACGACAGGACGGTCGGCATCGTGCTGGTGTCGCACAGCGCGGAAGTCGCCGCGTCCGTCGCCGAGTTGGCGAAGGGGCTGGCGGGCGGCGGGACGTCGGTGCCCGTCGCCCCCGCGGGCGGCACCGAGGGCGGCGGGCTCGGCACGAGCGCGGAGCTGATCGCCGCGGCGGCCGCCTCCGTGGACCGGGGCGCCGGGGTGGCCGTGCTCACCGATCTCGGCAGTGCCGTGCTCACGGTGAAGGCGCTGCTCGCCGAGGGCGACGAACTTCCCGCCAACACCCGCCTCGTGGACGCCCCGTTCGTGGAGGGCGCGGTGGCCGCGGTCGTCACGGCGGCGGCCGGGGCCGACCTCGCCGCGGTCGAGGCGGCGGCAGCGGAGGCGTACACCTACCGGAAGGCCTGAGCGACAGCCGATCATGACCAGTTCCACAACTCTCTTACGGACCGCGAACCCCGACGACGTGGAGGCGATCACCGACCTGCACACCCAGGCCCGTACCGCCTACTACGCGGCGGGCGGAGTGCCGACGGCGGAGCTCGACTCCCCCGAGGCGTACGCCCGTCGGCGGGAAGGCTGGCTGCGGGCCGTGCGGTCCGACGACATGACCGTGGTCTGCGCCGAACGGGCGGGCGGGCTCGCGGGGATCCTGATGATCGGGCCTCCGTACGAACCCGATGTGGACGCGGCGACCGCGGGCCAGCTCTACCAGATCCATGTCCGTCCGGGCTCCTGGGGACAGGGCGTCGGCGGCCTGCTGCACGCCGAGTTCGTGCGCCTGCTGCGTGAGGCCTCGCTGACGACCGGCGTGTTGGAGGCCTGGGAGCGCAACGGCCGGGCCCAGGGCTTCTACGCGCGGCATGGCTGGCGGCCGGACGGGCATCACCGGCCCGGGCCCGGGGGCGCCGACTACGTGCGGATGCGCCTGGACCTGGCCCGGCGGGGTCTCAAGTAAGGCCGTCGGCCGCCGTCTTGAGGGCCGTGCGCAGCGTGGCCAGGAGCTCGGCCTCCGCCGTCGCGAGGTCGGGCTCCGTGTCCGCGGTGTGCCAGGCGTAGTGCTCGACCGCCGCCCGCAGGGCCGCGTTGAACATCGCCGCCTGGATGACCGGCCGCAGATCACCGGCCGGCAGTCCGGCGCGCTCGGCGAGGGCGGCGGCGAACACCGGCTCGGCCTCGTCGTACGTCTGCAGCCAGACCGCGCGCAGTCCCGGCTCGGTGCGGGTCAGCCGTACCAGCGCCCCCACGGTGGCCCGGTCCGGGCCCGCGACGAGCTGGAGGTCCGTCGTGTTCTCGGGCGCGAAGATCTCCTCCAGCGGCCGGCCGGGCCGCCATTCCCGCAGACGGGCGGCGAGCAGGTCGATGCCGGCCGTGAACAGGGGCCGTACGCAGGCCTCCTTGCTGGGGAAATAGCGCCACACGGTCCGTGCGGAGACACCCACGGCCCGGGCGATCTGCTCGCCGGTGGTGGCCGTGACGCCCTGGATGACGAACAGGTCCACCGCGGCCCGCGCGATCTCCAGCCGGATCTCCGCCTTGCGCTCCTCGGTGAGGGGCGGTCGTCCCGTACGCCCGCGGGCTGCGGTCATGTGCTCCTCCGGCTCCGTGATCGGTCCTCGGGAATTCTCCACCACGAATTTATGTCACTCGCAGACATTAAGTCGTATGGTGAGCCTCGAAGCGCCGGGAGACCCGTCCCGCACGACGAACAGGAGCAGCACCATGGCCAGCGGACTCGACGGAAGAAGCGTCATCGTCACCGGTGCGGGCTCGGGCATCGGGCGCGCCACCGCCCTGGCCTTCGCGGCGGAAGGGTCCCGGGTCCTGGTCGCGGACCTCAACGAGGAGGGCGCGCGGGCCACCGTCAAGGAGATCGTGCAGGCGGGCGGCACCGCGGTAGCCGTGGTGGGCGACCTGAGCGAGCAGGCCGTGGTCGACCGGGTGGCGGAGACGGCGGTGGAGCGGTTCGGCGGGGTGGACGTCCTGGTGAACAACGCCGGGATCATGGACCGTATGTCGGCGCTGGCGGACGTGAGCGACGCCGAGTGGGAGCGGGTGATCCGGATCAACCTGACCGCGCCGTTCCTGCTGACGCGGGCGGTGCTGCCGCACATGCTGGCGGCGGGCCGGGGCGCCGTCGTCAACACGGCCTCGGAGGCGGGCCTGCGCGGCAGCGCGGCAGGCGCGGCCTACACCGCCTCGAAGCACGGGGTGGTGGGGCTCACCAAGTCGCTCGCGGTGATGTACCGCAAGCAGGGCATCCGGGCGAACGCCATCGCCCCGGGCGGTACCGCGACCAACATCGCGGTGGACGCCGACCAGGCCGCGCACGGCCCGGCCGCGCTCGGCCCGCACTTCGTCAACCTCGGCCGCGTCGCCCGGCCCGAGGAGCAGGCCGCCGCCATCGTGTTCCTCGCCTCGGACGCGGCGAGCAACATCAACGGTGTGGTGCTGCCCGTGGACGACGGCTGGTCGGCGGTCTGACGCCCGGTCACTTCCCCCGCACGAACAGCCGCGCCAGCCGCTGTCCGGTGGCGACGGCGGCGGCGTGGTCCTCGATCGGCTTGACCTGGGAGTCCTTGAAGACGATGTAGGTGACGCCGGAGGCCGCGCCACCGCCGCGCGGGTCGGGGGTGATGCCGAGCCCCCGGGCGGTGGCGTAGGAGGCCTCGCCGATGATCCCCCGGGGGCCGATGTCGCCGACGACCGCGTACTGCACCCGGTCCCGGTAGACGACGGCGGCGACCGAACCGCCGCGCACCCCGTGACTCCCGTGGTTCCAGACGCGGCTCACGGCCGGCACGACGATGTACGGCAGGCTCTCCGCGCTCAGCTGGCGGCCGTCGGACTGCTGGAAGGCGGTGGCGGCGGAGAAGAACGGGTCGGTGCGGCGGTTGCAGCGCGGCCCGGGCCGGCCGTCGCAGTCGATGTCCAGGTCGGCCTTCCAGAAGACGGCGTCGCGCGTGGCGCAGACCGGGACGGTGGCCCGGGCGCCCTCGTCGCTGCGGTAGCGGCCGCGCGAGACCTGGGCGCAGTCACGCACCTTGGCCAGCAGGTCGGCGGCCCCGACCTCGCCCTCCCGCCAGGCCACCGGCTCCCCGGCGATGCGGTGCTGGGCCGCGGGCAGCGCGGCCGGGGCGAGCAGGGCGGCGCAGGCCGCGGCCAGCGTCAGCGACTGGACACGCACGATGGGGGACCCTCTCCTGGGGAACACTGACGAACACTCAGCCCAATGTGTTGCCCGTTTGCTCGTGCGGCTACCGCTGAGGGGCCGTCCGGTGCACGCCCCCGGAGTCCGGGCAGGGGCCGGGCAGCTGAGCCCGCGTCGGCTTCGGCCGCCCGGCCACCCGCGTCCGGCGCGGGATCAGCGACGACAGCGGTCCGCGCCACCGGCATGAACTGACCGTCCCCCAAGGAGAGTTCAGCCGCGAGGACCTTCAGCATACGTAACGGCCACGGGCCCAGGTCACCACCCGTGGCGCTGTGACGCCCTCTTGATGTACCTGCAACAACAGCGCCATATTGGTACGGACCATTCCGTCACGTCCCTCGGGAGGCGAAGCCGTGCCCCGTGCCGCCGTACTCCCCCGCCGGCTCCTCGCGCCCGTCGCGGGCCTGGTCCTGGTCTGTTCCTGCGGCTGGGGCGGCGACGGAGACGGGGCCGAAGGTCGGGCGCCGGGCGCTCCCGGGGGCGTCACCGCGGCGGCGGGCAGCTCCAGGAGTGTGCACGTGATGTGGGACGCGGTGTCCGCCCAGCCCCGGGTGCGCGGCTACGAGGTGTATCGCGGCACCACAAAGGCCGCGGAGGTGCCCGCTGCCGAGCACATGGTGGACGTCACCAGGCTCAGGCCGTCCACCATGTACGTCTTCACCGTGCGGGCGCGCGACACACAGGGCCGCCTCGGGCCGCCCAGCGGGGAGGTCCGCGCGACGACTCCGGCCGCCGTCCCGGCCGACGACACTCCGCCGACCCGCCCGGGCCGGACCAGCGGCCGGGCGGTCGGCGGCCGGGAGGTGCAGCTGGCCTGGTCCGCGTCCAGGGACGACACGGCCGTGCTGTCGTACGACATCTATCAGGGGACCGCGAAGATCCACAGTGTCGGCGGGGACCAGACGGCGACCGTGGTCACCGGGCTGCGGCCGGGCGCCCGGTACGTCTTCACCGTCCGCGCCCGCGACGCGGCCGACAACCTCTCCCCGCCCGGCCCCGCCGTCCGGCTCACCACCCCCGGCAGCGACGACGGCCGCGGCACCGCGCCCGCCGGCTTCCGTGTGACCGGCCACCGTGCCGACGGGGCGTACTTCCTGGACCTCTCCTGGTCCCGCCGCGCACGGACGGCGTGGTCGGCGAGTACCGGATCCTGCTGGACGGGCGGACGGCGACCTCACTCGTGTACGGCGGGAACGCGCCGCGCGAACGGGCGTCGTACTCCTTCTACGTGGGCCGGCAGGCGGGGGTGAGCCATCGGGTGCGGATCAGGGCCCGGCTGCCCGACGGCACCTGGGGCGGGTTCTCCCCGGAGCGGACCGTGACGACCGGCTGATGGGCCGGACGAAGGAATCCGTCACCGGAGCGGGGGCCGTCCGCATGCGCGGCGGGCCGTGGGCGCATTGGCTGCCCCTGAGGCAGCACGGGTGTTCCCCGACCCTCGGCGGCACCAGGGATGTACCGCCGACCGTGCCGCCGGAGGGCAGTCCTGATGCGCAACTCCCAGCTTCCGATCCGCTCCGGCCTGGCGGTGGCAGCCGCCGCCGCGCTGCCCCTGGCCCTGGCCGCCCCGTCCGCCTCGGCGGTGGGGACGGGCATCTCGGTGAGCACCAGCGGCTCGACCGTCTCGGTGACGACCACCGTGTGCAACCAGACCAGCAGCAGCGGCATGTGGGGCACGGCCTCGCTGCTCAACAGCAGGCAGTCGAGCTTCGCCCAGGGGCGCCAGGTGGCGCTCGCCGGGACGACCAGCCGGCAGTCGGCGGCGTGGCAGGGCGTGAGCCCCGGCACCTACACCGTCATCGTGATCTGCTCCTTCGACAACACCACCGCGGGGACGCAGTCCATCATCGTCACGGCCCCCTCGACGCCGACCATCTCCGCCACCTCCTCGCCGTCCCGCGGTGTCATGGGCGGTCTCGGCGGCGCCGTCCGGGACTACGGTCCGGTCACGCTGGGCGTGGGCGGCGCGCTGGTCGGGGCGGGCGTCATCGCGACCGGCTGGTGCCTGCGCCGCCGCTCGAAGCCGTACCGGCTGTGACGGCGGGCGGGCTCACGCCGGGCCGGAGTCGGGCAGTTCGCCGAACTCCTCCAGCGCATCGGTGAGCCACCGGGTCCAGAAGGTCTCCAGTTCGATGCCCGCCCGCAGGACGAGGTGGCGCAGCCTGTCCTCGGGTTGGTCCCGGCCGGGCGGGAAGTCGCGCTTCTCGATCTCCTCGTACTCCGCCAACTGCCGCCGGTGCAGGTCGAGATGGCGGCGCAGGTCGGCCTCGATGCCCTCGGTCCCCACCACCGCCGACGCGCGCAGCCGCAGCAGCAGCGTGTCGCGGTGGGGCCGGGGGTCCTGGGAGGCGGCGGTCCAGCGGGCCAGTTCGGCGCGGCCCGCGGGCAGGACCTCGTAGCTCTTCTTCTGCCCGCGGGCCGGCTGCTCGGTGGGCAGCGCCCGGATGTGACCGTCGGCCTCCAGCTTCCCCAGCTCGCGGTAGATCTGCTGATGCGTCGCCGACCAGAAGTAGCCGATCGACCGGTCGAAGCGGCGGGTCAGCTCCAGTCCCGAGGACGGCTTCTCGAGCAGGGCGGTGAGGATCGCGTGCGGAAGGGACATGGGCACATCCTAGGGACGCCCTACAGGGCGGCCGCGACCTCGGTGCCCTGCTTGATCGCGCGCTTGGCGTCCAGCTCAGCGGCCACGTCCGCGCCGCCGATCAGGTGCGCGGCGTGCCCGGCGGCGGCCAGTTCCTCGTACAGGTCGCGGCGCGGCTCCTGGCCGGTGCACAGCACGACGGTGTCGACGGGCAGGACGGTGGACTCCTCGCCGACGGTGATGTGCAGTCCGGCGTCGTCGATGCGGTCGTAGCGCACGCCCGGGACCATGGTGACTCCGCGGTGCTTGAGCTCGGTGCGGTGGATCCAGCCGGTGGTCTTGCCGAGGCCCGCGCCGACCTTCGACGGCTTGCGCTGCAGCAGGTGCACGGTCCGCGGCGGGGCGGTGCGCTTCGGTGCGGCGAGCCCACCGGGCGCCCGGTAGTCCATGTCGACGCCCCACTGACGGAAGTACGTCTCCGGGTCCTCGCCCGCCGCGTCGCCGCCGTCGGTCAGGAACTCGGCGACGTCGAAGCCGATGCCGCCGGCGCCGAGGATGGCGACACGCTCGCCGACGGGCGCCTCGCCGCGCAGGACGTCGAGGTAGCCGACGACACTCGGGTGGTCGACACCCGGGATGTCCGGGGTGCGCGGGGTGACGCCGGTGGCGACGACCACCTCGTCGTAGTCCGCCAAGTCAGCTGCTTCGACAGGGGTGTTCAGGCGTACGTCCACACCGTGGGCGGCGAGCTGGTGGCGGAAGTAGCGCAGGGTCTCGTCGAACTCCTGCTTGCCGGGGACCTTGCGGGCCACGTTGAGCTGGCCGCCGATCTCGCTCGCGGCGTCGAACAGCGTGATGGTGTGGCCGCGTTCGGCCGCGGACACGGCGCAGGCGAGCCCGGCGGGGCCGGCCCCGACGACGGCGACGCGCTTGGTCAGACGGGTCGGCGAGAGCACGAGCTCGGTCTCGTGGCAGGCGCGCGGGTTGACCAGGCAGGAGGTGATCTTCCCGCTGAAGGTGTGGTCGAGACAGGCCTGGTTGCAGCCGATGCAGGTGTTGACGGCCTCGGGCGTCCCGGCCGCGGCCTTGGCGACGAAGTCCGGGTCGGCGAGCATCGGTCGGGCCATCGACACCATGTCCGCGTACCCCTCGGCGAGCAACTCCTCGGCGAGTTCCGGGGTGTTGATGCGGTTGGTGGTGACGAGCGGGATCGACACCCGGCCCATGAGCCGCTTGGTGACCCAGGTGTAGGCGCCGCGCGGCACGGAGGTGGCGATGGTGGGGATACGGGCCTCGTGCCAGCCGATGCCGGTGTTGATGATCGTCGCACCGGCCGCCTCGACGGCCTGGGCGAGCGTGATCACCTCGTCGAGCGTGGAGCCGCCGGGGACCAGGTCCAGCATGGACAGCCGGTAGACGATGATGAAGTCCTCGCCGACGGCCTCGCGCACCCGCCGGACGATCTCGACCGGGAAACGCATGCGGTTGTCACAGGAGCCGCCCCAGCGGTCGGTGCGGTGGTTGGTCTGTGCGGCGATGAACTCGTTGATGAGGTAACCCTCGGAGCCCATGATCTCGACGCCGTCGTACCCGGCCCGCCGGGCCAGCCGGGCGGCTCGGGCGTAGTCCTCGACGGTCTGCTCGACCTCGGCGTCGGTCAGCTCCCGGGGCACGAAGGGGCTGATCGGCGCCTGCAGCGGGCTCGGCGCCACCAGGTCATCGTGGTAGGCGTACCGCCCGAAGTGAAGGATCTGCATCGCGATCCGGCCGCCCTCGCGGTGCACGGCCTCGGTGATCACCGCGTGCTGCTCGGCCTCCGCGTCGGTGGTCAGCTTCGCCCCGCCCGCGTACGGCCGTCCGGCCTCGTTGGGCGCGATACCGCCGGTGACGATCAGGCCCACGCCGCCGCGTGCCCGGGCGGCGTAGAACTCCGCCATCCGCTCGAAGCCGCGCTCGGCCTCCTCCAGGCCGACGTGCATGGAGCCCATGAGGACGCGGTTGGGCAGCGTGGTGAAGCCCAGGTCGAGCGGGTTCAGCAGATGCGGGTAACGGCTCATGGCGCCCCTCCGTCGCGGTGTGGTCCCTCAGTTGTAGAGGACCGCACCGGGTTTGTGCAACTAGTTGCACAAACGAGGAGGGGGGCCGGACCTCAGCGGCTCTCCAAGATCACATGCAGCTCCCGCTCCTGGTCCCCGGAGGCCGACGACAGGTCCCGCACCGTGAACAACGGCTCCAAGGTGCTCCGCAGCCGCTCGATCGCCCAGTAACCCCCCTGCGCGTCCAGCTCGACGGAGGACGACAGACGAGTCGGCAGGGGACACTCGTGCGCGTCCGTCACCTCGAACGTGCCGAGCCACACCATCGGCCGTGTCTCGTGCAGCTGCTGCGGCACCTCGTCGGCGCCCCGGTCGGACTCGAAGCACGCGCACAGCGTGTCGAAGACGATCCGCGCGTCCTCCTTGCTGCATCCGCTGATCTCGAGGGAGACCGGCTCCTCGTGCAGTCGCTCACGGTCCATCGTGATCGCTCCTCTCATGGGCTGCGACGCGGCCCGGCGGGTCCCCGGCGAACCGCGTCACATCCCCAGAAAAGCACCACTGCCCGGGCCGTACCAGCGAGCGGCTCAGCTCTTCCTGAAGCGGTAGGTCTTGCTGTCCGTCAGCACGCAGAAGCCCGGCGAGACGACGATCACGCGCAGGGTGCCGTCCCGGCGGTCGTAGTCGATGCCCTCCGCCTCGAAGGTGCCCGAGCAGCCGCTGCGCAGGGGCAGCCGGCGCAGGGCGGTGACATGGCCGGAGACGTCCGATGTGCCGTTCGGCGCGGCGGACAGGTCGACCTGGAGCAGCGGCTTGGTGATGCCGAAGAGCGTGCCCGCGGGGTCGTCGGAGGAGCACAGCAGGGTCGTGGGCCCGGAGAAGTCGCAGCCCTGCACGTCACGGACGGCGTGGTCGAGGTTGACGGTGGCGACCTGCGGGAGGTTCGCCGTGGGCGAGGTGCTCGCGTTGACGCCGGGTGTCGGGAAGACCAGGAAGCGGGTCATGGTGCCGTACTCCCCCGACAGCATCCACTGACCGTCGGGGGAGATCGCGTCCCAGGAGTTGTTCAGCGCCTCCCCGGGGCTCAGCGTGTGGACGTACTCGGACCAGCTGCCGTCCGGCGCCTGGACGCGGTACATCTTCGCGGTGCCGGAGTCGGCCTGGTAGGGCTCGACGTAGTAGCCGTTGGAGGAGGCGTCGGGGTCGCCGACGTGGTTCCAGCCCCGGCTGGAGACGCCGAGGGGGATGGTGCCGATGCCGGTGTAGCGGTTGGGGCTGCCGACCGGGACCTCGACGGAGGTGAGGCCCTGGCTCTCGGTCAGCGGGTCGGCGCGGTCGGAGCCGACCTCGGTCCAGGTGTCGGCGGCGGAGGCGGGCGGGGCGGCGGACAGCAGGGCGGCGGTGGCGAGGGCGAGGGCCGCGGTCAGGGCCGCGTGACGACGTCGCCGGGCGCGCAGAGGCATGGGAGGGCTCCTCGGTGGAGGTGGGGGCGGGCCTGCTCGGCGGACAGTCTGGCGGCGCCAGATGGTCATGTACAGACCAGATCGGTAACGGGGGCCGTCGCTCCGGCGACGGTCCGTGGCCGGTACTGTCGTCACCACCGCGAGGACGCCGCCGCCGGTGTCGAGGGATGGTGGAGGTGGGCGACGCAGGCGTCACAGGCACGGTTGAGCGCGGTAGAACAGGGGAGTCGGCACGGGGGAACGGCGTGCCGCGTCAAGGAACGAGGGCGGTGCGTGGAATGAGTGCACCTGGGTTTCCGGTGACCGACGGCGACGAGTCGGTACGCCCGAGCAGTCTGCTCGACGTCCTGGGCGTGGCCTCGGTGGTCCTGAACGCCGAAGGACGCATCGTGCTGTGGAGCCCGCAGGCCGAGGAGCTGTTCGGCTATCCGGCCAAGGAGGCCCTCGGCCAGTACGCGGCCCGGATCATGGTCCACGAGCAGCACCTCGACCTGGTCGTGAAGCTGTTCGCCGACGTGATGGTGACCGGCCAGAGCTGGGCCGGCGCCTTCCCCGTCCGGCGCAGGGACGGCAGCACCCGTCTGGTGGAGTTCCGCAACATGCGGCTGCTGGACGACGGGGGCGACGTCTTCGCGCTGGGCCTGTGCGCCGACCGGTCGACGGTACGGCAGCTGGAGCGGGACGTGGCGCTGTCCACGCGGATGATCGCGCAGTCCCCCATCGGACTGGCCGTCCTGGACACCGAGCTGCGGTACGTCTCCGTCAACCCGGCCCTGGAGCGGCTGAACGGGGTGCCCGCCGAGGACCACATCGGCCGCCGTATCGGCGAGGTCGTGCCCAACCTGGAGGTCGAGGCGCTGGAGGCGGCGGTGCGCCGGGTGCTGGAGACCGGGCAGCCGCTGGTGGACCAGCGGACCGTGGGCCGTACCCCGGCCGAGCCGGACGAGGAGCGCGCCTGGTCGATCTCGCTGTACCGGCTGGAGGACGCGTTCGGGCACGTCCTGGGAGTGGCCGGGTCGATCCTCGACACCACCGAGGAGCACCGGGCGCGGGTGGAGGCGGAGGCCGCGCGGCGGCGCCTGACACTCATCGCGGACGCCTCGGCCCGGATCGGCACCACGCTGGAACTGGACCGCACCGCCTGGGAGTTGGCGGACGTGGCGATGCCGGAGCTGGCCGACGTGGCGGCCGTGGACCTGCTGGAGGCGGTGGCCCAGGGCAGACGCAGCACCCTGGGTCCCACGGAGCCGGCCGAGATACGGGCCCTGGCCGTGCGGGCGTACGACACCCCCGAGGCGCTGGCGGCCGCCGACCCGCCGGGCCAGGTGGCCCGCTACGGCCCCGACCGGCTGGTCACCGAGTGCGTGCGCACGGCCCGGCCCGTCATGGTGGCCGAGGTCGAGGAGGCCGACCTGCCGCGCATCGCCTGCTCCGAGGAGGCGGCACGGCAGCTCGCCGAGGCGGGTGTGCACTCCTATCTGGCGGTACCGCTGATCGCGCGCGGCGAGGTGCTCGGCGCCCTGGACCTCAAGCGGACCCGCAATCCGCTGCCGTTCAGCGAGGACGACCTGCTGCTCGCCCGTGAGCTGGCCGCGCGGGCGGCGGTGCAGATCGACAACGCCCGCTGGTACCAGAACGCCCGTGACACCGCCCTCACCCTGCAGCGCAGCCTGCTGCCCAGCCATCCGCCGGTCACCGGCGGCCTGGAGGTCGCCTCCCGCTACCAGCCCGCGGGCGCCACCAGCGAGGTCGGCGGCGACTGGTTCGACGTGATCCCGCTGGAGGGCGGCAAGACCGCGCTCGTCGTCGGCGACGTGATCGGCAGCGGCATCAACGCGGCGGCCACCATGGGCCGGCTGCGCACCGCGACCAACACCCTCGCCTCCCTCGACCTCGACCCGGCCCGGCTCCTGGAGCACCTCGACCGGATCACCGAGGGCCTGGACCACTCCATCGCCACCTGCGTGTACGCCGTCCACGACCCCGAGCTGCGGCAGTGCCGCATCGCCAACGCCGGGCACCTGCCGCCGGCCCGGCTGCGTGCGGGGCACCCCCCGGAGCTGCTGGAACTGCCCACCGGGGCGCCGCTGGGCGTCGGCGGGGTCGCCTTCTCCACCACCACGGTCGACCTGGATCCCGGCGACCGGCTGGTCTTCTACACCGACGGCCTCGTCGAGACCCGCCAGCACCCCCTCGACGAACGCCTGGACGCGCTCCTGGAACTGCTCGACGGCCCCGACCGCCCGCTGGAGGAGGTCTGCGACATGCTGCTGCGCACCCTGCACCAGCCGGACAACTCCGACGACGTGGCCCTGCTCATCGCCCGGGTCCAGCAGCCGCGCTGACCCGTACGCCCGTTCTCACAGCTGTTGATTACCTGATCCTTATCGTGCCCATCGCACAATCACAGGTAGGTGTGGCATACGGATGCCCGGTGCCGTGGCCGATGGGAGCGAGCCGTGACGGATCAGGAACCCACTGCCGGAGGACCGCCGGACCGGCATGGCGAGACGACACCGGACTGGGAAGTGATGACGGGCCCGGGCGGGGCCGAGCCCGCGTCGGGCGAGGCCTGGGACAGGGTCTGGCGGCGGCGCTCCGCCCGGTCCCGCGCGGTGATCGCGGCGGCCACGGTCGCCGTGCTGGCCCTCGGCGGCACCGTCGCCTACGCGACGACCTCCGGCAGCTCGGGCGGCGGCGCCACCCCGTCCGCGTCCGGCTCCGCGTCGCCGTCCCCGAGCGGGCCCGAGGGGCGGCACGGCGGCCGGTGGTTCGACTTCGGCGGCATGGGCGTGCACGGCGAGGCCACCGTGAAGGACCAGGACACCGGCAAGTGGGTGGTCCGGGTCTGGCAGCGCGGCACCGTCGAGAAGATCTCCGGCGACCAGGTCACCGTCAAGAGCGAGGACGGCGCCTCCTGGACATGGACCCTGAACTCGGACACCACGACCCTGCACGACGGCACCAAGGGCTCCGGGACCGACGGCCTCAAGCAGGGCGAGACCGCGGTCCTGGTCGGCACCCGCGCGGACGACGGCACCCGCACCGCCACCCGCGTCCTGTCGGGGACCTTCGTCGACAAGGGCCCCGGCGACCGGAACCCGGGCGGCTGGCGCGGCGGCTTCGGCGGCCACGGCCCCCGCGACTGGCGGATGCCGTCCCCGTCGACGAGCCCGTCGGGCAACGGGGCCACGACCTGAGGGAGCGGTCGCCGGACAGGACCGGGCCGGTCCCGTGCCGTGTGGGTGCGGCGGAGGCACGTCAGCCGTTGCGGGCGGCTTCGGGGCCGGTGATGCGTCTGAGCAGGGGCAGGGTGGAGGCGATGATCCCGAGGGCGACGGCCAGTCCGCCCGCGACCACCGCGTAGTACGCCACGCCCGGCGACACCAGGTCGTAGCGCATCTGCGATTTCAGGAACAGGGCCGAGGCGGCGAAGGCCGCACCGATGGAGATCGCGGCCACGGCCAGCAGCGGCAGGGTGCTCTCCAGTCCGATCACCCGCTGCAGCAACCGCAGCGGGGCGCCGGTGAGCCGCAGCAGCGCGAAGGGGCGGCGGCGGTCCGACAGACCCGCGACCACGCTCACCGCCAGGCTGCAGCCCGCGATCGGCAGGGTGGTCATCAGCACCACGTCGGCCAGCTGCCGCCAACCGGCCAGTTCCTGCTGCAGGTCGGTGCCCCAGTCGCCCACCGTGCGGGCCTGTTGGTGCGGGTAGGCGGTGGTGAGCACGGTCCGTACCCGTTCCATGGCGGCCTTCGACCCGTCGGTGGCCACGTAGACGAGTTGTACGGGCAGCTTGGCGACGGCCGCTGGGCTGATCCCGGCGGCGGGCCACCGCAGGTTCGACTGCGACTGCAGGCTGACGAACGCGAAGAAGTCGACGGCCGTGACCTTCGCACCGGTCGGGCAGCGGCCCACCATGGGGGTCTGCGCCAGGTCCGAGCAGGTCACCAGCGCCGGTGCCTGCGGGGGCGGCTCGCCCGGGTGGAGTCTGCGGTGCACCACCTTGCCGACGCCGTCGGGGTTGGCGTGGACGACCGCCACGCCCCGCACGCCGGGCATCGCCCGCATCTCGGTGAGCAGCCGGGCCGGCATGGTCCCGCCCAGCGGCGGCTGGCCGTCGCTGCCGACCTCCACCACCGTGCGGGTCTGCCGGTCGCCGCCCAGCGTGCCGCGGTAGTCGTTGATGGTGCCGATGATGCTGACGGTCGCGGTGGTCACGAACAGGGCCAGGACGAGGCCGCTGACGGCGCGGAAGCCTGCCTTCGGGTCGTCGGCGAGCCGCCGTACCGCGATCAGCGCTGCCGGACGTCGGGTGCGCCGGGCGGCCGCCCGGGCGACGATCATGGTCAGCCACGGCCCGGCGATGACCAGGCCCAGCATCACGATCAGGAAGCCCGGGAGGTAGGCCGCCGTCTGGCCGTTCCCGGTCGCCGGGCGGCGACCGACGAAGACGAAGTACGCCAGTTCGGCCAGGCCCGCGAGCAGCGGGACCAGCCGCCAGGCGCTCGGCGGGCGCGGGGTCACCCGGCGGCTCACGCCGAGCGGGGAGACGGTGACCCGGCGCAGTGCCAGGAGCGCCGCGATCGCCGCCGCCACCGGCACGCCGACGGCGACGCCGAGGGCCTGGGGTGCGTGGAGGGTCAGGTCCGAGAGGAAGAACCGCTGCTGCCCGGTGAGCGGAATGGTGGCGACCAGCGGGCGCAGCGCGGCGTAGAGCCCGAAGCCGAACACTGTTCCTACGGCCGCCGCCAGCGCGGACTCCACCGCCGATATCAGTGACACCTGCCGGGGAGTGGCGCCGACCAGGCGCATCGCGGCGTAGCGCTGTTCACGTGTGGCGGCGGACAGCCGGGTCGCGGTGGCGATGAAGATCAGCACCGGGAAGATCAGCGCCCCCGCCACGACGGAGGAGATGAGCGTCAGCGCGTCGCCGCGCACGGCGTTGTCCCAGCACTCGTTGTCACAGGTGACCGGCCGGGTCTCGGCGATGCTGGTGACCGTCCTCGCCCCTGGTGCGCCCTTGATCTGGGCGGGGGTACGGCCGATGACGGCGATCCGTGCGTCCGGGGAGGCCAGGGCGGCGTCGCCGACCGTGCCGATGAGCCGCCCGGGGAAACGGTCGCCCAACTGGTCGGCGGGAGTGTCGCGGATCAGCTTGGCCAGCGCGGGTGAGGCGTAGTACTCGCCCGGCACCGGCAGGCGCGTCAGGCCGGGCGGGACCGGCGAGTCCGGGCCGGTCGCGGCGACGTCGACCTCGGTGAGGGACTTGCCGTCGTAGTGGTCGCCGTGCGGCCACCACCACAGCGGGTCCGCCGACGCCCTCTCGGTGCGGCCGGGGGCGCCGGTGTCGAGCCACACCTGCCGCTGGTTCGTCCGCTCGACGGCGTTCATGCTGGCGAAGGTGGACAGCAGCAGCCCGACGCCGATGGCGACCGCGGCGGCGATCATGGCCAGCCGGGCGAGGGCCTCCCGGCCGCCGCTGACCGCGAGGCGGAGCGCGAAGGCGATCACGAGGCGATCCGTCCGCTCGTGAGCAGGGTGGCCCTGCCGTCCCGCACGATGGCCTCCCGGTCGGCGTGCGCGGCGACCCGGGGCTCGTGGGTCACCAGGACGACGGTGGTGCCCGCCTCGTGGGCCGCGTCCATCATCAGGTCCATCACCTGCTCGCCGGTCAGCGAGTCCAGCGCCCCGGTCGGCTCGTCGGCGAAGAGCACCTTGGGCCGGGTCACCATGCCACGGGCCAGCGCCACGCGCTGCGCCTGACCGCCCGACAACTCCCCGGAACGGCGCCGCTCCAGGCCGTCCAGTCCCAGCCGGGCGAACCAGGGCCGTGCCTCGGCGAGCGCGGCCGCCCTGCGGACGCCGGAGAACAGCAGCGGCAGGGCGACGTTCTCCTCGGCGGTCAACTCGGGGACGAGCTGGCCGAACTGGAAGACGAAGCCGAAGCTGTTCAGGCGCAGGGCGCTGCGCTCGGCCTCGTTCAGGGTGTCGATGCGGCGTCCGTCGAAGTGCACCTCGCCCGAGTCGGGGGTGAGGATGCCGGCCAGGCAGTGCAGCAGGGTGGACTTGCCCGAGCCGCTCGGGCCCATCACGGCGAACACCTCGCCGGCCTCGATGGCCAGACTGGCGCCGCGCAGGGCGGGGGTCTCGCCGAAGGAGAGGGTGAGGTCGCGGGCCTCGATCAGGGCGCTCATGCGCGCACCGCCGCTGCCAGCGTGTCCATCCGGGCCGCGGTCAGCTCGATCCAGCGCAGGTCGGCCTCCAGATGGAACAGGCCGTGGTCGGCGAGCAGGGCGTCGACGATCGGGCCGTTGCGGCGCAGCTTCGTCAGCTCGTGCATCCGCTCCAGGTGGGCGGCCCGCTGCGTGTCGAGGTACTGCTGGGCGTCGCGGCCGAGCATCAGGGCCAGGACGACCTTGGTGAACAGCGTGGTCTGCAGACTGGGCTCGGGGGCCACCGGCTCGGTGAGCCAGGTCTCGAACTCGGTGGCCCCCGCCTCGGTGATCACGTAACGCTTGCGCTCGGGGCCGACCCCGGGCTCCGCCTCGCCGGCGATGACCTTCCCGTCCCGCGCCAACCGGCCGAGCGTTGTGTAGACCTGCCCGTAGGGCAGCGGCTTGCCGCGGTTGAAGAAGGTGTCGTAGTCGCGCTTGAGGTCGTAGCCGTGGCTCGGCTCTCGCTCCAACAGCCCCAACAGGGTGAGAGGAACACTCATGAGGGGACCATACACCAGGGATATACTCCGAGTGTATATCTGCTGAGAGTTCGGTTCGACGAGTTCGGTTCGACGAGTTCGGCGTCCGCCGGGCAGCTACCGCCTGGTGCCGATCACCACCTGGGCGTACCACTCCTCCGAGACCGCCAGACGGGCCGTCAGTCCGGCCGCGGTGAACGCCTCGACGGCCGCGGGCGCCTGCGCCTCGCTCGTCTCGACCAGCAGACAGCCGCCCGGCGCCAGCCAGTGCGGCGCCTCGGCCGCGACCCGGCGCAGGACGTCGAGCCCGTCCGTGCCGCCGTCGAGGGCCACCAGTGGTTCGTGGTCGCGGGCCTCGGCGGGCAGCAGGCCCACTTCGCCGGTGGGGACGTACGGCACGTTGGCCGCGAGGATGTCGACGCGGCCCCGCAGGCCGGCCGGCAGCGCGGCGAACAGATCGCCCGCGTGGACGTGTCCGCCGACGCCGGCGACATTGCGGCGGGCGCAGCGCACCGCGGCCGGGTCGATGTCGGCCGCGTGCAGTTCGGCGTCGCCGAGCGCGGTGGCCAGAGCGGTGCCGACGGCGCCCGAGCCGCAGCACAGGTCCACCACGACGGACGCCCCGGGCGCCTGGGCGAGGGCCTGCTCTACGAGGAACTCGGTACGGCGGCGGGGCACGAAGACGCCGGGTTCGACGAAGATGCGCAGGCCGCGGAACTCCGCCCAGCCCAGGACGAGTTCGAGGGGGAGACCGGCCGCGCGGCGGTCGACCAGGGCGGTGAGTTCCCGCGGACTGCGGGCCTGGGAGACGATCAACCGGGCCTCGTCCTCGGCGAACACGCAGCCCGCCGAGCGCAGGACGGCGGCGACGGATTCGACCGACGAGGGAGATGAGGGCATGGAAGCCGAGAGCCTTTCGGTGGGACGAAGGGCGCTCTCGCGGTCACCTATCGGCGGCGATCCGCTTCGACCAGAGGAGGGAGCACCCGGGCTGCCACAGCGCTAATGGGTCTCACCTCCTCGTTCCGGCGGCGGGAAGTTCCGCGGCCGGACGGAAACACTACCGGACTTGAGCACAGCCCCACATGGTTGGCTTATACAACTCTCCCTTCGAGTTGTACTGTACAACTAGAGGGGTCGCGACGGAGGAGGAGCCGAGTGGACGCGGACGAGGCCGTGGAGACGATTCAGCGCGAGATGACGGTCTTCGCCCGCCGCGCCCGGGCGTCGGCGGGACGGATGCACCCCGAGCTGTCCCTGGTGTCGTACACGCTGCTGGGACATCTGGAGGAGAGCGGCGGTTGCCGGGCCACGGATCTGGCGGCCCACTACGCCCTGGACAAGTCGACGGTCAGCCGCCAGGTGGCCGCGCTGGAGCGGGCCCGGCTGATCGAGCGGCGCCTGGACGCGGACGACCACCGCGTCCAGGTGCTGCATCTGACCCACGCGGGCCGCGAGATCCTCGCGCAGGTCACCGACAGCCGCCGGGCCGCCTTCCGCGAGCGGCTGGAGGACTGGCCGGCGGAGGATCTGGAGCGGTTCGCCAGCTGTCTGGTGCGCTACAACGCGTGGGTGCGTCCGGACGGCGCCAACTCGTCGGACTGACCCCGGTGTTCGCGTCCGGGACGGCGCGATCGGCCGCGCCGTCCCGGCGGGCGCTAAGCGACCGTGACGGCCTGTGCGTCCGCCAGGTGTTCGGGTACGCGGGCCGCGCCGAACGTGGTGGTGCGGCGCAGTCGGAAGCCGAGGGACTCGTAGAGGCGGAGGGCGTTCGTGTTGCCGGCGCCGGTGTGCAGGAACGGCGTCTCGCCGCGTTCCCGTATGCCGTGGGCGACGGCGCGGATCAGCCGGGTCGCGAGGCCCTCGCCACGGAAGGCGGGGTCCGTGCAGACCGCGCTGATCTCGGTCCAGCCCGGCGGGTGCAGCCGCTCCCCCGCCATCGCTATCAGCGCGCCGTCCCGCCGTATGCCCAGGTAGGTGCCCATTTCGACGGTGCGGGGCAGGAACGGACCGGGCCGGGTGCGTTCGACCAGGTCGAGCATCTCGGGGACATCGGCGGGACCGAGGCGGACGGCTTCCGGCTCGGGCGCGGCGTCGAGGCCGTCGTCGACCAGCTGCACACCCTCGATGTGGAAGGTGACCTCCCAGCCCACCGGCACCGCGCCGCTGAAGCCGAGCAGCGGCACCTCGGCGCCGGGGCCCGCGAGGGCCGCGAGGTCGGCCCAGTCAGCGGCGCCGGGCTCGTCGGGCAGCGCCAGCCAGGGCGTCACGTCGACCGGGTAGCGCACCACCCGCCCGTGCCACTCGGCGAAGTGGGCGTGCGGGCCGGTCAGGGAGGCGAGGGCGGGGTTGTCCAGGACGTGGCTCACGCGGCGACCTCGATCACGATCTTGCCGCGCGCGTGGCCGTCCTCGACCGCGCGCAGCGCCTCGCCGGCCCGCTCCAGCGGGTAGGCGCCGGTCACGTGCGGGTCCAGGTCGCCGTCGAGCACCAGCTGGGCGACCGCGTCCAGGACGGCCGCGTTGCGGGCCCGGGCTACCCGGGCGCCGCCGAGTTCCTCGACGGTCGCGGGTGGCGCGGCGGCGGTGATCAGCTTCGTCCGGTCGTCGAGCAGGGTCGCCGCCTCGGTGAGCACCTCCTCGCCGACCAGGTCGTAGACGCCGTCCACACCGTCGGGCGCCGCCGCGCGCACCCGCGCCGCAAGGTCCGGTCCCGAGGGGACGTGCACCGCGCCCAGCGCCTCCACGAAGTCCTTCTTGGTCTCGCTCGCGACGCCCACCACCCGCAGGCCGAGGGCGCGGGCGATCTGCACGGCCGCGCTGCCGACCCCGCCGCCCGCGCCGGTGACCAGGAGGGTCGCGCCGGCGGGCAGGCCGAGCTGGTGGACGCCGTCGTACGCGGTCGCCGCCGCGACCGGGAGGGTGGCCGCGTCCCGGAAGGAGAGGCCGGCCGGCTGGTGCGCCGTGACGTCGGCGGGCAGCAGCGTGTACTCGGCATAACCGCCGGTCGCGGTGTTCCCGAACACCTCGTCCCCGACTGCGAACCCGGTCACGTCGGCACCGGTCTCGACGACGACACCGGAGACCTCGTTGCCCAGCACCACCGGAAACACCGGCTCACCGCTCTCCCCGGGGCGGCGGTAGCCGGTGCGCAGTTTCCAGTCGACGGGGTTCACACCCGCGGCACGCACCGCGACAAGCACCTGCCCGGGGCCGGGGCTCGGCCGGTCCAGGTCGACGAGGGCCTCGGTCTCCGGTCCGCCGAAGCGCGTGTAGACGTACGCCTTGGGCATGTTCCACTCTCCTTCGCTGCCGCGTGGTCACCGGTCGCACGGGACACCGGTTCCGGCATCAGGCGGCAAGGCGCGGGCGGGGGGCGCTATTCCCGGGGCGGGGGAGTGTTCATACGTCTTTAATGATCGACGGGCGGCCCGGGGCCGGGGCGGGTCCGGGCGGCACGTACGGTTGACCGGGTAGGCCATCACCTCCGTCCCGCTGGATCCGTATGAACGTCACCCGAGGTTTCACCGGGCGCGCCCGCGCCCACCGTCCGGGCCTCCCGCCCGGCCAGTACGACACGGGCGACGCCTGGCCCGTCCTGTCCGCGGAGGTCACCCCCGAGCTGGCGCCGGCCGACTGGACGTTCCGCGTCGACGGGCTGGTCGAGCGGCCGTGCACCTGGGACTGGGACGCGGCGCACGCGCTGCCGGCGTCGGCCTACGAGGGCGACATCCACTGTGTGACGAGCTGGTCGAAGTTCGGGGTCCGGTTCGGGGGCGTGTCGCTGGACGCCTTCCTCGACGTGGTGCGGCCCCGGGCGTCCGCCACGCATGCCGTCGCCTACTCGCACACCGGGTACACCGCGAACCTGCCGTTGGCGGACCTGACCGGCGGGCGGGCCTGGATCGCGTTCACCTACGAGGGCGAGCCGCTGGCTCCCGAGCACGGCGGGCCGGCGCGGCTGCTGGTGCCGCATCTGTACTTCTGGAAGAGCGCCAAGTGGATCGCGGGCATCCGGCTCCTCGACCACGACGAGCCGGGTTTCTGGGAGCGGAACGGCTACCACGAGCGCGGCAACCCGTGGCAGGAGCAGCGGTACTCCGGTGACTGAGCAGATGACGGCGGCGACGCCTTCCCCCGCAGCGACCCCGTCTCCGGCGACGGCCCCCTCTCCCTCCTTCACTCCCCCGACGCGCTTCGCCGTGCCCGGCCGTATCGCCGTGGGCGACCAGGCCGCCGCTGTCTGGCAGACGGCCACCCTGACCGAGGTCCGCCGTGAGACGCCGTACGCCTCGACGTTCCGGTTCGCGGTGCCCCACTGGCCGGGGCACCTTCCGGGCCAGCACCTGATGCTGCGGCTGACCGCCGAGGACGGCTATGTGGCCCAGCGCCACTACTCGATCGCCTCCGCGCCGGACGACAGCGGGCACATCGAGCTGACCCTGGACCACGTGGAGGGCGGCGAGGTCTCCGGCTGGTTCCACACGGTGGCCGAGCCGGGCGACGAGGTGGAGGTGCGCGGTCCGGTGAGCGGGTTCTTCGCCTGGCCCGGCGACCGGCCCGCCCTGCTGGTCGGCGCGGGCTCCGGGGTCGTACCGCTGATGTCGATGGTCCGGCACCACCGGGCGCGCGATCTCGATGTGCCGCTGCGCCTGCTGGTGTCCGCGCGCAGCCCCGAGGAGCTCATTTACGCGCGGGAGTTGGGCGCCGAGACGACGCCCGTGTTCACGCGCAAGGCGCCAGAGGGCGTGGCGGTGGGACGTATGGCCGCCGCACATGTGGCGCCGCTCCTGGCCGAGCCGCCCGAGGGTGGGTGGGAGGCCTATGTGTGCGGCTCGAACGCCTTCGCCGAGCACGCCTCGCGGCTGCTGGTCGAGGCCGGCCAGCCCGTGGACCGGATCCGCATCGAACGCTTCGGCTGACGGCCGGACACCGAGGTCGTCACAGCCGTTCACGGTGAGCGATCTTCGAGGCGCTGGGTACCCGATTTCCATGGGCACTCGCGCGCGTACTCGGTCCGGAGGGACAATACGGACCAAGCAGGTACGGCTGAATGTATGGCCCCTCCGGTTGCGGTGACGGCGAGGAGGTCGACATGCGGACCCGGGTGCGTGGCTGGCGCTGGCGGCGCAATCCGCTGCGGCGCCGGTCGGACGTGGTGGAGGCGTGGACGACGCTGGTCGTCGCGCTCCTGCTGTTCGTCGGCGCGCCGCTCGCGGGGGCCGTCACGGGCTGGTGGGCGCACGACCAGGCCTCCGCGGCGGCATCGGCGGAGCGCGCCGACCGGCATCGCACGCGTGTGGTGGTCGTCGGCGCGACGCCCGAGCGGCCGCCCGCGGTGCAGGGCGGCCGGGAGCACTCGGTCCCGGTGAAGGTGCGCTGGACGGACCCCGTCACCGGGCCGCACACCACCGAGGCGCTCGTTCCCGCGGGCACCCGGCACGGGGACACGGTGGACGTGTGGTTCGACGCCCTGGGCAGGCCGGTGGGTCCGCCGCCGGGGCGGACGCAGATCTGGCAGCACACCGTCACCATGGGCGTCTGCGCCGCGGGGGGCGCGGCCGCTGTGATCGTCCTCGGCAACGCCGTCGTCCGGCGTGTGGCCATCGGGCACCGGCTGACCGAGTGGGAGCGGGAATGGGCCCGCACGGAGCCGCAGTGGACCCACCGCCAGGCGGGCGGACCCTGACGGCCGCCGTGCGGATGTGATCGCGCGGGCGCAGTCCGGGAAAGGTCTGGCCAGCCGTCCGATCGCCCACGTACGGTGTTGATCATCCGCACGGTCCCTATGCGAAGGCGGTCCTACATGGCCCTGTTCGACCTCCCCCTCGACGAACTCCACGAGTACCGCGGCGCGTCCGTCGAGCCCGAGGACTTCGACGCGTTCTGGTCCAAGACCCTGCAGGAGGCCCGCGAGCACGATCTGGACGCCCGCTTCGAGCCGGTCGACACCGGGCTGACGACGGTCGAGGTGTATGACGTGACGTTCGCCGGGTTCGGCGGGCACCCGGTGAAGGGCTGGCTGACGCTGCCCGCCGGGGCGGCCGAACCCGTTCCGCTGGTGGTGGAGTTCATCGGGTACGGCGGCGGACGCGGCCTGCCGCACGAGCATCTGCTGTGGGCGTCCACCGGCCGGGCGCACTTCGTGATGGACACCCGCGGACAGGGCAGCGCCTGGGGCGGCGGGGGCGGCACCGCGGACCCGGTGGGCGGCGCGCCCGCCTACCCGGGCTTCATGACCCGCGGCATCGACGCGCCGGAGAACTACTACTACCGCCGGGTGTTCACCGACGCGGTCCGTGCCGTCGAGGCGGCCCGCTCCCACCCGCTGACCGACGCCTCCCGCACGGTCGTGACCGGCGCGAGCCAGGGCGGCGGCATCACCATCGCCGTCGCCGGTCTGGTCCCCGACCTGGTGGCTGCGGCGCCGGACGTCCCGTTCCTGTGCGACTACCCGCGTGCCGCGACGCTGACGGACCGTCACCCCTACCGGGAGATCGGCCTGTTCCTCAAGACGCACCGCGGCCGCTCCGAGGACGCTCTGCGCACCCTGTCCTACTTCGACGGCGTCCACTTCGCCGCCCGCGGTCGCGCGCCGGCGCTGTTCTCGGCGGCCCTGGAGGACCAGACCTGCCCGCCCTCGACCGTCTTCGCGGCCTTCAACGCCTGGGGCCACGAGGACAAGGCGATCGAGGTGTACGACTTCAACGACCATGAGGGCGGCGGGCCTTACCAGGAGGCGACGAAGCTGCGCTGGCTGCGGTCGTATGCCTGAGGAAGCCGGCCATGGACACGCGTGAGGCCGCCGAGCGGTTCGTACGGGTCTGGGAGCGCGGCTGGACCGCGCACGACGTGGACGCGCTCCTCGACCTGTACGCCGGGGACTGCGTCCACCGCTCGATGCCGTTCCGCGAGCCGCACCGGGGGCGGGCCGAGCTGGCCGCCTATCTGCGCCGGTCGTTCGAGCGGGAGCGGGTGACGGACGTACGGTTCTCGCCGCCCGTGGTCGGCCAGGACGGGATCGCGGTGGCCGAATTCCGGGTGCTGAGCGAGGAGGACGGGGCGCCGTCCACCCTCGCGGGCTGCGTTTTCGTACGGTTCGACGCCGACGGCCTCGCGGTCGAGACCCGGGACTACTGGCACGACGCGGACGGTCACCGGGAACCGGAGGACAAGCTGTTCCTCCTGTGACCTTCCCTCCAGTCCGACCAGTCGGTACGTTCAGGACGCCCGGGTCGCGACGGTGCGGCCCGGGGTTCCGGCGGACGACGGAGGACCCCATGGCGGAGCGTGAGCCAGGTGTGGTCGGTTACTGCGACGAGCGGTTCGCGGCGGTGCGGACGGCGTTCGAGGAGAACTTCCGGGAACGGGCCGAACTGGGCGCCGCCGTCGCCGTGAGCGTCGGCGGCGAGGTCGTGGTGGACCTGTGGGGTGGCTGGGCGGACGCGGACCGCACCCGGCCCTGGGAGCGGGACACCCTGGTCAACGTGTGGTCGACCACCAAGGGCCCGACGGCGCTGTGCGCGCACATCCTCGCCGACCGGGGCCTGCTCGACCTGGACGCACCCGTGGCCAAGTACTGGCCCGAGTTCGCCGCGGCCGGCAAGGAGGAGGTGCTCGTACGGCATCTGCTCTCGCACCGGGCCGGACTGTCGGGGCTGCGTGAGCCGCACTCGGTCGAGCAGCTCTACGACTGGGAGTTCACGGCCGCGCGGCTCGCGGCGACGGAACCCTGGTGGGAGCCGGGGACCGTGTCCGGGTACCACGCGTTCACGTACGGCTTCCTGGTCGGCGAGGTGGTCCGGCGGATCTCGGGGCAGTTGCCCGGCGCCTTCCTCGCCCGCGAGGTGACCGGGCCGCTCGGCATCGACTTCACCATCGGGCTGCCGGAGCGGGAGGCGGGCAGGGCGGCCGAGCTGGTGCATCCGCCGGCCGCGTCGAGCAGCGAACAGGCAGCGATCTTCAGTCAGTTGACGCCCGCGGCACTGGCGGCGCTGGCCAACCCGGTGGTGGGTGCGGACGAGGCCAATTCGCCCGCGTGGCGGGCCGCGGAGATCCCGGCCGCGAACGGGCACGGCACGGCGCGGGCCGTCGCCGCGCTGTACGGGATCTTCGCGGGCAGGGGGACGTACGCCGGCCGTCGCGTCCTGTCCCCCGAGGCGGCCGAGCGGGTGCGCGAGGGGCAGGGCAGCTGCCGCGACCTGGTACTGGGGGCCGGTCTCGACGCCGAGACGGAGATCGGGCTCGGCCTGTGGCTGAGCGGCGACAACGGCTCCTACGGCCCCAACCCGCGCGCTTTCGGACACGACGGGTTCGGCGGCTCCTGCGGACTCGCGGACCCCGAGGCGGGGGTGTCGCTCGGCTATGTGATGAACCGGATGGGGCCTCGGATCGCCGACGACCCACGGAAGATGGCGCTGATCGAGGCCCTGTACGGCGCCTTGTGAACGCCGGTGCGGGCGGGCCGCTTTCGGCCGAACCGGCCGCCCACCCTTCCCTGCCGGTTTAGACCAATGCTGGATCTGGTGGCGCACTGAGCCCGCACGGCTACGGCAAGTCACCAACAGGAGGCGCGGCATGGCCCGCACCGACCATCCGGTCACCGATCAGCAGCCGCTGTACTGGCGCGTAGCGACCCGACTGCTCGGGGAGTTGCGCGACGGCACGATCCCACCCGGCGAGCGGCTACCGAGCGAACGGCGGTTGGCCGTACATTTCGAGGTCAGCAGGGAGACCGTCCGGCAGGCGCTGGAGGTGCTGCGCCGCGACGGGCTGGTCTGCACCGACCGGCGCGGCAGCCACGCCACACTGCCGGGCCTGCCGGTCGAGACGCCGTCAACGCCCGCCTTCCCGGTCGGCGCCCGGGCCGCGGACCCGCGCGCCGTGGACCGGGCCACGGTCACCTGGGAGGCGCCCCCGCCCGAGCACGCCGAGGCCCTCGGCCTCGCCCCGCACCACCCGACCCTGATGCACCGCTACGAGTCCACGGGCGCCGCCGGCCGTGGCCGGCGTACGGCCGTGACGTCGTTCTCCGCGGTCGCCCTGGCGGAGGTCGAGGAACTGGCCCGCTACCGCGACCGCGCCGGCGGCGCCGCCTCGGCCCAGCTGCACCGCGCCTACGAGTGGATGCGCAAAGCCGGCCTGACCCTGCACCACCGGGACGCCATCACCCCGCTGCCGGACACCCCCTCGGTGCGGGTGACCCGGCGGGTGCACGACCAGTACGCACGGCCGCTGGAGATCACGGACCTGCTGGTGGACGCCCGACAGGACGCCCTGGTCTACGAGTTCATGCTTCCGGCCGCGGGCTGAGCGAGGACAGCGGACGCCGGGCCACGATCATCCGCACCCGGGGACCGCCGTCACCCCGCCGCCCGAACTCCTCCAGCGCCTGCGACTCGACGACGAATCCGGCGTGCTCCAACTCCCGCCGTACATCCGCCAGTCGGAAAGCCCGGTAGTACATGACGAACTGCGGACGCCACACGGCGTTGCGCACCCGCATCACCGCGTCGAAACCCAGCAGCATCCAGTACGCGGGCGACGAGGGCCGGGGCGGGGCCAGGACGGGGAACGCGAAGCACCCGCCCGGCCGCAGCACCGAGTGGACCTCGGCGAACAGCCCCGGCACCTCCTCGGGCAGGAAGTGCCCGAACGCCCCGAAGCTGACCACGAGATCGAAGGCGGACCGGAACGGCAGCGCGCGGGCGTCCGCACGCACCCAGCCCACCCGCGAACCGGCCGGCCGGATCCGCTCCCGCGCCACCGCCAGCATCCCCGCGCTGAAGTCGACCCCCGTGACACTGCGCCGGCACGCCCGCGCCAGCACGTCGATGCCCGCGCCCGTGCCGCAGCACAGGTCGAGCCCGTCGTCGAAGGGACCCGTCCGCGCCAGCGCCGAGGCGACGGCCTCCAGGACGGAGTCGGGCGTCCGGAAGGGGGTGTGGTCGAACTTCGGCGCGAGCAGGTCGTATCCCCGCTCCACGGAGGACAGGGCCTGGACGGCGAGTTCTCGCAGGCTGGGGCCTTCAGGGCTGAACACCCACGTCAGCCTAGTGGACAGGGTCGCGGCAGCTGATTACCCTCATTCTCACCTACTCAACTAATTGACTATGAGGTGATCCGATGCGCGCGTTCCGCGAGGCGGTCGAGGCCGGCGATCTCGATGCCGTCGAGGCGCTGCTGGCGGAGGACGTCGTGTTCACCAGCCCGGTGGTGTTCAAGCCGTACCCGGGCAAGGCGATCACCGCGGCGATCCTGCGCGCGGTCTCCCAGGTCTTCGAGGACTTCCGCTACGAGCGCGAGATCGGCGGAACCGACGGCCGCGACCACGCCCTGGTCTTCGCCGCGCGCGTGGGCGACCGGGAGCTGACGGGCTGCGACTTCATCCACGTGGACGACAACGGCCTGATCGACGAACTCACCGTGATGGTGCGGCCGTTGTCGGGTGCCCAGGCGCTGGCGGCGGCGATGGGCGCCCGGTTCGAGGAGATCGTGAAGGAGGCGGAGGCGCGGTCCGCCTCCGCCTCCTGACCTCACGCCACGGTCAGGACGAGCGCGCCGGTGTAGGACGTGCCGGCATTGAGCGCCTTCCGCGTCCCGTCGACGGTCAGGGTCACCGTCCTGCCGCGCGGCGCCCGCACGGCCGCGTCGGAGGCGATGGTGAGCGCGGTCAGGTACGAGGTGCCGGTGACCGTCCAGGTGGAGCCGCCCTCGAGCCGGACGACGGCGCCGTTGTTGACGGCCGCCTGCGGGGTGTTGGTGACGATGCCCAGCTCGTAGAAGGTGGACGCGTCGATGCTGGAGACGCGGTGCCTGGCCCTCGTCGCGGAGATCACGCCCTCCACCGTCGCGTCCTCGAAGGTCAGGACCATGTTCCTGCCCGTGCGCATGCCGTTGTAGAAGTCGCCCTTCAGCGCGATGGAGGTGAAGGTGGCCGCCCCGTCGGTGGAGTGGACGGCGGTGGTGTCGAACGAGGAGTCCTTCACGGGGTCGCCGGTGGGCTCGGTGTAGACGCCGACGTTCATCATCTTGCCGTTCACGTTGACCGGGCCCGGGTCGTCCAGCTCGATCATCTGCAGGATGACACCGTCGCGCGGGTTGAGCCGGGCGCCCTTCGAGCCGTCGACGCTGATCGTGGTCTGCTGGCCCTTGTTGAGGAAGGTGGCCCGCTCGGAGTTGACGACCGTACCGCCGTCGAGGGTGAGCGTGCCGGCGCCGAAGAACATGTAGCCGAAGTGGCCGGAGTTCACGACCGTGCTGCGGGCGGGGATGTCCGCCAACTCTCGTGCGGTGAGCCCGAGTTCGAGCTCGGTGTTGAGCGCGGCGACGGCCTCCGCGGTGCTGTCGCCGTAGTGCACGACCGCGGCCGGTCCCGCGATGATCGTGGCGTAGCTGCCGACGTCGAAGCGGGAGCCCAGGACACGGACGGTGGCGTCGCCGATGGCGTAGGTGCCGTAGCCGTACGCGCCGGTGTTGCCGACATGGCTGTTGACGGCCGTCAGCTTGAGCCCGCTGCCGCCCTCGACCGACAGCGCTCCCCACGTCTCCGAGAACACGGTCGAGTTGATGTACGTGGAGGTGCTGTTCCTGCCGATCAGGTTGGTGGCGCGGACGTTGCCGTCGAGCCCGAGCATCCACGGCACCGACTCCATGTACGGGGTCTCGACGGTGGCCTGGTAGTCGGAGGGCAGGACGCCGTTGCGGCAGCGGACGGAGGAGTTCTTCACGATGACGTTGGCGCCGTCGTCGGAGATCACGCCGGTGCGCACGACACCCTTGTTGCTGATGCGGGCCCCGTCCACGACGAGTTTGGTGGCGGAGCCGTCGCCGACGACCGCCGCGCCGTACCCGGCGAAGTCGCAACGGCCGTTGCCGGTGAGGGAGATGACGGGGCGGTCCAGGGTGTAGGTGCCGTCCTGGACGTACACGCCGTCGAAGCACTCTCCGGTCGAGGTGATCGAGATGTCACGGGCGAGGGCGTCGGTGAGCCTGCCGCCCCGCACGGCCGCGAGCACGGACTTGTCGCGCACGACACCGTCGGCGTCGACGTACAGGGCCTGGCGGAAGGGGAAGGTGAGCGTCTGGTACGTCACGTCGTTCGCGGCGGCGACGGTGAGGACGACATCGCCCTGGTAGGTGCCGGCCTGGATCAGGGTCGTGGTGCCTCCGGTGGCGGTCAGGAGCTGGCCGGTCTCGACGCCGTCGACGGTGAGGGAGAGGCTGTGGCCGTCGGGTGCGACGATCTTCCCGCCGTCGGCGATGGTCAGCCGGCTCACCCGGGTGGTGGCGGAGAGCGTGTACGTCTCCCCCGGGCCGACCGTGATCCGTGAGCCGGTCGCCTGCGGTGCGGCCGTGGCGGAGGTGGTCGGGACGAGCAGGGCTCCTGCCGTGGCCGTACCGGCGATCAGGAGGGAGCGTCGGGTCATCAGCGTCATTGCTTGCCTTCCCAGAGTGAGGGTGCGCCGTTGCGCAACGTGACCAACAGGTCGTCTCCTCGCCCGGCGGCGACGGCTCGGACGAGGGCACCGGAGGTGCGCACGAGGGAGTGAAGCAGCCCTGCGGAACAGGGAATAGGCGCTTCACGCACACATGCCGGAAGCCGATGCCTCGGATCGGGCCGCGCACTTCATGGCGATCACACAGAGTTGCCACAGGGGAGCGGGCCGGGCGCGCACGACGGCGAGGCGGGCGGCCGTCACGCCGTCCGCCTCGCCCTGCCGGTGCGGTTGTCTACGCCGGGGCGATCATCCCCGCCGACAGGTCGATGTCGGCGCCGCACAGTCCTGGCATCGCGAGCATCGCCACGAGCGCCCGGGCCACCTCGTCCTCCTCGACCAGCCGGCCGAGAGCCGCGCGGGAGGCGAAGTCGTGTTCGGCCTCCTCGACCGTGCAGCCGGTCAGTTCTGCGGTGAGGCGGAAGTTGCGGTCCATGCGGGGGCCCCGGACCGGGCCGGGGGAAAGCGAGTTGACCGAGACGCCGTGCGGGCCGACCTCGCCCGCCAGGGTCCGGGTGAGGCCGAGCAGGGCCATCTTGGAAGCGGTGTAGGGGGTGCGGTTGAGCAGGGGGCGTTTGCCGCTGACGGAGGCGACGTTGACGACGTCGCCCCGCCCGGCGGCGGTCATCGGGGGCAGGAAGGCCTGGCACATCAGATACACGCCCCGCACGTTGACGGCGAACACCTCGTCCCACTCGTCCGGTTCGACGTCGACGAGCGGGCGCACCGGTCCGGCGATGCCGGCGTTGTTGACGAGCAACGACACGTCCTCGTCGGCGAGTTCGGCGGCGAGCCGCCGTACCGGGTCCGGCTCGGAGACGTCGCACACGGCCGTACGCGCCTCCCCGCCCTCCTTGACGACAAGGGCGGCCGCGTCCGCGAGGGCCTGCTCATTGCGTCCGACGAGGATCACCCGGGCTCCCTCAGCGGCGAGCGCCCGGGCGAACGCCCGGCCCAGCGGGCCTCCCCCGCCGGTGACCAACGCCGTGCGCCCCGCCAGGCTCACGCGGTGTTCCACGGCAGCTCGTCGCCGGCGGCGTTCGCGGCGCGTACGTCGCCGGAGCGGGCGTGGCCCTCGAACAGCTCGACGCGGGCCGCGCGTCCGCACAGCCGGCCCAGCAGGGCCTGGGAGTCGGTGTCGGTGACCTCCTGGTAGGTGACGGTCTTCAGGTACTTGCCCACCCACAGGCCGCCGGTGTAGCGGGCGGCGCCCCGGGTCGGCAGGACGTGGTTGGTGCCGATGACCTTGTCGCCGAAGGACACGCAGGTGCCCTCGCCGAGGAACAGGGCTCCGTACTGGGTCATGCGCGACAGCGCTTCGCGCGGCTCTGCCGTGAGCACCTCGACGTGCTCGAAGGCGAACTCGTCGGCCAGCGCGTACAGTTCGTCGATCGTGTCGACGACGTGGACCTGGCCGTGGTCGCGCCAGGCGGGCTCGGCGAAGTCGCGGGTGGGCATGGTCGGCAGAAGCCGCTCGACCTCGGCGACGGTCCTCTCGGCCACCTCTCGGGAGGTGGTGACGAGGACGGCGGGTGAGTCGGGGCCGTGTTCGGCCTGGGAGAGCAGGTCGACGGCGCAGACGAAGGGGTCGGTGTGCTCGTCGGCCAGGACGAGGATCTCGGTTGGGCCTGCGAACAGGTCGATGCCGATCTCGCCGAACAGCTGCCGCTTGGCCTCGGCGACGTAGGCGTTGCCGGGCCCGGCGATCAGGTTGACCGGCTTCATGGTGTCGGTGCCGACGGCCATCGCGGTCACGGCCTGGACGCCGCCGAGCAGCCAGATCTCGTCGGCGCCGGCCAGGTGCATGGCGGCGACGGTGGCGGCAGGGATCTCGCCGTGGATGGGCGGTGTGCAGGCGACCACGCGTGGCACGCCCGCGACCTTGGCGGTGACGACGGTCATGTGGGCGGAGGCGGTGAGCGGGTAGCGTCCGCCGGGGATGTAGGCGCCGGCCGCCTGGACGGGGAGGTGCTTCTGTCCGAGCCGCACGCCCGGCAGGGTCTCCACCTCGAACTCCCGCAGCGAGTCCAGCTGGTGGCGGGCGAAGGCGCGCACCTGCTCCTGGACGAAACGGATGTCGTCGATGACCTGCTGCGGCACCGATGCGACGATCTTCTCGACCTCCTCCTCGCTCAGCCGGAAGGAGGCCGGGCTCCAGTCGTCGAACTTCTCGGAGTACGCGCGCACGGCCGCGTCGCCGCGCTCGCGGACGTCCGCGATGACGCCGGCGACGGTCGTGCGTACCTGGTCGAGGGAGGCGGTCACCTCGGCCCTGGGCACGGCGTGTTTCAGGATCTCTGCCATGGCGGCGGCCTTTCTGCGGGTGGTCGGTCAGACGGGGGGTGCTTCGAAGAGCACGTCGGGGTCGTTGAACTGCTCCTTGGCGACCGACTCGCTCATCGGGTCGGCGGTGCCCCACTGGTCCTGGGTGACGGGGTCGTCGACGTCGTGCCGGCCCGGGTGCCACACGTCCTCTTCGAGGACGGCGAGTTCGGTGGTGTACTCCACGGTGTTGCCGTGCGGGTCGTGGAAGTAGGAGAAGGTGTTGTCGCCGGCCAGATGCCGCCCCGGCCCCCAGGTGAGCCGCGTCCCGGCGCGCAGTGCCCTGCCGGTGCCGCGCATGTACTCCTCCACTCCGCGCATCTCGAACGAGGCGTGGTGCAGGGAGACATGGGGTCCGCGGGCGATGGCGAAGGAGTGGTGCAGCGGGCTGCACCGCAGGAAGTACATGAGGTCGCCCATGTGCGTGGAGTACAGGGTGTCGGTGAGCCGGAAGCCGAGCTGCTCGACGTAGAAGTCCCGAAGGCCTTCCGGGTCCTGGGAGTTGACCACGCAGTGCGAGAGCCGTACGGGGATCGCCTCGCGCTCCTCGATCCTGCGGTGGACGCGGGTGGCGACGTCCGCGGAGACCTCGACGACCCGGCCGTCCGGATCGAAGAAGCGCAGCCCGTAGCCGCCGCCGGGTGTGTCCAGCGCCCTGGGTTCGTGGACGAGCCGGACGCCCGCCCGGCCGATCCGTACCGCCAGTTCGTCGACGGCCGCCGGGGAGACGGCGCCGAAGGCCACCAGGTCCATCCGCTTGCGCTCGTCGGCGCGGATGCGGACGACGTACTGCTCTGGGCTGCCCTCGGCGGCGAAGAAGGCCACACCGCTGTCGTTCGCGATCTCCGTCAGACCCCAGGTGGTGGAGTAGAAGGCGCGCTGTCGCTCGAAGTCCGGTACGGCCAGGTCGACATGGCGCAGATGGGTGATCGGCTGGAAGCTCATGCGTGGCTCCTGACGGTGTTGCGCTGGTGGCCCAGGCCGGTGATCTCGGCCTCCACGACGTCGCCGGGCCTCAGGAAGACGCCCCAGTGCGCGCCGTTGCCGGCCGGGGAGCCGGTGAGCAGCAGGTCGCCGGGGCGCAGCGTGCTGGTCGTGGAGGCGTACGCGATGAGCCGCGGGATGTCGAAAATCATGTCCTTGGTGGACTCGTCCTGCCGGACGACGCCGTTGTGGCGCAGGGTGATCCGCAGGTCGTTCGGGTCGCCGACGAAGTCCGCAGGAACCAGGAAGGGGCCGGTCGGCAGGAACGTGTCGGCGTTCTTGGCGGTGAACCAGTCGGTGCCGATGGCCTTCAGATCTGGCCGGTAGAGGCGGTCACGGGTGGTGAGATCGTTGCAGACGGTGTACGCCGCCACGTACCGGAGCGCTTCCTCGACCTGGATGTTCTTGCCGGTCCGGCCGATGACGAGGGCGAGTTCGAGCTCCCAGTCGTGCTGCTCGCCCTGCTCGGGCAGGACGATGTCGTCGTAGGCGCCGCACATCGCGCGCGGCGAGCCGAGGAAGACGTACGGCTCGCCGTTGCTGATCCGCTCGTCCATCATCCGCTCGGCGTCCGCGCGGGCCTCGGCGGGGGTGGCGCCGTGCATGCTCTCCTTCTCGGCGGCGACCAGATCCACCACGTGCTTGCGGTAGTTGGCGCCGCTCTGCAGGATCTGGCCCGGCTCCAGAGGGGGATGGACGCGCAGGCCGGTGAGGTCGTGCCAGGTGCCGTCCGGCGACCTGGCGAGGTCGTGCAGGCGGGGCAGCCAGGTGTCCCAGTCGTCGATCAGGTCGCGCACGGACGCGGCCCGGTCGGACAGGTCGCGCACACGGGCGCCGGTGACCAGGCCGGGAAAGGCGCCGGCACTGCTGCGGAAGGTGCCGAGCGCGAACGGTCCGGCGTGAGGGGGCAGGGGATCGGGCACGGGCGGCTCTCCTCGTACGGGTGGGGTCGCTTTCGACGCTAGGCACCGGGGGCAGGGGGCGGAAATCGCCGTTGGCGATGCGTGCCATCACGGGCCGCGCCCGCCCCCGGCCCCGCCATCGCCGTACGGGATGCATGACGTCCCCCATGCCGATGCCTCGATCCGTTGACCCCGCGTCGGCCGTCCACGCAGGCTCAAAGCACCCACCATCCAAGGAGAGACCCGTGGTAGTCGAGCATGCCCTGCTGACCGTCGAGGCCGGCCGGGAAGAGGGGTTCCAGGAGGTCTTCGGCAAGGCCCGCGAGGTGCTGGCGGAGGCCGACGGGTTCCGCTGGGCGGAGCTGCTGCGGTGCGCGGAACAGTCCGAGGTCTGCCTGCTCCTGGTCGGCTGGGAGTCCGTCGAGGCGCACACGGCCGGCTTCCGCGAGTCCGAGCGCTTCCGGCGCTGGCGGGCTCTCGTGGGTCCGTTCTTCACCGAGCCGCCGGCCGTGCGGCACTTCCATGAGCTGGGTGCGCGCTTCTCCGGCTGACCCCCTCTTTCCTCTACGTTCGCAAGGATCGCCCATGCCCGTACAGAAGGTGCTCGTCGTCGGCGGCGGCATCACCGGAAGCGTGCTGTCCCTCGCGTTGGCCCGGCGCGGGGTCGACGTGGACCTCGTCGAGATCTCGCCCCAGTGGTTCGGCGTGGGCCACGGCATCACCCTCCAGGGCAACGCCCTCAAGGCACTGCGCGCGGTGGGCGTGCTGGAGCGGGTGCTGGAGCGGGCCGTGCCGTTCGACCGGATGCGGCTGCGGCGCGCGGACGGCGGGCTGATCACGGAGCTGCTTACCCCGCACACCGGCGGCCCCGACCTGCCCTCCACCGCGGGCGCCCTGCGCTCCGACCTGCAGGACGCGCTGTGCGACGCGGTGTACGCGCACGGGGTCCAGGTCCGGCTCGGGGTGAGCGTCGAGCGGTTCGACCAGTCGGCCGGGTGGGTGGACGTCACGTTCACCGACGGCACGAGGGGCCGCTACGACCTGATGGTGGGCGCCGACGGCATCAACTCGGCGATGCGTCGGCTGATCGGGCTCTCCGCCCGCCCGCGCCCGGTCGGCATGTCGATCTTCCGGGTGGTCGCCGAACGCCCCGCCGAGATGGACTGCGCCGAGGTCTACTACGGCGGCCCCCGCTTCAAGGCCGGCTACAGCCCGATCTCCGCCGACCGCTGCTACGCCTACCTGCTCGACGAGAACCTCGACACCTCGCTGGTCGGACCGCGCGCCCCCCTCACCCTGCTGCGCGAGCGCGGCGCGGGGTACGGCGGCACCTGGGGCGAGGTCACCGCCGCGCTGCCCGACGACACGGCGGTCGACTACCGCTGGATCGAGGCGGTGCTGGTCGACGAGCCCTGGCACCGCGGCCGCGCGATGGTCGTCGGCGACGCGGCGCACGCCTGTCCGCCGCTGATCGCCCAGGGCGCCGCGATGTGCATGGAGGACGCGGTCCTGCTGGCCGAACTGGTCACCGGGGACGAACCGTTGGAGAGGGCCCTCGACCACTTCATGTGCCGTCGGCTGCCCCGGGTCGGGATGGTGCTGCGCAACTCGCTCCAGCTCGCCGAGTGGGAGATCCACCCCGGCACCCCCGGCGCCGATCCCGCCCGCATCATGTCCGAGACCCTCGAGTCGCTGACGGCGGCCGCATGAGCACCCCGGTCGTCGACTTCCACGGCCATCTGGCCGTCCCGGCCGCCGACGCCCTGATCGCAAACACCCCGGGCCTCGCCGCCGAACTGGCGGCGGAACGGCGTGCCCACTCCCCCGCGTCCCTGGCCGTCAACCGTACCCAACTCCACGGACTGGCAGGCAAGTTGACCGACGTCGCCGAGCGCCTCACCGACCTCGACGCGATGGGCGTCGACATCCAGGTGGTCGGCCCGATGCCGATGCACCACTACTGGGCCGACCCGGACCTGGCCGTACGTCTGACCCGTACGGTCAACCAGGCCGTGGCCGCGCACTGCGCGCACGCACCCGAGCGGCTGTACGGACTGGGAACCGTTCCGCTCCAGCACCCCGATCTCGCGGTGGCCCTGTTGGACCGGGCGGTCACCGAGTACGGCCTGTACGGCATCAGCGTCTCCACGACCGTCGAGGGGCGCGAGCTGGCCGACCCGGCGCACGACGAAGTCTGGCGAAAGGCCGAGGAGTTGGGTGCCGTGGTCTTCGTCCATCCCTGGGGCTGCTCGCTCGGCGAACGGCTCGCGACGCACTACCTGGGCAACACGGTGGGCCAGCCGGTCGAGACGACGGTCGCCCTCTCACGTCTGATCTTCACCGGGGTGCTGGACCGCTACCCGCGCCTGAAGCTGGTCGCCGCGCACGGCGGCGGCTACCTGCCGACCTACATCGGCCGCTCCGACCACGCCTGGCGGGTACGGCCGGACGCGCGCGGGTGCGCCGAGCCGCCGAGCGCGTATCTGCGGCGCATGTGGTTCGACGCCCTCGTCTACACCCCCCGGGCCCTGCGCCACCTGGTCGAGGAAGTGGGCGCAGACCGGGTCGTCCTCGGCACCGACCACCCCTTCGACATGGGCATCACCGACCCGCTGGACCGCCTGGACGCGGCCGGACTGGCCCCGGCCGACCGTGCCGCCGTCGCCGGGGGCAACGCCCTCGACCTGCTGTTGAAAGGACGCATGCGATGACCTCTCGCATCCGCCTCGGCCCGATCGAGGAGGAACTCGCCAAGGCCCGTGCCGCCTACCGCAACTGGGGCCGCTGGGGCGAGGACGACGTGCTGGGCACGCTCAACTTCATCGACGACGCGATCCGGGCCCACGCGGCCGGCCTGGTCCGGCGGGGGCGTTCCTTCTCGCTCGCGCTGGAGTTCAACGAGGACGGACCGCAGCGCGGGTTCCGCGGGCGGATCAACCCCGTCCACTACATGAAGGACACCGGCTCGGACGCGGCGGCCGGCACCCAGGGCTTCCCGCACGGCTTCGGCGGCGCCGACGACCACGTCGTGATGCCGTTGCAGGCCTCCACCCAGTGGGACGGGCTGGGCCACATCTACGACAACAAGCAGGCGTGGAACGGCCGTCCGTGCACGATCGTCAGCGGCGACGGCGACTCGGTCACCGGCATCGAGCACATGCGGGACGCCTTCACCGGCCGGGGCGTGCTCCTCGACGTGGGCCGGGCGGTGGGCGACGATCACGGCGAACTCCCCGACGGCTTCCCCGTCCTGGAAGAACATCTGCGCGTCACCATCGAGACGCAGGGCGCGACCTCCACCGTCCGGCGCGGCGACCTCGTGCTGGTGCGCACCGGCCAGATCGGCCGGGTGCGACGGCTCGGCGAGTGGGGCGCCTACGCGGCCGGGGACGCGCCCGGACTGTCCTTCACCACGCTGGACTGGCTGCACCGCACGGAGATCGCGGCGATCGCCTCCGACACCTGGGGCCTCGAGGTGCGGCCCTACGAGTTCGCCGAGCCGGCGATGTCCCCGCTGCACCAGATCGCCATCCCCAACATGGGCCTGCCGCTGGGCGAGATGTGGGACCTGGAGCCGCTGGCCGAGGACTGCGCGGCCGACGGCGTCTACGAGTTCCTGCTGGTCGCCGCTCCCCTCCCGGTCACCGGCGCGGTCGGCGCGCCGGTCAACCCCATCGCGGTCAAGTGAGGCCGGCGTGAACAGGTTCTCCGGCACTCTGCACCTCCCCGGCGACGCGGACTTCGAGGAGGCCTGCTTCGGTCGGGTCTTCAACGCCCGCCGCCCCGCGGACCGTTCACCGGCCGCCGTACTCAACGCACGCACCGAGCAGGACGTCGTCGAGGGTGTACGGCTCGCCCTGGAACGCGGCTGGCAGGTCGCGGTCCGGTCCGGCGGGCACAGCTGGGCCGCCTGGTCGGTGCGTCACGACGCCCTGCTGATCGACCTCGGGGACTTCCGGGAGATGGCCTACGACCCGCGGACCGGAATCGTCACCGCGACCCCCAGCGTCAAGGGCGGCGACGAACTCAACCCCTGTCTCGGTGAGTTCGGCCGGTTCTTCAACGGCGGGCACTGTCCCTCGGTCGGGATCGGCGGCTTCCTCCTCCAGGGCGGGCAGGGCTGGAACGCGCGCGGGTGGGGCTGGGCGGCGGAGAACGTCGTGGCGATCGACGTCGTCACCGCCGAGGGCGAGCTGGTGCGGGCGGACGAGAGCCAGAACAGTGACCTGTTCTGGGCGGCACGCGGCGCGGGACCCGGCTTCTTCGGCGTCGTCACCCGCTTCCACCTGCGCACCCGGCCGCTGCCGAGGCATATCGGGCACACCGTGCACGCCTACCCCCTCGACCTCTTCGACGAGGTCATGACCTGGCTGCACGGCATCCACCACACCGTCTCGGACCTGGTGGAGATCGTCGCGCTGACGCAGACACCGCCCGACCGGGACGAGCCGGTCCTGCTGGTCACCGGCGTCTCCATGACCGACACCCCCGAGGAAGCCGCCGAGGCCCTGGCCCCGCTGCACGCCAACCCCTACGCCGATCGGGCCCTGTTCCGGATCGAGGCCCAACCCACCACCATCGCCGAGCAGTTGGCGGGACAGCGCACCGCCAACCCCGAGGGCCACCGCTACCTCGTCGACAACGCCTGGCTGACCGGACCGGCCGAGGAGGTGGTGCCGGCGATCCGCAAGGCGTTCACCGAGCACCCCACCCGGCAGACCTTCACCATCTGGTTCTCCATGGCCCCCCTGCGCCAACTCCCCGACATGGCCTTCTCGTTGCAGTCCGAGATCTACTGCGCCGCCTACGTCGTCCACGACCGGCCGGAACGGGACGCGGAACTGCGCGCCTGGCTGGACGAGGCGATGGCGGCGATGCGGCCGGTGACCGCCGGGCAGTACCTGGGCGACTCCGACTTCACCGTGCGTCAGCTGAGGTTCATGGGCGACGAACAGTGGGCGCGGCTGCGTCAGATCCGTGCCGCCCGCGATCCGAAGGGTCTGTTCGCGGGCTATCTGAGCACGGACGCCGTCACCAACACCAACGACTGGGAGCACTGAGGCATGCGGTTCGCGACATACGAGTACCGGGGCGAGGAACGCGCCGGGGTGGTCCGGGAGGGGACGATCCATCCGCTGCCCGAGGGCGTCACGCTGCTCACGCTCATCGAACAGGACGTGCTCCTCGCGGCCGGCGTCGAAGCCCTCCAGGAGCGCTCCGAGGTGACGGTCGAGCAGGTGCGGCTGCTGCCGCCGCTGAAGCCGCCGTCGATCCGGGACTTCGTCGGCTTCGAGGCGCACATCGAGGGCGTGTCGAAATCCCTGGACGGGCTGGAGCACGTCCCCGAGGAGTGGTACCGGGCACCCAACTTCTACTTCACCAACCCGCACGCCGCCTACGGGGCCCACGACGACGTACCGGTCCCGGCGGGCTGCTCGGTGCTGGACTTCGAGCTGGAGGTGGGGGCGGTGATCGGGCGTGCCGGGCGTGACCTGACTCCGGAGCAGGCGGGTGAGCACATCGTCGGCTACCTGGTCTTCAACGACTGGTCGGCGCGCGATCTGCAGAAACCGGAGAAGAACCTCGGCCTGGGCTTCTCCAAGGGCAAGGACTTCGCCAACACGCTCGGCCCCTACCTGGTCACCGCCGACGAGGTGGCGGACCGGCGGGACGCGGACGGTTTCCTCGAACTGGAGATGACGGTCACCCTCAACGGCGAGCTGATCGGCCGCGACACGCTCGCCAACTGCTCGTGGACCTTCGAGGAGATGGTCGCCTACGCCAGCCGGGACGCCTGGGTGCGCCCCGGGGACGTCCTGGGCTCGGGCACCTGCGGCTGGGGCGCGCTGGCGGAGTTCTGGGGCCGCCTCGGGGAGCGGACCCCGCCACCACTCGCGCCGGGCGACGAGGTCACGCTCGCCGTGGAACGGCTCGGCAGCCTCTCCAACCGGATCGTGCCGGGGCGTACGGACGTGTATCTGCCCCGAGCCCGCAAACGGGGCCGCACCCCTCGCCCGTGAATCCGTCGTCCTCCTCTGACCTGCGGACATCCGGGGAGCCGATGGTTGCTATCGGACCGCTGTGAGTTGTCCCCGAGCCCCTTCCTCGGCGCGAAACCCGTCGTTACGCTCCGATGTCACCGAGCTTCAACGACGCGGCCGGAAGGAGACACACATGGGTCTCGGAGCGATCGACCTGAACCTTCTGGTGGCGCTGGAAGCCCTCCTGGAGGAGAAGAACGTCACCCACGCCGGCGTACGCCTGTCCACCAGCCAGTCCGCGATGAGCGGCTCGCTGGCCCGGCTGCGCCGGCACTTCAACGACGAGCTGCTGATCAGGGTCGGCCGGGAGTACGAGCTGACACCGCTGGCCGAGCGGCTGCTGCCGGTCGTCCAGGCCTCGCTGCACAAGGCGGAGGAGGCCCTGTCGCTCACCCGGCACTTCGACCCGGGGCGCAGCCGGCAGCGCTTCTCGGTGGTGATGTCCGACTACGTGATGACCGTGCTCGTGGAGCCGCTGCTGCGGGTGATCGCCGAGGAGGCGCCCGGCGTCCGGCTCGACTTCCACCCCATCGTGGACGGGCAGCTGGAGAACGAGACGCACCTGCGCTGCCACGACCTGATGATCGTGCCGCTCGGCTACCAGCTGCCGGGGGTGAGCGAAGCCGTGATGCACGACCGGTTCGTGTGTCTCGTCGACCCGGACAATCCGCGAGTGGCGGACGGGCGGCTCACGCTGCGCGACCTGGCGGAGATGCCGCACGCCGCGTGCGCGATCGGCAAGAGCCACACGCCGGTGGGCCGTCAGCTGGAGACCCTCGGCATCACACCGAGGGTGCAGGTCAGCACGCCCGGCTTCAGCGTGCTGCCGTTCCTCGTCAGCGGCACCGACCTCGTCGCCCTGGTCCCCGAGCGGCTCGCCCGGCGCTACGAGGGCTTCGCGCGCTGCGCCGTCGTACCGACGCCGTTCCCCGACGTGCCGCTGGTGGAGGCCATGTACTGGCACCACAACCGCCACACCGACCCGGCCCACCGGTGGCTGCGGGAGATGGTGCGCACGGTCGGCGCGTCGCTCGGGCAGGAGATCGCCGCGGCCGATGCCAGCCATGACGAATCAGCGTTTCCGGGGCTGAGCGCGGCTTCCTAGCGTGGGGGCGAGACCCCCGCACCCATGGAGGAGCCGTGAGCCGTACGCGTCTGGCGGGCCGTACCGTCGTCGTCACCGGAGCCGCACAGGGCCAGGGAGCCGCGGAGGTGGCGGCCGCCGCCCGGGAGGGCGCGACGGTGATCGCGACCGATGTCCTGGACGAGACGGGCGAGAAGCTGGCCGCGTCCCTGCGCGCCGACGGCCTCGACGTGACCTACCGGCATCTGGACGTCTCCTCCCCCGAGGACTGGGCGGCGCTCGCGGCCTGTCCGGATACCGTGCACGGCCTGGTCAACAACGCGGGCATCCCCATGCGGGCGCGCCTCGGCGAGGTCGAACTCGCCGACTGGAACCGGGCGTTCGCGGTGAATACCACCGGTGCCCTGCTCGGCATCCAGGCCCTGTCCCCGCTGATGCCGGCCGGTTCCTCCATCGTCAACGTCGGCTCGGTGGCCGCACTCACGGCCCACCACGCGGTCGCCTACACCGCCAGCAAGTGGGCGCTGCGGGGCCTGTCGAAGGTGGCGGCACTGGAGCTGGCGCCGCGCGGCATCCGGACCAACGTCGTCCACCCCGGCTACATCGAGACCCCGCTGATGACGTCCGCGAACCCGGTGTTCGTCCGCGCCCATGTCTCGATGACCCCCCAGGGGCGCGGCGGCACGGTCGACGAGGTGGCCCCGCTGGTCGTCTACCTGCTGTCCGACGAGGCGTCCTACGTCAACGGCGCCGAGATCACGGTCGACGGCGGCTACACGGCGCACGGCGGCGTGAAGGCGATCACGAACGCACTCGACGGCGCGTGACGGGCGCGGCCCGGACGGACTCCCGGCGAGGGGACGCGCCGAGCAGGGCGGCGGCGCAGGCCAGGCCCGCCGTCGCCAGCAGCGCACAGGCCGTGAACCCGGCGCGGTAGCCCGCTGTCAAGCCCGCGAGTCCGGATCCCCCCGTATGGGACAGGGCGACGGAGGTGACCACCGCGACGCCGAAGGCCCCGCCGATCTGGAAGGCCGCGGTGTTGATGCCGGAGGCCACCCCCGACTCCCGCTCCCCCACACCGGTGAGGGCGGCGACCGAACCGCCTCGGCGCCCTGGCAGATGTCGAGGTCGGCGTGGGTGCGCCCGGCGCGGGCCAGTCCCTCGTCGAGGTGGGCGAAGTACGCCCCTGCCGCGCCCTCGGGCACGAAGCTGATGCCGAGCCAGCCGTCGGCGACCTCACCCGTCAGCCGCAACATGGCGGGCGACAGGGCGGCGAGGTAGACGGGGACGGGGTGTTCGGGCCGGGTCGACAGACGCATCGGGACGGCCTCGCCACCGGGCAGCGGGATGCTGAACAGGCTTCCCCTGTAGGAGAGTTTGCCGCCGTCGAAGACCCGGCGCACGATCTCGACGGTCTCCCGCATACGCGCCGGCGGACGGGCGAACGGCACCCCGTGCAGCCCCTCGATCACCTGCGGGCCGGAGACGCCGAGCCCGAGCAGGAAGCGTCCGCCGGAGAGGTTGGACAGGGTGATCGCGGTCTGGGCGACGGCCACCGGGGTGCGGGTGGCGAGTTGCAGGACGCCGGAGCCCAGCAGCATCCGCTTGGTCAGCGCGGCGTAGTAGCCGAGCGCGGAGGGCGCGTCGGAGCCCCAGGCCTCGGCCACCCAGCAGACGTCAGGCCGAGTTTCTCCGCCTCCACGACGAAGTCGGCCTGTTCCGACCAGTGTTGACCGCCGGAGGCCTCGATCGTGGTCACGGTGCGCATCAGCCGTTCTCCGCACGGTTCTTGAGGTGGCGCAGGGTGGTGGTCATGGCGTGCTCCAGCTCCCGCAGCCGTACGAACACGATCTTCTGTTCCTTCTCCGGCATGCGGTCGATCGCCGCGGACACTCCGGAGCGGCCGGGCCCCATCTGCATCCACTGCGACACCTCGGTGCCGCCGTCGCCGGGGTGCAGACGAAAGCGCCAGACCGCCGACGGACGGTCGGGGTTCTGCACCGCCCAGGCGAGGACGCGGCAGGGTTCGCACTCGATGACGTACGAGGTGGTGGTCCAGTCGCCGAGCGCCTCGTGCCGGTTGCGGCCGAGGATCCGGGCGCCGACCGCGGGCTCCTCGGCGCCGTCGAGCCACTCCACGGACTGGAGTTCGTCGCTCATGCCCGGCATCAGCCCGATGTCACGGACCAGCGCCCACACCCGCTCGGGCCGGGCGGCGATCCAGGTCCGCACCTCGACCGTCGGCTTGTCCGTGTAGCGCGCGCCCGTCCACCTCATGCCAGGCCGACCTCCCGCAGTCGAAGTCCAACTTTACGACTTTCCTCAAGTGTTGACGCGCACACGCCATACTGTCATGGTCTGGACCTGTGTCCCCCACCAAGGTCCTCCTCAGCGCCCTCGGCGCCCTGACACTCCTCCTCGCGATCCCGGCCGGCGCCCGGGCCGACGTCCTGCAGCTGCTGCCGCAGAACGCCGACGGCCTCGAACAGAGCTTCTCCCCGGCCTACGACTACGACAAGGACGGCTGCTACGCCACCGCCGCCATCGGCGCCGACGGCACCGTCAACCCCGGCCTGAAACTCGGCGGTGACGTCAACGGCCACTGCCACGACTACGCCCAACTGGCCAACGCCAACACCTACTCACGCGAGAAGTGCGACCACGGCTGGTGCGCGGTGGTGTACGCCAGCTACTTCGAGAAGGACCAGGCCACCCTCGGTCCCGCGGCCATCGGCCACCGGCACGACTGGGAGCACGTCGTGGTGTGGATCAGCGACAACCAGGTCCAGTACCTGTCGGTGTCGCAGCACAGCGGCTACCAGATCGCGGCCCGCTCGGCGGTGCGCTTCGACGGCACCCACCCGAAGGTCGTCTACCACAAGGACGGCGTCTCCACGCACTGCTTCCGCTTCGCCAACGCAGGCGACGAACCGCCGGAGAACGCCACCGGCGGCTGGTTCTACCCCCGTCTGGTCGGCTGGAACGGCTATCCGGCAGGCTTGCGCGACAAGCTGCTGAGCGCGGACTTCGGCGCCGCCACGATCAAGATCAAGGACGGCGACTTCCAGTACGCCCTGGCCCACTCCATGCCCGCCGGTATCCCCTTCGACCCCAACGCCTGACCGGTCCGCGCACGCACACGAAGAGGCCGGGGCACCGAGCCCCGGCCTCTCGCTCTTCCGTTTCCTACGCCGACGCCGGCTGCGCCGTCGGTTCGGCCGCGCCCACCGCCGAGCGGGCGGTGTTCTTGCGGACCAGCAGCAGGGTGACCAGTGCGCCCAGCAGGGAGGCGCAGCCGCAGATCACCACGCCGACCGCCATGCCGTGCCCGAGGGCGCTCTGCGCGGCGGCCCGGGCGCTGTCGCTGCCTGCGTTGACGACGGCCAGCGGACCCGCGGCCGCCTCCATACCGGCGTCCGCGCCACTGAGCTTGCCCACCAGCACCGAGGACGCGGCACTCATCGCGACCGTGCTGATCACCGCGGGGCCGAGCGCCTGGCCGAACTCGCGCACCAGGCTGGTGGCGCCGCTGGCCATGCCGGTCATGGTGATCGGCACGGCGTTGACGGCGGCGGAGGTGAGCGAGGAGACCACGCAGATGAAGCCGACGCCCAGCAGCAGCACCGGGCCGATGAAGGCGGCGAGGGAGGTGGTGGTGACGGGCAGGGCTGCGATCCAGAACTGGCCCGCGGCCATCGGCAGCAGACCGCCCATCAGCAGCCAGCGCGGCTCCACGCGGGTGAGCATCCTGCTCAGCACGGGGGCGAGCAGCAGCGGGATCAACTGGAGGATCACGAACGGCATGCCCGCCCGCAGTGCACTCAGGTGCATCACGGCGCCGAGCCGGATGGAGACGCAGTAGGCGGTGCCGATGAACCCGAACATGCCCGCCAGGGCGACGACGGCCGCGGCGGCGAAGGACGGGATCCGCAGCAGGTCCAGGTTGAACATCGGGGAGGCGGACCGCTTCTCCGCCAGGACGAAGCCGACGAGCGCGACGGCGGCCAGCGACAGGGAGCCGACGATGGCCGCGCTCCCCCAGCCCCGGTCGCCGCCCTCGATGATGCCCCACAGCAGTGCGGTCAGGCCAATGGCGATGGAGACCTGCCCCGGCCAGTCCAGGCTGCGGCCCTCGGGCGCCCTGGAGTCGGTGACCAGCACCCAGCAGGTGACACCGACGGCCAGGCCGAGCACGACCGGCGGCACGAACGCCCAGCGGAAGTCGGCGACCGTCGCCAGGACACCGGAGGACAGCGGGCCGATCGCCGAGGCGAGGGAGATGCTCAGCGCCCAGGTCGAGACGGCCTTCGCGCGGTCCTTCTCGCCCGGGGTGGCGGCGGCGATCACGGCGAGGGAGCTCGGGAAGAGCGCGGCGGCACCCACACCGGCGAGGGCCTGGCCGATCCAGAGCATGGTGATGTTCTGGGAGGTGGCGTTGAGGAGTTCACCGAGAGCGAGGACGAACCCGCCGAGCACCAGCAGCCGCTTACGGCCGAACAGATCGCCCACCACACCGAAATTCAGCTCGAGAATGGCGGTGGGGAGAATGAAGGCGGACGTCACCCAGGCCACCTGGGAGCCGGAGGCGCCGAATGCGGACTGAATATTGCCGTTGATCGGCGAGGGCACGGTGATGCACAGCTGCGCCGCGGCCACGGCGAGACAGCACGCTATCAGCGTCCCCGTGTCGAGCTTTTTCAACGAAATCGATTCGGTCATCGCGCGTGCCCTCACTCTGCGTTCTTCTCTATGAGTTCGATGAGATTTCCCTCGGGGTCGCTGACCCAGGCCATGCGGATTCCGGGCTCGGGAGAGGGCCCGGGTTTCATGACCTCGCCCGCCCCGCCGGCCACCAGGGCCGCGTAGACGGGGTCGAGTTCGGGGGTGGTGACCGCGAAGTGCCCGTACCCCTGGGTGAGGGCGGCGGTCATCGGGTCCGGCGCCCGCAGGCCGGGCGCGGATCCCTCTCGGGCCAGCAGTTCGATGCGCCAGCCGTGCGGATGGGCCAGGACGACGCCGCTCAGGCCGGGGCCGTCCAGATGGAACTCGAAGACGACCTCCAGTGCGAAGGCGTTCCGGTACCAGGCGGTCTGGGCGGCCAGGTCGCGCACGTTGACGCCGACGTGGTCGAGTCGGGCGTGCACGGCCGCTCAGCCCGCCATCGCGCTGTCGCCGCCGTCGACCATGAGGTTGGCGCCGTTGACGAACGCGGCCTCGTCGGAGCAGAGGAAGGCCGCGGCGCGCGCGATGTCCTCCGGTTCGCCGACCCGCCCGACCGGGATGCGCGCCTCCAAGTGGGCCTTCGGCCCGTTCGGGTCGTCGAGGAAGGGGGCGGTGGCGGAGGTGCGCGTCATGCCGGGGGCGATGGTGTTGACGCGGATGCGGTGCGCGGCGCCGGCCGCGCACAGGTGCCTGCTCATTGCCAGCACCCCGCCCTTGGCGGCCCCGTGCGGCACCATCGGCAGGAACGGCGCGCCGCGTACGGCGGCCACGGAGGCGACGTTGAGGACCGCCCCGCCGCCGCGCGCGACGAGGTGCGGCCAGGCGGCCTGGGTGCAGAAGTAGGGGATGTCCAGCTCGTTCCTGATGGTGAAGTACCAGTCGTCGGCCGGCATCGTCTCGAACGGGCCGTTGCGCAGGGCGGACGCGTTGTTGTAGAGGATGTCGATCGCGCCGAAGGCCTCGATCCCGGCGTCGATCCACTCCCTCGCGCCGTCCTTGGTGGACAGGTCCACGGGCGCGAGGGACCGCATGACCCCGCCGGCCTTCTCGACGAGTTCCACGGTTTCCCCGTCGCTGTCCTCGTCGATGTCACAGCCGAATACACTGGCGCCTTCAGCGGCGAATACCAGAGCCGCCGCCCTGCCTATTCCGGCTCCCGTTCCACTGATGAAAGCGATTTTCCCGGCGAGTCGCCCCATGATTTCCCAAGTCCCTTGTCCCGTGCCCGCCGAAGTGCGGTGGTGGCAGCGTAGGGAGGGGTACTGACCGGAACAAGAAACCGGTCAATCGGGCGTTCGTATGGCTGGTATGCGGGCGTCGGCCGCCGTCCGGGACCCGGCTGCGGTTGGATGTCGGCATGACCACCGACGAGCACGCGCGGTTCATGCGGGCCAACCAGGCCAACTGGGACGCCCGCACCCCCGTCCACCTCGCCAGCCGGTTCTACGGCCTCGACCAGGACCTCGACCCGGCGCGCTGGTTCGCCCCCTTCGAGTGGGACGATCTCGGCGAACTGTCCGGCCGCGACGTACTGCACCTCCAGTGCCACCTCGGCACCGAGACGCTCGCCTTCGCCCAGCGCGGCGCCCGCGCCGTCGGCCTCGACTTCTCGGCGGCGTCGGTGGCCGCCGCACGGGGCGTCGCGGCGCGGGCGAGCGTGGCCGTGGACTACGTGCAGGCCAATGTGTACGACGCCGAACAGGCCCTGGACGGACGGCAGTTCGACATCGTGTACACCGGCAAGGGCGCCCTGTGCTACCTCCCGGACCTGGAGCGGTGGGCCGGGGTCGTCGCCCGACTCCTGCGCCCCGGCGGCCACTTGTACGTCGTGGAGTTCCACCCCCTGCTCAACGCGCTGGGCCCCAAGCCCGCCCCCGGCGAGGGTCCCGAGCTGCTGCTGCGCCACGACTACCTGGGCGGCGGGGGCGCCGTGCACCGGGACGCGACGCACACCTACACCGACGGCCCGGCGGTCGAGGAGGCCACGGACAGTTACGAGTGGATGCACGGAATAGGCGAGGTCATGAACGCGTTGACCGGGGCAGGACTGACCATCCGGCGCCTCAGGGAGAGCGAGGAGCTTCCCTGGCCCCGCTGGCCGCAGATGGTCCGTACGGCGTCCGGCTGGTGGCGCCTGCCGGAGCCGCGGATTCCGCTCCTGTACGGTCTGCTCGCCGCCCGCTGACCGGTTTACGGCCGCACCCCCTGTGGTACTTTCCTGCCAGCACCTGAGTTCGCCCCTGTCGTGGGCGCCGGTGCGGGTTCCCTCTCAGTTCGCCGCTCCGCCCGCCGTCTCCCGGCCGGCGCACCGGCTCTCCAGCACCACCTCGTGACCGGTACGGCCGTGCCGTACCCGAGGCGCTGTTCCCGCCGCCGAAGGCGCTGTCCGCCTTCCCGTCGCGGCTTCCACCCCTTCCTTCCGCATGTCTCATGCCATCCGTCCTCGAAAGGACCCCCACCATGACCACCACTCTCGAACACCCCCCGGTCCGGCAGGAGCCCCAGGCCCAGATCGTCACCGGTGTCCTCGACATCGACGCGGGCGGCAAGGGGCACCTGCGCGCCGAGACGCTGCTCGCCTCGCCCTCCGACCTGCCCGTCTCCCCCGCGCTGATCCGCCGTCACGGCCTGCGCAAGGGCGACCTCGTCGAAGGCGTACGGGACGGCCGGCGCGCCCTGACCGAGGTCGTACGGGTCGACGGGCGCACGCCCGACGACCTGCGCGGCCGCCGTCACTTCCGTGACCTCACCCCGCTCCACCCCAACCGGCGCCTGCGCCTGGAACACCCGGCGTCCGGGCTCACGGGCCGGATCACCGACCTGCTCACGCCCGTCGGCAAGGGCCAGCGCGGGCTGATCGTGGCACCGCCCAAGACCGGCAAGACCGTGCTGCTCCAGCAGATCGCGGCCGCCGTCGCCGGCAACCACCCCGAGTGCCGCCTGATGGTGGTCCTGCTCGACGAACGCCCCGAGGAGGTCACCGAGATGCGCCGCTCGGTGCACGGCGAGGTGTACGCCTCCACCTTCGACCGGGCGGCCAAGCAACACATCGCCCTCGCCGAACTCGTCATCGAGCGGGCCAAGCGGCTGGTGGAGGCGGGCGAGGACGTCGTCATCCTGCTCGACTCCCTGACCCGGCTGTGCCGGGCGCACAACAACGCGGCCTCCTCCGGCGGCCGTACCCTCAGCGGCGGTGTCGACGCGGGCGCGCTGCTCGGGCCGAAGCGGTTCTTCGGCGCCGCGCGGCTGGCCGAGGAGGGCGGCTCGCTCACGATCCTGGCCACCGCCCTGGTGGAGACCGGGTCGCGGGCCGACGACTACTTCTTCGAGGAGCTCAAGAGCACCGGCAACATGGAGGTCCGCCTCAGCCGCGAACTCGCCTCGCGCCGCGTCTTCCCGGCCGTCGACATCACCCCCTCGGGCACCCGCCGTGAGGAACTCCTGCTCTCGCCGGCCGAGTTGACCACCGTCCGCGGTCTGCGGCGCGCCTTGCAGACCCGCGACGCCCAGGGCGGTCTGGAAACCCTCCTGGAGCACCTGCGGGCCACCCCCGACAACGCCACCTTCCTGCGCCGCGTCCAGCCGACGCTGCCCGCGGAGTGATCCGTGACGGCCGCGAGGCCGAGCCGCAGACGGACACCCGCTGCGGCATCCGGGTGCTGAAGCAGCCCGTCCGGCCCGGTCATCGGCGCGTCCGGACGATCGATTCCTACGTTGATAAGTATGACCATCGGATTCTCTTCCCGGGCCGGCGTCACGGCCTGCGCGCTCTGCGCGGCGAGTGTCCTGGCGTTCGGCCCCGTCGCGGTGGCCGCCGGCGCGCAGCCCACGCCGAACGGCGCAACCCGGGCGGCGATGCCACAGCCCTCGCTCCTCTACCGGGCCGGCACACAGGTCCGGGCCCCGCGCGGGGTACCCCGCCTCCCGGACGTCTCCGCGCTGTCATGGCTGGTGGCCGACGCGGGCACCGGTGAGGTGCTGGCCGCCCACGACGCGCACCGCGGACTGCCGCCCGCCAGCACACTGAAGACCCTGTTCGCCCTCACCGTGCTGCCGACCCTGCCCGCCGGCGTCCGGCACACGGTGAGCGAGGAGGACCTGGCGGGCATCGGGCCGGGCAGCAGCATGGTCGGTGTCGCCCCGGGACGCACCTACGAGGTCGCCGACCTGTGGCGCGGCGTCTTCCTGAACTCCGGCAACGACGCCGTGCACGTCCTGGCCGCGCTCAACGGCGGCTGGCAGGTGACCGCCCAGCGGATGCAGGCCAAGGCACGCGCCCTGGGCGCCCTGGACACCCAGGTGCGCTCGCCGGACGGCTACGACACACCGGGGCAGGTGTCGTCGGCGTACGACCTGGCGGTGTTCGGGCGGGCCGGGCTGCGCAACGCGGACTTCGCGCGGTACTGCGGCACGGCCGAGGCGCTCTTCCCCGCCGGGGACGGATCGTCGTACGGGATCCGGAACACCAATCGGCTGCTGAGCGGCGCGGACGGCGTGGCGCGCTATCCCGGGCTGATCGGCATCAAGAACGGATACACGACGCATGCCGGCAACACCCTGGTCGCCGCGGCCCGCCGGGGCGGGCGCGCGCTGGTCGTGACGGTGATGAACCCGCAGAAGGGCGGTGGGTTCACCGTCTACGAGGAGGCGCGGGAGCTGCTCGACTGGGGGTTCGGGGCGGCCGGGCGGGTGGCGCCGGTCGGGTCGCTGGACGGGCTGCGGGTCAAGCCGCGTCCCGGGCCCGTCCCGGTTCCCGCGGCCTCTCCCGTGGAACGCGGGCGGGGGTGGGCCGAGACGGGGGCCATCTCCGGTGCTGCGGCGCTCGGCGCGGGAGCGGTGGCGTTGGTGCTGCGCGTCAAAGGGGTTCCCGTGGACGCGAGTTGACCGACCGGCAGCCACAACAGCAGGCCGAGGGTGATCCAGGCGTAGGTGTTGCTGCCGAGGAAACCGTCGAGGCCGGACGCGTCGTGGAACCACAGCCACACCACGCTGGTGCACAGCACGGCGTAAAGGGCGCCCGCGATCCGCGGGTGCCCGGCGCGGACCAGGACGGCGAAGGACGGCAGCAGCCACACCAGGTGGTGCACCCACGTGATCGGGCTGACCAGACAGGCGGTCAGGCCGGTGAGGGCGAACGCGGCCGCCCAGTCGCCGTCGGCGAGGGCGCGGCGGGTGCGCAGCGCCCAGACGCCGAGGACCAGCAGCACCGCCGCCGCCCAGACGGGGCGGTCGGTCACCCCGAGGCGGGCGAGGATGCCTTGCAGGGACTGGTTGGAGACGTAGTCGAGACGGCCCACCCGGTTGGTGTCCCACAGGGCGTCGGTCCAGTAGAAGCGCGAGGCGTCCGGCGCCACCAGGGCGGCGAGGCCGGTCGCCGCGCAGGTCACGGCGGTGGCGAGGGCGGCGGCGCGCCAGCGGCGGGCCAGCAGGAGCAGGCCGATGAAGACGGCCGGGGTCAGTTTGATCGCGGCCGCCAGCCCGATCCCGACGCCCGCGCAGCGGTCCCGGCCGGTGCGCAGCAGCCAGGCGTCGACGAGGACGAGGGCCAGCAGCAGCAGATTGACCTGCCCGAAGCTGAAGGTGTCGCGCAGGGGCTCGAACAGCGCGAGAACACAGGCGCCCAGGGCGCAGCCGTACCAGCCGTGGCGCCGCCACGCCCCCTCGGTCAGCAGGTGCACGATGAGCGCGAGGGCCGCCAGATTGAGCAGCAGGGCGAGGGCGATCGCCGTGTGCGGGCCGATGAGGGACATGGGCAGCATGGCGACGGCGGCGAACGGCGGATAGGTGAAGCCGTACGTGGTCCCGGGGACCTGGTAGTCGTAGAGCCGACCGCCGTGGTGGATCCAGGTGTTGACGGCGCCGTAGTAGACCCGCAGGTCGAACCAGTCGCGCAGCAGGGGCACGGTCGCGGTGAAGGCCGTGACGGAGGCGGCTACGGCGAGCACCAGCAGCAGCCGGCCGCGGTCGGTGCGGGGCGGGGTCATGCGGCGTGTCCCAGCACGGGTGCCTGGGCCGCCTGATGGGCCTGCCAGAGGACCACCACGGCCAGCGCGCCCCCGGAGACCGCCAGCACCAGTTGCCCGGTGTCCACGGGGCCGCCGCTGGGCAGCGTGGCGAGCGCCAGTACGCCCGTGACGGCCGCCACCCGGTGCCGTACCGAGGTGGTGGGCGCGGCGGCGGCTATCAGGAACAGGCCCCACAGGGCGTACCAGGGTCGGATGGCCGGGCCGAAGGCGGCGACCGTGGCGAGGCTCAGGCCCAGCGCGTAGAGCGGGCGGGGCCGCAGCCGCCACCATATGGCCGCTGTCGCCAGCACGGTGACGGCGAGACCGAGGACGTGCCAGGCGGGCAGGGCGAGCGGCGCGAGGTCGCTGCCGAGGTGTTCCAGCAGGGCGCCGGTGGCGCGGCCGAGGAGGCTGGTCAGCGCCCAGTTGTGCGCGGAGACGGGGGTGTCCAGGGCGCCTATCCAGCCGTACCCCGTGCCGGCGACGGCCGTGGCCGCGACCGTGGTGGCCGCGGCGGCGACACCGGTCGTCAGCACGGCCTTCGCGGGTCGTCGCCCCGCGCGCACCTGAAGGACCACCACCGCGGCCAGACCGAGTGCCGCGGGCGCCTTGACCAGCGCGGCGAGCGTCACGAGTACGGCTCCCAGGATCGGCCACCGTCCCAGCGCCGCCACCAGGCCCACGCCGAGCAGTCCGAGCATGATCGCGTCGTTGTGGGCGCCGGCGACCAGATGGAGCAGGACCAGCGGGTTGAGGGCGCCGAGCCAGAGCGCGGCGGCCGGGTCGGCTCCGCTGTGCCGCGCGAGCCGGGGCAGCGCCGCGGCCATGAGCGCCACCCCGAGCAGCGCCACCAGCCGCATCCCGACGAGACCGGCGGGCAACTGGCCCCGGGTCAGGTCGGACAGGTGGGAGGCGACGGCGAGGAACACCGGGCCGTACGGCGCTCCGGTGTGCTGCCACAGCGGCGCGACCTGGTCGGCCAGCGGGCCGCCGAGCTGGGCGGGTCCGTTGGCGTACACGTCGATGTGGGCGTCGACCATGGCGCCCTGGGCGAGATAGCTGTAGACGTCCCTGCTGAACAGGGGTGGCGCGATCAGCAGCGGTGCCGACCAGGTGGCGAGCACCAGCAGCAGTGAGCGCGGGCCGGGCGGCTCGGCGCCGCGCACCAGCCGGCCGAGCAGCACCCAGGCCGCTATGAGGATGACGACACCGAAGTAGACACCGACCAGCCCCAGCGCCGCGCGGACGTTGGCGGGGGCCAGCAGTTCCTGGACGGGAAGGGCGCCGGCCGTCTCACCGCCCAGCGCGAGGAAGGCGGTGCCGGCCAGGCCCAGCACCTGACAGCGGCGAAGATCGACGGGGAATGCCATGGCCAACACTCGGTCAGCGTGTCAACGCCGGGTGGCCGGAACCTGACGCGCCGTGTGCGGTCCGGGAACCTGTGTGTGACCGGCGTGTGATGGCGCCCGAGACCGATGATCACGCCCCGCTGCGTGCGTCCGTGCTGGTGCCGTTGCTGACGGGGTTCCTGGGTGACCGGGGACGTGGGGCGCGCGGTCAGAACACCGACAGGCCGGTCAGGGTGGTGAAGCGGTCGAGGGCGGCGACACCGGCCACGGAGTTGCCGCGCGCGTCGAGGCCGGGGCTCCATACGCACAGCGTGCACCGGCCGGGGACGACCGCGATGACGCCGCCGCCGACACCGCTCTTGCCGGGCAGGCCGACGCGGTAGGCGAAGTCGCCGGCCGCGTCGTACGTCCCGCAGGTCAGCATCACGGCGTTGACCTGCTTGGCCTGGCTGCGGGTGAGCAGCCGGGTGCCGTCGGCGCGGACGCCGTGGCGGGCCAGGAAGGTGGTGGCCAGGGCGAGGTCGGCACACGAGGCCCTGATCGAGCACTGCCGGAAGTACTGGTCGAGCAGGACCGGCACCGGGTTGTCGATGTTGCCGTAGGACGCCATGAAGTGGGCGAGCGCGGCGTTGCGGTCGCCGTGCGCGGCCTCGGAGGCGGCGACGTCCTTGTCGAAGTCGAGGGTCGGGTTGCCGCTCTCGGAGCGCAGGAACCCGAGCAGTTCGCCGGCCGCGTCCCCGGTACGGCTCTGCAGGCGGTCGGTGACGACGAGCGCGCCCGCGTTGATGAAGGGATTGCGCGGGATGCCGTTCTCGTACTCCAGCTGGACCAGGGAGTTGAAGGGGTTGCCGGAGGGCTCGCGGCCGACGTGCTCCCACAGTTCGTCGCCCTCGCGGGCCAGGTCGAGGGCGAGGGTGAAGACCTTGGTGATGGACTGCGTGGAGAACGGCTCGCGCCAGTCCCCCACGCCGTAGACCGTCCCGTCCAGCTCCGCGACGGCCATGCCGAAGCGACGCGGGTCGCAGGCGGCGAGCGCCGGGATGTAGTCGGCGGGCCGGCCGCGGCCCGGAGTGCGTTCGATCTCCTCGGCGATGCGCTCCAGGACCGGCTGGAAGGCGAAGGACGACGTCGTTGTCATGATCACTATTGTGCCTCCGCGCCGGTCCCGGCGCGTCGCCGCTGGTCGGGAGTTGGTCAGACCGAGAGGGAGCCGCTGCCGGCGACGACCTCGGGCCGCAGCAGGCCGGCGAGCGTCTCGGCCGGCAACAGGCCCTTCTCCAGGACGAGTTCGGCCACCCCGCGCCCGGTGACGAGGGCTTCCTTGGCGATGTCGGTGGCGGCCGTGTACCCGATGTGCGGGTTCAGGGCGGTCACCAGCCCGATGGAGTTCTCCACGGTCGCCCGCAGCGCCTCGGTGTTGGCGGTGATGCCGTCGACGCACCGCTCGGCGAGGGTGAGGCACGCGCTCTGCAGGTGCGTGACGGACTCCGACAGGGAGTGCAGGATGACCGGCTCGAAGGCGTTCAGCTGCAGCTGACCGGCCTCGGCGGCCATGGTGATGGTGACGTCGTTGCCGATCACCTCGAAGGCGACCTGGTTGACGACCTCGGGGATCACCGGGTTGACCTTGCCCGGCATGATGCTCGAACCCGCCTGCACCGGCGGCAGGTTGATCTCCCCGAGTCCCGCGCGCGGCCCCGACGACAGGAGTCGCAGGTCGTTGCAGCTCTTCGACAGCTTGACGGCGATCCGCTTCAGCACGCCGGACATCTGGACGAACGCCCCGCAGTCCTGGGTCGCCTCGACCAGGTTGGCGGCCGTGACCAGCGGCAGCCCCGTGATCGCCGCGAGGTGACGGCGGGCCGCCTCCGCGTACCCGGCCGGGGCGTTGAGCCCGGTGCCGATGGCCGTGGCCCCGAGGTTGATCTCATGGATCAACTGGACGGCCTCGTCAAGACGGTGGCGGTCCTCGTCCATCATGACGGCATACGCGGAGAACTCTTGACCGAGCGTCATCGGGACCGCGTCCTGCAACTGTGTACGGCCCATCTTGAGCACATCGCGGAACTCGACGGCCTTGCGGGCCAACGAGTCCTGCAGTACAGCCATCGCCTTGAGCAGTCCATGTACCGCGAACACCGTCGCTATCTTGACGGCGGTCGGGTAGACGTCATTGGTCGACTGCCCCAGGTTGACGTCCTCGTTGGGGTGCAGGTACCGGTACTGCCCCCTCTCGTGCCCCAGCAACTCCAACGCCCGGTTGGCGACGACCTCGTTGGCGTTCATGTTGGTCGAGGTCCCCGCACCCCCCTGGATCACGTCGACGACGAACTGCTCGTGCAGCTTCCCGTCCCGGATCTCCCGACAGGCCTCCACGATGGCGGCGGCCTTCTCCGGCGCGAGCAGCCCGAGTTCCTCGTTGGCGAGCGCGGCCGCTTCCTTGACGGCGGCCAGCGCGTCGATCAGATGCGGGTAGGCGGAGATCGGAGTCCCGGTGATGGGGAAGTTCTCGGTGGCGCGCAGGGTGTGCACGCCCCAGTAGGCATCGGCCGGGACGTCACGGTCGCCGAGCAGATCGTGTTCGCTACGGGTGACGACGGTGGTCATGAGGGTACGGTTCCTCTTTCTGAGGTGCGGAGGTGAAGCTCCCCTTTCAGGGGCGCGGGGCTGTATCAAGGTGCGGCTACCGCCGCGCGGGCGCGACCAGCCACACCCGGCCCGCAGCCGCGATTCTGGAAACCTGGCAGAGCCTTAGGCGCAAGCCGGCACGACAACCGGCTCCAGCGAACGAACGGGCCGCACGCACCCGACCGCCTTGCCGCCACCAAGAAGCTCCTCCCCACGGAACTGAACGAGCAGCCCGGGATCAACCCCGCCCCACGCCAACGCGGCGGCAGCCACCGGCACCCGCGCCCGGTTCGCCCCGTCCGCGATCTTCACGGCCACGGCCCGCCCGTCCGGCAGCGCGGCGACCTGAACGCCCTCGAAGCCGTCCTTGGCGAGCAGCCCCGGCACGGCGGCCATCAGCGCGGCGACATCCCGCCCGGCACCCGACGCCATCTCGGGATGAGAACGCATCGCGTCGGCGACGCGCGCCTCCGGCGTGCCGGGAGCCGCCGTGGTGATCCGCGCGGCGGCCCGCGCGAGCCCGTGCAGGGAGACGGAGAAGAGCGGAGCCCCGCACCCGTCGACCGTCACCCGCGCGATCCGCTGCCCGGTGAGGTCCTCGACGATCTCGGCGATCGCCTGCTGCAACGGATGCGCCGGGTCGAGGTACCCCTCGAGCGGCCAGTCGTTGAGCACGCACGTGTAGAGCATCGCCGCGTGCTTGCCGGAGCAGTTCTGGACGAGCCGGGAGGGCTGACGCCCCTCCCGGACCCAGGCGTCCCGCACGGCCGGGTCGAACGGCATGTCCGGGACGTTGCGCAGATGGTCCTCGGTGAGCCCGGCGAGTTCGAGGATCCGCCGGGTCCCGGCGAGGTGGCGTTCCTCGCCGGAGTGGCTGGCCGCCGTGAGGGAGAGCAGTTCGCCGTCGAGCGGCAGCCCGGCCCGGACCATGGCGACGGCCTGGACGGGCTTGAGGGCCGAGCGGGGGTAGAAGGCGGCCTCGATGTCACCGAGTTGGAGGGCGACCTTCCCGTCGGCGTCGAGGACGACGACGGAACCGTAGTGGACGCCCTCGACGACCCCGCCGCGGATCAGGTGGGCGACGGGGGCGTGGAGGGGCTCACGGATCTGGGGTGCGTCCGCGACGGAACTGCTGAACATCACTGCCTCTTGTCAGGGAGCGGCGCGTGGGTCACGCGCCCGCTCCGGTCGATGTGTTCCGGGTGGAGGTGCGTCCGACGCGGCCGCGGATGCCGAACCATCCGCCGACCAGCGTTCCGACGATCAGCGGCAGACACAGCACGGTGGTGCGGCCGGCGCCTCCGTCGGCGTACATGAGGACCAGGACGGAGGCGAGGAAGGCCAGCGTCACGAGCTCGGTCCAGGGGGAGCCCGGCAGCCGGTAGCCGGGGCGGGTCAGCTCGCCCCTCTGGGTCTTCCGCCAGAAGAGCAGGTGACAGACCATGATCATGCCCCAGGTGGAGAGGATGCCGATCGCCGCGAAGTTCAGGACGATCTCGAAGGCGTCCGCCGGGACGACGAAGTTGAGGCCGACACCCAGGACACAGACACCGCTGGTGAGCAGGATGCCGCCGTACGGGACCTGGCTGCGGCTCATCACGCGGGTGAACTTCGGCGCGGAGCCGGACATGGCCATGGAGCGCAGGATGCGGCCGGTGGAGTACAGGCCGGAGTTGAGCGAGGACATGGCCGCGGTGAGGACGACGAGGTTCATCACGCCGCCGGCCGCGGGGATGCCGATGTGGGAGAGCACGGTCACGAAGGGGCTCTCGGCGGCGCTGTACTTGTTCCAGGGCAGCAGCATCGACAGCAGGACGACCGAGCCGACGTAGAACAGGCCGACGCGCCACATGATCGAGTTGATCGCCTTCGGCATGATCTTCTCGGGGTTCTCGGTCTCACCGGCCGCGACGCCGACCAGCTCGACGGAGGCGTAGGCGAAGACGACGCCCTGGATGATCAGCAGCATGGGCAGCAGGCCGTTGGGGAAGACACCGCCGTTGTCGGTGATCAGGGCCGGGCCGGGGTGCGCGCCGTCGACGGGATGCTGGGTTACCAGCAGGAAGATGCCGATGCACATGAAGACCACGAGCGCGCTGACCTTGACGATCGCGAACCAGAACTCCAGCTCACCGAAGATCTTGACCGAGATCAGGTTGACGGTCAGCACGACGGCGAGGGCGATCAATGCGATCAACCATTGGGGGATGTCGGAGAACATGCCCCAGTAGTGCGTGTAGGTGGCCACGGCGGTGATGTCGGCGATGCCGGTGGTCGCCCAGTTCAGGAAGTACATCCAGCCCGCGGTGTAGGCGCCCTTCTCGCCGAGGAACTCACGGGCGTAGGAGACGAAGGCGCCGGAGGAGGGCCGGTACAGGACGAGTTCGCCGAGGGCGCGTACGACGAGGAAGGCGAAGACTCCGCAGACCGCGTAGGCGATGAACAGGGAGGGGCCGGCGTCGGCGAGGCGGCCGCCCGCGCCGAGGAAGAGACCGGTGCCGATGGCTCCGCCGATGGCGATCATGTTGACGTGCCGGGACTTCAGGGACTTGCTGTAGCCGGCGTCTCCGGCGTCGACATGTGCGGCCGCTGTGCGCGTCTCTTCTGTGAGGTGCTCGCTCACGCCTCGGGTCCGCCTTCCGTGGATGGGTCCGTGCGCGTGGGGCGCACGATGTCGGTGAGGGTCGTCTCGACGCGGTCGAGGTGGTGCGCCATGGCGTCCACCGCGTCGAGTTCGGAACCGTCCATCAGCGCCTCGACGATCGCCCGGTGCTCGCGGTTGGACTGCTCGCGGCGTCCGCCCAGTTCGTTGAGGAAGGCCGACTGACGCGCCAGTGCGTCGCGGATCTCCTCGATGACCCGGCGGAAGACCGGGTTCTGGGCGGCCTGGGCGACGGCGAGGTGGAACAGCGTGTCGAGGGCGACCCAGGAGGTGGTGTCGGTCTCCCGCTCCATGCGCTCCAGCAGATGCGTCAGATGGTCCAGGTCCTCGGGCGTGCGGCGCTGGGCCGCGTAGCCCGCCACCGGGATCTCCACGTGCCGGCGCACCTCCAGCAGGTCGCTGGCCGCGTAGTCGCCGAAGGTGGGGTCCTCGACGGTGCCGGCGACGACGAAGGTGCCCTTGCCGGTCTTGGAGACGGTCAGGCCCATCGTCTGCAGCGCCCTGAGGGCCTCGCGCAGCACGGGCCGGCTCACCTCGAGGGTGCGGCACAGCTCGGCCTCGGAGGGCAGCTTGTCCCCCACCGCGTAGTCGCCGTTCTCGATGGCGGCACGCAGATGCCCGAGGACCGCTTCCATGGCGCTGACGCGCCGCGGACCCTGACTGGCTGTCTTGCTGTCTGACAGGTTCACGGGAGGGATCCTCCGGGTGACGTACGGGAGATGTCAAGTGCTGTGAAAGGAGAGATTCACGGGGTGCGGGGCCTGAATACGGCCCCGCGCCCCGCGCCGGTCAGCTGCTCAGGCCGCCGGTGGCCAGCAGTCCGAGCAGCAGCACGCCGACGATGATCCGGTAGACCACGAAGGCGTTGAAGGAGTGCTTGGCGACGTACTTCAGCAGCCAGGCGATCGAGGCGTAGGCGACGACGAAGGAGACGCCCGTGCCGACGGCGAGAGGAGCCGCGCCCACGCCCGTGCCGAGAGCGTCCTTGAGTTCGTACAGGCCGGCGCCGGTGAGGGCGGGGATGCCGAGGAAGAAGGAGAGCCGGGTGGCGGCGACCCGGTCCAGGTCCAGGATCAGGGCCGTGGACATGGTGGCGCCGGAGCGGGAGAAGCCGGGGAAGAGCAGGGCGAGGATCTGCGAGCCGCCCACCAGCATCGCGTCCTTGAAGGTGGTGTCGTCCTCACCGCGCTTGTGCCGGCCCATCTGGTCCGCCGCCCACATCACACCGCTGCCGACGATCAGCGAGGCGGCCACCACCCACAGGGAGGCGAGCGGACCCTCGATGAGCGGCTTGGCGGCCAGGCCCACGATCACGATCGGGATGGTCGCGTAGATGACCCACCAGGCGAACTTGTAGTCGTGGTGGTAGCGCTCCTCCTTGTGGACCAGCCCGCGACCCCAGGCGGCGCAGATCCGCACGATGTCCTTGAAGAAGTACAGGAGCACAGCCGCGATGGCGCCGACCTGGATGACGGCCGAGAAGCCGACGACGGCGTCATCGTCGACGGGGATGCTCATGAGCCCCTCGGCGATCTTCAGATGTCCGGTGGAGGAGACGGGAAGGAACTCGGTCAGCCCTTCCACGACTCCGAGGACGGCGGCCTGACCGACGTTGATGACGCTCATGGAATCCAGTTCTGAGGAGGTTGGTCGACAGTGCTGTAGACAGTCTTACTACGCGCGCGTGGGGTCACATCACCCGCCCCACAGGGCACGGGCGAGCGCCACCCCGGCAAATGCCGCGCCGAGGCCCGCCGTCACGCTGCCGACGACGTTGGCGGCAGCGTAGAGCTCCGCACCGGTCTCGGTCAGCCGCAGGGTCTCGTACGAGAAGGTCGAGTACGTCGTCAGGGCCCCGCACAGGCCCGTTCCCAGCAGCAGCTGCAGATGGCCGCCGGCGGCCCCCTCGGCCACCGCGCCCGTCAGCAGGCCCAGGATCAGGCAACCGGAGACGTTCACCAGGAAGGTGCCCCAGGGGAAGACGGAGTCGTGCCGCGACTGGACCGCCCGGTCGGTCAGATACCGCAGCGGGGCGCCGATCATGGCGCCCGCGACGACCAACAGCCAGTTCACAACTACTTCTTACCCTTCGTGACCGTTTTGCCGGGATCATCCCCACGGCCGACGTACCGGATGACCTCGCAGTCGTCGAGGATCACCAGGCCCTCGTCGACGAGTTCGTCGAGCTGTGGCAGGAAGGCGCGGATCCGCTCCTCGGTGTCCACGACGACGATCGCGACCGGCAGGTCCTCGCTCATCGACAGCAGCCGCGAGGTGTGGATCAGCGAGGAGGCGCCGAAGCCCTCGATGCCGCGGAAGACGCTGGCTCCGGCGAGGCCGGCCGCGTGGGCGCGGTGCACGATCTCGGAGTAGAGGGGCTTGTGGTGCCAGGTGTCGTTCTCGCCGATGAAGACGGTCACGCGCAGGGCGTTGCCGGTCAGCCTCGTCATGGCTGCCTCCACTTCAGGACGCGGCGGGCCGCGGCCACCGCGAGCCACACCGCCGTGAGGGCCGCGAGCAGGGTCGCGGCGAGATAGGCCAGTCCGGTGCGGGGATGGCCGGCGTCGACCAGTTTCTGGATGTCGACGGCGTAGGTCGAGAAGGTGGTGAAGCCGCCGAGCACGCCGGTGCCGAAGAAGGGGCGCACCAGGCGGTGCGCCGCCCACACGTCGGTGATGACGACCATGAACACACCGATCACGGCGCAGCCGACGACGTTGGTCACGAAGGTCGCCCACGGGAAGCCGCCGGGCCGGGTCGGCCACCACAGGGACAGCGCGTACCGGCCGGTGGCGCCGATCGCGCCGCCCAGCGCGACCACCGCGACGACGGGCACCTGGGCACGCCAGGCGGCCGGTCGCTGGGTGCGGGGGCGGGCGCGCAGGCTCTCGGCTTCCGGGGCTGTCATGTCGTACGTCTCCTACTCGCCGGGGCCCGGGCGTGCGGGCGCCGCTCCTTCGCAAGTAGGGACCGTTGGCGGCACCAGCCGCGGTTCGGGTACGGCGGGCCCCACCGCCGCGCCGCGAGGGGTCGCGGCCGGGCTACAGGGTAGCGCCCGGGCCGCGCCGAGGTCATTTCGGGGCCGGTCGCTCGCACACCGCCAGGCCCCGCTCCCACAGGCTGCCCAGGACGAGGTGCCCGCCGGCCTCGCAGACGCTGGTGACGAAGCGGTAGCCGGAGCGGCGGCGGGCGAGATGGTGCACGATCCCGCCCTCGTCGTCGACCGCGAGGACGCCGACGGCGCCGGTGGGCCGGTAGGGCGCGTGCACCGCGACGCGGGCGGCGGCGCCGCGCACGGCCGGGGCGGCGCGGTGCAGCAGGTCGAGCGGGGGGACGCGGGGACCGGCCAGGGAGACCCAGATCGGTCCGTCGGGAGCGGCGCGCCAGATGTTGTCGGGCATGCCGGGCAGGTTCTCGGTGAAGGGCTCGCCGTGTCCGGCCCGCGCACCGGTGAGCCAGTAGCGGGTGAGGCGGCGGGCGCCGGTCTCGGCGACGACCAGGAAGGACTCGTCGGCGCTCAGCGCCAGCCCGTTGGCGAACTGCAGCCCCTCCAGCAGCACTTCGGGGCTCTCGCTGCCGGGCGCCAGGCGCAGCAGGCGGCCGGTGCCGGTGTGTTCGACGATGTCGCCGATCCACTGCTGCAGCGGGTAGCGGCGGCTGGAGACGGTGAAGCAGACGCTGCCGTCGGACAGGGCCACCACGTTGCTGCAGAACCGCAGCCGCTCCCCCGCCACCGAGTCGGCGAGGATACGGACGATGCCCTCGCGCAGATCGACCCGCAGCAGCCCCAGCTCGGCGTCGCACACCAACAGGACGTCGTCGGGGAGGAGTTCGAGGCCGAGAGGGCGGCCCCCGGTCTCGGCGAGCACCTCCACGCGGGCCGGCCCGGGCCCGGTGAGACCGTCGACGCGCAGGATGCGGCCGTCCTCCACTCCGGTCAGCACCCGGCCGCGGGCGTCGGCGACGACGTCCTCGGGGCCCCGGCCGCCGATGGCGACGTACCGCAGCGGGACGAGTTCGGTGGCACGCTCCATGGAAAGCTCCTCGAGGAGGTCGGACGGTTCACGCTGCCATGCGGACGACGGCACACCGGGTACCGCGTCACCCGTTCAGGTTTACCTCCGGGGTTTCGGGGCCACTCTGGACATCGCCCCCAGTGTCCCCACCGGACCATGCGCCTAACGGTGTACCGCAAACCAGAAGGGGTGGTCCCCATGTCACGGTCGGCCGCCTGGTGGCATCAGCTGGGGCTTGCCGAACTGCACCGGCGGGGCAAGGAGCTGGAGTTGCTGCACCGGGCCATGGGGTTCGCGACCCTGGCCCTGGTCACGCTCGCTCCGCTGCTGATCGTGGTCGCGGCGGCCGACCCACTGGGGCACGGCGGGTTCGCGCTGTGGCTGGTGGACGGCATGGACCTGTCCGGCCGCTCAGCCCACGCGCTGACCAGCGTCTTCGGCCCGCCCAAGCGGGTCATCAGCACGACCAGCGCCTGGAGCGTGGCGCTGCTGGCGCTGTTCGGCCTGTCCTTCGCCTCCAGCGTGCAGAGCGGCTACGAGCGGATCTGGAAGCCGTACGCCGGCCCCTGGCACCGGCTCTGGCAGCAGGTGGTCTGGCTGGTCGTGCTGATGATGTACGTGTACGCGCAGGTGCGGACCCGGAACGTGCTGCAGGGACCGCCGCGCATCGTGCTCAGCGTGGCCATCGGGTTGCTGTTCTTCTGGTGGAGCCCGCACTTCCTGCTCCACCGCCAGGTGCGCTGGCGCCATCTGCTTCCCGGCGCCGTCGCCACGATGGCGGGCCTGGTGGGCCTGCGGTGGTTCTCCTACCTGGTGTTCACCCCGCTGCTGGTCACCAACGCGGTCAGCTACGGCCCGATGGGCGCCATCCTGGTCGTGGAGTCCTGGCTGGTCGGGGTCGGCTTCGTCGTGTACGGCGGCGCACTGGTGGGGCGGCTGGTGTGCGAGCGGTTCGGGTACACGGACGAGCCCGAGGAGGAGGACGAGGAGGAGGAGCACGGTGAGTACCTGCCCCGCAGGAACTGAGCGGGACAGGGTGAGGGCCCGGCCGCTCCCCTGCGACCGGGCCCTCGGCTCGTCGGTTCAGCGGTGGCTGAACCAGCTCATGGCCGATGTGGCCCTGTCGTTGTAGTCGAAGAGCGCCTGGTTCTCCCAGCCGTTGCCGGAGGTGGGGTCGGTCGGGTCCCAGCCGTTGCCGGTGACCGCCGTCCAGGTCGCCTCCCAGTAGAAGACGCCGAGTCCCTTGTTGTTCGGGACCGCCTCCACGATGTTGGCGACCGCGTTCATCCACGCCAGCTGGCCCGCCTGGGTGGCCGGGTAGCCGGTGACCAGTTCACCGCTGGTGTCGATCTGGTTCTCCAGCGAGTCGTCCTGGGCCAGGGTGAAGGGGTAGGCGGTCTCGGCGACGAAGACCGGCTTGCCGTAGCGGGAGACCACGTCGTCGAGGGTGGTCTGCGCGGCGGCGAGCGAGCCGTGCCAGTAGCCGTAGTAGGACAGGCCGATCACGTCGTAGTTGATGCCGTAGGTCCTGGCGTTGTCGAACCACCAGCGGACCGTGGCGTCGTCACCGGCGTTGGCCAGGTGCAGCGCGACCTGCGTGCCGGTGGAGACCGCCTTGACCGCGCGGTAGCCGGAGTTGATCAGGCCGGCGAGCTGCGACCAGTTGTCGGTGGAGCCCTCGGACCACAGCATGCCGCCGTTGATCTCGTTGCCGATCTGCACCATGTCGGCCGTGGTGCCCTGCGCCTTGAGCGCGTTCAGCACGTCGTAGGTGTGGTTGTAGACGTCGGTCTTCAGCTGGCTGTAGCTGTGGCCGGACCAGGCGGCGGGCTTGGTCTGCTTGCCGGGGTCGGCCCAGGTGTCCGAGTAGTGGAAGTCGATCAGCAGCTTCATGCCGGCGGCCTTGACGCGCTTGGCCATGGCCAGGACGCGGGTCTTGTTGTTGTATCCGTCGGCCGGGTTGACCCACACCTTCAGGCGGGCGTAGTTCATGCCGGCGTTCTTCAGGATGGTGACCGCGTCGCCGGCGGTGCCGGAGCTGGTCCTGTAGACGCCGCCGAGGGCCTCGCTCTTGGCGAGGGAGGAGATGTCGGCGCCCTTGATCGACAGGCCGGTCGATCCGGATGCGAAGGTCAGGTCGTCAACATTGATCCAGTTGCCCGCGTTCGCGTCACTGTTGATGCTGACGGTGCACTGGTTGTTGGTCACCTTGACCGACGTGACGATGCGGACCCAGCTGCTGGTGGACACCGGCAGGTCCGTGCGCTGCTCCGCACTGCCGCAGTTCTTCAGCGCTATGTAGGCGGCGTTCTGCCCGCCGCTGGAGCGGACCCAGGCGGTCAGCGTGTAGCTGCCGTTGGTCAGCCCCGACAGGTACTGGTACGTCTCCACCTTGTAGGCGGAGGACGAGTAGTGGGACAGGCGGTAACCGCCGCTGTGGCCTCCGGACTCGGTGTACGAGGCGCCGGTGTCCCCGTACTCGGACCAGCCGGCCGGGGTGGCCACGCCCGCGCCGTCGGACTCGAAGCCGCCGTTGGTCAGCGTGCTCGCGGCGTGCGCGGCGGTGGCGGGCAGGGCGATGAGGGCGAGCCCGGCCACGAGCGGCAGCAGCAGGGCCCGTAGTGTGCGTCTGGGATGGAACATCGTCGTCCGTCGTCCCTTCGACGTGATGGGGATGGGGCGTCCCCTCCAGTGGGGGTTTCCCCGATGGGGTTCCTTCCGGTGGCACCCGGAGGGAGAGCCCCTCCGCCCACGGCTCTCGTGGCACTCGCGGGCGGAGGGGAGTCGACTCAGCCGTCGAGTCGGACGACCCGAACGGCCCCCGCGGGCACCTCCAGGCGGCCCGCGGCGCGCTCACCGGTCAGCAGCTCGGTGCCGTGCCCGTCCAACGGCACCTTGGCGTCCGAGCCGGTGTGGTTGATCGCGAACAGGTAGGTGCCCGACTCGCCGGTGCGGCGCACGACTTCGACGTCGCGGGGCAGGTCGGCGCGCGGGGCGATGCGCGCGTCCTCGGCTGCCCAGCCGAGCAGCGCGTCCAGGCCCTCGGCGCCGAGGCGGGTGGAGACGTACCAGGCGGTGCCCTCGCCGAGCCGGTGCCGGGTGATGGCGGGGTGGCCGGCGGCGAGCCCGTCGGCGTACGTCCAGACGGTGTCGGCGCCGCGCGGCACCACGAACTCCGTCCACACGTCGCCGGCGAGTTCCGAGCCGTCGGGGCCGGTGACGTGCACCCGCTCGCCCTGGAGCAGGGGCGAGAACTCCTCGACGGTCAGCCCGAGGACGTCCCGCAGCGGGCCCGGGTAGGCACCCTCGTGGACGGCGTCGTGCTCGTCGACGATGCCGGAGAAGTACGACACGACGAGGGTGCCGCCGTTCTCGACGTACTCCCTGAGGTTGTTCCCGGCCGCTTGGGTCATCAGGTACAGGGCGGGCACGACGACAAGGGGATAACTCGACAAGTCGGCTTCCGGGTGGGCGAAGTCGACGGTGAGGTGGCGGTCGTAGAGCACCTCGTAGAAGGCGTCGGCGCGCTCGCGCGGGTCGTGGTCCTCGCTGGGCCGCCAGGCGAGGTTCTGCGCCCACCAGGACTGCCAGTCCCAGACCATCGCCACGTCGGCCTCGGTGCGGGTGCCGCGGAGGGTGCTCAGCGAGTCGACCGCCGCGCCGAGTTCGACCACCTCGCGCCATACCCGCGTGTCCGTGCCGCCGTGCGGCAGCATCGCCGAGTGGAACTTCTCGGCGCCGCGCCGGGACTGCCGCCACTGGAAGAACATGGCGCCGTCGGAGCCCCGCGCCACGTGGGCGAGGGAGTTGCGGGCCATCTGCCCCGGTGCCTTCGCGGGGTTGCGGGGCTGCCAGTTGATGCCCGAGGGGGAGTGCTCCAGCAGCAGCCAGGGCGCGCCGCCCCCGACCGAGCGTGTGAGGTCGGCGGCCATCGCGAGGTTGACGTGGGTGCGGCGGCCGTCGGTGATCAGGTAGTGGTCGTTGGTGACGATGTCGACCTCACGGCCCCAGGCCCAGTAGTCGACCGAGTCGCACTGGCTCAGGGCCGTCATGAAGTTGGTCGTGACCGGGACGCCCGGCGAGAGGCGGTGCAGGACGTCCCGCTCCATCACGAAGTTCTCGCGCATGGTGGCGTCGGCGAAACGCTTGTAGTCCAGCGCCTGGGTCGGGTTGACGGCCGTCGGGGTGGCCCGCGGCGGGTTGATCTGGTCGAAGTCCGCGTACCTCTGGCCCCAGAAGGCCGTGCCCCAGGCCTCGTTGACCGCCTCGGCGGTCTGGTACGTCGCCGCCAGCCAGCGGCGGAAGTGGGCGGCGCAGGAGTCGCAGTAGCAGGCGGAGACGGGGACGCCGTACTCGTTGTGCACGTGCCACATCGCGAGGGCGGGGTGAGCGCCGTAGCGCTCGGCGAGTTTGGTGGTGATGCCCTTCGCCGCCGCCCGGTAGTCGGCGTTGCTGTGGCAGATCGCGGCGCGGGAGCCGAACTCGTAGCGCACCCCCTCGGCCGTCACCGGCAGCGCCTCGGGGTGTGCCCGGTAGAACCAGGCGGGCGGGCAGACGGTGGGCGTTCCCAGGTCGACGCGGATGCCGCTCTCGTGGAGCAGGTCCAGGAGCCGGTCCAGCCAGCCGAAGTCGTACTCCCCGGGTGCGGGCTCGAGCAGCACCCAGGAGAAGATCCCGACGCTCACCATGGTGACGCCGGCCTCCCGCATCAGCCGGACGTCCTCCCGCCAGACGCTCTCCGGCCACTGCTCGGGGTTGTAGTCCCCACCGAAGGCGAGCCTGGTGAGGCCCGTGGGGGTGGTCTCCGGCATGGGTTCTCTCCGTTTGATCGATCGCCTGGGAACGTGCACACACGATGGTGTCGGTGTGAGCCCAAGATAACCGCACGGCAACAACCATTGACAAGTGTCCGGGATGTTTCTCTACTGTGAACGCTCACAGACGCCGGGACAGAGCCTCATCAGGACGAGGACCTTGTCGGCCGGTCTCTGCATGGCAGGTCCCCGCGACGGGCGGGGACCCAGGTCAGGGGAGAGATCCATGCCAAACACGAAGCGCACTCGCCTCGTGGCATCCACCATCGCCGTCGCCCTCGGCGCCACCGCCCTCGCCGCCTGCGGCTCGTCGAACGACAGCAAGGCCGAGTCCGGTCCGGTCAACCTGACGTTCTGGAGCTGGGCGCCCGGCATGGACAAGGTCGTCGACCTGTGGAACAAGGGTCCGGGCAAGAAGGACCAGATCACGGTCACCTTCAAGAAGCAGGCGTCCGGCGACACGCTGGTGACCAAGATCCTCACCGCGCACAAGGCGAAGACCGGGCCCGACCTGGTGCAGGCCGAGTACCAGGCGCTGCCGACGCTGGTCAGCAACGGCGCCGTCGCCGACATATCGAAGGAGATCGGCGACACCAAGAGCAAGTTCGCCGACGGCGTCTGGGGGCAGGTCACGCTGGGCACGGACGCGGTGTACGCGGTGCCGCAGGACATCGGCCCGCTGATGTTCTACTACCGCGCGGACCTCTTCAAGAAGTACGGCCTGACGGTCCCCACCACCTGGGACGAGTTCGCCCAGACCGCCCGCGCGCTGAAGAAGAAGGCGCCGAACCTCGACCTGACCACGTTCTCCGCCAACGACGCCGGCCTCTTCGCGGGCCTGGCCCAGCAGGCCGGCGCCAAGTGGTGGACCGCCTCCGGCAACATGTGGAAGGTCGGCATCAACGACGCGGCCACCCAGAAGGTCGCCAAGTTCTGGGGCGGCCTGGTCAAGGAGGGCGCCATCGACAACCAGCCGATGTACACCCCGGCCTGGAACAAGGCACTCGACACCGGCAAGCAGATCGCCTGGGTCTCCGCCGTGTGGGCGCCGGGCGTGCTGACCACGGCCGCTCCGGACACCAAGGGCAAGTGGGCCATGGCCCCGCTCCCCCAGTGGAACAAGGGCGACGATGTCACCGGCAGCTGGGGCGGCTCCTCGACGGCTGTCACCACCGACTCCAAGCACCAGGCGGCGGCCGCGAAGTTCGCGGCCTGGCTGAACACGAACGCTGACGCGGTCGACACGATGGCCAAGGTGGGCGGGATCTACCCCGCCTCCACCTCCGCCCAGACCAGCGGCGCCTTCTCCAGCCCGCCGGCCTACTTCCCCAACCAGGCGGACTTCTACACCCAGGCCGCCAAGATCGCGAAGGCCACGGCGGCCTCCGCCTGGGGCCCGAACGTGAACGTCGCCTACACGTCCTTCAACGACGCGTTCGGCACCGCCGCCAAGAACAAGTCGGACTTCGTGACCGCCCTGAACACCGTGCAGGGCACCACGCTCGCCGACATGAAGAAGCAGGGCTTCGGGGTTTCTCAGTGACCAGCCCCGCACACCGGAAGTCGTACGGGGTCAAGGGGGCCCCGTACGCCTTCCTCCTCCCCGCCGCCACCCTCTTCGCCCTGTTCTTCGTGCTGCCCATCGGGTACGCGATCTGGCTCAGCTTCCGCAAGGTGCACGTCTCAGGCCTCGGCCTGGGCGTGGGCGCCCGCAAGGAGGTCTGGGCCGGACTGGAGAACTACAAGGACGCCCTCACCGACAACGAGTTCTACCACGGTGCGCTGCGCGTCCTCGGCTACGGCTGCATCGTCGTCCCGGTGATGCTCGGCCTCGCCCTCCTGTTCGCCCTGATGCTCGACACCGAGCGGGTCCGCCTCGCCCCGTTCACCCGGCTCGCGATCTTCCTGCCGTACGCCATCCCCGGCGTGGTGGCCGCGCTGCTGTGGGGCTTTCTGTACCTGCCGTCCGTCAGCCCCTTCTACTACATACTCGACAAGCTGAACCTGCCGCAGCCCGACCTGCTGAACGGCGGGGCGCTGTATCTGGCCCTGTCCAACATCGCGGTCTGGGGCGGCACCGGCTTCAACATGATCGTCATCTACACCTCGCTCAGGTCCATCCCGGCCGAGGTCTACGAGGCGGCGAAGCTGGACGGCGCCGGCCCGCTGCAGATCGCCCTGAAGATCAAGATCCCGATGGTCGCGCCGTCGCTGGTGCTGACCTTCTTCTTCTCGATCATCGCGACGCTGCAGGTCTTCAACGAGCCGACCACCCTCAAGCCCCTCACCAACTCGGTCAGTACGACCTGGAGTCCGCTGATGAAGGTGTACGTCGACGCCTTCGGCAAGGGGGACATCTACTCGGCGGCGGCCGAGGCGACACTCATCGCCATCGCCACGCTGGTCCTGTCCTTCGGGTTCCTACGGGCCGCGAACCGCCGCAACAAGCAGGAGGCAGCACCGTGAGTTCTCTTGCCGTCCGCAAGGCCGCCCCGGCCGCAGGTACCACCCCAGGTACGGCCCAGGGCCCGCCGCTGCGCCGCCGTATCGCCCTGATCCCGACCCTCACGCTGCTGCTCGGCGCGATCTACACCCTGCTGCCGGTCGCCTGGGTGGTGATCGCGTCCACCAAGTCAGGCAGCGAACTGTTCTCCACGTTCACCTTCCTGCCCGGCTCCGGCTTCGCCGAGAACCTCAAGGACCTCAGCGCCTACCGCGACGGCGTCTACTGGAAGTGGATGGGCAACTCCGCCCTGTACGCCGGTCTCGGTGCCCTGCTCTCGACGGGCGTCTCGGCCTTCAGCGGCTACGCCCTGGCGACCTACCGTTTCAAGGGCCGCGAGGCGATCTTCAACGTGCTGCTCGCGGGCGTGCTGATGCCCCCGATCATCCTCGCCATCCCGCAGTACCTGCTGATGGCCAAGGCCGACATCACGGACTCCTACCTGTCCGTGCTGCTGCCGCAGATCCTCTCCCCGTACGGCGTCTACCTCTCGCGCGTCTACGCGACCGCGGCCGTGCCCTCCGACGTGGTCGAGGCCGGGCGGATGGACGGGGCGAGCGAGTGGCGGATCTTCACACGGATCGCTGTGCCGATGATGATCCCCGGCCTGGTGACGGTGTTCCTGTTCCAGTTCGTGGCCGTGTGGAACAACTTCCTGCTGCCGTACATCATGCTGAGCGACGACGAGAAGTTCCCGATCACACTGGGCCTGTTCACGCTGCTCCAACAGGGCAACAACCAGCCGGCGCTGTACACGCTCGTGATCACGGGCGCCTTCCTGGCGGTGATCCCGCTGATCGCGCTCTTCCTGGTCATCCAGAGATTCTGGAGCCTCGATCTGCTCTCCGGGGCCGTAAAGTCATGACCATGAGCAACACGGGGGGCCGGCGCAGACCACCGACGATCCACGACGTGGCACGCGAGGCCGGGGTCTCCCGCGGCACGGTCTCGCGCGTGCTCAACGGCGGGCACTACGTCAGCCCCGCCGCGCAGGAGGCGGTCAACGCCGCCATCCGCAAGACGGGTTACGTCGTCAACCGGCACGCCCGCTCCCTGATCACCGGACGCTCCGACTCGATCGGCTTCCTGCTGACCGAGCCGCAGGAGCGGTTCTTCGAGGACCCGAACTTCAACGTCCTGCTGCGAGGCTGTACGCAGGCGCTGGCCTCGCACGACGTCCCGCTGCTGCTGATGCTCGCGGGGACCGAGGACGAGCGCCGGCGCATCACCCGGTACATCACCGCGGGTCACGTGGACGGGGTGCTGCTGGTCTCCAGCCACTCCGGCGACCCGGTCGCCGAGGAGCTGCGCGAGGCGGGCGTACCGCTGGTCGCGTGCGGCAAGCCCATGGGTCTGGGCGCCAAGGTGAGCTATGTGGCGGCGGACGACCGGGACGGCGCCAAGGACATGGTCCGCCATCTGCTGTCGCAGGGGCGGCGCCGTATCGGCGTGGTCACCGGTCCGCTGGACACACCGGGCGGTGTGGAACGCCTCGCGGGCTACAAGGAGGTCCTCTCCGAAGCGGGCATCGAGATCGACGAGAAGCTCGTCGTGCCCGGGGACTACAGCCGGGCCAGCGGTGAGGCGGGCGCGGAGCGGCTCCTGGCACAGGCAGCGGACATCGACGCGGTCTTCGTGGCCTCCGACCTGATGGCGCAGGGCGTGCTCACCGCGCTCCAGCGGGCGGGCCGCCGGGTCCCCGAGGACGTGGCGGTGGGCGGCTTCGACGACTCCCCCGCGGCGACGGCGGTCAGCCCCGCGCTCACCACGATCCGCCAGCCGTGGGACCGGATCAGCAACGAGATGGTGCGGGTACTGCTGGCCCAGATAGGCGGCGAGGACCCGGCGGCGGTGATCCTGCCGACGGAGTTGGTGAAGCGGGACTCGACGTAGCGCGTCATGCGGGCCCTCGGTGTGCGGTCGCTTCGCATACTGAGGGCCATGGCCCTCTACGACTCGCTCGGTACGACGTACCACCTGACCCGGCGGCCGGATCCGCGGATCGCCGCGCTGATCCACGCCGCGCTCGGGGACGCCACGGACGTGGTCAACGTGGGGGCCGGTACCGGCTCCTACGAGCCGGCGTGCACGGTGCTCGCGGTGGAGCCGAGCCGGGTGATGACCGGCCGGCGGCCGCCCGGTTCCGCGCCGGCCGTGCGCGCGGTCGCCGAGCGTCTGCCGTTGCGGGACGGTGCCGCTGACGCGGTGATGGCGCTGCTGACCGTCCACCACTGGAGTGATCCGGCGGCCGGGGTCGCCGAGCTGTGCCGGGTCGCCCGGCGTCGGATCGTGGTGCTGACCTGGGATCAGGAGGTCTTCCGGGAGCGGTTCTGGCTGGTGCGCGAGTACCTTCCCGAGGTCGCGGTCCTCGACGACGCCCGGGCCCTTCCCGTCGACCGGCTGGCCGCCTGGCTGGGCGGGGCGCGTCAGGAGCCCGTGCCGGTTCCGTACGACTGCACGGACGGTTTCGGCGCCGCCTTCTGGCGTCGTCCGCACGCCTACCTCGATCCGCGGGTGCGGGCCGGCATCTCCCTGCTCGCCCAGACCGGGGAGGACGTCCTGGCGCCCGGGCTGGCGCGACTCGCCGCTGATCTGGCCTCCGGTCGCTGGCACGACCGGCATGCGGATCTGCTCGCCAGGGACAGTCTCGACGTCGGTTACCGGCTGCTGGTGGCGGAGCGCTGAGCACCCGTCGGCGCAACCGGTCAGGATCCGAGAAGCCACGTCCCGCTCCCCCGCCCTAGCGTGAGACCACCGACGAAATCCCGTCGGAGAACCGGACACGGAGGAGCCTGTCATGACTGCCGGCCTGAAGACCATCATCTACCCCGTCAAGGACATCAACCGGGCGAAGGCCCTCTTCAGCGCCCTGCTGGAGGTCGAGCCGTACGCGGACGAGCCGTACTACGTCGGTTTCAAGGACGCCGGACAGGACGTCGGCCTGGACCCCAACGGTCACGCTCAGGGCCTGACCGGGCCGGTGCCGTACTGGCACGTGACCGACATCCGTGGCCGGCTGGCCGCCCTGGTGGACGCCGGTGCGGAGATCGTGCAGGACGTCCGGGACGTCGGCAACGGCCGGCTGATCGCCTCGCTCAAGGACACGGACGGCAACCTGGTCGGGCTGCTCGAGGACCCGGCCGCCTGAGAACCGCCGCGCCGCATGCACCCGCATTGGTTGCACGCTCAACGAATGGCTCATTCGGTGTTACCGTGCGGGTATGGCAGTGAAGACGGCCGGGGCCGGGCTCGAGGAGAAGTGGCGGGACATCCTGTCCGTGCACGCGCGCACGATGTGCGAGATCGACCGGGTGCTGCACCCGCACGGTCTGGGCGCGAGCGATTTCGAGGTGCTCGACCTCCTCGCGTCCGAGGCGCCCCGGGAGGGCGACCAGTGCCGGGTGCAGAACCTGGTCGGCCGGGTCCATCTCAGCCAGAGCGCGCTGTCCCGGCTCATCGGCCGGCTGGAGAAGGACGGCCTGCTGGAGCGCTCCGTGTGCGTCGAGGACCGGCGCGGCGTGTACGTCACCCTCACCCGCAAGGGCCGCGACCTGCACGCCGAGGTTCTGCCGCTGCAACGGGCGGCGCTTCAGCGCACGCTGGGCTGAGCCCCGGCCGCCCTCAGGCCCCGTCCGCGCAGCGGTCGCCCTCTGACGCCGTCACCCGGCTCAGCCCGCCGGAGGCAGCTCGGGACGTCCCTCGCCGGGTCTGCGGTCCGCGGGCCGGCGCGGCGGAACGGGCGTCGAGTCGAAGTCGCGCGGCCCGGTCCACAGCGCGGGTACGGCGTCGCAGCGGCGGCACAGTTCGTAGGCGATGGCCTCGTAGTTGACGCGCCAGCCGTGGAAGTGCGGCCAGGCCTCCTCGATGGGGCGTTCGGCGCGGAAACCCGCCGCCTCCAGCATGGCCGCCGCGGCCTCGAACTCCACGTAGGTCAGCCGGACGGGGGCGTCCGGGGCGGGGTCGGGGTCGAACGGGATGCGCTGGGCGCGGGCCATGTCGCGCAGCGCGGTGAAACCGGCGCGCAGCACGAGGCGGGCGGCCGGCGGGGCGGTGCGCGGGGTGAGCGCGAGCTGGACGGCCGCCGCGTCTATGACGGCGATCAGGCCGACCAGCCAGTGCCGGTAGGGGCGGGGCGAGCGGAACGCCATCAGGACCGGGTACGCGGAATGGCTCTCGCCGATGTCGGAGGCCAGCCGTTCCCAGGACCGGTACAGCTCCGGCAGCGCGGTCTCGGTGTCGACCAGCCACTGCCGGGCCAGGATCTCCGGACCCCAGGCGGGCTCGCCGGCCCGTGACTGGAGGAGGGTCACCTCCAGCTCGCGGCGGTTGTAGGCGGCGTACAGCGTCGGGAGGTAGGCGATCTGCAGGGCGATCAGGACGGGTCCGGTGGCCGCGGCGACGAAGTCGAGCGCGGACAGTCGCAGGCGGTCGCCGCTGGCGAATCCGAGGGTGAGCAGGCTGGAGCCGGCCTCACGGAAGGAACTGCCCCAGGACAGCCCGGACAGGGCGTGCAGCAGCAGGCCGAAGGCGAGCAGTGCACCGCCCAGCCAGGTGGTGAGCATGCCGATCAGGATCAGGGGCGCGAGCCAGGTCTGGGCGCGGTCGATGGCGTCGTATCCCCCGCCGGGCGCGGCGAGCCGCAGCAGGCGGCGCAGCAGCCACCACAGCCGGTACACCAGCATCGAGTACAGGCCGCGCGGCACCACGAGGGTGCGCAGGACGCTGCCGGCCAGGACCGCCAGCAGCAGCCCGCCGGCCACGCCGGAGATCCATTCCATGCGGCCATTGTGGCCCGCTGCCGCGACCGGCGATCAGTTTCGGCGGCGCACAAGCGCGACCGGGCGACGCGGCCTTGGGCGTGGGCCGCCACATGCCGCAATCCGCTCACTTCTGCGGCCGGTCGCCCAGCGTTGGGCGACGCCGCACCAGCCGTATCGTCGGCCCCGGCGGCCGCACGCGTCCGGGCTGAACGGGGTCGGTGCCGTTCGCGCTCCGGCCGCGCGCGAGCGCGGGAGCTCTCGCGGCTCGGGGCTCAGGGCCGGGCGAGCAGGGTGCGTACGCCTTCCGAGGTGAGGGTCAGCGGGTGCTCGGAGCCCGCGTCGATGGTCAGGGACAGTTCGTCGGCCGGCCACTGGGAGGCGAGGGCGCCCAGCGGGACCAGGCGGTATCGGGAGACGAAGGGCAGCAGCTCGGCCATCTCCACCTCCGAGGTGAACACGGGCACCACCGGGTCGCCGTCCGGCTGCTCCAGGACGGGCAGCGCCACGGCCGAGGGGTCGGTGGCGTCGTCCTGGTTCGCGTCGTCCGGCACCGGGACGAGGACCTCGCTGCCGGCCAGCGTGTCCAGCGCCGCCGTGTCGTCGGTGTTCACGGCCAGCGCGTCGAGCGCCTGCCGTGCCGGTGTGGGGTTGTTCTCGTGGGCAGGTGTCTCCATGGCAGATCCCCTGGTAGCGACGGTCGTACCGCACGGCCGGAACAAGATCGCCTCCGGGCACGGCTCCGGGTCGCGTACCCGATCCGGAGCGGGCCATTCCCCCGCCGACCGGGGAATCCACCGACCGCTCCGGTCAACCCTCACACCAGCGAACGCCCGCCGACGACCCGCTCGTGCACGCCTCCGCGCCCGTCCTGCTCCACCCGGTACAGATGAGCACCGGGCGTCACCGACACCGTTTCCGCCAGTTCCCCGTCCAGGAACAGCGCCCCGACCCCGTCGTCCAGCGCCCATCCGCCCGGCAGCGAGCCGTCCGCCACGGCCGCCCGGTAGGAGGGGCGCCGGCCCGGTTCGCTGTCGTAGTGAGGGCAGACCGAGCCGGACAGCAGCCCCAGTCCGTCCCGGAGGTGGGTCAGGGGACCGAAGGAGTCGGTGTGGGAGGCCTCCGCCCAGCAGTGGCACCGGCACTGGTGCCGCGCAGGAGCGTGCCCCGCTCGTAGGCCTCCCGCAGCAGGCGGTCCACGCCGTGCACGCGCCAGACGGCCAGCATGTTCGCGGTGTTGCCCCCGCCGACGTACACGATGTCCTGCGCGAGCACCTGCGTGCGCAGCGCGTCGTCGTCCAACTGCCGCTGGAACAAGGGCAGTACGGACAGCTCGCAGTCCCGGCGCGTGCCGAACGCGTCGAGGAACCACTCCACGTACGCCGGGGCGTCGCCGCTGGCGGTGGGCAGGAAGCAGATGCGCGGCCGGGAGGTACGCGCGTGGCCCAGGACCCAGCCGTCCAGCGGAGCCCCGGTTCCGAAGCCTCCGCCGAGGAGGGCGATGCGGCGGTGGTCAGGGGCGGTCGGCATGCGGCTCACACCGCCTCCGCGAGCAGTTCGGTGACCGCGGTCAGTCGGATCAACGGCCCGTAGGAGTCCATGAGTTGCAGTGCCCGCGCGTGTGCGGCGTCGTCCGCTCCGGCGCACGCGTCCGTGACCACCACGACCTCGACTCCCGCGTCGGCCGCGGCGAGGGCGGTGGACAGGACGCAGCAGTCGGTGCTGACGCCGGCCAGGACGAGGCGGTTGTCCGGGCCGAGGCGGCGGGCGAGGTCCGGGCCCCACTTGCCGAAGGTCGTGGCGTCCAGGGTGTGGTGGGCGTGCGGGGCGAAGTCCTCCGTCAGGGACCAGAGTTGGGCGTCCGGTGGCTGGAGGGCGAACGGCCAGCGGTCGTAATAGGCCCGCCAGGCGCCCTCGGGCTTCGCCGGGGCCAGGAAGCGGGTGAAGGTGACCCGGTCGCCGAAGGCCGGCAGCAGGCGTCGTACTCCCGCCGCGGCCTCGGCGTAGCGCGGCGCGGCCCACGGGCTGCCCGGTTCGGCGAAGACGCGTTGCATGTCGATGACGGCGAGCAGACCGCCGGTCATACGGCGGCCCCCGCGTCCGTGGGGCTCGGTTCCTGTTCCTCCTGGGCGTGGACGCGGGCGCGGCCGAGGGCGAGTGTGCCGAGGAAGCCGAGGGCGAGCGCGGCGAGGACGCCGAGGTTGGCGTAGGCCCAGGCGCCGGACTTGCCGCCGAGACCGAAGGGGTCGAGCAGATAGCCCTGCCAGGTGAGCCAGCTTGCGGCCGCGTTGGTGACCAGGCCCCAGCCGAGGGCCGTGGCGACGACGGTCAGCAGCAGCGGTACGGGGGGTACGTCGCCGTAGCGGCCGGTGGGCCGGTAGAGGTCGCCCTCGTCGTAGTCGCGCCGGCGCAGCAGCAGGTCGGCGAGCATGATGCCGCACCAGGCGGCGATGGGGACGCCCAGTGTGGTGAGGAAGCCCATGAACTGGCCGAGGAAGTCGTCGGCGAGGAAGACGATGTAGACGGAGCCCGCGATCATCAGGACGCCGTCGACGAAGGCGGCGAGATGGCGGGGGATCCGGATGCCCGCCGAGAGCAGGGCGAGGCCGGAGGAGTAGATGTCGAGGACCGCGCCGCCGACCAGTCCGAGCACGGCGACCACGGCGAAGGGGACCAGGAACCAGGTGGGCAGGATGGTGGTGAGCGCGCCGATGGGGTCGGCGGCGACGGCCGTGTTCAGCTTGGTGGACGAGCCGGCCAGCAGCAGGCCGAAGACCAGCAGGAGCAGCGGCGCCAGGGACGCCCCGAAGGTGGTCCAGCCGATCACGCCCCGGCCGGCGGAACGGCGTGGCAGATAGCGGGAGTAGTCGGCGGCCGCGTTGACCCAGCCCAGTCCGAAGCCGGTCATCATGAACACCAGCGCGCCGATGAACTCCTGCGCGGAACCCGCCGGGATGCCGCTGACGGTGTTCCAGTGGATGTGGTCGGCGACCAGCGCGACGTAGACGACGGTGAGCACACCGGTGACGAGGGTGATCAGGGTCTGCAGGCGCATGATCAGGTCGAAGCCCATCACTCCGCCGACCACGGTCAGCGCACCGACGAGGACCAGGGCGACCACCTTGGTGCCGGTGCCGCCGCCCCAGCCGAGCCGCCCGAAGACGGTGGCGGTGGCCATGGTGGCGAGCGCGCACAGCACGGTCTCCCAGCCGACGGTGAGCACCCAGGAGATCACCGAGGGCAGCTTGTTGCCGCGCACCCCGTAGGCGGCCCGGCTGAGCACCATCGTCGGTGCGGAGCCGCGCTTTCCGGCCACGGCGATGAAGCCGCACAGCAGGAAGGAGAAGACGATGCCGATCACGCCGGCGATCAGCGCCTGCCAGAAGGAGATTCCGAAGCCGAGCGCGAAGGCGCCGTAACTCAGGCCCAGAATCGAGACGTT